>JAURZM010000058.1 GCA_030653385.1 Rubrivivax sp. | reverse complement strand
GATGCAGAACCTGCGCACCGGCACCGACAACATCCCGGTGCTGAACCAGGTGGCGCAGCCCGGCGCGGCCAGCCCGACACCGACCACCATGCACACCGGCAACGGCGGCCAGGTGTCGCAGGTGCAGCAGCCGCAGCACACTTACGAAGGGCTGAACACACCCAGCGTGTGGCGCACCAACCGCACGCATGCGGCGGCGAAGGTGGATGCGTTGGCCAGCAATGGCATGGATGAGATCGAGATTCCGGCGTTCTTGCTGGTGCATTCGATGACCGCAGCCGGCCATCAGGAGGCAGTGGGGGCCGTCTGATGGCGACTCAACCCAGCGCTCGCCAGAATCGCCGCACGATTTCTTTGGGCCTGACGACCACGATGCGTTGCGATTGCTCTCCTTCACTTGAACTTCACATCCTGGTCTCAGCATGCGATGCCTCATGTCTGCCTACGTGAGTTGGCTCGACCCACCCTCCACTTTCCCCTTGGCTGTTGTCAGTCCCCACACAAACCCCACTGGCCTGACTTTGCACCGATGAAAACGGGTCACCAACGCCGTGGGTTCTTCGCATCGCCGGGCTTGAGCAGGAAACTGCTTGCAATCGTCACCGGCCTGACCCTCGCGCTGGCCCTCGTGCTGGTGGCATTGCTGAACTGGCCCTTGCCCGAGATGCCGCGCCCCGGCATCACCGGCGAATTCCTCGTCAGGAACGTCGCGATCGTCGACGTGGTGAATGGCCAGACAGTTCCTGCTCGTGATGTCGTTGTCCGCAACGGTCGCATTGATTCGATCGGCGCGAGTCTCCCCGGAAACGGGCAAGGCGGCCTCGTCGTGGTGGACGGCACCGGGAAGTTCCTGATCCCGGGCCTGTGGGACATGCACGTTCATTCGCTGAAAATTTCACCGCAGTACACCCATCCCCTGTCCATCGCCAACGGCATCACCGGCGTGCGCGAAATGTGGGCATGCCCGGCCCTTGCCGACAGTTTTGTCGCGTGTGGCGAAGACATTGAACGCTGGCGAGCGGGGCTGCGCGATCACAGTCACCTCGCGCCGCGGTACATCATGCGCAGCAGTTACGCCATCAACGGTGAACAAGGGGTGCCCGCTGCT
This sequence comes from Rubrivivax sp., assembly GCA_030653385.1. Taxonomy (GTDB): domain Bacteria; phylum Pseudomonadota; class Gammaproteobacteria; order Burkholderiales; family Burkholderiaceae_C; genus Rubrivivax. Next base: position 44,789 of record JAURZM010000058.1, on the reverse strand, counting down.
GCACCTGCCTTCTTCAAGGCGCGAAACGCGGACGAAGCCCAAGCGCTTGTCGCGCATCAAGCCGCCGCTGGCGTCGATTTCCTGAAGACCTACACCAATGTCTCCGCGGCGGCCTACGACGCACTCGCCGCGCAAGCTTCGAAGCAAGGGCTCTTGTTTGCGGGCCATGTTCCGGTGCGTGTTCCGCTCGAACAGGTGCTCGCCGCAGGGCAACACAGCGTCGAACATCCGCGAATCTTCCTGTTCGATTGTTATCGGGGTGCCGCTGGTTTCCGTGCGTTGCCGGACCCCGTGGCCGCTTACACCATCAACATGCGCGCTCGGTTCATCGACGAGCATGACCCCGTGCGCTGTGCCGAACTCATGGCTGCCATGGCCGCATCCGACACCTGGTGGACACCGACCCTGCAGGTGCTGCGCATGAGCGCGCTCGCCGGCAACCGAGAGTTCCGCGAAGACCCGCGCCGGCGCTACATCCCGTTCATCTTTTGGGCAGGCCTTTGGCAAGCGGATGCCGATCGCGCGGTGGCGGATGCCAGGCAGGCACCGGGTCGCGACGTGCACGCGGAGTTGTATCGCCTGGCGATGGACAACGTGCGTCAGGCCCACCGTGCAGGGGTTCGGATAGTGGCTGGAACCGACTCTGGCGACACTTACGTTTTCCCCGGGTTTGCCATTCACGACGAACTTGCCGAGCTTGTGCGCGCCGGTCTGACCCCGGCGGACGCATTGCGAAGTGCGACCATCGACGCCGCGCGGTTCAGCGGCAAGGCTCAAGCATTCGGCTCCATCGAGTCGGGCAAGGTTGCCGACATGGTCCTGCTGGATGCCAATCCGCTCACCGATATCCGCAGCACCGGAAAGATTGCGGGCCTGTTCTTCAACGGCCAGTACCTGGATCGCGCCGCTTTGGACGGGTTGCTGGTCTTTGCAGAAGAACAGGCGGGCGGTCTTCGCACCAACCTTCAGCTCCTGTGGGGTGCGCTGCGCAGCCCAATCGTCTGGGCGCAGGCTGCAGACTAGGAGCGTGGGCGGCACCTACAATTTGTGCCGTCAGACCGCTCATGACCGACGCTCCCTACAAGACATTGCCGCAGTGGCCCACCGCTTACCCGGCCAGCGGCGCCAGCGCCACGCTGAAACTCCTCAACGAGGATTTCATGGTGACCGAACTCCCGCTGCAGCTGCCCTCCGGTGGGGGCGAACACATCTGGCTGGACATCGAAAAGAACGGTGCCAACACCGCCTTCGTCGCCCAGCAGCTGGCCGAAGCCGCCAGCGTGCAGGAAAGGGACGTGGGCTATGCCGGCCTCAAGGACCGCTACGCCATCACCCGTCAGTGGTTCAGCATCTATCTGCCAAACGGCAAGATGAAAGGCGAGACGACCGACCTGACCCAGCTTCAGCACCCGGAATTCAAGGTACTGTGTCAGAGCCGCCACGTGAAGAAGCTGCGCCCCGGTGATCTGCAGGGCAACCGATTCCGCATCGTGCTGCGTGACGTGACCGGCGACCGCGACGCCATTGAGGCCAATCTCAAGGCCGTTGCGTCACAGGGCGTGCCCAACTACTTCGGCGCTCAGCGTTTCGGCTTTGAGGGCGGCAACGTCGAGCAGGGCCGGGCCATGCTGGCGCGCGAAATCCGCGTGCGCAACCCGAAGAAGAAGGGCATCTACCTGTCGGCGGTGCGCTCCTTCGTCTTCAATGAAGTGCTGGCGCAGCGAATTCAGCAGGGACTCTGGGGCAAGACCCTGCCCGGTGAGGTGATGGACGAGGCGGGCCGGCCCACCGGACCGCTCTGGGGACGGGGCCGCGTGACGGCCTCCGATCAAGCGCAGGCCGTGGAAAACGCAGTGGCTGAACGTCACGCCACCTTGTGCGACGGCATGGAACACGCCGGTCTGGATCAGGATCGCCGCGCCCTGGTGGCCAGGCCGGCGGACATGTCATGGGAATGGCCGCAAGCCAATCAACTGGTGCTCACGTTCTCTTTGTCCGCCGGGGCCTACGCCACTTCCGTTCTGAACGAAATCCTCCGCACCACCGAGCCCGACAGGCACACAGAGAAAGAGACTGCGGCTGTCGAATGACGGGGCTTTTGAGGGCGTGCATACAAGTCCGACAAGGGGACAGCTCGGACGCCACGATTTCAGCGTCTCGAAGGTCGGCAAAGGATCGAGATGGCGAGCTCGCCCCCTTTCGCAAACAGCCGTTCAGCGCTGGTCAGCGCGGGTGGCTGCTGTCTGAAGTCGGCGTCTAGGAGTCTGCGCGGCAGAAGTTCTGCAAACGCGTGAGTCGGTCAGACCGAGGCGTCGGGCTGACCGCGGCGAGTCTGGTGGCCGTTCGTGAGGCCACTGACGGCATAGTGCGGTTCTGGTGCGGCCTGTGCTGGGCTGTGATGCAGGATCTGCGGCCTCTGCCACGGGTCCTTTACCCGCCCAGCACGGCCATTCTTCGCAGGTTCAGCGCCATGCACACAAGCTTCCACTCAGCCTGCACCCGGTGCAGCCCTCGCATGCTGAACTGCCTGAACCCCAGCACGTTCTTGATCCAGCCGTTGGGCGGCTCGGCAATCCACTTGCGCTTGCGATAGGCCGTCTTGCCTTGTTCGGTCTTCAGCTTGGCGGCCATCGCCGCGGTATGCGGGTACTGCTGGGCATTGATCTCGGCGTACGCCTTGCCTTCCCGGCCAAGTGCCACCACCAGCTCGATGGGCGCGTTCTTCAGGTTCTCTTCGCTGCGGTAACCCGCGTCGGCCAGCCCCAGTTCTGGCAACTCGCCCAGGTTGTTCCTCACCGCCTGGATCATTGGCAGCAGCCAGTTCGCGTCCGGTGCGGTGTTGTCCAGCTCGGCCGCCACGATGATGTGCGCAGCCTCGTCCACGGCCGTCTGCCCGTTGTAGCTGGGGTCGAAGCCGCCGCCAGCGCGCTTCATGATGCGGCTGTCCGGGTCGGTGAGGTTCTCCTGCGCCTTGGCCTCGGGCACGCCGAGCTCGCGCTTGTAGCGCCCGCCACGAGGCTGGCCGTCCGGTCCACGCGGGCGGCGGTCGTCGTCGTCGCTGCGACCGCGCTCCAGGTCGGCCTCGCGCTGGCGTTGCTCCAGGCGTTCGCGGGCCTCGCGGATGGCCGCCAGGCGCGCCTCGCGCCGCTCGATCTCCGAGGGCAGGTCCAGTTCCGGCTCGCCCACCTCAGCCTCGTCGGTGGCCTTGGCGCGCTCCAGCAGCGCGTCGATCTGCGCCTTGAGCTCGACCTCGGCCTGCTTCATGCGCTCGTAGCTCATCGCCTTGTGGCGGCTGGCGTTGGCCTTCACCTTGGTGCCGTCGATGGCCACCGTGCCCAGCTTGACCAGTCCCATCTCACGGGCCAGCCTGACCACCTGCACGAACAGATCCGACAGCTCCTTGAGGTGGAACGCCCGGAAGTCGCAGATCGTGCGGTGGCGCGGGAAGTTGCCCGCCGCCAGCATCCGAAACGCCAGGTCCTCGTGCAGCCGGCGCTCGATCTTGCGCGAGCTGAACACGCCCGTGGCATACGCATAGACCAGCACCTTGACCATCATCGCTGGGTGAAACGGCTGGTTGCGCGAGCCGCCGCCCTCGTAGCGCGCATGGAACGCCTTGAGGTCCAGCGCGTCAACCGTGTCGTGGATGAAGTAGGCCAGGTGACCAGCAAGCAGCCAGTCTTGCGGCGCCGCCGGCAGCAGCATCACCTGATCCGGTTCGTGGGGGCGTTAGCTCGTGGGCATGCCTCATCAACGCACGCACCGCACCCATCGACATCAGGAACTACCCGGTTCTGCCGCGCAGACTCCTAGACGGGGTTGCGCTCGCCCTGCGGTGCAGCCAGCCGCGCAGCCTTACCGGTCCGGCTTCGGAAAGCCCATGCGGTCAACGATGGCCTGGTAGCGCGCATTGCCGACCAGTTCGGGGCTGAATCCGGGAAGCAGAGCCGAGTAGACCATGTTCGGAGTTCGGTCCTGGTAGCCCCTTTCGTACCAGTCGAGTGCCTCGTCCAGTTCACCCAGGGCGCCATGGATCGCGGCGAAGGTCACCGGGTCGACGTACTGCTTCTGCTGCAGCGCATGAAGCATCTCGAGCTTCTGGCGCGCGCGCGCCGTGTCGCCACAGGTGGCGTAGACGAAGCCCAACCAGGACCAACACAGTGGCGCTACGCCTCCGGCGATGCGGCTCTCGCCGACCTCGGCCTGTTCCAGGGCCTCCCGGCACTTTTTCTGCAAGGCCAGAGCGCGCGCGAGCTTGATGTAGCCCCAGGTCCAGTTGGGGTCGAAGTCGATGGCCTGGCGAAAGCGCTGGGCTGCGAGCGCGAAGTCGCCTTGCGACAAGGCAGCGATGCCCAGATCGTGCACGGGACCGATCCACAATGGGTCCAGCCGCGCGGCCTCGTTCAGGTGCGCCACACCCTCGTCGATGCGTCCTGTCATGCACAGGAAGCCCCCGTAGCCAGAGAGCGCAGCCCGGCTGCCCGGGTTGAGTTGCAGCGCGCGCCGAAACGCGATCTCGGCACCTGCCCAGTCCCACTCGAAGAAGAAGCGGATGCCGCCGAGTGCCGCATGGGCCTCGGCCAAGTCGCCGTCCAATTCGAGCGCGCGGGCGACTGACGCCTGGGCCTTGCCCAGCACGTCTGCGCGACCGACCCCGCGCAGGTAGGCCTGCTGCGTGTAGGCCTCGGCCAGGCCGGCATGCGCCATGGCGAAGTCGGGCGCCCGGGCCACGGCCTGCTGCATGCAGTCGATGCTCTTGTCCATCTCCTTCTGGTTGCCGATCAGGAAAGTGCGCCCCTTGAGGTAAAGCCGGTAGGCCTCGGGGTCAGAGGTCGCCGCACGCTGGAGCTTGTGCTTGTCCGCGCCGGTCAGGCGGCGGCTCAGCGCCTCGGCGATGGTGGTCGCGATGTCGGCTTCGACCTCCATCATGTCGTCCGCCGGCCGGCTGTAACGGTCGCCCCACAACTGCGTGTCGTCGCGCATGCTCAGCAGTTCGGCGGTGATGGCCAGGTTCTTTCCGCGTTGACCCAGGGTTCCGACGACCAGGGCATCGACGCCCAGTTTGCGGCCGATCTGCATCGTGGACATCTTCTTGCCCTTGAAAGCGAACGCCGAGGTGCGCGAGATGACACGCAGCACGTCGACGCCAGAGAGCCGGTTGATCAGGCTCTCGGTGATGCCATCACTGAGGTATTCGATGTCGGCGTCGCCCGTGGCGTTCTTGAACGGCAGCACGGCAAGCAGCAGACGCTGGCCGGCTTCGGCACCGAGGGGCTGCAGCCGCGGCCGATCCGTGGCTGGGGCTGCCGTGGGCAAGGTGATGTGGCCCGGCGCGCCGTCGGCCGCCACCAGGGCATGGACCGGCACCGGCCTGGCGATGTTCTTCAGCACCTGGGCACCCAGGTCCACGAAACGCAGGGCCAGCTTGCCCTCGACTTCGTCCTTCACTTTGCCCGAGACACAGATGCCGCCTGGCTCGGTGAGGTTTTCCAACCGCGCTGCAATGTTGATGCCGTCGCCGTAGATGCGCTGCTCGTCGTAGATGACCTCGCCCAGGTTGATGCCGATGCGGAACCGCATGCGCCGCGCCTCGTTCACCCCAACGTTGCGCGCCGCCATCAGTTGCTGGATGCGGCACGCGCACTCGACGGCGGCCACGGCGCTGGCGTATTCGGCCAGGATGCCGTCGCCGGCCGTGTCGATGATGCGGCCACCGAACTCCGCAACTGTGGGCAGCACGACGGCCTGGTGGCCCTTGAGTGCCAGCACGGTGGCGACATCGTCTTCGCCCATCAGCCGAGAGTAGCCTGCAATATCTGCGGCAAGGATGGCGACCAGGCGCCGCTGGACTCTGTCACTGATCATCTCGGGCTTCACTCGCTGGTTGATCACAACGCGTATCAAGTATCGCGCCTGAGGGCCAGGTGGTGGCATCGGCGTGCAGCGCCGGCGTCAGCCTGATGGCCGCGTCCGTTGCGGCGGCCGGCGCCGCTTCATGCCGACTCGCCAGGAAGCGGCCGCCCTTGAACCACGGCGGGGGCCGGCTGCTGGAGGTCACGATCGGCTGCTTCGTAGACGCGAAACGCAAAAAAGCCGAGGCTGAGCAGCCACAGCAGGGCCCAGGCCACACCGCCGCTGTCGGTGGTGCAGCAGCCCATGCAGAGTCTGCGCACCGGCACCGACGGGAAGCAGGCGCATTGACAGCAGGCAAGGGCCGGCAGTGGATGAGGCGCTTCGGCAACTCATGTGCTATGGCAAGACTTGCATAACGGCCATCTGCCATCACTGACCGCCGGCTGCTTCCCGGCTTGCTGATTTTCCCGGCAGGGCCATGGAAGAGCCTGATACCCCGTGGCACCGCCGGTGAAGTCGTCGGCGATGCATCCCAGTTTCAAGGTCATGTCGCAGTCCGCCGATGTCGCGTGCTTGCGGTGACGCAGATCACGGCTGCGTTCGCAGAAGCTTGCGCACCTCATTTGCGTCGACCCAGGGAGCGGTGGCCGCGTTCATCTGCAGGAAATGGGGCGATTGCAGGTGCGCCTGGACAGCGACCTCGTCGTCGTACAGCTCGTACAGAAAGAACTGCGCCGCATCGTCCGGGTCGCGGCAGACGTCGAACTGCCGACAGCCAGGCTCATCGTCGACCGAACTCCGGGGGTTGCGACGGATGGCGGCGTCGAAGGCGTCGACGTGCGCAGCTTTGAATCGGAATTCGACGATCAGGGCTAACGCGGTGCTGGACTCCTGCTGCGGCTGTGGGTCAATCGAGCTGCAGGTTCGCCTTCTTGGCCAAAGCCGCAAAGCGGGTGATCTCGCCTGCAATCTGCTGCCGCAGCTGATCGGGTGTGTTGCCCACGGCTTCGGCACCCATTTGTTCGAGCTGCTGGCGCGCCTCAGGTGTGCCCAGCATCTTGACCACTTCGGCATAGGTTTTCTGGATGATGTCGGGCGGCGTGCCGGCCGGCGCCATCAAGCCGAACCAAGATGACACGTCGAAACCCTTGAGGCCGGCCTCGTCCAGCGTCGGTACATCGGGCAGGGCCGATGAGCGCTTGCCGGTGGTGACCGCCAGTGCGCGCAGCTTGCCCGACTTGATGTGCGGCAGGCATGACGCCACGGTGTCGAACATGATGTGGATCTGCCCGCCGATCAGGTCCACCAATGCGGGCGCACTGCCCTTGTAGGGCACATGCAGCAGTTGCACGCCGGCCATGTCGGCAAACTGTTCGCCGATCAGGTGGTGCGCTGTTCCCTGGCCCGTGCTGCCGTAAGACAGCTTGCCCGGCTGCGCCTTCGCCAGTGCGATCAACTCGGCCACGCTCTTCACCGGCAGGCTGGACGGCACGATGACGACGTTGGGTACGACGGCGACGACGGTGATGGGAGCGAGGTCACGCTGAAAGTCGTAGCTGCGCTTGGTGTAGACCGCCTGCGCAATCGAGTGGTGCACCGCGCCCATCAAAAAGGTGTAGCCGTCAGGCGGCGACTTGGCGACGAAGTCCGCGCCCAAGCGCAGACCGGCGCCTGGCTTGTTTTCGATGACGACACTCTGGCCCCAGGCTTCCTGCAGCCGCTGGCCGACCAGGCGTGCGAGCTGGTCGGTGCTGCCGCCGGGGGGTGAGGGCACGACGATCTTCAGCGGCTTGTTGGGGTAGCCAGTCGCTTGAGCCCAAAGTGGCGTCGCGGCAACCGCTAGGACGGTGAAAGACGCCATGCGGCGACGGGTGAGCAGTGCATGCATCGGTCGAACCTCCAGTGAGTGTTGGGGGCAAAGATCAAAGACATGGCGTTGCCCACTGCGGGGCGCAGCGCCCTACAAAGACTGCAGAAAACGCGGAAACCAAGTCGACAGCCACGGGATGTAGGTGCAGTGGCAGTCCACCATCGCTGCGGGCTGCGACACAACCAATCGAAGTGCCAGGCGAGTTCATTAACGCATACGGTAGCGTACGCGAACGCGGAGGCCAGCAAGGTAAACCCGTAGCCAGATTGCACGCGTGCACATCGAGTCGCAAGCTTGTGCCGTGACGATGCGGCGCTCCGCGGCAGCGCCAAGGTGAAGGGCTTTGCCGAATCCGTCGATCACGCGGGCACAGGCCAGGCGTTGGGTGTCTCGCCGATCGAGACCGTCATCTCGGGCCGAGGTATCGCTGCAGCACCGGGTCTGGCGCCCCGCGGCACGGGGGGCGGCTTTGCGACGATCAATTCAACGCGGCAATGGGTGGCCCTCGCGCGTCAGCCCCTCCCCCCCCAGGCGTGCGCCTGGCCCACCGACCCACCCGCGACTCCGCTGATGGCCCGGCCATCGAAACTGACCTGGCGCGAGGCCGGGTTCAGCCGCGTGTCGTGGCAGTCCGGGCACGGCGCGTCAAGCACGCCCTCGACTTCGGCCTCCTCGGCCGGGAAGCGCTGCTCGCGGCCCTTCGGGTCGTCGTCGCGTTTCGAATCGTCGTAGGCCTACCATCAGAGGATGACGCACTCGGGTCCAGTGGAATGCCTCCGACTCAATCAAGCCGGGTGGTCCACCACTGGTCGCCCATCTGCGCCTGCAACCACTCCACGAACCCGAGCACCTTCGCCGGTACCAAGCGAGGCGAGGGAAACACGGCATGAATCTCCTGCCTGGGCAGCGTCCATCCAGAGAGCAAGGTGACCAGTGCGCCAGACTCGACCGCCTGGTTCACCACGTAGGTGGGTAGCGCGGCCACGCCCAGGCCGGCGCAGGCAGCGGTTGCGAGCGCGGACTTGTTGTTGCAGCGCAGCGGGCCGCGCACTTGCACCGTCAGCTCCTCCCCGTTGGCGCCCTGAAAGTGCCAGCGCGAATCGTTCTGCACGGTACTGATGATCAGCGCATCGTGTGCCGCCAGATCGATCGGCGTCTTGGGTTCGCCGCGGCGTGCGATGTACTCGGGAGCAGCCACCACCGACCAGGGGTTGCGACCCAGGTAGCGCGATCCCAATGTGGAGTTGATGAGACGCCCCATGCGAATGGCCACATCGACACCTTGCTCGACGACGTTCACGATGGCGTCGTCGAACAGCAGCTCGATTTGCACCTTGGGGTTGGATTGCAGAAAGCGCGACACCAAGGGCGCAAGCACACGGCGGCCGAAGTCCATGGTCGTGCTGATGCGGATGGCACCCTGGACCTGTGACTGCATCAGCGCGGCCACCGTCTCGGCTTCCTCTAGGTGGTGGGCAATCTGCTTGCACTTCTCATAGTAGACGGCACCCACCTCAGTGGGCTTCACACCATGTGTGCTGCGGAACAGCAGACGCGCACCCAGGCGCTTCTCCAACTGGGCCACCAGCTTGGTTGCCGAAGGCTGCCCGATTCCCATGTCGGCAGCGGCCTTGCTGAACGAGTTCAGGTCCACCACGCGGACGAAAAGCTTCATTGCCTGAAAGCTGGACGTGTTCATAGGACTCCGTTTCGCGCGCAGTAAACCGCGCCGTGCCCACTCTGTGTCATTCCTAATCAGCATAACCAAGATTCCAAAATCTGGGCTTCCGCAGCATCGACGAATTCACCGAACATCGCTCACCAGTGGCCAGCCCGCCTTGGCGGCGGGCACGTCGGGCTCGACATCTACGAACGAGAAAGCGCGTGATGACTTTGATGAGTTCTGGCCGGGAGGCGATGCTTTTGCTGGTGGCGATGTGGCCCGGCATGGCCGTGGCACAGACCTTCTCCGCCAAACAACCGGTGCGTCTGGTGGTGCCCTTTGCGCCCGGCGGCACGACCGTGGTGACAGGACAGGTGGGCGTGGTGGTCGACAAGCTGAACGCAGCGGTTGAAGCCGCGCTGTCGCACGCGGGCGTGAAGCAGCGCGTTGTGTCCGCCGGCGCGATGGTCGTGGGCAACAACCCGGCAGCCTACCAACAGCAAGTCAAGTAAGGGTTCGAGGTCTTTCGCAATGCCGTGAAACAGCCGGGACTTGAGCCGAACTGAATCACCTTTCGCAACGCTGCAACCCCGCGGCCGGAGCACGTCATGTCCGGTCTGCAATAGCAGGGCGCCATAGCGCGCCGTTCATCAAAACGGAGACACCATGAAACGATTTCTGATGTGCACGCTGGCCGCCACGGTGGCGATGTCGGCATGGATGGCGCCCGCGCAGGCGCAGGACAAGAAGGTGCGCGCGCAGATGGGCTGGGCCTTCCCGAGCTCGACCGGGCTGCTGGGCCCCGCACAGGCGCGCCTGGTGGAGACGCTGCGCGCGGTCAGTGGCGGCAGCATCGATGTCAAAGGCTTCGAGCCTGGCGCGCTGGTGCCGGCCAACCAGTACCTCGACGCCGTGGGCAACGGCTCGCTGGACATGGCCTTCACGGTCTCGGGCTTCTGGACCGGCAAGGACATTGCCTTCGCGATGTACGCCTCGGTGCCGTTCGGCCCCGACGTGGGTGAGTACCTGGCGTGGATGAAACACGGCGGCGGCGAGAAGCTGATGAAGGAGCTGCATGCCAAGTACAACGTCGAGGTCATCCCCTGCGGCATCATCGCGCCGGAAGCCTCGGGCTGGTTCCGCAAGGAGATCAAGACCCTGGATGACCTGAAGGGCCTGAAGATGCGTTTCTTCGGCCTGGGCGCCAACGTGATGCAGAAGATGGGCGTCAGCACGCAGTTGCTGCAGGCCGGGGAGATCTTCCAGGCGCTTCAACTGGGCACCATCGATGCCACCGAGTTCTCGATGCCGGTGGCCGACCTGACGCTTGGTTTTCACCAGGTGGCCAAGTTCTACTACTTCCCCGGTTGGCATCAGCAGGCAACGATCAACGAACTCATCATCAGCAAGGCCAAGTGGGCTGAGTTCAGCCCCACGCAGAAGTCGATCATCCAGGCCGTCTGCGATGCCAACACCTTGCAGATGTTCGCCGAGGGCGAGGCGGTGCAGTTCGCGGCCCTGAAGGAAATCCAGTCCAAGGGTGTGGCGCTCAAGAAGTGGCCGAAGAACTTCCTGGACGCTTATGAGAAGGCCTGGGTCGAGGTGGCCGCTGAGCAGTCGGCCAAGAGCCCCGAGTTCAAGAAGGCGTGGGACAGCTACAGCGGGTTCCGCAAGGACTACGCGATCTGGAAGGACCTGGGGCATTTGAAGTAGCCCTCGGATCTAGCCCGCCCAGACCACTCGACATCGCCTACGCATGCAGTTCTTTCTCAAGTTCGCAGACGCCGTTGAGCGGCTTCTCAAGCGTATCGCCGACGCGGGCGCCTGGGCCTTCATTGCCTGCATTGCCGTCATCACGCTGGACGTGGTGACGCGCAAGTTCGGCTTCCAGTTTCCCGGCATGGGCTCCACGCGCCTGCAGGAACTGGAGTGGCACCTGCACGGGGTGCTGCTCTGCACCTGGCTTGGCTACGCCTACATCCGCAACGCGCATGTACGCATCGACGTCTTCGTCGGCGGCCTGAGTCCGCGCGCCAAGCTGTGGCTGGAGTTCTGGTGCCTCATCTTTTTTGCACTCCCTTACGTGGTGGTGGCCTTGCCGTACGCGCAGGAGTTCTGGCTCGTCTCGTGGCGCCAAGGCGAATCGTCCGACGCACCCACCGGCCTGCCATTTCGCTGGGTGATCAAAGGCTTCCTGTACCTGGCCTTTTTCACGGTAACCGCCGCCGTGCTGGCCGTGCTGGCGCGCTGCACGGTGGCGCTGTTCGGTACCGCGGAGCAGGCTGCGCAGGCCTACACGCCCTTTGCCACGCACAAGGGCTGAGATGCACAACGACGGCTTGGCCTGAAGGGATTGCGCTATGGATTGGCTGATCGACCACCTCGCGGTGGTGATGTTCTTCGCGCTCGTCTTCATCATGTTCCTGGGCTTCCCGGTGGCCTTCCTGCTGGGGGCTGTGGGCATCGGCTTCGGCGCCCTCGGGATGGCCTTCGATGTCTTCAACATGGCGCAGTTCGCCAACCTGCTGCCACGAATCTATGGCGCGGTGGTGCAGAACCAGGTGCTGGTGGCGATACCGATGTTTGTCTTCATGGGCACCATGCTCGAGAAGAGCGGTGTGGCCGAGGATTTGCTGCACATGCTGCAACTGATGCTGCGCCGCGTGCCCGGGGGTCTGGCGATCGCTGTCACCGTGCTGGGCACCATCATGGCCGCCACCACTGGCATCGTTGGCGCTTCGGTGGTCATGCTCACGCTGATCGCGTTGCCGGTGATGCTCGCCCGCGGCTACGACAAATCGCTGTCGGTGGGCACGATTGCCAGCGCGGGCACGCTGGGCATCCTGATCCCGCCGTCGATCATGCTCGTGGTCATGGGCGACCTGGTGGGCGTGCCCGTGGGCACGCTCTTCGCCGGGGCTGCCTTGCCCGGGCTGGTGATGAGCGCCCTGTACATCGTCTTCATCGGGGTGGTGTGCTTCTTCTGGCCCCACCTCGCGCCACGCATGCGGTCTGTCGCCGACGGTGGTGAAGTGCTCACCACGCGCATGGTGCTGCGCAGTTTCCTGCCGCCGGCTGCGCTCATCGGCCTGGTGCTCGGCAGCATCTTCCTCGGCTGGGCCACACCCACCGAGGCTTCGGGTGTGGGCTCGTTGGGCGCCATCGTGCTGGCCGCAGCCAAGAAGCGCCTGAGCATGGCGGTGCTGCGCGAGGTGATGACCAATTCGGCGCTCACCAACGCGATGGTGTTCTTCATCTTCTTCGGCGCGACGCTCTTCTCCTACGTGTTCCGCGCGCTCGGCGGCGACGACGTGGTGCTCGAGATCCTCAAGGCCGCCGGCATCGTCACCGGCTGGGAGGTGATGGGCTTCGTGATGGTGCTGGTCTTCATCATGGGCTTCTTCTTCGACTGGATCGAGATCTGCCTGATCGTGCTGCCGATCTTTGCGCCCATCATCGGCAAGCTCGACTTCGGCACGGCGGTGCAGGGGCAGCAGGTGATCCTGGCGTGGTTCGCCATCCTGATGGCGGTGAACATGCAGACCGCCTTCCTCACGCCGCCGTTCGGCTTCGCGCTTTTCTACATGAAGGGCTCGGTGCCGCCAGGCGTGACCATGCTGGACATCTACAAGGGCATCACGCCATTCGTGCTGGTGCAACTGCTGGGGCTGGTGCTGTGCATCATCTTTCCGGACATCGTGCTCTACCTGCCGCGCCGCTTCGGGTTCATCGACTGATAGCGCCTGGCCAGGATGCTGCGGGAGCCCTGACCCGCAACGCTGCGCGTGCCACCCCGACTTGAAGAGAGACCCATGCCCAAATTCGCAGCCAACCTGACGATGCTGTTCCCCGAGTTGCCCTTTCTGGAGCGCTTTGAAGCCGCTGCCCGGGCCGGCTTCGAGGCCGTGGAGTTCCTGTTCCCGTATGCCTTCCCGGTCGACGAGATCCGCTCGCGCCTGGACGCCAACGGGCTGAAGTTGGTGCTGCACAACTTGCCGGCGGGCCAGTGGGATGCAGGTGAGCGCGGCATCGCCTGCCTGCCGGACCGCACTGAAGAGTTCCGCGCTGGTGTGGCCGAGGCGATCCGATATGCCACCGGTCTGGGCGTGTCGCAACTCAACTGCCTGGCCGGCAAAACACCTGCAGGGGTGCCGGCGCAGCAGGTGCATCGGACCTTGGTGAACAACCTGCGCTATGCCGCCGGCGAGTTGAAGGCAGCCGGCCTGCGGCTGCTGGTCGAGCCGATCAACACCTTCGATATCCCGGGCTTCCACGTCTGCCGCACGGACCAGGCCTTGCGTCTGTTGGATGAAGTGGCTGCGGACAATGCCTTGCTGCAGTTCGACGTTTACCACGCGCAGCGCATGGAAGGCGAACTGGGCGGCACCCTCGAGCGGCACCTCGGTCGCATCGGCCATGTGCAGGTTGCTGACAACCCGGGGCGCAATGAACCCGGCACCGGCGAAATCAACTATGCCTGGCTGTTCGGTCACCTCGACCGGCTGGGCTATGGCGGCTGGGTCGGCTGCGAATACAAGCCCGCCTCCACCACCGAAGCCGGCCTGGGCTGGCTGGCGCGAGCCCGGGGCCAGCGGCACGCGCCGGCCTGAAACACACCAGTCGAACACCCCAACTCCTTTTTCCCATGATGGCCAGAAAACTCCTGCTGGGTTTGTCCACCAACCCGCTGGTGCTCTTGCTGACCGTGGTGATCGTGTTCCCAGCTGCTTCGACCGGGCTGCCAAGCCTGGTTCATCAGTGAGCCGCGCCGTGAATCCGCTTGGCCTGCGCACGCTTGGTCGTTCCAGCCTTCGCGTCACGCAGCTCGGGCTGGGCACGGGGCCGCTGGGCGGCGCTCGCAAGCGGGTGTCCGAAGCCCAGGCTGATGCTGCGATTGCCGCCGCCGCACATGCCGGCATCAACTATTTCGACACGGCCCCCTGGTATGGCGTGGGCCAGGCGGAATTGCACCTTGGGCACGGACTGCGCACGATCGACCGCAACGGGCTGGTGCTGAGCACCAAAGTCGGCCGCATTCTGGTTCCGTGCGAGGACGTCCAGCACCCCCCGTACGCCGCACGTTGGCCTGGAGGCGCACCAAACGACCTGCGCTTCGACTACACCCGTGAGGGCATCCTGCGTTCCCATGAGGACAGCCTGCGCCGGCTTCATGTCGACCGTATCGACGCACTGGTTATTCATGATCTCGATTTCAAGTTCCACACCACGGAACTGGAAGTCAACCGTCGCCTTGGCGAGTTGGACAAGGCAGGCGGCTACGCTGCACTGGCCGAACTCAAATCTTCAGGTGCCATCCGGGCCATCGGCGTCGGCATCAACCAGATTGGAATGATTCCGCGTTTCCTCGGTCGCTTCGACGTCGACTTCGTTCTGCTTGCCATGCCCTATACCCTGATGGATCAGCAGGGGCTCGAACGGGAGCTGCCCATGTGCAGCGACTACGGCGTGTCCGTTGTGATTGGCGCACCGTTCTGCTCCGGACTGCTGGCCCCCGGATCCGGCAGCGATGCATGGTATGGCTACCGCCGGGCGGAATCGGACACGATGCAAAAGCTGCGCCGGGTGCGGGAGGTCTGCACGCGTCACCAGGTATCGATTTCGGCGGCGGCGTTGCAGTTTCCGCTGGGGCAC
Organism: Rubrivivax sp.; assembly: GCA_030653385.1. Lineage (GTDB taxonomy): Bacteria > Pseudomonadota > Gammaproteobacteria > Burkholderiales > Burkholderiaceae_C > Rubrivivax. The sequence goes on along the minus strand of JAURZM010000058.1, from coordinate 29,751 downwards.
CCCGCTGTGGTGGCCGTCATACCCGGCCCGGAGTCCGCACAGCAGGTGCAGTCAAACCTCAGCTTGATGCGCGAGTCCATCCCCAGCGCTTTCTGGCACGAACTCAAGGCCGTGGGCCTGCTGCACGCGGATGCGCCAACACCGTGACCAGGATTTCCCACGACGCCGAGCTCTCCGCCTGGCCTGCATCCCTGCCGGTGGTGGACTGCCATCATCACCTGTGGGACCTGCAGGCCAACCACTACCCGTGGCTGACTGATCGCGTCACACAGCGGGTCTGCGGCGACTATGCGGCGATCCGGAAGAACTACCTGCTTGAAGACTTCCGCCGCGACGCTGCCGACGTCAATCTCGTGCAGTCTGTTCACGTGGAGGCAGTGGCCGATCCGTCCGATCCAGCGAAAGAAACACGGTGGCTGCGATCCATCGCTGACTCGACCGGAAGTGGTGGATTTCCGCACGGCATCGTTGCGTACTGCGACCTGGGCCGAGCCGACGTCGGCGAGGTGCTGGCCGCGCATGGCCGCTGCGCGAATCTGCGCGGTATTCGCCAGATGCTGCATGAAACCCGGATCGACTCAGCCAACCGTCAACCCTCCCTGTTCGAAGACCCGGTATGGCAGCGCAACTTCCAGTTGCTGAAGCACCACGGCTTGTCGTTCGAGATGCAGGTCTACCCAGAGCAAATGGCGGGCGCGGCGCGCCTTGTCCAGGCTTTTCCAGCCACCCAATTCATTCTTTGCCACACCGGGCAACCACGCGAACAGACTCCAAGCGCCCTGCATGGGTGGCGCAACGGCTTGCGCGGGCTGGCGCTCCACGCGAACGTTGCCCTGAAGATTTCCGGCCTGGGCATGTTTGACCGCCAATGGACGATTGATTCTTTGCGGCCGATCGTGCGCGATGCCGTCGACATCTTCGGTGAGCACCGTTGCATGTTTGCGAGCAACTTCCCGGTCGATGGAATGATGAGCTCGTATGGGCGCCTGTGGCGCGCCTACCTGAGCATCGTGGCGGACTTCGCACCTGAGCACCAGCGTGCGCTTTTTGCAGGCAACGCCCAGCGCATCTACCGGCTGCCACCGCTGCCTGCGATGCAAACGCAGCGGCAGCCCTCAATCACTTCCTGAGGACATTCCATTGAAACGCTTCAACATTGCGGTGCTGCCTGGCGACGGTATCGGACCCGAGGTCATGCGGGCCAGCTTGGCCGTCCTGCGCGCCGTCGAATCCGCAGACCTGGCCTTTTCGTTCTCCGAGTACCCAGTGGGAGCGACACACTTCCGGGACACCGGTGAAATTCTTCCACAGCGTGTCGTCGACGAATGCAAGCGTGCGGACGCCGTCTTCCTCAGCGCCATCGGATTGCCAGATGTCCGCCTGGCCGATGGCACCGAAGTGCAGCCGCAGATCATCGTGGGCCTTCGCAAGGAACTCGACATCTACGCCGCCATTCGTCCGATCAAGCTCTATCCGGGTGTCAAGTCCCTGCTGGCCGACGTGGGCAAGGGCATCAACTTCGTGATCGTTCGCGAGAACACCGAGGGGCTCTTTGCCTCGTTCAACGGCGGTGGTTCGGTCAAGAACGAGGTGGCAACCGACACCATGGTCATCACACGCAAGGGCACGGAGCGCATCGCCCGCTTCGCCTTCGCACTTGCGCGCGAGAGAAGTGGTCGGCCACTGGACGGCCGGCGCGTGGTGACCTGTGTGGACAAAGCCAATGTCTTCCGGTCGCTCGCGTTCTTCAGGAAGGTGTTTGACGAGGTGGCCGGTGCAAATCAGGACATTGCCAGCGAGCATGCGCTCGTCGATGCCTTGAGCCTGCACATGGTGCAGAACCCCAGCGCGTTCGACGTGTTGGTCACGGAGAACATGTTCGGCGACATCCTCTCGGATCTTGCGGCTGGCCTTGTCGGTGGCTTGGGCCTGGGACCCTCCGCTGAAATTGGAGACGACCATGCGCTGTTCCAACCCTCACACGGCAGCGCCCCCCAATTGGCCGGAAAGAACATTGCCAACCCGATGGCGACGATCTTGTCGGGCGCCATGATGGTCAAGTGGCTGGGAGAGCGGCATCACCATGCGGCAGCATCGCTGGCGGCCAGGCGCATCGATGCTGCCGTTGCATGGGTCATCGCGGAGCAAAAACACCTCACCCCGGATCTGGGCGGAACATCCGGCACGGACGCGGTGGCAGATGCCGTGGTCGCGGCTCTTGCGCGACAGAACAAGATGAACATGTACGAGGCGGCCCCATGACCGCACGCGAGTTCGCAATGCATAGGCTGACTGCGGTCGGCGTTTGCCGCTCCTGGCAGTCCCGGTCAGGAGCTGAGCGCGGCATCGCCTGCCTGCCGGATCGCACCGAGGAGTTCCGCGCTGGTGTGGCCGAGGCGATCCGTTATGCCACCGGTTGGGCATGTTGCAACTCAGCTGCCTGGTCGGCAAGTCGCTTGCAGCGGTGCCGGCAGAAGACGTGCATCGGACCTTGGTGAACAACCTGCGCTACGCCGCCGGCGAGTTGAAGGCAGCCGGCCTGGGCTGGCCGGCGCAATCCCGGGGCCAGTGACACACGCCGGCCTGGAACATTCCACTTGCACACCCCAACTTTTTTCAACACTGAAAGCAACCTATGAAACTTGGATTCATCGGCCTGGGCATCATGGGCGCGCCCATGGCGGGGCACCTGCTCAAGGCAGGCCATCAACTGTTCGTCTACACCCGGGGCAAGATGCCGCAGGAGATTGCCGAGAGCCCTGCCACACAGTGCCTCGACGCCAAGGGCGTGGCCGAGTGCGCCGACATCATCATCACCATGGTGCCCGACACACCCGACGTGGCCGTGGCCCTGTTCGGCGAGTCCGGCGTGGCCAAGGGCCTGAGCGCGGGAAAGATCGTGGTCGACATGTCGTCGATCTCGCCGGTGGAGACCAAGCAGTTCGCGCAGAAGATCGAAGCGTTGGGCTGCGATTACCTCGACGCCCCGGTGTCGGGTGGTGACGTCGGCGCGAAGAACGCCGCGCTGTCCATCATGGTGGGCGGCAAGCCCGAGGTGTTCGAGCGCGTCAAGCCGGTGTTCGAGCTGATGGGCAAGAACATCACGCTCGTCGGCGGCAGCGGCGACGGCCAGACCTGCAAGGTGGCCAACCAGATCGTCGTGGCGCTGACCATCAACGCCGTCGCCGAGGGCCTGCTTTTCGCCGCCAAGGCCGGTGCCGATCCGGCCAAGGTGCGGGCCGCCCTGATGGGCGGACTGGCCACGTCGCGCATCCTGGACATCCTGGGCGACCGCATGATCAAGCGGACCTTCGACCCAGGCTTTCGCATCGCACTGCATCAGAAGGACCTGAACCTGGCCTTGGGCGCCGCCAAGTCGCTGGGCCTGGCGTTGCCGGCCACGTCGAACGCACAGCAGCTGTTCAGCGCCTGTGTCTCGCACGGCGGTGCGGCCTGGGACCACTCCGGCATGGTGCGGGCGCTGGAAAAGCTGTCGAACTTCGAAATCGGCCAGAAGGCTGATTGAAGCGACGAAGCCGCGCTGGCCATGACGCTCGCTCAAAAGCCTGGCACGGTCCAGGCCCGGGAACTGCTGTCGCTGCTATTCAAGACGGCGATCGCTTCCGCCCAGCCTTCGCGCTGCATGGCGGCGCATCTGCCCGATGCGCAGAGCCTCGGTCGCGGACGGCTGATCGTCATCGGTGCAGGCAAGGCTTCAGCGGCTATGGCCCGCGCGGTCGAGGACCATTGGACCGGCCCTGCCGATCAGCTCGGTGGCCTGGTCGTCACCCGCTACGGTTATGGCGTGCCCTGCCAACGCATCGAGATCGTCGAAGCGGCGCATCCGGTGCCGGATGCCGCTGGGCTGACGGCGGCGCAGCGCATGCTGGCCCTGGTGCACGGCTTGAGCGCAGACGACCTGGTGCTTTGCCTGATCTCGGGCGGCGGCTCGTCGCTGTTGCCCTTGCCGCTGCCCGGCCTGACCCTGGAACACAAGCAGGTGGTCAACCGCGCATTGCTGAAGTCGGGCGCCACGATCAGTGAAATGAACTGCGTGCGGCGCCACCTCTCCGCCATCAAGGGCGGGCGCCTGGCAGCGGCCTGCCACCCGGCGCGGGTGCTGACGCTGCTGCTGTCCGACGTTCCGGGCGACAACCCGATGGACATCGCCTCGGGTCCCACCGTGGCCGACCCCACAACCTGCGCCGACGCGTTGGCCATCGTGCGCCGTTACGGCATCACCCTGCCGCCCGAAGTGCTGGACGTGCTGGAAAGCGGGCGAGGCGAGTCCATCAAGCCTGGCGACAAACGCATCGCCGGGGTAGAGACCCGCATGATCGCAACGCCCCAGATGGCGCTCGAAGCGGCGGCAGCGGTGGCGCAAGGCGCCGGTATCAATGTCTACATCCTGAGCGATGCGATCGAAGGCGAAGCTCGCGATGTCGGCAAGGTACTGGCCGGCGTCGCGCTGCAGGTGGCCGACCGTGGGCAGCCGGTGGCCGCACCCTGTGTGTTGCTGTCGGGCGGCGAAACCACCGTCACCGTCAGCGGCCAGGGTCGAGGCGGACGCAACGTCGAGTTCCTGCTGTCTCTGGGCATCGCCCTGAACGGCCACCCCCGCATCCACGCGCTGGCCGGTGACACCGACGGCGTCGATGGACAAGAAGAGATTGCCGGCGCACTGCTGGCCCCCGACACCCTGGCGCGGGCCTGGGCCCTGGGCATGAAGCCCCGGGACAGCCTGGCCAACAACGACGGCCACGGCTTTTTCGAGGCGCTGGGCGACTCGGTGATCACCGGCCCGACGCTGACCAACGTGAATGACTTCCGCGCGATCTTCATCGAAGCGCCCACTGGCGAGGGCCCCCAGGCCGACGACATACGTCGTCCGCCCCCCAAGGGGGTTGAGCAAAGTGGCCAAGCAACATTTGCTCAAGAGTAATCCATGCGCAGAACACGCAACGCCAAGATCGTCGCCACCCTCGGCCCGGCCAGCTCGGACCCCGCCGTCGTCCGCCAACTCTTCATGGCCGGTGTCGATGTGTTCCGGCTCAACTTCAGCCACGGCAGCCATGCCGACCACAGCGAGCGGTTCAAGACGCTGCGGGCCCTGGAAAAAGAGACTGGCCGCCCGATCGGCATCCTGGCCGACCTGCAGGGCCCCAAACTGCGTGTGGGCACGTTCGTGGAGGGTCCCGTGATGCTGGCGCAGGGACAGCCCTTTCGCCTGGACCTCGACAAGGCGCCGGGCACGGCGCAGCGGGTCTGCCTGCCACACCCCGAAATCTTCGCTGCGCTGGTGCCGGGCGCCGAATTGCTGTTGGACGACGGCAAGTTGCGCCTGGTGGTGCAGCGCTGCGGCGCCGACTTTGCCGACACGCAAGTGGCGGTGGGCGGCAAGCTGTCCGAACGCAAGGGTGTCAACGTGCCCGGCGTCGTGTTGCCGATCACCGCCTTGACCGACAAGGACCGCCGCGACCTGGCACTCGCGCTTGAATTGGGCGCCGATTGGATCGCGCTGTCCTTCGTGCAGCGGCCAGACGACGTGACCGAAGCACGGGGCCTGATCGGCGACCGCGCTGCCATCGTCGTCAAGCTGGAAAAGCCCGCAGCGGTGGACCGACTCGAAGAGATCGTGGCGCTCACCGATGCGGTGATGGTGGCGCGCGGTGACCTGGGCGTAGAACTGCCGGCCGAGCGCGTGCCGGCGATTCAGAAGCGCATCGTGCGCACCTGCCGCAAGCTGGGCAAGCCGGTCATCGTGGCGACGCAGATGCTGGAGTCGATGATCGACAGCCCGGTGCCCACGCGCGCCGAGGCTTCCGACGTGGCCACGGCCATCTATGACGGCGCCGACGCGGTGATGCTGTCGGCCGAGTCTGCTTCGGGCAAGCACCCCGTGGTGGCGGTGGACATGATGAACCGCATCATCGAAGAGGTCGAGGCCGACCCCGCTTACCGCCAGTTGATCGACGCCTCGCACAGCTCGGCGCGACCGGGTGGCGATGTTGCCGAGGCGGTGTGCTGCGCCATGCGCCGCGCGGTGACGCTGCTGCAGGCCACAGCGATCGTCTGCTACACCAGTTCGGGCCACACCAGTCTGCGTGCCGCTCGGGAGCGCCCGGAGTCGCCGATCCTGAGCCTGACGCCCCGGCTGGCCACGGCACGCCGCCTGGCGCTGGTGTGGGGCGTGCATTCCGTGCACACCGACGACGTGGCCGATGTCGATCAAATGACGGCTCGGGCTTGCGACGTGGCGCGCCGAGATCGCTTTGCCGAAGCCGGGCAGTTCATCGTGGTCATTGCGGGCATGCCCTTCGGCACGCCCGGCACCACCAACCTGATCCGCATCGCCACGGCCTGAGCGGCTGACGCCCTGTCATCCCCTCCAACCGGAACTGACATGAGTGCCATCAACCACATCCGAGCCCTGGCGATACTCGACTCGCGCGGCAACCCACCGTGGCTGCCGAGGACACGCTTGCCAGCGGCGCTTGCGGCCAGGCGGCAGCTCCTTCGGGCGCGACCACCGACTCGCGCGAAGCGATCGAGTTGCGCGATGGTGACGCCAGGCGTGCCGGGAGAAGAAGTGACTGCGTGCTCGAGCCGAGCCGGATTGAGCCAGACTGGGGCGTAGGCGTATTGCATTCTCATTTGCCTTTGCCAGTGCTTGGTCCCACCATGCGCCGGCGCGGTTCATGTCAGCACGACTCATCAAAGTTGCCCACGAATGGGGAATGGCCCTCGCCAGGGCCGCAGCGAACCGGAAGACTCAACGCCAAGATCCGGATCTGCAAGCCAAGTGACTCCAGCGATGGCGACCGCTCCATGGAAGGCGAACCTTGCGCCTCACGGGCACCACCGGGACGTCAAGACCTTTGCTCGGTGGGGCACTCACACGGCGTCACCGGCCCGACGCCGCGACAATGCATGATCGGTGCTGAGCGCTTTCGATGACGAACTGGATGAACCGCACCGCAATCACCCTCGCCACCTCGTTGGCCTTGCTCGCGGCACCGCCAGTCGCGGCGCAGGCCAGGAAGAAGCCAGTGCCGCGAGTCGTGCCCGTGGCGGCACCGCTGGTGCTGCCGCCAGCAGCCGGCGAACAACTGGCGGCGGCCGCGCTGATCCTCTTCGGCGACTATGCGTGCGAACATGGCAAGTCGCTGCGCGTCAGCCTCAACCCGAAGTTCGACGGCTATGTCGACCTGCTGTTCGACAAGCAGCTGTTCACGCTCAAACCCGTCCTGTCGCACACCGGTGCGCTGCGACTGGAGGACGTGCGTGGGCGCTTGCTGCTGGTGCAGATCGCCATCAAGTCGATGGTGATGGACGTCAAAGCCGGCCGGCGCCTGGTCGACGACTGCGTGCATGGAACGCAGTCCGACAACCGTCGCCAGCAGGACATGGCGGCGGCCGATGCTGCTGTGCAGGCGGCCAGCGCGGCAGCCGCAGCAGCCGCGGCACTGGCCGCAGCGCCTGTGCAGGATGCCATCGTGCCGCCGGCGCCGTCCGCAAGCGCAGCGGCGACGGCTCCGGAGCAAGCCGCGAGCGCAGCAACCGCTGCGGCGCCCCTTGCCCCGCCTGCTTCGGGCGCGGACAGCGGCACGCGCTAGAGTGGCTGATCTGCGCTCGGGGCCCCGAGGCAATCTCCAACAGGAGTGAAAACATGTCATACATCGACGGTTTCGTGATCGCGGTCCCCACCGCCAACAAGCAGAAGTTCATCGAGCACGCGCGCCACTTCGACGCCATGTTCATCGAGCTGGGGGCAACCCGTGTGATCGAAGCCTGGGGCGACGACGTGCCCGACGGCAAGGTCACCGACTTCCGCCGCGCAGTCCAGGCCACGGCCGAGGAGACGGTGGCCTTTTCATGGGTCGAATGGCCAGACAAGGCCACGCGCGACGCCGCCATGAAAAAGATGATGGAAGACCCGCGCATGGATCCGTCCACACCCGGCAACCCGCCGATGCCCTTCGACGGCAAACGCATGATCTTCGGTGGCTTCGAACAGGTGGTCGAAGTCAAGCCTTGAGCGGCGGGGGCGACGCCGCGGCTGGACGGGCCACCGGTCACGCCGGGCGTCTGTCGCCAAGCTTGTTTTGGCGGCGGCCCGCAGGCTCACCGCTGGGCAAAGGCGCGCGTAAAGAAGTCCACGCTGCCGAAGTTGCCGGACTTCAAAGCCAGGTGCAGACCTTTGCCCTCGAGTGACGCATGGGCGGCATAACACCAGGGCACGCCGGGGTCGATCTGCGGCCCGATGCGCAGTTGCGTGATGCCCAGCGCCTGCACGCAGGCGCCAGACGTTTCGCCCCCGGCCACCAGCAGCCGGCCCACGCCGGCCTGCACCAGACCGGCGGCCACGCGTGCCAACGCCGCTTCGACCAGCGCGCCGGCTTTGTCGGCACCCAGTTGCGCCAGCACCGCGCGCAAGGCTTCGGGTTCGGCGGTGGCGTACACCAGCACCGGGGCCTGCGCCGACAACCGGGGACGCGCCCAGGCCAGCGCCTGCGCGGCCAGGTCCTCGCCGGCGGCCAGGCGCAGCGGGTCGATGGCCAGCGCCGCTCCACCACGGGCCATGAAGTCAGCCACCTGTGCATGGGTGGCTGCCGAACAGCTGCCACTGACCACCGCGCACGTGCCGCGCGGGGGCGGCAGTTGCGCAGCCTGCATGCTGGGCCGCAGGCCGTGCAGCGCCGGGATGCCGATGGCCAGACCCGAGCCGGCCACCACCAAGGCCAAGTGTTGCGTGGCCGCCGCCAGCGTGCGCAGGTCGGCGTCGCCCACCGCGTCGGCAATGCCGAAGGCCACGCCCTGGGCACGCAACTGGTCGATGCGGGCGAGCACCGCGGCCGCGCCCTGGGCCACCACACGGTGCTCGATGAGCCCGACCTGGGCCTGGCGCAGCTGGGCCTGCATCACGCGCAGCAGGTTTGCGTCGGTCATCGGGGTCAGCGGGTGGTGGCGCATGGGGCTGTCAGACAGCAGCACGTCGCCCACAAACAGATGGCCCTTGAAGACCGTGCGGCCGTTTTCCGGAAAAGCCGGCGTCACCAGGGCAAATTCGGCGCCGGCACCCGCCGGCGCATCGGCCATCAAGGCCTGCGCCACCGGGCCGATGTTGCCCTGCGGCGTGCTGTCGAAGGTGCTGCAGACCTTGAAGTACACCTGCGGCGCGCCTTGCGCCCGCAGCCAGCGCGCGGCGGCCACGCTGTGCGCCACGGCTTCGGCCACCGGCGCGGTGCGCGACTTCAGCGCCACCACCACGCAGTCCACCGCCTCGATCGGCTGGGTGGGCACGCCGATGGTCTGCACCACGCGCATACCCGCGCGCACCAGGTTGTTGGCCAGGTCGGTCGCGCCGGTGAAGTCGTCGGCCACGCAGCCTAGCTTCAGGCCGGGTGTTGTCATGCCGTTCCGCGCTCCAGGGGGGCGATGCGCGTATAGCGCCAGATCTGCTTGCTGGATACCCAATCGGCGGTGATCACGTTCATCTCAACGAAGTGCGCCGACTGCAGGTGAACCTGGAACGCGGACTCGTCGTCGTACACCTCGTACAGAAAGACCAGCGTCGGGTCTGCCGGGTCACAGCACACGTCGAACTGCCGGCAGCCCGGTTCGGTGGCCAGCGACTGCGTGGCGTTGGCCACGATGGCCTGCCGGAAGGCCTGCACGTGCGCGGGGTGGATGTGGAACTTGACGACAACGACCAGCATGGCCGGGCTTCCTTTCGGGGGTTGACGGCTTCAGCGCAGCAGCCACACCGGCAGCATGGGCAGTGCTTCGACGTAGGTGATGAGCATCAGCACGACCAGCGACACCACAAACAGAGGCACCAGCGCGCGCGAGATGGCACCCACGCCGACCTCGCCGATCTTGGCCGCCACGAACAAGGTACCGCCGACCGGCGGCGTGTACAGCCCGATGGCCAGGTTGCACGTCATCACCAGGCCCAGGTGCACCGGATCGACACCGAACGAAGCCGCCAAGGGCACGAACAGCGGCGCCGTCAGCACCAGTGCCGGCAGCGGCTCCAGGAAGATGCCCAGCACCAGCAGGAACAGGTTGACGATGAGCAGGAAGGTCCACCGGTTGTCGGCCACCGAGCGGGTCCACTCCATGACCAAAGCGGGGACCTGCTCGACCGTGATGACCCAGGCCAGCGCGGCCGTCGCGCCCACCACCACCATGACCACCGCACTTGTCAGGAACGAGCGGTACAGCAGCGCGGGCAGGTCGCGCCAGCCGATCGACCGGTACCACAGCATGGCCACGAGCAGGCCGTACACCACGGCCACGGCGGCCGATTCGGTGGGCGTGAAGAAGCCGCTCCAGATGCCGCCCAGGATGATGGCCGGCATCAGCAGCGCCGGCAGCGCGTCGATAAACGAGCTGCGGATTTCTTCTCGAGACGCACGTTGGCCGCCGCGGTCACAGCCGGTGCTGATGCCGTACCACACGCACACCAGCATCAACCCGACGCCAAACAGCACCGCCGGAACGATGCCCGACAGGAACAGGTCGCGCACCGACACACCCGCGATGTACCCGAACACCAGCAGCGGGATCGACGGCGGCATGATGATGGCCAGCGTGCCGGCGCTGGCCACCAGGGCCGAGGCGAAGGCCTTCGAGTAGCCCTGACGCGCCAACGCGGGAATCATCACCGTGCCAATGGCAGCAGCACCCGCGATGGCCGACCCGGACACGCCCCCGAACAGCAGACACGACGCGACGGTGACGATACCCAGACCCCCGGGCAGCGACCCGAACAAGGCGCGTGCCAGGCGGATGATCCGCTCACCGACGCCGCCACGCGAAAACAACTCTCCGGCCACGATGAACAGCGGCACCGCAATCAAGATGAACGGTTCCACCCCCGAGATGAAGGTCAGGAAGATGGTCTCCAGCGGGTGGCTCAGCTCGAACAGGGTGATCGTGAGCACGGTCGTGGCCAGCAGTGACCACACCAAAGGCAATCCCAGCAGTGCAAGGCCAAAGAACAGCACCATGATGGCAATGAGCAGCATCGACGACTCTCAGGCGGTGCTGGCGCCCACCGGCGCATAGCGTTGTTGGTACGGCACGCCGCGAGCAATCTGCAGCAGGTCCCAGGCCACGAACACCAGGGCGATCGCCGAGCCCACCGGCAGCGAGAGGTACTGAACCGCCATCGGCCAGTCGAGCACCGTGAGCACGCTGCCCCAGCCGGCGTTGGCCGCCACGCCACCCTTCCACACCAGCAGAACCAGCACGCTGGCAACAGCAGCCTGGATGCATGCGTCGGCCAGGAGCCGGGGCTGCGGTTCGGGCAGCAGGTCGATCAACTCGGTGACGGTCATGTGCGCGTTGCGCCGCACCGCCGCTGCGACGCCCAGGAACGTGGTCCATACCGTCACCAGTTCGCCGAACTCGGTGGTCCAGGCGATGTCTGCATCGAAGGCGTGCAGCACCACGTTGCAGAACACCACCAGCACCAGGGCACCGCCTAGCAGCACGATGCAGGTGTCGACGGCCAGGCCGAGCCAGCGCAGTGGCGCTGGCTCGGCGGGCCCGGGCGGAAGCAGCGGCATGGGTGATGCGGCCTTACTTGACCGTCTTGCGAACGGCTTCTGCGTCCTTCAGGAACGCATCGACGTCGGCGCCGTACTTCTCGCGCGCTTTTGCGTACACCGGCTGCACCGCCGTGCGGAAGGCCGCGACGTTGGGTTGCCGGTTGATCTTGGCACCCTTGGCTGCCATCTCCTTGAGTTGGTTCTCGTCGTTGCCCGAGATCATCTCGCGGCTGAACTTTGCGGCGATGACTGCCGCTTCTGTCACCGCCTTCTGGTCTGCCGGCGACAGCCTGGCCCAGGTCTTCTCACTGATGGCCAGAGGAATCGGGCTGTAGACGTGGTTGGTCAGCGTGACGTTGGGCGCGACCTCGAAGAACTTGTTCGAGAAGATGGTGTCGACGGGGTTTTCCTGTCCGCTGACAGCACCCTGCTGAATGGCCAGATAGACCTCGGGCAGCGGCATGATCTGGATGTTGAAGCCCATGGCCTCCAGGGTCCAGCGCATCATTTCGTTGGGGAAGGTGCGCAGCTTCTTGCCCGCAGCGTCGGACGGCGAGTTCAGCGGGTCCCTGGTGGTCATGCTGCGGAAGCCGGCCTCCCAGGTGGCCAGGAACCGGAAGCCCTTGGCGGGTGCCTTGGCAAACTGTTCTTGCAGCCACTGGCTCTCGTCGTAGAGCTTCCAGCCTTGTGCGTAGCTCTCGACCAGGAAGGGCATCATCGTCAGGTTCAGGCTCGGCACATGCGGCGCGTAGCTGCCGGTGGCCGAAACCGTGAAGTCAATGCCCCCGAGCGCCAGTTGCTCGATGTTCTTCGGGTCGTTGCCGAGCTGGCTGCAGCAGAACACCTGCACCTTGTATCGTCCCTGGGTCAGCTCTTCGACCTTCTTCGCAAAGACCTGCGCGGCCGCCTGACGGGCGCCCCCTTGCTGGTCGGTGTGACTGAACTTCAGCACGGTCTGCGCACTGGCGGGCAGTGCGAAGGCACAGGCGGACGCCAAGGTGGCGACCATGAGGCTTTTCTTGAACATGAGAGTCTCCTTTTTCACGGTTTGTCGGGGTCGAACTCGTTCATCACCACCCGGCGGCCGGTGGCGTGAGACTGATAGACGGCGGCCTGCACCGCCAGGTTGGCGAGGTAACTCGCAGCGCCGTTTTCAAGCACCGTTCCACGCTGCAGATGCGACAGCACATGCGCCTGCAGCGCGGTGCACGCCCCGCCGAAAGCGCCCGGTCTGCCTTGTTCGTACAGGTGCTCGGCCTCGGCGCCGCCCTGAGGTTTGAACCACAGCCGCGCGTCGCCGTCCAGGCGCAGGACACCTGCTGCACCCTCGAGCCACATCTCGCCCATCGTGCGGCGCGTGTCCTGGGCCACGTGGTCGTTCAGGCGATTGCCATCGAAGAGGCCGATGCGGTCGTCGTCGAACTCGAAGTGAATGACGCCCGCGTCTTCGCCCGCGATCACCGGATTGAGCCTGCGCAGCCGCGCCGTCACGGCGTGCACTTCGCCCATCAGGTAGCGGAAGGTGTCGATGAAATGAACCGCGGTCTCGCGCACCAGCAGCTGCGGCATCTGCTGGAAGTAGGGCTGACGGTCCAGGTAGGCGTGTGGCCCCTGTCCGTCGCCCGGCCGCAAGCGGAAGCTGATGCCGTGCAGGCGGCCGAAAAACCCGATGTCGATCAGGCGGCGACATTCGCGGAACCAGGGCGTGAAGCGAAAGTTCTCGTGCACCACCAGCGGTGTGCGCTGCTGCGCCGCCTGTGCCGTCAGGGCGCGGGCCTCGGCCAGATCGCGCCCGAAGGGTTTTTGGCAGATCACCGGCAGGGCACGTGCCAGCACCGCGGACACCACCGCCTGCTGCGCGGCCGGTGGCAAGACCACGTCCACCAGCGTCGGCCGCGTTTCGTCCAGCAGCGACCGCAGGTCGGTGTGGGTGCGGCTGACCCCGAAGCGCTGCGCCTGGGCCGCCAGACGCCCGGCGTCGGTGTCACACAGGCCCACCACTTCGGCACCGCACGCTTGCCAGCCTTCCAGGTGGAAAGCGGCAAAGTAGCCGGCACCGATGACGGCGATGCGGGGTGCCGTCACAGCCGCTCCACGACCGCACGCACGATGTCGGCGGTGCCGCTGCGGCCACCGAAGTCCCGTGGACGAACGGCGCCGCTCACGAACGAGGCTTCCAGCGCGGCCTGGATGGTGCGCGAGCCGTCGGCCAGCGCGGGGTCGCCGTGGCGCACGGCCAACCAGTCCAGCATCATGGCCGCCGACAGCAGCATGGCGCTGGGGTTGGCGATGCCCTGGCCCGCGATGTCGGGCGCGGTGCCGTGGGCCGGCTGGAACACGGCGTGGTGCAGCCCGATGTCTGCCGAGGGCGCCATGCCCATGCCTCCAACCAGTGCAGCGATCAGGTCCGACAGGATGTCGCCAAACATGTTCTCGGTGACCAGCACGTCGCAGTCCCAGGGGCGCATCACCAGGTTCAGGGCCATGGCGTCGACGTAGGCATGGTCAACGGTGATGTCGGGGTAGGCCTGCGCACGTTCGGTGAACACCTGGCGCCAGAAGGCCATCGACGTGAACACGTTGGCCTTGTCGACGTTGGTGACATGGCCGCGCTTGCCCTGTGCCTTGCGCTGTCGCGCCAGCTCGAAGGCGAAGTCGCAGACACGTGCGGTGCCGGCGTGGGTGATCTTCATCGTGTCGTAGACACACGCGTCGGCGCCTTGCCCTTCGGCGCGCCCGCGACCGCGGGCGTAAAACAGGCCCTCCGTGCTTTCACGCACCAGCACCAGGTCGATGTGCGCGGCTCGCGGGTCGGCCAGCGGGACGGGCAGGCCCGGCCAGGTGCGAATGGGCCGTACGCCGGCGTACAGGTCCAGCGCAAAACGGATGTCCAGCTGCGGAATGATCTCGGTGCCGTCGGCACCGCGCACGTGCGGCAGGCCCATGGCGCCAAAGAGGATGGCATCGGCCCTGCGGCAGGCGTCCAGGGTGGCGGCCGGCAGGCTGTCGCCGCTGTCCACGTAGTGCTGGGCGCCGGCCGGGTGCTCGGTGCAGACGAAGTGGCGGCCCAGGCGCGGGCCGAGTGCTTGCAGCAGCGCCAGGGCGGCCTGCGTGACCTCGACCCCGATGCCGTCACCGGGCAAGACTGCGATGTCGTAGCTTGTCATGTGCTTGCTCACATCTGCGCGAGCTTGAAGCGCTCGAAGAGGGCCAGCAGTTCTGCGCCCGCACGCTCGCGGTGGGCCCGGTTCACGCGGGATGCACCTTCAACGTCTCCTGCGCGCAGCCGCTCGACCAGTTGCATGTGTTCTCGCGTGCTGTTCACGGGCTTGGGGCGCAGGCGCAGCGTGAACATGCGCGCGCGGTGGGCGCGGTCCCAGTGGTTCATCACCGTGGCCTGCAGGTGACGGTTGCCGGCCAGCTCCAGCAACTGCGCGTGGAACAGTTCATCGGCCTTGGCCCAGGCGTCCAGGTCGTCGACGGCCAGGGCCCGGTCCATGGCGTCGGTGGCATCGACCAAGGGCTTCAACTCCGCGTCGCCGGGCCTGCGGCGCGCCAGGATCTCGGCCGCCATGCACTCCAGCGCGGTCAGAACCTGGTAGATCTCGCGCATGTCATTGGGCGACACGGGCAACACGCGCATGCCGTGGCGAGGCACCACCTCCACCAGGCCCTCGCTCTGCAGCCGCACCAGCGCCTCGCGCACCGGCGTGCGGCTCATGCCCAGCGCCAGCGCCACTTCCTGCTCCAGCGCCCGGTGCCCCGGCGGCCACACGTTGTCCAGGATGCGCCGGCGGATCTGCTCGTGGGCTGCGTCGACGAGCGAAGCCGTGGGCTGGCTGTTTGCGGTCATGTGTTGTTCCAGTGGATGGGGGTGGCACCGGCCACCGGCATCGGCAGGGTGGCGAGACGGTCGCCCAGCAGGCAACCCAGTACGCCAGTGCGCCGATCCGGCCCGGCAAAAGCGATGCTGGAGATGTTGCGCAGCACCTCGCTGCGAATGCCGTCCAGGTGCGGGCGGTCCATGGTGCCGCTGTCGTAGGCCGCCTCGACCCAAGCCAGGTGCGCCGGGTCGGCGTCCTGCAGCCACACCGTCTGGGTGCCATCGGGCGCCACGCGGATGAGCCGGTTGCTGACGATGCTCACCACCCAGGCGCAGCCGTCTTCGTCGAAGGCCAGACCGTCAGGGAAGGTGCCGGGGCCGAACTCGGCGACCCGTTGTTTGTCACCGAGCCGGCCGTCGGCGCGCACCGCAAAGCGCGAGAGCTGGCGCGTGAAGGTTTCGTTAACGTAGAGCCAGGCACCGCTGGGGTGCAGCGCAACTTCATTGGTGTAGCCCAGGTGGTCGGCCACGAGCCGTGCACCCCGTGCATCGACGCAGACGATGAAGCCATCGCCGCCGTCTCGGCGGTAGCCGAGGGCGCGGGGTGTGCGCCGCGTGCTGACTGTCACCCAGGTGCGACCGTCGGCGTCGGGCAGCACGAAGTTGGTGGGCGGCAAAGGCAGCCCCCCCACTTGCTGCAACCAGGGTGTGACGCCGCCGTCGCGGGTCAGCCGGTAGACACCGCCACTGTCGGCGCCCAAGTGGGCCAGCAAGAAGCTGCCGTCGGACAACATCGCGATGCCATTGGGCCGCAGGCCGCCACCATCTGGCAGCGTGCCGGTGTAGAGCGACTGGCTGCCGTCTGCCCGCAGGTGCGCCACGCCGCCGCGCCAGTCCGCGGTGTAGAGATCGCCACTGGCCGTGGCGAGCACGCATTCGGGTCTGTGCAGTCCCTGACCGCGCCAGCGCAACGTTTGCAGGTCAGCAACGGGCCCCGCGTTGCCGTCGAGTGCCGCTGGGTGGGTGCTGAACGTCTTCATTAATGCATACGTTAACAAACTCACTGACGGTTTCGATAAGTGAGTTCCCGCAGAGACCAGAAGGTGCATCTCAGGGGGTCGGGCTCTGATCAACCCAGCCCTGCTGCTTCAGGCTTCGGGCGGACAGCCATTGGCTGGCTGCGCAGCCTTGCGGCCACCGCTCATGTCCACCGTTGTGCCGCCGCCGTCGTCAATCGGGTCAGCGGCGCAGCTGGCTCAGAGTCGCGGTGAGCTCCACTCAGCGATCGATCTCGCGCTGCAGCGCGTCGATGCCGTCGAGCACGCCGAGGAACTTGTCGCCGAAAGGCGTCAGCCGGTACTCAACACGCGGTGGCAGCTCGTGATAGGCTTGCTTTTCGAGGACCCCGAAACGCACGAGCTTGCTCAGGCGCTCGTTGAGCACCTTCTTGGACAGCCCCTCAATGGCATGTTCCATTGCGCCAGGCCGGCACACCCCGCCGCGCACAGCACCGAGCACGGCCAGCGACCACTTGCAGCCGACGATGTCTTCGACCATGCGCGCCACGCTGGGCGCCGTCGGCATCGATTGTCTCTGTGAGTTCATCGATTGACACCTGAAAGTGCCCGGGTCACCGTTTCGTGCCTGCTGTTCAGGCGGATCGCCGGATGCTGCAATGCGCGCCCTCCCAATGCCGATTCTAGGAGTGCCCCATGCGCAAGATGTTTGTTCTCGCCGCCCTTTCGATGACCTCGCCGCTGTTCGCCGCCGACCCGGCGCCCGTGCCCTACCCGGAGGGCTACCGTCAGTGGGTCCACGTCAAGAGCATGACGATCAACCAGGGACACGCCCTGTACGACACCTTCGGTGGCATCCATCATCTCTACGCCAACAAGAAGGCCGAGCAGGGCTACAAGAGCGGCAAGTTCGCCGATGGCTCCGTGATCGTCTTCGACTTGCTGGAAGCCAAGGTCGCAGACAACACCGTGCAAGAGGGCTCGCGCAAGGTGCTGGGCGTGATGCACAAGGACAGCCGCAAGTACAAGGACACCGGCGGCTGGGGGTTCGAGGGATTCAAGGGCGACTCGAAGACCGACCGTGCAGTCGGCAAAACCGCCGCGTCGGCGTGCTTCCAGTGTCACACTGCGCAGAAGAACAGTGACCACATCTTCTCGACGTTCAGGAGGTGACGCCTTGCATCCCGCCGCAGCGCGATCACGGACCACGCAGGGCGTGTTCGGCATGGCCCCGGCCGGTCAGCCCGCGCCGCCGTGGACGACCCGCGAGTGGTTCAACACGGGCCAAGCCGTGCAGCTGGCCGACTTGCGCGGCAGCGTGGTGGTGCTGCACGCATTCCAGATGCTGTGTCCGGCCTGCGTGCACCACGGGCTGCCGCAGGCGCAACGCATCCATGCGACGTTCGCTGCGTCGGGTGTCGCCGTGATCGGCCTGCACACCGTGTTCGAGCATCACACGGCGATGACGCCCGTTTCGCTGCAGGCGTTTCTGCACGAGTACCGCATCCGGTTTCCGGTCGGCGTCGATGCACCGAGCGGCGATGCGCGCCAACCGATTCCGGTCACGATGCAGGCCTACGGTATGCAGGGAACGCCCAGCCTGGTGCTGATCGACCGCAACGGCCACCTGCGCCAACACGCGTTCGGCGCGGTGGAGGATCTGGCTCTGGGGGCCGCCATCGCGACACTCATCGCAGAAGGCGACTGACGCGGTCCGCGTGGGCGCGCCGCATCTGTGCATCTGGCGTCCGGGTGTCGCGCCTCAGACAATCATCACAGGCGTGCGCCCGGTCGCTCAGCCCATGGCAAACGATTCGCACAGCTCGCTCAGCGCTTGTGCTTGCGGCTGCGGCAGCTGACCGGCCATCAGCAGCGTCGCGCGCTGGACGCCACGCAGGCGGAAGTAGAGCTCGTCCTCGAGCATCTCGACCTCGGCGGCATCGGCACTCAACATGGCGCGCGGGTTCCACATGCCACTTTCGTTCCAGCCGGCGCGCAGCCGGCCCAGCAGGAACTGCGACAGGTCGAGTGCCCGTTTCATCGCCGGCAGCTGGGCTTGTGAAGAGAGCCTGGCCACGTTGGACTCTGCAGCCGTCAGCACGCCGCCCAGCGCGGCCAGGCGGGCCTGGATGTCCTCGGCCTCCATCACGGCGGTGGCCGGTGCTTGTGCACAGGCGGCCTGGCTGATCTTGCCGACCCAGCTCAGGTCGAACTCACCCGGCACCGCGCGCAAGGCCACACTGGCGCGCATCAGCTGACTGAACGGGCCCTGGACGGCGTTCAAGGCGGCCTCGGTCACCGCGAGCAGCCGGCCCATGGGTGCCATCTTGTCGCCCCGCAAGGCGTGCGGGTAGCCCGAGCCGTCGAGCCGTTCGTGGTGTTCGGCGATGGCCCGCGCCACCACACCGGGGTAGTTGGTGAGCTGAGCCACCAGCAGCTGGCCCACGTGCGGGTGCACCACCAGCTGCTGGTAGCTGACGAAGTCCAGGTCACGGTCGGCTTCGGCTTCACCGAACTTCGGGTCGATGTACATCTCGCCCAGGTCGTGCAGCAGGCCGCACAACATGGCGACGCGGATCTCGGGCGTGTCGCCGCCGTTGCCGATCATCAGTGCGCCGTTCAGCGCCATGGCCGCCACCGCATGGTCGAAGGCCTGCGGGCGCGCTGTCTGCGACGCGGTCAGCAGCAACTGCGCCACCGGGTGCAGCGGGATCATGGCCACTTCGCGCGCCAGCCGGGCGGCGTGTGGACGCAAGAGGGGCGCCAGCGCAGACGTGCCCTGCACCAGCGCTTGCAGGGCCTGCGCCAGGGTCGAGGCCGACACGCCGTCTTCGGCGACCAGGCAACTCTCCAGCGGCTGCCGAAGCTGGCGGTCGAGCAACTTGCGTTGCAAGGCCGACGACACCGGCTGGTTGCTGGCCCAGAGCTTGGTGCCCGAGATGTCGAAGATGTCGGTCGCGGCAATGATGCGCCGGGTTTCGCTGGCTTCCAGAATCGTCGCCAAGGCGTGAGGATTGGCATTGCCAAACGCGTTGTTGGAGGTGGGCACGGTCGACATGGCGGTGTTCCTGGAGCTTCGTACCGTTCCTATCGGCAGCCATCGCCGGAACTTGAGCTGTCACCGCAGTGCAGCGGCCGCATCTCCTCTGCGTCGACACCACACCCGGCAACGCGCTGACACGCCAGGCGATCAGGCCACGCGCCTGGCGCGCCGCCGCACGGGCGGGGCAAAGAGTTCGTTGCGTGCCGATTCGGTGATGGCCGTCACGCACGGGTGCGTGAGGCGGCGCTCGATCGAGATCGCGAAGAACTCTTCCACGACCTCGGGTGTGGCGCCAAGCGCGCGCACGCCGTACTGCTTCTCGATGTCACGCTCCAGCACCGTCGGACCCACGAAGATGCCCATTCCCCGCCGCCCGAATTCTTTCGCCAGCGCGCTGTCGTCGCACTCGGCCACCACCCGGGGGTGCAGTGCGTGGGCCTGCAGCCACGCGCGCAATCGCTGGCCCACCGCCGACTCTTCGGCCGGCATCAGCAGCGGTGCACCGTCAAGGCAGGCCGGGAAGCGCCCCTTGCACAAGGCCAGCAGCGACGGTGCGGCGAAAAAGCTGACACCGCAACTGCCCAGCCGGTGATTGAAGGCGCGCACGCTGAGGCCCGGGGGAATGGGGGCGTCGGCGATCACGAGGTCAAGCCGGTGCAGGGCCAGTTCGCCCAGCAGCGTGTCGAGTTTCCACTCACGGCAGATGATGCGCACCGGCTCTGGCAGCTGCGAGGCCGGCTCGATCAGCCGGCAGGCGATGGTCTTGGGCACGGCGTCAGCCACGCCGACGCGGAACTCGAGCCTCTTGCCCTTGCGCGGGTAGTCGCGCACGGCTTCTTCGAGCTCGGCGCCGATCGAAAAGATGTCTTCGGCGTAACCCAGCACGGTGCGTCCGACATCGGTCAGCACCAGGCCGCGCCCGCTCTTGGCGAACAGCGGCGCGCCAAGCCCCTCCTCGAGCAACTGGATCTGGCCGCTGATCGTTTGCGGCGACAGGTGCAGACGTTCACTGGCCCGCAGCACGCCGCCCAGCTTGGCGACGTGCAGAAAGTAGTGCAGGTGCTTGTAGTTCATGGGTGCCGCAGGCGCACAGGGGGTCGGCGTGCCAGCTGTGTGATGTGCCGGCCACGATTCTCCTGTTTTTTCGAATCATGTTGTTCAAACAATCGGATTTTCGCGGACAGCCATTGGCCCTAGATTCTTGCGAGATGCCAAGCCCTTGCCCACCCTGCCAGGAGTCCCCCCATGGCCACGCTGCTCCTGCCCTGTGACGGAAGTTCCCATGCGCTGCTTGCGGTGCGGCACGTGGTCACTGCGTTCCGCCGCGGCGACGTGCGCAGGGTTCATCTGCTCAATGTGCAGCCACCGTTTTCTGCCAATGTGGCGCGCCACGTCAGCCGCGAACTGCGCCTGGACTTCCACCGCGAGCGCGCGGGCCTGGCGCTGGCAGAGGCGCAGCGTTTGCTCGAAGCTGCCGGCGTCCCACACCACATCCACACCGAAGTCGGCGAAAAGGCCAGCTGCATCGCCGACATGGCGCGCCGCCTGCGTTGCGACCGCATCGTGGTCGGCACCGCGCGCAAGAGTGCGCTGGTGCGCGCCGTCGAGAACTCGCTCACCAACAGCGTGCTTGAGCGTTGCTCGGTGCCGGTCGAAGTGATAGTCGGCGCCCCGGTCGGTGTGATGGAGCGCATCGGCATTCCGGCTGCCGTCGGGACGGGCATGGCACTGCTGTGGGTGGTCGGACCTTGAGCGCCAACCGACCTGCTGGGCACTGTGACGGCCGTCGCCGGCCGCACACTGAACTGTTTCCACCGAACCTCACCCGAAAGTGCCATGCGCATCCTGATGCCCGTTGATGTCAGCCAGTACAGCAAGGACGCCGTCGCTTTTGTGGCATCGCGCGCCACGCTGCTGAAGCACCCGACCGAAGTCGAGTTGGTCAACCTGCAATACCGGGTGCCGGTGCGCGCCGCACGTGCCTTGGGCAAGGAGATGGTCCAGACCTACTACGCGGCAGAAGCTGCAAAGGCCTTGAAGGCTGCTACGGACGCGCTCAAACGCGCTGGCGCCCTCACCACGGCACAGTTTGCCGTGGGAACCGTCGCCGACGACCTGGCGTCGATCGTGGCCAACGACCGAGCCGACCTGATCGTGATGGGCTCACACGGCGACACGGGGCTGAAGAAGCTGCTGCTGGGCTCGGTGGCCAGCACCGTGGCCGTCGCCTGCACCAAACCGCTGCTCATCCTGCGCGGCGCCCCGATCCCGAAAAAGGATTCGCTGAAGGTGGGCATTGCGCTGGACGGCAGCCCCTACGGCCTGGCCGCCGTGCGCTTCGTGGCCGAGCAGCGTGACCTGTTCGGCGCGGCGCCTTCGGTGTGCCTGATCCACGTCGTTCCCGACCTGAAGAAGATCACGCTGCCGGGCTGGTTCGGCCGCGAGGTGCCGACCGGCATCAAGCCGGGGCAGGTCGAAGCCATGCAGAAAGCCGCCTTCGAAAACGTGTTCGGTCCGGCCCGCGTCCTGCTCGCCCGAGCGGGTATCACCGCCACCGAAGTGCGTCTGGTCGGGCAGGTGCCCGGCGATGCGATCGCGTCGCATGCCACGAAGAGCAAGCTGGATCTGCTGGCGATGGGGTCGCTGGGCTTCGGCGCATCCCGGCACACCTTCTTGGGATCGGTGGCGACCCGTGTGGCCTTGAAATGCCAGACGGCGCTGCTGCTGGTGCGGGAAAAGTAGCAGCGGCCAGCTCAGCCTGGCGATGGGGGCGCTCGATGATTTGCCTCGCACCACTGCTCGATGGCGCTGCGCACGTCGGCCGGCTTTTCGGTCAGCGGCCAGTGCTGGCAGTTGATCGTCGCCAGCGTCGCATCGGGCAGGCGGGCCAGCATGGCGCGCATCACGGCCGCATCCGCAAAGGTGGCACCGCTGGACAGCAGCGCCAGCACCGGCAGACGCAGTGTCGCGGGGTCGGGCGGTGGGCGGAACATCTCGGCCAGGTCCTGCAGGTAGGTCGAGCTGCGGGTGTGGCGCAGGTCGGCGCGCACCGAACTGTAGTGGCGCACAAAAGCCGCCTCGGCTTCAGTTGAAGCCAGCGCCTGGCGGGCGAGGATGTCCAGCTGCTGCAAGTCCAAGGGCTCGACGTGGCGCCGGCGCAACCCCAGTGCGTTGAGGCCGCGCACCCCGCGCGCGGCCGCCTGCAGCAGCGGCGCGCAGGCCGCCAGCAGTTTCCAGCGGCCGTGCAGCGCCTGGCGGAACACCGGGTCGATCAGCACCAGGCCGGCGGCACGCTGCGGGTGCCGCTGGGCGAAGTGCAGCGCCACCTGCGCGCCCAGGCTGTGGCCGACGAGGACCGCCCGTTGATGACCCTGCGCGTCCAGCACGGCAGCGATGTCGTCGGCCCAGACCTCGAGGCCGATCGCACCGGGGCCGGCCGAGCCGCCGTGGCCGCGCAAGTCCGGGCGGATCAGCGTGTGGCGGCTGCGCAAGGCACTGTGCTCGACAAACTCAGCCCAGCGGCTCTGGTTGCTGGCCAGGCCGTGCAGCAGCACCAGCGCCACACCCGTCGCAGCCGTGGCCGCAGGCGCCACGCTGTACGCCAGCACCGCGCCGTCGGGTCGCTGCAGCTGGCAGGCTTGCTGGGATGCGGGCGGGTTCAGCGGCATGAAGCCGCCATTTTGCGTGCCTTCAGGCCAGTGCCTGAGCAGGGCTGCGGTGCATCAGGGCGTGATGGCCACCTTCAGCACACCGTCGCGCTGGTGGCTGAACAGGTCGTAGGCCTTCTCGATGTCGTCGAGCTTGAAGCGGTGCGTCACCATCGGCGACAGGTCCAGGCGTCCGGCCTGGATGACCGACATCAGCCGGCGCATGCGTTCCTTGCCGCCGGGGCACAAGGTGGTGATGATCTTGTGGTCGCCCAGCCCGGCGGCAAAGGCGCCGAGCGGAATCTTCAGGTCGCCCGAGTAGACACCCAGGCTGGACAAGGTGCCGCCCGGTCGCAGCACACGCAGGCAGGCTTCGAAGGTGTCCTGGATGCCCAGCGCCTCGATCGCCACGTCGACGCCGCGGCCGCCGGTCAGGCGCAGGATGGCCTGCACCGGATCTTCGCGGCTCGAGTCGATCACGATGTCGGCCCCCATGCGGCGCGAAATCTCCAGGCGGCCGGCGATGCGGTCGACGCCGATCACCGTGGTTGCGCCGCTCAGCTTGGCGCCGGCGGTTGCACACAGGCCGATCGGCCCCTGCGCAAACACCGCCACCGTGTCGCCGATGCGGATGCCGCCGCTTTCAGCGCCGCCGAAGCCGGTGGACATGATGTCGGGGCACATCAGCACCTGTTCGTCGCTGAGTTCGTCGGGCACCACGGCCAGATTGGTCATCGCGTCGGGCACCAGCACGTACTCGGCCTGGCAGCCGTCGATGGTGTTGCCGAAGCGCCAGCCGCCCAGCGGCTTCCAGCCGTGCGCGGTGCCGGCGCCGTCCTGCGCGCCAAAGCCACACTGGCACGCGTTGCTCCAGCCACTGGGCGTGATGGCGCCCGCGATCACGCGCTGGCCTTCGTGGTAACCCCGCACCGCCGAGCCGAGCCTCTCAATCACCCCCACCGGCTCGTGCCCCACCGTCAGACCCTTGGCCACCGGGTACTCACCCTTGAGGATGTGCACGTCGGTGCCGCAGATCGTCGTCGTGGTCACGCGCATCAGTGCGTCCAGCGGACCCACGTCGGGGATGGGCTTTTCCTCGAGCACGATGCGTCCGGCTTCGACAAACACGGCGGCTTTCATCTTGGTCATGTGGCGATCTCCTGCGGCTGAGCGGACGGGCGGAAAGGACGCTTCGATGGTCGGTGTTAATGGCGACAGGCATTTGACGCGGGTCAAGGTGCACGCCGACACCCCGTTTGGCAGGCGAATGGCTCAGCCGCAGAATGCGCCATGACAAGACCCGCAAGGCCATGGGTTTCGGCGCAAGGTGGCGGCATGCTGGCCGGGCTGAAGGCGATGCGCCTGGCTCCACTGGCTGCGGCGCTGATGGTGGGTGTGATGCCCGGGCCCAGCCGGTCCGGCACCCAGGAACCGCCGGCGATCACGGTGCACGTGGTTTCGCACGGCTGGCACAGCGGCATCATCGTGCCGGCGGCGCTGGCCCACGCACACGACTGGCCGGTGCGAAATGCGTTTCCGCAGGCCCGGTACTACGAGGTGGGTTGGGGCGACCGTGTCTACTACCAGGCCACGCACCCGAGCTGGTGGCTCGGGCTGCGTGCGCTGCTGTGGCCGACCCCGGGTGTGCTGCAGATCGTGGCCATCGAGGGCCCGCCGCAAGCCGCCTTTCCTGGCGCGCCGATGGTGGCCGTGCGCCTCTCGCATGAAGGCGCGCACCGCCTGGCCGCGTCGATTGCGGCCAGCCACGAGCGAGACGCCGCTGGTGAGGTCATCACCTTCGGCCCGGCGCTCTACGGGCAGGGGCGCTTTTACGCATCGGTCGATCGCTTCCACCTCTTGGCCACCTGCAATGTGTGGGTCGCGCGCCGCCTGCGCGAAGGTGGGCTCGAGTTGCAGCCGTCATTGGCGCTGACAGCCGGGATGCTGTTCGACCAATTGGCGCCGCATGTGGCGGCACCAGCGACACCCGTCACCCCGGCTGGCAACTGATGCGTGCCGTTGCGGGCCCGCCAGCCAGTCGGGTGGCCTCCGCTTCTGGACGCAGCTTTTTCAGCGTGCGCTGCCGGACAAGTTGCCCGCAGGCACCCACCCTGGCCCGGCTGCCGCCCTGGCACGCACAGCGGCTGCCGCCGCCGCGACGCCGTCCAGCGGCACCGCTGCCACGCCCCGTGGCCCCAGCACGAAGGCATGGCCTTCGCCGGGTGCCGTGACGATGCTGGCCGCGTGTTGACAGGTCTCGCCGGCGGTCAGTGCCACCGTGCATCCCACGGCATCACTCAGCGGCAGCCGTGCAAGCACGGGCGCCGCTGCAACACCGCTGGTTTCCGCGGCCGAGAGGTCGAACACCCACAGCTGCGCGTCGCGGGCCCTGGGCGTGCCGCCTTCACTGCTGACGCGGTAGAGGTAAACAAGTCCCCAGCGACCATGACCAGACAGACCATACCCGCCAACGGTGTGCCCGGCGGGCAGCGCCGCGTCCAGCGTGCCGGGCAATGCCGCACCGCGCAGCCACAAGACACCGTTGCTGGCCAGCACGCGCTGGCCATCGTCCGACACCGCACGGGCCCACACCCCGGCGGGCAGGGTCTGCGCCAACTGGGGTACCCGTTCGGTGGCGCGGTGCAAGCGCAGCCGACCGGTGGGCAACTGGCCCAGCACGGCCTCGCCCAAGGTGCTGCGCACCAGCCCCACCGAGCGTTCACCGGGCACCGGTGGTGCGGTGCCCACGGTACCGACATCACCCGCGCTCAGCACAGCACCCGTCAGGTCGGGCAGGCGTTGTGCGATCCCGAGCATGGCCACACCGCCGTCGCCGGCGTAGCGAATGGCCGCGTTCACGGCGCCGTCGGCGGCCATTGCCAACGCACCCATCGCATCCGGCACACGCGGGTCGATCGACTGCCCGGTCCAGAAAGGCGCGCTGGCGATCGAGCCCTGCGCAACCACCGCCAGCGTCAGCGGATCGAGCCGCCAAGCCTTCTCGCCCCCCACAGCCAGCAGCCGGCTCTCGTCACCGAACAGAGCTGCATCTTCGCTGTCGGGCAGATCGACAACGCTCAGGTTCCAGGCGCCAGCCGCTGACCAGCGAGCCACTTTGCCGGGCGCGCCCATGTACAGGGCGCCCTGCCGCAAGGACCACTGAGGCAGGCGCCATGCCGCGTAGGGCAGGGTTGCGTAGGCTCCTGTCAGGGCAGGGGCCGCCACCACCGGCACGTGCACGGGCACGTCCAGCATGGGCGCGGGCAAGCGCAGCACCACGTCCTGGCCCGGCACCGCGCCGTCCAGTTCCAGCCGCAGCACCACCATGTCGCCCACGAAGCGGGTGTCAGCGGGCAGCGTGGCCGAGCGCAGCGTGGCGCCAGTGACCAGCAAACGGTCGCGAATCAACTGCGACGTCAGCCCGGCGCCGTCCACGTACAGCACATTGCTGCCGGGCAGCAGCGGGCCGCGCAGGGCTACGGTGAGCCTGGGCACGCGGTTCTCGACCGAGACACGGGCGACAACAGGCACGGTGCCTGCCCGATCGATGCTGACTTCCACCGAACCGCTGTAGCCGACCTGGGTGGCCAGTACCGCCGCGGCATCCACCTCGAGCTCGACGGCATCGACGCCCGTGGTCCCGCTGGCACGCAGCAGCCGCAGGCCGGGTGTCAGCGCCCGGGCCGCCCAGCGCGCGGGTGCGCCGCTGCCCACGGTCACCGGTGCCGACAGACGCAGGGCGGCTGCGGTGCTGTCTGCGTCGAGGGCGCTCGAAAGACCCGAGCCGACGCCGAAGGCTTCGGTCACCGTGGCGCGAAAGCTGGCCTGCGCAAAGCCCCCGGCGGGCGCGGCGGAAAAACCGAGCGTGGCCTCGCCAAACGCACCGGGGGTCTGCCCCGCCGCGTCGAAGCGCAGTTCGTATTCGTCGTTGCCCAGGTCCCGCAGGGTGATGGGCAGGCCGCTGTTGTCGAAGATCGGCGCGCCGAGTGTGGCGGTCCAGGTGGGGCGCTGCACACGCAGTCGCTGCGTCGCCACTTGCCCTTGTTCCACCAGGGCGCTGCTGTAGGGCGGGTCCACCTGCAGCGGCAGTTCGCCACCGGGGGGTGGGTTGACGGTATAGACCACCTGGGTGGTGGCGCGGTAGCGCTTGTCGGTGGTGCTTTCCAGCGTGAGCTCGCGCTCGTAGCGACCCGCCCGCAACTGGGTGGTGGTGACGCGGATCGCGCTGCCCGTCCAGGCCAGGCTGATGCCGGAGCCGGGCAGGTCAGCGCCGTTGAAGAGTTCGGCCATGCCCACGCCAGCCGGCAAGGCCACCGGCAGTTCCAGCGTGGGTGCCGGATCGCGGCCCGTGCGCTGCAGGGTGATCGATGCCGGCAACTCGATGTTGGGCAACACCTCGATTTCCAGCGCCACACGCACCGGGCTGCCAGGCACTTCTCGCGCGCAGTCGACATCGAAGCAGACACGAACCCGCAATTCACCCCGCTGGACCCCAACGGTGTCGGTGGCCCTGAAGTGCAGGTAGACGTCGAACACCGTCGAGCCGGTCAGCGTCGTGCCGTAGTCCTCGAGCAGGTTGCCGTCCTGGATCAGGCCGATGAAGATGTTCCGGTTGCCGGTGTAGGTGACCGCCACGTTGACGCCGCTGCGCGTCGGGTCGGTCTGCCGGCTGACCCGCTCGACCCGCACGGCTGCCGGGGTGAAGCTCGCGCTGACATTGCCGTCCACTGGCTGCGGCGCTGGTGGCGCCACGGGCACCGGCACTGGCAACAGACCGCCACCACCCCCACCGCCGCAAGCCAGCAACGACAGGGCCAGACAGACCCCCAACGCAACGCGCATGGCGCGCGATTTCATCGACCGCTGCATCTGTTCGCCCCCCTGGGGCTGCATTCTGGCCCACCGCGTCAGGCACCCCCGGCCTTCGGCCTGGCGACCGCCACCCGGCCTTCAGCGCGGCTTGAAGGCCGTGTACTCCGAGAAGATGCCCAGTTCCACGTAGCGCCGCACACGCTTGAAGCCGGCATCGCGCAGCGCCTGCAGCACGACTTCGGGTGGCACGCAGGCTTCGATGGTGTCCCAGTAGTAGCGCCACAGCTCCGATGTCCCGTGGCGGTTCTTGGCCACCAGCCGCGCGATGGTGGGCACCACCAGGCGCATATAGGCCTTCAGGCCGACCATCGCGGCACGGCTTTTCGGCCGGGTGATCTCCATCACCACGAGCCGTCCGCCGGGGCGCAGCACGCGGTGGAATTCGGCAAAGGCGGCCGTGATGTCCGACAGGTGGCGCAGCGCATAGGCCATGCTGACAAAGTCGGCGCTGTGGGCTTCGCAGGGCAGGGCCTCTGCACGGCCGCTGCGCAGCTGCACACCAGGCAAGCGCACCTGGCCCATCATGCCCGGGCTGGGGTCAACACCTGTCAGGCTGCCACCGGGGCCGATGATCTTCAGCGCTTCGCGTGCCACCAGGCCGGTGCCGATGCCGACGTCGAGCACGTCGGCGCCCTCGCGCAGCCGCGCGCGCTGCAACACCCGCCGCCGGTACCAGGGGCCGCTGCCGAAGGCCAGCACCTGCTCGATGCGGTCGTAGTCGGACGCGGTGCTGTCGAAGATGCCTCGCACCCAGCGGTGTCGTTCGCTTTCGTCGGCGTAGTAGTCGGTCAGCGGCGCATGGGGCGCCAGCACAGGGGGGTGTTTGTCGGCAGGGGCGGCGGACATGGTGTTGGCTGTGCGGGTTGTGAAGGCGCTCTCGCGGATCGGCGAACGCACCTTGCTCAAGCGGGATTCGCCTCCGCAAGCATAGCCGCCACTTCAGGGCGGCGAGGCCACTTCGGGCGCGCGTCGGGTGGCGCTTTCGATGTCGCCGCGCACGCCGTTCAGATTGTGCAGGCGGACGACGTTGTTGCCGCCGGCCTGGATGAGCACGGTGTCGAAGCGGTTGGTGCCCATCAACTGTCGTGGTGGGCAGGGTGACTGGGGCGGCTTGCAGGCCCATGACCGCTCGCCGGGCGCCGCTGCACGGCCCCTGAGCACCCGCCGCGTGTAGGCAGATTGAGCCGCCCCGCCCGGCCGCCGGGGTCACCGGTGGCACACTGGGCAGCGCAAGGGTGGATTTGGCGTCTTGCCAACCCGACCTTGCCCCGATCCAGAAAGTGCAGCCTGCCATGAGCGATCCCTTTGCCCCCCGCCTGACGTCCCGTGCCGCGCCGTCCGCCGGCGCCACCTTGTGGGCGTTTGCGCGTGGCCTGGTGGGCACGGTCTTGCGTGTCGTGCTGGCTGTCGCGGCTTTCCTGCTGATGCTGGGTGCCTTGCTGGTGGGCGCCTTGCTGGCGCTGGGCCTGGTGGCTTGGGCCTTGCTGCGTGGGCGCCGGCCTGCGGTGGGGGTGTTCAAGTCCACGCTGCACCGGGCAAGGCGGCCGATGGGGCCGATGGGGTCGTCCAGCTGGCAGGGTCGCAGCCCGGGCCAGGTCATCGATGTCGAGGTGCGTGAGGTGCCAGACACCGATCCGCCTGCGCGCCAGCCTTAGGGCAACGCTGATCAAGCCGCCGTTTTTGACGAACAGTGACGATGGTTCTGCGGCGATCTGAATTTCATCGATTTCTCCGGAATTTGCTCGAACTTGGTGCGATTTTCGAAGCGGCGACTTCGATTTTTCGTTGACTG
>JAURZM010000048.1 GCA_030653385.1 Rubrivivax sp. | reverse complement strand
CGGCGTGTGTTTCGTGACACGCGGACCGGGCGCCACCAACGCCAGCATCGGCGTGCACACGGCCTTCCAGGACAGCACGCCGATGATCCTGTTCATCGGCCAGGTGGCCAGCGAGCAGCGCGACCGCGAGGCCTTCCAGGAGATCGACTACCGCCAGATGTTCGGCCCCGGCACGCTGGGCCTGGCGAAGTGGGTGGCGCAGGTGGACAGCGCCGAACGCCTGCCCGAGTACGTCGCGCGTGCCTTCCGCACCGCGATGCAAGGTCGCCCCGGCCCCGTGGTGCTGGCGCTGCCGGAAGACATGCTGACGACGCCCATCAGCGCGCCGGTGCTGCCGCGTGTCGAACCCGTGCACGCCTGGCCGGCGCCCGGCGGCCTGCGCACGCTGCGCGAAATGCTGCTGGCGGCGCAGCGCCCCATCGTCATCGCCGGCGGTTCGGGCTGGAACGCCGAAGCCACCGCCGCGCTGCAGCGTTTCGCCGAGAACTGGAACCTGCCTGTGGCCTGCGCCTGGCGCTTCCAGGACACTTTCGACAACCGCCACACGCTGTATGCGGGCGACGTCGGCATCGGCATCAATCCCAAGCTGGCGGCGCGCATCCGCGAGTCCGATCTCGTCATCGCCCTGGGCATCCGCCTGGGCGAGATGACCACCGGCGGCTACACCCTGCTGCAGGCGCCGCGGCCGGCGCAGAGGCTGGTGCACATCCACGCCGGCGCCGAAGAGCTGGGGCGCGTCTACACCGCCGACCTGCTGCTGCAGGCATCGATGGCCTCGGCCGCCAAGGCGCTGGAGGGATTGGCGGCGCCGACCCGCTTGCCCTGGGGCGCCCACACCGCTGCGGCACAGGCCGATTACGAGGCCAACCTGGTGGCGCCGCCCGTCGAGCCGATGGACTTGGCGGTGATGGTCAAGACGCTGCAGCGCTTGCTGCCCGAAGACACCGTCTACACCAACGGTGCCGGCAACTTCAGCGGCTGGCTGCACCGTTACGGCCGCCTGCCGGGGCTGCAGCACCACGGCCGCACGCAGCTGGCGCCGACCTCGGGCGCGATGGGCTACGGCCTGCCGGCGGCGGTGGCTGCAGCCCTGCTGCAGCCGCAGCGCTGGGTGGTGAACCTGGCCGGCGACGGCGACTTCCTGATGAACGGCCAGGAACTGGCCACCGCCACCGGCTACGGCGCGAAGAAGCTCTTGAGCATCGTCGTCGACAACGGCACCTACGGCACCATCCGCATGCACCAGGAGCGCGAGTACCCCGGGCGTGTCAGCGGCAGCGACCTGTACAACCCGGACTTCGCCGCGCTCGCCCGCGCCTACGGCTGGCAGGCCGAGTTCATCGACCACACCGCGGCCTTCGAACCCGCACTGCAGCGCGCCATCGCCGCCGGCACGCCGACGCTGCTGCACCTCAAACTCGACAGCAACGTCATCACCTCGCGCACGACCTTGACCGCGATTCGCGCCGCCGCGCGGCAGCGCCCGGGCGGCTGACGCGCCGTCAGGCCGGCCGGCCGCGCAGCATCAGCACCACGCTGCCGGTCACCAGTGCGGCGGCCAGCCATTCACCGAGGTGCAGCGTCTCGCCACCCAGCGTGACGCCCAGGACCAGCGCGATGACCGGGTTGACGTAGGCGTAGCTGGCCGACACCGCCGTGGGCGTGCGCTGCAGCAGCACCATGAAGGCCGAGAAGGCCACCAGCGAGCCGGCGATCACCAGGTACACCCAACTGGCCAGCGCGCGCGGGTCGATCGGCCAGCCCGGCTTCTCGCCGAGCAGCGCCGAGAGGGCCATCAGCACCACGCCGCCGGCCAGCATCTGGCTGGCGAAGCCCATTGCGCCGGGGGCGAGATCGAGCCTGCGGCCGCCCAGCACACGCGGCAGGCCACGCACGCTCCACACGCTGCCCAGCTTCCACGAAACCGACCCCACCAGCACGGCCAGCAGCCCCGTCGGCGAGGCCGAGAAACCCTGGCCGACCGCCAGCCCCAGCACCCCCACGAGCCCCAGCCCGATGCCCGCGGCCTCGACGCGCGTGGGCTTGATGCCATAGGGCCACTCGAAGCCGGCCTGCAACGCCGGGCCGATGGCAATGAAGGCGACCACCAGGCCCGAGCTCACCGTCTGTTCGGCCACGGCAGTCAGACCGTAGGCCACGGCCAACATCAGGGTGCCCAGCACGGTGGCGTTGAACCACTCGCGGCGGTCGGGCCAGCGCGCGCCGCGCCAGCGCATCCAGGCCGCCAGCAGCACACCCGCAACCAGGAAACGTGTGCCCATCTGGTGGAAGGGCGGAAAGCTGACCAGCGCCCACTTGATGGCCAGGTAGGTCGAACCCCAGATGAACCAGGTGGCGGCCAGGCACGCCACGATCAGCGGCGGCCAGCGTGGGGCGGACAGGGCAGGGGCCAGGGCGGTGGGCGACATGGCAGCATCGTATGCAGGCGCAGGCCTGCTTTCCATACATGGACGAAGGTCGAGTGCGGTTCAGAGCATGATGTTGAAGACTTTTCAGCGCCGAGTCCTGCAATTGCCCCCAGTCCCCCCCGTCGGCGTGTCATCACCGGCTACGGCGCCGCCGTCAACCTCGGCGCGCTGGGTTACGGCATCCGTGCGCTGGTGCGCGTGGGCCGCAGCGAGTACGCTCGCATGGTGAACCTCATCGTCAACGCCCCCGAGATCGTCAACGCCAGGAACATCACGGGAGAGGACAGCTGGCGGCTCGAGATCGCCGTCACTGACGTCTCCCGTCCGGACGCCGTCGTGTCGTCGGCGTGCCTGCTGCCCGAGACCTCCACCTCCGTCAACCTGAAGAGCTTGCGCGACCACCAGGTGATGCTGCTGCCGGTGCGCGGGGTCGCGGCATGAAAAATTCGACAACGGCCGAGCCCGAGTGGGAGGTGGTGGACGGTGCCGGCACCGACCTGCAGGCCATCGCCGCGCGCTGCCGCAAGAAGGTCTCGCGGCGTGCCATGCTGGCCGCCGGCGTGGCCATGGTGCCGGTGCCGGGGCTGGACTGGGCCACCGACCTGGGCATCCTGGTGCGGCTGCTGCCGCAGATCAGCGCCGAGTTCGGCCTCACGCCCGAGCAGGTGGAGAGGCTGGCGCCCGACCGCCGCATCGTCGTCTACAAGGTCATCAGCGCCACCGGCGGTGTACTGGTGGGCAAGATCATCACGCGCGAGCTCGTGCTGGGCCTGGTGAAGATGGTCGGCGTGCGCCTGACGACGCAGCAGGCCGCGAAGTACGTGCCGCTGGCCGGGCAGGCGTTGTCGGCGGCGCTCACCTACTCGGCACTGCGCTACGTCTGCGAGCAGCACATCCAGCAATGCCTGGCCGTGGCCCGCCAGCTGCAATTGCCGGCACCTTGAAGGCCTGCGACGCGCGAGAGGGCCCCGGCGCCTACAATCGCGGCTTCGTCGGGGCGTAGCGCAGCCTGGTAGCGCATCTGGTTTGGGACCAGAGGGTCGAAGGTTCGAATCCTTTCGCCCCGACCACCATGCAAGACCCCGCGGGCCCGCACACCAGGCCCGCGGGGTCTTTTTTCTGCCCGCGCCCCTCACCCGCGCCGCACTTGCGTCGGCATTGAGCATGCTCAATGCCCGCGGCGACGCCGCGAGTAGATTGGAGCCGTCGACAGCAGCCAAGGATCAAACCGGAAGCCTGAAGACGGAAGTGAGGAACTCCCCCGAAAGGGGAAGACGCGTGGTGCCGCCGCACCACGGTGGATGAAGGCGACCTCAGACTGGCTTGGCGTGAGAGCGTCAGGTCGGGGCCCTTCACCAGGCCCGCCATACGGCAACGTCTGGCGGGCTTTCGCTTTGGTGCAACGGGAGCACGGCAATGACGAAGGTGTTCGCCAACCGCATCGAAGCCGGCCGCCTGCTGGCCGAGCATCTGGCTGCGCGCAACTGGCCCGGGCGCTGCGTCGTGCTGGCCTTGCCACGTGGGGGCGTGCCTATTGGCGCCATCGTGGCGCGGGCGCTGGGTGCGCCGCTGGACCTTCTGCTGGTGCGCAAGATCGGCGCGCCCGGGCAGCCCGAACTGGCGGTGGCCGCAGTGGTCGACGGCACGCCGCCGCAACTGGTGGTCGACGAGACCCTGTGCGCCGCGCTCGGCGTCGATCGCCACTACATCGACGCGCGCATGGCCGAAGAACTGCGCGAGATCGAGCGCCGCCGGCGCACTTACCTGCGTGGCCGCGCGCCGCTCGATATCACCGGCGCCACGGCCATCGTCGTCGACGACGGTATCGCCACCGGCACCACGGTGCGCGCGGCGCTGCGTGCGCTGCGCCAGCGCAACCCGCAGCGCCTGGTGCTGGCCGTGCCAGTGGCGCCCGAGGACACGCTGGAGGCACTGCAGGGCGAGGTCGACGACGTCGTCTGCCTGCAGACGCCCTGGCCCTTCCACGCCATAGGCCAGTTCTACCGTGACTTCCACCAGGTCGGCGACGACGAGGTGCTGGCCGAACTCGATTCGCTCGCGTCGGCAGCGCCGGCAGCACCGCAAGTCACCGCACGCCGCAGCTGAGCGGTGAGTGGCTCGGTGCGCCGCGCTCAGGCGCGGCCGCCCGCGCGCAGGCGATCGAGCAGCGGCTGCCAGGCGGCCGCCGAGAGTGGTGGCAGACCTGCCGCGGTCGAAGGCCGTACGGTGAACGCCGTGTGCTGTTCCTCCGGCCGCAGCGGCTCGGCCGTGCGCAGCTGCATGTCGAGCACCTGCACGTCGGCTTCAGAGGCGTCGCCGCCGCGCGCCGCGCGCTCGCGCAGGCGCTGGCGCAGCAGCACCGGCGCGGCCGGGAAGTCCAGCACGGCGAAGGGCAGCCCGCGCTGCGCCGCCCAGCGGCGCGCGGCCTCGCGGTGCGCGTGGCGCAGGAAGGTGGCGTCGAGGATGGCGATGCATCCCGCGTCGACCACCGGCGCTGCCATGTCCAGCAGGTGCGCATAGGTGGCGTCCGTCATCGCCGGGCTGTACAGGCCGCTGCCGACGGCCGAGGCGCTGCGCGACAGCGCGTCGAGACCGGCCAGGCGCTTGCGCTGGACATCGGCACGGATGCGGATGGCGCCGGCCAGTTCCAGCAGCGATTGCGTCAGCGTCGTCTTGCCGCTGCCCGAAGGGCCGTGCGTGATGAGCAGTGCCGGCCGGCGCGGCTGCATGCATGCCAGGGCCAGTGCCAGGTAGTGCCGCGCGGCGTGTGTCTCGCGGCGCAGGTCGGCCCCCGCCTGCGCTGCACGCAGCAGCGCCACCTTGGCGCGCACGGCAGCGCGGTAGGCCATGAACGAGGGCAACAGTTGCACGCCCTCGTAGTCACCGCGGTGCTGCAGGTAGGCGTCGACGAAGCGGCGCGCCAGGCCAGGCAGACCGTGGGCGTGCAGGTCCATGGCCATGAAGGCGACCTCGTTCATCACGTCGATCCAGCGCCACTCGGGCTTGAACTCGATGCCGTCGAAGAGCGTCGCCCGCCCCATGTGCTGCACGACGTTGCCCAGGTGCAGGTCGCCATGGCATTCGCGCACGGCGCCGGCGGTCAGGCGCTGCGCCATGACCCCGGCCAAGCGTGCAAGGCTCTGCGCCTCGGCCTGGCGCAGGCGGCGCAGCGCGGCGCGCATGCCGGCGCCTGCGGCCAGCGCATCGAGCTCGTCGAGGTTCTCCAGCACCGCCTGGCGCTGCTGCTGCGGCGAGCCCGTTGCCCAGTCCGAACCGGCCACCGCGGCGGCGTCGTGGAAATGCGCCACCGTGGTGGCCAGGTCGTCGATCTGCGCCGCACCCAGTCGACCTGCGACCGCCAGCTGGTCCCACAGCCCGGCGTTGTCGAAGGCGAGCATCTGCACCGCGACGTCCAGCACCGCGCCGTCGCCGCCGAGTTCGGGCGCGGCCGGGCCGCCGGTGACAGGCACGACGCCAAGGTAGAGATCGGGCGCAAAACGCCGGTTCAGCCGCAGTTCCTCGTCGCAGGCCGCCTGGCGGCGCGCCAGCGTCGACTGGTCGAGGAAGGCGGTCTGCAGCGCTTTCTTGAACTTGTAGGCATGGCCACCGTGCACCAGCACGATCGAGATGTGGGTATCGAGGCGCTGCACACCACAGCCGTCGGCCGCCAGGCGCCGGGCCAGCGTGTCCAGCATCGACAACTGCTCGTCGAGCCCCAGTTCGGCGCCCGACCGCCCTGTGGGGCCGACCACCTCTCCTGCCTCGTGCTTCGTCAAGACCTGCCTCCGCGTGCCCCATGCGCCAGGGGCGGAAGGTCTTCATCAGATGCGCAGTCGGCGGCAGAGTCCTTGAGGTCGGTCAATCGGCGGGCTGGCGGTGCGCCGATACGCACGCCTGAACCCGCCGCCGGCGCCCTGAACCCGGCGCCGGCACCGGGCGCAGCGGGGCCTTGAACGCCGTCTCGGCGGGGCGCGCCCTCAGCTC
This sequence comes from Rubrivivax sp., assembly GCA_030653385.1. GTDB lineage: Bacteria > Pseudomonadota > Gammaproteobacteria > Burkholderiales > Burkholderiaceae_C > Rubrivivax. Next base: position 419,154 of record JAURZM010000048.1, on the reverse strand, counting down.
GCTGCCAACGTGCCGTTGATGGCGCGTGTCACCCGCTGCTCGAGTTCGGCATGCTGGTAGGTCGTCAGGTCGACCGGCACGCTGTGCTTGAGCAGGCGCTTCCCGGCGTCACCCAGCTCGGCCTTGAGCTCGCCCAGGAAGGGGTTCGAGGCCAGCAGCACCCAGCCCGGCATGCGCTGGGCCAGCGCGGCCTCTTCGAGCAACTGCGCCACCTCGTGCGCGAAGCGCTGGTGTTCACGTTCGCGCGGGTCGGTGTGTGGCGCAAACGCGGTGGACGCGTCGCTCTTGCGCACCTTGCCCGGCCGGTCGGACTCCAGGTCGGACGCTTTCTGGCGGCTGGGCGTGTGCACGCGGTCGGCGATCTCGCGCAGCGCCTGATTCTCGTCGTCGCGCTCGAAGATGCGTGCGCGTGCGGCGTTTGCCACCACCACCCAGTCCAGCGCCGGGCGCCCTTGCAGCGGCTTGCTTTGAGTCGACATCGGAAGTCTCCCGGGGTGGCAGCCAGCCGCGCGCGCCCGCTTCCCCTGAGCCTGCGGCCAGCTTGGCGCGGTGGCCGCCTGATCGCAGTCTGGCCGATGGCGTCGCCGGCCGCGTTGCGTGTGCTCAATCGCCCCACACCCGGCAGTCGCCCCAGGGCCCGCGGCGTGTGCCTGTCGTGACGCAGCGCAAGCGTCGCGGCAAGGCCTGCGCCAAGATGTGCGCGACGCTGCAGCTGCAGGCGATGAAGCCCACCCCGTACCCCACCGAAGCTGCGCTGCCGGCCGCCGCCCCGGCGCGCCTGTTCCTCGCCCTGTGGCCGCCGCCTGCGCTGGCTGTGGCACTGCATGCTCGCGGCGCGCAGTTCTGCGCCGACGCGTCGGCACGCTGCGAGGCCGCGGGCCGTCTGCACCTGACGCTGCACTTCCTGGGGGCCGTGCCGCGCCATCGTCTGCCGGCCCTGCAGGCCGCGCTGTGCCTGCCCTTCAGGCCCTTCGAGCTGCGTTTGCACGCCTGCACACGCTGGCCCGCCGGCGCCGTGGTGGCCGAACCGCTGGCGTCGCCGCCGGGTCTGCTGGCGCTGCACACGGCACTGGCGCAGATGCTGGCCGCGTTGGGGCAGCATACCGAGGCCCGTGCCTTCCGCCCGCACGTGACCCTGGCACGGCGACACACCGGGCCCTGGCCCGCCGCATCCGCATCCTCGGCCGCAGCGCCGTTGCGGTGGCGCGTGCAGCGCTACGTGCTCGTCGAGTCGCGGCCCGGGCCGCCGGCGCACTACCAGGTGCTGCAGACGTGCGGGGCGCTGGCCTAAGACGACACGCGCGCCCCGTCGTCGCTGAAGCGGAAACGCGCCCGCCCGTGCTGCTTGGCCAGGTACATCGCAGCGTCCGCGGCACGTGTCAGCCCGGCAGCGTCGTGCGCGTCGCCCGGGAAGCGCGCGATGCCGATGCTGGCCGAGATGTTCAGCACGTGGCCGTCGATCTCGAAGGGCAGCGCCAGCCCCGCCAGGATGCTCTGCGCGATGGCGACGGCGTCGGCTTCGGCGTGCAGGTCCTCGATCACCGCGATGAACTCGTCGCCGCTGAGCCGTGCGACGAAGTCCTCGGCACGCAGCGTATGGCGCAGCCGCTGCGCGAAGCCGCGCAGCAGCGCGTCGCCGACGCCATGACCGAGGCTGTCGTTGACGCGCTTGAAGTGGTCGATGTCGATGAACATCAGCGCCATCGGGCGCGCATGCCGCTGCGCCCGCGCCATGCACCGCAGCAGTTCGTCGGCCAGCAGCACGCGGTTGGGCAGGCCGGTCAGGTCGTCGTGCTGCGTCTGGTGGCGCAAGGCTTCCTGCTCCTGCTTGAGCAGGCTGATATCGGTGAAGGTGAAGACGTAGCGCTGCACCTGGCCGGCCGTATCGCGCAGCATGTCCACACGCAGCCACATCGTCCGGCGGTGCCCGTCGCCACGGTGCAACGTCAGCTCCTGCGCCTGCGGCGCGGCCGCCAGCGCGGCGGCGGCCACGTCGCTGTCGACCGTGGTGCCGCACAGTTCATCGGCTGTCCGGCCTGCGGCATCGGCATCGGCATAGGCGTCGTTGACGGCGACGATGCGCAGGCCGGCGTCGGTGATGGCGATGGCGGCGCCCGTGGCGCGGAAGGCGGCGGCCATTTCTTCGACGGCATCGACTGCGCGCCTGCCGTCGGGCACCTCGCAACCACCCGTAGCCGCATCGGCGCAGAACCGGGGCCAGGGGTCGTCTTGGGCACGCATCGGCCACAGGGTCGTGCAGTCCGCGGGTTCAGCGGTTGAGCGCGCTCAACGCCCGCGCCGCCGGCCGGCCCGTGCGGCGCGGCCTTGACCGGCCTCAACAACGCCGCGGTCGTGCGAGCCTCATGCGCAGCCGCAGCCGCAGCCGCAGCCGCAGCCGCAGCCGCAGCCGCAGGCGCGCGGTGCGCGACTTCGCTGCGCTGTGCCTGGCTGTCTGCCTGTCTGGGGGCTGGGGCCGAACGGCGCCACCGGCGTCAGGTCGACCGTCGTGCTCGATGCCCTGCGGCAGTCTGCTGCGGCGGTTCGGACGGGCCGTCCTGCAGGCCGATCACCCGGCGCAGCTTGCCGCTGCGCGCGTCACGGCACGGGGCCTGGCGGCCACGTGTGATGTGCACGCCCTGTGCACCGTGCGCGCGCAGGAAGGCGTCCAGCGCCGCGGCGCAGCGCGCATGGGCGGCTGCCGGGTCTGCCACACCCGGCGTGCCCGGTGCAGCCGGCGCCAGCCGCAGTTCCAGGGACTTCGCCGACAGCTGCAGCAACTGGAACTGGGTCACGCCGCCGGCTTCCTCGATGACGCTTTCCAGGGCCAGCGGCAGCAGCACCGCCTTCCGGCCGCCCGCAGCGGGCAGCACCAGCGTGTCGTCGGCGCGCCCCTGCACCTCGATGGCCGGGAAGTGGCTGCCGCAGGCGCAGGGGTGGGTCAGGTAGCGCACGCGGTCCGTCAGCACGTAGCGCAGCAGCGGCTGGGTGCGGTTGGCCAGGTTGGTCAGCGCCACGGTGTGCGCGGTTTCGCCCGGCGCCACGGGCCGGCCCTGGCGGTCCAGCGTTTCCAGCAGCACCCAGTCGTCGTTCAGGTGCAGCCGCCCCAAAGCACAGGCGCAGGCGATGGAATAACACTCCGACGCACCATAGTTGTTGCGCACCGGGCACGCAAAGGTCTGGCCCAGCTGCTGGCGCTGCGCGGCCGAGAGCTGCTCGCCGCCCAGCCACAGCTCGTCCAGGCGCAGGTGCAGGTCACCGGCCTGCTGCAGCGCGGCCAGCGCGACCGCGCAACTCGGATAGGTGACCAGCACCTGCGGCGACATCGCCTGCAGCGCCGCGGCCAGCGCCGGCAGCGGCGTCTGCACCGAAAGCACCTGCACGCGCGGCGCCCAGGGCGCCCAGGCCAGGCGCCGCAGCCGTTCGACGCTGGCCACGCCCGCGAAGTGCCCGCCCGTCGCGCCGACGTAGGCAAAGGTCCGGCCCATGCCCCACAGGCCCGGCGCGTGCACCGGGCCGCGCAGTCGCAGCGAGTCGATGGCGTCGTAGGCGGCCAGGCTGGCAGCGTCCTGCACGAAGATGCCGGGCTCGCCGCTGGTGCCCGAACTCGACCACACCAGGTAGCGCCCGAGCCAGGCGTCGCTCAGCGACGCCGGGTCGGCCAGCAGGGCTTCGGCACCTTCGCGTGTGATGGCGCGGTCGGTCGCCCAGTCGTCGAAACCCTGCATCAACTCGGTCTTGCTCACCGGTTCCAGGTCGGCCAGCGTGCGTGCGCCGCCCCAGCGGCGGCGGTACAGCGGCGAGTCACGCTGCGCGACGTTCAGCAGCGCAGCCAGGCGCCGCTCGCGCAGCGGCGCGACCCAGGCCCGCGGGTCCAGGTTGGCCAGTGCCGTTTCGTTGCAGGCCTGCAGCCAGGCCCAGGCATCGAAGGGCGGGGCAGGGTGCGTGCTCACGCGCCGGCCGGCCGCGCGGCCGCGCAGGCTGCGCAGGCTGCGCGGCGGGTGCCGGGCACCCACCGGTCTACCGGCCGCTGCGCAGGGCTCACTTCACCAGCAGCACCGGCACCGCAGCCAGGTGCACCACCCGCTGCGCCACCGAGCCCAGCAGCAGGCCGCCCAATGCGCCGCGGCCGTGGGTGCCGATGAGGATCATGTCCACGCCCAGTTCGGTGGCCGCGCGCGCGATCTCCTTCGCCGCCAGCCCGACCTCGGCCTGCGTCCTGACCTGCTTCAGCCCGGCTTGCCGGGCCGACGCCAGTGCGGCTTCGAGCACCGCAGACTGCTGCTGCTGCAGTGCAAACTCGACGGCCTGGGCGTCCAGCGGCGGGTACTGGTCGGAATAGATCGGCACGTCGCGCACGTGCACCAGCACGGCGTCGAGGCCGGTGGTCTGGGGTTCGAGCCGGGCCGCGGCCTCGATGGCACGCTGGGCATGCGCCGAGCCGTCCACCGCGATGAGAAGTTTCAACATGGCCGGGCTCCTGTTGCAGTGTCGTGGCGGGGACGCCGACGCCACTCTGGACCAGCTCCGCCGGCCCCAGGTTGACCGCGATCAACCCGCGGCGCGCGGTGGGGCGTGGGCGGGCTCATGGCGCGCTCCGGTTGCGCTTCGGAAGGAGGTCGCCCCGCCCCAGAAACCGAGCGAGGCTCCGCAGCCACTGTGCAGCCTGTGCGTGGACCCGGCGTTGAGCACGGTCAATGTCCCGGGGCGTGCCGGTCCTCAGACGGGCGCGGCCACCGCCTCGGCGGTCGGCAGCGGCATGCGCACGGTGACACGTTCACCGCCGGGCCGCACCGCCGCCACGTCCAGTGTGTAGCCCATCAGGTGCGCCGCCTCGCGCAGTGCCGTCCAGCGTTCGGGCCCCTGCGCCGCAGCCGCGCCGGGCGCGCAAGTCCGGCGCTGGCACTGCATCGCCAGCAGACGGGCGCCGGGCGCGTCACGCAGTTCGATGCGCATGCTGCCCAGGCTGCCCGGGCCGGGCTGGCCGGCCAGCAGCGGCAGGCTCGCCTGCAGCAGGCGGTACAGCGTGACCGCGGCGGGGTCGCCGGGCGGCGGGTCGGCGGCCGTCAGGTGCAGCCTGAGCTTCATCCCGTGCTGACGTGCCGAGCGCCGCGCCAGCGCCTCGATGGCGGCGGCCAGACCCAGGTCGTCGAGCATCAGCGGGCGCAGGTCGGTGGTCATGCGGCGCACGGAAACCATGGCATCGTCGATGGTGCGCACCATCGCCGCGAGGTCGGCGTCTGTCACCGCGCCGGCCACCCGTGCTGCCAGGTTCATCTTCAGCGCGCTCAGGCGCTGGCCCAGGTCGTCGTGCAGTTCGCGGGCGACGCGGCGCCGGTCGGCTTCCTGCTCGGACACCGCCTGCCTGGCGGCACGGCGGTCGGCGTCGGCCAGGCGGGGCAGTGTGACGTCGGTCAGCGTGACGCGCAGGCCGGGCCCGTCGCCACCGCGCGCCACCAGGAGGCCGTCGACCTGGACTTCGACGAGCTCGCCATCCGGGCGACGGAAGCGCAATTCGATGCGCCAGGGTGCAGCCAGCCTGAAAGCTTCCTTCACGTGCTGGTGCCAGCGGTCGGCGTCGGGCTGCACCATGTAGGCCGACAGGGGCCGGCGCTGCAGGCTGTCGCGGTCCTGGGCGAGCAGGCGGGCGGCGGTGAGGTTGGCCTCCAGGATGCGCCCGCGCTCGTCCAGCGTGAGATAGCCCACGGGGGCACGGTCGTAGAGGTCGCGGTAGCGGTCGCGCGCCTTGGCCAGTTCCAGCTGTGTGCGGCGCAGCTCGCGGTTGTGCCTCTCCAGTTCGTTCGGCTGCGCCTGCGGTTCGTGCCACGTGCCGGCAGCGTCGGGTGGGCGCACCAGCGCCGGCGCAACGACACTGCGCCTGCCCGCCTCGTTCTGCTTTGTGCTCATCCGCGCCGCCTTGGCCGCTGCCCGACCCACCTTCTGCTGCCGTGGGCGCATGGTAGGGTGGCCCGCGCCGCGGCGCCGGCGCGGGCGGCCCGTGCCGTTGACCATGCTCAACGGCCGCGCGTCACCGAGTGGCAAGAATGCCGGCTCGCATGGCGCCAACGCAGGGTCGGACATCTCCTGTCGGGGATCGGAATCGTCCGCCGCCAGGTGCGCATCCGCCGACCGCGCACTTCAGCACGGGCCGACTGCACAGGCAGCGCGGCAGCTGAGAAGCTAGGGGCATCCGAGCACACCGCGCCAGGCAGCAACGGCAGCCCGCCCGGAAACCAGGAGATGCACTTGAGCTTGGTCTACGCCAGCGCCGGCACCCACACGGCTGTAAACGTCATCCCGCCGCATGCGGTGCACTTGCCGTCACCCGACGCCGCCGCGGGGTCGCTCGGCGACTTGGTGCGCCTGATGGGCATGATGCCGCGCGAGGGCGCAGACGCCGTCAACGCCACGCGCGTTCCGCTGCGCCGCGTGCACGACGGCGCCACGCTGATCTTCGAAGGCGGTCGCGGCCGCGCGCTCTACGTGCTGCGCTGCGGCAGCATGAAGAGCGTGAAGACGCAGGAGGACGGCTACGAGCAGGTGCTGGGCTTCCAGCACGCCGGCGACGTGCTCGGCTTCGAGGCCCTGTACGACGGCACGCAGCCCGCCAGCCTGGTGGCGCTGGAGGATTCCAGCGTCTACGTGCTCGCGGCCGACGACCTGCCGCACCTGCGCCGCCTGTGCCCGGTGTTCACCGACGCGCTGGAACTGGCGCTGAGCCGCCAGTTGCTCAACGCCACCGCCACGTCCGGTCTGATGTCGGCCGTGGCTTCAGAGGCACGGCTGGCGCGTTTCGTGTTGTGGTGGTCGGAACGCATGGCGCGCATCGGGCGCTCGACCCGTCGCATGCACCTGCGCATGGGCCGCCGCGACATCGCCAGTTTCCTGGGGGTGGCGCACGCCACCGTCAGCCGCTCGTTCACAGCGCTGGCCGAGGCCGGCTGCCTGCAGGTGGACAACCGCGACGTCGAGATCCTCGACTTCGAGGCCCTGCACGCGCTGGCGCGCAACACCCGCGGCTCGAACGGCGAGCCCGGCGCCATCGCCGGCGCAGCGACGGCCTGACTGAATCTGGCGCCGAGCGCCAGCCGACGTGGCGGCCGCGGTTACCACCCTTTCATGACAGGGGTCAAGTTCGAGCGCGGCTTTGGCCGCATGATGGTGTCGTTGCGGGTGCGGCACGCCGGCCTGTAGCGCCCTTGATCTGCCGAGACCGAAACAGATGTATCACGATCTCGCCATTCCGCCCCGCAGGCCTGTCTTGAAGCAGGCCCCGTGGAGCCGCTGACACCCCCCTGGCCGCAGCGCGCGCCCGACGACGGCGCCGAGCCCGCGTTGCCGATGCGGCAGTTCCTGGCCGTCATCGACCTGCTGCCGACGGCGATCTGGATCGCCGATGGCGACCAGATCCACCACGCCAATGTGGCGGCCGTGCAGTTGATGAACGTGAACTCGAAGTACGAGGTGATGGGCCGTTCGGTGCAGTCGATGCTGCGCGCCGAGGCGCGCGAAGCGCTGCGGCGCCGTACGGCAGAAGTCCTCGCGCACCCGGGCCAGACCAGCGCGTTGCATGCCACGTTGCGCCGCCCCGACGGCACGCCGCTCGAAGTCGAGATAGCACTCACTGCGCTGCCCGACCATGGTCGCACGACGGTGCAGATGGTGATCCACGACATCACGCAGCGCCAGCGCGAACTGCAGGAACTGCACGACTCGCGGCAGGCGCTGCGGCGCCTGTCGGCGAACATCGTCGAGGGGCGCGAGGCCGAGCGCCGGCGCATCGCGCGTGAACTGCACGACGAGCTGGGCCAGAGCCTGAGCGCGCTGAAGCTGGAACTCAGCGCCTGCGTCGACGACGATCTGCTCCAGCACTACCGCGATCGGGTGGACGGCATGCTCAAGCGCCTGGACGGCATCATGGCTTCGGTGCGCCGCATCGCGGTCGACCTGCGCCCGCAGATGCTCGACGACCTCGGGCTCGGCCCGGCCGTGGAATGGCTGGTGCACGACTTCGGGCGCCACACCGGGCTGCGCTGCACGACGCAGATCGACGAGGTCGGTGGGCTCGGCGACAGCGTCGCCACCGCGCTCTTCCGCATGGTGCAGGAGGCGCTGACCAACGTGCTGCGGCATGCCCGGGCCACCGAGGTGTCGGTCGAGCTGCGCCTGCGCGACGGCCGCGCCGAGCTCAGCGTGCGCGACAACGGGGTCGGCCTGCAGGACGAAGACGTGCCGCACGACAGCCAGTTCGGCCTGCTGGGCATGCAGGAACGCGCCGACATGCTGGGCGGGCGGCTGCACCTCAAGTCGACGCGGGGCGGCGGCACCTGCGTGTGCATGGAACTGCCGCTGCGCGCGCCGCCGCGCGGGAACAGGCCATGAACGCGCGCGAAGGCACGGGCCTGCGGCTGCTGGTCGTCGACGACCACGCCGTCGTGCGCGAGGGGCTCAAGCGCGTGCTCGAGAGCACCGCCGAGGGCTGGCAGGTGGCCGAGGCCGAAGGCGGCTTCCCGGCGCTGGACCTGCTGCGCCGCCAGAGCTTCGACCTGGCCATCGTCGACCTGTCGATGCCCGACATGACCGGGCTGGACCTGCTGCGCCGCATGCGCGCCGAGTACCCGCAGCTGAAGGTGCTGATCCTGAGCATGCACGCCGAGGAGCAGTACGCGGTGCGCGCCTTCAAGGCCGGCGCCAACGGCTACGTCACCAAGGACAGCGCGGCGCGTGAGCTGGCCGCCGCGGTGCGCAAGGTCGCCGGCGGCGGCGCCTACGTCAGCAACCTGCTGGCCGAGAGCCTGGTGCTGCTCCTCAACGGCGCGCGCGACACGCCGGCGCATGCCCACCTCAGCGACCGCGAGCTCGAAGTGCTGCGACGCCTGGTGGACGGTGAGCGGCCGACCGACATCGCGCGTGCGCTGCACCTGTCGGTGAAGACGGTCAGCACGCACAAGAGCCGCATCCAGGCCAAGCTGGCGCTGCCGACGACGGCCGCACTCATCCGCTACGGCGTCGAGCAGGGGCTGGGCGGCGATGCCTCAGCGCCCGTGCCCGGGCCGTGAACAGGCCCGGCGGCCGCCGCGATTGCGGCTGCTCAACGGCACCGCCGTCGCCTCAACCAGACTGCGCGTGATGGACCAGGAAGCCGAATGGGCTGCAGGTCGGCGCGTGGGGCAGGGCGAACCTGCCGCGCCAGCCGCGGCAGTGCGCGTCTTGCCGGGCTTGCAGCGCCAGCTGGCGAGCCTGCCGCGCCCGCTGGCGCTGGCCTGGCCTGGCGGCAGCGCCGGCGCGCCGCGCGCGGCGCTGCGGGTCACGCTGCACCGCCGCCGGCAGCTGCTTGGCTTCATGCGTGGCCGCATCGGCGACCTGGCCGATGCCCACGTGCGCGGTGAAATGGACATCGAAGGCTCGATGCGCGACCTGATGGCGGTGGCCGGCGCGCTGGTGCGCGACCCCGTGCCGCAGCGCGCGCCGCCGCCCTGGCAGCAGGCCATCGCGACGCTGCGTTCGCACTGGCAGCACCGGCCGTGGCGCGACGCGGCCCAGGTGCGCGCGCACTACGACCTCTCGGACGACTTCTTCGCGCTCTTCCTCGACCCGCGCCGCGTCTACTCCTGCGCCTATTACGCCGCGCCGGGCATGACACTCGCGCAGGCGCAGGAAGCCAAGCTCGACCTCGTCTGCCGCAAGCTGCAGCTGGCGCCGGGGCAGCGTTTCCTGGACATCGGTGCCGGCTGGGGCGCGCTGCTGCTGTGGGCGGCGCAGCACTACGGCGTGCAGGCCACGGGCATCACGCTGTCGCGGCACCAGCATGCCCATGTCAGCCGGCTGATCGAGGATGCGGGGCTGGTCGGCCGCGTCGAGGTGAAGCTGCTCGACTACCGTGAGCTGCAGGACGCTGCGCCCTTCGACCGCATCGCCTCGGTGGGCATGTTCGAGCATGTCGGGCGCGCCCGGCTCGTGGACTACTTCGGCCACCTGCACCGGCTGCTGCGGCCGGGCGGCGTGCTGCTGAACCACGGCATCGCCGCCGGCGGGCTGGACAACCACGAACTCGGCGCCGGCATGGGCCGCTTCATCGACCGCTACATCTTCCCCGGCGGCGAACTCGTGCACGTGGCGCAGGCCACGCAGGCGCTGGCGCGCGGCGGGCTCGAACTGCTGGACGCCGAGAACCTGCGGCCGCACTACGCGCGCACGCTGTGGGCCTGGTCAGACACGCTGGAGGCGCAGATCGACCAGGCGCGGGCGCTGGCCAGCGAGGCCACGGTGCGCGCCTACCGGCTCTACCTGGCAGGCTCGGCGCTGTGCTTCGAGCGCGGCTGGCTCAGCCTTTACCAGTTGCTGGCGGCCCGCAGCGACGTTGCCCCCGACAGCGCGACGGGTTGGCCGGCACGCTGCGACTACCCCTTCACGCGTCGCCACATGCCGGGTTGAGCCAGCGCCGGCCGGTGCAGGCTTCAGGCCGCGCCGCGCACCGGGTTCGTGGCTGCCGCCACGCGCCGCGCCAGCGCGGGGTCGTGCGGCTCGATGGGGCCCCTGTCGGTGGCGGGGCGGCGCACGGTGGCCATGCCGTCGTCGATCTCCGACGCCAGCTGCCGCGCCAGGTTGCAGGCGGTGGCGATGAGCCAGGAGCCGGTGTCGTGGTCTTCGGCGCTGTCGAGGTCGAGGAAGTGGTCGGCCGCGCGCGCCGCGGCGTGCACCTGGTGGGCGCGGATGCGCAACAGCGAGACACGCTGCTTGAACGCGATGTCGGCGGGCTGTTCCTTGAGGCGCCGCGCCAGCGCATCGACCTCGGACGCGAGCTCTTCGGCAATCGACAGCGCACAAGACATCAGCCACGACCCGGTGTTGCGGTCGGCCGCGGCGTCCTGCGCGCTGAAGTGGTCGGCGGCGCGTGTCGTGGCGCGCAGCTGGTGGGCGCGTGAACCCAGCTGGCGCAGCACCTGGGCCGGGCCTTCTTCGGCGGCGGGGTTGCGGGGCGGGGTGCGGGCTTCGGACATGGCGGTTCCAGGCAGCGGCTTCAGGGCCGATTCTGCCCAGGTTCGCCGGGCTCGGGGGGCGCGATGAGGCGGTCTGCAGCCCAGGTCCCGCCCAGCAGGCCGGCCAGGTTCAGCAGCGGGGCACCCGCCTCCATTGTCGGCCCGGTGGCGTCGGGTGGTGTCAGCACGGCGTGGTCGAAGTGCGCCAGCAGTGCGTCGCCGATGAAGCGGGTGCGCGGCGCGTAGAGGTGGCGATCGCCCCAGGCGCGTTGCTGTGTGACGTGTAACCGCTGCGGCACCCAGAGCGTGAGGCTGTCCTTGGCGCGCGTCATGCCGACATAGAGCAGCCGGCGTTCTTCCTCGATCTCGGCGGCGCGGCCGGTGGCCATGTCGGCCGGCATGCAGCCGTCGACCATGCGCAGCAGGTGCACGGCGCTCCACTCCTGGCCCTTGGCCGAGTGCAGGGTGGACAGCACGAGGTAGTCGTCGTCGCGGTGTGGCGGGCCGGCTTCGTCGCCCGTGGCGGCGGGTGGGTCGAGCGTGAGCTCGGTGACGAAGCGGCTGCGGCTGCCTTGAGTGGCCGCCAGGCGCAGCAGCGTGTCGAGGTCGCCGCGGCGCACACGGGCGTCGTCGAAGAGGCGTTCCAGGTGCGTCTGGTACCAGTGGATGGCCAGGGCCAGGTCGGCTGGCCAGGCGGGTGCAGCGCGCAGCTGATGCATCAGCGCGGCCAGTGCGGCCCAGCCGGCGCGCGCCGCAGGGGGTGGCGTGAAGGCGGTGAGATCGGCGCCACCTTCCAGCAGCCGCGCCACGCTGGCCGGCCCCAGCCCGGGCACCAGCCGAGCGCAGCGCGCCGCGGCGCCGCGTGCGGCCGGGTTGTCGGCCCAGCGCAGCACGGCCAGCACGTCCTTCACGTGCGCGGCTTCCAGGAAACGCAGGCCGCCGTACTTCACGAAGGGCACGTGGCGGCGCACGAGTTCGAGTTCCAGCGCTGCGCTGTGCGTGGCGGTGCGAAAGAGCACGGCCTGCCGGCGCAGCAACACGCCGGCCTCGCGTTCGGCCAGCACGGCGTCGGCGACTCCGCGCGCCTCGGCGGCTTCGTCGGCGACGGTGACGATGCGCGGACGCAGGCCGTCGGTGCGGCGGCTGTGCAACTGCAGCGCGTGGCCTTCGGCGGCCTCGGCGATGACGGCATTGGCGGCGGCCAGGATGGCCGGCGTGCTGCGGTAGTTCTGCGTCAGCGTCAGCACCAGGGCCTGCGGCGTGCAGCGGCCGGGCAGGGCGCGCAGGTGCTGCGGGTCGGCGCCGCGGAAGGCGTAGATGGCCTGCGCGTCGTCGCCCACCGCCGTGAGGCCCTGGCCGCCCGGGCGCAGGGCATGCACGATGTCGGCCTGCAGCGCGTTGACGTCCTGCACCTCGTCGACGAGCACGTGGTCGAAACGCGCGCGCAGCCGCGCCGCGGCGGCCGGTGCCTGCAGCAGGTGCCACCAGGCCAGCAGCAGGTCGTCGAAATCCAGGCTGTGCTGCGCCGCCTTGGCCGCGGCGTAGGCCGCGAACAGGGACGCCAGTGCCGCCTCGTGCATGGCGCACCAGGGAAAGTGTTCTCGCAGCACCTCCGCCAGCGGTGCGCGGGTGTTGATGCAGCGCGAGTGCATGGCCACGCAGGTGGCGGCCAGCGGGAAGCGGGTGCGGCCGGTGGTCTCGGCCAGGCCCTGGGCCTGGCGGGCCTGGGCCATCAGCTCTTCGGCGTCGCCGCGGTCGAGCACGGTGAATCCTTCGGCCAGGCCGATGTGGCGCGCATCTTCACGCAGCAGCCGGGCGGCGACGCTGTGGAAGGTGCCGCACCAGGGCAGGTGGGGTGGCGCGACGGATGGCGGCAGCCCGGCCACGCGGTGCAGAAGGCGCCCGGCGCGCGTGGCCATCTCGCCGGCGGCGCGGCGCGAAAAGGTGATGAGCAGCAGGCGTTGCGGGTCGGCACCCTGCTGCACCAGCCAGGCCACGCGCGCCGCCAGCGTGCTGGTCTTGCCAGTGCCGGCGCCGGCCAGCACGAGCAGCGCACGGTCTTGCGCCGGGTGGGTGGCGGCGGCGCGCTGCTCGGCGTTCAGGCCGGCGAGAGCGGCGAGGTCGGGTGCTGCGGCTGGGGCAGGGGCCAGGGTGGTGGCGGGCATGCTGTACTGTATGCCTGTCCAGCGCCGCCAGGCGATCTGGCGGCACCATGATGGCCTGCCCGGCAGGACTCGAACCTGCGACCCCCAGCTTAGAAGGCTGGTGCTCTATCCAGTTGAGCTACGGGCAGCTGTGCAATGCGCGCGATTCTAGGAGCCGACCCGCCTGCATGCGGCCCGCGCCATCAGCGCTGCTGGTACTGCGTCTTGCCGAACAGCACCTCGCGCGCCCTGTCGTCGGTGACGGGCTTGCGCAGGCCTGCCAGCACCTCGACGCCGCGCTGCACCGCCGGCCGCGCGGCGACTTCGTCGAACCAGCCCTTCAGATGCGGGTGGTCGACCCAATCGATGCCCTGGTTCTTCCAGCTGCGCAGCCAGGGGAAGATGGCCATGTCGGCGATGCCGTAGGCGGGCCCGCCGATGTAGCGGCTCTTGGCCAGGCGCTTGTTCATGACGCCATACAGGCGCGTGGCTTCGTTGGTGTAGCGGTCGATGGCGTAGGGGATCTTCTCGGGCGCGTAGATGCGGAAGTGGTGCGCCTGGCCCAGCATGGGGCCGACACTGCCCATCTGGAACATCAGCCACTGCAGCACCTCGTACTTCGCGGCCAGGTCGTCGGGCAGGAAACGGCCGGTCTTGGCGGCCAGGTAGAGCAGGATGGCGCCGCTCTCGAAGAGGCTGATCGGCTTGCCACCGGGCCCGTCGGGGTCGGTGATGGCGGGGATCTTGTTGTTCGGGCTGATGGCCAGAAAGTCGGGCTTGAACTGGTCGCCGGCGCCGATGTCGACGCCATGCGCGCGGTAGGGCAGGCCGCACTCCTCGAGCATGATGTGAACCTTGTGGCCATTGGGCGTGGCCCACGAATACACTTCGATCATGCAGCCTCCTCGGGCCGGGCCAACTCCAGGCCGCTGTCTCAACGGACTCTAATCCATGCTTGAAGGCTTCAAACGCTTGTTCTCCGGCGGCCCCACGCCCCCGGCCGATGGCTGGGACGGCATCGCGCCCTGGGCCGCCTCCAAGCAATACACCTTCCGCGGCGTGCACGAGGAAGGCTTCGTCATCGACGGCCGCCTCGGCGCCACGCCCTGGCGCCTGGAATGGGGCCCGTCGCACCGCCCCTACATCGAGGGCCAGGAACTGCGCTTGCGCGCCGAACTCGGCCTCGGCGCCGAGCTGCAGCTGGTGCTGATGAACCGCACGCTGCAAGAGACGATGGAGAAGGCCGTCTTCGAACAGTACGTCGAAGGCGTGCAGACGCGCATCGACAACCAGACACCGCCAGAGATGCGCTGGCTGGTGATGTTCCCCAAGCTGCCCGGCACCGAGATGCCGCAGCTGCGTGAACGTTTTGTCGCGCTGTCCAGCATCCAGGGCTGGCTCAAGCACTGGCTGGAAGGCCCGCTGACGCACGCGCTGGCGGCACTGCAACTCGACCCGGAAGTTCCCTTCGTGCTGATGATCGGCCGCGGCCGCCTGATGCTGCGCACCGCGTTGAAGGACGCCGACGTGCAGGCGCTGCAGCACTGGGTGCGCCTGTTCGAGACCGCGATGCGCGAGGCGCGCCGCGTGGCCAGCGAAGACAGCGACTCGATCTCGCCGAGCACGCAGCCGAGCATGTGGTCGACCAGCGCGCTGCCGGGCGACGAGCGGGAAAAGTAAACCACCCGCGCGTGGCGGGCAGGCGCTTGGACTGCTGCCCTACGCGGCCAGCTTGCCCAGTTCGATCTTCGCGATCGCGTTGCGGTGCACCTCGTCGGGCCCATCGGCGTAACGCAGCGTGCGGGCCAGCGTGTAGAAGTAGGCCAGCGGCGTGTCCTGGCACATGCCGGCGCCGCCGAAGACCTGCATCGCCCAGTCGATCACCTGGCAGGCCATCTTCGGCGCCACCACCTTGATCATCGCGATCTCGGCCTTGGCGCTCTTGTTGCCTGCGCGGTCCATCATCCATGCCGCCTTCAGCGTGAGCAGGCGGGCCTGGTCGATCATGCAGCGGGCTTCGGCGATGCGTTCCTGGGTCACGCCTTGCTGTGCCACGGTCTTGCCGAAGGCGGTGCGGCTGGTGGCGCGCTCGCACATCAGCTTCAACGAGCGTTCGGCCAGGCCGATCAGCCGCATGCAGTGGTGGATGCGCCCGGGCCCCAGGCGGCCTTGTGCGATCTCGAAGCCACGGCCTTCGCCCAGCAGGATGGCCGAAGCCGGCACACGCACGTTCTTGAAGTCCACTTCCATGTGGCCATGTGGTGCGTCGTCGTAGCCGAACACCGTCAGCGGGCGCAGGATGGTGATGCCGGGTGCATCGGCCGGCACCACGATCATCGACTGCTGCGAATGCCGCGGTGCCTGTTTGTCGGTCTTGCCCATGAAGATGTAGACCGCGCAACGCGGGTCGCCGGCGCCGCTGGTCCACCACTTGCGACCGTTGATGACGTAGCTGTCGCCGTCACGGGTGATGTCGGCTTCGATGTTGGTGGCATCGGACGAGGCCACGGCCGGTTCGGTCATCGCAAAGGCGCTGCGGATCTTGCCTTCCAGCAAAGGCTTGAGCCAGCGTTCCTTGTGCTCGGCGGTGCCGTAGCGCGCGAAAACTTCCATGTTGCCGGTGTCGGGCGCCGAGCAGTTGAAGACCTCGCTGCTCCAGGGCACCGCGCCCATGATCTCGGCCAGCGGTGCGTAGTCCTGGTTGCTCAGGCCGAAGGTGAACTCGGCATCGCCCTTCGCGCCGGCGCCTTCGGCGTGGGGCGGCAGGAACAAGTTCCACAGGCCCGCCGCACGTGCCTTCGGCTTGAGTTCCTCGATCACCTGCAGCGGCGTCCAGCGCTTGCCGGCCTTGCCATTGGCTTCGATCTCGGCGAAGTAGCGGCCTTCGGCCGGGTAGACATGCTCGGCCATGAAAGCGTGCAGGCGTGCCTGCAGTTCCTGCGTGCGGGGTGAGTAGCTGAAGTCCATGTGTCTGTTCTCCGTGTGAAAGGGGGCGTGTGCTGCGGAGCTGGATGCCCGTCACGCGCGTTGTGCAAACTGCCAGGCCATCTGCGCCAGCGGGCGTGTCGATGCGCCCGTGGCCCTGGCCTGTTCGCTGGACGCGATGCCGTCGACCACACGCTTGGCGATGCCCTGGGTGATGGAAGCCAGGCGGAACAGGTTGTAGGCGAGGTAGAAGTTCCAGTCCTGCGCCAGCGCGCCGGGGTCGGCGCGGCCGGTGCGTTCGCAGTAGCGGCGCACGTAGTCCTGTTCGCTGGGAATGCCCAGGGCGGCGTGGTCGAGGCCACCGATGCCGCGGAAGGTGCCGGGTGGGATGTGCCAGGCCATGCAGTGGTAGCTGAAGTCGGCCAGCGGGTGGCCCAGCGTGGACAGTTCCCAGTCGAGCACCGCGATGGCCCGGGGTTCGGTCTTGTGGAACACCAGGTTGTCGAGCCGGTAGTCGCCGTGCACCACCGACACCTGCGAACTGTCCAGCGCGCTGGTGGGCATGTGGGCTGGCAACCAGGCGATCAGGCGGTCCATCTCTTCGATGGTCTCGGTCACCGAGGCCAGGTACTGCTTGCTCCAGCGGCCGATCTGGCGTTCGAAGTAGTTGCCGGGTTTGCCGTAAGCGGCCAGGCCCACCGCGCCCACGTCGACCTGGTGCAGTGCGGCCATGACGCGGTTCATCTCGTCGTAGATGGCACCCCGTTCGACCGTGGACAGCCCCGGCAAGGACTGGTCCCACAACACCCGGCCGTCCATGAATTCCATGATGTAGAAGGCGCGGCCGATGACGGCTTCGTCTTCGCACAGCAGCAGCATCTGCGGCACCGGCACCTGGCTGCCGGCCAGCGCCTGCATGACGCGGAACTCGCGTTCGATGGCGTGCGCCGAAGGCAGCAGCCTGGCTGCCGGCCCGGGCTTGGTCCGCATCACGTAGGCCCGTGCCGGCGTCAGCAGTTTGTAGGTGGGGTTGGACTGGCCACCCTTGAACTGCTCGGCGGCCAGCGGCCCGGCAAAACCCGGCAGGTGGGCGGCCAGGTAGGTCTGCAGCGCGGCCACGTCGAAGGCGTGGCTGTCGGCGACGGCGCGTGTACCGGTGTATTGGTCCATGGGGTATCGGCGGTCAGCGGTCAGCAATGGCCAGCAGCTTCTCGCGCGACAACACGACCAGCCGTGTCGGCTCGACACGCACCGCACCTTCGCGTTCGAAGCCCTTCAGTTCCTGGTTGACGCGCTGCCGCGACGCACCCAGCAACTGCGCCAGGTCTTCCTGCGCCAAGGCCAGCCCGATGCGGATTTCTTCGCCCTGCGCAATGCCGTAGCTGCGCGCCAGCAGCAGGATCTGCTTGGCCAGGCGCGCCTGCAGCGGCCGTGTGTTGAGGTCTTCGAACTGGTTGAACATCAGACGCAGGCGGCGGCAGTTCAGGCGCAGCAGTGCTTCGTACAACTCCACGTGCTGACTGAGCAATTCCTTGAAGTCGGGCTTGCGCACCACCAGCAGCGTGGTGGCGCCGTGTGCATCGGCATCGTGGGTGCGTGGCAGGCCGTCGAAGAGCGCGATGTCGCCGAACCAGGTGCCGGGTTCGGCATAGGTCAGCGTGACCTGTTTGCCCGACAGCGACACCGAACTGATGCGCACCGCACCACGAGCCACACCGCACCACTCTTCGGCGGCCGTGCCGCGTGAGGCCAGCGGGTCGCCGTCGGCCAGACGGCGCACGCCCGCTCGCGACAGGATGGCGCCTTGCAGCTTGGGTGAGAGCTTGCTGAACCACGCGCCTGCTTCGATGTTGTGATGCTCTTCGATTGTAAGAACGGGGGTATTCATGGCTTGTCTCTGAGGCGACAGGGGCGCGACGATGGGCATTGTCCACCGCCGTTTTTCGAAGTCCATTCGCTGCAACCAGCACACCGCATCAAGGATCGACATGCCCAGCACCGCACTCAGCATCCCGCACCGGCGAGACGAAGTCAGCCCCGACGAATGGCGGCTGCGTGTTGACCTGGCTGCGGCCTACCGCCTGGTGGCGATGTTTGGCTGGGACGACCTGGTCTTCACCCACATCAGTGCACGTGTGCCGGGGCCGGGGGGTGAGCACACGGGCCAGTTCCTGATCAACCCTTACGGCCTGATGTTCGAGGAGATCACGGCCTCCAGCCTGGTGAAGGTCGACGCACACGGCGTGAAGCTCGAAGACTCGCCCTTTGACGTCAACCCGGCGGGCTTCGTGATCCACAGCGCCGTGCACGATGCCCGTCACGACGCGGGCTGCGTGCTGCACGTGCACTCGCTCAACGGCATTGCGGTGTCGGCGCAGAAGTTGGGTGTGCTGCCGCTGTCGCAGCAGTCGATCTTTGTCTTGTCCTCACTGGGTTACCACGACTACGAAGGGGTGGCCCTGCGCGACGAAGAAAAACCGCGCCTGGTGGCCGACCTGGGCGACAAGACCCACCTCATGCTGCGCAACCACGGCCTGCTGACGGTGGGCCGCAGCGTGGCCGACGCCTTCCTGTCGATGTACCTGTTCGAAACCGTGTGCACGATCCAGGTCCGCGCCATGGCTGGCGGCGGCGAATTGGTGACCGTGGACCCCGGCATCGTGGCCACCGCGCGCCAGCAGGCCGCTGCGGTGACCCGGGGCCTGGGTTCACAACTCACCTGGCCCGGCCTGCTGCGCCGCCTGGACCGGCGCTTGCCGGGTTACGACATCTGAGGTGGCGCTGACACACGCTGAAGCGGTGCTTTTGCACACCGAAAGTGCAGCCCTGCAACTGGGTGGTGTAGGAGGCGCTTATCGGCCTGACTGTGCCCGTTTGCCAGGGGCGCTTCTGCTAGAGTCTGCCGCGGTTGGGCTTACACGCACCACTTACCGCATGCACACAAAACAGGCCTGGCTGGCGTTCGCGATGAGCAGTGTCGCGGCACTGGCCGCGAGCGCCGCTTCGGCCGCGGGCCTGGGTGCGGGTGCCGCTTCGGTCGTGCTGGGTCAGCCGCTGGACTACGCGGTCCAGGTGCGCCTGGATCCGGGTGAGTCGCTCGGCCCCGAATGTGTGTCGGCCGAAGTCACGTCCGGCGACCGCCGCGTGCCGCCACCCCTGGTCAGCACCCTGGTCGAGATGACCGGGCAGGACACCGCGCGGGTGCGGGTGATCACGCAGCCGGCCATCGACGAACCCGTGGTCGGCATCGTGCTGGCCGTGGGTTGCACGTCGCGCATCACCCGCCGCTACGTGGTGCTGGCCGATCCGCCCGCGATGGTGGCGATGGCGCCGGTGCCGGCTTTTGCCCTGAACCCCGCTGCCGTGCCCGATGGCCAGCAGGCACCTGCTGCCGCTTCTGGCGGCGGTGCCAGGGCACTTGCAGCACCGGCAGCGCCCGACGCGGTGCGGCCCCTGGCGGTGACTGGCGCGTCTGTCGGGCAGCCGCCGACCGGCGCAGCGGCCGGGCGACCCGGTGGCACGGGTCCACGAGCCGTGATGCAGCCGCCGCTGGACCCGGCAGAGATCGAACGCCGCGCGCAGCGCCGTGCCGAACGCCGCGCGGCCGCCCGTGCGGCCCGCGAAGCCCGTCAGGCCCGCGCCGCGGCTGCGCGGGCGGCAGCCGCCACCCAAGCTGAAGGTGCAGGTGCTGCCGGCGCCGCGCCAGCCCGTTTGCGCCTGGACTTCGTCGATCCGCCGGTGCAGGCAGCGCAGGCCAGCACGGCCACCGCGGTCGAAGAAGCCTTGGCCGCTGTGGCACAAGCGGCCAGCGCGGCCCGTGCCGCTGCTTCGGCAGCGTCGGCATCGGCTGAACGCATCGGCGTGCTCGAACGCACCGTCGAGCAGCTGCGTGATGAGGCCAAGTCCAGCCGCGAACTGGCGGCCCAGTTCAAGCAGCGCCTCAACGACGCCGAGGGTTCCAGTTTCTGGGTCATGCCGCTGATGGTGATGGCTGCGCTGCTGGCCGCTTTGGCGGCCTGGTTGGCGTGGCGCCTGGGACGAGTGCAGACCGAACGCCAGTTGGTCTGGCGCGAAGCGGTGGCGCCCGCGCCCGTGCCCGACCCAATCACTGAAGCCACACCCAGCCGCCAGCCGACGGCGCCGATTCCTTTTGTCACCTCGGAGCTCAAGCCGATGGTGCCGGCCGCTGCGCTATCGCGCGCCCGGGGTTCACCGGCCTGGCCGCCGCCGGCTCCACCCGTGGCCTGGCCGCCGCCCGACAGCACACTGCCACCGCCTGAAACCCAACCGCCCGAGCACGAGCCCGAGCCGGTGACTCAGCGCACCGAGCCCATCATGCGCCCCGGCCATGACGAAGGTGCGCTGCGGGACGTCTCGATCGAAGAGTTGATCGACCTGGAACAGCAAGCCGAGTTTTTTGTCGTGCTGGGTCAGGACGATGCCGCCATCGACTTGCTGGTGGAGCACTTGCGCAGCACCGGTGGCGGCAGTCCGCTGCCGTACCTGAAGCTGCTGGAGATTCACCACCGCCGCGACGACCGCGAGGCCTACGACCGCATGCGCACGCGGTTCAACCACCGCTTCAATGCCTATGCGCCGGAGTGGGGTGTCGACCTGGGACACGGCCGTTCACTCGACGACTACGCGGGTGTCATCCCGCGCCTGCAGCAGGTGTGGCCGCGGCCGCTGGACGCGATGGCCGAGCTCGAAGCGCTGCTGTTCCGCAAGTCGCGCGGTGAACTGTTCGACCTGCCGGCCTACCGTGAAGTGCTGTTTCTTTACTCGCTGGCGCGTGACCTGCTGGACCGTGGAGCCGCCGACACCGGCAACGTCGACCTGCTCTTGCCGCTGGCCGACGGCGGCGACTTCAGCAGTACCGCAGCTTCGCCTTTCCTGGGCTTGGAGCGCGATGCCTTTCGCGACACGCAGATTCCGGACGACCGGCCCACCGCCCCGGTGGACTTCGACGTGTCGGCCATCGAACGGCCGACCAGCATCTTCGACTTGCTGGACGAAAAGCCGCCGCCCGCGCCGCCATCTCGGCACTGAGTCGAAACCGAGTCGGCACCCATGCGGCGAGGTCAAAGCTGGCGCAAACGCTCCAGCGCCGACAGCAGCGTGCTGTCCTGCTTCGCAAAACACAGCCGGGCCAGTCGCTGCTCGAAACCCGCTTCGTAGAAGACCGACAGCGGAATCGCCGCCACGCCGGCCGTGCGAGTCAACCACTGGCAGAACTCAGCCTCGGGCAGGTCGCTGACCGCGCTGTAGTCGACCAACTGGAAGTAACTGCCCTGGCTGGGCAAGGCACGCAGCCGGGTCTGCGCCAGCCCGTCACGGAACAGGTCGCGCTTGCGCTGGTAGAACGCCGGCAGATCGCGGTAGGGCGCGGGGTCGGCCATGAAACGCGCCAGGCCGTGTTGCACCGGGGTGTTGACGGTGAAAACATTGAACTGGTGCACCTTGCGGAACTCGGCCATCAGCGGTGCCGGCGCCACCACCGTGCCCACCTTCCAGCCGGTGACGTGGTAGGTCTTGCCAAAGCTGCTGACGACGAAGCTGCGCGCTGCCAGCGCGGGCAAGGAAGCCGCGCTGACATGCGGCACGCCGTCGAAAACCATGTGTTCGTAGACCTCGTCCGAAATCAGCAGCACGTCAGTGGGCGCCAGCAGGTCGGCCAGCTGCTGCATCTCGGCCGCCGTCCACACCGTGGCACTGGGGTTGTGCGGGCTGTTGATGATGAGCAGCCGCGTGCGCGGCGTGATGGCCGCGGCGATGCGCGAGAAGTCGGGCCGGAAGGTGCCGGGTGTCAGCGGCACACGCACCACGGTGCCACCGGCGAGTTCGATGTTGGGCCCGTAGCTGTCGTAGCAGGGTTCGAGCACGATGACCTCGTCACCCGGGTGCACACAGGCCAGCACCGCCGTCAGGATGGCCTGCGTGGCGCCGGCGGTGATGGTGATTTCGCTGGCCGGGTCGTAGCGGCATCCGTACAGCGCCTCGATCTTGTCGGCCACGGCTTGCCGCAGCTGCGGCACTCCGGCCATCGGCGGGTACTGGTTCAGGCCCTCGTTCATGGCATCGCTCACCTGCTTGAGCAATGCAGGGTCGCAATTGAAGTCGGGGAAACCTTGGCCCAGGTTCACGGCGCCGGTTTCCTGCGCCAGGGCGGACATCACCGTGAAGATGGTGGTGCCGACCTTGGGCAAGCGGCTTTCGATGTGAGGCGTGCGGTGCATGAAAATGTTCAAAGTTGAAAGTCTGTGCCCTGGCCGCTCATCGCACGTTCGATCAGCTTGCCGGTCAGGCGCGGTGACAAGAGTTCGGCGAAGGCCAGCACAAACTGGCGCAGGTAGGCACCGCGCTTGAAGGCCACGTGTGTGGTGTTGCTGCCGAACAGATGGCCCAGCGGCCTGGACACCAGGTCGGCTTCGGGTGGCTGCATCGCCAGTTCGGTGACCACGCCCACACCCAGGCCCAGGCGAACATAGGTCTTGATGACGTCGGAGTCGATGGCCTCCAGCGCCACCGTGGGCTTCAGCCGCGCGCGGTCGAAAGCCTGGTCGATGCGTGTTCGGCCGGTCACGGTGGAGTGGTACAGCACCAGCGGATGAGCGGCCAGTTGTTCGAGCGTTGGCCTTTCCACTTGCGCCAGCGCGTGGTTGGTCGGCACCACCATCACGTGCTGCCATTCATAACAGGGCAGGGTGAGCAGGCCTTCGTGGGTGGACAGCGACTCGGTGGCCAGGGCAATTTCGGCCACGTCGTCCAGCAGCATGCGCGCCACCTGCTCGGGCATGCCCTGGTGCAGCACCACTTGCACCCGCGGAAAACGCTTTCGCAGTTGCGCAACCGGGTCGGGCAGAAAGTAACGGGCCTGGGTGTGCGTGGTGGCGATGGAAAGCGTGCCGGTGTCCTGCTTCGAGTATTCCTCGCCGATGCGCTTCAGGTTCGCCAGCTCGCGCATGATGACTTCAACCGACTTCAGCACCAGCTGGCCCGGTTCGGTGACTCGCCGCAGGCGTTTGCCGTGGCGCGCAAAGATGTCCACGCCCAGTTCTTCTTCCAGTTCCAGGATGGCCTTGCTGATGCCCGGTTGCGAGGTGTGCAGGGCCTTGGCGGTTTCAGTCAGGTTCAGGTTGCGGCGCACGGCCTCTTGCACAAAGCGGAACTGGTGCAGGTTCATGCGCCGTCGCCCATCAGTTGCACTGCCGCTGCGGCCATGGCCCGTGTCACGCTGTCGATCTCGCCCACGGCCGGCTGCAGGCTCACCTGCAGGCCAGGGTGCGCGGCACGCAGGCCATCGATGAGCAAGGGCAAGTCCTTGCGCACATGGCCGCCTGCACCCAGGAACATCGGCAGCACCCGCAAATGCGTGCAGCCGGCGGCGGCCAGTTCGGCGCCAGCTTCGGGCAGCGTGGGGGCCATGAACTCCAGGAAGGCCAGCCGCACCGGCACCCCCGGACGCTGTTCGCGCACCTGGGCAGCCATGGCTTCGAAAGGTGCAGCCCAGCGCGGGTCACGCGCGCCGTGGGCAAAGAGGATCAGGCCTTGACTCATGGGCCTAACGGTAGCGCACCAGCCAGGCAAAAGCCGCCATCGACATCAGCAGGTAGGCCGCGCTGGGTGCGGCGGCTGCCACCCAGGGTGTCCACCCACGCAGCAGGCCGACGTGGCCGGCCAGGTTGTTCAGCAGCACGAAGCTGATGCCCAGCATGATGCCGCCGAAGACCTTCAGGCTGACGCCGCCGGCACGTGCGTGCAAGTAGGCAAAGGGCAGCGCCAGCGCCACCATCACCAGGCAGGCCAGCGGGTACAGCGCCTGGCGCCAGAAGCGGATCTGGTGGCCTTGAGCGGCCTGCTCCTGTTCGCTGAGGTGGCTGCTGTAGCGCCACAACTCCACCGTGCTCATCGTGCCCACGGGCAGCACGGCGGCGGCCACCACCTTGGCGTCCAGACTGCTTTGCCAGACGAACGAGGCATGCTGCGTGACGTCGACCCGCGGCGCGCCGGCCGCACGGGCTGCAGGCCACTGCGTGAGTTGCGCATCGGTCAAGGTCCAGCTGCCGTCGTCGGTCACGCGCCCCTCGCGGGCTTCGATGCGCGAGACCTGCCGGCCGTCGGCATCGAACTCGAAGATGCGGATGCCAGCCAGCCCGCCGCCGGCGCTGGTGCCTGCCACGTTGACCGAGAAGCTGCGTTCGCCCTCGGGCGTGTTCCGCCTTTCCTTCAGCCATGCGCCGCTGCCGCCCACCGCCAGACCGCCCGAAAAGCGTGCCTTCAGCAACACCCCTTCGCGTTTGCTGGCGGGTGAAAGGTAGTCGCCCACCAGGAAGGTCAGGAGCCCGAACACCAGCCCCAGCACCGCCAGCAGCGACAGCGCGCGCCCGGGGCCCAGGCCGCCGGTGCGCAAGATGGTGAACTCCGAACTCTGCGCCAGCCGCGCCAGCGAATAGATGGTGCCGATCAACACCGCGATCGGCGCCAGCTCGTACAGGTGGCCGGGCAACTCGTACAGCGCGGCCAGCACCGCATGCCAGGCCGTGCGGCCGCGGGTGCCCACGCCTTCGAGTTCGTCGACGAAGTCGATGAAAAAGAAGAGCGACAGGAATGCCAGTGCCACAAACAGCACCGAAGCCACGATGTCGCGGTACAGCAGGCGGCGGATGGTCTTCATGCCGTGCGCAGCCTGCGCCAGCTGGCCACGGCCGCATGGTCGCGCCACCACAGCAGCACCAGCGCCAGCACAAACACAGCGCCGTGCAAGCCCACCAGGGCGAGCCCGAGGCTGAGCCTTTCGCCGGCCACCCAGGCCTGCGACAGGCTGATCAAGTTGTAATAGATGCCAAAGGCCATCAACGCAAACAAGAGGTTCCAGTTGCTGGCCCGCCGCGGGTTGGTGGCCGACAGACCGATGCCCAGCAGCAGCAGGTTGGCCGCGCCCAGCAGCATGCCGAAGCGCCAGCTCAGTTCACCCTGGTTGCGTGCGGTCGGGCGGTTGATCAGGTCCCAGGTGCCCACCACACGCGGTGGTTGGTTCTCGGCCGAACGTGCTGCACGTTCACTGGCCAGCACGCGGTAGCTTTCGAAGCTGGACAAGGTGCGTTCCTGGCTGCTGCTGTTGATGTCGTTGCGCTGCCCGCGTTCCAGCACCAGGAAGCGGCTGTCGCCGACCGCTTCCAGACGGCCCGAGCGGGCCGAGGTGACCGACTCGCCACGCTCGGCGTTGGCCAGGATGAAAACGTTGCGGGCGTTCACGCCGTCGGCACTGTCACGTTCGACAAAAAACACGCTGCGGCCATCGCTCGAGGTCTGGAACACACCTGGCGTGACACGCGACAGGTCGCTGCGCTGCTGGTAACGCTCGCGCAGTTCCAGGCTGCTGCGGTTGCCCCAGGGCCAGACAAACAGCAGCAGCAGCGCCACCACCAGCAACACCGGCCAGGCCATGCGCAGCACCGGCCGCACGAAGCGCGACAGGCCCACGCCGCTGGCAAACCAGATCGCCATTTCGCTGTCGCGGTACATGCGGCCCAGGCCGATGACCACGGCCACGAACAGCGACAGCGCCAGGATCATCGGCAGGTAGCCCAGCGCCAGATAGCCCAGCAGCAGCACGACATCCTGCGGAGCCACCGAGCCGCTGGCGGCGTCGCGCACGGTGCGGATCAGGAAGTTCGTCAGCACGATGGTCAGCACCACCACCAGCGTGGCCCCGAAGCCCCGCGCCAGCTCACGACGCACAGTTGAATCGAATAACATCCGCCGTTTTCTCAGGTTGGATGGAATTATGGACTTCAAGACACAAGCCGTTCCCGCTGCGGGCCTGTCAGCCGTGGCTGCAGATGGCTTGTTGGTGGTGCTGGCCACTGCCGATGCCGCCAGCACCCTGGACCAGCCGCTGGCCGAAGAAGTGGCCCGTTTGCTTCGCGACGGTGACTTCGAATGCAAGCCCGGTCAGGCGCTGTACGCCCACCGTGTGGCTGGCGTCAAGGCGGCCCGCGTGGGCTTTGTGTTTGCCGGTGGCACCAGCGCCAAGCTGCTGCGCAAGGCCGTGGCGGCGGGGCTGGCCCTTTTCAAGGCCGGTGGCACCCGCAACCTGGCCGTGGCCACGGCGGGCTTTGGCGGCCTGAGCGCGGCTCACGGTGAAGCACTGGTGGCTGCTGTCTGCGAGGGTCTGTACGTCTACCGCGACACCAAGCCCAGCGCGCCTGCGCCAGGCAAGTTGAAGGCCGTCAGCCTGCTGTGCGACAAGAGCGAAACGGCAGCTGCGGCCGAGGGCCTGCGTGTGGGTCAGGCGCTGGCTGCCGGCACCACGCTGGCCCGTGAATGTGCCAACCGCCCGGCCAATCTGTGCACGCCCAGCCACCTGGCTCTGCAGGCCCGCAAGCTGGCCAAGGACCACGGCCTGAAGGTCGAGGTGCTGGACCGCAAGGACTGCGAGAAGCTCGGCATGGGTTCTTTCCTGGCCGTGGCGCAAGGTTCTGACGAACCGCTGAAGTTCATCGTCGCGCGCTGGATGGGAGGCGCCAAGAACGAAGCACCGGTGGTGCTGGTCGGCAAGGGCATCACCTTCGACACCGGGGGCATCTCCATCAAGCCGGCGGCCGAGATGGACGAGATGAAGTACGACATGGGTGGTGCGGCCAGCGTGCTGGGCACGCTGCGCGCGGTGGCTGAACTGAAGGCCAAGGTCAACCTGATCGGCATCATCCCGGCCTGCGAAAACATGCCCAGCGGCCGTTCGGTGAAGCCGGGCGACGTGGTCAAGAGCATGTCGGGTCAGACCATCGAGGTGCTGAACACCGATGCCGAAGGCCGCCTGATCCTGTGTGATGCACTGACCTATGCCGAGCGCTTCAAGCCCGCGGTGGTGGTGGACATCGCCACCCTCACGGGCGCCTGCGTGATCGCGCTGGGCCATCACCGCTCGGGCTTGTTCAGCCCAGACGACGCACTGGCCGCCGAGTTGCTGGCTGCCGGTGAACTGGCGCTGGACCCGGCCTGGCGCATGCCGCTGGACGAGGAATACGACGAAGCCCTGAAGTCCCACTACGCCGACATGGGCAATGTCGGCGGTCGTGCGGGGGGCTCGATCACCGCCGCGATGTTCCTGAAGCGTTTCACGGCGCGCCTGCGCTGGGCGCACCTGGACATCGCCGGCACGGCATGGAAGTCGGGCTTGGCCAAGGGGTCCACCGGGCGCCCGGTGCCTTTGCTGACGCACTTCGTGCTGGCACGCGCCAAGTGAGGTGAAGGCCTCGCGCCGACGTCTTGGCGCGCACCGAGTTCCGGCCCATGACCGAAGTTGAGTTCCACACTGGTGTGGCCGACCCCACGCGCTTTGCCTGCCGGCTGTTGCGCAAGGCCGCACGGCAGGGTGTGCGGGTGCAGGTGACGGCGTCGCCGCAAAGGTTGCGCGAACTCGACCGCGAACTCTGGACCTTCGACGAGCACGACTTCGTGCCCCACGTGCGCCAGCCTGGCGCGCCGACGGCCGTGGCCGCCCGCACACCGATCTGGCTGTGTGCCGAGCCGATCGAAACGGACGCACCCCGGGTGCTGCTCAACCTGGGCTCTGCCGCGCCGTCGCCGTTGCAGTGGCTGGAGCGGCTGATCGAAATCGTGGCAGTCGAGCCCGACGAAGCGGCCCGTGGCCGTGAGCGCTGGCGCGCTTACAAGGCCCAGGGATTGAACATCAAACACCACCCCGATGCCGGTGGCCACGGGCCGGGCTGAAGCGGCCCAGACTGACGCCGCAAATGCACCGGCCAGCCGGCGTCACAGGCAGTGTCGGGGTCAACCCTGTCGGCTGACGCGCACGGCGGCGCGTTGTGCCCGTGCCAGGTTTCGAATGACCGCAACAGCCTCGCAAGCACCGCTTGAGCGGCAGGGCTTTTCGGTTATCGTTCTTTGCTTCGAGTGTCCCCAAATGTCGCTCCACGACATACCCAACCGGAGGTTTTTCGCATGCAAGTCAAGCTCAATGTGATCGTCGGTGCCACTGCCATCCTGCTGGGAGGCTCCGTATTTGCTCAAGACATGGTCGTCAAGATCGGCCACGTCGGTCCCACCAGCGGCGGCATTGCGCACCTGGGCAAGGACAACGAAAACGGCGCCCGCATGGCGATCGAAGAACTCAACGCCAAGGGTGTCACCATCGGCGGCAAGAAGGTCAAGCTGGAACTGCTGGCCGAAGACGACGCAGGTGACCCCAAACAAGGCACGGCCGCTGCGCAGAAGCTGGTCGACAGCAAGGTCAACGGTGTCATCGGCCACCTGAACTCGGGCACCACGATTCCCGCTTCGCGCATCTACAGCGACGCCGGCATTCCCCAGATCAGCCCTTCGGCCACCAACCCCAAGTACACCCGCCAGGGTTACAAGACCACCTTCCGCGTCGTGGCTGACGACGTGCACCTGGGTGGCACGCTCGGCCGTTATGCCGTGAAAGACCTGAAGGGCAAGAACATCGCCGTCATCGACGACCGCACACCTTATGGCCAAGGTGTGGCCGACGAATTCGAGAAGGCGCTGACGGCTGCCGGCGTCAAGGCCGTGGCCCGCGAGTTCACCAACGACAAGGCGACGGACTTCACCGCCATCTTGACCAACATCAAGTCCAAGAAGCCCGACATCATCTTCTACGGTGGCATGGACGCCGTGGCCGGCCCGATGCTGCGCCAGATGAAGCAGCTGGGCATCAGCGCCAAGTTCGTCGGCGGCGACGGCATCTGCACCGGTGAACTGCCCAAGCTGGCGGCCGGCACCATGGCCGACGGCCAGGTGGTGTGCGCCGAAGCCGGTGGTGTCGAAGGGGCCGCCAAGAAGTCGATGGACGACTTCTACGCTGCGTACAAGAAGAAGTACAACATCGACGTTCAGGTCTATGCGCCGTACGTCTACGACGCCACCAACGTGATGGTGGCTGCGATGGTCAAGGCCGGCTCTGCCGACCCGGCCAAATACCTGCCGGAACTGGCCAAGACCACGGGCTACAAGGGCGTGACCGGCACCATTTCCTTCGACGAGAAGGGCGACATCAAGAACGGCGCGCTGACGCTGTACACCTACAAGGGTGGCAAGCGCAGCCAGATCGCCGTGGTGAGATAAGACCACCCCCGGAGCGGCTTTGCCGCTCCCCCTCAAGGGGGCAAACGCCAGCGGCCCGGCGAAGCCGGTTCCGCGGCGCTTACTTGATGGACAACAAAAAACCCGCCTTGGCGGGTTTTTTGTTGGGGCGATCAAGCTACTTGAGCTTGATTTCCTTGTAGAGCACGTGTTTGCGTGCCTTCGGGTCGAACTTCAGGAATTCGAGCTTTTCGGGCGTCGTCTTCTTGTTCTTGCTGGTGGTGTAGAAATGGCCGGTGCCCGCTGTGGACTCCAGCTTGATCTTTTCGCGTCCGCCTTTGCTGGCCATGATGTTCTCCTAGGCTTTCAGGGTGGGTTCAGATTTCGCCGCGGGCGCGCAGGTCGGAAACGACCTTGTCGATGCCCACCTTGTCGATCAGGCGCAGAGCCGCATTGCTGATGCGCAGGCGGACCCAGCGGTTCTCGGTTTCCACCCAGAAGCGGCGGTACTGCAGGTTGGGCAGAAAACGGCGCTTGGTCTTGTTGTTAGCGTGGCTAACGTTGTTGCCCACCATGGGGCCCTTGCCGGTGACTTGACAGACGCGTGCCATGACGCTCTCCACTTGGTTGTATCGGAGCTGGCAGCGCCTGGGTCACCCATAGGGCAAGGTCGGTCACATCCAGCAAAGCCCGCGATTGTAGCGCGACTTTTGCCGCTTCAGTCGGACTCCTGCTCCAGGAAGCGCTGTGCGTCCAGTGCCGCCATGCAGCCGGTGCCGGCGCTGGTGATGGCCTGGCGGTAAACGTGGTCCTGCACGTCGCCGGCGGCAAACACGCCAGGCACGCTGGTCATCGTGGCCATGCCGTCCAGCCCGGTCTTGGTGACGATGTAGCCGTCTTTCATCTCCAGCTGGCCCTTGAAGATGTCGGTGTTGGGCTGGTGGCCGATGGCGATGAAACAGCCCTTCAGCGCCAGTTCGGTGGTCGACTGGTCCTGCGTGTTGCGCAGCCGCACGCCAGTGACACCGGTCTGGTCGCCCAGCACTTCGTCGAGGGTGTTCCACAGGTGAAGCTCGATCTTGCCGGCTTCGACCTTGGCCTTCACCTTGTCGATCATGATGGCCTCGGCGCGGAATTTGTCGCGCCGGTGCACCAGGTGCACCTTGCTGGCAATGTTGGACAGGTACAACGCCTCTTCGATGGCCGTGTTGCCACCGCCCACCACACACACCGTGTCGCCGCGGTAGAAAAAACCGTCGCAGGTCGCGCAGCCGCTGACCCCCTTGCCCTGGAAGGCAGTTTCGCTGGGCAGGCCCAGGTACTTGGCACTGGCACCGGTGGCAATCACCAGGCTGTCGCAGGTGTAGGTGCCGCTGTCGCCTTTCAGCGTGAAGGGGCGCTTGCTGAAGTCGACGGTGTGGATGTGGTCGAAGACGATCTGCGTGTTGAAACGCTCGGCGTGCTGCAGGAAACGCTGCATCAGATCGGGGCCCTGCACACCCGCCACGTCTGCCGGCCAGTTGTCGACTTCAGTGGTCGTCATCAGCTGACCGCCCTGCGCGATGCCGGTGATCAGCATGGGTTGCAGGTTGGCGCGCGCGGCGTACAACGCGGCGGTGTAGCCGGCGGGGCCGGAGCCGAGGATCAGGACACGGGCGTGCGAAGTGGTGGTCATGGGGCAGTCTGCTGGGGTGGGGGGGCGTCGCGTCGATCCGACGCCCGAAGGTCACATCGGGGCGCGACCGGGTGGTCGCAAGCCCCGCTATGGGCACAATAGCCGGATTCTTGCAGACCGTGCCTGCTGGGGTCTGACGGGAGCCTGATCACAACAAGAGGAGCACCTTCGATGTCGATGCTGTCCAATCTGGACCTGATCCGCCGCGTTCCACTGTTTTCCATGCTCACTGCAGACCAGGCGCAGGCCATCGCCGACAGCGTGGTCAAGCGGCGCTTCCGGCGCGGTGAACTGGTGGTGGAACAAGGCCGCAAGAGCAACGCGCTCTTCATCCTGCTCAACGGCCGCGCCCGGGTGCTCACGTCCGACAGCCGGGGCCGCGAGGTCATCCTGGCGGTGCTGGAGTCAGGCGACTACGTGGGCGAGATGAGCCTCATCGACAACGAACCGCATTCGGCCACCGTGCGTGCCGAGATCCAGACCGACATGCTGGTGCTGGCCCGCGCCGACTTCGCACGCTGCCTGCCGGAAAACAGCACCCTCAGTTACGGCGTCATGCGTGGGCTGGTCAAGCGCCTGCGCAATGCCGACCGCCAGATCGAGAGCCTGGCGCTGCTGGACGTGTACGGCCGTGTCGCCCGCACGTTGCTGGACATGGCCGAAGAGATCGACGGCGTGAAGATCATCCGCCACAAGGTCAGCCGCCAGGACATGGCCAAGGTGGTGGGCGCTTCGCGCGAGATGGTCAGCCGGGTCATGAAGGACCTGGAGGACCGCGGGGTCATCGAGACCCAGGAAAACGGCTCGGTGATCATCAAGGAACGGCTGCAACAGAACGACTGATGGCCGTGCCCGCCGATCGGCCATGCGCTGATCGGCCAGAATGGTGCCCATGAGTTTTCCCCTCGGTTCCCTGACGGCCGACGGCACCGCTGCCGCGCCAGTCACCTCGCAGGCCCTGGCACGGGCCTGGCGCCGCAAGGCCTTGCTGCTGGCCGGGGCGCTGGCTTGTCTGCTGTTTGTGCTGGCCATGGTCACCCACCACCCCGGCGACGCCGCCTTCAGCACGTCGGGCACGGGTGAGCCCCTGCAGAACAAGGTGGGCCTGCTGGGCGCCCGGGTATCCGATCTCGTGCTTTTCCTGTTTGGCTTTTCGGCCTGGTGGCTGGTGCCGGTGGCGCTTCGGGCCTGGCTGTCGGCCCTGGCACGCACGATCCGCACCGAAACTGCTGCGCCGCAGGCTCCGAGGTGGATGTTCTGGCTGGGGCTGACGCTGCTGCTTGGCGCAAGTGCCTCGCTGGAGTGGACACGGCTCTATCACTGGGAACCCCATCTGCCAGGCCATGCCGGCGGTGTGCTGGGCTACACCCTGGGGCCGCTGTCGATGCGCTGGCTGGGCTTTGCCGGCTCGGGTGTGTTGTGGATTGCGGCCCTGGTGCTGGGCCTGTCTCTATCGCTGCGCTTTTCGTGGCTGCGCCTGGCCGACGGCATTGGCGAAAAACTCGACCGCCTGCGCGAAAGGCGCCAGGACAAGCGCGAGATCCTGGAAGACAAACGCCTGGGCGAAATGGCCGCACGTGAGCGCGAACACCTGGTCGAAGAACAGCTGGCGGTGGTGGAAGAACACGTGCCGTTGTTCATCGCGCCAACCGTCAACGAGATTCCCAAGTCGCAGCGGGTGGCCAAGGAACGCCAAAAGCCGCTGTTTGCCGAACTGGCCGACACCAAGCTGCCGCAGGTCGACCTGCTCGACGGCGTGCAGCTGCACAAGGAAACGGTCACTCCCGAGTCGCTGGAAATGACCAGCCGCCTGATCGAGAAGAAGCTCAAGGACTTCGGTGTCGAAGTGCGGGTGGTGGCGGCTTCACCCGGCCCGGTGATCACACGCTACGAAATCGAGCCGGCCACGGGTGTGAAGGGTTCGCAGATCGTCGGCCTGGCCCGTGACCTGGCACGCAGCCTGTCGCTGGTCAGCATCCGCGTGGTCGAGGTCATCCCGGGCAAGAACTACATGGCGCTGGAACTGCCCAACGCCAAGCGGCAGACCATCAAGCTGTCGGAAATCCTGGGTTCCGAGGTCTACAACGAATCGGCCTCGATGTTGACCATGGGCCTGGGCAAGGACATCGTCGGCAACGCCGTGGTGGCCGACCTGGCCAAGATGCCGCACTGCCTGGTGGCCGGTACCACCGGTTCGGGCAAGAGCGTCGGCATCAACGCCATGATCCTGAGCCTGCTGTACAAGGCCGAGGCACGTGACGTGCGGCTGATCCTGATCGACCCCAAGATGCTCGAGATGAGTGTCTACGAAGGCATCCCGCACCTGCTGGCGCCGGTGGTCACCGACATGAAGCAGGCAGCCAACGCGCTGAACTGGTGTGTCGGCGAAATGGAGCGCCGCTACAAGCTGATGAGCAAGCTGGGTGTGCGCAACCTGGGCGGCTACAACAAGAAGATTGCCGAAGCCGCCGAGCGTGGCGAAAAGCTGGGCAATCCTTTCAGCCTGACACCCGAAGCACCGGAACCGCTGGACCGCCTGCCACACATCGTGGTGGTCATCGACGAGTTGGCCGACCTGATGATGGTGGTGGGCAAGAAGATCGAAGAGCTCATCGCCCGCCTGGCTCAGAAGGCCCGCGCCTGCGGCATGCACCTGATCCTGGCCACCCAGCGGCCCAGCGTGGACGTGATCACCGGCCTGATCAAGGCGAACATTCCCACGCGCCTGAGCTTCCAGGTCAGCAGCAAGATCGACAGCCGCACCATCCTGGACCAGATGGGCGCAGAAGCCCTGCTGGGACAGGGTGACATGCTCTACCTGGCGCCGGGCACCGGCTTGCCGGTACGGGTGCACGGCGCCTTTGTCAGCGACGACGAGGTGCACCGCGTTGTGCAGTATCTGCGCTCACAAGGTGAACCCAACTATGTCGAAGGCATTCTCGAAGGCGGTGTGCTCGATGGTGATGCCGCCAGTGGTGAAGGCGCTGGTATCGGTGGTCCGGCAGGCGAAGCCGACCCCATGTACGACCAGGCGGTAGGCGTGGTGCTGCAACACCGCCGCGCATCGATTTCGCTGGTGCAGCGCCACCTGCGCATCGGCTACAACCGCGCCGCGCGCTTGCTCGAGCAGATGGAGCACAGCGGAGTGGTCTCGGCCATGGGCCACAGCGGCAACCGGGACATCCTCGTTCCGAAAAGGGAAGAGTGAACAATTTCGCCGCGGCCTTGCTGGCCCTCATGTTGTCCTTTGCTGCCACGGCACGAGCCGATGCCGTCGACACCCTGCGCGAGTTTGTGCGTGACGTGAAAACCGGCCAAGCCGCTTTCTCGCAGACCGTCACTTCGGCCGACGGCGCGCGCAAGAAAACGAGCAGCGGCGACTTCGAGTTCTCTCGCCCCAACCGTTTCCGCTTCAGCTACACCAAACCTTTCGAGCAGCTCATCGTGGCCGACGGCGAGAAAGTGTGGATCTACGACACCGACCTCAACCAGGCCAGTTCACGCAAGGTGGCTCAAGCCCTGGGGTCAACACCTGCGGCGCTGCTGGCCGGTGCGTCGCTGGAGCCCGACTTCATGCTCAAGGCCGAGCCCTCGCGCGACGGTCTGGAATGGGCACTGGCCACACCCCGCGCCAAGGACGGTGCCTTCCAGTCAATGCGGGTCGGCTTCAAGGGCAAGCAGCTGGCGGTGGTCGAAATCGTCGACAGTTTTGGCCAGCGCTCGCGGCTGGATTTCCAGCGTTTCACGGCCAACGCCGCGGTGGCGCCAGAGCGATTCCGGTTCGTGCCGCCGCCAGGCGCAGACGTGATCGAGCAATAGCCCCACGTGAAGTCGCGCCATGCCCACCCAGGACGCGCTCTTCGGCAGCTCGGAACCGCCGCAGGCCGGCTCTGCAACGGCCGGGACTGGTGCAGGCGTGGCCTCGACGGTGCCGCTGGCCGAACGCCTGCGGCCGCAGCACATCGACGAAGTGGTCGGCCAGCGCCACCTGCTGGCACCAGGGCGCCCGCTGCGGGTGGCCTTCGATGCCGGTCGCCTGCCATCGATGATCCTGTGGGGGCCACCCGGTGTGGGCAAGACCACGCTGGCGCGGCTGCTGGCCGGGGCAACCGGTTCGCACTTCATCGTCTTGTCGGCGGTGCTGTCGGGAGTGAAGGAGATCCGCGAGGCGGTTGAACAGGCGCAGACGCTGCGCCGGGCAGGTCGCTCCACGGTGCTGTTTGTCGACGAGGTGCACCGCTTCAACAAGTCGCAGCAGGACGCCTTCCTGCCGCATGTCGAGGCCGGCCTTTTCAGCTTCATCGGCGCGACCACCGAAAACCCGTCTTTCGAAGTCAATTCCGCGCTGCTGTCACGGGCCACGGTCTTTGTGCTGGAGCCGCTGGACGACAGCGACCTGGGCCAGCTTCTGGACCGCGCCAGGGCCGTGCTGCACGGGCCGCTGCTGGACCCGCAGGCGCGCGAACTGTTGATCAACTTTGCCGACGGTGACGGCCGCCGCTTGCTCAACGCCTACGAAAGTGCGGCCTCGGCGCACCCGGGGGTGCAGCAACTCGGCCCGGAACAGCTCGAAGCCGCCATCGGCCGCATGATGCGGCGTGGCGACAAAGGCGGCGACGTCTTCTACGACCTCATCTCGGCCCTGCACAAGTCGGTGCGCGGATCGAACCCCGACGCCGCGCTGTACTGGCTGGCACGCATGCTCGATGCCGGCATGGACCCGCGTTACGTGGCTCGGCGTGTGGTGCGCATGGCCAGCGAAGACATCGGCCTGGCCGACCCGCGGGCGCTGCGCCTGGCGCTGGACGCCGCCGAGGTCTTCGAAAGACTGGGCTCACCCGAAGGAGAGCTGAGCCTGGCGCAGGCCGTGGTGTACCTGGCGGTGGCACCCAAGTCCAATGCCGTCTACCAGGCCTGGAACACGGTGCAGGACCTCGTGCGCCGGGGCGGCACGCAGCCGGTGCCGCCGCACCTGCGCAATGCGCCGACGCGCCTGATGAAGGACATCGGGCTGGGCAAGGATTACCGCTACGCCCACGACGAAGCCGGGGGTTACGCGGCGGGTGAGGTCTACCTGCCGCCCGAACTGGCCGGGCAGCCGTTCTACCGGCCGGTGCCACGCGGCCTGGAGCACAAGATCGGCGAGCGCCTGGCCGAGCTGCGACGGCTCGACGAAGAGGCCAGAAAGACACGCTGAGTCCAGGTCGAAGGCCGCGAGGCGCCGGTGGCCCAGGGCCGCAGAGTCCAGGGGGTAACTCCGGCCCTTGGCACTGGCCACCGCCTCCTAGAATGCGACCGCTCCGCCAGCGGCCCCGTCGCGTTTGCGGATGCTCACAAGAACAGCCCACGGCCAGCTTCTTGCATGTGGTGCAGAACAGCCGCATGCGTGCTTCAGCGGCATGCAGGACAACAGGAGTTGCGCTCGAATGGAAATCTTCTTCCAGCAGATCATCAATGGTCTGGTGCTCGGCAGCATGTATGCGCTGGTGGCACTGGGCTACACCATGGTGTACGGCATCATCAATCTCATCAACTTCGCGCATGGCGAAGTGCTGATGTTCGGTGCGCTGACCAGCTGGATGGTGGTCACGGCCATGGCCGAGAGCGGCTTGCCGGGTTGGGCCCTGCTGCTGATCTCGGCGCTGTGCGCCATCGTGGTGTGCTCGGCGCTCAACTTCAGCATCGAGAAGCTGGCCTACCGGCCGTTGCGCAATGCACCGCGGCTTGCACCATTGATCACCGCCATGGGCGTGAGCCTGTTGCTGCAGACGGTGGCCATGATCATCTGGAAGCCCAACCCCAAGCCCTTCCCGATCCTGCTGCCCAGTGACCCCATCGACCTGGGGGGGCCGGTGATCTCGGTCACGCAGTGCCTGATCCTGGGCCTCACGGCCAGCATCCTGGCGGCGCTGATGTACCTGGTGAACAAGACCAAACTCGGCCGCGCGATGCGCGCCACCGCAGAGAACCCGCGTGTGGCGGCGCTGATGGGTGTCAAGCCCGACTTCGTGATCTCGGCCACTTTCGTCATCGGCGCCGTGCTGGCCGCGGTGGCCGGCATCATGTGGGCCGCCAACTACGGCACCGTGCAGCACACGATGGGTTTCCTGCCCGGCCTGAAGGCCTTCACGGCCGCAGTGCTGGGTGGCATCGGCAACCTGGCCGGGGCGGTGGTGGGCGGGCTGTTGCTGGGCCTGGTGGAAGCGCTGGGCGCCGGTTACCTGGGTGACCTGACAGGTGGTGTGCTGGGCAGCCACTACGCCGACATCTTTGCCTTCGTGGCGCTGATCCTGGTGCTCACCTTGCGCCCGCAAGGTCTGCTGGGCGAGCGTGTGGCCGACCGGGCCTAGCCACAGGAGCCGCAAACATGCAGAACAAGCTGATCGTCTTTTTTCTGGCTGCAATTGCGCTGCTGGCGCTGCCGCTGCTGATGCAGGTGGGTGGCCTGGGTGCGGGCTGGGTGCGCATCCTGGCCATCGCGCTGCTGTACGTGCTGCTGGCACTGGGCTTGAACATCGTGGTCGGTTACGCCGGCCTGCTGGACCTGGGTTTCGTGGCCTTTTATGCCGTGGGCGCGTACATGTACGCGCTGCTGGCCAGCCCGCACCTGGTGGAGAACTTCCCCTGGATTGCGGCGGCCTTCCCGAACGGCTTGCACACGCCCATCTGGGTCACGATTCCGCTGGTGGCTGCGGTGGCGGCAGTGGTGGGCGTGATGCTGGGCACACCGGTGCTCAAGTTGCGAGGCGACTACCTGGCCATCGTGACCTTGGGTTTCGGCGAAATCATCCGCGTGTTCCTGAACAACCTGGAGCACCCGGTCAACATCACCAACGGACCCAAGGGACTGGACCGCATCGACCCCATGATCATCGGCCCCGTGAGCGACCCCTGGCTCAACTTCGGCAAGCGGCTCGAGATCGGCGACTTCACGATCCCGTCGGTCACGCTGTACTACTACCTGTTCCTGGTGCTGGTGGTGTTCAGCGTGATCATCTGCCACCGCCTGGAAACCAGCCGCATCGGCCGTGCCTGGATGGCCATCCGTGAAGACGAGATCGCGGCCAAGGCGATGGGCATCAACACCCGCAACATGAAGCTGCTGGCCTTCGGCATGGGCGCCACGTTCGGTGGTGTCAGCGGCAGCATGTTCGCTTCTTTCCAGGGTTTTGTGTCCCCCGAATCCTTCAGCCTGATGGAAAGCGTGATGATCGTCGCCATGGTGGTGCTGGGCGGCATGGGCCACCTGCCGGGTGTCATCCTGGGTGCTGTGCTGCTGGCAGCGCTGCCCGAGGTGCTGCGCTACGTGGCCGGTCCGCTGCAGCAGCTGACCGACGGCCGTCTGGACGCGTCCATCCTGCGGCAACTGCTCATCGCGTCGGCCATGATCATCATCATGCTGCTGCGGCCACGGGGCCTGTGGCCATCGCGTGAACACGGCAAGGCGGCACCGCAGCCGGTCGACACCGGCGGCCCGCCAAGCTCGACGCCGACTGCCACGCCTTCGGCGGGCGCCTGAAGCAGCGGGTGCAAAAGATGAGCGAGACCGTACTCAAAGTGGCCGGCGTCAGCAAGCGCTTCGGCGGTCTGCAGGCGCTGTCCGATGTGGGCATCAGCATCCAGGCCGGTCAGGTGTATGGCCTCATCGGCCCCAACGGCGCCGGCAAGACAACCTTCTTCAACGTCATCACCGGTCTGTACACCCCCGACTCGGGCAGCTTCGAACTGGGCGGTCAGCCCTACAAGCCGAGCGCGGTGCACGAGGTGGCCAAGCAGGGCATTGCACGCACTTTCCAGAACATCCGGCTCTTCGCCGAGATGACGGCGCTCGAAAACGTGATGGTCGGGCGCCACGTGCGCACACATTCGGGCCTGTTCGGCGCCATCTTCCGCACGGGCAGCTTCAAGGCCGAAGAAAGGGCCATCGCCGGGCGTGCACAGGAACTGCTGGACTACGTGGGCATCGGCCGTTATGCCGACTTCCGCGCCCGCACACTGAGCTATGGCGACCAGCGCCGGCTGGAGATTGCACGCGCCCTGGCCACCGACCCCAAGCTGATTGCGCTTGACGAGCCCGCCGCCGGCATGAACGCCACCGAAAAAGTCGTGCTGCGAGAGCTGATCGACCGCATCCGCAAGGACGGCCGCACCATCCTGCTGATCGAACACGACGTGAAACTGGTGATGGGACTGTGCGACCGCGTCACCGTGCTTGACTACGGCAAGCAGATCGCCGAAGGCAACCCGGCCGAGGTGCAGAAGAACGAAAAAGTCATCGAGGCCTACCTGGGCACGGGGCACAAATGAAGGCGGCAGGGCGATGAGCGCGACATTCCTCAAGGTCAGCGGCCTGAAGGTGGCCTACGGCGGCATCCAGGCCGTCAAGGGCGTCAGCTTCGAGGTCCGCGAAGGCGAACTCGTCAGCCTGATCGGTGCCAACGGCGCCGGCAAGACCACCACGCTGAAGGCCATCACCGGCACCCAGGTCGTGGCCGCTGGCGAGATCGAATACCTGGGCAAGTCGATCAAGGGGCAGGGCGCCTGGGACCTGGTCAAACAGGGCCTGGTGATGGTGCCTGAAGGGCGCGGCACCTTCGCGCGCATGACCATCACCGAAAACCTTCAGATGGGTGCCTTCGTGCGCAACGACAAGGCCGGCATCGCAGCCGACATCGAGAAGGTCTTTGGCATCTTCCCGCGCCTGAAGGAACGTGCCCAGCAGCTGGCCGGCACCATGAGCGGCGGGGAACAGCAGATGCTGGCCATGGGCCGAGCGCTGATGGCGCGGCCCAAGCTGCTGCTGCTGGACGAACCCAGCATGGGCCTGAGCCCGATCATGGTGGACAAGATCTTCGAGGTGGTGGCCGACATCCACAGCCGCGGCACCACGGTGCTGCTGGTGGAGCAGAACGCCAGCCGAGCGCTGAGCCTGGCCGACCGGGGTTATGTCATGGAGTCGGGCGAGGTCACGATGACCGGCGAAGCCAAGGCCCTGCTCAAAGACCCGAAGGTTCGCGCCGCGTACCTGGGCGAGTAGACCAGCGCCCGCCGGCAAGCGCAGGCGCCTTGTTTGTGACGGCGTGATGACGCCGCGAAACTCCGTGCACTTGGTGCGTTCGCACACTAATCCATGCAGAATGAAACTGAGCGTTAGCCCTGCATGGGCTGCGCATCGGTCTGGGGATTGAAGGTCCGGCACGAACCGGCCCCTGCCCAGGCAAGGCCCAGTGATGTCGGGAAATTTTTTTCCGTCAGTCACCCTGTTCGGGCCTGACAGATGGCGGCCCGCTGCGTCTCTGGCGTCAGAAGCGGCAAATGGATGAAGGGGGAAGGGTGAAGATCCGTTCACGAGTGCAGGCGCGCGCCTGGACAAGCGGCCTGCTGCCGCTGGCCCTGGGCCTTGTGCTGGCGGGGTGTGTCACCCCCGGTGCCAAGCAGGCTGGCACCTCGGCATCCAACCTCATCACCGGGCTTGTGCCGGGTGCCGGCGCGGGCAGCCGCAAGGGCCTGGTGGTCTCCAGCCAGCCCGCCGAACAGCCGGCCGCGATGCGACCCCTGTCGGCAGGCACTCCGCCGATGGCCACGCGCACGCCCCAGGGGCTGACGGCCTTGCTGGCCAAACGCAGCGCCAATGGTGACGAACTCATCGGCGAGCTGATCGCCATGCGCAACGCGATGCAGGCCGAGCGCACCTCACGTGTGGTGCTGCAGTTCATGGGCAGTGTCGACAACGTCAACCTGGCCCGCGTCAACAGCCGCGACGTGCAGGGCATGCTGATCGAAGGCGCCGTCAACGTGGCGCTGGAACTGGCCCGCCAGGCGGCGATGTCGATCGCCTTCCAGTCGCTGGAAGAGCACCTGACCCTGATCACCGGTGAGCCGGGCGCCCTGGCGGCCGAGACGATCACCCTGCCTTCGCCGGCCGGCATGACCCGGGCCCAGCAGCAGCGCGCCGTGACCATGGCGGCCATGGTCATCGGCGCGCGGGCCACCAACAAGGTGCTGCAGAAAGCCAAGCGCGACTTTGCCGGCATCGAAACCGGCTACGCCAATCTGCTGGACCGCCGCGAGAAGGCCGCGTCGGTGCTCTTCCAGGTGGCCAGCCGGGGCACGGCTGCGCGCAGCGACCTGGAGAAAGTGCTGAGCCCGGCTGAAATCGAATACCTGGAAACCACCGTGTCGTCGATGCCGTTGGCCGACTTTTCGCGCGACCTGGGCGCGCAGAACATCGCGTTGGCCTACCTGGAAAAAACGAACCCGGGTGCATTCAGCGAGTACCAGGCGCAGTCCGACCGCCTGATGCCGGCGGCCGAAGGTTACCTGCGCACCGTGTCGGGTGGCGTGGCGTTTGCCTCCATGCTGACGCTGTTTGTGCAAGAGGTGGTGTCGGTGGCGCGTGGCAAAAACGCGGCCGAGATCGTGCAGCTGTTCCCGCTGGCGCTGGAGTTTGCCAAGGAGATGCCGGCGCTGATGCCGGTGGCGTTCAGCGCGGTCAGCGACGGGGTCACACTTCCCTTCAAGCCCACCAAACGGTTCCGCGTGGTGGACGGCACGGCCAACGCCGTTGAACTGGCCGACGCCCAGGAGGTGTTCGCCGAGCTCAAGCGCCGCGAGGCCGAACCGCTGCTGCGCGACGCGCTGTTCCGCAGCGGTGGTTCGTCGGGCCTCTTGCACCAGCTGTACATGTGCAGCCCGTCCGAGTCGGGGCTGCTGCTGGACACCGCCGTGCCGGTGGCCGAACGCGAGCGTTTTGCGCAAACCTTCCTGGGCTCGGAGCAGCCGCGGTTTTCCTTCGTGAATGCCTTCGACCGGCCGGTCGATCAGTTGCGCGCCCGCGAGCGCGACATGGGCGACAACCTG
The DNA here is from genome assembly GCA_030653385.1 of Rubrivivax sp. Classification (GTDB taxonomy): domain Bacteria; phylum Pseudomonadota; class Gammaproteobacteria; order Burkholderiales; family Burkholderiaceae_C; genus Rubrivivax. Next base: position 377,506 of record JAURZM010000048.1, on the reverse strand, counting down.
CTGCGCGAAGACCACCGCCGCCGCACCGACGACCGCACGCTGGCCTTCGGCAACCTGCAACGCAAGATCAGCGACGGCGGTTACCAGCGCTGGACCGACGACCAGCTGATGCGCCTGATCTACGCCAACCGCGAAGGCATGCGCGCGCGCCAGGCCACGCTGCAACTGGGCGCCACGATGGTGCGGCCGGTGGCGTCTGCGCAGTCGGTGTTTGCCTACGAGTCGCTGGTCAACGCCTGCCGCCAGGCGCTGGCCAAGGAAGGCAACCCTGTGGTCACGCCCACCGCTGCGCCGGCGCCCGCTGCACGGCCGCCGGCGGCACGCCCAGCAGCCCCGCCCGCAGCCCGCCCGCCAAGGCCGCGCCCGGCCAATCGCCCCGCGCCAGCGCCCGCTGCGCCGCGTTGACACCGTCAGCCCAGTCCCTTCAGCCCAAACCAGAACAATGGAGCCGAACACCATGTTGGATTTCCCCGTGCTGCGCCGTGCAGCCCTGGCCTGTGCCCTTGCCAGCGCCGCCTTGTTGATCAGCGGCTGCAAGACCGCGCCGAAAGCGCCCGACCGCCACGCGGCCGACACCGAAAAGCCGAAGGAAATCGCACAGATCAAGATGCCCGCCGGTGCCGACCGCGCGTCGGCCGAGCTTATCGAACAGGGCCGCCGTTTCAGCATCTACGTCGAACTGCTGGGCATCGACGACCCGCGTGACAAGAAGCTGCTGGTGCGTGCCGACGTGGCGCAGAAACTGGGCATCACCAACACGCAGATGCGCCGCCGTTTCATGGACACCGTGATGCGTTCGCGCCGCTTCGAGGTCTTCGACAGCACGTCTAGCGTCACCGCCGACAAGTCCGACCTGGTGGTGGACGGCATGGTGACGCAGGTGACGCAGGAAATCGTGCCGCTCGAAGGTGGTGTGCGGGTCTCGCGCACCCGCGTCGAACTGTCGGTGCAGGGCCGCCACCGCTACGACGGCAACCCGCTGTTCCCCGGGGGTGCCGTGGTGGTCGTGGGCCAGACCGGTGCCAGCTCGGGCGACCGCGTGGTGCTGTCACCGGCCGACCGTGTCGACAGCCCGGCGGTGCAGGAACGCCTGGCCATCGACTACGAACGTGGACTGCGCCGCGCGCTGGACCTGGCCGCGGCCAAGCTGGCCGACGTGGTGCGGCCGATGGGCAAGGTGGTGAGTGTCGAGCCCGACCAGATCGGCATGCTGGGCGGCCAGTCGCACGGCTTCCAGGGTGGTGATGAAGTGGTGGTGTTCCGCGCCACGATGGTTCGCCTGCCGTCGGGCAAGGAAGAGTTCGCCAGCACGCGGCCCATTGCCGTGGCGCGCTGCGACGGCGCGGGCACCCGCACCAGCCAGTGCGTGATCATCCGCCGCGCGCCCAACATGACACCGCAGGCCGGTGACTACGCGGTGCTGTCCGACTTTTCGGCCAACACGCAGCCGCGTGTGGATTGATGGCAGCGGGGCCACGACCATGAACTTCCCCTCCGACCGCCGCCGTTTCCTGGCCACCACCTCGGCCACGCTGCTGGGCGGGCCGGCCGCGCGGCTGGCCCAGAGTCTGACGACCGTGGGGGCGATGGCGCTGACGCTGGCGCAGCGGGTGCAAGCGGCCGTGCCCACCAACGTGGTGACCGTGCTGTACCGGCGCGAATCGCCGCAGGCACCCAGCCGGCTCGAACCGGCGGTGCAGGCCGCCACGCTGGCGCTGGAACGGGAATTCATCAACCGCGGCTTCCGTGTCATCCAGCCCACGGCCCAGGTTTACGGGCTGCTGGACCAGGGCAACGGCGTCGTCGTCACCTTTGCCGAAGACGCCGGTTTTTCGCTGGTGTATTCGGCCTACGCCGACGTGCGGCCGGTGCCGGGGCAGGAAGCCGGCATTGCCGAACTGCGACTGTCCACACGCATCTTCGTCGGCCGCCACATCCTGGTCGCCGACGAAGGCCGCGGCCAGATGTTCACCCGGCTGGAACCGCACAACCGCGAATTCGGCATGCGGCGCGCGCTGGAACTGGCGGCCAACCGTGCCGCTGCCGACCTGGCCGGCAAGGCGTCGGCGCAGTTGCAGCAACTCACGCCCGAACGCATCAACCAGCTGGTGGGTGCGAAGCCGACCAGCGCCACCACCGCGCAGGTGGTGCCGGTGCCTGCACCCGGTGCACCGCTGGTGGCACCGGGCACGGGCAGCAGCCCCGGCATGCCGGTGGCGCCACCACCCTTGGCACCGCCGCCCGGCCTGCCCACCGCGCCGCCGCCGCTGGCTCCAGCTCCAGCGCCTGTTGCCCCGGCGCCGGTGGCCCCGCTGCCGGCCACACCGTCCATGGCCGCCGAACTGCCGGCCCCACGCAAGCGCTTTGCGCTGGTCGTGGGCATGGCCGACTACAGCAGCGTGCGTGCCGCCGGCATCAATGGCATCAGCGACCTGGCGGGGGTCGAGAAGGACACGCGCTTTGTGCTGAATTCGCTGCCCAAGATGGGCTTCAGCGGCGACAACATCACCGTGCTGCGCAACCGCGAAGCCACCGGCGCGGCGGTGCGCAACACCATCAAGACCTTTGCCGGCCGCGTCGGCGCCGACGACCTGGTGATGATCTTCATTGCCGGCCACGGCGCCAGCAAGGAAGCCAGCGTCAGCGGCTTCGGCATGCCCATCCTGGCCGACTTCAGGCCCGGCGACCCCAACGCGCTGGACTTCTGGGAACTGCAGAGCTACATCAAGAACCTGCGCGGCCGCGTGGTCTGGATCAACGACACCTGCCATTCCGGCGGCGCGGCACAAGACGTGTCCACCGTGGTCGTGTCGGCCTCGGGCGTGACCGCGTCCAAGGACGTGCGCGGCCCCGAAGCCAGCTCGGTGGCGTCCGACGCCGGGCGCGGCCAGGACTTCGCGATCCTGACGGCCTGCAACCCCAGCGAGCTGTCGCTGGAAAACGCCGAGGGAGGCCTCTTCACCACCGCGCTGTTCCGCGAACTGGTGGCCAACCAGGGCCGCATGCCGCTGGCCAACCTGTTTGCCGAGCGTGTGCACCTGAAGGTGGTGGACCAGTCGCAGAAGCTCTGCCGTTCGCACAACATCTGCGACAAGAACACGCAGATGACACCGACCATGGCCTACAACGGCCGCGGTCATCTGGTGCGGCTGTGAGGGGGTGCGAATGAAAGCCCGGCACTTCTTCAACGCCCTGACCTTGGCGCTGTCGGGTGCGGCCCAGGCACAAGGCAGTGGCAATTTCTGCATCGTGCGCACGCCCAGCTTGCAAGGCAGTTATGCCGGTGACTGCGTGGCCGGTTACGCCAGCGGCCGCGGCCGCGCGCAAGGCGTGGCCGACCGCTACGAAGGCAGCTGGCGCGACGGCCAACCCACGGGGCAGGGCATCTACACCTTCGCCGACGGCAGCCGCTTCGAGGGTGAGTTCGTCGAAGGTTCGGTCAACGGCCGGGCGCGTTTCCATTACGCCAACGGCGACGTGCTGGACGGTGAGTTCCGCAGCAACCTGCTGGCCGGCATCGGCCGCATGCAGCGCGCCAATGGCGAACAGGTGCCGGTGCAGGTGGTGAACGGCGCCATCGTGCAGGTGGCGGCTGCCGGCGCGCCCGTGCCAGCCCCTGGCGCTCCCATGGCGCCCGCCAGCGATGCGCTGAACCTGCCGCAGTCCTGCGGCCAGAACCTGCGGATGACGCTGCACAGCCTGCGCCGCGCCGGCAACGGCCAGGTCGAGGCGGTGGTCAGCTACGAAAACCTGCTGAATGTCGACCTCGTGCTCAGCCTGTACCCACGCGGTGGCCGTGAACAGGACACGCGGCTGGTGGACGGCGATGGTGAAACCTGGCATCTGATCTCGCACCAGGGCGCCGGCTGGCGTCGTTTGCCCGAAGCCTTCTTGCCGGGTGTGCGCACACGGGTCACCTACACCTTCCAGCGCGTCGCCGGGGGCCAGGACGCCGCCGCTTTCATCCTGCTCAACCCGATCAACTTCGGGCCCACCCGTGCGGTGGGCGACGCAAGGGTCAGCGGCACCTGCCGCTTTGAACTGCGGGGTTTGAAGCCCGGCGCATGAGCGCCGCTTCGGGCGCTTGTGCGCCAGACAGCCACGACAAGAATCCGATCAAGGGAGTGCAACGATGAGCAGGGTCAAGTGGGGTGTGGCGGCATGGTTCGCGGGCTGCTTGCTGGCCCTGGGCGCCAGCGCACCCGCCCTGGCGCAGCAGGCCAGCTGCGCGGTGCGCACCGCCACGCTGCAAGGCAGTTACAGCGGCGACTGCGCCGGGGGCCTGGCCAGCGGGCGCGGCCGCGCCGCCGGTGTCGACCGCTACGAAGGTGAATTCCGCGACGGCCAGCCGCATGGCCGTGGGGTCTACCAGTTTGCCGACGGGCGCCGCTTCGAAGGCCAGTTCGAAGCCGGCCGGGTCAACGGCCAGGCGCGGTTCAGTTACCCCAATGGCGATGTGCTGGAAGGCGAGTTCCGCCTCGACCAGCTGCGCGGCCAGGGCCGCTTTGTGCAGCGCAGTGGTGGCGTGCTGATCGTGGAGATGAAAAACGGCGCGCTGGTCTCGCTGGGCGCGGTGCCATCCAGCCCGCCTGCGCCGGCGCCGCAGGCGGCGGCACCGGCGCGCCCTCCTGCCACTGCCGCCACCCCGGCCCCGATGCTCGGTGATGCAGCCGGCGCGCAATGGCAGCCGCGCATGGACTTCGAGGATGTTTTCCCGTCGTTCATCCTGGCGGCGTCCACCCGCAAGCCCATCGCGCCTGCGCAGCGCTCGGCCGCGCCGCGGGGTGACCCGTTGGCGCTGCAGAGTGGCGTCGACCAGCTGATGGGCGCCAAGGCCCTGGCCCATGCCGGCCCGGTGCGTTCGCGCTACACCGGCGGCCAGACTGACGCCTTCTACCTGGGCGACCCCTGGGGCCTGGTGGGTGCCCGGGTGCGGTCGACCCAGCCCAACACGCAGGTCACGTTGCGGGTGAGCATCGACGAAATCGCCGAAGTCACCGAAGAGAGCTTCACATTGCCGCAGCCCGGCATGTACGCGCTGTACCCGAAGATCCGCTACCGCTTCGAACGGTTGCGCAACGTGAACCAGCCGCTGCCGATCAATGTCAACTGGTCGGTGTCGATCAACGGCCAGCCGGCGGGCCAGAGCACGCAGACCGTGCGCCTGCGTTCGGTCTACGACGCACCCTTTCAGCTGCGCACCGAGCGTGGGCTGGAAAACATGAGCTGGGTCTTTGCAGCTTACGTGACCGAAGACGCGCCCTGGATCGACGAGTGGCTGCGCGAAGCCTTTGCCGGTCAGGCGCAGGGCCCGGTGGGTTACCAGATGGGCGCCGACCATGTCGACAAGCAGGTCGAGACGGTGTTCATGTTTCTGCGCAAAAAGGGTGTGAAGTACAGCAGCATCACCGCCACCTCGGGCATCTCTGACACCGTCAGCAGCCAGGTGGTGCGCTTTCCCAGCGACTCCATCCGCACCGCGCAGGCCAACTGCATCGACGGCACGGTGCTGCTCGCATCGCTGCTGCGCAAGATGGGCATCGAACCGTTCATCGTCACCGGGCCCGGCCACGCCATCGTGGGTTACCTGCGTGAAACCGACCTCGACAAGCCCGATGCCATCCGCATCCTCGAGACCACGATGATCGGCGGCGACAAGCCTTTCTCCGCAGCCCTGAGTGCGGGTGCCGGCACCTTCAACGAGTGGAGCGAAAAGGCCAAGGACCACCCGATGTTCAAGGTGGTCATGGTGGCCAGCATGCGGCGCCAGGGTGTGTTGCCCATCGCCCGCTGATCCTGCGGCACCGCCTGCCCATTCCTTTCCCCGGAGACCTTCGATGTCGAGCCGCCTGCCCACCTTGGTCCTGCTGGCCTGCGCCGTGTTGGTGGCAGCCTGCAGCACGCCGCTGCCGCCCAACACCCACAAGACCGAGATCAAGAAAGTGGGCGATGCGCTGCATTCGCTGGTCCGCGACCCGGTGCCCGGCTCGACCCACATCGTGTTGCGCTGCGAAGCGGCCAGCACCGGGTCTTGTGTGCTGGTGCAGCGGGAACCAGGGCGCACCGAACTCACGCTGAAGCGCCTGGCGCCCGGCCAGGAATTCAAGCCCGGGTTGGCGCCGCATGAGTTTGTCTACTGCGTGCAGCCGCTGGTGCCGGCATTCCCGCTGCAGGTGAGCTGCGTGCCGAAGGCGGCGCAGATGCAGTAGCGCAGGGTCGTCCGGGCAGTGCGCAGGCTGTTTGGCAAGGCGTTCACCCCGTTTGGCGTGCCGGGCCGTAGAAGCCTTCACGCCCCCAACGGAGAAGCTCGATGCCCCCGATCCGAACACTGCTGGCCCTGCTGGCCAGCGTGGCCAGCAGCCTGGTGATGAGCCAGGCCCAGGCCGCCGCCACCCTCAAACCCTACCGCAGCGATGCTGAACTGGGCGCCGCACTCGACCGCTGGCAACAGGCGGCGCAGGCCTTGGGCCGCCAGCGCACGCGCGCGGGTGCGGCGATGAAGCTGTCGATGGCACCACCTGCACCTGCAGCGCCCGCCGCCGCCGAAACCTCGGCTGCGCCTGCGGCCGCTGCGCAGGACAGCCAGGCCGAAAAACAGCGCGCCGAGCCTGGTGCCGGCGAGAGCATCACCAATGTGCAGACCGCCGGTGTCGACGAAGGTGGCATCGTCAAACGTGCCGGCGACCACCTGATCATCCTGCGCCGCGGCCGCCTGTTCACGGTGAGGGTCGGTGGCGACCAATTGCGCCCGGTGGCCATGACCGACGCCTTTGCGCCCGGCAGCGACCCGCGTGGCGCCTGGTACGACGAGCTGCTGGTCTCGGGCCGCACGGTGGTCGTGGTGGGCTACAGCTATGCGCGGGGTGGCACCGAGATCGGCCTCTTCGAGCTGGGCGACGACGGCTCTTTGGACTACCGTGCCACCCACCACCTGCGCAGCTTTGACTACTACTCGGCACGCAACTACGCCAGCCGTCTGGTGGGCCGGCAGCTGATCTTCTATTCGCCCACCGTGCTGCAACCCTGGGGCCAACCGTGGGCGCAGATGATGCCGGCGCAGCGGCGCTGGGGCGGCCAGGCGCTGCCGGGTGACTTCGAACGCATCCTGCCGGCGACAAAGGTGTTTCGCAGCGATGACGACTTCGACCCCGGCCAAGCGCTGGCTCTGCACACCGTCACCCGTTGTGACCTGGGCAGTCACCCGGGCGACAACAAGCTGGACTGCGAGTCATCCGCCGTGCTGGGCCCGGTGGGCCGGGTGTTCTACGTTTCTCAGGGTTCGGTCTATGTGTGGACACAGGCCTGGCGCCGTGTCACCGGCGCCGAAGGGGAGCGGCCGGACACCATGGTGTCGTCGGCCGCCGTCTTCCGCCTGCCACTGGACGGCGCCATGCCCACCGGCCTGAAAACCGCCGGTGTGCCCACCGACCAGTTGTCCTTTCTGGAAGACGGCCAGGGCCACCTGAACGTGCTGCTGCGTGAACAGGGCAGCGGCGAAGGCATGTGGGGGGCCGACCGCAGCCGCGGCCGCACGGCGCTGCTGCGCGTGCCACTGTCGGCCTTCGGCGACGGCAGCAGCGCCGCGCAGCGTGAACACTACCGCCGCCTGCCCGGCCCAACGCACGCAGCCTTGCAGAACCGCTTTGTCGGTGACTGGCTGCTGTGGGGCGCCGGCCAGCAGGCCTGGGCGACCCGTTACGCAGCCGACACCGGCGCGCAGAGCCTGAACCCCGGCCATGCCGTCGAGCGCATCGAAGCCCTGGGTGAACACGCGCTGCTGGTGGGCAACGACGGCCACGAACTGAACTTCAGCGCCGTGCGCCTGGCGCGTGGCGGTGCTCACATCGCGGGCCGTCACAGCCAGGCCGGCGCACGCCAGGGCGAAAGCCGCAGCCACGGCTTTTTCTACCGCAGCACCGGTGCCGACGAGGGCCTGCTGGGGCTGCCCATCGTGGCCACCGAGGCAAACCGACACAGCGGCAGTGCGGACGGCCGCCAGGCCGCCCCGGCGTCGGTGGTGGTGTTGCGCCAGCGCAGCCTGTCCTTCACCGCACTGGGCGAACTGCAGGCGCGGCCCGGCCGCCGGCTGGACGACCGTTGCAAGGCGTCGTGTGTGGACTGGTATGGCAACGCCAGGCCCATCTTCCTGGGCACGCGCGTGCTCGCGCTGATGGGCTACGAACTCGTGGAAGGTCGCCTGCTGACGGGTTTCCTGGGCGAGTCCATCGAAGAGCGGCGGCGCGTGAACTTCACGCCCCGCCCCGCCGCCCAGTGGTCCAACCGGCCGACGCCGTTTGAGTGACACAGTGAACTGCCAGCGGGCCTGACGTTCCGGCGCGGCCCGCGTCTCTGTGGCATGGCCCCGACCGGCACGCCGCATGAACACGTCCACCTCGCACCCACACGATGCCCCTGTTGCAATTGCGCGCGCTCTGGCATCCTGCATGCCAGCGGCGTGGTACAGCGCCAGCAGCAGGGGGTGGATGGACAGGACCGCATTCATGCAGGCCTGCCGCGACGGCGGGCGCGCGGCCGAACGGGCCTTGCGCGTGTTGCACCACGACTATGCCGGGGCCTTGCTCAACGACGCCTGGCAGTCGCTGCGCAACACCGAGCAGGCGCAGGACCTGCTGCAGGAAACGCTGTTGAAGGCCTGGCGCCACTGCAGCAGCTTCCGCGGCGACTCCGAACTCTTTCCGTGGTTGAAGCAGGTGCTGCGCCACGCCGCCATCGACTGGCTGCGCAAGAGTCGGCCCGAGAGCTCCATCGACGAACCCGGCTCGGCAGCGGCCGCCGAGTTGGAAGACGCCTTGCGCGCCCACCACGGCGGCCCCGACGACAGCCCCGAAGGCCAGCTGGCCCAGCAGCAGCTGGATGCCGTCTACCGCCGGTGCGCCGAGCGTTTTGCGGCCGACCACCCACAGGCTGCGGCTGTCATCCGCTGGATTGCCGAAGACGATCTGGGCCCGGCCGAAATCGCGCAGCTGCTGCAGCGCAGCCCGGGCGCCACGCGCGAGTTCATCTCGCAGTGCCGCAAGAAGGCGCGCCACTACTTCCATGACTGGTACCTGCTGGCCGCTGGCCGGCCTGTTGACGCGCCCGAGAGGACGTCGCCATGAAGCCCGACGACGAGAACTGGTTCGAGACCCTGGCCGGCCGGCCACCTGCCGGCACCGACCCCACCACGCTGCGCGAAGCCACGCTGCTGCGGCAGGCGCTGCGGCGTGTGGTGCCGGACGTGGCCGTGACCCCGGCGCAGGACAGCTTGCAGACTCTGCTGGCCCGGGCGCAGGCCGAGGGCCTGGTCAACAAGGGCTGGTGCACCACTTGCGCCGCGCGCTGGCAGCGCTGGATGCAGGCGCTGCGCCAGCCCTGGCCGGCTGCCGGCATGGCGGTGGCCCTGCTGCTGATGGCCTTGGTGGCGCTGCCCCTGTTGCAGACAGCCCCGGAAGAGGGGCCCACGCTGCGTGCAGGTGAAGACGGTGTGCTGCTGCTGCAGGACGCCTCACCTGCCGCCCGCCGCGACCAGGTGGCCGCTGCACTGCAAGCTGCTGGCGCACAAGTGCAACGTTATGAACGTCTGGGCCGCTACGGTCTGGACGCGCAGTGGCCCACGCCAGCCAAGGCCGCGCTGGTGCAGGCCTTGCGTGCCGAGGGCATCGTGGTGCCGGCGGGGGGTGAGTTGCGGCTCGAAGTGCAACCCCTTGCAGGGGGCGCGCCGTGAACATCGGTTTTGCAGGTGCGGCGGCGCGGGCTGCGACCTGCGGCGCCGTCGCGGTGCTGAGCCTGGGCCCGTGGCCAGTGGCACTGGCCCAGCCAAAGTCCGGCGCACCGGCCAGCGTTTGGCCCGACAGCGCCTGCAAGGACACACCGGCTGCCCAGGCAACTGCACTGGCCCAGATCGACAGCTGGGTGCGCGCCCAGCCGGCCCGGGCGCTGGCGGCGGTGTGTGCTGGCCCCTACAGCCCTGAAGCTGCCGTGCTGGCGGCTGAAGCCCTGGTGGAACTGTCGCGCACCGAAGCCGCCGCGGCGCTGCTGGCCCCGCTGCAGGTTGACATGACCCAGCAGCCGCTGCCAGCCTGGGCGCCCCACTGGTCCCTGGTGCAGGGCCTGATGCTGGGCAGCTCCGGGCGTTCCCAGGCAGCTGAGCCATTCTTCCAACAGACCCGCGAACAGCTCGAAGCCAGCGGCCAGGGTCGATCGCGGCTGGCCTTTCGTGTGCGGGTGGCGCAGGCCCTGCTGTGGCGACGCGCCGGTGCGCTGGACCGTGCGCAGACCGCCGCGGACGAAGCCCAGGCCCTGCTGCCCGGCCTGGACCTGGTGGAGTCGATGGAAGCCACCGATGTGCTGAACCTGCGCACCTTGATCGCTTTTTCGCGCCAGGACCTGCCCGGCGCGCTGGCCGCGGCGCGTGCCGAGGTGCAGATGCTGGAACGCCTGGGGCAGGGCGATTCCCCCGACGTGATGTTTGCCTGGAGTTCGCAGGGCAGCATCCTGTCGCAACTGGGCCGGCATGAAGAAGCCCGGGCTGCCTTCCGCGCTGGCCTTCGCATCGCTGACAGCGCCCGGGATGTGGCGCCCTATGGCCACCAGGGGCTGCTCTACAACTTGGCCGTCGAACACATCAATCTGGGCGAGCACGAACAAGCGCTGGCCTTGGCCGAACGTGCACTGGCCGTGGGCCACAAGGCCTGGGGCGAGAGCAGCCCGCGCCACTTGCGGCCGCTGCTGATCATCGGCAACGCCCACCATCAGGCGGCGCGTTATGGCCTGGCCATCCGGGCGTTTCGGCAGGCCGAAGGCGTGGCGCAAGTGCACCACGCCAGCATCCCGCTGCTGCTGCGCATGGAGCTGGCCGATTCGCTGGCCGGCGCCCTGATGAGCCTGGGCGACCGCGAAGAAGCCGCGTCGACGCTGCAGGCTGCGCTCGACGTGGCGGCCGGCAACCCCAACCTCAGCTTCTGGCAGGGCCGGCTGCTGATCCGCCGCGCTTACCTGGGCATCGAGGCGCAGCGCTGGGCCCAGGTTGATGCCGACGCCGCCGAAGCCATCCGGCGGGTGGGTGCGGTGCAGGGTGCGCAGCATGCGCAGGTGGTGGAGTGGGGCGCGCTGCGCTGCATGTCGCAGTTGCGCGGCAAGCTGCCCAGCACGGCCTGCGAAGACCTGGCGCACGCGCTGCCGGCCCTGAACACCGCAGCCCCCTTCAGGCGCCACCGCGCGCTGGCCGCGCTGGCCGAACATGCCCTGGCGCAGCAGCGTGGCCCTGAAGCCGAAGAACGCCTGTTTGCCGCCTTTGCCGCCGCCCAAAGCCAGGGTGGGCCCGATCCGCTGTGGCTGGCGCTGGACGCCCTGGCCCGCCACATGCACGCGCAGGGGCAGCCGGCGCTGGCGGTCTACTTCGGCAAGCAGGCGCTGGCCGCCATCGAACAGATGCGCGGTGAAGTGGCCGGCAGCGCCAAGCACCATGAAACCGGCTTTCTGGCCAACAAGGTCGACGTCTACCGGCGCCTGGCCGGCTGGCTGGCCGAACAAGGCCGTGTCGCCGAGGCGCTGGAGACCTTGCGGCAGCTGAAGGAAGAAGAGTTCTTCGACTACACCCAGCGCAATGGCGCGCTGGTGGTCGCCCGCGCACCGATCGAGCTGACCGCCAACGAGCGTCAACTCGACGAACGCTGGCAGACGCTGCAGTTGCGCAGCCGCTCGCGCCTGGACGAAGCCGCCTGGGCGGCCCGTGCACGTTCGGTCGTGGGCGAGATGGCGCGCATGAGCACTGAGCCGGGCGCCCGCAGCCGGGCCGAGCCGCCGCGTCATGTCATCCCGGTCGGTGAACTGCACGTGCACGCCATCGGCGGTGAACAGCAGCTGACGCTGGTGCTGGACGGCACTTCAGAGCGCCGGGTGCTGCAGCTGGACTGGCCGCTGGCGGTGGTCGGTCGCGAGGTGGGTGCCTTGCTGGCCGCCGTCAGCCAACGCGGTGACACCTTGCCAATGCTGCAGAGCTTGTACCGGCGCCTGGGCGAAGCATTGGTGCAGGCGGCGCAGGCCGCCCAGGCCCAGCGCCTGGTGCTGCACCTGGACGGCAGCCTGCGCTACCTGCCCGTGGCGGCGCTGCACGACGGCCAGCTTCACCTGGGCCAGCGCCTGAGCATCGAACACCGGTCGGCCGGTGCTGCCGGCTCGCCGGCGGTGGCAGGCGAGCCGCTGGCCCTGCGTGCACTGGGCCTGACCCGGGCCGTGGCCGGCCGCAAGGCGCTGCCGGGGGTGGCACGCGAGGTCTGTGCCATCGTCGACGGCCCCGTGCACGGCCTGGGTGCGGCGGGTTGCCAGCCGGGCCCCCGCGGCGTGGTGCGTGGTGAAGCCTGGCTGGACGAGCAATTCACCGCCGAGCGACTGGGTCAGGCCCTTCGCGAACGTCCGCTGCAGACCACGTCGCTGCTGCACGTGGGCACCCATTTCGAGCTGCGCCCCGGCTCCATCGAACGCTCCAGCCTGCTGCTGGGCGACGGCACTTCGATGAGCCTGGCGCAGCTGGCCGGCCACAGCTTCAGCGGCCAGGCACTGGTCACGCTGTCGGCCTGCGAAACCGGCGTCGGCGGTGCGCAAGGGGCCGACGGGCGCGAGGTGGAGGGCCTGAACATGACCATCCTGCGCCGCGGCGCGCAGGCCGTGCTGGCCAGCCTGTGGCGAGTGGACGATGGCAGCACCAGCGCACTGATGGGCCACTTCTACCGCGAACTGCGCAGCGCCCCGCCGCCGCTGGCACTGCAGCGGGCGCAGCAGGCGCTGCGCGACAGCAGCAGCTGGGCCTCGCCCTTCCACTGGGCCGGCTTCTACGTCACCACGGCCTTGCCCTGAGCGCCGGCCGCGGCCCTGTCGTCACCGTCTCACCGAGTTCAACAGGAGGAACCCCATGCACCCGACACAGCCCGCTTCCATGCCACGCCGCCGCCTGCTGTCGTGTCTCTTGCCGATGGGTCTGATGACTCTCTGGCCGTCGTGGGCCAGCGCACAAGATGCAGGCGCAGCCGGTGTCGAGTTTTCGGCATTGCTGCAGGCGGCGATGTTGCCGCCCAAGGCCAGCACGCCGCCGACCTGGACGCAGTTCAATCTGCCGGGCATCCGCTGGAAGTCGGCTGCGCCGGTCGAAGCGCCGCGGGCTTTCCTGCCCATCGGGCGGCTGTACCGCGAGGGCAGCCTGGTGTTGCTGGACGGCGGGCAGCCGGCTTATGTCGATGGCCGCAAGCGGCCCGGTGTCTGGGCCCTGAGGCTGCATGGCTCGGCACAAGGGGTGGTCGAGTGGCAGCTGTCGATGGCCCAGATGGCCGAGGAGCCCGGCCCCTCGGTCGAAGACTTGGAGAAGGCCGGCTTCAAGCTCAAGGCCCGGTGTGAACCCGATGGGATTTCCAGCGGTGCCAAGGTCTGGATGCTGGGCCTGCCCGACAGGTCGCCGATGGTGCTGACAGACGAGTGGAGCGCAGGCAGCGCGGGCGCCATGCGCATGATCACCGTGCCCTACACACGCAGTCGCGTGGCCGAGGCCAAGTGCTTCTGACGGCAACCTGAATCGGCCCTGACGTTCAGCGGCGCGCACCGTCTCTTGTGGCAACCCGGCGCATCTTTGCCGGGTCCACAGCCCACAGGGGGATTGACGATGCGCACCTTGAACCTTGTGTTTCCTTGGCCGCTGCCGGCAAGCACTTCGATGCTGGCGCTGTGCGCAGGGCTGGCTGCCTGCAGCAGTGAACCCTCTTCTGGCGACGTCGAAGCCGCGGTGCGCCAGAAGTTCGAGATGGCGCACATCGTGGCCGCGGAAATGGCGGGCAAGAAGCTGGCCAAGGAATGGCAGACCACCGTGCACGCGGTGCGTGTCGTGGGCTGCAAGCCTGGCGAATCGAAGACGGTCTACACCTGCGACACCGAGATCGACATGACGGCTCCCTTGCTGGGCCGCACCAAGCAGCAGCTGCCGCTGGTGTTGATCAAGGGCCCGCAGGGCTGGCAGATGGCCGGCTGAAGACCGCGACGCAAACCGCAGTTCATCAACGGCGCCGCTTCGGCGTCAACACCGGAGGCCTTCATGGCACTTGTTCTGAAGCAGTGGAAGATGGCAAAAACAGCCGATGCACAAGGCAACTACGTGCACCTGGTCGGGCGAGAGGGCGGTCTGCTGGCGTGGCTGCTGTCGCTGCTGGGCATCGACCCCACGACCGAGATCGAGATCAAGGACAAAATCGTCGTCTTCACCGTCGGATCGCTTGCCGGCCGTGAAAAGCGGGTGATTCCGATCAACTCGGTCTGCTCGGCCTACTACGGCTACGAAAAGCCGTGGAAGATGGCGCTGGTGATCGGTGCGGTGCTGATGCCGCTGTTTTTCGTCGGCCTGCTGGCCGGCCCGCTGTACTACTTCCTGAACAAGCAGTTGTCGGTGGGTGTGGTGGAGAACTCGGGTTGGAGTGGCAGCTTCGCGTTCAAGCGTTCGGTCATCGAAGGTCAGAACATCGACGAGAACAGTGCCTATGAAGTGATCGAGGTGGTGCGCATGCTGGTCGAACGCAAGACGGCCTAACATCGACCCGCGTTCAGCCGTGTTTGTCGGCTTCCGTGGTGAAGGCGTCGGCGTAGAACTCGGCTTCGGGCAAGCCGCAGCTGTGCACGAAGTCGCGCTGCGCCGACTCCACCATCACCGGCGCGCCGCAGGCGTACACCTGGTGGCCCGACAGGTCGGGGAAGTCGGCCATCACGGCCTGGTGCACAAAGCCCGTGCGGCCGGTCCAGCTGTCGCCGGCCGTGGGTTCGGACAGCACCGGCACATAGCTCAGCTGCGGCATCTCGGCAGCGGCTTGTTGACACCAGTCGTGCTGGTACAGGTCCGACTGGCGCCGGCAACCCCAGTACAACGTCACGGGCCGTGTCGAGCCCTTGTGCCGCAGCTGCTGGACGAGCGCCCTGATGGGCGCAAAACCGGTGCCGCTGGCCAGCAGCACCATGGGCTTGCTGGATTCCTCGCGCAGGAAGAAGCTGCCGAAGGGGCCCTCCATGCGCAGGATGTCCTTTTCCTTCATCGCCGTGAACACATGCTCGGTGAACTTGCCGCCCACCATGTGGCGCACGTGCAGTTCGATGGCCGGCGGGCTGCCCAGTTCGTGCGGTGCATTGGCCATGCTGTAGCTGCGCCGGTCGCCGTCGCGCAGGATGAACTCGATGTACTGGCCGGCGCGGTACTGCAGGTTCTGGTTGGCGGGCAACTGCAGGCGCAACACGGCCACATCGGGCGCGGGCTTGTTGATGCTCATCACCCGGCAGGGCATCTTCAGCACCGGGTATTCGCCGGCCCCGGGCACGCTGCGCGCTTCGACCACGCAGTCGGTCTGTGGCGTGGCGCAGCAGGTCAGGATGAAGCCGGCCTCTTCTTCGTCCACCGACAGCGC
This sequence comes from Rubrivivax sp., assembly GCA_030653385.1. GTDB lineage: Bacteria > Pseudomonadota > Gammaproteobacteria > Burkholderiales > Burkholderiaceae_C > Rubrivivax. Next base: position 362,078 of record JAURZM010000048.1, on the reverse strand, counting down.
CTTCAGCTGGTGGGCGCCGTGGATGACGCGGCCTTGCACGAGCTTGCTCTTGCAGGAACCACATGCGCCGTCGCGGCAGCCGTAGGGCAGGCCGACACCCTGGCGGATGGCCGCGGGCAGGATGGCTTCGTCACGTTGCACGTCGAAGCTGCGGCCGGCGGGTTGAAGGGTGATCTGGAAGGTCATGGAGCGGGCGATGCAGGGCGACGCAGGGCCGCAAAAAGAGGCACGTAAACTGTGGCGGATATTGTGCCCGTGGACCCCCGGACCCGAGCCAACACGCCCTTCAAGGCCCTTGTGGCCTGCCGACCCTTCATGAGCCTGCCTGCCGCCCACCTGCGCCGCCCGACGTTGTTGATCATCGGCTGCGGTGACATCGGCATGCGTGTGCTGCGCTTGCTGCAGCCTCGCTGGCGGGTGCTGGCGCTGACGTCGTCGGCCACACGCTGCCCTGTGCTGCGCGCCGCAGGTGCCGTGCCCTTGTTGGGCAACCTGGACGAACCGTCCACGCTGGGCCGCCTGGGCGGCCTGGCCGACGCCGTGCTGCACCTGGCGCCACCGCCCGGGCAAGGCAGCACCGACCCGCGCACACGGGCGTTGCTGGCTGCACTGGCCCGAGGCGGGCGTGTGCAGCGGCTGGTGTATGCCAGCACGAGTGGCGTCTACGGTGACTGCGGCGGTGAACGTTTCGACGAAAGCCGTGCCGTCCAGCCGGCCACCGACCGCGCGAGGCGCCGGGTCGACGCCGAAACACAAGTGCGCTGGTTCGGCCGCCGCAGTGGCGCGTTGGTGAACATCCTGCGCATCCCCGGCATCTACGCCACCGACCGCCCGGGCGGCCACCCGCGCGAACGCCTGTTGCGCGGCACGCCGGTGCTGTTGGACGAAGACGATGTCTACACCAACCACATCCACGCCGACGACTTGGCCCGCGTTTGCGTGGCTGCACTGGGGCGTGGCGCGCCGCAGCGCGTGTATCACGCCAGCGACAACACCGAACTGAAGATGGGGCAGTACTTCGACCTGGCCGCTGCCGTGTGCGGCCTGCCGGCACCACCGCGCATCAGCCGCAGCGACGCGCAGCAGACGCTGGGCGCCATGCAGATGAGCTTCATGAGCGAATCGCGCCGCCTCGACAACAAGCGCCTGAAAAACGAGCTGCGGCTGCGGCTGCAGCACCCCACCGTCGAGCAGGGTCTGCGCGCGGGTTGATCAGATGCCGCGGGGTCGGCGCAGCACCTGCGCGCGGTCGACCGACTGCAGCACCACGGTCTGCGCCCGGCCGCCCCGTTCGATGTCCAGCCGCACGGCCCGTTCGGGCCCGCCGCCGGCCCACAGCGCCTTCCACAGCGGTGCCAGTGCGGCGACCGTGGTGCCGTCGATGCCCACGATGCGGTCGCCGGCACGCAGCCCGGCCCGTTCGGCAGGGCTGTCGTCGCTGACCCGCAGCACACGCACCTGGTCCTGGAACTCGATGCAGTTCAGGCCCAGCCAGGCCCGTGTGCTGGCGCTGGATGCACCGCGTTCGCGCAGTTCCTGCAGCACCGGCTTCAGCAGGGCCAGCGGCACGAACATGTTGCCGGGGCGCGGCGCTTGCCCGGCCGCTGCGGCATTGGGCAGCACCAGCGAGCCGATGCCCACCAGCTCGCCGCGGGCGTTGAACAGCGCGGCACCGCTGTGGTCGCCGCGGGGCGGGCTGGTGAAGAGAGCACCTTCGATGTGGTACTCCCAGTAACCCGAAAAATCGCGCCGCGACAGCAACTGGGTCAGCGTCAATGCGCCCTGGGCGCCGCCGCTGGCCGCGACCAGGGTTTCGTCATCGGCCAGGGCATTCGAGTCCCCCAGCGGCACCGGCTCCAGCTTCAGCGGCGCCAGCGCCTGCACCAGGCCGAAGCCGGTGGCCAGGTCGTAGGCCAGGCGCCGGGCCGGGATGCGCCGGCCGTCGTCGTGCACGAGTTCGATGCTCTCGGCTTCGAGCACCAGGTAGCCGATGGTCAGCACCAGGCCGTCGTTGCCGATCAGCACACCCGAACCCTGGCGAACCGCGCCCAGCGTGGCGGCGGAGTGCGCACCTTCGACGGCCCGCACCTCCAGGCCCAGCACAGCGGCACTGGCCCGCTCCAGTGCGCGCACCCGTTCCGGGTCGGTCTGCGCTCGAACGAGAGATGTTGCGAGCACGAGCGTCAGGGCCACGAAGCCTGCCAGCCAGCGGTGGCACGATGGATACGGACCGAGCAGCATGGTGGAGCCCTCCTGGAGACCCAGCATGCCAAGCCTTGCAGACCCTCTTGACCAGAGGGCCATGCCGGTTTCCCGCCGTCAGCGGCGCCGGCTCGACCCGAAAGGAGGCTGCTTGCGCCAGTAGCGGATCATCAGCCAGCCGCCGACCATGCCACCCAGGTGCGCAAAGTGCGCGATGTTGCCGCCGCCCAGGCCGAACAGCGAATCCAGCAGGCCAGAACCGAGCAGCAATTCGAGGCCGCCGAAGAGCATGACGAAGGTGCGCGCCTTCATCGGAATGGGCGGGAACAGCGGCATGATGACGCGGTTGGGAAACAGCATGCCAAAGGCCAGCAGCAGCGCAAACAGCCCGCCCGACGCACCCACGGTGGGTACACGTGAACCGGTCAGCGAAGTGACGATGATCTGCGCCAGCGCCGCCGCCAGCACACCGGCCAGCAGGAACTGCCAGTAGCGCTTGCCGCCCCACAGCCGTTCGAGCTCCGAGCCGAACATCCACAGGCCCAACATGTTGAAAAACAGGTGGCCAAAACCGCCGTGCAGGAAGGCATAGGTCACCACCTGCCAGGGCATGAAAAAACCGCTGTTCAGCGGGAAGAGCGCAAACCAGGCCGACAGCGGAGCGATGAGCTGCAGGAAGAAGACCGCCGTGCAGGCGAGCATCAGGTTTTTGGTGATCGTCGGAATCGGGGGCATTCAGGCACCGGGTTCAAAGCGGGTGGCAGGTGGGCAAAAGCCCCTGGGCTCAAGGCCCGCCAAACCCGGATGGTGCCCTCGGCCAGACTCGAACTGGCACGCCTTGCGGCGGCGGATTTTGAATCCGCTACGTCTACCGATTTCGTCACGAGGGCAGCGGCGCCGTGAGGCACGCGTGAAGGTTGGGATTATCACATGCACGCCTGCGAGGCCTGGGCGCCACTGCCACAATCGCCGCCGCATCAGGAGCATTCATGAATCAAGCGCCGGCCTACAAGACCCTGGAAGACGCCATCGGCGGCACGCCGCTGGTCCGTCTGCAGCGTCTGCCCGGGGCGAACGGTTCGGCCAAGGGCAACGTCATCCTGGGCAAGCTGGAAGGCAACAACCCGGCAGGTTCGGTGAAAGACCGGCCGGCCATCAGCATGATCCGCCGTGCCGAAGAACGTGGCGAGATCAAGCCTGGCGACACCTTGATCGAAGCCACCTCGGGCAACACCGGCATCGCGCTGGCCATGGCCGCGGCCATGCGCGGTTACCGCATGGTCTTGATCATGCCCGAGGACCTGTCCATCGAACGTGCGCAGACGATGAAGGCGTTTGGTGCCGAACTGGTGCTGACACCACGTTCAGGCGGCATGGAGTACGCCCGCGACCTGGCCGACCAGATGGCGCGCGAAGGCAAGGGTCGGGTGCTGGACCAGTTTGCCAACGCCGACAACCCGCGTGTGCATTACGAAACCACGGGCCCGGAAATCTGGGCCGACACCGCGGGCCGCGTGACGCACTTCGTCAGCGCCATGGGCACCACGGGCACCATCACCGGCGTGTCACGGTTCCTGAAAGAAAAAAACCCGCAGGTGCGGGTTGTCGGCGCCCAGCCAGCCGAGGGTTCGCGCATCCCGGGCATCCGCAAGTGGCCCGAGGCCTACCTGCCCAAGATCTACGAACCGGCAGGTGTCGATGAACTGGTGCTGGTGAGTCAGGCCGATGCCGAAGACATGGCGCGCCAGCTGGCCCGTGAAGAAGGCCTGTTTGCCGGCATCTCGGCTGCTGGCGCCTGCTGGGTGGCGCTGCAGATCGCCCGCACGGTGGAAAACGCGACCATTGTCTTCATCGTCTGTGACCGCGGGGACCGCTACCTGTCGACGGGTGTGTTTCCGGCGTGAGTGCTGAAGCCCATCGGCGTCTGCGATCGAGAATCCGCCACGCCCCTAGAATCGCACCTCATGAGCGATGTCAACCGAGAACTCGACACCCGCGGGCTGAACTGCCCGCTGCCGATCCTGAAAGCCAAGAAGGCCCTGGCCGAGATGGTCAGCGGAGAACTGCTGCGTGTGGTGTCCACCGACGCCGGTTCGGTGCGTGACTTCCAGGCCTTTGCCCGGCAAACAGGCAACGAACTGGTCGAGCAGACCACCGCCGGCGCCGACTTCATGCATGTGCTGAAGCGTCGATAGAGCGGCTTCGGCCTGGCTCGGGCAAGCCCGGGCCGCCAGGTTCAGAGGTTCAGGCCCTTCAGGAACTCGCGGAAGCCCGGGCCCAGTTGCGGGTGCGCCAGCGCCAATTCGACATTGGCTTCCAGGAAACCTTCCTTGCTGCCGCAGTCGTAGCGCCGCCCTTCGTAGCGGTAGGCAAACACCTTCTCGCGGCGCAGCAACGAAGCGATGCCGTCGGTGAGCTGGATTTCGCCTCCCACCCCACGCGGCTGGCTGGCAATCTCGTGGAAAACACCGGGCGTCAGGATGTAGCGACCGGCCACGCCCAGGCGTGAAGGTGCGTCTTCGGGCGCCGGCTTTTCGACGATGCGGTTGACGTCCATCAGCCGCGAATTGACTTCCGTGCCGGCCACGATGCCGTAGCGGCGTGTGTGCTCGGGCGCCACTTCCTGCACCGCGATGATCGAGGCGCGCCACTCGTCGTACTGTTCCACCATCTGTTGCAGCACGGGTTTGCTGTGCACCATCAGGTCGTCGGCCAGCAGCACTGCAAAAGGCTCGTTGCCCACCAGCTTCTGCCCGCACAACACCGCGTGGCCCAAGCCCAGGGCCTGCGCCTGGCGCACGTAGATGCACTCCATGTCGTCGGGTTTGACACTGCGCACCACGTCCAGCAGGTCTTGTTTGTTGGACTGGGCCAAGGCCACTTCCAGCTCGTAGGTCATGTCGAAGTGGTCTTCGATCGGGCGCTTGTGGCGGCCGGTGACGAAAATCATCTCGCGCACGCCAGCCGCGTAGGCTTCTTCCACCGCGTACTGGATCAGGGGCTTGTCCACCACCGGCAGCATCTCTTTGGGCTGCGCCTTGGTGGCCGGAAGGAAGCGGGTACCGAGACCTGCGACCGGGAAAATGGCCTTCTTGATGGGCATGGGCTTCAGAATGGGTTGCTTGAAGCCGATTCTGGCATGTGGACTCTCGCGTATTTCATGACACATTGCCGCCCGCACCGATGGACGTATTGATCGTCGAGCCGGTGCACGACGACGTCCAGCAGTGGCTGGCCGGGCGTTATCTCGTGCGCCTGGCGCCCGAACTCGCCACCGAACCGATGGCCTTTCGCGCCGCGTTGTCCACCGCCCGGGCGGCCATCCTGCCGCCTTCCGTGACGGTGGACGCCAGCCTGCTGTGGCACGCGCCACACCTGCGGGTGCTGGGCCGTGTGTCGGCGGGGGCCGAAAACATCGACCTCGATGCCTGCGCGCGATCGGGTGTCGAGGTGGCCCGCGCTGGCAGCGCCCCGGCAGCGGCCGAGGCGGAGTTTGTCATCGGTGCCTTGCTGACGCTGCTGCGGAGGGTGCCCATCGTCAGCAACGACGGTTTGCTGGTCGGGCGCGAACTGGGCGGCAGCGTGGTGGGTGTGGTGGGCGTCACGCCGGCCTCTGAATGCCTGGTGCGCCTGTTGACAGCCTTTGGTGCCCAGGTGCTGGGTTACGACCCCGGACTGCATGCCAGCGACCCGGGTTGGGCGCGCTGCGGCTTCAGGCCGGTGGGCTTGCTGGAACTGATGCGGGACAGCGACGCGGTGTGTGTGCTGCTCAGTCACTACGCGCGTTTCGATGGCCTGTTCGGCGAACGGTTGTTGGCCGCGGCCAAGCCGAATCAGATCATCGTGAGCCTGGCGCACTCGGCCATCTTCGACGAAGCGGCGCTGGCCTGGGCCCTGCGGGAAGGCCCCCTGGCCGCCGCCTGGCTGGACAGCCTGGCCCCGGGTGCACTGGACGCGGGCCGGCCGCTGCGCCACATCGACACCCTGCAGGTCACACCGCGTGTGGCCAGCACCACCCGCGAGTCGCGCCTGCGCAGTGCCTGGGTGGTGGCCGAGCGCATCGACACCGTGCTGCGCCAGGCGCAGCCGGTGCCGATCAGGCAGCGGCCACCAGGCGGGCCCGCTGGTCCTGCAGGCGCGAAAGAGCCTGCCTGAAGTCGGCCAGTCTTGCCCTTTCCTGGTCGACCACGGCGGCCGGTGCGCGCGCGACAAAGCTCTCGTTCGACAACTTGGCATCGGCCTTGACGATTTCGCCCTGCAGTCGCGCGATTTCCTTGTCCAACCGCTGCGATTCGGCGGCCACGTCCACCTGCACGTGCAGCGCCAGGCGCAGGCTGCCGCACACCGCCACCGGTGCGCTCTGCGTGGCGGTGGCAAAAGCCGCCTCGTCGGCCGAAGGCCGCACCTCGCCCAGCCGCGCCAGCGCCTGCAGCACCGGCGTGGCGCTGCGCACGAAGGTCTCGTCGCCCATCGTCAGCAAGGGCACGCGCTCGCCCGGTGACAGGCTCATTTCGCTGCGCAGGCGGCGCACTTCGGCGGCCACGGCTTTCAGGCGTGCCATCCACTCGTCGGCGGCCGGGTCCACTTTCTCCAGTTGCGCTTGTGGGTAGGCAGCAGTGACCACGCTGTCGGCGGAGCCCGCGGTCTTGCGGCCCGCCACGACAGCCACGGTCTCCCACAGCTCGGCGGTGATGAACGGTGCCACCGGGTGCAGCAGGCGCAACACGGTTTCCAGCGTGCGGATCAAGGTGCGGCGCGTGGCCCGCTGTTCGGCCTCGGTTCCCTGGGCGATCTGCACCTTGGCAATCTCCAGGTACCAGTCGCAGTACTCGTCCCAGACGAAGCTGTACAAGGCCGAGGCCACGTTGTCGATGCGGTAGTCGGCAAAGGCCTGTGTGACGGCGGCTTCCACGCGCTGCAGTTCGCCGCTGATCCAGCGGTCGGCCATGGAGAACTTCATGTAGCCATGGAAGGGACCACCGGGCGCACATTCGGCCTTGCTGTGTTCCTTCAGGCCGCAGTCCTTGCCCTCGCAGTTCATCAACACGAACTTGCTGGCGTTCCAGAGCTTGTTGCAAAAGTTGCGATAGCCCTCGCAGCGCTTGGCGTCGAAGTTGATGTTGCGGCCCAGCGTGGCGTAACTGGCCATCGTGAAACGCAGCGCGTCGGCGCCGAAAGCGGGTATGCCGGCCGGGAATTCCTTTTCGGTCTGCTTGCGCACCCGTGGCGCGGTTTCGGGCTTGCGCAGGCCGGTGGTGCGCTTGTCCAGCAAGGGGCCGAGTTCGATGCCGTCGATCAGGTCGACCGGGTCGAGCACATTGCCTTCGCTCTTGCTCATCTTGTGGCCCTGCGCGTCGCGCACCAGGCCGTGGATGTAGACGTCCCTGAAGGGCACCTGGCCGGTGAAGTGGGTTGTCATCATGATCATCCGGGCGACCCAGAAAAAGATGATGTCGAAACCGGTGACGAGCACGGTGCTGGGCAGGAAGAGCTGCTGCTCCACGGTCTTTTCGGGCCAGCCCAGGGTGGAGAAGGGGACGAGCGCCGACGAGTACCAGGTGTCGAGCACGTCTTCGTCGCGCTTCAGCTCGCCGCTGTAGCCGGCGGCCGTGGCACGTTGCCGTGCTTCGACTTCGGAGCGCGCCACGAACAACTCGCCGCCCGTGCCGTACCAGGCCGGGATCTGGTGACCCCACCAGAGCTGGCGGCTGATGCACCAGTCCTGGATGTTGTTCATCCAGTGGTTGTAGGTGTTGACCCATTCCCCGGGCACGAAGCGCACCTGGCCGCTGCTGACCGCCTGGCGGGCCTTTTCGGCAATGCTGGTGCCGTCGGCGGCGGGTTTGTTGACGGCCACGAACCACTGGTCGGTGAGCATCGGCTCGACGACCTGGCCGGTGCGTGCGCAGCGTGGCACCTGCAGGCGGTGTTTTTTGGTCTCGACCAGCAGTCCCAGCGCATCGAGATCGGCCACCACCTTCTTGCGTGCCACAAAACGGTCCAGGCCGCGGTAGGGCTCGGGTGCGTGGTGGTTGACCTTGGCTTCGAGGTCGAGCACGCCGATCATCGGCAGGCCGTGGCGCTGGCCCACCGCGTAGTCGTTGGCGTCGTGGGCCGGTGTGACCTTGACCACGCCGGTGCCGAATTCGCGGTCGACGTAGGCGTCGGCAATGACCGGGATCGTGCGGCCGGTCAGCGGCAGCTGCACCTGTTGGCCGACCAGCGCCACGTAACGTTCGTCTTCCGGGTGCACCATGACGGCGGTGTCGCCCAGCATGGTCTCGGGCCGCGTGGTGGCCACCACCACCGAGCCGCTGCCGTCCACCAGCGGGTAGCGGATGTGCCACAGGAAGCCGTCTTCCTCTTCGCTTTCCACCTCCAGGTCGGACACCGCGCTCTTCAGCTGCGGGTCCCAGCTGACCAGGCGCGTGCCGCGGTAGATCAGGCCTTCTTCGAACAGGCGCACGAAAGTTTCGGTGACGATGGTCGAGAGCTTCTCGTCCATCGTGAAGTACTCGCGGCTCCAGTCCACGCTGTCGCCCATGCGCCGCATCTGGTTGGTGATGGTGGCGCCGCTGCTGGCCTTCCAGTCCCAGACCTGGGCGACGAAGTTCTTGCGGCCCAGGTCGTGGCGCGACAGGCCGGCGTCCTGCAGTTGGCGCTCGACGACGATCTGCGTGGCGATGCCGGCATGGTCGGTGCCCGGCACCCACAGCGTGTTGAAGCCGCGCATGCGGTGGTAGCGCGTCAGCGCGTCCATGATCGTCTGGTTGAAGGCATGGCCCATGTGCAGCGTGCCCGTCACGTTGGGCGGCGGCAGCTGGATGCTGAAGGACGGCCTGGCCGGGTCCAGCGTCGGCGCCGCGGCGCCGGCAGCCGCCCAGACGGGGCCCCAGCGCGATTCGATGGCAGCAGGTTCGAAGGACTTGGCAAGCTCGGTCATGATGGCGACAACGTTTCAAAGGTGTCCTGCTCCGGTCGGGAACAGGACAAGGCGATACAAAAAAAGGCCTGCTGCCTGGGGCAGACCGTATCAACGCCAGTGCGTCGGCAGGGGTTTGAATTGTAGGTGGCAGGCCCGCCGGGCCCGCAGGCCATGCGCCGGCGGCCCGGCTTCACGATGGAGCACACAACATGGTCCGGAATTCCTGGTCTCGACGGCGCACCGCGCTCGGCGCCTGCCTGCTGCCCTTGGTGCTGGCGGCGTGTGGCGGGGGTGACGAAGGCAGCCCGCCCGCGCCCGGCAGCTGCACGCTGCAGGAGCACAAGACCTGGCTGGGCAACTACATGAACAATTGGTACTTCTGGTACCGCTTGTCCCCGCGGCCGGACGCCAGCGTCTACACCGACGTCCAGGACTACTTCGACGCCTTGCTCTACACCGGCAGCAGCGCCGACTTTCCCAGCGACCGCTACAGCGGCAGCCAGGCCACCGAGTCTTTCAACCGCTTCTACGGCGACGGCGCCACGCTGGGTTACGGCGTTTCGGTGGCGGCGCTGGAACTGGACCGCAACGGCAGCCTGCCACTGCACGTGCGTCACGTCGAGCCCCTGTCACCCGCGGCGCGGGCGGGTGTACAGCGCGGCGACCGGGTGCTCACGATCAACGGCCGCCCGGTCAGCGAACTGATCGTGGCCGAGGACTTTGCCGCGCTCACGCCGGCAGAAGTGGGCAACAGCCTGGTACTCACCCTGTCGCGGGCCGGCACCGAGCGCAGCGTCACCCTGTTGGCCGAGGTTTTCACGCTCCGGCCAGTCAGCGAAGCCACCGTCACCACCACGGCTGGCGGGCGACGCATCGGCTACCTGGCCGTCAAGGACATGATTTCGCAGGCCGAAGCGCCGCTGGAAACGGCCTTTGCACGCTTTCGCGCCGAAGCCGTGCGGGACCTGGTGCTGGACCTGCGCTACAACGGCGGCGGCCTGGTCTCCACCGGCGCCACGCTGGCGTCCTATGTGGCGGGCTCGCGTGGTGCGGGGCTGAACTACGCCTCGCTGCTTTACAACGACAAACGTGCATCCAACAACCAGAGCTACGCCTTCACGTCGCGGCTCTCGGCGCTGAACTTGCCACGGGTGTTTGTGCTGATGGGGCGTCGCACCTGTTCGGCCAGCGAGCAACTCATCAACGGCTTGCGCGGTGCGGGCGTCGAGGTGGTCGCCATCGGCGAAACCAGCTGCGGCAAGCCGGTGGGTTCCTTGCCCACGTCGGCTTGTGGTCGCACCTACAGCGTCATCAACTTCGAAAGCGTGAACCAGCGCAGCGAAGGCCGCTACTTCGACGGCTTTGCGCCCACCTGCGAGGTGGCCGAAGACTTCACGGCAGCGGCCGGCAGCAGTGCCGACCCCTTGATGGCGGCCGCGCGCACCGCAGCCGACACGGGTGTGTGCCCGGCGACAGCTGCCTTGTCCGATGGTCGCGCCGGCGCCCTGTCGGCGCAGGCAGTTCGCCGCCGCAGCGGCGCCGGCACGCACCTGTTTGCCGAAGGTGATGCCGGTGTCGGTCAGGGCATGTTGCCGCGCTGAGCGGGTCAACCGTCACATGAACAGGTGCTCGCCCGCGTTTTCCCCGCCCAGGATCACGTAGTTCACCTTCTTCAGGTCGGCCAGCACCTGACCACCGGCATAGCTGATGCTGCTTTGCACGTCTTCGCGCATCTCGCGCAACGTGTCGGCCAGCGCGCCCTTGATGGGTTCGAGGATGCGTTTGCCTTCGACGTGTTTGTATTCGCCCTTGTTGAAGTCTGAAGCGCTGCCGTAATACTCCTTGTAGCGCTTGCCGTCCACTTCCACCGTCGCGCCGGGTGACTCTTCGTGGCCCGCAAACAGCGAACCCACCATCACCATCGCGGCGCCGAAGCGCACGCTCTTGGCGATGTCACCGTGGTGGCGGATGCCCCCATCCGCAATGATGGGTTTGGTGGCCACACGCGCGCACCACTTCAGCGCGCTGAGCTGCCAGCCGCCGGTGCCGAAGCCGGTCTTCAGCTTGGTGATGCACACCTTGCCCGGCCCCACCCCCACCTTGGTGGCGTCGGCACCCCAGTTTTCCAGGTCGATCACGGCTTCTGGCGTGGCCACGTTGCCAGCAATGACAAAGGCCTTGGGCAGGCGTTTCTTGATGTGCTCGATGGCCACGCGCACGCTCTCCGCATGGCCGTGGGCGATGTCGATCGTGATGTAGTCGGCACCCACGCCCTCGGCGGCCAGGCGGTCGATGACGGCAAAGTCGGCCGGTTTCACGCCCGAACTGATGGACACGAACAGGCCCTTGTTGCGCATGCGCCTGGCGTAGGCCACGGTGTCCAGGTCGAAGCGGTGCATCACGTAGAAGTGGCCGCTGGCGGCCAGCATCTCGCTGATCGGCTCGTCGATCACCGTCTTCATGTTGGCCGGCACCACTGGCAGCTTGAAGCGGCGGCCGCCGAATTCAACCGAGGGGTCGCAGGCGCTGCGGCTTTCCACGCGGCACTTGCGCGGCAGCAGCAGGATGTTGTCGTAGTCGAAGATTTCCATGGTCAGGCTCCGGTGAAGGGTTGGCAGCACTTGACCTGGCGAGACCGGTGCGCAGTGTGTGCACCTCGACCGCAGCCAGAATTTGGGCCCGGTGTCAAATTCTACGCCGCAGGTGCTGGCCCTCAAGTTATGGGGTGGATGTCCGAAAAGTTCGTTCATGCCGACCCGGTTTGTCCCCCGCCTCGCCTGATGCTCAAAGCCATCGCTCAGTTTTTGCGCACGGCCTGGAGGGGTCTGCAGCCCGACATCCCACCGCCAGTTGCCCCGGTGGCGCCCACGGTGCCCGGGGACCTGGGCGGCGGTGCCCGGCAATTGCTGCACCTCTTCGAACACTCAGCCAGCGGTTTGCTCACCTGCGACCGCAGCGGTACCGTGCTGCTGTGCAACCCGGTGGCCGCAGCCTTGCTCGCAGCCGAGCCCGAAGCGGTGTGTGGCCATCCCATCGAAAGGTGGCTCGCACCGCTGATCGACTGCAGCCAACCTGAAAGCCATTCGCTGGTGTCTGGCCAATGGGAAACACTGGCGCAACGTGCCGACGGCTCAGAGTTTCCGGTGGAGCTGACGGTGAGCGACGCCGTGCTGGACGGTGTGCGCCAGTTCATCCTGATCATGCGCGACATCACCGACCGCAAGCTCACGCAGGAAAGGCTGAGCTTCCTGGCCAATTTCGACAGCCTGACCGGACTGCCCAACCGGGTACTCTTTCGCGACCGCCTGTCGCAGGCCATGGCCCGTGCCCGCCGCAGCGGCGAACCGATGGCGCTGATGTTCCTGGACCTCGACCACTTCAAGGTCATCAACGACAGCCTGGGCCACGCCGTGGGCGACCAGCTGCTGCGCCAGGTTGCCGAGGCGCTGAAGCACTGCCTGCGCATGTCCGATTCGGTGGCGCGAGTCGGCGGTGGCGACACCTTCACCGTGTCGCGCCTGGGCGGCGATGAATTCACCGTGATTGCCGAGCACCTGGGCAGCGCGGAAGACGCGGCCCTGATTGCGCGACGCATCCTGGACGCGCTGGAAGCCCCCATCCAGCTGATGGAACACGAACTGCATGTGTCGGGCAGCATCGGCATCTCGATGTACCCCACCGAGCGCATGGACCAGGACACCGACCTCGACGGCCTGGTGCGCCACACCGACATGGCCATGTACCGCGCCAAGGCCATGGGCCGCGGCACCTACGCATTTTTCAGCGACGAACTCAGCGCCGAGGTGGCAGCGCGCCTGATGCTGGAAAACCAGCTGCGCCGGGCGCTGGAGCGCCAGGAGTTCACGCTGTTCTACCAGCCCAAGGCCAATGTGCACACCGGCGAGGTGACGGGTGTCGAAGCGCTGATCCGCTGGCGCGCACCGGGGCGCGGCCTGGTGCCACCCGACCGCTTCATCCGGGTGCTCGAAGACAGCGGTCTGATCCTGCCCGTGGGGGCCTGGGCCATCCGCACCGCCTGTGCCGAAATTGCCGCGTGGGACCGCGCCGGCATGCCGCCACTGACTTTGGCCGTTAACCTGTCGGCGCGGCAGTTCCGCCAGCCCTACCTGGCGCGATTCATCGAAGACGCGCTTGCCGAGTCGGGCATTCACCCGCAGCGTCTGGAGCTGGAGCTCACCGAGAGCCTGCTGATGGAGGACAACGTCGCCACCAACAGCGTGCTGGCCGCGCTGGCCCAGATGGGCGTTCGTGTGGCGATGGACGACTTCGGCACCGGCCACTCTTCACTGAGCTACCTGAAGCGCTTCGACATCGACACGCTGAAGATCGACCGCTCCTTCGTCAGCGCCTTGCCGGACGACCCCGAAGACACCGCCATCGCCACCGCCATCGTCGCGATGGGCCACAGCCTGCACATGAAGGTGGTGGCCGAGGGCGTGGAAACGGCAGAACAGGCCGAGTGCCTGCGCCAGATGGGCTGCGACGAGATCCAGGGTTACCTGCTCAGCCGGCCGCTGCCACCCGACGCCATCGTCGATTGGCTGAACCGCCGACTGCAGGAACAGGCGCTGCGTGACTCGGCTTATGGCTGGACCGACAGCGGGCCGATGACGCTGTTGACGCTGGAATCGCTGGAGCCCTTCGAAGACACCGGGCCGATGCGCTGAGCCCGCACGTGAGGGTCCGGAAGGACCCGAACGGCTGGCGAAGGCCCACACGCGATTTCACGCGTGTGGGCTGAGGCCCTTGGGTGCACCACAGGGCACGGCTCCTAGAATTGGGGCATGCATGAAGCCCCCGGTGCCATCGATTCCCGCCTGCTCCAGGGCCTGAACCCCGAACAACTGGCCGCGGTGACGCTGCCGGCCGTGCCTTCGCTGATCCTGGCCGGTGCCGGTTCGGGCAAGACCCGCGTGCTGACCACACGCATCGCCTGGCTCATGCAGACCGGCCAGGTCTCGCCGGGTGGTGTGCTGGCCGTGACCTTCACGAACAAAGCTGCCAAGGAAATGCTCACACGGCTGGGTGCGATGCTGCCGGTGGCCGTGCGGGGCATGTGGATCGGCACCTTCCATGGCCTGTGCAACCGCTTTTTGCGAGCGCACTGGAAACTGGCGGGCCTGAGCCCGGGTTTCCAGATCCTGGACAGCAGCGACCAGCTCAGTGCGGTCAAGCGTGTGATCAAGGCCATGCAGCTGGACGAAGAGCGCTTTGTGCCCAAGCAGGTGACCTGGTTCATTGCCGGCAACAAGGAAGAAGGCCGGCGCCCGCGCGACGTGGAAGTGCGCGACGAACAGACACGCAAGATGGTCGAGGTCTACCAAGCCTATGAAGAACAGTGCCAGCGTGAAGGTGTGGTCGACTTTGCCGAGCTGATGTTGCGCACCTACGAGCTGCTGCGCGACAACGACGCGCTGCGTGAACACTACCAGCGCCGCTTCGGCCACGTGCTGGTGGACGAGTTCCAGGACACCAACCGGCTGCAGTACGCGTGGCTGAAGATGTTTGCGCCACCCGGGGCGGGGCAGGGGGTGTTTGCCGTTGGCGACGACGACCAGAGCATCTACGCCTTTCGCGGTGCGCGTGTCGGCAACATGGCCGACTTCGAACGTGAATACCGCGTGCAGCGCGTCGTCAAGCTGGAACAGAACTACCGCAGCAGCGGCCACATCCTGGACGCGGCCAACGACCTGATCAGTCACAACACGCAGCGCCTGGGCAAGAACCTGCGCACCGACGTGGGCGCGGGCGAGCCGATCCGGGTCTTCGAAAGCACCAGCGACTTTGCCGAGGCACAGTGGTTGCTGGAAGAAGTGCAGCAGTTGCACCGCAGCGGTCTGGCACGCAGCGAGATTGCCTTGCTCTACCGCAGCAACGCGCAGAGCCGGGTGCTGGAAAGTGCGCTTTTCAACGCCAGCATGCCCTACCGCGTCTACGGCGGTCTGCGCTTTTTCGAACGGGCCGAGATCAAACACGCGCTGGCCTACCTGCGATTGCTGGAGAACCCCAGCGACGACACCAGCTTCCTGCGTGTGGTGAACTTCCCCACCCGCGGCATTGGTGCGCGCAGCATCGAACAGCTGCAGGACGCCGCCCGCAGCAGCGGGCGCAGCCTGGCGCAGAGCGTGGGGGCGGTGGCGGGCAAGGCGGGCACCAACCTGCAGGCTTTTGTCGCACTGGTGGATGGCATGCGCACGGCCACACAGGGCCTGACGCTGCGCGAGATCATCGACCACATGCTGCACCACAGCGGGCTGCTGGACTTCTACCGCACCGACAAGGAGGGCCAGGACCGCATCGAAAACCTGGAAGAACTGGTCAACGCGGCCGAGAGCTTCGTCACGCAAGAGGGCTTTGGCAAGGACGCGGTGGCGCTGCCGGTGGACGAGCAGGCCATGGCGGCCCAGCAAAGCACCACCCCCGATGTCGAAACCGGCGAGATCATGTCGCCACTGGCCGCGTTCCTGACCCATGCTTCGCTGGAAGCCGGCGACAACCAGGCCCAGGCCGGGCAGGACGCGATCCAGCTGATGACGGTGCACAGCGCCAAGGGCCTGGAGTTCGATGCCGTGTTCATCACCGGCATCGAAGAAGGCCTGTTCCCCCACGAGCAGAGCCTGAGCGACGCCGACGGCGTGGAAGAAGAACGGCGCCTGATGTATGTGGCCATCACCCGCGCCCGAAAGCGCCTGTACCTGAGCTTCAGCCAGACGCGCATGCTGCACGGGCAGACGCGCTACAACGTGAAGAGCCGCTTTTTCGACGAACTGCCCGACGCGGCGCTGAAGTGGTTGACGCCGCGCAAGCAGGGCTTCGGCTCGGGTTACGCGCAGGAATACCAGCAGGCCTGGCAAAGGGGCAGCGGCCTGAGCGGCATCGTGGGTGCCGGCCGTGTCGAGGCGCCACCGCCGTTGCGGCCCAGCGCCGCGTCGACGCAGGCCTCACACGGGCTGCGGGTCGGCCAGACCGTGTTCCACAACAAGTTCGGCGAAGGGGTGGTGTCCGTGCTGGAAGGGCAGGGTGCCGACGCCCGGGCCCAGGTGCACTTCGGTCGCCACGGCAGCAAGTGGCTGGCCCTGGCCATCGCCAAGCTCACGCCGGTGGATTGACGTGAACCCTCAAGCTTCCCGCCACGGAACCGGCTCCGCCGGGCCGTCGGCGGACACCCCCCCCCGGGGGGTAGCGAGCGACAGCGAGCTTGGGGGCTCTATGTCAGCCGGGGTCGGGCCGTGTGAACGCGTCGTCGTCCACTTGCACCGGCGTGCCGCCGAAGCTGTCGTTGAACGTGAACAGCAGCGAGATGTAGAACACGGCTGAAAACATCAGGCCGGCTGGCAGGCCGATCAGGCCCACCAGCTGCTGCAGCCCCAGCAGGCTGAGCAGCAGCGCCGTGCCGACGCCGAAAACCACCATCACCACGACCCAACCCATGGCGTAGACAAAAAACGCGCCCTTGCAGCGCCACAGCGCCACGGTGCTGGAAAACAGCGCCTGGGCCACGCTGTGGCCACCCCAGTGCACCAGCGCCGGGGCGTGCCAGAACGGAACTGACAGCGCCACGCCCAGGCTCAGGCCCAGGAAGGCGCCGGTGGCCACGCCGGGTTCGGCCAGGATGGCGTCGATATCGGCCTGTGCCGCTTCGCCCTTGGGCAGCAGCTGCTGCAGGCGGCTGAAGGCGCTGTCGGACACCGTGTCCACCAGCACCAGGATGAACACCACGGCCACGCCATAGATGGCACACAGGATGAGCAGCGCACGCCGCCGCGTGGCGTCGGTGCGCAGCGGCTCGATGAACTGGCGCGGGTGCACCGGTCCGTCCAGCAACGCCGACTGGCTGGCCACCATGAAACCCAGGCTCAACAAGGGCAAGGCCATCATCTGCACCACGCTACCCAGCAGCGGTACCAGGCTGACCAGCAGCGCGCCGAACAGGAAAACCGCAAACAGGGCGGTAAAAGCCAGCGGACGGCGCATGTACAAACGCCAGGCGTCGGCGATCCAGCGGGCGCCGTGGGGCGCGTTGACGGTCTTCAGTGACAGTGCCATGGCTTGGGAGTGGATCAGACCGGTGGGTGCCAGGGGTTGGCGATGCGTGAGCGCAGCACACGTTCGAACTGGCCGGGGTCCTTGGGCTGCAGCAGCGCGGCGCTGCGGGGCAGGTGCCAGTCCCACAGGCGGCTGATCCAGAAGCGCAGTGCGGCAGCCCGCAGCAGCGCCGGCAAGGCGCGCACTTCGCCGTGGCTGAGGGGCCGTTCCTGGTGGTAGGCCTGCACAAAAGCAGCCGCGCGCCGGTCGTCGAGCGCGCCGCTGTGCAGGTCGGCACACCAGTCGTTCAAACACACCGCCACGTCGAAGAGCAGCATGTCGGTGCCGGCGAAGTAGAAGTCGAAAAAACCGCAAAGCCGGTCCGGCCCGGCCGTGTCGTCGAACATCACGTTGTCGCGGAACAGGTCGGCATGGATGGGCCCACGTGGCAGCGCCCGCCCGGCGGGCGAAGCCGCCAGGTGCTGCTGGAAGGCCAGCTCTTCGTCCAGAAGCTGCGCCTGGGCGCTGGCGAGGTGGGGGCGCAGGGCCGGCGCGGTCTGCAGCCACCAGTCCAGGCCGCGCAGGTGCGGCTGCTGCGGCTTGAAGCTGGCGCCGGCTACGTGCATGCGTGCCAGCATCTGCCCCACCTGCGCCGCGTGATCGGTGTCGGGCAGCAGGCGGTGGCTGCCCGGCAGGCGCGTGACCACGGCGGCCGGCTTGCCCGCCACCGGGTGCACCAGCCCGCCGTCGGCGCCCGCCTGCGGCGCCGGCACGGGCACGCCATGGGCGGCCAGGTGCTGCATCAGCTGCAGGTAGTAGGGCAACTGTTCGGCGGGCAGGCGTTCAAAAAGCGTCAGCACCCATTGCCCGCGCACGGTGCTGGCGTAGTAGTTGGTGTTTTCGATGCCCGAACGGATGCCCTGCAGGTCAGTCAGCGCGCCCAGCCCCAGGCGCTGCAACAGCGTGTCGGCCTCGTCGAAACCGACTTCGGTGTAAACCGCCATCTTGCGGTCTAGAAAGAGAAAATCGACCAGGCGTGCCGGCCGGCGTTGCCACGGCCCTGCGAGGGGTCGCGCCCGGCGGGTGCCACCATGATCTCGTAGGCCCGCACCTGGCCGAGCTTGCTCTGCACGGTGATGCGCTGGGCGGCGCCGCCGCGGCGGGCGTCGCGCACTTCTTCGATGCGCACGCCATCGTCCTCGATCACCACGACATGGGGCTGGGCCTTCGTGGCCGCTGCAACTGCCGACGCGGCCGCTTCGGGCGCCTGGGCCGAAGCCAGCACCGGCGGACGAGGCGCCTGGGCCCAGGCGCCGGCGCTGCAGGCCAGTGCCAGGCTGAGACTGGCAGCGGCGCGATGGAAAAAGCTCATCTGCGGGATTCTACGCAGGGCGCCAGGCGCCAAGTCCGCGCGCCACAATCCCCGCATGAACGAAGCAAAAACACCCGGTCTGATGTTGCTGGTCGACGGTTCCAGCTACCTGTACCGTGCCTACCACGCCATGCCCGACCTGCGCAGCAGCGACGGTTTCCCCACCGGTGCGCTGCATGGCATGGTGGCCATGATGAAGTGGCTGCGCGACCGTTTCCCGGCCGAACACGCGGTGTGTGTCTTTGATGCCAAGGGCCCCACTTTCCGTGACGACTGGTACCCCGAGTACAAGGCCCAGCGTGCGCCCATGCCCGACGCGCTGCGCCAGCAGATCGAACCCATCCACGAGGTCGTGCGCCTGCTCGGCTGGCCGGTGCTGGAAGTGCCCGGCATCGAAGCCGATGACGCCATCGGCACGCTGGCTCGGGTAGCGGCAGCCGGTGGCCACCAGGTGCTCATCAGCACCGGCGACAAGGACCTGGCGCAACTGGTGACGGCCGACGTGACGCTGATCAACACCATGGCCAAGCCGCCGGAGAAGCTGGACATCGAAGGCGTGAAGGCCAAGTTCGGTGTGCCGCCCGACCGCATCATCGACTACCTCACGCTGATCGGCGACACGGTGGACAACGTGCCCGGTGTCGACAAAGTCGGCCCCAAGACGGCGGCGAAGTGGATTGCCGACTTCGGCAGCCTGGACGGGGTGATGGCTGCCGCCGACAGCATCAAGGGCGTGGCCGGCGAGAACCTGCGCAAGGCGCTGGACTGGCTGCCCACCGGGCGCAAGCTGATCACGGTGGTGACCGACTGCGACCTGCTGGGGCAGGTGAACGGCTGGCCGGCGCTGGAAGCGCTGGCCCTGCGGCCCGAAGACCGCCCCGGCCTGCTGGACTTCTACCAGCGTTACGGCTTTCGCACCTGGCGCAAGGAACTCGAAAGTGCTGCCGTGGTGGCGGGCCAGGTGCCACCGCCCACGGACACCGGCGACCTGTTTGCCGAAGCTGCCGCCGCACCCGTCAACGCACCCGCCCGCGAATACGAAACCGTCACCACCTGGGACCGTTTCGACGCCTGGCTGCTGCAGGTGCAGGCCGCGCCCCTGGTGGCCATCGACACCGAAACCGACAGCCTGGACCACATGCAGGCACGCATCGTGGGCATCAGCCTGGCCACCGAACCGGGCCGTGCGGCCTACATCCCGCTGGCCCACAGCTACCCCGACGCACCCGAGCAGCTGCCGCTGGTCGACGTGCTGGCCCGGCTGCGGCCGTGGCTGGAAGACAAGAGCCGCGCCAAGCTGGGCCAGAACATCAAGTACGACCTGCACGTGTTTGCCAACGCCGGCATCACGGTGCAGGGCTACCTGCATGACACCATGTTGCAGAGTTATGTGCTCGAAGCGCACCTCAAGCACAGCCTGGAATCGCTGGCCGACCGCCACCTGGGCCGCAAGGGCCTGAGCTACGAAGACCTGTGTGGCAAGGGCGCCAACCAGATTTCCTTTGCCCAGGTCGACGTGGCCCGGGCCACCACCTACAGCGGCGAAGACAGCGAGATGGCGCTGCAGGTGCACGGCAGGCTGTGGCCCGGCATCGAAGCCGACGCCGGCATGCGCTATGTCTACGAGCAGATCGAGATGCCCGTCAGCGTGGTGCTGCAGCGTGTCGAGCGCCATGGTGTGTTGATCGACGCCGTTGTGCTGGCCAGGCAGAGCCAGGCGCTGGCCGAACGCATGGTGGCGCTGGAGCAAGAGGCCTACGCCATTGCCGGCCAGCCCTTCAACATGGGTTCGCCGAAGCAGATCGGCGACATCCTCTTCACCAAGCTGGGCCTGCCGGTGAAGAAAAAAACCGCCACCGGCGCGCCCAGCACCGACGAAGAGGTGCTGGCCGAACTGGCGGCCGACTACCCGCTGCCGGCGCGCATCCTGGAGCACCGCAGCCTGGCCAAGCTGAAGGGCACCTACACCGACAAGCTGCCGCTGATGGTGAACCCGGCCACGGGCCGTGTGCACACCAACTACGCGCAGGCGGTGGCGGTCACGGGGCGGCTGTCCAGCAACGACCCCAACCTGCAGAACATCCCCATCCGCACCGCCGAAGGCCGGCGCGTGCGCGAGGCCTTCATCGCGCCGCCGGGCCACGTGATCATGAGCGCCGACTACAGCCAGATCGAGCTGCGCATCATGGCCCACATCAGTGAAGACCCGGCACTGCTGCGTGCCTTCGAACGGGGTCTGGACGTGCACAAGGCGACCGCCAGCGAGGTGTTCGGCACGCCGGTGGAAGAGGTCAGCAGCGAGCAGCGTCGATACGCCAAGGTCATCAACTTCGGCCTCATCTACGGCATGGGCGCGTTTGGCCTGGCCAGCAACCTGGGCATCGAACAAAAGGCGGCCAAGGCGTTCATCGACAAGTACTTTTTGCGTTTTGCCGGCGTCAAGCGCTACATGGAAGACACCAAGGCCGGCGCGGTGCAGAAGGGCTATGTGCAGACAATGTTCGGCCGCCGCATCTACCTGCCCGAGATCAACGGCGGCAACGGCCCGCGCAAGGCCGGCGCCGAACGCCAGGCCATCAACGCGCCGATGCAGGGCACCGCGGCCGACCTCATCAAGCTGGCGATGATTGCCGTGCAGCAGGCGCTGGACAGCGAGCAGCGCGCCACGCGCATGGTGATGCAGGTGCACGATGAACTGGTGCTGGAAGTGCCCGATGCCGAACTGGCTTGGGCGAAGGAAGCCGTTCCGCGCCTGATGGCCGGTGTGGCGCAGATGAAGGTGCCGCTGTTGGCCGAAGTCGGCATCGGCCCGAACTGGGACCAAGCTCATTGACTTGAGGCCCCCAAGCTCGCTCTCGCTCGCTACCCCCCGAGGGGGGTGCTCCCCGTACGGCCCGGCGGAGCCGGATCCGTCGGGGGAAGCCGGGTCGTGTGGGTCGTGTGGCGCGTGGGGTCGTTGGTGCTTCGTCCAGGGCTTTGCCGCCTGCGTGCAGAATCGCAGCCTTTGCTGGCCGAGGAAGACCCCGTGGACCTGAAAGTACCGATCACCGTCACCGATGAACTCTCAGACGAGGTGATCACCGCCACCGCGTTGTTGAACCTGGCCAGCGGCGAGATCCACCGTGTCGAATACGTCGACTACGACGCCGACATGCAAGGCTTCCCGTGGGAAAGCGACGATTACGAGTTCACCAGCGGCGTGCTGTCCAACAACGGCAAGGACGTGGAGTTCAGCGTGCACGTGAACAAGACCACCGGCCAGTACTCGGTCAGCGCGACCGAACTGCTGGAGATCAAGGTGCGTGCCGCCGCGCTGTTTGCCGGCGTGGCGCCCAAGGACATGTTGGCCAAGGCCGAGGGCGCTGCTGCGCCCGGCACACCTCGCGGGCCGGGGCGGCAAGGGCCGCTGCATTGAATGGCCGGCTTGGGCGGAGGATGGTGGTTCACACCATCTGCGCCTGGAGGGCCGCGGTCCGCCGGTGTGACATGAAGGGGATGCCTTCTTCGAGCGGCCATGGCCACTGAGGCCGGAAAGAAGCGCCTGCAGATGGCCGACATTGCCCGACTCGCGGGCGTGTCGGTGTCCACCGTGTCGCGTGCATTGGCCGGCAACTTGGCGATCAACGCCGAGACGCGCGGTCGCATCGTCGAGCTGGCGCGTTCGCTGAACTACAGCATCAACATCGGCGCGCAGAACCTGCGGCTGCAAAAGAACCAGACCATCGCGGTTGTCGTGCCTTACGACGCGAAGGTGCGGCAACACATCTCCGATCCGTTTTTCCTGTCCCTGGTCGGCGCGCTGGCCGACGCGCTGACCGACCGCGGCTACGACATGCTGCTGTCACGGGTGGATGCCGATTCGCTGGACAGCGCGGCGGCGCTGGTCGAGGGAGGCAAGGCCATTGGCCTGGTGGTCGTCGGCCAATGGCGGCACCACGACCAGCTCAACGCGCTGGCGGCGCGGCGGCTGCCGCTGGTGGTGTGGGGCGGGCAACTTGCACGTCAGCTGTATTGCAGCGTGGGCGGCGACAACGTCATGGGTGGCCTGCTTGCCACGCGCCATCTGCTGGGTCTTGGGCGGCGACGCGTGCTGTTCGCAGGGGATGCGCGGTTGCCCGAGGTCGACTTGCGGCGCGAAGGCTGGCGCCAGGCCTTGCGCGAAGCGGGCATCGAACCCGATCCGGCGTTGGAACTGATGGTGCCCTTCGAAGCCATTGGCGCACGCGCCAGGTTCGATGAGCGCATGGCCCTTGGCGTTGACTTCGATGGCCTCGCGGCCTGCAGCGACCTGATGGCCGTGCAGGCCGTGCAGGCCTTGCGCGCCGCCGGTCACACGGTGCCGGGCGACGTGGCCGTGGTGGGCTACGACGACATGCCCATCGCCACTTACACCGAGCCTCCGCTGACCAGTGTGCACCAGCCGGTGCTGCTGGCCGGCGAGGAACTCGTCGAGGCGCTGCTGGCGCAGCTGCGCGGCGAGGCAGTGGCGCCGCGGACCCTGCCGGTGCACCTGGTGACACGTGCCAGCGCGCCCGCAGTAGCGGCTGCCTGATCAGCATCAAACGTTTGCAGGTTCTGTTGCAGTTTCCAGGGATGTAGTGGAAAACACCTGTTTGCAATCGATTGCAGTCAACTCAATACTCAAGGCCGTTGCAGTCAGCGACGACACATCCGATTCAAGAACGGGCAGAGAGCCCGCCAGCCCCTGGAGACCAGCCCATGTCAACCTGTAAGCCCCATCCCATTGCGCTGGCCGCCGCGCTCGCATTGATGCCATTCGCCCAATGCCTGGCACAAGGCGCCCCGGCGACGGAGGCCGCCGTGGTGGCCCAAGCCGACGCCGCCAGGCCGGCAGCAGTAGCTGCACCCGCAACGCCTGGCGCAACCACCTTGCCCGCCGCCGACGCCCGCGGCGAAGGCCTGAACCTCGAGCGCGTCGTCGTCACCGGTAGCACGGTGCTGCGCAGCAAGTTCAAGCAGAGTGTGTCGGTGTCCAACATCGACAGCGAACAGATGGCCCGCAGCGTGGCCGCCAGCGCCACCGAGGTGCTGCGCGCCGTGCCCGGCCTGCGCGCCGAGAGCACGGGCGGCGAAGGCAACGCCAACCTGGGTGTGCGCGGCTTGCCCATGTCCGATGGCGGCGGCCGCTATGTGCAACTGCAGGAAGACGGTCTGCCGGTGTTGCTGTTCGGTGACATCTCGTTTGCCACTGCCGACCAGTTTGTGCGTGCCGACGGCATGCTCGACGGCATCGACGTGCTGCGCGGCGGCTCGTCGGCCACGCTGTCGACCAACGCCTCGGGCGCCATCGTCAACTTCATTTCCAAGACCGGCCGCACGAACGGGGGCTCGGCCGCGCTCACGATGGGGCTCGATCACCGGCAGAACCGGCTCGACTTCGACTTTGGCGCCGCGCTGGGGGCACGCACCCGCCTGCAGATCGCCGGCTTCCAGCGCATCGGCGAGGGCGTGCGCAACACCAACGTGGAGACCGAGGACGGCGGCCAGCTGCGCCTGTCGCTGACGCAGGAGTTCGATCGCGGCTACGTGCGGGTGAGCCTGAAGCAGCTCAACGACCGCACGCCCACCTACCTGCCGGTTCCGGTGCGCCTGAACGGCAACACGATCGAGGAAATTCCGGGCGTCGACCCACGCACGGCGTTTTTTGTGAACAGCAACTTCGCGCAGGACTCCGTCATCGACCGCCACGGCAACCCGCAGATGACCAAGCCTGCCGACGGCCTGCAGGTGCGTGTGAACAGCATCGGCGTCGAGGCGCAGGTGGACCTGGGCGATGGCTTCAGCCTGAGCAACCGTTTCCGCCGCAGCAGCATCGACGGTCGCTTCCTGGGCGTGTTTCCGGCCGGTGCCGCGCCCACCGATCCCGCCAACGGTGCGAACCAGTACACCGGCAGCACGCCGGCGTTTTCGGCCCACATCTTCAACACCTCGCTCGACGACATGGGCAACGTGTTCAATGACACCCGGCTGTCGAAGACCTTGGCGCTCGGCGAGGGAGCCAAGCTGACGCTGACGGGTGGCCTGTTCACCGGGCGCCAGAGCATTGCCCAGACCTGGTACTGGAACCGCTACAACATCAGCCTGCAGGGTGATGGTGCGCGGCTGCTCGACAACGCGGGCAACACCACCAACCTGCCGGCTGCGCCTGGCACCCTCACCTGGGGTGGATGCTGCGTGCGCAGCTTCGACTACGACATCACCGCCACCGCGCCCTACGCGGCGCTCAGCTGGGAGCAGGGTCCGCTGACCGTGGACGCCAGCCTGCGTCGCGACAGCCAGCGCGGCAGCGGCTTCTACATGGAAGACGTCGGCACCAGCGGTGTCTGGGACCGCGCGGGCGCCACCCGCGTGGCCTACAAGACCAGCGCCACCAGCTGGTCGCTTGGCGCCAACTACGAGCTCAGCCGCCAGCTGGCGCTGTTCGGCCGCGCCAGCAAGGGCTCGTCATGGAAGTCCCCCGACCGCGTGCTCGGCGACTCGGCCGTTGCTACCGGTGCCAATCCCTACCCAGTCAACGAGATCGACCAGTACGAAGCTGGCGTGAAGTGGCGCCACGGCGGCCTGTCGGCCTTCGTCACCGCATTCATGGCCAAGACACGTGAGGGCGCTGGCTTCGAGATCACCACCCGCACCACCCTGGCGGACTCGTACCAGTCGCGCGGTCTCGAGGCCGAGATCGGCTGGCGCATGGGCGCGCTGCGCCTGAACGCGGGGGCCACGCTGACCGATGCCGAAGTCAGTTCCGGCCCCAACGCCGGCAAGACGCCGCGGCGCCAGGCCGACCTCGTGTGGCAGGTCTCGCCCACCTACAGCCTGGGCAACTTCGAGATCGGCGGTGCACTCATCGGCACGACAAAGAGCTATGCGCAGAACGACAACCAGGTGGTGCTGCCCGCGTTCCAGGTCGTCAACGCCTTCGTCAACTGGGCCTTTACCGACAGCGCGACGTTCCAGCTGGGCGTGAACAACCTGTTCAACACGGTCGGCTACACCGAGGCCGAAGGGCAAGGCAACCTGGTGAACAACCCGCTCTACATCGCGCGCTCCATCAACGGCCGCAGCGCACGCGCGACCTTGAAGTTCACTTTCTGATCCCGGGCCGCCACTCTTGAGGTTGCCAGCGGCCGTGACCCCAACCCGCCAGCAGAAAGCGCCACAGCCGGTTCTCGTCATCGGCGAGGCGCTGGTTGACGAGTTCCCCGACGGTACGCGGGTGGCTGGTGGAGCGCCCTTCAACCAGGCCCGCTGGCTGGCGGCCCTGGGCGTGCCGGTGCGTTTCGTCACGCGCATCGGGCAGAGCGACGCCGGCGCTGCCTGTGTGATGACCAGCGCGCGGCGCTGCGGTCTTGGCACAGATGGCATCCAGCGCGATCCGCTGCGCCCCACCGGGCGTGTGCTCGTCTCGCTGGGCAACACCGGGCCGTCCTACACCATCGAGCCGGGCAGCGCCTGGGACTTCATCGACGCTGCCGACGCACGCCAGCAGGCGCTGCAGCAGGCGCCGGCGGTGGTCGTGTTCGGCAGCCTGGCGATGCGTTCGCCAGCATCGAGTGAAGCCATCAACGCCGTGCTTGGCGCCAGCGCCGCGCTGCGCTTCGTCGACCTGAATCTGCGCGAGACACCCGAACTGCAGACCCTGGCCGCGCAGGCACTGAAGCTGGCCGACTGGGTGAAGGTCAACGACGAAGAACTTGACCGGCTGCTTGCCTGGTTCGTCTGCGACGGCCCGCTGCCGCCAGAGGGACCGGTGCGCCGCGAGGCGCTGACCGAGTTGGCCGCCCGCTTCAGCGTGCAGCGATGGATCGTCACCTGCGGCGAACGCGGCTGGTTCGCGTTGAACAGTGAAGGTCGTCGCGATGCCGCCGGGCTGGCGCCGGCAGTGCCCCGCCTCGTCGACACCGTGGGTGCCGGCGACGCCTTCAGCGCCGTCGTCGTGGCGGGTTTCGCGGCGCACTGGCCGCTGGCACGCTCGCTGAAAGGCGCAGCGCAACTGGCCGCGGCCGTGTGTGGCTTGCGTGGTGCCTTGCCCGACGACGCGGCCTTCTTCGATCACTGGCGCTGCCAACTGGGGCTCGTCAGCCCCGCTGCGCGCGCCGCTTCAGGACTCATCGGATGAACAAACCCCACCTGAGCTTCTGGCAGATCCTGAACATGAATGTCGGCTTCTTCGGCATCCAGTTCAGCTTTGGCCTGCAGCAGGCCAACATGAGCCCGATCTACGCCTACCTGGGCGCCGAGGGCAAAGACCTGCCGCTGCTGTGGCTGGCCGGCCCGGTGACGGGCCTGCTCGTGCAGCCCATCGTGGGCGCATTGAGCGACCGCACCGGCAGCAAGCGCGGCCGACGCACGCCGTACTTCCTGATCGGCGCGCTGATCTGCAGCTTCGGGCTGCTGCTGATGCCGTTTTCGCCGGCGCTGTGGTTTGCCGCCGGCCTGCTGTGGATCCTGGACGCGGCCAACAACACCACGATGGAGCCTTACCGCGCCTACGTCAGCGACCGCCTGAACCCGCCGCAGCACGCGGCCGGCTTCCTGACGCAGAGCGCCTTCACGGGCCTGGCGCAGACGCTGGCGTATCTCGCGCCGAGCATCTTCGTGTTCATGGGCATGAACAAGGACGCGGTGAACGCCAACAACATCCCGCACATCACCATCGCCGCTTTCCTGGTGGGCGCGCTGCTGTCCTTCACGACCGTGTACTGGAGCGTGAAGACGGTGCCCGAGCTGCCGATGAGCGACGAGGAGCGCGCCGAGCTCAACGCCAAGCCGCGCACGGTGGGCGCCATCCTCGGCGAGATCTGGGACGCCGCGAAGACGATGCCGCCGACGATGCGCCGCCTGTGGTGGATGGCGCTGTTCCAGTGGTACGGAATGATGTGCTACTGGATCTACATCGTGCCGAGCCTGGCCCTCACGGTGTTCGGCACCACCGACGCGGCGACGCCGGGCTTTCGCGAGGCCAGCCTGCTGAACGGGCAGATCGGCGGTTTCTACAACTTCGTCGCCTTCATCGCGGCCTTCGCGATGGTGCCGTTCACGCGCCGCTTCGGCGCCAAGACCATGCACGCGCTTTGCCTGCTGGCGGCGGCGGCCGGCATGTGGGCGCTGCCCGGCATCACCGCTGAAGATGGCAAGTGGCTGCTCTTCGTGCCGATGCTGGGCATCGGGCTGGCCTGGGCCAGCATCATGGGCAATCCGTACGTCATGTTGGCCGGCAGCATTCCGCCCGAACGCGCCGGCGTCTACATGGGCATCTTCAACATGTTCATCGTGATCCCGATGATCATCCAGATGCTCACGCTGCCGCTGATCTACGAGCCGCTGCTGGCGGGCCGCCCCGACAACGTCATCCGCCTGGCCGGCGTGCTGCTGGCCTGCGCCGCAGTGGCGGTGCTGTTTGTGCATGTCGACAAACCCGCGGCTGCGGTGAAAGCCGTATGAAGAACCAGGTCCAGCTCATCACCTATGTCGACCGCCTGGGTGGCGGCGGCATGGCCGACCTGCGTGCGCTGCTGTCTGAAGGCGGCGCGTTGCACGGGCTGTTCGGCGGTGTGCACCTGCTGCCTTTTTTCCACCCCATCGACGGCGCCGACGCCGGCTTCGACCCCATCGACCACACGCAGGTCGACGCCCGCCTGGGCACGTGGCATGACGTGGCCACACTGGCGCGCGAGGTGGACGTGATGGCCGATGTCATCGTCAACCACATGTCGACGAAGTCGCCGCAGTTCCTGGACTGGTTCGTGAGCGGCGCACATTCGCCGTACGAGGGCCTGTTCCTGACGATGGACAGCGTGTTCCCCGAGGGTGCCACTGAGCAGCAGTTGCTCGACCTCTACCGCCCGCGCCCGGGCATGCCTTTCAGCGCCGTGACGCTGGGCGACGGCCGGCGTCGGCTGTTGTGGACGACGTTCACGCCGCAGCAGGCCGACATCAACGTGCACCATCCGCAAGGCCAGGCGTACCTGCAAGGCATCCTGGACGCATTGCAGCGTGCCGGTGTGGCCATGGTGCGGCTGGATGCCGTGGGTTACGCCATCAAGAAGGCCGGCGGCAGCTGCTTCATGATGCCGGAGACCTTCGCTTTCATCCGCGAATTCGCCGCCGCGGCGCGTGCGCGGGGCATCGAAGCGTTGGTGGAGATCCACAGCTACTACCAGCGCCAGATCGAAGTCGCGCAGCAGGTGGACTGGGTCTATGACTTCGCGCTGCCGCCGCTGGTGCTGCACGCGCTGTTCAACGGCACGGCCGCGCCACTGAAGCACTGGATCGGCATCCGGCCCGGCAACGCGCTGACGGTGCTGGACACCCACGACGGCATCGGCATCATCGACATCGGGGCCGACGCAAGCGACCGCGTTGGACGGCCGGGGCTGGTGCCGCCGAACGAGCTCGACGCGCTGGTGGAACGCATCCATGCCAACAGCGACGGCCAAAGCCGCCAGGCCACCGGCGCGGCAGCCAGCAACCTGGACCTGTACCAGGTGAACTGCACTTTCTACGACGCGCTGGGCCGCGACGACGAAGCCTACCTGGCGGCGCGCGCGATCCAGTTTTTCCTGCCCGGTGTGCCGCAGGTCTACTACGTGGGCCTGCTGGCTGGCGAAAACGACATGGCGCTGCTCAAGGCCAGCGGCGTGGGGCGTGACATCAACCGCCACCACTTCACGTCAGGCGAGATCGACGCTGCGTTGGCCCGCCCTGTGGTGCAGCGGCTGTTCGAGCTGATTCGCCTGCGCAATCAGCACCCTGCCTTCGGTGGCCGCTTCGAGCTGCTGGACTCGCACGACGGCGAACTGGCTCTGCGCTGGTGCCATGCGGGCCGGACGGTCACGCTGCGCGTCGACCTGAAGGCGCAGCGCGCCTGCGTCGAGGCCGACTGATGTCCCTCACTTCCCGCGTCAGGTCGTTCCGGCGGCGCTGATCAGGCGGCGTCTTCCCAGGGCGGTGCGGTCTGGCTGCCCGCGGCCGCCGGTGCAGCCGTCGCAGCCTCCACGGCAGCCGGCGTCGACGCATCGCGCACCAGCGGCCCGCCCAGCGCGGCCACCAGTTCGGGGATCAGCCTTGCCAGTTCGCCGGTGGCCAGCGCCACATCGGTGTCGAAGCCCTGTTCGTCACCCGAACCGCCCGACTTGCCACTTTCAAGCACCACGTCCAGCAGCTTGATCTTTTTCATCGTGCCGGCCTCGGTCAGCACGAAGGACACACGGCTGGCCCAGGTCATGCCCAGCTGCGTGGGCAGCTTGCCTTGTTTGATGTGCTCGCCGACCTCGGCGATGTCCAGCGTGTGGCGCGCGTAGCGCACGGTGGCCTTTTCGCTGTCGGGCTGTTTCAGTTCGCAGTCGCGGTCCAGTGTGAAACCGGCCGGGGCTTCCTGTTCGCTCAGCCATGCCGCCATGGCCGTGGCCGGTGACAGCGTGGTCTGCAGCGGGCTCATCTTCAGGCCGCCACCCAGCAGCTCGCTCAGGCGCGTCAACACACCGTCGGCCTTTTTCATGCTGCCGGTGTCCACCAGCACCAGGCCGGCCTTCACGTCCAGCCACACCAGTGTGTGGCCACGTTTGGGGAAGGCCCGTGGCAGCAGCGTGTGGATGATCTCTTCCTTGATCTCGCGTGCCTTCTTGCCCTTCAGGCGGCGGCCGGTGTCCTGTTCGATCTTGTCCAGCTGCGCTTCGAGTTCGGTTTTCACCACGGTGCCCGGCACGGCGCGGGTTTCGGTGCACAGCTTCAGGATGATCTGGCCGCCCACGTTTTCGGCCAGCACCGCGTGTTTGTCGCCGCGCGGGGGCACCCAGCCGGCGGATTCGGGCTGCGTGGCGCCGCAAGGCACGAAGCGGGCGGCGTCGAGCCGCATTTCGAACTGGGCCAGCGTGGGCTGTTCCCACTGGTCGATCTGAAAAACAAGCGCGTTTTTGAACATGAGGTCGGTTTGAATGGTTCAGGCCTGCCGGCATCGGGCCGGCAGCGGTTGAAGAAGGGCCAGGTGCGGGCTCAGCTGGGCGAATACGCCAGCCGCACGTAAATGGGCGCAAAGGCCTCGGCCTGCGTCACTTCCAGCAGGCGTTCCCGCGACAGCTCGAGCATCGCGATGAAGGTCACCACCAGCACCGCGTTGCCCCGGCTGGTGTCGAACAGGTCGTGGAATTCCACGAAACGCCGGCCCTGCAGCTTGCGCAGCACGATGCTCATGTGTTCGCGCACCGACAGTTGTTCGCGGGTGATGGTGTGGTGCGCGTTCAGCTTGGCGCGCTGCAGGATTTCGCGCCAGGCCTGGCGCAGGTCGTCGGCATCCACGTCGGGCCAGCGCGGCTGCAGGCTTTGTTCGATGTGCACCTGTGCACGCAGGAAATCGCGGCCCGCCAGCGGCAGCTGGTCGATCTTGGCGGCTCCGAGCTTGATTTGTTCGTATTCCACCAGCCGGCGGACGAGTTCGGCACGCGGGTCTTCGGGCTCGCCCCCGTCGACACTTTTCTTCGGCGGCAAGAGCATGCGGCTCTTGATCTCGATCAGCATCGCCGCCATCAGCAGGTACTCGCTGGCCAGTTCCAGGTTGTGCTTGCGGATCTGGTCGACGTAGTCCAGGTACTGGCGTGTCACGCTGGCCAGCGGGATGTCCAGGATGTTGAAGTTCTGCTTGCGGATCAGGTACAGCAGCAGGTCCAGCGGGCCTTCGAAGGCCTCGAGGAAGATTTCCAGTGCATCCGGCGGGATGTACAGGTCCTGCGGCATGCGGAACAGCGGCTCGCCGTACAGGCGCGCCACGGCAATCTGGTCCACCACCTGGGGTGCCGGGTCGGCCGCCACGGCAGCCAGCTCGTCCACGTTCAAGGCCGCGTTTTTGTCTGGGTGTGGGTCTGGTAGACGTAGGCTTGCTGCGGCACCTGGGCTTCCAGCCAGTCGGCCTGGGCGCTGCGGTCCAGTGTCTTGTCCCACAGCAGGGCGCGGCCGGCGCGCTGTTCAGCTTCGAGCGTGGGCTTCTTGGCCTTCAGCTCTTCGATGAAGTTGGTGACGTCGGACTTGTAAGGCTTCCAGAACAGGGGCATGGCGCAGGCCGGTTGGGGGCAAAAGGCAGAAGAAAAGCAAACGGGCAGAATCCAGCTGCGCATTTTAGCGGCCGTGCCCTGCCCAAGCCCGGGCGTGCCGTTGGGCAACTTGTTGCAAAAGGGCCGGTGGCATGTTTGAAACCGAATTGAAGTTCCAGGTGCCGGCTGTGCAGCGCCCCGCGCTGCTCAAGGCCATGGCCACCGGCACGGCCGTCACCACCCGGCTGCAGGCGGTGTACGCCGACACGGCAGACCGCCGCCTGGCCACCGCCGGCCTGGCGCTGCGCCTGCGCAAGGAGGGCAGGGTCTGGGTGCAGACGCTGAAGGGCCGCGGCGACGGTTTCATGCAGCGCCTGGAACACGAGGTGCGGCTGCCCGCACAAGTGGGTGTGCCCACGCTGGACGCCGCCCGCCACCGGGAAACGGCGGTGGGGCAAAAGCTGCAGGCCCTGCTGGCCGACGGTGCGCCGCTGCTGCCGGTCTACAGCACCGACATCCGCCGCCTGCACCGCCAGGTGCGCCACGCCGGCGCGGTGGTGGAGCTGGCCTATGACCGCGGTCACATCATGGCCGGCGACCAGCGGGTGGTGGTGGACGAGCTCGAGCTCGAACTCAAGCGCGGCAACAACGGCGCGCTGGTGTCGCTGGCCCAGCGCTGGGCGCGGCGGTTCGACCTGTGGTGGGACGTGCGCACCAAGTCCGAACGCGGCTACCGGCTGGCCTTCGACCTGGCCCAGGTGCCAGCCACCCGCGCCGGGCTGCAGCCCATGCCGGCCGATCACAGCCCCGGGCAGGCGCTGGCACGGATGGTCAGCGACAGCCTGGCGCAGGCCTTGCCGAACGCCGCCGAAATTGCCTCGGACTCGTCCACACCCGAGCACCTGCACCAGCTGCGGGTGGCGCTGCGGCGCATGCGCTCGCTGCTGCGGGTGTTTGCTGCCTGGGCAGCCGACCCGGCCGAGGCGCTGGCCCTGCAGGCCGATTGGCGCGAACCTTTTGTGCTGCTGGGTGCGGCTCGAGACATCGACGTGATGGCCGAGTGGCTGTTGCCAGCCCTGGCAGCGGCCGGTGCGCCCGACCTGGCGCCGCTGCCGGCGCCCGGCGGCCCCAAGCCTGGCGAGGTGGTGCGCAGCGCAGCTTTCAACCAGCTGATGCTGCGGTCCCTGGCCTTGGCGCTGGCCGCGCGGCAGCCGCCTGTCGCTGCCGCGACGGGCGCTGACGCACCGGCGGCGGCCCGCAAGCTGTCCACCCAGGCAGGTGAACAGGTCAAACGCCACTGGCGCCGGGTGCGCCGCGACATCAAGGGCTTCGAGCAGGCCGAACTGGAAGCCCAGCACACGCTGCGCAAGCGCATCAAGCGCCTGCGTTACGCCTTGGAAGCGGTGCAGACGCTGATGAAGCGCCACCAGGGCGAAGCGCTGCTGAAGGCGACACGCCGCGCCCTGCTGGCCCTGGGGCGGCTGAACGACCTGGTGGTGGCCGAAGCGCGCTACCGGCAACAGGCGCCGCAGGACCCGCAGGCCTGGTTTGCGGTCGGCTACCTGGTGGCGCAGCGGCAGCAGGTGCTGCAGCAGGCCGGCAAGGTCTTGCTGCGCTTGCGGCAAGAATCGCTGGCCTGGCGCTGATGGGGCACTGAGCGAAAGGCTTCAGCCCACCGCAGACGGCGCCGCGGCGGCTCGCAAGGCCGTTGCCAGATCGGGCACCACGTGTTCCGAGCCCAGCACGGCCTCGAAGCCCGAGCGCTGCATCAACAGCAGCGGCTGCTCGTTCACGCGGGCCAGCACCAGGCCCGTGCCCTGGCGTTGCAGCGTGCGGTGCATCTGCTCAAGCGCGTCCAGGCCCGAACTGTCCATCAGCACCAGGCGGTGCATGTCCAGCACCACCGTGCGGGTGCCTGCAGGCACCTCGTCGGGCAGTGATTCGACCTTGCCCACCGCACCGAAAAACAGCGAACCGTAGAGGTCGAAGACTTGCACGCCCGGCGGCAGTTCCAGCCCCAGGTGCGGCTTGACGCTGAACAGCGTGCCCATGCGCCAGATGAAAAACACGCAGCTCAGCACCAGGCCCACCTGCACCGCCACCGTGAGGTCGAAGACGATGGTCAGCACGAAGGTGCCCAGCATCAGCGTGCGGTAGCCGGCCGAGAACCGGCGCAAGCGCACGAACTGGTGGCCCTCGAACATGTTCCAGGCCACGAACATCAGGATGCCGGCCAGTGCGGCCAGCGGCACCAGCGAAGCCAGCGGTGCTGCCGCCAGCAGGATCAACAGCAAGGTGAACGCGTGCACGATGCCCGACACCGGGCTGGTTGCGCCGGCGCGCACATTGGTGACCGTGCGCGCGATGGTGCCGGTGGCCGGGATGCCGCCAAAAAACGGCGTCACCACATTGGCCACGCCCTGGGCCATCAGCTCCTGGTTGGGGTCGTGGCGCTTGAACGGGTTCTTGGCGTCGGCCATGCCGTCGGCCACCCGAGCAGACAGCAGCGACTCGATCGAGCCCAGCAGCGCGATGGTCACCGTGGGAATCACCAGCTGCTGAGCGCTGGCCCACGTGATGGGCGGCAGGTCCAGGCTGGGCAGGCCACGTGGCAGTTCGCCGAAGCGCGAGCCGATGGTTTCCACCGGCAGCTGAAACCACCAGGCCACCGCCGTCAGCGTGGCCAGAGCCACGATGGGTGCCGGCAGCCGCGACGCCATGCGCAAGGACCGGTGGCCCAGCACCTGCGGCGGCAGCAGCTTGCCTGGCGCAAACAGGCGCGGCCACAAAGCCAGCCCGGCAACGCAGACGATGCCGATCGCGAAGGCGTGACCGTTGAAGCTGTGCAGGCTGTTCAGCAGGGTGGTGATCTGCGCAAAAAACTCGCCGGGCATCTTCTGCACGTCCAGACCCATCAGGTCGCGCAACTGCGACAGCGCAATCAACACCGCGATGCCATTGGTGAAGCCGATGACGATGCTGACCGGGATGTAGCGGATCAGCACCCCCAGCTTCAGCCAGCCCATCAGGAACATCAGCAGCCCGGCCAGCACGGTCGACACCAGCAGGTTGGTGAAGCCGTAACGCTCGACGATGCCGTAGACGATGACGATGAAAGCCCCCGCCGGGCCGCCGATCTGCACCTGCGAACCACCCAGCGCGCTGATCAGGAAACCGGCCACGATGGCCGTGATCAGCCCCTGTTCGGGTTTGACGCCGCTGGCAATGCCAAAGGCCAGCGCCAGCGGAAGCGCGACGATGCCCACGGTGATGCCGGCGCCCAGGTCGGTGAAAAAACGCTGCCGGTTGTAATCCTGCAGCGTGTCCAGCAAGCGCGGGCGGAAGGGGTGAAACTGGGCGGGCAGCATCGTGGTCGATTGTCGCCCTGCCGCTGGCTGCGGCCTGACAGCGGGCGTCTAGCGCACGCGCAAGCCCGGCACCGCGCCCGGGAAGGGTTCCAGCACGAACACGCCCGGGTGGGCTTTTTCGTCGGCGTGGCTGGCCGCCAGCACCATGCCTTCGCTGATGCCGAACTTCATCTTGCGCGGCGCCAGGTTGGCCACCATCACCGTCAGCTTGCCGACCAGTTCTTCCGGCCTGTAGTTGGCGGCGATGCCACTGAACACGTTGCGGTGCCTGCCTTCACCCACGTCCAGCGTGAGGCGCAGCAGCTTGGTGCTGCCTTCCACCGCTTCGGCGTTGACGATCTTGGCGATGCGCAGGTCGACCTTGGTGAAGTCGGTGATGCCAATTTCTTCGGCCAGTGCCTCGCCGCCGGGCGGTGGCGCCACCGGCGCGGCCGGTGGCTCGAACAGCGCTTCCAGCTTGGTCGGGTCGACACGCTGCATCAGGTGTTTGTACTCGCCGATGGTGTGGTGGCCCAGCGCTCGTTGTGCGTCGGCCCACATCAGCGGCTTCACCTGCAGGAAGTTTTCCACCTGCACGGCCAGCGCGGGCAGCACCGGTTTCAGGTAGATGATCAAGATCCGGAAGGCTTCGATGCAGACGCTGCACACATCGTGCAGCGCGGCGTCCATGCCTTCTTTCTTGGCCAGTTCCCAGGGCTTGTGCTGATCGACGTATTCGTTCACGCGGTCGGCCAGCAGCATGACCTCGCGCATGGCCTTGCCGAAGTCGCGTTCGTCCAGGTGCGTGCGAACGACCTCACCGTGGGCGCGCAGGCCGTCCAGCAGCACACGGCCTTCGACACCCAGGTCGGCGCTGAGCTTGCCGCCAAAACGTTTGCTCAGGAAACCGGCAGCGCGGCTGGCGATGTTGATGGTCTTGCCCACCAGGTCGCTGTTGACACGTGCGACGAAGTCCTCGGGGTTGAAGTCCAGGTCTTCGACACGCGCGCTCAGCTTGGCGGCGATGTAGTAACGCAGCCACTCCGGGTTCAGGCCAAGCTCCAGGTAGCGCAGCGGGCTGATGCCGGTGCCACGGCTCTTGCTCATCTTTTCGCCGCTGACGGTCAGGTGGCCGTGCACGTAGATGTGGTCGGGCACCTTGCGGCCACTGAACTTCAGCATCGCCGGCCAGAACAGGGTGTGGAAGGTGACGATGTCCTTGCCGATGAAATGCACCTGCTCCAGGTCGGGCTGGGCCATGTACGCATCGAAGTTGATGCCCAGCTTCGTCAGGTGGGCCTGCAGCGAAGCCAGGTAACCCACGGGCGCGTCGAGCCAGACGTAGAAGTACTTGCCCGGTGCATCGGGAATCTCGATGCCGAAGTAAGGCGCGTCGCGGCTGATGTCCCAGTCGCCCAGGCCGGCCTTGCCGCCTTCTTCTGCAGGTCGGTCGCGCTTGAACCACTCCTTCACCTTGTTGGCCACTTCGGTCTGCAGGCGGCCGTCCTGGGTCCAGTTTTCCAGGAACTCCACGCAGCGCGGGTCGCTGAGCCTGAAGAAAAAGTGCTCGCTGCTTCTCAGCACCGGCGTGGCGCCGGTCAAGGCGCTGACCGGGTTTTTCAGGTCGGTGGGTGCGTAGACCGCACCGCAGACCTCGCAGTTGTCGCCGTACTGGTCTTTCGCGCCGCAGTTGGGGCATTCGCCCTTGATGAAGCGGTCGGGCAGGAACATGCCCTTTTGCGGGTCGAAGAACTGCTCGACCATCCGCACGTCGATCAGGCCGTTCTGGCGCAGCGCCAGGTAGATGCTTTTTGCCAGCGCATGGTTTTCCGGCGCGTCGGTGCTGTGCCAGTGGTCGAACGCGATGTGAAAGCCGTCCAGGTACTGCTGGCGGCCCGCGGCGATGCCGGCCACGAAAGCCTGCGGCGTCTGCCCGGCCTTTTCGGCGGCGATCATGATCGCCGCGCCGTGGGCGTCGTCGGCGCAGACGAAGTGCACCTCGTGGCCCAGCATGCGCTGCAGCCGCACCCAGGTGTCGGCCTGGATGTACTCCATCATGTGGCCGATGTGGAAAGCGGCGTTGGCGTAGGGCAGGGCGGTGGTGACAAAGAGCTTGCGGGTCATGAGCGGATTCTAGGAGCGAGCCCGTGGCCCTTCGGTATGCCTGAAGGCGTGCCCGCCGCACAATGTGCACTTACTTGTCCAAGCGCCCGCCCATGAAACACCTGCTTTTTAACCGTGCACTGCTGGCTGCGACGCTGCTGCCCGGCCTGGCCAGCGCCGCGGCCAGCGACGAAGAACTGCTGCGTTGCCGCGCCTTGGCCGACATTGCGGCGCGGGTGGCCTGCTACGACGCCCTGCCGGTGGGCCAGCGATCTGCACCGGCTGCACCGGCTCCTGCGGCCGCGACTCCAGCAGCAACAGCAGCCGCAACAGCAGCCGCCACGCCATCGCCCAAGGCGCTGGCCGCCCAGCCGCCGTCGGCCGCAGCCGTCGCCGGCTTTGGCATGGAGCGTGTCGGCTCGGAGCTGTCGGAGATCCGCAGCCGCATCAGCGGCCGCTTCGAGGGCTGGACACCCCGTGCCCGGCTGCGGCTGGACAACGGGCAGGTCTGGCAGGTGGTGGACGACAGCTCGGGCTTCTACGAGCTGCCCAGCCCGCTGGTGACGGTGCGCCGTGCGGCGATGGGCACCTTCATGATGGAAATCGAAGGCGCGCGCCGCGCGCCGCGAGTCAGGCGTGTGGAATAGCCGCTGGCGCTAGACTGCGCCGCCTTCTGCAGCCCCTGATCACGTTCTCTGAAAGCCCCGCCGCCATGTCCACCGCCCCCACCGAAAGTGCGCTGCTCGACGCACTGAAAAACGTCGTCGACCCGCATTCCGGCAAGGACTTCGTCAGCAGCAAGTCCCTGAAGCATCTGCGCATCGAGGGTGGCGACGTGGCCTTCCAGGTCGAACTGGGCTACCCGGCCAAAAGCCAGCACCCGGCGCTGCGCAAGGCGCTGATTGCCGCGGCACGTTCGGTGGGTGGTGTCGACAACGTCAGCGTCGAGATCACCACCCGCATCGTCACGCACGCGGTGCAGCGCGGCGTGCAGCTGCTGCCCAAGGTGAAAAACGTCATCGCCGTGGCCAGCGGCAAGGGTGGTGTGGGCAAGAGCACCACCACGGTCAACCTGGCACTGGCGCTGGCCGCCGAAGGCGCCAGCGTGGGCATCCTGGACGCCGACATCTACGGCCCCAGCCAGCCGATGATGATGGGCCTGAGCGGCCGCCCGGAAAGCGAAGACGGCAAGACCATCCAGCCGATGGAAAACTACGGCGTGCAGGTCATGAGCATCGGCTTCATGGTCGAACCCGACCAGG
Organism: Rubrivivax sp.; assembly: GCA_030653385.1. Classification (GTDB taxonomy): domain Bacteria; phylum Pseudomonadota; class Gammaproteobacteria; order Burkholderiales; family Burkholderiaceae_C; genus Rubrivivax. Next base: position 323,778 of record JAURZM010000048.1, on the reverse strand, counting down.
CCATGATCTGGCGCGGCCCGATGGCCACGCAGGCGCTCGACCAGCTGCTGCACCAGACCGCCTGGCGCGAGCTGGACTACCTGCTGATCGACATGCCACCCGGCACCGGTGACATTGCGCTCACGCTCAGCCAGCGGGTGCCGCTGACCGGCGCCATCATCGTCACCACGCCGCAGGACATTGCGCTGCTCGACGCCCGCAAGGGCCTGAAGATGTTCGAGAAGGTGGGTGTGCCCATCCTGGGCATCGTCGAAAACATGGCCGTCTACGTGTGCCCCAGCTGTGGCCACAGCGAACACATCTTCGGTGCCGACGGCGGCAAGAAGATGGCGGCTGAGTACAAGGTGGACTACCTGGGTGCACTGCCGCTGAACCTGTCGATCCGCGAACAGGCCGACAGTGGCCGGCCCACCGTGGTGGCCGACCCCGACAGCGAGATCGCCGCCACCTACAAGTCGGTGGCGCGCCAGGTGGCGGTGAAGATCGCGCTGAAGGCCAAGGACTTTTCGGCCAAGTTTCCGACCATCAGCGTGTCCAAGGCGACCTGAAGCCGCTGCCGGCCCGGGCTGCCGCAACCGCTCAAGCGGCCATCAAGGTGCGCACATGCGCGGCGGTGCCGCTGGCCAAGCCTTCCAGGCTGTAGCCACCTTCCAGGATCGACACCACCCGGCCCTGCGCAGACGCCGCGGTGGCGTCCAGCAGTTCCTGCGTGATCCAGACGAAGTCGTCGTCGGTGAGCTCCAGGCCGCCCAGCGGGTCCAGCTCGTGGGCGTCGAAGCCGGCCGAGATGATCAGCAATTCCGGCGCGAAGCTGCGCAGCGCAGGCAGCAGTTCAGCGCCCATCTGCTGGCGGAACAGCTTGGACCCGCTGCCGCGTGCCAGCGGCACGTTGACGATGTTCTGCGCCACGCCGGCCTCCTGGCGCGCGCCGGTGCCGGGATAAAACGGCGACTGGTGGCTGGAGCCGTAGAACAGCCCTGCGTCACCCCAGAACGCCTGCTGCGTGCCGTTGCCGTGGTGCACGTCGAAGTCGATCACGGCCACACGTTGCAGCCCATGCTGGTGGCGCGCATGCAGCGCGGCGATGGCCGCCTGGTTGAAGACGCAGAAGCCCATGGCCCGGGAGCTTTCCGCGTGGTGGCCGCAAGGCCGGGTGGCGCAGAACACATTGGTGGCCGCGCCGCTCATCACGTCGTCGACCCCCGCACAGGCGGCGCCCACGCAGCGCATCACCGCCTGCAGGCTGCCGGGTGACATCACCGTGTCGCCGCCGTCCAGCGCGCGCAGGCCGCGGGTGGGCGCCACGTCGTGCACCCAGTCGACATAGTCGGCGGCGTGAACGAGCTTGACCTGCTCGGCAGTGCCCAGCGGGGCTTCACGCCAGACCAGGCTGGCGAAGTCGGGTGTTTCCAGCGCGCGGCGCACGGCCCGCAGCCGGGCGGGGGACTCGGGGTGATGTTCGCCGGGCTGGTGCTCGTAGCAGGCGTCGTGGGTGTAGATCAGGGTGCTCAAGGGGGTCTCCGGGGCAACGGTGGAAGGCTGAACTTCAGGAGGAAGGGTCTGGTGGCGTTGGTATAAACCCCATTGGGGTAAACGCTATATCATCGGTCCAGTTGTCATTTTTCACCTTGAGGGAAGTTCCATGTCCAACCTGAGCCATTCCATTCCGTCTGCGAACTTCGGCAGTCTGTTGTCGGGCCTGACGAGCCTGCTTCGTGACACCGGGGTCATGATCGACGCGATGCTGTTCCCGGGCCGCATCATCGCGGAGGTGAGCGAAATGCGTGCGCTGCGTGTGCAGGCCGATCGCCTGGAAGCCAGCGACCCGGCCGGCGCGGTCCTGCTGCGCCAGCGCGCGGCGCGCATCGGTCTTTGAACCGGTCGGCCCGCTCTCGCTGAACACGGCAGGCTGCGCAAGCAGCCTGTTCGGGTCCGACCTCGGGCCAGAGTGACATGGGCCAGAATGCCAGCTTCGCCACAGCCGCAGGCCGCCGCCCCGTCCCGATGGAAAACCGCAGACTGCGCGCCGGTTCGCCGATCACGCCGCTGGAATTTGAAGAGCTCGACGACGAGCAACTGGCGCGCCTGGTGCCCAAGGCCTACCGCGAGTTTTTTCCGGGCAAGGACTTCTGCAACGACGGCTGTTTCTACCTGCACGACGGCCGTGCCTGGAGCCTGTTCAAGGGCGACTTTCTCGATGACTGATGGCCGCCGGCCGGGAACCCCGCGATGAAGATTGCCCTGGTCGGCTCGCGTTTTTTCGCGGCCAGTGTCTTTGATGCCCTGCGCCGGCTCGACGGCATCGAATTCACCAGCATCGTGGCACCCGCCGCCGACGACCGCCTGGCCCTGGCCGGCCGCGCCGCCGGGCTGCCGGTGCATGTGCTGGACAACCCCAAGATCGTGCCCGGCGAGGCCATCGTTGAAGGCACCGACCTCATCGTCGCGGCGCACACCCATGCGCGTGTCAGCGACGACGCGCTGGCCCGTTCGCGCCATCGCGGCATCGGCTACCACCCGTCGCTGTTGCCGCGCCACCGCGGCATTGCGGCGGTGGAGTGGACCATCCTCGAAGGCGACGCCATCGCCGGCGGCTCGGTCTACCACCTGGCAGACGGCTGGGACGCCGGTGCCATTGCGGCGCAGGACTGGTGTTTCGTGCAGCGCGGTGAAACCGCGCGAGAACTCTGGGAACGGGCGCTGGCCCCGATGGGCCTGGCGCTGCTGCAGCGGGTGGTGTGCCACGTGCGCGACCACGACAGCGTGCCGGCCACGACACAAGACCTGCGCTTTGCCACCAAAGCACCGCTGATCAAACGGTCGGTGGTGCTGACCGAAGACACCGCGGCTGACCACGTGGCCCTGGTGGCCACGGTGATCGGCGCCGACAGGGTGGGCATCGTGCGGGCCCTGTCGGCATGTGCACAGCGCCACGGCGCCAACTGGGCCGCCAGCCACCTGGCCCGTGCAGCGGGCGAGTTTGCCGGCATGGTGCATTTCGACGTGCCGCCCGCGAATGCCGATGCACTGGCGACGTCGCTGAACGCGCTCAGCGCTGCCGGCTTGCGCGTTTCCGTGTCGCGCAGTGCCGCTGGCCAGCCGGCCGCCGGTTTGCGCAGCGTCGAGCTGCAACTGATGGGTGACGACCGCCAGGGCATCGTGAGTTCGCTCACCGCGGCGCTGGCGGCACGTGCGGTCAGCATCGAAAACATGCACACCGAGATCAGCACCAGCCCGGGCACCGGCCAACGCCGTTTCAAGGTGGTGGCGCACCTGCTGGTGCCCACGGCCATCAGCAACGATCAGCTGCATGCCGAACTCGACGGCCTGGCCAGCGAGATGATGCTCGACCTGGCGCTGGGCGACCGGCCGCCCGCCTGAGCGCGGCGCGGCTGCACCGGCCGCAGGTGGCGGGCACGGGGTGGCGGGGTCGGTTGCTTGCCGTGCATCACCTAAACTCGTGCCTGTGAACGAAGCCGAAGACGACCCCGATTCCGTCCCCTACATCGCGCACGGGGAATTCCGCAACGGCCTGCCCTACGGACGCTTTCGTGTCGTGGTGAACCCGACGCTGGCGCGGCCTTATGTCGTGCGGCGCACGCACATCAACCTGATTGCCGTGGCCGTGATCGGCCTGGGTTCGGTGCTGGCACTCACGGGCATGGCACTGGCCGGCCTGGTGCTGGTGGTGCTTGGCATCGTGGCCAACCGGCTGGTGCGCCATCAGGCCGGCCGCATCGTGTTGCACCTGGCGATGAGCCAGCCCGCCGTGTACGCAGAGGTCACGAGCAGCGGCGTGATGGAAGTGCGCCGGGCGGCTTGAAGGCTGGAGCCGGCCGGCGCGCCCGTTCATCGCGGCGCCCCGGCGGCCCTGCCGTTCACTTCACCAGCATCACCGGCACCCTCGATGCGCTCAGCGTGGCTTGTGCCACCGAGCCGAGCAGCGCTGCGGCCATGCCTGCACCGTGGGTGCCCATCACGATCAGCCCGCTGCCTTGCTGGACCGCTTCGCCGGCGATCGTTTCGCCCGGGTCACCGACACGCGCATGTACCTGGAAGGGCACACCCGCGGCTTCGAGCAAGCGGCTGGCGGGTGCCAGGGCCGCGTCGTTCTGTTCCTGGTAATACTCATCCAGGGTCTTGCTGGCCACAAACGACGACACATCACCTGAAACCGGGCGCTGCACGTGCACCAGGTGCACCGCACAGGCGGCGGGTTCGGCCAGGCCGCGGCGCAGTTCGATCAGCTGCTGGGTGGCGCGCGCAGCTGCGTCGGATCCGTCCACCGCCAGCAGCACGCTGCGCAACTGGCTCAAGGCCGCCGGCGCTGCGGCAGCAGCCGAGGCAGCCGAGGCAGCGGCAGCGGCCGGTGTCGCGCCGTGGGCCGAGGCCCTGCGTGCCAGGAAGAATTTGCCAATGCCCAGCACCAGCAGTGCGCCGAACAAACCCGAGCCATAGCGCACCCAGTCGGTGGCTTCGATCTTGGGGAAGCCGGGCATGATGTCCGGGTTCACCAGCGCCGGGTCGGTGACCGTCATGGTGCCGGCAATCCAGCCCAGCAACATCGCACCCAGCGTGATGATCATCGGGAAGCGGTCCATCAGCTTGATCACCAGCTGGCTGCCCCAGACGATGATCGGAATGCTGACCAACACGCCGAAGATCACCAGCGCCATGCTGTGGTCGGTGCCCGAGGCTTCTGCCGCGCCGGCGATGGCGATGACGTTGTCCACGCTCATCACGAGGTCGGCAATGATCACCGTCTTCACCGCACCCCAGAGCTTGTCGCTGCCTTCAATGTTGTTGTGGCCGTCGTCGTGGTCGGGCAGCAGCAGCTTGACGCCGATCCAGATCAGCAGCAGCGCGCCGACGATCTTCAGGAAGGGAATGGCCAGCAGCGCCAGCGCAAAGAAGATCAGGATGACCCGCAGCAGGATGGCCCCGGCCGTGCCCCACAGGATGCCCTGCGTGCGCTGTTTGGGTGGCAGCTTGCGGCAGGCCAGCGCGATGACCACCGCGTTGTCGCCGCCCAGCAGGATGTCGATCAGGATGATCTGGCCGACAGCGATCCAGAAGGTGGGAGTGGTGAGGAATTCCATGGCCGGTGTTTCAGTTCACGTCAGTTGGGAAGAGGGTGCAGCAGCTGACCGCCGCCGTAACTGCTGGTTTGCGGTGCTTCACCACCGCGATGGACACGCACCGCGCAGTACTTGAATTCCGGAATCTTGGCGAAGGGGTCCAGCGCGGCATTGGTCAGGCGGTTGATGGCCGCTTCGTAGTAGGCAAAAGCCACGAAGACGGCCCCGCGGGGTGTGCCTTCGTCGGCACGTGCCCACAGCGTGACCTTGCCGCGACGCGATTCGATGGTCAGCACGTCGCCCGGCTTGGCGCCGATGGCGGCCAGGTCCAGCGGGTGCACCAGCGCCGTCGGATCGGGCTCGATGGCGTCCAGCACACTGGCGCGTCGTGTCATGCTGCCGGTGTGCCAGTGTTCGAGCTGGCGGCCGGTGATCAGCACCATCGGGAATTCGGCATCGGGGCGTTCGTCGGCCGGGATGATGTCGGCCGGCACGAATCGCGCCTTGCCACCTTCACGCGGGAAGTCGTCGATGAAGACCACCGGGTCGCCCGGGTCGCCTTCGTTGGTGCACGGGTAGGTGACCGCGTGTTCACGTTCAAGTCGTTCCCAGGTGATGCCGCCGATGCTGGGCATGGTGTGCCGCATTTCGTCGAACACTTCGCTGACGTGCTGGTAGTCCCAGGGCAGACCCAGGCGCTTGCCGATCTCTTGAATGATCCACAGGTCCTGGCGTGCATCACCCGGCGGGTCGATGGCCTGACGGCCCATCTGCACCAGGCGGTCGGTGTTGGTGAAGCTGCCGGTTTTTTCGGGGAAGGCGCCGGCGGGCAGGATGACGTCGGCCAGGTAGGCGGTTTCGGTCAGGAAGATGTCCTGCACCACCAGGTGCTGCAGCGCCGCCAGCGCCGCGCGCGCGTGGTTGGCATCGGGGTCGGACATGGCCGGGTTTTCGCCCTGCACATACATGCCCTTGATGGTGCCGTGTTTGATGGCGTGCATGACCTCGACGACGGTCAGGCCCACCTGGTCGTCCAGCGTGCCGGCGGGCAGCTTCCAGGCCTTTTCGAAACGCTCGCGCACTTCGGGTTTCGACACGTGCTGGTAGTCGGGCAGCATCATCGGGATCAGGCCCGCGTCCGACGCACCTTGCACATTGTTCTGGCCACGCAGCGGGTGCAGGCCGGTGCCGGGTCGGCCGATCTGGCCGGTCATCAAGGCCAGCGCAATCAGGCAGCGGGCGTTGTCGGTGCCGTGCACGTGCTGGCTGACGCCCATGCCCCACAGGATCATCGAGCCCTTCGACGTGGCGTACAGGCGTGCCACTTCGCGCAGCGTCTGTGCGTCGATGCCGCAGATCGGCGCCATCAGTTCGGGCGTGTAGGCCGCGACGTTCTGGCGCAGTTCTTCGTAGCCGATGGTGCGGCTGGCGATGAAGTTCTTGTCGACCAGGTTCTCGGTGACGATGACGTTCATCAACGCGTTCAGCATCGCCACGTCGGTGTCGGGCTTGAACTGCAGGAAGCGGTGGGCCAGCCGCGCCAGGTCGGACCGGCGCGGGTCCATGATGACCAGCTTGCTGCCGTTTTTGACCGCGTTTTTGATCCAGGTCGCGGCCACCGGGTGGTTCACGGTCGGGTTGGCGCCGATGATGACGATGACCTCGGCCTTCATCACGTCCATCACCGGGTTGCTGACCGCGCCCGAGCCGATGCCCTCGAGCAAGGCCACCACCGACGAAGCGTGGCACAGCCGTGTGCAGTGGTCGACGTTGTTGCTGCCAAAGCCCGTGCGCACGAGCTTCTGGAACAGGTAGGCCTCTTCGTTGCTGCCCTTGGCCGAGCCAAAGCCGGCCAGCGACTTGGGGCCGTGGGTGTCGCGAATCTCGCGCAACGTGCCGCCGGCAAACTCCAGCGCTTCTTCCCAGCTCGCTTCGCGGAAGATGTCCATCACGCGGTCGGGGTCCATCACGAAGTCGCCTGACTTCGGCGGTGCGTCCTTGCGGCGGATCAGCGGCTTGGTCAGGCGGTGCGGGTGGTGGGCGTAGTCGAAGCCATAACGCCCCTTCACACACAGGCGCTCGTGGTTGGCCGGGCCGTCACGGCCTTCGACGAAGAGGATCTTGTTGTCCTTGACGTTGTAGGTGAGCTGGCAACCCACGCCGCAATAGGGGCACACCGATGCCACCTGCTTGTCGGGCACCGTCATCGCCGCATCACGTGCCGGCATCAGCGCACCGGTGGGGCAGGCCTGCACACATTCGCCACAGGCCACGCAGGTGGACACCCCCATGGGGTCGTCCATGTCGAACACGATCTTGGCGTGGTCGCCGCGGAAGGCCAGGCCGATGACGTCGTTGACCTGTTCGTCACGGCAGGCGCGCAGGCAGCGTGTGCACTGGATGCAGGCGTCCAGGTTGACGGCGATGGCCGGGTGCGACAGGTCTTGTGCGGGCTGGGCACGTGCTGCAAAACGCGGCTTGCCGATGCCCAGTTTCGCCGACCACATGTCGACCTCGTTGTGGCGGGTGTAGTCGGCCTCGGGCATGTCGGCCTGCAGCAGTTCCAGCACCAGCTTCTGCGACTTCAGCGCACGTTCGCTGTCGGTGCGCACCTTCATGCCGGGTGTGGCCGCGCGGCAGCATGACGGTGCCAGCGTGCGTTCGCCGTCAATCTCGACCATGCAGGAGCGGCAGTTGCCCACCGCTTCGAGCCCGACCTTGTAACAAAGGTGCGGGATCTCGATGCCTTCGCGCTTGGCGACCTCGAGGATCGCTTCGCCCTTCAGGCCCGTGACTTCGTGGCCGTTCAGGCTGAAGGTGACTGTCTCGCGTGCCGTCATGTCAGTTCCTCGGGAAAGTACTTCACGACGCAGTCCACCGGGTTGGGCGCTGCCTGGCCCAGGCCGCAGATCGAGGCGTCACGCATCACGGCCGACAGGTCGGCCAGCAGGTCCAGGTCCCACTTGTCCTGTTCGATCAAGGCCGAGGCCTTGGCCGTGCCATTGCGGCAAGGGGTGCACTGGCCGCAGGACTCGTGCTGGAAAAAACGCATCAGGTTGCGCGCCGCGCCAACCGCGGTGTCCTGGTCGGACAGCACCACCACGGCGGCCGAGCCGATGAAACAGCCATAGGGCTGCAGGGTGTCGAAGTCCAGCGGGATGTCGCCCAGGCTCGCCGGCAGGATGCCGCCGGATGCACCACCTGGCAGGTAGCCGTAGAAGGTTTGCCCGTCGGCCATGCCGCCACAGTACTCGGCAATCAACTCGCGGATCGTGATGCCGGCCGGCGCCAGCTTGACACCCGGCGACTTGACCCGACCCGACACCGAGAACGACCGCAGCCCCTTGCGTCCGTTACGCCCCTGCGACGCAAACCAGGTGCCGCCCTTTTCCAGGATTTCGCGCACCCAGTACAGCGTCTCGAAGTTGTGCTCCAGCGTCGGCCGGCCGAACAGGCCCACCTGCGCCACGTAAGGCGGGCGCAGCCGCGGCATGCCACGTTTGCCTTCGATGGATTCGATCATCGCGGACTCTTCGCCGCAGATGTAGGCGCCGGCACCGCGGCGCAGTTCGATCACGGGCATGCCGGGCCAAGGCGGGCGCGCGCGCAGCTTGTCGAGTTCGGCTTCCAGCATAGCGCGGCAGCCGTGGTATTCGTCGCGCAAGTAGATGTAGATGCCGGCGATGCCCACGGCCCAGGCGGCGATCAGCATGCCTTCCAGGAAACGGTGCGGATCGCGTTCCAGGTAGACCCGGTCCTTGAAGGTGCCGGGTTCGCCTTCGTCGATGTTCACGGCCATCAGGCGCGGTGCAGCTTCGTTGCGCACGATGCGCCACTTGCGCCCGGCCGGGAAACCCGCACCGCCCAGGCCACGCAGGCCAGAGCCTTCGAGTTCCTTGATGATGTCCTCGACGTCCAGTTCGCCAGCGATGCAGGTCTTCAGCAGAGCATACCCACCCTCTTCGCGGTAGGCGTCGAAGTCGACATGGCCTTCAGGTTCGTGCCGGGTGTGTCCGGCCGCGACGGCGGCTTGCACGGACGCGGTGCTTGCATGCGCCAGCGGATGCTGGCCCACGGCCACGGCAGGTGCCTGTTCGCAGCGGCCGATGCAAGGTGCCGCGATGACACGCACGTCGGAGCCCAATATGGCGGGCAGGCGCTTCAGCAGGTCCTGCGCCCCCGCCATCTCGCACGACAGGCTTTCGCACACCCGCACCGTCAGTGCAGCTGGCGCTTCGCCGCCTTCCTTCACCACGTCGAAGTGGTGGTAGAAGGTTGCCACCTCGTAGACCTCGGTCTGCGCCAGGCCCATCTCGCGCGCCAGTGCCGCCAGGTGCCGCGCACTGAGGTGACCGAAGTGGTCCTGCAGTTTGTGCAGGTGTTCGATCAGCAGCGCCGGCGAACGCTCTGCGCGGCCGAGCAGTTTTTGCACCTCGGCCAGGGCCGCCGGGTCGACGACACGGCCCTTGGGGGCAGAGCGCTTGCGCTGGCGCAGTTCGGGCGCGGCAACGATGGGGATGGTGCGATTGTTCATGTGCTCTCTGTCAGACGGGCCGGGGTGTCAGATCGCCCCTTCGGCGCGCAGTGCTTCGATTTCTTGGGCGGCAAAACCCAGTTGGCCCAGCACCTCTGCGGTGTGTTCGCCCAGCAGCGGCGAACGCTTCACGTCGGTGGGGCTGTCGGACAACTTGATCGGGTTGCCCACGGTCAGGTACTTGCCGCGTTCGGGGTGGTCGACCTCGACCACGGTGCCGGACGCACGCAGCGAGGGTTCTTCGGCGATTTCCTTCATCGACAGAATCGGCCCGCAGGGGATGTCGAGTTTGTTCAGGATGTCCATGGCCTCGAACTTGTCCTTGCTCATGGTCCACTGTTCGATGCGCCTGAAGATGGGTTTCAGGTGCAGCAGCCGCGCCTGGGGCGAGGCGAAGGCCTCGTCTTCGACCCAGCCGGGTTCGCCGATGACCTGGCAGATGGCCGGCCACACGGCGGCCTGGGTGATGAAGTAGATGTAGGCGTTGGGGTCGGTTTCCCAGCCCTTGCACTTCAGCACCGCACCTGGCTGGCCGCCACCAGATGCATTGCCGGCGCGTGGCACGGCGTCGCCGAACTTGCCGTCGGGGTACTGCGGAAACTCGTGCAGCGTGTGGGTGCGCTCCAGGCGCTGCTGGTCACGCAGCTTGACGCGGCACAGGTTCAGCACCGCGTCCTGCATCGGCGCCAGCACCTGCTGACCACGACCGGTCATCGTGCGCTGGTAGAGCGCTGCCACGATGCCCAATGCCAGGTGCAGGCCGGTGCCGCTGTCGCCGATCTGCGCGCCGGTGACCAACGGCATGCCGTCCACTTCGCCAGTGGTTGATGCTGCACCGCCGGCACATTGCGCGACGTTTTCGTAGACCTTGCAGTCTTCGTAGGGCCCCGGGCCGAAGCCCTTGACCGACGCCACGATCATGCGCGGATTCAGCGCCTGGATGTGTTCCCAGGTGATGCCCATGCGGTCGAGAGCACCCGGCGCGAAGTTCTCGACCATCACGTCACAGGTCTTGATCAGGCGGTCGAGCACCGCCATGCCACCCGGCTTCTTGGTGTTGATGGTCACCGAGCGTTTGTTGTGGTTCAGCATCGTGAAGTACAGGCTGTCCACGCCGGGAATGTCGCGCAGCTGCTTGCGCGTGGCGTCGCCTTCGCCGGGGCGTTCGACCTTGATCACGTCGGCGCCCAGCCAGGCCAGCAGCTGTGTGCAGGTCGGCCCGGACTGCACGTGCGTGAAGTCAAGGATGCGAACGCCGTCGAGTGCTTTGCCCATGTCTGGTACCGTGAAAGTGGTGAATGCAGTGCCACGCCGCGTGGCACCGATTCACAGGATAGCTTCAGGCACTGGCGCCCTTGGCGGCCAGCTGGGCCTCGAGTTCGACGATGCGTTTGCGCAGTTCACGGTCCTGCGAGAAGCGCTCGGTTTCGTCGCGGATCACCGAGCCGCAGGCGCTGACCTTGCCGTCGGGCCCGAAGAGCATGAAGACGGTGAACGCAATCGACATCGCGCGCCCGGCCTTGTCGACAGCCGGCACACGCAGCACGTCATGTGCGTACTTGGTTTCCCCGGTCTGCATCGACTTGTCGTAACCGTCCCAATGGCGCTTGCGCAGCCGCTCGGGCACGATCATGTCCATGCGCTGACCGGTCGCTTCGGCCGCTGTCCAGCCGAAGATGCGCTCGGCGGCGTCGTTCCAGACGACAACACGCCCTTGGACGTCGCTGACGATCACGGCATCACCCATTGCGTCCACCAGCGTGGCGCGGTCGATCGTTGTGCTCATCGTGATCCCTTCTGGTTCGGATGAAAAAACGGCGCCCACCGGGCGCCGCGTGTCAGGTCCGGGCTCCGGTGAGCAGTCTCAGGCTCAGACGGCCTTGACCTCGTGCATGGCGGCGATCTGTTGTGCCGAATAACCCAGCTCGGCCAGCACGTCGTCGGTGTGTTCACCCAGCAGCGGCGAGGCCGTGACTTCGGGCTTCATGTCCGAGAACTTGATCGGGCTGCCCACGGTGAAGTAACTGCCCCGCACCTTGTGCGGCACTTCCACGATCGAGCCACTGGCACGCAGCGATTCGTCGTGCAGCAGTTCCTTCATCGACAGCACCGGCGCGCAAGGAATGTCGAACTTGCGGAAGATGTCGACCGCTTCGAACTTGGTCTTGTCCTTGATGAAGTTCTCGACCGTGGCGAAGATTTCCATGATGTGCGGCTGGCGTGCACGGGGCGTGGTGTAGGCCGGGTCGGTCTTCCATTCCGGTTTGCCCAACGCGTCGCAGATGGGTTCCCAGGCGTGGCCCTGCACCGTGAAGTAGATGTAGGCGTTGGGGTCGGTCTCCCAGCCCTTGCACTTCAGGATCCAGCCCGGCTGGCCGCCACCACCGGCGTTGGCGCCACGCGGCACCACGCCATCGGCGAAGGCTTCCATTTCGTGCGGGTACTGGGGGTACTCTTCCAGGTAACCCACCTTGTCCAGGCGCAGCTGGTCGCGCATCTTCACGCGGCACAGGTTCAGCACCGAGTCCTGCATCGACACCGACACCTTCTGCCCCTTGCCGGTTTTCTGCTTGCCGATGAAGGCCGTCAGGATGCCGATGGCCAGGTGCATGCCGGTGTTCGAGTCCCCCAGCGCGGCCGAAGAAATGGTCGGGCCCGCGTTTTCGCCCTTCCAGTAGCCGGTGGTCGACGCAGCACCGCCAGCGCATTGCGCGACGTTTTCGTAGACCTTCAGGTCTTCGTAGTGGTGGCCTTCGCTGAAGCCCTTGACCGACGCCAGGATCATGCCGGGGTTCAGGCTCTGGATGTGGTCCCAGGTGAAGCCCATGCGGTCGAGCGCGCCGGGGCCGAAGTTCTCGACCATCACGTCGGACTCCTTGATCAGCTTCTCGAGCACGGCCTTGCCCTCGGCCTTCTTGGTGTCCAGCGTCAGCGAGCGCTTGTTGCTGTTCAGCATGGTGAAGTACAGCGCGTCGGCATCGGGAATGTCACGCAGCTGGCTGCGTGTGACGTCGCCCGAACCGGGGCGTTCGACCTTGATGACGTCGGCGCCGAACCAGGCCAGCAGCTGGGTGCAGGCCGGGCCGGCCTGCACGTGCGTGAAGTCGATGATCTTGATGCCCTGGAGGGGAAGAGTGGCAGACATGTTGTGAGCTCCTTGCTTGCTGGGTTAATGCCGAAAATCAGTGCCGAAAATCAGTGCCGAAAGGGCGGTTACTTCTTTGCGGCTGCTGCCGGGTTCAGGCTGGTGATGCGGCCACTTTCGGTGCCGGCGGTTTCGTCGATGATGGCGTTGATGAGCGTCGGCTTGCGCGAGCGGATGGCGTCTTCCAGGCCCTTGCGCAGTTCGGCCGGGGTGGTGGCGTAGACACCCACGCCGCCGAAGGCTTCCATCATCTTTTCGTAGCGCGCGTCTTTGACAAACACCGTGGGTGCAACGTCGTCACCACCACCCATGTTCTTGTCGGTGCCGCGGTAGACGCCGTTGTTGTTGAAGATCACCACGCACACCGGCAGGTTGTAGCGGCAGATGGTTTCAACTTCCATGCCGCTGAAACCGAAGGCGCTGTCGCCCTCGATGGCGATCACCGGTTCACCCGACTCGACCGCGGCCGCCACGGCAAAGCCCATGCCGATGCCCATCACGCCCCAGGTGCCCACGTCCAGGCGCTTGCGCGGCTTGTACATGTCGACGATGGAGCGCGTGAAGTCCAGCGCGTTGGCGCCTTCGTTGACCAGCATCGCGTCGGGGTTGGCCTTGACGATGTCGCGCACCACGTTCAGCGCGCTGTGGAAGTTCATCGGCTTGGGGTCTTTGGCCAGCGTCTCGGCCATCTTGGCAACGTTTTTGTTGCGGCGGTCGAAAACGGCGCTCAGCCATTCGGCAGGCGGCTTGGGCCACTGGGTACCCATGCCGGCCAGCAGCGCGGCCACGCAGGAACCGATGTCGCCGACCAGCGGTGCGTCGATGCGCACATTGCTGTCCATTTCGGTGGGCGAGATGTCGATCTGGATGAACTTCTGGCCACCCCAGGCCTTGTGGTCCTTGCCACCCCAGGTCTTGCCCTTGCCGTGCGACAGCAGCCAGTTCAGGCGCGCGCCGATCAGCACCACCACGTCGGCTTCGGGCAGCACGTAGGAACGTGCGGCGGCGGCCGAGAGTTCGTGGGTGTCGGGCAGCAGGCCCTTGGCCATGGACATCGGCAGGTAGGGAATGCCGGTGCGTTCGACCAGCGTGCGGATGTCGGCTTCGGCACGTGCGTAGGCCGCACCCTTGCCCAGCAGGATCAGCGGCTTCTTGGCGCCCTTCAGCAGGTCGAGTGCACGTTGCACGGCGTCGGGGGCGGGGATCTGGCGCGGCGCCGGGTCGACCACCTGGATCAGCGAAGCGGTGCCGGCAGCGGCGTCCATGGCCTGCGAAAACAGCTTGGCCGGCAGGTCCAGATAAACACCGCCGGGGCGGCCTGACACCGCCGAGCGGATGGCCCGTGCAATGCCCACGCCGATGTCCTCGGCATGCAGCACGCGGAAGGCCGCCTTGCACAGCGACTTGGCCACCGCGACCTGATCCATCTCTTCGTAGTCGCCCTGTTGCAGGTCGACGATTTCGCGCTCGCTCGAGCCGCTGATCAGGATCATCGGGAAGCAATTGGTCGTGGCGTTGGCCAGTGCCGTCAGGCCGTTCAGGAAGCCCGGTGCCGACACCGTCAGGCACACACCCGGCTGGCCGGTCATGAAGCCGGCGATGGCCGCCGCGTTGCCCGCGTTCTGCTCGTGGCGGAAGGAAATGACACGCAGGCCTTGAGCCTGCGCCTTGCGCGTCAGGTCGGTGATGGGAATGCCGGGCAGGCCATAGATCGTCTTGATGCCGTTGAGCTTCAGCGCGTCGATGACGAGGTTGAAACCGTCGGTCATGGGTGACTCTTCGGTGTGATGCGCAACAGGTGCGAGGTTGGCTGACATGGCAGGCTCCGAGATGCAGCGATATGAACGCTGGCTATGGTAAAAGCGGCGACTCTCTTCTCCGTTGACTGCGGTCAAGAATCGAAAACTGGCCGCCGGAAGAGTGTTGGGATTGAATGTGTTTGGACCGATGATCGCGCTTGCGCAGCACCCCGAGAGAGACATCATTCGCCTTCAGCTTCGGCAGAACGACATGCTGAAGACGATGAGTGACGCCGAGCGGGATGAGCTTGCGCGCTTGCTGGTCATCGTCGACTGCGCCAAGGGTGAATACCTGCTGCACCAGGGGGTGCACGCGATGGAGCAGTACTTCCTGCTGGAAGGCATCCTGAAGCGCGTGGTGTCCAGCGCCGACGCCAAGGAGATGATCCTGCGCTTCACCGACGAGCGCGGCATCGAGACCAGCTACGCCGCGTGGCGCCTGAACACACCCACGCCCTACGCCATCGTCAGCGTCACCAAGGCCCGCGTGGCCAAGCTGTCGATGCCGCATTGGGTGGAATTCATGGACCGCCACCCGCGTTTCAAGGTGGAGTTCGAGTACGAAGTCATGCGCCTGATGAGCGAGATCATGGCCCACACCATCACGCTTCACCTGCTGGATGCGCCGGGGCGGGTGCACCGCTTCATGCGCAAGCATGCCGATCTGGCCGAGCGCATTCCGAAGAAGGAACTGGCGGCCTACCTGAACCTGTCGGCCGAGACGCTGTCGCGTCTGAAGCAGCGCGGCAAGATCTGATCGGCCCGGCGGGCCGGCCAGCTTCAGGTTCATTGGCGGTTCGAAGGGAAGAGCTTCGAGCGCGACATCACACGCAGTTGGTCGTCCACGGCCTTGACGCCGGCCACAGCTGTGCTGACCTGCTGGGCAGCGGCTTTTTCTTCGACACTGGCCACGATGCCACGCAGCGTCACCCGGCCATCGCGGCTTTCGATCACGATGTCGACGCCATGCGTGTGCTCGCTGGCGCGCAGGGCCGACCGCACATGGGCGCTCAGCGCCAGGCCCTGCAACAGGCTTCGAGACTCTTCGGTCTCGGCGAATTCGGGTCGCGTCAGCAGCGTGCGGATGGTCTGCACGCAGCTGTCCACCGACAGGCGGTCGGTGTTGAGCACGGCGTCGAAGAGCACGGGCTCGTTCCAGGTCACGCCAAACTGGTCCTGCATGCGGCTGGCATTGGCTTCGTCGCTGCGGCGGATCTCGGCCTCGGCGACGCTGCGGTCGTCGGTGTCGATCTCGTCCATCAGCCACTGCACGCGCTTGTCGAAGGGCCGCATGATGCGGATGCACGGGATGTGCGGCACCGAGCGCAGCAACTGCGTAGCGCCCCAGCCGCGGATGACCACATTGCCCTTGGCTGCAGCTTCCAGCACTTCTTCGGCCGAGTACAGCGCCATCGCATGGCGGTCGCTGCGCAGCTTTTCGATGGTGCCGGCCTTGCCGCCACGCAGGCGGTTGATCAGGCTGCGCGAGACGTGCATCTTCTCGGCCACCCGTTCGGCCACCTCGTGCTGCAGCGTGGACAGCTGCAGTTCTTCGGCCAGTTGCTCGGCGACGTCCTGGGCCAGTGAGCCCATTCCCTGGGTCAATGCGATGACAGGCATGATGTTTCCTTCGCTTCAGTCCACCGGCCGCTGCGCAGCCAGTTCGTCAACCTTGGGCGGGCGCACCAGGGCCAGCAGCTTGGACAGCAGTGGCCACAGCAGCATGATCAGGGCCAGCGTGGTGATTGAGCCCACCAGCGGGTTGGCGAACATGATGCTCAGGTCGCCTTGCGACACCAGCATGGCCTGGCGGAACGAGTCTTCGGTCTTGCCACCCAGCACCAGGGCCAGCACCAGCGGAGCGATCGGGTAGTCGAGCTTCTTGAACACATAGCCCATGACCCCGAAGAGCAGCATGAACCAGATGTCCAGCATCGCGGTGTTCACGGTGTAGGCGCCGATGGCGCAGACCACGATGATGACCGGCGCGATGATCGAAAACGGGATGCGCAGGATCGACGCAAACAGCGGCACCGTGGTCAGCACGATGATCAGGCCGACCAGGTTGCCCAGGTACATGCTGGCGATCAGGCCCCACACGAAGTCCTTCTGCTCGACGAAGAGCAGCGGGCCGGGCTGCAGACCCCAGATCAGCAGACCACCCAGCAGCACGGCGGCGGTGGGCGAACCCGGGATGCCCAGGGCCAGCATCGGCAGCATGGCCGCGGTGCCGGCGGCGTGTGCAGCGGTTTCCGGGGCGACGATGCCTTCGATTTCGCCGGTGCCGAACTTCGACCCGTTCTTCGAGAACTTCTTGGCCAGGCCGTAGCTCATGAACGAGGCCGGTGTGGCACCGCCCGGGGTGATGCCCATCCAGATGCCCACGAAAGAGCTGCGCAGCGAAGTGGCCCAGTAGCGCGGCAATTCCTTCCACGTTTCCCAGACGACCTTCATGTTGATCTTGGCCGTCTTGCCCGAGAACTTCAGTCCTTCTTCCATCGACAGCAGGATTTCACCGATGCCGAACAGGCCGATGACCGCAATCAGGAAGTCGAAGCCGCGCATCAGTTCGGTGGAGCCGAAGGTCAGGCGCAACTGCCCGGTGACGGTGTCCAGGCCCACCGCGGCCAAAGCAAAGCCCAAGGCCATCGCCGCCAGGGTCTTGAAGGGCGAGCCCTTGCCCATGCCGACGAAACTGCAGAAGGTGAGCAGGTAGACCGCGAAGAATTCGGGTGCACCGAACTTCAGCGCGAACTTGGCCACCAGCGGTGCCAGGAAGGTGATCATCACCACGGCGACGAAGGCGCCGACGAACGATGAGGTGAAGGCCGAGGTCAGGGCGCGAGCGGCCTGGCCCTTCTGCGCCATCGGATAACCGTCGAACGTGGTGGCCACCGACCAGGGCTCGCCCGGTATGTTGAACAAGATGGAGGTGATGGCACCACCAAACAGCGCGCCCCAGTAGATGCAGGACAGCATCACGATCGCCGAGGTGGGCGACATCGTGAAGGTCAGTGGCAACAGGATGGCCACGCCATTGGCGCCGCCCAGCCCCGGCAAGACGCCGATGAGCACACCGAGCACGATGCCCAGCACCATCAGGCCCAGGTTCATCGGCGTCATGATGACGGCGAAGCCCTGGAAGAGTGAATTCAGTTCAGTCATGGGACCTTACTCCGCTGCAGCTTGGCGCTTCAGTAGCCGAGGAAACCGGTCGGGTTGAGCATGCCCTTGTAGAGGGGCACAGTGAACCAGACCTCGAACATCAGGAAGAAATAGACACTCACGCCCACGCCAACCAGCACGCTCTTCACTGGCGAGTACTTGCCCAGGATGATCATGAACAAGGCGATGTAGATGGCCGACGCAAGGTACAGGCCCAGGAAGGTGACGGCCAGCACATAGATGGCCGCAGGAATCAGCACCGACGCCACCTGCTTGGTCTGCTTCACCGTGGCAAAGGTGCCCGTGTCACGCGACTTCGAAAACAGTGCCTGGAACAGGATGCCGAGCGCGGAAATGCTGATCAGCACACCGATATAGAAGGGGAAGTAACCCGACCCCGGGCCGTCGGTGGTCCAGCCGGCACCCAGGCGCCGGGCTTCGAAGATCACCACCAAGCCCAGCGCCAGCAGCAGGAAGGCGACCACCGCGTCAACCGTGTTGTTCTTGGCAATGGCAGGGGTGTCGTCTTGGTCATCGTCTTGTGGGTCGGACATGTCAGTCTCCTTCTTGCGGGTAACGGCAGCCGCGGGCAAGCCTGCGGCCAGACGCAGGCATCCGGCCTGCATCCAGGTGGCCTTGCATGTTTGCTCGGCCCTGATTCATGTTGGGGGGGAGAAGGGGCGGGGCGGCACCTGTGCGGCGCCAGCCCCGCGGGCGATCACTTCGCCATGAAGCCCGCTTCGGTCATCAGCGTGCGGTGGGTGGCTTCAGCGGATTCGAGCCACTTGCGGAACGCGTCGCCGGACATGCTGGTGGTGTTGAAGGCACCACGCTCCATGTATTCCTTCCACTCGGGGGTGGCGCGAACCTTGGTCAGCAGGTCGTCGTAGTACTTGACCTGCGCAGGGGTCACACCCGGCGCCATGAAGATGCCACGCAGCATGACGTAGTCCTGGGGCACGCCCGCTTCCTTGCAGGTCGGGATGTCGGCCCACGACATCGTGGTCGTCACTTTTTCCTTGTACGGCATGCGCACGTCGTCAAAGACACACAGCGGGCGCACCGTGCCGGCACGCCACTGCGACACGGCCTCGGCCGGGTTGTTGACGGTGGAATTGACGTGGCCGCCTACCAGTTGCACCGCCACTTCGCCGCCGCCCTTGTAGGGCACGTAGATGAACTTGGTGCCGGTTGCCTTTTCAAGGCCGACGGTGATGATCTGGTCTTCCTGCTTGGAGCCGGTGCCACCCATCTTCATCTTCAGCGGCCCGGCGGCCTTCACTGCGGCGATGTACTCAGCGGCGGTCTTGTAGGGTGTCTCGGCGTTCACCCACAGCACGAACTGATCCAGCGCCATCATCTGCACCGGGGTCATCTCCTTCCAGTTGAAGGGCACACCGGTGGCCATGGGCGTGGTGAACAGATTGGACAGCGTGATGATGATCTTGTGCGGGTCGCCCTTGGCTTCCTTCACGGACAAGAAGCCCTCGGCACCTGCGCCGCCAGACTTGTTGACCACCACCATGTTGCCCTTCATCAGGTTGTTCTTGCTGATGATGCCCTGGATCAGGCGCGCCATCTGGTCAGCGCCACCACCGGTGCCGGCAGGGATGATGAATTCGACGGGCTTGCTGGGTTCCCAGGCCTGAGCCGAGGCAGAGCTGACGCCGAATGCGGCGACGCTCGCCAACACGCACTGGGCCAGGGTGGCCAGGCGGCGGGGCAAAGCCTTGGTGGTATGAACTGCATTCATGATTTGTCTCCTAGTCTTGTTCAACGAGTGGAAGCGGCGGTTTGCTTGCGCACGAGGCCCGCCAGGACCGGATTCGCGGCGCAATGGTCAATCAAGTGAGAGTGGAACGCTATTGACCGCAGTCAAGAAGCAGGGTGAACCCCATCCCTCAACGCCCGCATCGCCGATCGGTGGACCGCCAGGGTGTGGCCCACCTTGGCCGTCGCGGTCAAATCACGTGCCGCTGCGCAGCAGCGTGGCTGGCGAGGCCCGCAGTTGGGCCGCGAGAACCTGTGCGCCGGCGCCAAGGCTGAGCACGCTGACGGCCAGGGCAACAGATGCCCCGGTCCAGTACAGGCCGCTGGCGTCCAGATCCAGGCGCCATCGCAACAGGCTCAGCGCGAGCAGGCTGCCGGTGACAATGGCAAAGCCCGCGGTCACCAGCGCCAGCAGCGTGTATTCCCAGCGCAGCACACGGCGCAGGCTGGAAAGTCGTGCGCCCAGCGCGTGCATGACACTGGCTTCATACACCTGTCTTGTGCGGCTGGCGGCCACCACGCTGGCCAGCACCAGCAGGCTGGCGGCCAGGCAGGCCCCTGCAATCACCGCCAGGCCTGCACTGGCACGTGCCATCAGGCTGCGTGTGGTGTCCAGCAGCGCCTGTGTGCGCACGGTGACGATGTTGGGCGCAACGGCCGCCAGCCTGTCTTGCACAGCCTCGGCGTCAGCGGCGGACAGCCAGGCCGCGCCGACGTGGCGTGTGACGAAGGGGTCGAGCACGCCGTCGCTGAAGATGGCTTCGAGCCACAGGCGCGACTGGAAGCGGCGCTGTTCGTAGATGGCCACCAGCTCGGCCTGCACGGCCTGGCCCATGATCTCGAACTGCAGCTGGTCGCCCACCTGCAGGCCCAGTTGGTCGGCCTCGCGGTCTTCCATCGCCACCCGGGGCATGTCGGTGGCACCTTCGGGCCACCAGGCACCCCGTGTGACCAACACGTCGTCGATGTTGCCGGCGCGGTGGCTGAGCTTGTGTTCGTCACGCGCTTCGTTGCGGCGCTCGGCCTCGTCGCTGGCGCGCAGCGGCTGGCCGCTGACGGCGGCCAGCCGGCCCAGCACCAGCGGCGCGGTCTGCACACGCTGCAGGCTGGGGGCTGTCTTGAGCGTGTCGTTCAGGGTCTGCAGCTGGTCTTGCTGCACGTCGTAGAACACCAGGGCCGGCGCCTGTTGCGGCACCGTTTCGTTGACGGTGCGCAGCAGCGCCGCCACCACCAGCGTGCAGGCCACCAGCAGGGTCAGGGCAGAGCCCAGCGACAGCAGCGCCGCACGCAAAGGCGAGCCTGGCCTTTGCAGCCCGGCCAGCGCGACGCGCAGCTCGAAGCCGGGCTGCCACTGTGGGCGCGACAGCAGCCAGCCGGCACCGGTGCGCAAGACACGCATCACCCCTTCCAGCAGCACCAGCAAGAGCAGCACGACGGCCACGAAGGCCAGCGCCAGGCGCGGGTCGGGCATCACCAGCAACAGCAGCAGCACCACGGCCACACCGACGGCTGATGTCAGCACCCAGGCCAGGCGCGGCGTGCGCAGAGTGCCACCGTCGATGCCGCGGAACAGGGCCGCCGGGCTCACCGTCAATGCGCGGCCCAGCGCGGGCAGCGCAAACGCCAGCGCCGTCAACACGCCAAATGCCATGGCCACCGCCAGCGGCGGCACCAGCGCGGCCGGCGCCAGCGTCAGCGGCAGCTGCGCAGCCACCAGCTGCAAACCAGCCAGCGTGAGCAGCGCACCCAGCACCGCACCAGCCGTGCTGGCCAGCAGCGCCAGCATCAGCACCTGCAGCAGCACCAGCGCGGCCAGCCGGCCGTCGCGCAGGCCCAGCGCGCGCAAGGTGGCCAGCGTGCCCAGCTTGCCACCCAGGTAGGCCTGCACGCTGTTGAAAACACCCAGGCCGCCGATGAAGAGCGCTGAAAAGCCCACCAGCAGCAGCCCCGAACCGACCTGCGCCATGACCTGCGCGATGCGGTCGCTGCGCCCGTCTGCGGTGCGCACCTCGGCATTGGACTGCGGGAACGCGGCCAGGAAGCTGTCGCGCCAGGCCCTTGCCGGTTGCGCGGTGCTGACGCGCCAGCGGTAGTCGACCCGGCTCAGCGGCTGCACCAGGCCGGTGGCCGCCAGTGCACCCTGGGCCACCAGCACCGGCGCGCCGCCCCAGTCGGCGCGCAGACTGCGGTCGGGCTGGTGCAGCACCAGCGCACGCACCTGCAGTGTGGTGTCTCCCACCTCAACGCTGTCGCCGACAGCCAATGCCAGGCGCCGTGCCAGCACCGGGTCGAGTGCGATGCCCCAGCGGCCTTCGCGCTGCGCCAGCAGCCCGGCCAGCGGCAAATCGGGCTGCAGCTTCAACTGGCCCACCAGCGGGTAGTTGCTGTCGGCGCTGATCAGGTCCACCAGCTGCGATCGGCCGTCGGCACCGCGCAGCATGGTGCGCAGCTGAACGATGGCGGACACCTCGCCCTGACCTTGCATCCATTGCAGTTCGGCGCCGTCCAGCGGTGTTTCCTGTCGCACCTCCAGGTCGCCACCGAAGAGGGCGCGCACGTCGTTCTGCAGCGAGCCCGCCACCTGGCGGTACAGGCCACCACCCGCCGCCACCAGCGCCACACCCAGCACCAGGCAGGCGGCAAACACCCACAGCGGCCGCCCGCCGCTGCGCAGGTCGCGCCAAGCCAGGCTAAGCAGGAAGCGCATGGGTCGTCGTCGCGGCCGTGTGAGGGCCGACCGTGCCAGCGGCAGGGCTTTTTCCGTGCAGCTGGCCGTCGTGCAGTTGCAGCACGCGGTCGCAGCGCGCAGCGAAGTCCAGGTCGTGTGTGACCAGCACCAGCGTCGCGCCGCTGTCGCGCTGCAGATCGAACAGCAGCTCGCGGATCAGCGCGCCGGTGTGGTCGTCCAGGTTGCCGGTGGGCTCGTCGGCCAGCAGCACCCGCGGCCGGTGCACCAGCGCACGGGCAATGGCCACCCGTTGCTGTTCGCCACCCGACAGCTGGCTGGGGTGGTGGTGCAGCCGCTCGCCCAGGCCCACCTTCTGCAGCAGTTCACGGGCTTGCGCCACCGCTTGTCGCTTGCCGGCCATCTGCAGCGGCAGCGCCACGTTGTCCAGCGCGCTCAGGCTGGGCAGCAGGTGGAAGGACTGGAAGACGATGCCGATGCGGTCGCGGCGCAGGTCGGCCAGCGCGTCGCGGTCCAACGTGGCCAGGTCCAGGCCATCCAGCATCACGCTGCCGGCGGCCGGGCGCTCCAGGCCCGCCAGCAGCAGCAGCAGCGAAGACTTGCCCGAACCCGAAGGCCCGGCCACGGCCACACGCTGGCCCGCCGCGATGTCCAGGTCGACCTGCCGCAGGACTTCGATGCGCGATGTGCCCAGCGTGTAGTGCAGGCACAGGCCGCGCAGCGCGATGGCCGTTGGGGCGGTAACAGGGCTTGCAGCGGTCATCGTCATGGCATGGAGTTTGACGGCCAGGGCCGCCACCGCGCAGCGGTGGGGGCTTCAGGCCAGCGCGAAGGCCAGCGCGTCGGCGAAGGCCACGGGGATCATGCCCACATGCCCACCACCATAAGCATGGGCCGCCAGCGTCAGGCCACTGTAGCGCCGGCCTCGCAGCTGGGCGGCAAAGTCGATGTTGGCCACGTTGGCGGCATGCGCCAGGTGCAGGCGCGTCGGCAAGGTGGTGTGGGCCGCAGCGTAGGCGGCTTCCCAGCCGTAGACCGTGTCCTGCATGCAGGCAATGGAGGCGTCGCTGGACAGGTAGGCGGCAAAGTGGCGGTTGGCGCCACCTTCGGCAAACAGCGCATACAGCACGAAGCTGCCGCCGTGTGAATGGCCCAGCAGCACCCGACGCAGCGGGTGGCCGCCGACGTTGGCTTCGATGTAAGGCGTCAGTTCAAGGCGAATGAAGTTCAGGTAGGCCACCTGGCCGCCACCGCCCATGGTGCAGGTGTTGGACGGCACGTAGTCTTCGTTGCGCCGCGCTTCGTTGCCGATGGCCGCGATGATGACCCGGGTACGCGAGGTCTCGACGATGTCCACCAGCGTGTTGAAGCGCGAATCGCCGTCCAGCAGGTAGACCACCGGCATCGCAGCACGTGCGGCGGCATCACCGGGCGGCACGTAGATGTGGACCGGGTAGCCGTTGCCGGTGTGGCTGGAGCGCAGGCTTTCGGTGCGCACCGTGCCGGCCATGGTGCTGCCACCGCCACCACCGCCCCCGCAAGCGGTCGCGGCCAGTGCAAACAAGGACACGATGGATGAGCGGCGGGTGGCAGGGATGGAACTCTCCAGGCAGGTGTTGGCGGCCGGACTATACGAGTGAAGCCAGACCCGTCTCGGCCGCCGGCGTCACGCTCAGTGCGACGGTGAACACGGCGCCGGTGCTGCCGTCGCGCCGGTTGGCCGCACGGATGTCACCGCCGTAACGTTCCACCAGCCCGCGGCTGATCCACAGCCCCAGGCCGGTGCCGTCGGGGCGGCGTGTGACGAAGGGCTGGAACAGTCGGGCCAGCAGTTCGTCGGACAGACCGCCACCGGTGTCGATGACGTCGATCTCGACGCCGTCGGTGCCGGTGTCGCGTGTGGCCAGCCGCAGCCGGCCGCCCTGGGGCATGGCGTGGATGGCGTTGACGATCAGGTTCACCAGCACCTGCTGCAGTTCATGGCGGTTCAGCGAAGGCTGGCGCGTGGCGCGGTAGTCGCGCTGCACCTCGATGCCGGTGCTGGCCATCTGGTGGCCGGCCAGCACCAGGCAGTCCTCAAGCGCACGTGCCGTGTCGACGGCTTCCACATAACCTGCAAATTCAGTGGGTCTGGCAAACTGCAGCAGCTGGGTCACGATCAGCCGCATGCGTTCGATCTGTTCGTCCATCAGCTTCAGCTCGGCCGCCACCTTGTGGCTGCCTTCGGCGCCGAGCAGTTCGCGCACCAGGTCCAGGTTGCCCTGGATCACCGCGATGGGGTTGTTGACCTCGTGTGCGATGCTGGCCGTGAGCTGGCCCACGGTGGCCAGCTTTTCGCTGCGCACCAGTTGCTGCTGCGCCTGTTCCAGCGCCTGCGTGCGCTCGGCCACCTTGTTGTCCAGGCCGCGGGTGTTTTCCGCGATCACCTGCAGCAGGTGGTCCAGGTGGCCGGCCAGGCGGCCGATTTCGTCGTCGGTGGCCACCGCGCCGACACGTGCGTCCAGGCTGCCAGCTTCCACACGCTGCATCGTGGCTTCCATCTGCTCCAGCGGCCGGAAGATGCTGCGCGCCCAGCGCAGGGAAACGGCGGCGGCGACGATCATGACGGCAAAAAACAAGACCCCGATGCTGGCCAGCGCGCCGTACTTCAACAAGGTGAAGGGCCGCTCCAGAATGCCCACGTACAACATGCCCACCCGCCGGCCGCTGCCGTCGGCCAGCGGCTGGTAGGCCGACACATACCAGTCGTTGACGACAAAGGCGCGGTCCAGCCAGGTGGTGCCACGGCCCAGCACGGTTTCGCGCACCGTGTTCGACACCCGCGTGCCGATGGCGCGCTGGTCTGCTTCGGTGCCGAACAGGCGCACGTTGGTGCTGATGCGCACATCGTCCAGGAACAGCGTGGCGGTGCCACGGCTGCCCAGTTCGGAAAACGGCAGCGAACCTTCCGGGTAGACGATCTGATTGATGTGGTCGATGAAGGGCAGGTTGCGGTTCAGCAGCAGACCCGCCTGCACATGGCCCAGCAGTTCACCCTGCGGGCTGCGCACCGCGCGCGTGGCCAGCAGCACCATGGCGCGGTCTTCGACCTCGCGTGCGGTGGGCGCGGCGTTGCGCGTGGCCACCAGCGGCACCGGCACGCGGTCGCGCAGCTCGGGGCCCAGCATGTTTTGCTGCGCGGGTTCGAAGACCTCGACACTGGTGCCGTCGGCCAGCGCCGCGTCGGGTGGCAGCAGCCGGATGAAGTCCAGCCTTTCGCGCCCGGCCAGACGTTGCAGCAGGGGTTCCACCGGCCCCCGGCGTGGCTGCAGCGCCTGCAGCAGCGCGGCCGATTCGGCCACGCCCATCGCACTGGCGCCCACCTCGGCCAGCACACGTTCGAAATAACCTTGGGCCACGGCCAGGTCGGACTGCACCTTGGTGACAAGCAGGCGGTCCACCGCTTCGCTGCCCCACCACAGCAGGAAAGCCCCCAGCAACGGCAGCACGCCCAGCAGGGGCATCAGCACCATCACCAGCAGCTTGTTGCGGATGGACAAGCGGGCGAAGCGGCCCAGACGGGTCGCTGTCGTGCTGGCGAGGTGGGCGCCTGCCGGCGGCGGCGCCGCTGCCTGGGTCACACCAGCGCCCATTCGGCGCAGCGCCGTTCCAGCGTGCGCCTGGAAATGCCCAGCAGTTGCGCGGCCCGGGTCTTGTCACCGTCCACCTGTTCCAGTACCGCCAGGATGTGGCGTTTTTCCAGCGTGTGCAAGTCGGTGGGGCTGCCCAGCGGCATCGGTGCGGCCTGGGCCGCGGCCGGTGCCAGTGCGGCCCGCGACAGCCCCTGGTACAGAGCCGAGACATTCAGCGCACCGACGATCAGCGAACGTTCGATCAGGTTGCGCAGTTCGCGCACATTGCCTGGCCATGCGTACTGCTGCAGGTAGTGCATCTCGTTGTCCGACACCTCGATGGGTTCGACGCCCAGCTGCGGCGCCAGCGTGTCGATGAAGTGCGCCACCAGGTCGGGGATGTCTTCCTTGTGCGATGACAGCGGCGGCAGCGTGATTTCCACCACCTGCAGCCGGTAGTACAGGTCGGCGCGGAAGCGCCCGGCCTCGACCTCTTGTCGCAACACGCGGTTGCTGGCAGCGACGATGCGCACGTTGACGGCAATCTCCTGTTCGCTGCCCACCGGCCGCATGCGGCGGCTTTCCAGCACCCGCAGCAGGCTGGCCTGCAAGGGCAGCGGCAACTCGGCCACCTCGTCCAGGAACAGCGTGCCGCCCTGGGCGTAGACAAAGAGACCGTCGTGGCCGGCCTGGCCGAAGAGTTCGGCCTCGATCAGCGCCGGCGACGCAGTGGCGCAGTTCACCGGCACGAAGGGCGCCGCCGCACGCGGGCTCAGGCGGTGCAGCGCCAGCGCAGCCAGTTCCTTGCCGGTGCCCGACTCACCCGTCAGCAGCACCGTGCTGTCCACCGTGGCCACGCGGTGCAGCGCCGCCTGCAGGCCCTTGATGACGATGCTGCGGCCGACCAGGCCATCGGCCGCACCGGTGCGCTGGTGCAAGGCGCGCTTGAGCACCCAGTTCTCGCGCTTCAGGCCGGCCCGTTCCAGGCCGTGTTTGACGGCACCCAGCACCTGCGCCACACGAAAGGGCTTGAGCAGGAAGTCGCCGGCGCCAGCGCGCAGCGCTTCGATGGCGGTGTCCAGGTCGGCAAAGGCGGTGATCAAGACCACCTCGCAAGGGTTGCCGCGGGCGCGCAGTTCCTGCAGCAGCGTGATGCCGCTCTTGCCAGGCAGCGTGATGTCCAGGATGACCAGATCGAAGCGGTGGCGCTGCAGCAGCTCGTCGGCCTCTTCGGCGCTGCCCGCGGCCATCACCTGGCCCGCACGGGGCGCCAGCGTCTTGACCAGGAAATTGCGCATGCCGGGCTCGTCGTCCACCACCAGCACCGTGGCGTTGGGCCAGGACTCGGCAGGGGAGGCAGGTGCGGTCATGGCGCCCGGAGTTTAAGCGTCGGGTCTGCCCGTACGGGCTCAGGGGCGGCCTGCTTACCATGCAGGCATGAAACCCCGTGGTGTCCATCTGCAATACCGATTCGAAGCCGGCAGCACCGATGCGCCGGCCGACCCCGCAGCCCAGCAGGGCAGCGAGTTGCAAAACCCCTTGTTCGACCTTCTGCTGGCACTGCGCGAAAACGGCAGCATCCAGCAGGCGGCACGCGAGACCGGCGTCTCCTACCGCCACCTGTGGGGTCAGCTCAAACACTGGCAGGTGGCGCTGGGCCAGCCGCTGGTGGCCTGGGCCCAGGGCCAGCCGGCGCGCCTGACACCTTTTGCCGAACGCCTGCTGTGGGCCGAAACCCGCGCCCGGGCGCGCCTGGCGCCGCACATCGAAGCCTTGCGTGCCGAACTGGCGCGCGTGCTGGCCGAAGCGCTGGACGGCACGCAGCAGGTGCTGACCGTCTTTGCCAGCCACGACATGGCCCTGCCGCTGCTGCAGGAAAGGGCCAGCCTGCACCACGGCCTGCACATCGACCTGCGATTCGCCGGCAGCATGGACGCACTGCGTGCGCTGGCCGCGGGGCGTTGCCTGGTGGCGGGCTTCCACGTGCCGGCGCAGGCCAAGCGTGCGCCGGTGTTTGCGCGGCAACTGAAGCCGCTGCTCAAACCCGGCCGCCACAAACTCATCGGCTGCGCCAGTCGCGTGCAGGGCCTGATGGTGGCCAAAGGCAGGCCCTTGCAACTGCGCAGCCTGGCCGATGTCGTGCAGCAGCGTGCGAGCTTCGTGCATCGCCAGCCGGGGTCGGGCACGCATCTGCTGCTGCAGCACCTGCTGCAGGCTGAAGGGCTGGCCCCCGACAGCCTCCCGGGCCGGGGCGTGCACAGCGAAGACAGCCACCTGGCCGTGGCCGCGGCGGTGGCCAGCGGTGCGGCCGACACCGGCCTGGGCATCGAAGCGGCGGCGGCGCAGTTCGGCCTGGGCTTCGTGCCGCTGATCGAAGAAGACTATTACCTGGTCTGCCTGCGCGATGCACTCGAAGAGCCTGCGGTGCAGTTGCTGCGGCAGTTGCTGCAAGGCCCGGCGTGGCGCCAGACACTGGCCGAGGTGCCGGGTTACGGCGCAGGGCAGGGTGGCCAGGTGCTGAGCCTGACCAAGGCACTGCCCTGGTGGCATTTCAGGTCACCCAAGGCGGGTGGCACGTGAGCCAGAAACCTGTCGAGCCCCCCGTGCCGGCCCTCAGGCTGACCCGCATCAACAACGCCGTCTACCGCGTGGAAGATGTGCAGGGCCAGCAGGTGGGCCATCTGAAGTGGATCGGCGGCCACTGGAAATTCAAGGCCGTTGGCCACGATGCCGACGGTGCCGTCGTCCCGGGGGGTGGGCCCTTCACCGACAGGCACAACATGGCCTTTGCAGTGGCTGACGCGGCCTTGGTCAGCGCCGGCTTGCTGGGTGCTTGAAGTCTGTCGAAGCCGACCTGCAGCGCTTCAGCGCCGCGCCCAGCGGTCGATGCCCTGTTCGACGGCGTCCCAGGCATTGCGGTCGTAGCTCAGCGACACAAACAGATTGGCCTTGTTGGGCAGTTCCCGCCGCGCGCTGGCAGCCAGGCGCTGCAGCTCATGCCGCAGGGCTTCGACACAACCTGGCAGGTCGGCAAAGCGCACGTCCAGGCGGTGGAACAGGACGGCTCGCTGCAACTCGGCAGCTTTCAGCGAGCTGCGCAGCACCGCACGCACGAAGATGCGCGCGGCACCTTCGCCCAGCAGTTCCACGCACAGCTCCCGGTGCCAGCCGGTCAGGCTGCGCTGCGGGGTGATGGCCGGCAGGTCGGGCTCCACGTGCAGCCCCTGCAGACCCTGCGACGACAGTTCCTTGTTTGGCGGGTTCTTTGGCGAGTTCTCGATCATCAGTTCAGTTTAGCCATCACTTGACGGGCAGCACCCGCATGCCCAAAGACCTTCCTGCCGAGCGGTCAAGCACCTGGATCGTGGTTTGACGGGGTGTGAAGCCCTCGGGCAGTGGCACGCTGCCGCTCACCACCTCGTGGCTGCCCACCTGCAAGGGGATGGCATGGGGCGTGACGGTGCTCGGGCTGCCCTTGCCGGACTCACCCGCCACCAGCAGCTTCAGGGTGCCGAGCAGCGGTTTGCTGCCAGCGCGTTCGCGCGACAGCACCACTTCGTAGTTCAGCTGGCCGCCCTTGACGTTGAAGCGCGCGGCCCGCACTGCCACCTGGCCGTCGCGAGGGTCGGGTGGCAGGGCGGCCACCACGGCGGCCAGGTCTTCCTGCAGCCGTGTCAGCATCGCGCGGCTGTTGGCGCTTTCGGCGCTGAGCGCCTGCCGTTCGGCCAGCGTGGTCTGCAAACGCTGCTGTGTCTGGTTCAGCTCGGCCTGCAGGCGCAGACGCGCGGCATCCGCCTGGTCGAAGGCGCCGCGCAGTTCAGCCGAGGCAGCCGGCGTCAGGCGCGGTGGCAGCAGGCGCTGCTGCACAAACAGCACTGCAGCGGCACCGCCTGCGGTGCCCAGCAGCAACAGCAGCAGCCAGCGGGGCATGCGCCAGCCGGATCGGCGGCGGCCGTAGGATTCGATGACAACGGGTCTGGATCGACCGAACATGAGAGAGCCAGGGCGCGGCAGGCATGCGCTTCACGGGAAGGCTCTGCACGGTAAGGGCGATGGGCCGGGTGGATGCAACGTGATGCGTCGGCATGCGGCGCGGTGCGCGGCCGGTTCCCGGGCCGGGTCCAGCAGCGTGGTGCAGGCCCGGCTGGGTGCCCTGCTCGGCCATTCGTGACTTACTGCCCGTTGCATTGCACCGGGCCCCCGGCCGGTGGCGCGCGCGCAGGCCGTTGCCGGCATTGGCGCATGATCGGCCCGGCAAACCCCGAAGGAGATCCCGGCATGAAGAAGAGCGGCACTGACAAGAAAGAAGCCAAGAAGCCCAAGAAGGTTCACGTGCCCAACCCACCGGGCTTGCCCGCCAGCCTGACGCAGAAGCTGCCGAATGCGCTGAAACAGAAGCGCTAGCCCCCGGCCTAGCCCCCGGCCAGGGCTTGCACTGAACCTCGCCAAATGGCTAAGCAAAGTGCAAACCTGTCGGATGTGTTCCACGCCCTGGCCGACCCCACGCGACGCGCCGTGGTCGGTGTGCTGGGCCGTGGCCCGGCATCGGTGCCTGCACGCAGCGACCGCATGGCCGACTTTGCCGAACAGCTGCACCGCGAAGGGAACCCGATGCCTGACGCCATCGCAAGCACCGCCCCCAAGGACCTGATCATTTCGCGCCGGGTGTGTGCGCCCAGGGCCACGCTGTGGCGCGCCTGGACCG
Organism: Rubrivivax sp.; assembly: GCA_030653385.1. Classification (GTDB taxonomy): domain Bacteria; phylum Pseudomonadota; class Gammaproteobacteria; order Burkholderiales; family Burkholderiaceae_C; genus Rubrivivax. Next base: position 293,285 of record JAURZM010000048.1, on the reverse strand, counting down.
AGCCCGACTTGCTGAAACAGTGGTGGTGCCCGAAGCCCTGGACCACCGACGTGCGCTCATTCGAGCTGCGGGCCGGTGGCAACTTCCACACCTTCATGCAGGGCCCGGACGGTGGTACCAGCGACAACCCGGGTTCATTCCTGGAAGTTGTGCCGCAAAGCCGCCTGGTGTTCACGTCCTTGCTGACCGGTGGCTGGCGTCCGGCCACCCCCTGGATGCCCTTCACCGCCATCATCACGATGGGCGACGAAGGTCAATGCACACGCTACACCGCCACCGTGATGCACCCCGACCAGGCCAGCAGCGACCGTCACACCGAGTTGGGTTTTTTCGATGGCTGGAACACTTGCATCGACCAACTCGAAGCCCTTGCGCAGCAGATGAGTTGAACCGCGGGTCTCTTCGCTTGGCCGGTGGCGAATGGCCAGGCGCTTGTTATCCTCAACCACTTCTCTTTTGGACGCGTCGCAGGCGCAGCCGTACCCCATGAAAAAACTGTTCGCCGCTTTGTTTGTCGTCGCGCTGACCGCGCCCGCTGCCGCCTGGGCCCAGGCCTGGCCCACGGCCAAACCCGTGCGGCTGGTGATCCCGTTCCCGGCCGGTGGTGCCACCGACACCATCGGCCGCATGCTGGCGCAGCAACTGGCCACCGCGCTGGGGCAACAGGTGGTGGTGGACAACAAGCCCGGTGCCGGTGGCACCATCGGTTCGGACATCGTGGCCAAGGCCCCGGCCGACGGCTACACCATCCTGCTGGCCACCAGTTCCACCCACTCGATTGGCCCGGCGCTGAACCCGCGCCTGCCCTATGACGCGTTCAAATCCTTCGCGCCCGTGGTGCACGTGGCCAACGCCCCCAGCGTGCTGGTCGTGGGCCAGAGTTTCCCGGCCGCCACGGCCAGGGAACTGGTGGACCTGCTGAAGAAAAACCCGGGCAAGTACAACTTCGGCTCCAGCGGCATCGGCACCTATCCGCACCTGACGGCCGAGATGTTCAAGTGGCGCGCCGGCGGGCTGTTTGTCGTGCACATCCCTTACCGCGGCACCGGGCTCGTGATGACCGACCTGATCGCGGGCCAGATCGGTTTCCTGATGGACAGCGTCGTGTCGGCGCAGCCGCACATTGCCGCGGGCCGTGTGCGGCCACTGGCGGTGAGTGGCGCCAAGCGGTCGGCATCGCTGCCCAATGTGCCCACGTTGACGGAACAAGGTGTGCCGGGCATGGAATTTGGCAATTGGTTCGGCTTTTTCGCCCCCGCTGGCACGCCGGCGGACATCGTGCAGCGCCTGAACCGCGAACTCAACGCCATCGTGCGTTCGCCGGACATGATCGAACGGCTGGGAAAGACCGGTGCCGAGCCCGTGGGCAGCACGCCCGAGCAGTTTGCCAAGACCTACCGCGACGAATACGACAACTGGAAGCTGGTGATCCAGCGCGCCAACATCCGCGCGGAGTGAGTGGCGCGGCAGCCGGGCAGCGGGGTTTCAGCTGCCGGGCTGCTGCAGCGACCGCAGTTCGTCGGCGGTGTTGGCGTTGAAGAAGGCCCGCGTGTCGTCGAAAACCACCGTGGCGCAGCGATGCTGTGCCGTCCAGCGGTCGATCTTGCGCTGGCCGCTGGTGAGGTAGGCCACCAGGCTCTCGATGAGCGAGGTCTTCAGCAGGCAGAACACCGGCTGCACCTGGACCTGACCCGCTTCAACGGTGGCGGCCATGGCCAAGTCGGCGTCTTCGGCCAGCAAGGCATGTGACAGGCGCGCCGCCAGGTCCAGCGGGAACAGCGGGGTGTCGCAAGGCACCGTCAGCAGATAAGGTGTTTCGCAATTTTCCAGGCCGGCCAGCCAGCCGGCCAGCGGACCGGGAAAGTCACCCATCGGGTCGGGCCACACGGGCACACCCATGGACTCGTAGGCCGCCAGGTTGCGGTTGGCGTTGACCATGATGTGCCCCACCTGGCCCTGCAGCCGCATCAGCGCATGCATGGCCAGCGGCATGCCCAGGTGGTTCTGCAGGCCCTTGTCGACACCGCCCATGCGGCTGCCGCGGCCGCCGGCCAGGATCAGGCCGGTGATGTCTTGTGTGTCGATCGTGTTCATGTTTCCAGCATGTCGAAACCCTGGGTCTCGACCACCAGGAAGTTCTGCGTGAAAACCGCCAACGCGCGCCAGGTGTCTGCACGTGGGTGGGCGATGACGGTTTCGCACAGGCGTTCGGCCCAGGTCTGGATGTGGGCGCGGAAGAAGCGGCGTTGCTGCTCCAGGTTGCACACCGCGACATCCTCACCGGCGATCAGGTAGCGCATGACCTCGAACAGGTAGGCGATGTGGTCTTCGGTTTCCAGCGTCGCGGCGTCGCGTGTCAGGCCCAGTGCGGCCAGGTCGTGGCGCAGCACGGCCAGCGGCTTTTCGTTCAGGAAGCCGGCCAGGTAGAACGAGCCGTAGGCAAACACCTCGGGCTTGCCCACGCCCAGAAACAGCGCTTCGTGCTCGGCTGCGGCGGCTTCGACGGTGGTGCTGCGCAGCGCGCCCACCAGCGCCTGCCAGGGGCCTTCGAGCAGCGCGCCGGTCTCCGGCGCTTCGGTGACGGCGGTGCCGAACTGCTGCAGCAATTCGGCGTCGGGCGGCGCCAGCCACAGGCGGGCCAGCAGGCCGTAGAGCTCGGCGCGCGCCAGCTCTTCACTGCCGTCGGCACTGCCGAAGACGACGGGGGACGTTGGGGTGTCGATGCTCATGTTCACAGGTCGGTGATGCGCACTTCGCCAGGGTTGCTGTACAGGTCCACCACGCGGCAGTCGCCGCACATCTTCAAGCGGTCGGCAGCAGCACCCTGGAAAGCCGCGTGGCCCTGCAGCTTATCCAGCATGTTCTGGATAGCCAGCAAGGTGCCGAAAGGTTTCTGGCACTTGATGCAGCGGTAGGGCTCCATCTCGGCCAGCACACGCGGCAGTTTGCGTGCCTTGCCGCTGTCGGCCAGCCACAGGCGCGGCTGCAAGGTGATGGCATCTTCCGGGCAGGTCTTGGCGCACAGGCCGCACTGCACGCAGTTCTTCTCGATGAACTTCAGCTGCGGCTTGTCGGGGTTGTCGGCCAGCGCGGCTTCGGGGCAGGCGCTGACGCAACTCAGGCACAGCGTGCACTTGCCGCTGTCCACCAGCAGCGTGCCGTAAGGCGAACCGGCAGCGGGCAGGGCGATGTCATCGGCCGGCTGCGGTGCCTGCGCCATCAGGTGATCCAGCGCCAGGTCCAGCGTGGCACGTTTGTCGGCCTGGACTGCGAAGGCGGCGGCGCGGGCCACGGTGCGGGCGGGCGGGGCACGCAGGCTGCGGTCCAGTTCGGGCAGGTCGCGGGCGTCGCGTGTGGTCAGCAGCCGCAGGTGTTCACCGCTGTAACCCAGCCCGGTCAGGATGGCCTGGGCCACGGCCATCTGCTCGGCCAGCGCCTGGCGGTATTCAGGCGCGTCTTCGTCGGTCACCAGCACCCACACCTGGCTGGCGCCTTGGGCGATGGCGCTGAGCCACAGGTCCAGGCCCAGGCTGGCGGTGTGCCACACCGGCACCGGCAGCACACGCGCAGGCAGGCCTTGCAGCGAGGCATCAACACGCGCACCGCGGCCCAGTTCATTGACCAGCGCGGTGCCCGCACCTTCGCTGTGGATCAGCAGCGCCGCGTCACGGCCACCCGCGTGGCCGTAGGCCGTGAGCAGCGTGCGCAGGCGTTTGCCCTGGTCCACCGTGCCGGGGTAGGCAAAGCTCATCGCGCCGCTGGGGCACACGGTGCTGCAGGCGCCGCAGCCCACGCACAGGTAGGGCTCGACGATGACACCACCGGCCAGTTCGCCCTTGGTCTTGCCCTTGCGCGAGGCGTCACTTCGGATGGCGCGGGTGCTGCACACGTCGATGCAGGCGGTGCAGCCTTGCAGCTCGTTGCGGCTGTGGGCACACAGCTTGTGCTGGTACTTGAAGAACTTGGGCTTTTCGAATTCACCGCGCATGTCGCGCAGCTTCAGCACCGCGTCGAGCAGCTTGCGTGGGTCGCTGCCGGTGTGGAAGTAACCCTGCGGTGGCTGGTGCTGCAAGAAGGCGGGCGCCTCACGCAGGTCCAGCACCAGGTCGAAGCTGTCGTTGTGGCCGATGGCGGGGCGGTTGAAGTCGATGGCGCCGGCGGCGTCGCACACCCGCACGCAGTCGCGGTGACTTTTGCAGGCGTCCAGCTTCACCTGGTAGTCCAGGCCGATGGCGCCTTCTGGACAGGCTTCGACGCAGGCATTGCAGCGCGTGCACAGGTCCAGGTCGATGGGGTTGTGGCTTTCCCACTCGGCTTCGAAGTTGCCGAGCCAGCCGCGCAGCTGCGTCAGGCGGCCGGTGTGGGTGGCGCGGCCGTGGGCTTGTGCCAGGGCACCACCCGGGCGGCCGATGAGCACGCTCACGTCCAACGGGTCGGCCAACATGCCGGCGGCCTGTTCGGCTGCGTCGGCGTCGCCCAGCACCAGGCAGCGGCCTGCGCTTCGGTAGCTGACGGTGGGCACGGGTTCGGGCGCCGGCAACTGGGCCGCGGCAATGAGCGCGGCCAGTTTTGGTGTCAGCGTCGAAGGCCCCTTGCTGGCGGCAGACACACGGTGATCGCGGCTCCAGCCACCGGTCTCGCGGATGTTGACGAAGTGGATGGGTCGCTCCTGCACGCTGGCCGCCCCTTCGGTGGCTTCGTTCAGTTCCAGGAACAGGCGGCTTTCCTGCGTGCAGGCCACCAGCAGTTCGTCGCCGCTGTTGCCGGTGGACTTGGCCGCGCGCTGGAAGGCGGCGGCTTCACGCCGGCACAGCAGCGTGTGGACGGTCTCCAGGCCCTCAGTGCTGGCGCCCGGGGTTTTGCTCAGCGCCTGGCGCAGGGCCGGCGCGTCCAGCGTCATCGTCTGGTTGCAGTTGCACAGCAGGGTCTTCATGGGCGGCGGTGTTGGGGGGCGGGGCTTGGGGTTCGGCCGGTTCGGCCAAGGCGGCCGGGTTCTCGGGTGTGGTCTCGGCTGGCGCGGCGGGTGGTGTGAGGGTGACAGCGGCGTCGGTTTCTTGCGCCGCCAGGGCCGCAGCAGCGGCATCGGCCTTGTCTTCTTCGTCGAAAAGGCCCAGCAGCTTGGACTGCACCATCTTGCGCAACATGCCGGCCGGCAGCGGGTCGGGTTTGCCGTAATCGTCGATGTAGATGTCCAGCCCGTCCATGACGTTGAAATGCGGGTCGCTGAACAGCTTTCTCAAGGCGGCGTTCTTGACCTCGGGCGCGACGCCTTGGGCGACGAAGCCCGTGTAGTCGGAATCGCGGGTCAGCTCGGCCACGTCGGCCAGCGTCAGTGCGGGGGGCGGCTCGGGCGACTCGGGCGCTGGTGTGGCCGCACCGGGCACGGGCTGCACGGCAGTTGCAACTTGCACTTCCGGCGCGGGCTCTGGCGTCAGAACCGTGCTGGGTGCGGTCGGCTCGGGCTCGGGCAAAGGCTGGCCCGTGCGGGCCAGTGCCTTGCGGCGTGCCCAGCGCGACAGGAAAGGGGCTTCGTCGACCGGCACGGGCTGCTTACCTTTCACCTGGCGCGCGGAACGACTGCGGCCGGCGGCGCTGCTTCACGTCGGGCTTGTGGTGTTCGTCGGCAAAGGCCTGCAGCCAGCTGCGCACATCTTCGGGCAATGGCACGTTGTCCACTTTTTCCTGCGCGTCCAGCAGGCGGCCGGCCTCGTGGTAGGACAAGGTCACGAACTCGGGCCAGGCACGCGGCGGCTGCTGCGGGTCGGGCTGGTCGAAGCGCCACATCACGAACCACACCGGCGCGCCGGAACTCAGGTTCAGGTAGTAGCCCTCGGCTTCGTCGGTGTGCAGCGTGACCGGCAGGCCCGGGTGCAGAAAGGTGGCACTGCTGCCGTCGTCGCGCAGTTGCCGCGGCTGGCTGCCGAACTGGCCTTCGTCCAGCAGCACGTCGGTGATGGCAAAGCGCCAGTCCTCCCAGCGTGTGGGGGCCTGAAGGCGCTGGATTTGCACGGCAACCTGAAGGGTGGGGCGTTCTGGCACGAAGTCTGCGCGAAAGGCGGGCCGGGGCCGCGCGTTGGCATGGGGTTGCGAAGGGGGCCGATTTTAGGCGGCAGGTGCAGGCGGACGGCCGCTCGTTTGCGCAGGGGTTCGGCCTGCGTTTTTTGTCGTGCAGCGACAGATTGACCGGCCTTGCGACAACTTGTCGCAGTGGCCTGGGGTGGCCCCGTATTGATGCCGTCAGGTCCGTGGGCGGTAATCCTGGGGTGGTTAAGCACCCGCACGCACAGGGGTGCGCACAAAGGAGACGCCTTGAGCAGCAAGACCGAATTGTCCAGCCCCGCGATCAGCCGCGAAGCGGTGGCGGCCGCCCCCCTGTCCAGGCGAACGCTGTTTGCCGGTGCTGGCGCGGCCGGTGCGCTGGCCGCCGCGGCTGCCGTGTTGCCGCTGTCGCAGCAGGCCACGCCGGTGGTTGCCGCGCTGGCGCCCGATGCCGCCACCGGTGGCTACCAGCTTACTGAACACGTTCTGCGCTACTACCAGACCGCCCGCGTCTGATCCGCGTCTGATGTTTCCCGGACACGCCTTTTCCGCTGGCGACCTGCGCCACCGGCTGCGTGACACACCGACCGCGATGGCCCGGCCCACCGGGCCGGCTGCCTGCAGGCCCGTCCCGGCCACCCTTTCAGCCGCCTCGGCGGCCTTGAAGAAGGACCTCTCATGTTGCTGACCCGCAAGTCCTCGGACACCACCAGTCCATCGCCCGCCCATTCGCGCATGGTCAACCAGCTGGCCCGTGGCATGCAGCGGGCGATTCCCACCATGGACCGCCGCGCCTTTCTGCGCCGCTCGGGCATGGGCGTGGGCGCCGGCATTGCCGCTTCGCAGCTGACGCTGGTGAAAAAGGCCGAGGCCAAAGCACCGGCCCGCGCCGGGCTCACGGGCACCGGCACGGTGGAAGTCAAGCGCACCATCTGCGGCCACTGCTCGGTGGGCTGCGCAGTGGACGCGGTGGTGGAAAACGGCGTCTGGGTGCGCCAGGAGCCGGTTTTCGACAGCCCCATCAACCTGGGCGCGCACTGCGCCAAGGGCGCGGCACTGCGCGAACACGGTCACGGCGAGTTCCGCCTGAAGTACCCGATGAAGCTGGTCAACGGCAAGTACCAGCGCATCAGCTGGGACGTGGCGCTGGACGAAATCAGCAAGAAGATGCTCGAACTGAAGCAGCAAAGCGGCCCGGACAGCCTGTTTTTCGTGGGCAGCAGCAAACACAACAACGAGCAGGCTTACCTGCTGCGCAAGTGGGTGTCGTTCTGGGGCACCAACAACACCGACCACCAGGCACGCATCTGCCACAGCACCACCGTGGCCGGCGTGGCCAACACCTGGGGCTACGGTGCGATGACCAATTCGTACAACGACATGCAGAACTCCAAGGCTGCGATGTACATCGGCAGCAATGCGGCCGAAGCGCACCCGGTGAGCATGCTGCACATGCTGCACGCCAAGGAAACCGGCTGCAAGATGATCGTCGTCGACCCGCGCTTCACACGCACGGCGGCCAAGGCCGACCAGTTCGTGCGCATCCGCTCGGGTTCGGACATTCCCTTTCTGTTCGGTGTGCTGCACCACATCTTCAAGAACGGCTGGGAAGACAAGAAGTACATCGAGGACCGCGTCTACGGCATGGAAAAAGTGCGCGAAGACGTGATGGCCAACTGGACACCCGACAAGGTGCTCGAGGCCTGCGGTGTCGACGAAGCCACCTGCCTGCAGGTGGCGCGCACGCTGAGTGAAAACCGCCCCAGCACCATCGTGTGGTGCATGGGCCAGACGCAGCACAGCATCGGCAACGCGATGGTGCGGGCCAGCTGCATCCTGCAGCTTGCGCTGGGCAACGTGGGCAAGAGCGGCGGCGGCACCAACATCTTCCGCGGCCACGACAACGTGCAGGGCGCCACCGACGTCGGCCCCAACCCTGACAGCTTGCCGGGCTACTACGGTCTGGCCGAAGGTTCCTTCAAGCACTTCGCCAACACCTGGGGCGTGGACTTCGAGTGGATCAAGAAGCAGTACGCCCCCGGCATGATGAGCAAGAGCGGCATGACCGTGTCGCGCTGGATCGACGGCGTGCTCGAGAACAACGAGCTGATCGACCAGGACAGCAATCTGCGCGGTTTGTTCTTCTGGGGCCACGCGCCCAACTCGCAAAGCCGCGGCCTGGAAATGAAGCGGGCCATGGACAAGCTGGATCTGCTGGTGGTCATCGACCCCTTCCCCAGCGCCACCGCCGCGATGGCCGCGATGCCGGGCAAGGCTGAAGACCAGAACGCCAACCGCGCCGTCTACCTGCTGCCGGCCTGCACGCAGTTCGAGACCAGCGGTTCCTGCACGGCTTCAAACCGCAGCATCCAGTGGCGCCAGCAGGTCATCGAGCCGCTGTGGGAAAGCCGCAGCGACCACATGATCATGCACCAGCTGGCGCAGAAGCTGGGCTTCGGCCAGGAGCTGGTGAAGAACTTCAAGATGCAGAAGATCAAGGGCCTGGACGAGCCCTTGCCCGAGGACATCCTGCGCGAGATCAACAAGTCGGTGTGGACCATCGGCTACACCGGCCAGAGCCCCGAGCGCCTGAAGGCGCACATGCGCAACATGAACGTCTTCGACATCAAGACGCTGAAGGCCAAGGGCGGCATCGACAAGGAAACCGGCTACAAGCTCGACGGCGACTACTTCGGCCTGCCCTGGCCGTGTTTCGGCACGCCCGAGATGAAACACCCGGGCAGCCCCAATCTGTACGACACCAGCAAACACGTGATGGACGGCGGCGGCAACTTCCGCGCCAACTTCGGTGTCGAGCGCGAAGGTGTGTCGCTGCTGGCCGCTGACGGTTCACATTCCAAGGGTGCCGACCTGACCACCGGCTATCCCGAGTTCGATCACCTGATGCTGAAAAAGCTGGGTTGGTGGGGCGACCTCACCGAAGCCGAGCAGAAGGCCGCCGAAGGCAAGAACTGGAAGACCGACCCTTCGGGGGGCATCATCCGCGTGGCCATGCAGGTGCACGGCTGTCACCCCTTTGGCAACGCCAAGGCCCGTGCACTGGTGTGGAACTTCCCCGACCCCGTGCCCAAGCATCGCGAGCCGCTGTACAGCACCCGCGCCGACCTGGTGGCGAAGTACCCCACGCACGAAGACAAGAAAGCCTTCTGGCGCCTGCCCACGCTTTTCAAGACGGTGCAGGACAAGAACAAGGACATCGGGAAGACCTTCCCGCTGATCATGTCCAGCGGTCGCCTGGTCGAATACGAAGGTGGCGGCGAAGAAACCCGCAGCAACCCCTGGCTGGCCGAACTGCAGCAGGAAATGTTCGTCGAGATCAACCCCAAGGCGGCCAACGACCGCGGCATCCGCAATGGCGAATACGTCTGGCTCAAGACGCCGCCCATGGCCGCGCTGCCCGACTTCAAGGGCATCCGCGTGCAGGCCATGGTGACAGAACGGGTCGACGCCGAAACGGTGTGGTTGCCCTTCCACTTCTCGGGCCGTTGGGGCGGCGTGGACCTGCTGCCCTACTACCCCGACGGCGCGGCACCGGTCGTGCGTGGCGAGGCGGTGAACACCGCCACCACCTACGGTTACGACAGCGTGACGATGATGCAAGAGACCAAGACGACGGTCTGCCAGATCGAGAAGGCCACGGCTTAAGCCGGCAGGAGACACAGACATGGCAAGAATGAAGTTCATCTGCGACGCCGAGCGTTGCATCGAGTGCAACGGCTGCGTCACCGCCTGCAAGGCCGAACACGATGTGCCCTGGGGCGTGAACCGCCGCCGGGTCGTCACGCTCAACGACGGCGTGCCGGGTGAAAAGAGCATCAGCGTGGCCTGCATGCACTGCAGCGACGCACCCTGTATGGCGGTGTGCCCGGTGGACTGCTTCTACCGCACCGCAGAAGGCGTGGTGCTGCATGACAAGGACACCTGCATCGGCTGCGGTTACTGCAGCTACGCCTGCCCCTTCGGCGCGCCGCAGTTCCCCAGCAATGGCACCTTCGGCTTGCGCGGCAAGATGGACAAATGCACCTTCTGCGCCGGCGGCCCCGAAGACAACGGCACGCTGAGCGAAAACGAGAAGTACGGCCGCAACCGCCTGGCCGAAGGCAAGCTGCCGGCTTGCGCCGAGATGTGCAGCACCAAGGCCCTGCTGGGCGGTGACGGCGACGTGGTGGCCGATATCTTCCGCACCCGCGTGCTGACTCGCGGCAAGGGCAGCGAAGTCTGGGGCTGGGGCACCGCCTACGGCAAACCGGTCGGTGGTGCCGCACCCACGGAAGGCAAGAAGTCATGACCCGTGCGCTGCTGATCGGGCCCTTGCTGGCTGGTGTGTTCTTGCTGTCGGCCTGTATGGAAAAGCCGCAAGAAGCCAATGCGCGCAAGGCCGATGTTTCGCCGTCCGCCGGTGCGGCACCGGCCTTCACCGCGCCGGGCTGGAAGCAGGGCGACGCCGCCAGCTGGGAACAGCAGATCAAGAGCCGGGCGCAGGGCCAGAACGAGTACCAGCGCGCCAGCGCGCCTTGAAGCCCGCCCACCGAAGCCCCCAGGAGATGCCATGAACGGCTGCTTCCAGACCCTCGTGCTTGCGGCAGTGTTGGCGCTGAGTGCACCTTTTGCCGCGCAGGCGCAGACAGCGGCGCCCGTCGCCACCGAGCCGGCTGTGGCCGCACCGACCGGTCCGCCCGCCGGATTTGTCGCCCCGGCCGAACCACGGCCCGATGAAAACAATGCGACCCGTGGAAAGACACAGCCAGGCAACAACGCGCCGATGTGGCGTGCGGTGCGCGAGTCAGGCACACAGCCGGGCACCACGTCGATGAAGGGTTCCGAACTGGGGGTGCTGGTGCAGCCCTTTGTGCAGTACCCCGGCTCGCAGTTCACCACCGCCGGCGAAGCCTGGCGGCAGGTGCGCAACCAGTGGATCATTCCCTACGGTGGCGCGCTGCTGCTCATCGTGCTGGGCGCGATTGCCATCTTCTACTTCAGCAAGGGGCCGCTCGGCGGCCACGAAACCGACACCGGCCGCCAGATCCAGCGCTTCACGCCTTTCGAGCGTTCGGCGCACTGGACCAATGCCATTGCCTTTGTGCTGCTGGCGGTGTCCGGCGTGATCATGGCCTTCGGCAAGTTTTTCCTGCTGCCGGTGCTGGGCGCAACGCTGTTCGGTTGGCTGAGTTTTGCGTTGAAGAACGTGCACAACTTCCTGGGCCCGGTGTTTGCCGTGTCGCTGGTGGTGGTGTTCATCACCTTCGTGCGCGACAACCTGCCGGCCAAGGGCGACTGGAACTGGCTGCGGCGGGGTGGCGGCCTGATGGGCGACCACGAAGTGCCTTCGCATCGCTTCAATGCCGGCGAGAAGCTGCTGTTCTGGGGCGGTGTGTTCCTGATGGGCATGCTGGTGGTGGCCTCGGGCCTGGTGCTGGACAAGCTGGTGCCCGGCTGGGGCGAAACACGGGGCCAGATGCAGGTGGCGCACATGGTGCACGCCGTCGCTGCGGTGCTGATGATGGCCATGTTCATCGGCCACATCTACATCGGCACCATCGGCATGAAGGGCGCCTACAAGTCCATGCGCACCGGCTACGTCGACGAATCCTGGGCCAAGGAACACCACGAGTGGTGGTACGACGACATCAAGGCCGGCAAGATTCCTGCAGATCGTTCGGCACCACCCGCTGCGCCGCTCGGAACGAGCGCTCCGCAGGCATGAACTTGGGACGCAAGACCATGAAACAACTCTCCGTCATTTCCTTCGCAGCGCTGTTGGGTTTGGCCATGGCGTCGGCTTCGGCCAAGTTGCCCGTGCCCGTGCTCGACGACGCCGCCAAGGCCAAGGCCGCTGAGGCCGCGGCCAAGACCGCACACGGCGGCAAGGTGGCCAACTTCCAGCTCTGCAAAAGCATGGACCGCACCGCAGCGGCCTATTTCGCGAAGGCCAAGATGGACGGCAAGACCGTCAAGCCTGCCGACGCGCCAGCTTGTGCCGACCCCGGCCCATTTGTCTACACCGCCGCGCCGGCACCTGCCCCCGCCGCCACGGCGGCTGCACCACCGGTGAAGAAGTAGGCAGGCGGAAAATCGCGCACACTCGCGCCATGTCCGCCAACTCCGAAACCGCTGCCCGGCAGCAGGCACCGCCGCCCGACAGGCAAACCGTGCCTGGCGCACCGCGCCTGACGCGGGCGCAGTGCGAGCTGCTTCGCGAGATCACGATCCTGGACGAGTACGGTGACCGCCGCAGCATCCACATCCCGGCCGAACGGCCGCTGACCGTGTTCGTGGACAAGCGCGAACTGGTCACGCTGATGACGCTGGGCCAGAGCCCCGAACTGCTGGTGCTGGGCTACCTGCGCAACCAGCGCCTGATCGACGCGGTGACCGACGTCGAGTCAATCACCGTCGACTGGGACGTCAGCGCCGCTGCCGTGCGCACGCATCACGGTGTGCACGACATGGCTGCCAAGACCGCGCACCGCGTGGTCACCACTGGCTGTGGCCAGGGCACCGTCTTTGGCGATGCGATGACGCAATTGCACACGGTGACCCTGCCCGACGCCGTCAGCGCGCGCATCCGCCAGGGCACCTTGCAGCGCATGCTGGAAACCATGCGCCAGCAGGACAGCATCCACCGCAAGGCCGGTTCGGTGCACGGCTGTGCCCTGTTCCAGGGGGCGCAGATGCTGATGTTCGTGGAAGACGTGGGCCGCCACAACGCCATCGACACCATCGCCGGCTGGATGGCCATGCATGGCGTCGAAGGCGCTGACAAGGCCTTCTACACCACCGGTCGCCTGACCAGCGAAATGGTGATGAAGGCGGCGCAGATGGGCGTGCCCATCGTCGTGTCGCGCAACGGCGTCACGGCCATGGGGCATGAATTGGCATCGCGCCTGGGCATGGCGCTGTTTGGCCGCGCGGCCAACCGCCACTTCCTGTGTTACACGGGCGCCGAGCGCTTCGACAGTGAACCCGAACCGCAGCGCGCTGCGGTGCGCGTCGTCAGCGGCTGAGCGTGCGGCGCCCCGCTTGGGGCGCCTTTTCTTCGGGCATGCGACCCGACCGGCCTTATGCAAGGCCGTGCCTATGGTTCCTTGTCATCGCGGTGATCACAATCGCGGCCGACCTTCGCGCTGGTGCTCTTTCGCACACAGTTTGATGCGTCCTCGATCACCTGCTGACCCCGCTCCCGACGCTTGGACGCCATCTCCCAAAGCCTGCTGCTCGCGGGCCAGCTCATCTCGGAAGCCGACACGCACCTGCTGGCCATCGTGACCTTGTCCTTGCGTGTCAGCCTGAGCGCTTGCGCCGTGGGGGCGGTGATGGGCCTGCTGTTGGGCAGCTGGCTCGCGGTGGCGCGTTTTCCGGGTCACCAGTTGGCCGTCTGGGCAGTCAACACGCTGCTGGCCCTGCCTTCGGTGGTGGTGGGCCTCATCGTCTACCTGCTGCTCAGCCGTTCCGGACCGCTGGGTTCGCTGGGCATCCTGTTCACGCCCACCGCGATGGTGGTTGCGCAAAGCATCCTGGTCGTGCCGCTGATCGCCGCGCTGACGCGGCGCCTGGTGCTGGATGGTCTGCAAGAGGGCGGCGATCAGCTGCGTTCCATGGGCGCCGGGCCCATGCTCAGCGCGCTGCTCTTGCTGGTGCATTTGCGCTTTGGTGTGCTGGTGGTGCTGCTCACCGCGTTTGGCCGCGCGGTGGCCGAGGTGGGGGCGGTGATGGTCGTTGGCGGCAACATCGACGGTTTCACGCGGGTCATGACCACGGCCATCGCGCTGGAAACCAGCAAGGGTGATCTGCCGCTGGCATTGGCACTGGGCCTGGTGCTGCTGGCCGTGGTGGGCCTGGTGAACGCCGCCGTGGCGCTGCTGCCCGGTCGCAGCGCCTGGATGCGCAACGGCGGGCTGGCCTGATGTCCGCAAAACGGCCCGTGGTGAGCTTGCAGGCAGCGGACGTGCACTACGGCCCGGTGCATGCGCTGCGAGCGGTGTCGCTGACGCTGCACCAGGGCGACCGCCTGGCCCTGGTGGGCGCCAACGGCAGTGGCAAGTCCACCTTGCTGCGCTTGCTGCACGGCTTGCTGCCTTCGGCTGCTCGCCAGGTGCACCCGCTGGCCGGGCGGCCGCCAGTGGTGGCCATGTTGTTCCAGCGCCCCTTCATGCTGGACTTGTCGGTGCGGCACAACGTGCTGCTCAGCCTGTGGCTGCGCCGTGTGCCCAAGGCCGAGCGTGCGCCTCGCTGCGGGGCTGCACTGCACCGGGTGGGGCTGCAGGCGCTGGCCGAACGGCCCGCACGCACGCTGTCCGGTGGCCAGCAACAGCGCCTGGCACTGGCACGGGCCTGGGCGCTGACGCCTGACCTGCTGCTGTTGGACGAACCCACCGCCAGCCTGGACCCCAGTGCCAAGCGCGAGGTCGAGGCCCTGATCGAAGAACTGGCCGGCGAAGGCATCACGCTGGTCTTCAGCACCCACAACCTGGGCCAGGCCAAGCGCCTGGCCACGCGGGTGGCTTACCTCGAAGCCGGGCGCCTGGTGGTGGACCTGCCGACCGCGCTGTTTTTCAACAGCGAACTTCCCGTCGAAGCGGCGCAGTTCCTGAAGGGCGAATTGCCCTGGGCCTGAGCGGCGTCGGCCCTGGGCACTAACCCTGAGGCTGGCCTTGGCGCAGGGCCGGCAGAATCCCTCTTGTATACACAGACAGCTGAATGTCGGGTTTCGCGCCTGGTACGGCAGCTATGAAAGCCGGTGCTGCCTTGGCCAAGACCTGAGCCGTCATGTATACACCCAGCAAGAAGCTGCATGCAGGCATGAACCCCATCGACACCGACGACACCGACACCACACCGCAGACCGTGCGCGCCCAGTTGCGGCTGCGTGAACTGGTGGTCAGCGGCGAGATTGCTGCCGGCGAACGCGTCACCGAACTGGCGCTGGTGGACAAACTCGGCATGTCGCGCACGCCCATCCGCGCCGCGCTGGTGCGGCTGCAGGACGAAGGCCTGCTGCAGGCGCTGCCCGGCGGTGGTTTTGTCGTGCGGGCCTTCACCGCAGCCGACATCCACGACGCCATCGAACTGCGTGGCACGCTCGAAGGCTTGGCGGTGCGTCTGGCGGCCGAACGTGGTGTGACCGAGGCTGTGCTGCGCGATGCACGGGCCACGGCCCAGCAGATCGACGAACTGCTGGCGCCGTCGCAGCTGAGCACGGCCGCGTTTTCCCGCTACGTGACGCTCAATGGCGAATTGCACCGCCGCCTGGCCGCGATGGCCGGCAGCACGCTGATCGAGCGCCAGATCGACCGCGCCGCGCTGCTGCCTTTTGCTTCGCCCAACAGCTTTGTGATCGTCAACACCACCGGCCCGCGGGCCCGTGACCGCCTGGTGGTGGCACACGAACAGCACCACGCGGTGCTGAACGCCATCGCCGGCCGCGAAGGCGCGCGGGCCGAGGCCTTGATGCGCGAACACGCGCGCAATGCGCAGAACAACCTGGCCGACGCGCTGCAGAACCAGCGCTCTCTCAAACGTGTGCCCGGTGCCGGCCTGATCCAGGGCCTGCTGCGGCGCTGACCACCCACCTGAAACCCTTCCCAAGGAGACACCATGACTGCCCGCACCACGCCCCCTTTCCGCGCCGACCACGTCGGCAGTTTTCTGCGCCCCAAGTACCTGCTGGACGCGCGGGAACAGTTTTTCGTCAAGAAGGAAATCACCGCTGAACAGCTGCGTGCGGTGGAAGACAAGGCCATCACCGAGATCGTCAAGTTCCAGCAGGATATTGGCTTGCAGAGCATCACCGACGGTGAGTTCCGCCGCACCTACTTCCACATCGACTTTCTGGACCAGTTGGGTGGTGTGAAGACCGACATCCCGGTCACCATCAAGAAGCCCGACGGCACCGAAGAACTGGCGCCGCCGGCGATGCGCGTGGTCGACAAGGTCAGGCACGTCAAGGACATCCAGCGTGCCGACTTCGAGTTCCTGAAGCGCCAGGTTGCCTCATTTGGAAAAGAAGGCCTGTCGCCCAAGGTGACGATTCCCAGCCCCACGATGCTGCACTTCCGCGGTGGCCGTGCCGGCATCAGCAAGGTGGCCTACCCTGAGCTCGACCCCGAGTTCTACGACGACGTGGCCAAGGCCTATGGCGAAGAGCTGATGTCGCTGTACAACGCGGGCTGTCGCTACGTGCAGATGGACGACACCAACATGGCCTACCTGTGCGACGAGAAGATGCGCGAAGCCGCGCGCCAGCGCGGTGACGACCCCAACGAACTGCCGCACCGCTACGCCACCTTCATCAACAAGGTGGTGGCGCGCAAACCGCCGGGCATGACGCTGGCCATGCACCTGTGCCGCGGCAACTTCAAGAGCACACACGCGGCGGTCGGCAACTACGAACCGGTGGCCGAGGCCTTGCTGTCCGAGATGAAGCTGGACGCCTTTTTCATGGAGTACGACGACGAACGCAGCGGCGACTTCCGCCCCTTGCGCTTCCTGACCAAGGGCAAGGTCGTCGTGCTGGGTTTGGTGACCACCAAGTTCGACCAGATGGAAACCAAGGACGCGCTGAAGCGCCGCATCGACGAAGCCGCGCAGTACGCACCGCTGGACCAGTTGGCGCTGAGCCCGCAGTGCGGTTTTTCCAGCACCGTGCACGGCAACAACATCGCGGTGGAAGCGCAGCGCAACAAGCTGCGCCTGGTGGTGGAGACCGCGGCCGAGGTGTGGGGGTGATGGTGGCGGCCAGGGCCTGAGCGGCGACCCCCGGCCGCGCGCTCAGCGTGTGGCCGGGTGCGCCAGGTCGCGGATGAAGGTGGGGCCGGCGTGGGCTTCGATGCGCGCCATCAGGTCCTTGAACAGGCCCAGCGGCGCCAGCAGTTCCAGCACCACGAACATCGGGCCGACCAGCAGGCCGATGATGTCGTCGGCAAAGGCCGGCTTCCTGCCTTCGTAGTAGTGGCCGATGAACTGGATGATCCAGCCCACGACAAAAAAGCCCAGCCCCCAGGCCAGCCAGGTGAGCAGCGGCGCGCCGCTGACCTGGTGCGCCAGCACCATCAGCAGCCCCACACCCACCGTGGTGGCCAGGCCGATGCCCAGGTGGCCACGGGTCAGGTACCAGGCGGCCACCGCGGCGAACACCAGCCACGCCGGTGTGAGCACCCAACCTGCCAGCACGAAGCTGAAACCGGCCAGCAACACGCCAACGCCAAACACGATCATCGGCACGCCCACAAAGTGGGTGACGATGTTGCGCCGGTCGCGGTGGTACTCGGCGTACTGGTTCAGCAATTCGGGTGCGCTGCGAAAGGGGCTGGCCATGGTCTGTGTCTCCTAGCGCGGTCATCCTAGCTCAGACTTCTAGAATCAGGGTCTTCTACAGGGCCCAATATGAGCATCAAGAGCGACAAGTGGATCCGCCGCATGGCGCAACAGCACGGCATGATCGAGCCCTTCGAGCCCGGCCAGGTGCGCACCAACGCCGAGGGCCACCGCATCGTCAGCTACGGCACCAGCAGCTACGGCTACGACATCCGCTGCGCGCCCGAGTTCAAGGTCTTCACCAATATCCACAGCACCGTGGTGGATCCGAAGAATTTCGACGAAAACAGCTTCGTCGACATCAACAAGGACGTGTGCGTCATTCCGCCCAACAGCTTTGCGCTGGCACGCACGATGGAGTACTTCCGCATCCCTCGCAACGTGCTCACCATCTGCCTGGGCAAGAGCACCTACGCACGCTGCGGGATCATCGTCAACGTCACGCCCTTCGAACCCGAATGGGAAGGTTACGTGACACTGGAATTCAGCAACACCACGCCGCTGCCGGCCAAGATCTACGCCGGTGAAGGCTGCGCCCAGGTGCTGTTTTTCGAAAGCGACGAGGTCTGCGAAACCAGCTACAAGGACCGCGGTGGCAAGTACCAGGGCCAGACCGGGGTGACGCTGCCCAAGACCTGAGTGGGTAGGCTGCTGCGCCCGCCGCGCCCCACAATGCGGTCCACACGCAGGAGACCGCCATGAAGTGGGAAGGCCACGAGCAGAGCAAAAACGTCGAAGACCGCCGGGGCCAGGGGGCGGGTGGCGGCGGTGGCCGGGGTGGTCGCGGCATCGGTGGCCGGGGCATCGGCATCGGCACCGTGGCCGTCGCCTTGGTGGCAGGCTGGATCTTCGGTATCAACCCGCTCACCGTGCTGGGACTGCTGAGTGGCGGCGGGGGCATGGAAGCGCCGCCGTCCCAGCGGGCACCGGCCGGCTTGCCGCCACCCAGCGACAAGGCCGCCATTTTCGTCAGCACGGTGTTGCGTGACACCGAGGTGGTCTGGGGCCAGGTGCTGAAGGCCAGCGGCAGCACCTACCGCGAGCCGGTGCTGGTGCTCTTCCGCGGCGCCACACCCACCGCCTGTGGTACCGGCGACAGCGCGATGGGTCCGTTTTACTGCCCCGGCGACAGCAAGGTCTACCTGGACCTGAACTTCTTCGACACTTTGAGCCAGCGCATGGGCGCACCGGGCGACTTTGCGCAGGCCTACGTGGTGGCGCACGAGGTGGGCCACCACCTGCAGAACCTGATGGGCATCACCGGCAAGGTGGACGCCATGCGCGGCAAGGTCTCTCAGCAGCAGATGAACGCGTTGTCGGTGCGGGTGGAACTGCAGGCCGACTGCCTGGCGGGGGTGTGGGCCCACCATTCGCAGAAGGGCAAGGGCTGGCTCGACCAGTCGGACATCCAGGAAGCCATGAACGCCGCCGCGCAGATCGGCGACGACACCTTGCAGAAAGCCGGCACGGGGCGTGTCGTGCCCGAGAGCTTCACCCACGGCAGCGCGCAGCAGCGCATGACCTGGCTCAAACGCGGCCTGGACAGCGGCAACGTGAACCAGTGCAACACCTTCGACGCCAAATAAGCGGGCCCGCCAGCCGCCGGGCTGGGCCAACTGTGGCCTAATCCGGGGTTTTGTCTGAAAACGGAGCCTCCACCATGGGCAACAAGATCGTCACCGAAGCCGACCGCAAGGCCTCACCCCGTCCTGCCGCCCCTGTTGGCGTGACCGTCACCACCAAGCGCGGCCAGAAGGTCAGCCTGGAGCGGGGCTCGCACACACGCAGCAAGAAGAACCCGGGAAAGCGGCCGAAAAAGGGCGGATAAAGAGAATAGGCCCCCAAGCTGGAGCGTAGGCCCCCAGGCTCGCTGGCGCTCGCCACCCCCCCGGGGGGGCCGTCCGCTGGCGGACCGGCAAAGCCGGATCCGCGGCGGGAAGCTTGATCGCGGTTTCTATGCTGCGCATCACTGAACTGCCGCTGCCACTGACACACACCGCCGAGGCTTTGCGCCCGGCGGTTTTGTCACGTCTGGGCTTGGCTGATGGGGCGCTGAAGGGCTTCACGGTGTTTCGGCGCGCTTACGACGCGCGGCGGAAGTCGGCGGTGGTGTTGGTCTATACCGTGGACTGTGAGGTCGACGATGAAGCGGGGGTGCTCGCACGGCATGCTGGTGATCAGCACATTCGGCCAGCGCCTGACACTCGCTACCGCTTCGTCGGCCATGCGCCGGCCGATTTCCGGGCCAGCGGGCGCTTGCGGCCGGTGGTGGTGGGGTTCGGGCCCTGCGGGCTGTTTGCGGCGCTGGTGCTGGCGCAGATGGGGCTGGCGCCCATCGTGCTGGAGCGTGGCAAAGATGTTCGCCAGCGCACCAAGGACACCTGGGGGCTGTGGCGCCAGGGGGTGCTGAATCCGGAATCGAACGTGCAGTTCGGCGAAGGCGGCGCCGGCACCTTCAGCGACGGCAAGCTGTGGAGCCAGATTTCCGACCCGCGCCACCTCACGCGCAAGGTGCTGACCGAATTTGTGAAAGCCGGTGCGCCGGAAGAAATCCTGTTTGTCAGCAAGCCGCACATCGGCACCTTCCGTCTGGTCAGCATGATCGAGAAGATGCGTGCCGACATCACTGCGCTGGGTGGTGAGATCCGCTTCGAGCAGCAGGTGGTGGATGTTTGCATCGAAGCAGGTGCGATCCGCGGCCTGACCTTGAAAAGCGGCGAACAACTCGACGCCGATCATGTGGTGCTGGCCCTGGGCCACAGCGCACGCGACACCTTCACGATGCTGCATGAACGTGGTGTGTTCATGGAAGCCAAGCCCTTTTCGGTGGGCTTTCGCATCGAACACCCGCAGAGCCTGATCGACCGCGCCCGTTTCGGGCCCAGTGCCGGCCATCCGATCCTGGGCGCGGCCGACTACAAGCTGGTGCACCACGCCAGCAACGGCCGCGGTGTCTACAGCTTCTGCATGTGCCCGGGTGGCACCGTGGTGGCGGCCACGTCGGAAGTCGACCGCGTGGTGACCAATGGCATGAGCCAGTACAGCCGCAACGAGCGCAATGCCAACGCCGGCATCGTCGTGGGCATCAGCCCGCAAGACTACCGGCAGACCCCGGGCGACGGACCGGTCAGCCCGCTGGACGGCATGGCTTTCCAGCGTTTCTGGGAATCGCGTGCCTATGAACTGGGTGGTGGTGGCTACCAGGCGCCCGGCGCGCTGGTGGGTGACTTCATCAAGGGCCAGCCTTCGTCGGCCGTGGGCGCGGTGATGCCGTCGTACAAACCCGGCGTGCACTTCACCGCGTTGGCCGATGCACAAAGGCCCAGCCTGCCGCCTTATGTGCTGGCCGCGATCCGCGAAGCGCTGCCGGCCTTCGACAAGCAGATTCCCGGTTTCAGCCTGCCCGACGCGGTGCTGACGGGTGTCGAGACCCGCACCTCGTCACCGCTGCGCATCACCCGCGGCAAGGACTGGCAGAGCCTGAACGTCAAGGGCCTGTACCCGGCGGGCGAGGGCGCGGGTTACGCCGGCGGCATCATGTCCGCCGGTGTCGACGGCATCGAAGTGGCCGAGGCGCTGGCCACGTCGCTGCTGCAGCTTCAGCCGCCGAATCGCGCCTGAAGTTGCAGCACGGCGTCGGGCACGGCGCGGCTGAGTTCGTCGCAGACGGCGGGGTCGTCGAGGTCGGGTGTCTCGTCCGCTGCAGCAGGTGCACCTTCCAGGCCGCCGCCCAGCGCCAGCAGCGGCGCCATCGCAGGGTCGGACCAGGCGTCGCCCCAAACATCAGGCATCAGGTCGACCGCCTGCAGAAAACCCATGCACCACTCGCGCGCGTCGATCAGTTCTTCGGCGCCTTGTTCGGCGATGCTGAAGATGGGTTCCCAGTCGTCGGGCTGGTTGCGCAGCTGGCCGCTCAGGTGGCGCAGGTGCCGCAGCGCCATCACGACGGTGTTCTTGCGCTGGCGCTTGGTCGCAAAAGGCGCAGCCTCTTCGCTGCCCGCCGGGTCGCCGCCCCAGATGAGCGGCAGCCAGTCGGCCGTGGGCATCTCGCGCAGCGCGGCGGGGCCGGTGGCAAACGCGGTCAGGTAACCGTCGAAGCCGTCCAGGCTCATCGCCGTGTCGGCGTCCAGGCGCTGCAGCAGCGTGTCCAGCGCCGCAATCTCTTCGGCGGCCAGGGGCGTGATGGGGGACTGGGGGTCGTAGCTGGGGTATTGCACGGGGCGCGTTCGTTGATGCCAGGGCCCTCAAGTGTCAGGCATTCGCGCCTCGACCAAGCTTCCCCCGACGGAACCGGCTCCGCCGGGCCGTTCGGGGACACCCCCCTCGGGGGGCAGCGAGCGCCAGCGAGCTTGGGGGCTCAATTTCAGAAGGGGTAGTGACGCTCGGTGGTTTGCACAGTGATCCAGCGCAGCTCGGTGAATTCATGCACCCCGGCCTTGCCACCGAAGCGGCCCATGCCCGAGCCCTTGACGCCGCCAAACGGCATCTGCGCTTCATCGTGCACCGTGGGGCCGTTGACGTGGCAGATGCCACTTTCGATGCGGCGCGCCACGTTCATCGCGCGCGCGATGTCGCGGCCGAAGACCGCTGCCGACAGGCCGTATTCGTTGTCGTTGGCGCAGGCCACCGCGGCTTCGACACCGTCCACCCGCACGATGCACTTCACCGGGCCGAAGGTTTCTTCGCTGTAGATGCGCATCGCCGGTGTCACGCGGTCCAGCAGCGTGGCCGGCATCAGCGTGCTGTCGGCCTTGCCGCCGCACAGCAGCTTGGCACCCTTGGCCAGTGCGTCGTCGATCAGCGCATTGCAGTGTTCCACCGTGCCCATGCCGATGACCGAGCCCAGCACCACCGGTTCGGTTTTGCGCGGGTCACCCAGCGGCAGGCCCTTGGCCTTTTTCGCAAACAGCGCGCAGAAGTCGTCGGCGACTTTCTGGTCGACGATGATGCGTTCGGTGCTCATGCAGATCTGGCCGCTGTTGGCAAAGGCGCCAAAGGCCGCAGCGTTGACGGCGTCTTCCAGGTTGGCGTCGTCCAGCACCACCAGCGGCGCCTTGCCGCCCAATTCCAGCACCACCGGCTTCAGGTACTTGGCACAGGTCATCGCGATCAGCTTGCCGACACGGGTGCTGCCGGTGAAGTTGACCCGCCGCACCGCCGGGTGCGCCACGATGGCTTCCACCACCGTGCCGGCATCGGCCGGGGCGTTGGTGATGTAGTTCAGCACGCCGGGCGGGAAACCTGCGTCCTGGAAAGCCTGCGCGATGAGCTGGTGGGTCTGCGGACAGTTTTCGCTGCCTTTGAAGACCACGGTGTTGCCGCAGGCCAGCGGCGTGGCGATGGCACGCACACCCAGGATGACCGGCGCGTTCCAAGGTGCGATGCCCAGCACCACGCCCGCGGCCTGGCGCACGCCCATGGCCAGGCTGCCGGGCACGTCGGACGGGATGATCTCGCCTGCAATCTGCGTCGTCAGCGATGCCGCTTCGCGGATCATGCCGGCGGCCAGCATCACGTTGAAGCCGCCCCACATGCCGGTGGCGCCGGTTTCTGCCGACACTGCCTGGATGATCTGCGGCGTCTTGGCTTCCAGCGCGTCGGCTGCCTTGAGCAGCAGTGCACGGCGAAGGCTCGGGCCCGTCTGGCTCCAGGTCTTGAAGGCTTCGGCTGCCGCGTCCACGGCGGCCACCGCGTCGGCCACGCTGGCGGCCGGTGCACGTGTCACCACGGCGCCGTCCAGCGGGTTGCGGCGCTCGAAGGTGGCGCCTTTTTCGGCGCTGACGTTCAGGCCGTTGATCAACATGGTGAGGTCGGGCACGCTGTTCTCCTTGGCGTTCGGTGAGGTGTTCGGGGTGGCCTGGCCCAGGTAGGCCTGGCGGATGACGGTGGACCGTGCCAGCAGCGTCGCCGGCCCGCTGGCCACCAGGCGGCCGCGTTCCATCACGTAGCCGCGGTCGGCCACGGCCAGGGCCTTGCGGACGTTCTGCTCCACCATCAACACGGTGGTGCCGGCGTCGGCGATGCGGCGCACGATGGCCAGCAGTTCGTCCACCATCTTGGGTGCCAGGCCGAGCGAGGGTTCGTCCAGCATCAAGAGGCGTGGTGCGCTCATCATCGCGCGCGCCGTGGCCACCATCTGCTGTTCGCCGCCGCTCATCGTGCCGGCCAGCTGGCGGGCACGTTCGGCCAGCTTGGGAAAGTCCTTGAAGGCCTGTTCGACGCGTTCCGCGCGTTGCGCTGGGGTGCTGAGCCAGCCGCCCAGTTCCAGGTTCTCGGCCACCGTCATCTGCGGAAAGAGCTGGCGGCCTTCGGGCACCAGCGCCAGTCCACGCTGCACGATGGTGGCGGGTTTGGCGTCGCGTTCGATCAGCTGTTCGTCCAGCAGCAGCTTGCCACCGCGCGGAATGAGCCCGGCAATGGCCTTCAGCAAGGTGGTCTTGCCGGCGCCGTTGGGGCCCAGGATGACGGTCAGGCCGGGGCGTGCTTCCAGCGTCAGGTCGCGCAGCACCAGGAAGTTGCCGTAGCCGGCGCTCAGGGCCTGGACCTTCAGGTGGGCGAGCTTGCGGTGAAGTGCGGCTTCGATGTCGTTTTTCATGCCGGCTCTGCCATCTCGTCGCCGAGATAGGCCTCGATCACTTCGGCATTTCGAATCACCTCGGCCGGTGTGCCGTCGGCAATCTTCTTGCCCTGGTGCAACACGATCACACGTTCGACATGGCGCAGCAGCGTCGTCACCGCGTGTTCGATCCAGATCACCGTCAGGTCCAGTTCGTCGCGCAGGCGGCGGATGAGTTGCGCCATCGCTTCAACCTCGCTTTCGGTCAGGCCGGCGGCCACTTCGTCCAGCAGCAACAGCTTGGGCCGTGTGGCCAGCGCCATGCCGATTTCCAGCAGCCGCTGCTGCGAAGGTGTGATGGCCGCCGCCGGCAGCGCAGCCTGCTCGGCCAGGCCGATGAGGTTCAGGATGCTGGTGGTGTCCTTCAGCAACCACGATGCCGTGCGATGCCGGCCGGCGAACTGCAAACCGAAGTTGATGTTGGCCGTGACGTCGAGATCGGCGAACACCCGCGGTGTCTGGAAAGTTCGTGCGACCCCTTGCTGCGCAAAACGGTGGGGCGCGGCGCCCGTCAGCCGTTTGCCTTGGGCAAACAGCTCACCCGACGTGGGCATCACCACACCCGACAGCGCATTGAAGAAGGTCGTCTTGCCGGCACCGTTGGGGCCGATGATGCCGGCCAGTTCACCGGGCGCAAAAGCCGCGCTGACGCTGTCCACGGCGGTCAGGCCGCCGAAGCGCACCGTGACGTCGCGGGCTTCCAGCAGGGGGTGGCCGTTCATGCGGCGTCCTCGGCCTTCTTGCGCGTGAACAGCTCGCGCCAGCCGCTGCGCAGGTCGTCGCCCCATTGGCGGAAGGTCTGCGCACGCAGGCTGGCCAGGCCGCCTGGCAGGTACAACACACACAGGATCAGCAGCAGGCCGAGCGACATCATGTAGATCTGCGGTGCCTGCAGCCGCAGTGTTTCGGCCAGCACGCTGAACACCACCGCCGCGATCAGCGGGCCCCACAGCGTTGCCGCGCCGCCGATCAAGGCGATCAACACGGTCTGGAAGCCGATGAAGGGGTTGAAGACGGTGTGCGGGTCGATGTAGGTCCAGCGCACGCTCATCGCCGCGCCCACCGCGCCGGCAAAAGCGGCGATCAGCGCAAAACCGGCGATCTTCACCAGCCGCGTGTTCACGCCCAGCGTTTGCGCCCGTTGTTCGTCGGCGCCAATGCCGGCCATCGCCAGGCCGAAGCGGCTGCGCCGCACGGCGATGCTGGTCAGCACCGCCAGCACCGCCAGGCCCAGCACGGTGAGGTAGATGGTGTCGCGGTCGGGTACCACCATCAGCACCCGGCCCACGGTGCCGGTGACTTGTTTTTCCCAGTAGGTGATGGCGTGGCGGATGAGCTCGGTCATGCCGAAAGTCAGCACCGCGAAGTAGGTGCCGCGCAGGTGCAGCACGGCCGCGCCCATGACCACCGCCACGGCTGCCGCCAGCGTCGCGCCCAGGCCAATGGCCACCAGCCACGGCAGCTGTTCCAGCGCCAGCGCGCTGGTGTAGGCGCCGATGCCGAAAAAGGCGCTCGTGGCCAGCGACAGGTAACGTGTGCTGCCGCAGAACAGGCCCCAGCTCGACGACAGCGTGGCGTACATCAGGCAGGTCAACGCCATCGACACCACAAACTCGCTGGCGTAGTGGGGCAGGGCAGCGGCCCAGCCGGCCAGGGCGAAGAGCACGAGCAGGTCGCGGTGCGTGGGTTTCATGGACGTGGCATCACTTCAGCAAGCACTTCCGCAATCACTTGCGTACAAACAAACCGTTGGGGCGCCACAGCAGCACGCCGATGAAAATGCCGTAACTCAGCAGCGACTTCAGCGAAGGGCTGGTGTAGTGCATGCCGACGGCTTCGATGACACCCAGCGCCAGGCCACCGGCCAAGGCGCCGGCCATGCTGCCGAAGCCACCGAGCGTGATGACGATCAGCGCTGTCACCGTGTAGGGCTCGCCCATCGAAGGCGAGATCGTGTAGGTCATGCTCAGCAGGCAACCCGCCACGCCCGACAGGCCCAGGCCCACGCCGAACATCAGCGGGTGCAGCCGTTCGGTGTCGATGCCCATCAGCTGCGCGCCGGTGGGTGACTGCATCAGTGCACGCACGCCCTTGCCATACAGCGTCTTGTTCAAGCCGACGATCAGCGCCACGCTGATGGCCAGTGCCAGGAACAGCAGCAGCAGCTTGTTGGCCGAAAATTGCGCTCCGCCGATGGCGACGGGGTCGGCCATGAAGTCGTAACCACGCAGGTCGCCGCCCCACAGCGTCTGCGCGAAGTTCTGCACCAGGAACATCAGGCCGAAGCTGACCATCAGGCCACGTGCCTCGAAGATGTCCAGCGTGGGGCTGGTGCGTGTGAGGCGGCGGAACACCAGGCGGTGCACCACCAGGCCCAGGCCCATCAGCAGGAAGAAGCTGATCGGCACCATCAAGAGCGGGTTGATGCCCAGCGTGACATGCGCGGTGTAGGTGATGAAAGCACCGACCATCAGGAACTCGCCATGCGCGATGTTCAGGATGCGCATCAAGCCGTACTGCAGGTTCAGGCCCAGCGCGACAAGCGCGTACACGCCCCCGGTGATCAAACCGGAGGCGATGAGTTCGAGCCAGGAACCGAAGCTCACGAAGCCTTCAAACCCAGGCCGGCTTGGCGATCAGCGACGAGGTGGCATTCGCCTTCGGCCAGACCACCTCGAACTCACCTTTCTGCCACTGCCCCACGGTGCCCGGCGTGCCGACGTTTTCGCTGCCGCTGAACTTGATCTTGCCGATGATGGTGTTGTGCTCGGTGCCGGCCACGTAGTCGCGGATGGCCTTGCGGTCCAGCCCGGCCTTGGCCACCGCGGCGGTCAGGATCTCAAGCCCCGCCCAGGTGGCACCGCTGGCCCAGCGGTCGGGTTCCTTCGCGGCGCCGAACTTCTTCACGTGGGCGTCGTAGTAGGCCTTCGCGGCCGGGCTGGTCTTGCTGTTCCAGCTGCCCATGCCCAGCACACCTTCGGCGCCGGCCTGCATCACGTTGCGGTACAGCTGGAAGGCCGTGCCGACGCTGGCGTAGAAGTACTTGGGGTTGAAGCCGATCTCCTTGCTCTGGCGGCTGGCCAGGATGGTGTCGGGCGGGTAGGTCAGGCCGACGAAGGCATCGGGGTTTTTGTCCTTCATGCTGCGCAGTACGGGGCTCAGGTCCTTCACGCCCAGTGGGTAGCTCTTGTCCTCGACGATGTTGATGCCGCTGCCGGCCAGCGCCACCTTCAGCGCGGCGTAGTTTTCCAGGCCGAAGAGGTCGTCGACGTAGATCACGGCCACGCTCTTGGCGCCGTTTTCCTTCAGCATGGCCACCAGCGCGTCCATCATCGGCTTGGGCTGTTGCAGCAACAGGAAGAAGTAGGGCAGCTTCATCTCGGCCAGGCGGCGGCTCAGCGCGGTGGGCGCCAGGAAGGGGTAGCCGAAGCGGTTGGCCAAGGGCGCGACGGCGAAGTTGGCGTTGCTGCCCCAGGGCGGCAGGATCAGGTCGACCTTGTCGCTGCCCATCAGCTTTTCGTAGGTGCGCACGCAGGTCTCGATGTCACTGCGGTCGTCGCTGCTGATCAGCTCGATGTTGCGCTTGGTTCCTTTCACGTTCAGGCCACCCGCCGCGTTCTGCTGCTCGGCCCACAGCAGGTAGTTGGGTTCCTGGCTGACCTGCGCGCCGGTGGTCCACGGGCCCGTGCGGGCCATCGTGTAGCCGATGCGCACCGGTGCGGCCTGGGCCCGCAGCAGCGAAGGGAAGGCCAGCGCGGCCGGCGCGGCCGCCGCAGCCTGGATCAGGGCGCGGCGGGTCGGGTGGGGGTGGCGATGTTCGCTCATGGCTTGTCTCCGTGGGTCGGTCTTGGGGCCGGCAGGCTGCCGTGCCGGAGGATTCTGGTCATCGCGCCCGCACCCTGCTTGCCTGTTCATGCACCGGCATTGACCTGCCGTGCACGGCCGCTCAGGGCTTACCCCAGTCGGGAGCCCCCGCCGTTGCACGGCCCCGCGCCTGCCGCTAGGCTGCCAACGCTTCAAGGGACAAGCACATGGGCCAGAGCGTCAAGCACATCGATACCGCACAGGTGGCGCCGGCCGAACGCAATGGCTTCTGGGCCGACTGCATCGACCGCCTGTTCCACGGCCTGAAGTCCGACACCTACGGCGACGGCACCTTCGACGGCCGCATGAGCACGGTGCGCGCCGGCGACGTGGTGCTGACGCGGCTGGAAGGCGACCGCCACCGCGTCACGCGCTCGGCCGCGCAGGTGCGGCAGTCCGAAATCGGTTACCTGAAGATCGTCGCGCCCTACGTCGGCTGCGCGGGTGTCGAACAGAAGGGCCGCGAAGCCTGGGTCACACCCGACCAGTGGAGCATCTACGACACCACCGACAGCTATGCCGTCAGCTGCCCCGTGCGTGTCGAACACCTGGTGGTGATGGTGCCCAAAGACCCGCTGGTGCAGCGTGGCCTGTCGCTCGACCCGCTGATGGCGCGCCGCCTGGGCGGCAGTGGCGGTGTCGCGCGCATGGCGCTGGAAACCATGCGCACGGCCTACCGCGAACTGCCCGGCATGAGCGAAGCCGCGGCGCAAGGCGTGGGCGATGCGATCACGCAGTTTGTGCACCTGTCGATGCTGGACCTGGCCGGCATCGGCACCGCCGTGACGCAGCGCGAAGCCCTGCGCGAACGCATCAAGCAGCACGTGGCCGCGCACCTGGCCGACCCGGCGCTGACCGTGGACAAGGTGGCGCTGGCGCTGAACTGCAGCCGCCGCCAGCTCTACAACGCCTTTGCCGAGGAACCCGATGGCGTGGCCGGCTACATCCTGAACCGCCGCCTGCAGGCCTGCCGCAACACCTTCGACGACCGCGCGCATGGTCACCGCTCGATCACCGACATCGCGCTGAGTTTCGGCTTCCAGAACATGGCGCACTTCAGCCGCGTGTTCCGGGCTCACCTGGGCGTGGCGCCCAGCGACTACCGGCGGGCGGCGGGGCTGGCCGCCTGAGGTTTCCCACGCCGGCGTCGGCCGCGGCCTCAGCGGGCCTCAGCGGGCCGCAGCGTAGGCCTTGCTGATGCCCGGCAGCAGTTGCGCAGCATTCAATGCGCCGTTCAGCACCACCAGCCGCCAGCCGTCGATCTCGGCCCGGTCGGCAAAGTCCTTGCGCAGCAGCTGGCGCTTGTAAGCGGCCAGCACCTCGGGCATGGCACCCGGCGCCGCACTGCCCAGGTTGACGACCAGCAGGCGCTGCGACACCGAGCTGGCATCGACAGGCCGCAGAGCGGTGACCAGCAGCGGCCCATCGGGCAGCACAGAACCGCAAGCCTTCATCACCGCCTCGCCCCGTTCCGGGCGGCAGATGCTGGCCATCAGCAGCGCCGCCTGCCCGTAGTCGTAGAAGCGGTTCAGCACCATGCTGGCGTGGGGCAGTGGGGCCTGGCGGGCGGTGGCCAGTTCAGGGGTGGCCTCGGCCGCGTTTTTCACGGGAATCGTCATCAGGTTCAGGTTCTGCCGCGCCATCGCGGCGTCGGCGGCGTGGCTGGTGGTGGCAAACAGTTCAGACAGCAATTGCACTGACGGACGATTGGCCGATCGCACCAGCACCACGGTGTACAGGCCGTACCCTGCGGGGGGCGGGCTGCGGCGGTCGATCACGCGGTAGACGCTGTCGCGAACGCCCGGCGGCTCGCCAAAGTCCTTGGTGGGCTGACTTGCGGCGGGTTCGACGGGGGCGGGGGCTGTGCAGGCTGCCAGGCCTGCCGCCAACAGCGCCATCAGCCAACGCCGGCTCGCCTTCACTTGCGCGCCTCGGGTTCGGCGGCTGGCGGCGCCTTGCGCCGCCAGGCCAGCAGCCGCGCCAGCGTCAGGCGCAGCACCACCGCCACCAGGAAAAACAGGCCCGCCAGTTCGTTCGACGGTTCGACGCGCGGGTACACCCAGTGAAACACCAGACCGATGCCCAGCGCCAGCAGAAGCACGCTGACGACCACGGACAGCGACAGGTCCTTCAAGGTCGCCACGTTGCGACTCCGCGCTTGGCACCCTGCGTGAAAGAGGCTGACATGAGCAGCTGAACTCCGTCTGGTGGCGTAGCCGCGCCTGGATTCGTCGGCGGCCTGTAGCCCAAACACTGTAGCGCTCAGCCCGGGCCGCAACCAGTGGGGAGCTTGGGGGTGGCGCTTCGGGCCTGACCTCGTTCAAATCAGGGGCCTGCAGCAAGGTGGCCGCGATGTGTTGCCCGCCCGGCTGTTCAGGGCAGCTCGTGCATGGCAGGAGGACACAACCGTGAAGCAGGCAATCGGCACGTTGGCGCTGTTGTGTGCGACCCTGGCGCAGGCTCAGGAAACCGGCGTGACCGTCTCGGTCGGCGTCAAGGCCTGGAGCACGCAATGGACGACTTTCGGCTACTACCCCGGGGTGGTGGGCGTGCCCTCGATCCTGCTCAAGCAGGTCACGGCTGCCGACAAGGTGGTGATGCTGCCTGCGCTGACCGTGCGCTACCGGGACTGGGTGGCCTCGCTCAGTGGCTATCCGTCCACCGATCACCACTTGTCCGACGGCGCTGTGAACAGCCGCTCGGAGGTCGACTTCAGCGGCGGCTACTACGTTTTGCCGGGGCTGGCGCTGACACTGGGCTACAAACGTGTTTCGCAGCTGGAGCGCGGCGGTTCGAACCGCTACGTGCTCGGGGGGCCGGTGCTGGGCCTGAACGCTTCTGCTGCCCTGAACGGGTCGGTGTCCATCTACGGGGCCATGGGCCTGGGCCGTTTGAAGCCAGCCGGGTCGGGCAACGTCATCTTCGATGCGGACTACCGACTTTCCGAAGTGGGGCTGGCCTACACCCATGCCCTGGGCATGGATCGCTTCGTCAGGGCGGTGAACTTCACGCTGGGCTATCGCATGCAGGCGCTGACCTCGAAAGAGGCCTTTGGCGCACAAGATGGACGCGATCTGACCCAGGGCCTGACGCTGGGGCTGTTTGCCAGCTTCTGAGGCGTCGCTCAAAGCCCGGTCAGCACCGACGGTGTGTTTTCTCCCGGGCATCCGGCAAAGCAGAAGCGGCCGCTGAATGAGCCGTAGTTGAAGGGGGTCTGGCGCTTGCCGTAGCTCTTGCTGGTGTCGCTGATGACACCCTGCGTGACCCGCTTGATGAACTCCTCGACGAACACGCCGCGGGTGCCGATGTGCTTCAGGATGTGCTGCGTCAGCGGTCCGTTGCGCCCCTCGCCGTCGAAGGCTGTGTCGCGCGACGCGGTGGCGTACAACACGATGGTGTCAGACGGGGCATCCAGGATCGGCTGCAGCCCGTTGCTGGCGCGCGCCACGGTGTCCAGCGAACGGATCAGTGCCGACCGTGCCGGCAGCGCGCGCCCCGCCGGGCCGGCGCGCTGGCCAAACAGGTCGGTGCGGCAGGCATCCAGGATCACCAGCTGAAAGCCGGTGGCCTGCTGCCGAAGGCGGGCAAAAAGTTCGTGAACACCGTACAGCACACGTGTCGGGTCTTCGCTTGCCGAGCGCGGCTGCACCTGGGTCGGGATCAGGTAGTTGGCGTTGCCCGCCTGCACGCCGTGGCCCGAGTAGTAGAAGACACCGACCGTGCGCTCGTCGAGCTGGGCGATGTACTCCTGCACACGCAGGTCGAATTCCTCGCGGTCGCGGACATTGGTGTGGCACAGCGTTCTGAAGCCCACGGCTTTCAGCGCAGCGCACATGTCGGAGGCGTCGTTGCCGGGGTTGGCCAGTGGCGTGGCGTTTTCGTAGGTGGCATTGCCGATCACCAGTGCCACCCGTTGAGCCGCGCTGCGGGAGCCTGTGCTGCAGGCGGCGACCAGCAAAAGGGCCAGCACCAGGGCGAGCGCCAGGGCCAGCGGCGGGGCCGAGCGTGCCAAGGCAGTCACCCCGCTGAATCGCAGGCTGCCGACGGAGGGCGGGGCTTGATGCCGGTGCTGTCGCATGCAGGACTTTCCGGGAGGCAAGGATCGGGCGCAATGATGCGCGCGAACGACGACACGCTCAAGGTAGGCGCGCCTTTTGCTGTCGGTGGTGCCACCTTGAGGCAACATCCGGCGACGCCCATCAGGAGACCGCATGTTTCGCCAGAAGTACCTCGACCACCAGGAAATCCAGCAACAGCTCAGCGACTGGGCAACACAGCACCCCGGCATCGTTCACCTGGGCTCCATCGGCAAAAGCGCCGCGGGCCGTGACATCGCGTTGCTGACCATCGGCCACGGTGCCGGTGAACCCGATGTGCCCGGCCGCTCAAGGCCGGCCGTGTGGATCGACGGCAATATGCACGCCAGCGAAGTGTGCGGCTCCAGCGTGGCGCTGGCGGTTGCCGAAGACATCATCCAGATCCACGGCGGCGCCAACGCGGCCGGTGGCAAACCGCTGCCGGCGCACATGGCGCAGGTCATCCGCGAGACACTTTTCTACATCGTGCCGCGCATCTCGCCCGATGGGGCAGAAGAGGTGCTGAAAGTCGGCCGTTATGTGCGCAGCAGCCCAGTGGACGACCGCGTGAACCAGGGCCACGCACGCTGGGTGTCGGAAGACATCGACGGCGACGGCCACACCGGCTACATGCGCCGTGCCGACCCCGACGGTGAACTGGTCGAACTGCGAGGCGACGACGGCCAGCCCCTGGTGCCGGCCGTGATGGTGGCGCGCCAGCCCGAGGACGTTGGCCCCTGCTACCGGCTGTACCCCGAAGGCCGCATCGCCAATTTCGACGGCCGCACCATTCCCGACCCCTACTTCCTGGGCGACAACCAGTACGACTTCAACCGCAACTTTCCCTACAGCTGGGCGCCCGAGCCGCAACAGATCGGCGCCGGCCACTACCCGGGCAGCGCGCCGGAAACACGCGCCGTGATGGAGTTCGCCACGAAGCACCCCAACATCATGGTGTGGCTGAACCTGCACACCTTCGGCGGTGTGTTGATCCGCCCCTTGGGCGACAAACCCGACAGCAAGATGAACCCGGGCGACCTGGCCATCTTCGAACAGGTCGAAGCCTGGATGACCGAACACACCGGCTACGCCACCGTGAGCGGCTTCCACGAGTTCCTGTACGAACCCGACAAGCCGCTGCACGGTGACCTGTCCGACTACGCCTACCACCAGCGGGGTGCCATGGCCTACGTGGTTGAACTGTGGGACGTGTTCAAACAGCTGGGCATCGAGCGCAAGAAGCCTTTTGTCGACCACTACAGCAAGTTCTCGCGCAAGGACATGCGTGCACTGGCGGCCTTCGACCAGCAGCACAACGCCGGTCGCATCTTCAGTGGCTGGAAGAAGGTGCAGCACCCGCAGCTGGGTGAAGTAGAAGTGAATGGCTTCGACCCGCGGGTTGGCATCTGGAACCCACCGTACGAACGCTTGCCGGAAACCTGCAACGCACAAAGCGCTGCCTTTCTGCGGGTGGCCGCGCTGGTGCCGCGGGTCAGCCTGACGCTGGTCGGGCAGGACAAGGCCGACGGCCACACGCGGGTGCACATCCGCGTGGCCAACCACGGCTACCTGGGCACCGTGGGTGTGCCGTCGGCCAATGACCTGCCGCATGTCGAACCGCTGCGCTTGACGGCCAAGGGCGAGGGTGTGACGCTGCTGGCGCCGGCCGAGGCCGTCGTTCAGATCGGCCATCTCGAAGGCTGGGGTGGCGGCCTCTATGGCGGGCCCAGTGTGTTTTCGCCCGCGACCCGCGGCAACGGCCACGAGCGTTTCGTGACGCTGGTGGTGGCGGGCAAGGGCCGTGTGCACGTGGAAGTGGGCAGTTGCCGTGTGGGGGTGCACCGCTTGGTGGTGGACATCGACTGAAGCGGTGCCGGGGCATGGTGGCGGCCGTGCGAACATCGCGGCCGTGCAAGAACACCACCTGATCAGAACCAGCCGCCACGCCGTCACCCAAAGGCTGCAGGCAGCCTTGAAGCTGGCGCTTTTCAGCGTGCTGTGCCTGCACCTGGCCGGCTGCGCGGTGGTGGACTACGAACAGCGGCGCTGGATCTTCATGCCCGGCGACCGCAGCTGGGCACCCGGCATCGAAGCGGCCAAGGGCATGCAGGATGTGTGGATCGACTACCGGTCGAACCCACCTGAAGCCGAAGCCGTTCGCCTGCACGGCCTGTGGCTGCCGCAGGCCGACCCGACCGCGCCGGTGTTGCTGTTCCTGCACGGTGTGCACTGGGACGTGCGTGCCAGCGCGCCGCGCATGCGCCAGCTGCACGCACTGGGTTTTTCGGTGCTGGGTGTCGACTACCGCGGTTTCGGCCGCAGCAGCGAAAGTCTGCCCTCGGAAACGCTGGTGGCCGAAGACGCACGTGCAGCCTGGCATTGGCTGGCGCGTGAACACCCGCAATCACGCCGCTTCATCTTCGGCCATTCGCTGGGCGCTGCCGTGGCGGTGCGCCTGGCGCAGGAGATGACCGACGAAGCCGGTCTCATCGTCGAAGGCGGTTTCACCTCGGTGCCCGACGTCTTTCGCAGCTTCGCCTGGGGCTGGGTGCCCATCGCCTGGATGATCACGCAGCGTTTCGACGCCGGTTCGCGCATTGCCGGGGTGGGTGCGCCGGTGCTGGTGGTGCACGGTGCGGACGACACGATGATCGCACCCCGACTGGGCCGTGCGCTGTACGAACAGGCGGTGCAGCCCAAGCGCTTCGTGCTGGTGAAAGGCGCCGCGCACGAAAACACCGACGTGCTGGGCCATGCCCAGTACCGGGACGCGCTGCATCAGCTGTTTGGCCTGGGAGCGGCACCTTAGGCCCCCGACCTGCGCGACTAAACCACCGCAGGTTCCAGCAGACGCAAAGTGCCTGCGTCGGCGTCCATCTCCACCGTCACACCCAGTGGCAGCGTGATCTTGTGTTTCACGTGGCCAAAGGGCGCGCCGCGGAACACCGGCACACCCAGCGGCACGAAGTAATCGTCGAACACCTCTTCCAGCGTCAGGGTGCCGTAGCTGCCTTCGCTGGGTTTGCAGTTCGTGAAGCCGCCCAGCACGACACCGGCCACTCTGGCCAGATCACCGCTCAACATCAGCGTCGACAACATGCGGTCGACGCGGTAGATGTATTCGTTCACGTCTTCCAGGAAGAGGATGGCGCCGTCGAGCCGCGGCATGAAAGGCGTGCCGGCCAGCGATGTCAGCACCGCCAGGTTGCCGCCCTGCAGCGGTCCACGGGCCTGGCCGCTGCGCAGCGTGCTGACCGCTTCGGCTTCAGCCGGCATGGCGGTTGAAGGCAGTGGCAGCGTGGCCGCCTGTCCATCCATCAGCAGGGCCTTGAAGTGTTCGGTGCTGAAGGCGTTCCAGTCCGAGCGGCCCAGCGGCGAATGGAAGGTGACGAGCCCGGTTTTCACGTGCACCGCCGAGATCAAAGCCGTCAGGTCAGAGAAACCGCCCAGGAACTTCGGGTTGCGGCCAATCAGGCCGTAGTCCAGCAGCGGCAGTACGCGGTTGGCACCCGAGCCACCCGTGACCGCCAACACACCAGCCACGGCGGGGTCGGCAAACAGCGTGTGGATGTCGTCGGCACGCTGCTGCGGGGTGCCGGCCATGTGGCCGTAACGGGCGCGGGCGTTGGGTGCTTCCTGCACCCTGAAACCCAGTGCGCTCAAAGCGCGGTGGGTTTGCTCGAAGGGCGCCCGTTCGTGGATGGCGCCCGAGGGGTTGATCAAGCCGATCGTGTCGCCGGCTTGCAGGCGGCGCGGGCGGATCACGGGCAATGGCGGTGGCAAATTTGCAGGCAGTGTCGGTTCGCTCATGCGGAGATGAAACTCAGCCGGGGTGCGGCTCGATGTCCACGACCTCGAACCAGTTGTTCCAGAACAGCGGCCGGCGGTAGCCGATGAGCCAGGGCTGCATCAGCGCCGTGGCCGCCAGGTGAGTGCGCAGCTTGTAGGGCATCCAGGCCACGGTCAGGCGCTTGGCGTGGTCGAACAGCGCTTCACGTTCGGGCCCGTCGGGCAGGGCCAGCAGGCGCGCGATGGTGTCGTTCATCTGCGGCAGGTTGAAACGCGACAGGTTCACGCCGCCGGCAGCCGCGGCGTCGTAACGCAGCAGGCCTTCGATGCCGTCGGGCGCGCTGGCGCGACCGCTCACCGACCACATCATCAGCTTGCCGGCGCGGGCCGCCTTGTACTGCTCGGGCCAGTTGGCGGTGGCAAATTCCACGCGCAGGCCGATGGCGCCCAGGTCGCGTTTCATCAGCTCGTCGAAGCGGCGCATCTCCTGGCTGGGCTGCGTGGCCATCTGCAGCAACAGCGGCTGGCCTTCGGGGGTTTCGCGCCAGCCGTCGCCGTTGCGGTCGCGCCAGCCGTACAGGTCGAGCAGCGCTCGCGCGCGGGCCGGGCTGTAGTCGCTCATCTCGCTGCGCCAAGCGGGGTGGTAACCGCTCATGTGCACGGCCACCGGTGATTGCGCCGCCACCGCCGAGCCGTGGCGCAACAGCGAGATCTCGCGGTCCACGTCGATGGCCAGGCCCACTGCGCGGCGCAGCGCCACCCGCTCGGGTGTGTAGCCGCCGACCACCGGGTGCTCCATGTTGAACATCGTGTAGTAGGTGGACGGCAGCACCACGCGTTCGGCGCGGATGCCACGTTTGGCCAGGTTGGGCGCCAGCTGCCCGCCGGGCATGGCCACCGGCGTGAAGCCGTCGGGCAGGTCGACCCAGTCGGCTTCGCCGTTCAGGAAGGCCAGCCAGGTCGGCTGTTTCTCTTCGATGATGGCGATCTCGACCCGGTCCACCATCGGCAGTCGGCGGCCTTTCAGCTTGACCAGAATGGCCTGGCCCTCGACATCGTCGGCAGCCGGTTCGGCGTGGTAGCGCACCTCGCGGTAGCCCGGGTTGCGCGCCAGCACGATGCGCGATGAACGCCGCCATTCGGCCAGCCGGAAAGGCCCGGTGCCCACCGGGTGCTGCATCGACAGTTCGCCCTGCGTTTCGATGACTTCACGCGCCACGGCGCCGGTGGACGCACTGGCCAGCCACTGCGGAAAGCGGGGTCGGCCGGCGGCCAGCACAAAACGCAAGGTGTGGCGGTCCAGCACTTGCAGGCCTTCGAGCGGGCGGTCGTAGTCGAAGGGCTTTTTCTGGTCGACGGCTTCCTTGCGCAGCGCCGCCAGGCCGGCAATGCCGGCCTGTTCCATCGAACTCCAGCCGGGGCTCTTGGTGGCCGGGTCGGCCAGGCGCTTGATGCTGTAGGCGTAGTCGGCGGCCACCAGTTCACGTGGCTTGCCGCCAAAGGCCGGGTCGTCGGTGAACAGGATGCCGGGCTTGAGCTTGACGGTCCAGACGCGAAAATCGCTGCCCGCTTCGGGCTCGGGCATCGCTGTTGCGGTGCGCGGCCGCAGCTTCACCGGCCGCGCCAGCGGGTCGAATTCCAGCAGTGTCTCGAAGATGTGCGAGGTGACGCGCAGCGAACGCACGTCGCCCACACGCGCTGGGTCGAAGCCGGTTTCGCTTTCGCTGGCCAGGCGCAGCACTTTGAGCGCGGGGCCCGCTTTTGCAGCTGCAGCTGGTGCCTGAGCCCAAGCGGGCAGGGCAGTGGCCGCCAGCACCACAAGGGCGATGGCAAGCAGGTGGGCCAGGCAGCGGTTCATCAACGCATGATAGACACCCGCGCCTACGCCTGCGCCTTCGCCTTCGCGGAGTTGAGTCAGGCCGTGTCGTGCGCCCGGCAGCGCGTGGCCACGCATATGCTGGCCGGAGCAGCCTTCGGCACCGGTCGGGCAGAGCCTCTTGCATGCCAGCGCTGTTGCTGTGATCGCCCAGCAGCCGCCCGTACTCGCACAACTGTCGTCGTGGGGCCTGCGGGCCAGGCGGGGGACGCAGCGCCGGCCCCGACTTCTGGCAGGCGACCGGCCCGTCTCACTCGGCCCTGCTGAACAGGGAAAAGGAGGTGCCGACAAAGACGCCGAAGGACCACGAGTGCCGGGGGGTTCCGGTGATGGAGGGCTTCCCCTTTGAAGTCCAGTCGGCGCGGATGCCTGCGTTGAAGGGGCGCTTGTCGTCGTCCATGTCGCGGATGAAGTACCAGGGCAGGCTGATTTCGGTCACCGTGCTGCGCGTGTTGTAAGTCAAGGTGGGCGAGACGGCAAAGCCATCGCGTGCAAATCGGAACTGGTAGCTGAGCACGGCGGCGTCGAGGGCCTTGGGTGCCCCAAAGGCACCCGTGATGCATTCCACCACCAGCAGGTCGCCACTGCTCGTGGGGCACTTGCTCTTGGTCGCACCTTCCTTGAAGGTTCGCTGCCATGCAGCGCGCAGCACATGCGAGTTGGGCCGTTCGGTCGACGCGTCCATGCCGATGAAGGCAAGCGAGACATCCCAGGGCGAGACGCGGACGGCGGTCGACGCTTTGGGCAGTATCGGGCCATCATCGTAGTAGATGCGCTTGTCGTAGCCCAGGCGCAGACCGAAGGCCCAGGACTGCAGGTAGGTCTCGCTCCCGAAGAGTTTTCCGACGCCGCCCTTGCGATAACTGATCCCCACCTTGGGCAAGCTGGTGAGGCCGTCGGCATGGCTGAAGACCTGGTCCGACAAGGGCGCTGAGAAGAGCAGCGATACCTCGCGCCAGCCACCTGGCAGAAGGCTGGGCAGACCCAGCCGCACCGCCGCGGATTTGTCCTTGCTGCTGGCCAGCATCGTGAAACCTTCTGCCGTGAAGGGTGCGTTGGCATCCGGATACTTCTCGATGAGCTTGGTCAACACCAGCGCTTTGCTTCGTTGACTCTCGCTATCCCACTTCTCGGCAACTTCGATTCGCGCGGCGGTGTCGTCCAGGGTCTTGCGGGCTTCTTCAGACAGCGAGATCTGCCTGTTCATCCGGTCGCGTGCGTCCGTCGCTCTTCTGTAAGTGTCGGCATTCAGGGGGGCGCAGTCGGCATCGGCGGTGATGAGACACGCCTGGAGGACGAGTGCGTGCTTCAAAAACTCGTTCGCCGCCACCTGGGCCGCACGACCCGCCTCGCGGGCGGCCTTGGCCTGGGCCTGCAAGTGCTGGGACTTGTCTACCCACGCCTTGTCGGTGGGGGCGGTCAGTGCCAGAGCGGTCTTCGTTGCCCTGTCCACGGTTTCATAGACGCCTTGCGCCGCCGCACGCTCCTTGCCAACCCGATCCTGTGCCTCTTTGGCCTGCCCGACGAGGGTCTCCAGGTCGATCCGTGCAGGCACGAAAGCGGTTTCGGCCGAACCGTGGACAGCGGCCGATGTCGGCTCAGGTGATGTCGCCGCCGTGGCGGCGACATCCCGCAGCTGTTTGCGTGCGGTCTTCACCCGCAATTCGGCCTGCGTTTTCTGGTCCTTCCACTGGTCGCACAACTGACGCTTGAGATGAGCGGCACTGGCAAGAGTCCGGGTCAGGCTTGTAGGCGCCAGGCCCTCGCGCAGCAGCTGGTCGTCTGCTGCATCGGCCTCTTCACAGGCCTGTTTGGCCTCGCCAGATGCCTTGAGCAGGTCTCTCTCTGAGGCAATGACCTCTGCGCGGGACGCCGCCAACGTGGGTTGCCCCGTGCTGTTCTGCGCGTGCAGCGAAGGCGTCGCAAGTGCGCAGATGAGAAGGACCCACGCGCACGGCAGGACCCTGGCTGATGCGGGCATGATCCCCTCCTCGCAGGCTTCGTGGCCTGGTGTCCGCATATCTTGACTATTCAGATGCTGCGCGGGGTCCGGGTTTCCGTGAGGGTCTCATCGCTTTGGTGGACGGGCGACGCCGGGAACGCCGACGGCAGGCTCGACCGCCGCTACGCGGGCTGCTGGCGCATGGCCGACACCGTGTCGCGTATCAGGTGACCCGAAATCGAAAATCGCGGTGGGATGTTGGGCAAGTTGTCGATGTCGAACCACTGAGCATCTTCGATCTCGCTGGCCTGCGGCACGATGTCGCCGCCCGCCCAGCGGGCGGTGAAAGCCACCATCAGGCTGTTCGGAAAGGGCCAGCTCTGGCTGCCGTAATACCGCAGCTGGTCGACCTGCACACCCACTTCTTCGGCCACTTCGCGGTGAATGCAGGCTTCGAGCGATTCGCCGGCTTCCACAAAACCGGCCAGCGCGCTGTACATCTGGTTCACGAAGTGCGGTGCCCGCGCCAGCAGCAGCTGGCCTGGGCGCCATACCAGCGCCATCATGGCCGGGCTGATGCGGGGGTAGGCGCTGTGGCCGCACGCCGGGCAGCGGCGAGCGCGTTCGCCGGCTTGCTGTTCGGTGGCCGTGCCGCAGACGCCGCAGTGGCGGTGTGTGCGGTCCCAGTCCAACACCTGCGCGGCGCGGCTGGCCAGGCCGGCCAGGGCTTCCGGAAAGCCCATCATCGCGGCGCGCAGCGGCACCGGGCGCCAGCCTTCGGGCGCCGCGGACAGGCGCAGCGCCCAGCAGTCCAGGCCGTCCAGTCGGCCCAGGTAGTGGCGGGCATCGGCTTCGTGGTGCCAGCTTTGCAGGGGCAGCGGCGCCAGCAGGCGGGCTTCGTCAGCAGGCAGCAGCAGCTTGCCTTCGACGAAGCTCAGGCACCAGTGTTGCAGTGTCGGTTCGCCGATCAGCGAGACAGCGGGAATGAAGTGCATGGCAGGGGCTTGCGGACGGTTTGCCGCCCAAGGGGCGCTGCCCGCAGCCTACATCACCGCACCCAGCTGCCACGGCACAAACTCGTTCTGCCCGTAGCCGTGGGTTTCGCTCTTGGTGGCACGGCCCGACGCCGTGGCCAGCATCAGCTGGAAGATGCGTTCACCGCAGGCTTGCACGTCGTCCAGACCTTCGACGATGCCACCGCAGTCGATGTCGATGTCGTCCTCCTGCTTGGTCCACAGCGCCGTGTTGGTGCTGAGCTTCAGCGAAGGCGAGGGCGCGCAGCCGTAGGCGCTGCCGCGGCCGGTGGTGAAGCAGATCAGGTTGGCGCCACCCGCGACCTGGCCGGTGGCTGAAACCGGGTCGTAGCCGGGGGTGTCCATGTAGACAAAGCCACGAGCGGTGATGCGTTCGGCGAATTCGTAGACGTCCACCAGGTTCGTGGTGCCGCTCTTGGCGATGGCGCCCAGGCTTTTTTCCAGAATCGTGGTCAGGCCGCCGGCCTTGTTGCCGGCCGAGGGGTTGTTGTCCATCTGCATGCCGTTGCGGGCGGTGTAGGCCTCCCACCAGGCGATGCGGGCACGCAGCTTGTCGGCCACGGCGGTGTTGATGGCACGGCGGGTGAGCAGGTGTTCGCCACCGTAGATCTCGGGCGTTTCGCTCAGGATGGCGCAGCCGCCGTGTTGCACCAGGCGGTCGACCGCCGCGCCCAGCGCCGGGTTGGCGCTGATGCCGCTGTAGCCGTCGCTGCCGCCGCATTGCAGGCCGACGGTGAGGTGGCTGGCCGGCACGGGCACTCGTTTCACTTGGTTGGCATGGGGCAGCAGGCGCTTGATCTCTTCGATGCCACGCGCCACAGTCTTGGCCGTGCCGCCGGTGTCCTGGATGTTGAAGGTGACGAGCCAGGCGCCTTCCTGCAGGCCTTCCTGTGCCACCAGGCCCTGGATCTGGTTGGTCTCGCAGCCCAGCCCCACCACCAGCACGGCAGCGAAGTTGGCGTGGCGCGCATAACCGCCGAGTGTGCGGCGCAGCACCAGCAGCTCTTCACCGTCGCTGGCGGTGGCGCAGCCCATGCCGTGGGTCAGCGCCACGATGCCGTCGACGTGGGGATAGTCGGCCAATGCTTCCGGGTGGATGTCGCGCCGGAAGTGGTCGGCGATGGCACGTGCCGCCGTGGCGCTGCAGTTCACGCTGGTCAGCACACCGATGTAGTTGCGCGTGGCCACACGGCCGTCGGGCCGGACGATGCCCATGAAGGTGGCAGGCTCGGGCACGTAGGCCGTGGGCGATGCGCCGGCGCCGGGTTCATGGCTGCGCTCGAAGCTGCTGAAGGCCAGGTTGTGCGTGTGCACATGCTGGCCGGGTGCGATGGCCTGCGTGGCGGTGCCGATGATCTGGTTGTAGCGCCGCACCGCTTCACCCACCGCGATGCTGCGTGTGGCCACCTTGTGGCCGGGTGGCACCAGGCCACTGACCGTGATGCCCTCTTCTGCGATGGCCGTGCCACCCAGCAGCTGACGCCGCGCGATGACGACGTTGTCGGCCGCGTGGATGCGGATGGCCGGGCTGGACGACATGGCGCTGCCTGTCTCAGTTGTCGATCCGGTCGGGGTTCCAGGCGTGCACGGTCTGTTTCTGCTGGCCCAGCTTTTCGATGCCCAGCTCCATCACGTCGCCCGGCTTCAGGTACACCGGCGCGGGCTTGATGCCCATGCCCACACCCGGGGGTGTGCCGGTGGTGATCAGGTCGCCGGGGTTCAGCGTCATGAACTGGCTCAGGTGGCTGACGATCTGCGCCACGCTGAAGATCATGGTCTTGGTGTTGCCGGTCTGGAAACGTTTGCCGTTGACGTCGAGCCACATCGACAGGTTCTGCACGTCGCCCACTTCGTCGGTGGTCACGAGCCAGGGGCCGGTGGGGCCGAAGGTGTCGCAGCCTTTGCCCTTGTCCCACTGGCTGCCCCGTTCGAGCTGGTATTCGCGTTCCGACACGTCGTTGACGACGCAGTAGCCGGCCACGAACTTCAGCGCGTCGGCTTCCGACACATAGCGTGCACGGGTGCCGATGACCACGCCGAGCTCAACCTCCCAGTCACCCTTCACCGAACCCTTGGGCAGCACCACGGCGTGGTTGCAGCCGACCGCGCTGTCCACGGTCTTCGTGAACACGATCGGTTCTTTCGGGATCGGCATGTTGGACTCGGCCGCGTGGTCGGCGTAGTTCAGGCCGATGGCGATGAACTTGCCCAGGCCCGACCAGGGCACCGCCAGCGTGCCCTGGGGCACCGCGGGCAGCGCGTTGATGTCCAGCGCCCGCAGCGCGGCCAGGCCGGCCGGTGACAGCGTGGAGGGTGTGATGTCGGCGATCAGCGCGCTGAGGTCACGCACGCGGCCATCGCTGTCGAGCACGCCGGGTTTTTCCTGGCCCTTGGGGCCGTGTCTGAGCAGTTTCATGTGTTCTCCAGTGAGAGTCTGTGGTGGCCGTCCCGATCAAGGCCATGCGCGGATCCGGCTCTGCCGGGCCGCTGCATGAGCCCCCTCGGGGGGTGGCGAAAGAAGTGAGCCTGGGGGCCGTCAGTTGCTCCAGCCGCCGTCGATGACTTGGGATGTGCCGGTGGTGAATGAGGACTCGTCGCTGGCCAGGTACACGGCCAGCGCTGCGATTTCGTCGACCTTGCCCAGCCGGCCCATGGGCTGGCGCGAGACGAAGGCCGCTTCCACCTGCGCCAGTGTCTGGCCGCTGGCCTTGGCTTGCGCCACGATGCGGTCGCGCAGCGAGGGTGATTCGACGGTGCCGGGGCAGATCGCATTGCAGCGCACACCCTGGGTCATGAAGTCGGCCGCCACCGCCTTGGTCAGGCCAATGATCGCGGCCTTCGTGGTGCCGTACACGAAGCGGTTGGGCGCACCCTTGATGCTGCCGGCCACGCTGGCCACGTTGATGATGCTGCCGCCACCGCCCTGTTGTTTGGCCAGTTCCAGCATGCCCGGCACAAAGGCCTTGATGGTGCGGAACTGGCTGCGCACGTTCAGGTTGAAGGCAAAGTCCCAGTCGGCTTCGGTGCAGTCCAGCACCGTGCCGGCATGCACGTAGCCGGCGCCGTTGAACAGCACGTTCACGGGGCCGTGCGTGG
Source organism: Rubrivivax sp. (assembly GCA_030653385.1). Taxonomy (GTDB): domain Bacteria; phylum Pseudomonadota; class Gammaproteobacteria; order Burkholderiales; family Burkholderiaceae_C; genus Rubrivivax. Next base: position 249,619 of record JAURZM010000048.1, on the reverse strand, counting down.
CTGCGGCAGCGGTCACGGCCGCGGGGTCGGTGACGTCCAGGCGCTGGGTCGTGCAGCCCGTCTCTGCTTTCAGCGCAGCCAGCAGTTCTTCATTGATGTCGGTGGCGATGACGCGCGCACCTTCACGCACGAAGGCCTGCGCCACGGCGCGGCCGATGCCCTGGCCAGCGGCGGTGATGAAGGCGGTCTTGCCGGCCAGGCGGCCGGTGGGGCTGGAACTCATGGTGGGGTGTCCTCTTCAGCGCGGCACGATCGGTGTGCCGCTGAGTTGTTCTTGGGCCTCGACGAGCGACGGCACGTACTTGCTGCCATGACCCAGCGCGCTGGCGATGCTCAAGCTCTGGTGCACGGCTTCGCCCATCACGCTGGGCACGTTCAGGCTCTCGGCCAGGTGGGTGTAGTAGCGCACGTCCTTGCGCGCGTTGTCCAGCTCGAAGAGCAGGCCGCTCAGGTCACCGTTCAAGGTCTTGGCCATGCCCTGGAAAAGGCCGTTGTTCAGGGGGCCGGCGGTCACCAGTTCAACGAACTTGTGCAGGTCGACGCCCGCCTTCTGGCCCACGGCAAAAGCTTCGGCCGTGGCCGTGCAGACGGCTTGCGCCACGAAGTTGTTCAGCAGCTTGATGGTGTGGCCCGCACCCGGGCCGCCCATGTGCAAGACGTTTTCGGCAAAGCAGCGGATCACCGGCTCCAGGCGCGCGAACACTGCGGCTTCGGCGCCCACCATCACGTTCAGGCGCCCGGCCTCGGCTTCGGTGGGCGAGCGCGACAGCGGTGCGTCCACCAGCACCACGCCGCGTTTGGCGCACAGTTGGCGCAAGTGGGCGGTCGAAGCGGGTTCGCTGGTCGAACAGTCGACGACCAGCAGGCCGTCCGTGGCTCCGGCCAGCAAGCCGTTTTCGCCCAGCATCACCGACTCCACCTGCGGCGAGCCGGTGACGCAGATGAAGACGATCTCACTGCCTGACGCCATGGCGGCGGCCGATTTGGCCACGGTGGCACCACCTTGCAAGAGGTCGGACACCCGTTCCGGACGGCTTCGAACCGTGATGGACAAGGTATGTCCCTTGGCCTGCAGGCGCTTGGCCATGCCATGGCCCATCAGGCCGCTGGCGCCGATGAAGCCGATGTTCATGTGCTCGTCTGCATGCTTCAGCCGCGGCCCACGTAAGGCATCTTGGTGGCCATCACGGTCGTGAACAGCACGTTGGCGGTGAGCGGCAGGCGCGACATGGCCAGGAAGGTATCGACCACGGCCTGCAGGTCCATGCGCGGTTCGGGCCGCATGCTGCCGTCGGCCTGCAACACACCGTCCACCATGCGCGAGGTCATCTCGCTGGCGGCATTGCCGATGTCGATCTGACCGACTGCGATGTCGTAGGGCCGGCCGTCCAGCGCCGCGGTCTTGGTCAGGCCGCTCACCGCGTGTTTGGTGGCGGTGTAGGCAATCGAACCGGGGCGCGGGGTGTAGGCTGAGATGCTGCCGTTGTTGATGATGCGGCCGCCCATGGGCTGCTGTTCCTTCATCAGCTTGAAGGCCTGCGACAGGCAGTAAAAGGCGCCGTTCAGGTTGACGTCGACAATCTGCCGCCATTCGGCGCCGGTGACCAGGTCGGGTGTCTTGGCCGTGAGCCCGCCACCGGCGTTGTTGAACAGCAGGTCCAGGCGGCCGTGACGTTCCTTGATGCGGGCAAAGGCTTCGGCCACCTCTTGTTCGTTGGCCACGTTGCAGGGCAAGGGCATGGCCATGCCGGCGTGTACCCCCGCAGCGGCGGCAGTTTCCTGCAGCGCTTCGGCACGGCGGCCCAGCAGGGCGACTGCCCAGCCTTCGGCCAGCAGGCCCAGCGCACAGGCGCGGCCGATGCCGCTGCCGGCGCCGGTGACAAGGGCAATCTTGCTCATGCGATGGCTTTCAATGGTTGTCCTTCGGGACGGCGGACCCGCGGCAGCCGCGCAGGAAGTCGAGGTCGGCGCCTTCGTCGGCCTGCAGCACGTGGTCGATGTAGAGCTTCCAGTAGCCGCTGTCCATGGCCGGCGCAGGGGGCTGCCAGTTGGCGCGGCGGGTGGCCAGCTCGGTGTCGTCCACGTGCAGGTGCAGGCGGCGGCCGGCCACGTCCAGCGTGATCAGGTCGCCGTTTTTCACCAGCGCCAGCGTGCCACCGGCAGCGGCCTCGGGCGCGGTGTGCAGCACCACGGTGCCGTAGGCCGTGCCGCTCATGCGTGCGTCGCTGATGCGCACCATGTCCGTGATGCCCTTGCGCAGCACCTTCGGCGGCAGCGGCATGTTGCCGACCTCGGCCATGCCGGGGTAGCCCTTGGGGCCGCAGTTTTTCAGCACCAGGATGCAGGTCTCGTCGACGTCCAGGTTTTCGTCGTCGATGCGGGCATGGAAGTCGTGGCTGTCTTCGAACACCACCGCACGGCCGGTGTGCTGCATCAGCGCAGGCGTGGCGGCACTGGGCTTGATGACGGCACCGCGTGGCGCGAGGTTGCCCCGCAGCACGGCGATGCCGGCCTTGTCCTTGAACGGCGCGGCCATGGTCTTGATGACACGCGGGTCAAAGTTCTGCGCGTCGGCAATGTTCTGGCCCACGGTCTGGCCGTTGGCGGTGACCGCGTCCAGGTGCAGCACCGACGCAATCTCCTTCATGACCACGGGAAGGCCGCCGGCGTAGCAGAAGTCTTCCATCAGGTGTTCGCCGCTGGGCTGCAGGTTCACGAGACAGGGCAGTTCGCTGGCCAGGCGGTCGAAGTCGTCAATGGTCAACTTCACGCCGATGCGGCCAGCAATGGCGATCAAGTGGATGACGGCATTTGTGCTGCCGCCAATGGCCGCCAGCGTGCGGATGGCGTTTTCGAAGGCCTCGCGCGTGAGGATGCTGCTGAGCTTCTGGTCGGTGTGCACCATCTCCACGATGCGCCGGCCGGCGTTGCGCGCGATGACGTTGCGGCGGCCATCGACCGCGGGGTAGGCGGCGTTGCCCGGCAGGCCCACGCCCAGCGCTTCGACCATGCTGGCCATGGTGCTGGCGGTGCCCATGGTCATGCAGTGGCCGTGGCTGCGGTGCATGCAGCTTTCGGCTTCGAAGAAGTCCTGCAGCTTCAGCGTGCCGGCTCGCACCTGTTCGCTCATGCTCCACACGCCAGTGCCCGAGCCCAGTTCCTGGCCGCGCCACTTGCCGCTGAGCATGGGGCCGCCGCTGACGCCGATGGTGGGCAGGTCCACGCTGCTGGCGCCCATCAGCAGGCTGGGCGTGGTCTTGTCGCAGCCCATCAGCAGCACCACGCCGTCGATGGGGTTGCCGCGGATGCTTTCTTCCACGTCCATGCTGGCCAGATTGCGGTAGAGCATGGCGGTGGGGCGCAGCAGCGTTTCGCCCAGGCTCATGACCGGGAACTCCAGCGGGAAACCACCCGCTTCGTAGACGCCGATCTTCACCTGTTCGGCCAGCGTGCGGAAGTGGCTGTTGCAGGGTGTGAGTTCGCTGAAGGTGTTGCAGATGCCGATGACCGGGCGGCCGTCGAACTGGTCGTGCGGCACACCCTTGCCTTTGACCCAACTGCGGTAGGCAAAACCGTCGCGGTCTTGTCTGCCGAACCATTGCTGGCTGCGCAGTTCTTCGGGCTTCTTGCGGGGCTTGTTGTTCATGCCTTGTCTCTCTGCGCCAGCGCCTGCTGGCTTTCCCGGGTGTGGACCCGCGTCTGCTGCAGATACTATGGTATGACGATTGAACCCGCAGCCGTAGAAGCCCTAGGAGGCCCCACACCGTGTCGCAAGCCCAAGCTCAAGCCCAAGGTCAAAGCGCAATGGCCGAACCCGTTCATGTTCTGGCGGTGGCGCGCCTGTCGCCGCTGCTGATGCCACAACTCGAAGCCGCTTTCAAGTTGCATGTGCTGCCCGACCTGACACCCGAGGCGCTGGCCCAGGTGGCGCCCTTGGTGCGTGGCATCGCCGGCAGTGGCGAATCGAAGGTGCCGGGTGCACTGCTGGCGCAGTTTCCGGCGCTGGAACTGGTGTCCATCATGGGTGTTGGCTACGACGGCGTCGACGTGGCCGCTGCCAAAGCGAAGCAGGTGATGGTCACCCACACCCCCAATGTGCTGAACGACGACGTGGCCGACCTGGCCCTTGGCCTGATGCTCAGCGCCGCGCGCCAGTTGCCGGCGGCCGACCGTTTCGTGCGGGCGGGTCTGTGGCTGCAGGGCAATATGCCGCTGGCGCGGAAGATGAGCGGCGCCCGGGTGGGCATCGTCGGCATGGGTCGCATCGGCCAGGCCATTGCGCAGCGGGCTCTGGCCTTCAACATGCAGGTGTCGTACACGGCGCGCAGCGAAAAACCTGACTTGCCCTTCGCCTTTTTGTCCACGGTCGAGGCCTTGGCGGAAGCCTCGGACTTCCTGGTGGTCATCACGCCAGGTGGTGCCGGCACCCGCAAGCTGATCGATGCGCGTGTGCTGAAAGCCCTGGGTCCGAAGGGCTTCCTGGTCAACGTGGCGCGGGGTTCGGTGGTCGACGAACAGGCATTGATCGAGGCGCTGGAAAACGGCACCATCGCCGGCGCCGGCCTGGACGTGTTCGAGGACGAACCGCGTGTGCCCGAGCGGCTGCTGGCGCTTCACAAGGTGGTGCTGACGCCGCACATCGGCAGCGCCACCGCAGCCACACGGCAGGCCATGGCCGACCTGGCTTTCAACAACCTGGCATCCCACTTTGCGGGCCGGCCGGTGCTGACCCCGGTGCCCGAGTGCCAGACCTGAAACCGCGAACACCAAACCCGGGAAAGCCCGGGGACCCAGTCTGCTCAATCATCATACGATAAGACCTCAGGTGCCGTTCCCGCCCAGAGCACTGTCCATCCACGACCCGCTAGGAGACAACCCATGCAAGTGAAAAAGATCGGATTGGCCTGCGCCCTGGTGGCCGCAGGACTGTGGGCCGCGGCCCCCGCCATGGCCCAGGAAAAGATCACCGTCTGGTGGGGCAAGGGCTTCTACAAGGCCGAAGACGACGCGCTCTTCGCAGCCATCAAGAAGTTCGAGGCCAAGAACCCCAAGTACAAGATCGACCTGAGCCTGTACGCACCGCAAGAAGCCATTCCGAAGACCGTGGCCGCGTTGGATGCCGGCAACCCGCCCGACGTGGCTTACGGCGACGTCTACGACTTCCAGGTCACGGCCAAGTGGGCCTTTGAGGGCAAGCTCGAAGACATCTCCAGCATCATCGACCCGATGCGTGCCAAGTTCGAACCTTCGGCCCTGGCCACGACATTTCTGCTGAACAACACCAACCAGAAACGCGCCTACTACGCTTTCCCGGTGAAGCAGCAGACCATGCACATCCAGTACTGGAAAGACATGCTGGGCGATGCGGGCTTCAAGGAAAGCGACATCCCGAAAGACTGGAAGGGCTACTGGGACTTCTGGTGCGACAAGGTGCACACGGGCTATCGCCAGAAGACCGGCACCCGCGCCTTTGGCACCGGCTTCCCGATGGGTGTGGACTCGAGCGATTCGTTCTACTCCTTCCTGACCTTCATGGACGCCTACAACGTCAAGCTGGTCAGCGATTCGGGCAAGCTGCTGGTCGACGACCCCAGCGTGCGTCAGGCGCTCATCAACGCCGTCACCGACTACACGGCCGTTTACAGCAAGGGCTGCACGCCACCTTCGGCCACGGCCTGGAAGGACCCGGACAACAACGTCGCCTTCCACAACAAGACCATCATCATGACCCACAACGCGACGATCTCGATCGCCGCCAAATGGCTGGACGACATGAACAACGCCACGCTCACCGAAGCGCAGCGTGCCATCGCCAAGGCCAACTACACCGAGAAGATTGCCACTTCTGGCTTCCCGAACAAGCCCGACGGCAGCAAGATGACGTACCGCGCAGCGGTGAAGACCGGTGTGGTGTTCCAGCAGTCCAAGAACAAGGCTGGTGCCAAAGCTTTCGTGGCCTTCATGCTGGACGACGCCAACCTGACACCTTACGTGGAAGGTTCGCTGGGCCGCTGGTTCCCGGTGACCAAGCAAGCACAACAAAGTGCCTTCTGGAAGAGTGACCCGCACCGCCTGGCCGTCTACAACCAGTTCATGGCCGGCACCACGCCTTTCGAGTTCACCAAGAACTACAAGTTCACGATCCTGAACAACGAAAACGTGTGGGCCAAGGCAATGAACCGTGTGCTGAGCGAAAAGGTGCCGGTGCCACAAGCGGTGGACGAGATGATCGCCCGCATCAAGGTGGTGGCGAATTGAGAGAGCGATAGGTTTCCCCGGTGTCTTGTCTTGCTCCCTCTCCCGCCTGCGGGAGAGGGCTGGGGTGAGGGACCCCACGCCGGGCTGGGGAGCCGTCTCGCGCACCCTCACCCCAACCCTCTCCCAGAGGGAGAGGGAGTCAATCCGAATACCCCTCAGGTTCTGAGCCCACCCTCGGAGCGCCTGTGGCCGGCGAAGCCGGTTCCGCGGCGTCTACTTGATCGCACTGCTTCAGGCGCTTCATGACCTCTTCGACACTCGCTGCGGCTGCTTCGCGCAAGCCGACCAAGGCTCTCACGACCTGGGAGCTGTGGGGTCGTCTGCTGGTGGTGCCCTACCTGATCGTGTTCGTGGTCTTCGTGGTCTACCCGGTCTGTTATGGCCTGTGGCTGGCGCGTGACCCGGGCAACTACGTCAAGCTGGCCGAAGACCCGATCTTCTTCCGCACCGCCGTCAACACCTTCATCTTCCTGGTGCTGGCGGTGAACCTGAAGATGGTCATCGCGCTGGGGCTGTCGGGCTTTTTCGTGCAGTCGCGCTGGTGGATCAAGGCGCTGTCGCTGCTGTTCATCCTGCCCTGGGCGGTGCCCTCGATTCCCACCATCCTGTCGGTGCGCTTCATGCTGAACCCCGAGTGGGGTGTCATCAACAGCACCATTTTCAAGCTCACCGGGCTTGACGGCCCGAACTGGCTGAACGATCCGACGCTGGCGCTGACCTTTTCGATGTTGATGCACATCTGGAAGAGCCTGCCGTTCTGGACCCTGATCCTGATCGCCGGCCGCCTGGCCATTCCGACCGAACAGTACGAAGCCGCCAGCGTGGACGGCGCATCGCGCTGGCAGAAGTTCGTGTTCATCACCTGGCCTGCGATGAAGGGCATCTTCCTCACGTCCACTTTGCTCAGCATGATCTGGACGCTGGGTGACTTCAACAGCGTCTACCTGCTCACCGGGGGCGGGCCCGCCGACCTGACCCACGTGCTGGCCACGTTGGGCATCCGTTACCTGCGCCTGGACCAGATCGAACTGGCCATGGCCAGCATCGTGGTGGCCTTGCCCCTTGTGCTGCCGCTGGTCTACATCATGATGAAGAGGTTGAGCAAATGACACGCAGGGCCTTCAACTGGCGCGCGGTGTCGACCGAGGCTCAGTTGCTTCTGGTGGGCATTCCGGTGCTGCTGTGGACGATCATTCCCGTCTACCACCTGTTTCTCTTTGCCATCTCCCCACGCGACACCGCGACCTCGGGCCGTCTGTGGCCGAAGAATCCGACGCTGCAGAACTTCCAGACGGTGTTCGAGCAGAAGCACTTTTATCTGAACCACTTCTGGACGCAACTGGGCAACAGCCTGCTGATCGCCATTGCAGTGGGCGCAATCACGCTCTTCGTGTCCACCTGCGCGGCTTTTGCCATCAGCCGGCTGAAAGTGCGTGGTGGCCGCACGGTGATGAACATGGCGCTCTTCACCTACTTCATTCCGGCAGCCTTCCTGGCCGTACCCATGTACAAGACCATGGCCAACTACGGCCTGCTGAACAGCAAGTGGAGTCTGGTGCTGGCCATGGTGACCATTGCATCGCCTTACTGCATCTGGGTGCTCAAGCAGGCCAGCGACAAACTGCCCTGGGAACTGGACGAAGCCGCCCGCATGGACGGTGCCACACCGCTGCAGCTGTTCCGCCTGGTCTACATGCCGCTGATGGTGCCCAGCCTGGTGGCCGTGGGCACCTACAGCCTGCTGCTGGCCTGGAACGAATACCTCTACGGCTTTTTGCTGCTGAGCAAGGAAACCGACCTCACGCTGGCCGTTGCCCTGGGCAACTTCCTGGCGGCCGACGACTCACCCTGGGAGCTGCTGATGGCCACCGGTTTCATCTACGCGCTGCCCCCGGCAGCCATCTACTACGCCTTCAAGCGCTACATGGTTTCCGGCCTCACGGCCGGCGCCGTGAAGTCCTGATTTCACCCGAGCAAAACGATGGCAGCGGTATCTTTCAGGAATATCCAGAAGGCCTACGGCAAGGTCAAGGTCATCCATGGCCTGGGCTTCGACATTGCCGATGGCGAATTTGTCGTGCTGGTGGGCCCCAGTGGCTGCGGCAAGAGCACTTTGCTGCGCATGCTGGCCGGGCTGGAAGAAATCACCGACGGCGAAATCCTCATCGACGACAAGGTGGTCAACGACCTGGAAAGCAAGGACCGCGACATTGCCATGGTCTTCCAGAGTTATGCCCTGTACCCGCACATGACCGTGCGCGAGAACATGGGCTTCAGCCTGCGCCTGCGCAAGGCCGACAAGGGCACGATGTCCGAGCGGGTGGCGAATGCTTCGCGCATCCTCAACCTCGACCCGCTGCTGGACCGGTTTCCACGTGAACTGTCGGGTGGCCAGCGGCAGCGGGTGGCCATGGGCCGTGCCATCGTGCGCGACCCCAAGGTCTTCCTTTTCGACGAGCCGCTGTCCAACCTGGACGCCAAGCTGCGTGTGGCCATGCGGGCCGAGATCAAGTCGCTGCACCAACGCCTGAAGACGACCACGGTCTACGTCACACACGACCAGATCGAGGCCATGACCATGGCCGACCGCATCGTCGTCATGCACGACGGCATCGTCGAACAGATCGGCACGCCGCTGGAACTGTTCGACAAGCCGGGCAACCTGTTCGTGGCGCAGTTCATCGGCAGCCCGTCGATGAATGTCCTTCGCGGCACGGTGCGGGGTGGTCATGTCGAAGCGCTGGGCGCACGCTGGCCCTTGCCGGCTGGCGTGGGCCGTGAAGGGCAGGACGTGCACTACGGCATTCGGCCCACCGACTTGATGCTGGCCGACCAGGGTGTGCCGGCGCGAGTGGTGGTGGTCGAACCCACAGGCGCTGAAACCGAACTGCTGGTGGAACTGGGCGCCGGCGATGCGGTGCAGAGCCTGGTGGTCGTGATGCACGGTCGCACCGACGCCCAGCCCGACAGCACCGTCTACCTGTCGCTGGATGCCAACAAGGCGCACGTCTTCGACACGCAGGGCGGCGCACGCCTGGGTTGAAACGCCAAGCGCATGAACACCCCTCGCCCAGGCTCCCCGTGCCGCATCGTGGTCATGGGGGTCAGCGGTTGTGGCAAGAGCACGGTGGCCCGGGCCTTGGCCCTGCGCTTGCAGCTGCCCTTTGTCGAAGGTGACGAACTGCACCCGCCGCGCAACGTGGCGCTGATGGCGTCGGGCACGCCACTGACCGACGAAGACCGCCAGGAATGGCTGCAGGCCGTGGCCACGCGCCTGGCGCTGGCCGACTCGACGGGTGCGGTGGTGGCCTGTTCGGCGCTGAAGCGCAGCTATCGACAGCGCTTGCGGCACAGCGCGCCCGGCCTGCGCCTGGTGCACCTGACTGGCAGCGAGAGTGTGCTGGCGCAGCGCCTGCACGCCCGCGCCGGGCACTACATGCCAGCTTCGCTGCTGCAGAGCCAGCTCGACACGCTGGAACCCCCGTCGGCCGACGAACATGCCATCGTGCTGAACATCGAGATGCCACCCGACATGCTGGTGGCTTCGATCTGCCGACAATGGGACATCTGCCTCGACGAGGCGCAGCCAGTCAGCGAGAACACCGACATGCAAATCACCAAGGTGATCCTGGAAACCGGCCCCGATGGCCGCGCACGCTTTCGCGATGAGGATGTGCCGCTGACGGAAGGCAAGCCGGCGGCCCGCCTGTCGGCGCTGATGCCCTGTGGTGGCCTGCAGCTGCGCATGAGCCCGGTGGGTTTTCGCAGCGAATTCCATTGCACCGAAACGCCGCAATGGTTGTTTGTGCTGGGCGGTCAGATGGAAATCGGCCTGCAGGACGGCAGCTCGCGGGTTTTCGGGCCGGGTCAGCACTTCTACTCGGCCGACACGCTGCCGGCCGGTGCCATCTTCGACGCCCAGCTGCACGGCCACTGGTCGCGTCAGCTCGGTACCGAACCCCTGACCACCGCCTTCGTGCGCGCATGATCAAAAACGTGCACGGCAACACGCTGGATCGCCTGGGCGAAGCCATCGTGGCCGGGCGGTATCCGCCCGGCGGTGGTGTGCCGCCAGAACCCACGCTGTGCGAAGAGCTGGGCGTCAGCCGCACGGTGGTGCGCGAGGCCGTGAAGTCGCTGGTGGCCAAGGGCCTGCTGACCACCGGGCCCAAGGTGGGCACCCGTGTGCAACCCGCCGAACAGTGGAACTGGTTCGACCCCGACGTGGTGGCCTGGCAAAGCAAGGCCGGGCTGACACGCGAATTCCTGCGCGAGGTGCAGGAACTGCGGCGCGTGGTCGAACCGGCGGCCGTGCGCATGGCCGCCGACCGTGCCACGGCGCAAGACATCGCCGGCATCGAAGCCGCGTATGCCGGCATGAAAGACGCTATCGAAAATGGTGGTGACTACGTCAAACACGACCTGGCGTTCCACCAGGGCCTGCTGCGGGCCTGCCACAACCGCATGCTGGTGCAAATGAGCAAAGCGCTGGGCGCATTGCTGCGCACTGCCTTCGAGATTTCCACTTCGCGGCCCGATGGTCCCGCCTCGTCCTTGCCCCTGCACCGTGCGGTGCTGGACGGCGTGATTGCGCGCAACGCAGCGAAGGCCGAACGGGCTTCCTTGATCCTGATCGACAGCGCGCGCGACGACATCGAGCAGGTGCTGGGTTCGCGTCGCAAATTGCCCTCGGTGTCAGCGCCGGCCCAAAGGCTGAAGGGCCGCAGCGCGCCGCTCGCCTCCCGGGCCGCCCAGGCCACCCAGACCGTCAAGGAGAACACCCGATGAAATTGCTGATCACTGGCGGTGCCGGATTTGTCGGTGCGCGCCTGGCGCGCACGCTGCTGGCCCAGGGCAAGTTGGCCGGCCGGCCCATCGAGCAGCTGGTGCTGGCCGACCAGGTGGCCGCACCGGCCGACCTGCTGGCCGACGCACGTGTGCAGTCGCGCGTCAGCCCCTTGCTGGCGGCCTGCGAAGGCCTGCGAGACGAAACATTCGACGGTGTCTTCCACCTCGCGTCGGCGGTGTCGGGTGAGTGCGAGGCCGACTTCGACCTGGGCCTGCGCAGCAACCTGGACAGCACCCGTGCGCTGCTGGATGCGCTGCGCCACCGCCAGGGCAAAGGCAGTGCGCCGACGCGGCTGGTGTTCAGCAGCTCGATCGCCGTCTTCGGGCCCGACCCGGCTTATGCTTTCCCGGCCCAGGTGGCCGACAACACGCTGCCCACGCCACAAACCAGCTACGGCACGCACAAGCTCATCTGCGAGCAGCTGGTGGCCGACTACACGCGCAAGGGTTACATCGACGGCCGCGCCGCGCGCCTGATGACGGTCACGGTGCGCCCGGGCCGACCGAACGGCGCCGCCAGTTCCTTCTTCAGCGGCATCATCCGCGAGCCCTTGGCGGGTGTCGAGTCGGTGTGCCCGGTGTCACCCGACGTGGCGCACCCGGTGTCATCGCCGCAGCGCACGGTGCAAGGTCTCATCACGGTCTTCGAGGCCAGCCGCGAAGCTTTTGTCGGCCGCACCGCGCTGAACCTGCCGGGGCTGAACGTGACCGTGCAGCAGATGCTGGACGCCTTGCTGGCCGTGGCCGGCCCGAAGGTCAGGGCCTTGGTGCGTTTCGAACGCGATGAACGCATCGCCGCCATCGTGGCCAACTGGCCCCGAGGGGCCACCGCCCAACGTGCCGCCGCTTTGGGTCTGCAACCTGAAGCCAACTTCGAAGACATCATCCGGCAGTACATCGCCGACAGCGCGGCCACACCCGCGGCACTCCAGGGAATGAACACATGAACCAGATCGATCTGAAAGGCCGCGTGGCCGTTGTCACCGGCGGTGCCCAAGGCATCGGCCTGGCCATCAGCGAACGGCTGTTGCAGAGCGGCGCGCGTGTGGTCATTTGGGACATCGACGCCGCGCGCATGGACGCTGCCTGCGCCGCACTGCAGGCCTTTGGCCCGGTGCGCGGGCAGGTGGTGGAGCTCACCGACGACAGCGCCGTGGCCGCCGCCACCGCGATGACGGTGGCCGCCGACGGCCGCATCGACATCCTGGTCAACAACGCCGGCATCACGGGTGGCAATGCCAGCACCTGGGAACTGGACCCGGTTGTCTGGCGGCGTGTCATCGAGGTCAATCTGGTTGCGCCCTACATCACCAGCCGCCACGTGGTGCAGCAGATGATCAAGGGCGGTTATGGCCGCATCGTCAACATCGCCTCGGTGGCCGGCAAGGAAGGCAACCCCAATGCCAGCCATTACAGCGCCAGCAAGGCGGGGCTGATTGCGCTGACCAAGAGTCTGGCCAAGGAAGTGGCCACCAAGGGCGTGCTGGTCAATGCCATCACGCCGGCGGTGGCCAAGACGGCCATGTTCGAGCAGATGACACAGGCCCACATCGACTACATGTTGGGCAAGATCCCGATGGGCCGTTTCCTGGAAGTGCAGGAAGCCGCGGCCATGGTGGCCTGGCTGTCGAGCGAAGAGTGTTCCTTCAGCACCGGTGCGGTGTTCGACCTGACCGGCGGGCGTTCGACCTACTGAAAAGTCAGTACAGCGTGGCGGCCTGCCGCGCCTGAAGGGCGGCGTCGTAGGCGGTGCTGTCGATGCTCTCGCGGCTCAGGCACGCGAGGATCGCACCGGGCGAGGGCAGGGTGCCATGTTCAACATGCTGCGCCGGGTTCCACAGGCCTGAACGTTTGATGGCCCTTGCACACTGGAAGAACACGGTGCTGACCTGCACCACCAGCACCGACGCTGGCGGTTTGCCGTCAACCGCAAACTGCTCGCACAAGGCGGGCAGGGCGCTGATGCGTGCCGTGCCGTTCACACGCAACGCTTCGCCCACGCCGGGGATCAGGAACAACAAGGCCACGCGCGGGTCGCGGCTGATGTTGCGCAGGCTGTCGATGCGCTGGTTGCCACGGCGGTCGGGCAGCAGCAGGGTGTGGGCATCGGCGATGCGCACGAAGCCGGGGCAGTCACCGCGTGGCGAGGTGTCCAGGCCCAGTTCACCCAAGGTCGCCAACACCGCGAAGGGTGAAGCTTCGATGTAGGGCCGGTACAGCGGGTGCAGGTGGTCGGCCACCTTGGCCAGCGAGGTTTCGCCAGGGCCGTCGGCATAAACGCGACGCAGTGCAGCTTCGTCGCCCAGATCCTGCGAGCGGTCGCTGGCCAGGGCGAGCAGTTCGGCATTCACCCGATGCGCCCCAGCAGCAGGTACTCCATCAGCGCCTTCTGCACGTGCATGCGGTTTTCGGCTTCGTCCCACACCACGCTCTGCGGGCCGTCGATCACGTCGGCCGTGACCTCTTCACCGCGGTGCGCCGGCAGGCAGTGCATGAACAGCGCATCGGGTTGCGCCATGGCCATCATCTCTTCGTCCACGCACCAGTCGACAAAGGCCTTTCGGCGTTCTTCGTTCTGCGCTTCGTAGCCCATGCTGGTCCACACATCGGTGGTGACCAGGTGCGCACCTTCGCAGGCCTGCATGGGGTGGTTGAAGACCTTGTAGCAGTTGCTGTCACCCACACCGGCGACGGCGGCGTCCACCTCGTAGCCGCTGGGCGTGCTGACATGCACCGTGAAGCCCAGGATCTCGGCCGCCTGCAGCCAGGTGTTGGCCATGTTGTTGCCATCACCCACCCAGGCCACCACCTTGCCCTGGATGCTGCCGCGCTGTTCGATGAAGGTGAAAACGTCGGCCAGGATCTGGCACGGGTGGTACTCGTTGGTCAGGCCGTTGATCACCGGCACACGCGAATGCGCGGCGAAACGTTCCAGCATGTCCTGCTCGAAGGTGCGGATCATCACCAGGTCGACCATGCGGCTGATCACACGTGCGCTGTCTTCGGCCGGTTCGGCGCGGCCCAGTTGGCTGTCGCCGGTGGTCAGGTGCACCACCGAGCCACCCATCTGGTACATGCCGGCCTCGAAACTGACGCGAGTGCGGGTGCTGGCCTTCTCGAAGATCATCGCCAGCGTGCGGTCCACCAGCGGCTGGTACTTCTCGTAGTTCTTGAAGCGGGTCTTGATGATGCGCGCCCGTTCGAACAGGTAGCTGTACTCCTCGGCGCGCAGGTCCTTGAACTGCAGGTAGTGTTTCATCAAGGAATGCCCGAGTTTCATGACTCGGCAAGGAAGGTCTTGATCAGCGGGCACAGGATGGCCGCGATCTGGCGTGCTTCGTCGGCGCTCAGGATCAGCGGCGGCACCAGGCGGATGACGCTGTCGGCGGTCACGCTGAGCATCAGGCCGGCTTCCGCCGCGCGGTTCAGGATCACGCCGCAGGGGCGGTCGAGCTCGATGCCGATCATCAGGCCCGCACCACGGATCTCCTTCACGCCGGCCTCACCGGCCAGGCCGCTGGCCAGCGCGTCGCGCAGCACGGCGCCCACAGTGGCGGCATTGGCCATCACACCGTCTTCCTGCATGATGCGCAGTGTCTCGACACCGGCGCGCATGGCCAGCGGGTTGCCGCCGAAGGTGGTGCCGTGGTTGCCCGGGCCCAGCACGTTGACGGCCTTGGGGCCGACCACGATGGCGCCGATGGGCACACCCGAGCCCAGGCCCTTGGCCAGCGGCATCACGTCGGGCTGGATGCCGGCCCACTGGTGCGCAAACCACTTGCCGGTGCGGCCGATGCCACATTGCACTTCGTCCAGCATCAAGAGCCAGCCCTGCTGGTCGCACAGTTGGCGCAGGCCCTGCAGGTATTCCCAACGCGACGGGTTGATGCCACCCTCACCCTGGATGGTTTCCAGGAACACGGCCACCACATTGGGGTTGCTGCGGGCGACCTCTTGCACCGCGGCCAGGTCGTTCAGCGGCACACGCACAAAACCTTCGACCAGCGGCTCGAAGCCCTTCTGCACCTTCGGGTTGCCGGTGGCCGACAGCGTGGCGATCGAACGGCCGTGGAAGGCCTTTTCGTAGACGATGATCTCGGGGCGGTGAATGCCCTTGTCATGACCGTACTTGCGCGCGATCTTCAGTGCGCCTTCATTGGCTTCCAGACCCGAGTTGCAAAAAAACGCGGCACTCAGGCCCGACAGTTCGCACAGCTGCGCGGCCAGCGTTTCCTGCAGCGGCACTTCATAGTAGTTGCTGCTGTGGATCATCTTGGCAATCTGGTCCTGCAGCGCGGGCACCAGCTTGGGGTGGGCGTGCCCCAGCGTGTTGACGGCAATGCCGCCCAGCCCGTCCAGGTACTTGCGGCCCTCGGTGTCCCAGAGCCAGCAGCCTCGGCCATGCGACAAGGCGATCGGCAGGCGACCGTAGGTGTTCATCACATGGGGCATGGAGCGGATGGCGGCGGGTTCCGGGGCGTTCATCGACGGTGTCCTTCGGGCAAGCTAAAAAACCGGTCCGCGACACATCGGTCACGGCCCGGCGGGCTTTGATTCTAAAGGGGGGTGCGCTGGCGGACAGGTATGCCGAAGGTGAGCTTGACGCCAACGAACCCAGGCACGGCCCATGCATGCTGCAACGCAACACAGGCAAGGCACAATGCAGGCCGTTCAGCGCGTGACCGGCTTCCTGTCGGCCACCGCACCCGATCAGGCAAGGCCCCGCGCCCAGCCGCTTCCGATGACCACCCCAAAGCCGCGCCAGTACCACATCCAGGGCCTCACCCTCGAAGGCCGCACCTTCAGGCCAAGCGACTGGGCCGAGCGGCTGGCGGGTGCCATGTCCAGCTTCCGCCCGGGGGGCGGTCGGGGCGGCATCGGTTCTTACATCGGCTACTCGCCCTACTGCGTGCCGCAAGTCGTGGCTGGCGTGAAGTGCGTGCTGGTGAACGAAGCGCTGAAGGGCATCGAGCCCATGGCCTGGGACTTCGTGATGAACTTCGCCCGCGATAACCAGCTGCAGGTGGCCGAGGTCTGCATGCTGCCGGACCTCGACACACCGCCAAAGGCGTAACGCTGGCAAACGGCAGACCGCGTTCGCAGAGATCCGGCGCGCCAATGAAAACGGCCCGCTGAGCGGGCCGTTCTTGAGTGCAGAGCGCAGGCGCGCTGCTGTGCGGTGGTCAGGCCGCCAGTGCCAGGGCCTTGACCTTGGCCGACAGGCGGCTCTTCAGGCGAGCGGCCTTGTTCTTGTGGAACACGCCCTTGTCGGCAACGGAATCGATCACGCTCTGGGCCGACTTGAAAACTTCAGCTGCCTTGGCCTTGTCGCCGCCGGTCACGGCCTTCTGCACGTTCTTGACGACGGTGCGAAAGCGCGAGCGCAGTGCGGTGTTAGCGGCGTTCAGCACCACGTCTTGACGGGCGCGCTTGCGTCCCGAGGCGAGGCGGACGGTCTTCTTCTTGGCTTTGGACGAGGTGGCCATTCGGTACGGTTCGGTGCAGTTTGTGGGTTTGACGCAGGCTGCACCGAAGGTCTGGGTCCAGCTTGCCGGGGTTGCTCCGCTTGTTCAGCAGATGCAAAGACCGTCGAGTGTAGCACGCTCTTTTGAGCACAGCCAAGGGACACGGGCCGCCTGCCTATAATGCGCCGCCACGTGAACCTGCTCAAGGCTGCCTCCACCGTTTCCCTGCTGACCCTGTTGTCGCGGATCACGGGCTTGGTGCGCGAGCAGCTCATCGCCGCCAGCTTCGGTGCCAGCGCGGCCACCGACGCCTTCAACGTGGCGTTCCGCATTCCCAACCTGTTCCGCCGCCTCTTCGCCGAGGGCGCGTTTTCGCAGGCCTTCGTGCCGCTGCTGGCGGCCACCCGCAGCAGCCAGGGTGACGACGCCACGCACGAGTTGATCGACGCGGTGGCCACCGTGCTGGCCTGGGCGCTGCTGGCCACCTGCGTGGTCGGCGTGGCCGCCGCGCCTGTGCTGGTGTGGGTAATGGGATCGGGGCTGGAGCGCTTCGACATCGCCGTGGACATGACGCGCTGGATGTTCCCCTACATCGGCTTCATGTCGCTCGTGGCACTGGCTTCGGGCGTGCTGAACACCTGGAAGCGTTTTGCGGTGCCGGCGGTGACGCCGGTGCTGCTGAACCTCAGTGTCATCGGTGCCGCCTGGTGGGGCGCGCCGGCGCTGCAGGCGCGGGGCATCGAGCCCATCTACGCGCTGGCCGGGGGCGTGATGCTGGGTGGCGTGCTGCAGTTGGCGGCCATGCTGCCGGCGTTGGCGCGTGTGGGCTGCCTGCCGCGCATCGGCCTGCTGCCTGGCGCCATCGCGCGGGCCTGGCGGCACCCGGGTGTGGGCCGGGTGCTGAGGAACATGGCACCCGCACTGCTGGGTGTGTCGGTGGCGCAGATCTCGCTGCTCATCAACACGCAGATTGCCTCGCACGTGGCGGTGGGGGCGGTGTCCTGGCTGACCTATGCCGACCGCCTGATGGAGTTCCCCACCGCACTGTTGGGTGTGGCGCTGGGCGTGGTGCTGCTGCCGCAGTTGTCGGCCGCTCAGGCGCGGCAGGATGCGGCCGACTTTTCCGGCATGCTGGACTGGGGTCTGCGCCTGGTGGTGCTGCTGACCGTGCCTTGCGCATTGGCGCTGTTGATCTTTCCGCAGGGCCTGGTCAGCGTGCTGTACCACTACGGCGCATTTCGCGCCGAAGACGTGCAGATGACGGTGCTGGCGCTGCGCGGTTATGGCGTGGGCTTGCTGGGTCTGGTGGCCATCAAGGTGCTGGCGCCCGCGTTCTACGCGCGGCAGGACATCCGCACGCCGGTGAAGATTGCCGTGGGCGTGTTGGTGGCCACGCAGGCCATGAACCTGGTGCTGGTGCCGTGGTTGGGGCACGCCGGCCTGGCGCTGTCCATCGGCCTGGGTGCGATGGTCAACGCCGCCTTCCTGCTGGCAGGGCTGCTGCGCCGCGGTGTGTTCGTGCCGCACGCCGGTTGGTTGGGGTTTGCCTGGCGGGTGGCGCTGGCCAACGTCGCGCTGGGAGCGGCCTTGGCCTGGGCCGCCCACAGCATCGACTGGATCGGCCTGCAGTCGCAAGGCTGGCAACGCGCTGGTGCCGTGGCTGCTGTGCTTGGCGGCGTGGCGCTGCTGTACTTCGCCGTGCTGCTGCTGTGCGGACTGCGGCCGCGGCAGTTCATGCGCCGTGGCTGACCTACACTGATGGTGATGGCCGGAAACCTGCATTTCGACGCGCCCAGCGCGCTGGACTACTTCGCCGCACTGGTGGCCGAAGACCAGGGCTTTCCGGTGCTCGAAGCGGCAGTTGCCATCGCTCAGGACGACGACCCCGGCCTGGACGTGCAGGGCGTGCTGGCCCGCGTCGACGAACTGGCCGACCGCCTGCGCCGCCGCATCCCGGCCGACGCCGCACCGCTGCAGCGCCTGCGACTGCTGAACCGCTACTTCTTTCAGGAATTGGGCTTCGCGGGCAACGTCAACAACTACTACGACCTGCGCAACAGCCTGCTGCCGGCCGTGCTGGAAAGCCGGCGTGGCATTCCCATCACGCTGGCTGTCCTGTACGCCGAGATGGCCGCGCAGGCCGGGCTGCACGCACAGGGTGTGTCCTTCCCGGGTCACTTCCTGGTCAAGGTGGCGATGCCACGCGGTGAAGTGGTGATCGATCCCTTCAGCGGCCAGTCGCTGTCGCGCGAAGAACTGGAAGAGCGGCTGCAAGCTTTTCGCCAGCCTGCGGCGCGCAGTGCCGAAGACGAGGTGCCGCTGGGCCTGTACCTGCAGGCGGCCTCCGGCCGCGAACTGATTGCGCGTTTGTTGCGCAACCTGAAGGAAATCCACCGCAGCCATGGCGACTGGCTTCGCCTGGAACGTGTGCAGGCACGCCTGGTGGTGCTGCTGCCCACGGCCTGGGAAGAACACCGGGACCACGCCCTGGTGCTGGCCGAGCTGGGTGTGCACCAGCGCGCCGCGCAGGCCCTGGCTGCCTACCTGGAACACCGACCCGAAGCCAGCGATGCCCCGTCGCTGCGTGGCCACCTGGCGGCCTGGTTGAACGTGCCTTGATGGCTGTGCCGAGCAGCATCGACCGCATGAAGCAGATCCCCCTGGCCATCGGGCCTGACGCACAGCCGGACTTCGACAATTTTTTCCCCGGCGCCAACGCCGCGGCCCTGGATCACCTTCGCACGCTGCCGCCGCGTGCACCGCCGGTCTACCTGTGGGGCCCGGGCGGTTGTGGCAAGACCCACCTGCTTCAGGCGCTGGCTGCGCGCTGCCAGAAGGGCGGCCAGGTGGTGGGCTGGTTCGATGCCGCTGACCGCCAGCCCTGGGTGCTGTCGCCGGCCTGGTCGCTGGTGGTGCTGGACCGCTGCGAGGTGCTCGACGAAACGGCGCAGCACGCCGCCTTTGCGCTGTTTGAAGAAGCCACCACACACGGTGTGCAGTGGGCCGCTGCCGGCCGCTTGCCCCCGGTGGACCTGCCGGTGCGCGAAGACCTGCGCACGCGACTGGCCTGGGGCCATGTCTTTGCGATGCACACCCTGCCCGACGCCGAAACCCGCGCGGCCTTGCGTCGCGAGGCCGACCGGCGCGGCATCTTCCTGTCCGACGAAGTGATGGACTATGTGCTGACCCGTTTCGAGCGCGACCTGGGGCACCTGATGCGCCTCTTGGACCGCATCGACGACTTCGGCCTGTCCAAGGCCCGCCGCATCACCGTGCCGCTGGTGCGCCAGATGCTGGCCGAAGAAGGCCTGGGCGAGGTGGGCGGGGTATGAAGCTGACCTTGTTCGACCTGGACGGCACCTTGCTGCCCGGTGACTCTGACCACGCCTTTGGCGAGTGGATCATCGGTCTGGGCTGGGCCGACCGCGACAGCTTCCAGCGAGGCAACGATGCGTTTTTTGCCGACTACCAGGCCGGCCGGCTCGACATCCATGCCTACGTGGCCTTTGCCACCGCGCCTTTGCGCGAGCGCACCGCGGCCGAACTCGAAGCCGTCTCACAGGGCTACATCCAGCAGGTGGTGCAGCCGATGGTGC
This sequence comes from Rubrivivax sp., assembly GCA_030653385.1. Classification (GTDB taxonomy): domain Bacteria; phylum Pseudomonadota; class Gammaproteobacteria; order Burkholderiales; family Burkholderiaceae_C; genus Rubrivivax. The sequence continues at coordinate 229,452 of JAURZM010000048.1, read as the reverse complement.
ACCCGGCGGCCCTGTCACTGGTGCGCCAGCACCAGGAGGCGGGTGATTTGGTGGCGCTGGTCACCGCCACCAACGACTTCATCACCCGGCCCATCGCCGGGCTGTTTGGCATCGAACACCTGCTGGCCACCGAACTGGTGCGCGACCAGGCCGGCCGGGTGCTGGGCACGATTGCCGGCGAGCCCTGTTTTCGCGAGGGCAAGATCGTGCGTGTCCAGCAGTGGCTGGCCGCACGTGGCCAGCATCTCGCCGACTTCGAGCGTTGCACCTTCTACAGCGACTCCACCAACGACCTGCCGCTGCTCGAACGCGTCAGCCATCCCGTGGCCACCAACCCCGGCCCCGCGCTCTTGCACGTTGCGCAAGACCGCCACTGGCCTGTCCTGAAACTGTTCACATGATCAAGAAGTTCATCAACCGCCTGCTCGGCAAGAGTGACGCCCCGTCGGTGCCCGCCACCGCTGCTGCACCCGTGATCCCGCTGGGCGCGCGGGTCGAGGTTGCGGCCAGCGAACACGGCATCAACCTGGCCCTGCTGGATGCCAACGCGGTGCGTGTTGTCAAGACGCTGAAGGAAGCCGGCTTCGAGGCTTACATCGTGGGCGGCGCGGTGCGTGACCTGCTGGTCGGCCTGCGGCCCAAGGACTTCGACGTGGCCACCGATGCCACGCCGGAGCAGGTCAAGTCGCTGTTCCGTCGTGCCTTCATCATCGGCCGCCGCTTTCGCCTGGTGCACGTGGTGTTCGGCCGCGGGCGCGAGCACGAGACGATCGAGGTGTCGACCTTCCGCGCCTACCTGGACGCCGCCGCGGCAGAGCAGGTGGCCGGCAAGGAAAAACCCAGCAAATCGCAGATGGCTGACAAGACTCACGTCGTGGACGCCGAAGGCCGTGTGCTGCGCGACAACGTCTGGGGCCCGCAGATCGAAGACGCGGCACGGCGCGACTTCACGGTCAACGCGATGTACTACGACCCCATCAGCCAGGTGGTGGTGGACTACCACGGCGGCCTGGCCGACTCGCGGGCCCGTGTGCTGCGCATGATCGGCGACCCCGAACTGCGTTACCGCGAAGACCCGGTGCGCATCGTCCGCGTCGTGCGTTTTGCCGCCAAGCTGGGTTTTGCGCTCGAGCCCGGCACCGAAAAGCCGGTGCGCACGATGGCCGCGCTGCTGGCCAATGTGCCCATCTCGCGCCTCTTCGACGAGATGGTCAAGTTGATGCAGACCGGCCATGCGCTGGCCAGCATCGAGCAGCTGCGCAAGTACGGGCTGGTGGGCAAGAGCGGCGGTGTGTTCCCGGTGCTCGACACCGCGCTGGCGCAGGGCCCGAGTGGCGCCGCACGCGAGAAGTTCGTGCGGCTGGCGCTGCAGGACACCGACACCCGTGTCGCCGAAGGCCGCGCCGTGGCGCCCAGCTTCATGCTGGCCTGCATGTTGTGGCACGACGTGCAGGAACGCTGGACAGCCATCCGCGCCACCGGCGAAGCCCCGTTCCCGGCACTGCAGCAGGCGGTGGACGCCGTGTTCGATGCCCGCATCGGCGACATCTCGGGCCGCGGCAAACTGGCCGCCGACATGCGCGAAATCTGGCTCATGCAACCGCGATTCGAACGCCGCACGCCCAGTTCGGCGCTGGCGCTGGCCGAGCAGGCGCGTTTCCGCGCGGGCTACGACTTTCTTCGCCTGCGCGCCGACTGCGGTGAGGTCGATGTCGCGCTGGCCGACTGGTGGGAGGACTTCCACCTGGGCAGCGACGAAGACCGCGAGGCCCTGCTCGACGACGTGCGCAAGCAGGCGCCGGCCGCGCGTGCGCGCCGCAGCCCGGCAGCAGGCAAAGCCAACGATCAGGACGAAGGTGAAGGCAGTGCCGATGACATCGCGCCCGCGCCGGCTGAAGAGGGCAGCGAAGGCGGTGAAAGCGCGCCGCGCAAACGCCGTCGCCGTCGTCGCAAGCCAGCGGCGCGCGAAGGTGCTGCGCCCGCGTCCGGCTGAGCGGGCCAATGAGCGCCGGCCCTGACGTGCCTGAGGGCGGCGAACGGGTGTTTGTCGGACTGGGCGCCAACCTGGGTGAAGCCCGGCAGACCGTGTTGCGGGCCCTGGACGACTTGACGCGTTTGCCCGAGACGTGCCGCGTGGCCTGTTCCGCGCTTTACCGCAGTGCGCCTGTCGATGCCATCGGGCCCGACTTCGTCAACGCCGTGGCCGAGTTGCGCACCGGCCTCAGCCCGATGGCCTTGCTGCAGGCCCTGCAGGCCATCGAACAGGCCAGCGGGCGCCAACGGCCGTATCGCAACGCGCCGCGCACCTTGGACCTGGATCTTCTGCTGTTTGGACAGCGCCAGTTGACGGCCTCCGAATTGACACTGCCGCACCCGCGCCTGCATCTGCGGGCTTTTGTGCTGCGCCCCTTGCTGGACCTGGCGCCTGATCTGCGGCACCCGGTCCTGGGAGTGCTGCAGCCCTTCCTGGGCGCCTTGGCGGATCAGTCCTTGCAGCGACTGGAAAACCCGCCGGCGGGCGACCGAGTCGCGCGCCAGCGCGGCTCGCGGCCGCCAGCTACGGGCTGAGCCGGCTGCTGTTCTGAGCCGCAGGCTGTTCGAGCTGCCACTCGAAGAACTTCTGGCCGCTGTAGGCGATGGTGCCCATCATCACGGCACCGCCGATCAGCAGCCCGGCAATCGCGGCCAGCACCGGCCCCCAGCCGGTGGCAGTGACGGCCTGGCCCGGGTTGTGGCGGGCGTCCCACTTCTCGTCGGGAGTCAGCGCGTAGACGATCGCGGTCAGCATCGAGACCGTGATCATCAAGCCCAGCAGCGGAATCAGCACTCCGGCCAGCCGGTCGTCCTGCCCCAGCGTGTCCATGCGCGACACACCCAGCAAGCCGGCCGCCGTGGGCAGCGGGAAAGCCCAGGCCCAGCGGTCACCCAGGCCATGCAGGTACATGCGGTGCAGGCCCAGGCTGCCCAGCAGCAGGGCCAGCCAGGCGGCCACGGTCTTCGACCTGTAGTGTGTTTTCGGGTCGTGCGTTTGTACGGTCATCGTTTACAATACTCGGTTTTCGACGCTGGCTTTGAGGTGGCAACACCCGGGGCGTATCTACGGCGTCGGCAGCGGCTGGCAGGGGTCCGGGTGAACCGGAACGTTGACAGCCACCACGATGGCCAGCCCGGCGTGTCCCCGCGGTGAAGCGATCGACCCAACGATATCCAAGGAATCTCATCATGGTCGTGATCCGACTCGCTCGTGGCGGCGCCAAGAAGCGCCCGTTCTACAACATCGTGGTGGCCGACTCTCGCGAACGTCGCGATGGCCGCTTCATCGAACGTGTGGGCTTTTACAACCCCGTGGCCGCCGGTGCCGAGCAGCCGCTGCGTGTGGCGCTGGACCGTGTGACCCACTGGGCCGGCGTCGGCGCACAGCTGTCGCCCACCGTGGCTCGCCTGGTCGACCAGGCCAAGAAGGCCGCCTGAACCCGGCTGCGGCAGCCCGGCCTGACGTGGGTACAAGCCCCGTGGATCTGGTCGAGTTGCCACCCGACGCGGTTGAAGTCGGCCGTGTGCTCGGTGCCTGGGGCGTGAAAGGCGGCATCAAGGTGAAAGCCTTCGCCGCCGATCCGCAGGCGCTGTTTTCCACCAAACGCTGGTACATCCAGCCCCCGGAACTGGCACGACCCCACGCCGTGGGCAGCCCATCTTTGCCCACCCTGTTGCGGGTGGTGCAGGCCCGTGAGCAGGGCGACGCGGTGGTTGCCACGGTCCAGGAACTGGAAGACCGTGACGCTGCTGAAGCGCTCAAGGGCGCCCGGGTCTACGTGCCACGCACCAGCTTCCCCACGCCCGACAGCGGCGAGTACTACTGGGTCGACCTCATCGGCCTGCAGGTCGTCAATCGCGCGGGCGTGCCATTGGGTGACGTGGTCGGGCTCATCGAAACCGGCCCGCACTGCGTCTTGCGCATTCAGCCTGCTGACCCGCAGGCGGCCGAGTGCCTGGTGCCCTTCGTCGATGCCTACGTCGATGCTGTCGACCTGCCTGGCCGGTGCATCACCGTCGACTGGGAAGCCGACTACGCAGCCTGAGCGCAGCTGCCATGCGCTTCGACGTCGTCACGCTGTTCCCGGACCTCTTCACGCCCCATCTCTCGCAAGGCATCACGCGGCGCGCCTACGAATCGCGGCAGGTCGACGTGCGGCTGTGGAGCCCGCGCGACTTCGCCGACGACAACTACCGCCGTGTCGATGACCGCCCCTATGGCGGCGGCCCCGGCATGGTGATGCTGGCCGAACCGCTGCAGCGCACGCTGCTTGCCGTGGCCGCCGACCGGGCAGAAGACAGACCCGCCGTGGTGCACTTCACGCCCACGGGCCGGCGCCTGGACCAGGCCCTGGTGCAGGCATTCGCCGCCGGCCCGGGCGCGGTGCTGCTGTGCGGGCGCTACGAAGGCATCGACCAGCGTTTCATCGACAGCCATGTGACACAAGAGATCAGCCTGGGCGACTTCGTGCTGTCGGGTGGCGAATTGCCGGCCCTGGCCTTGCTGGACGCCGTGGCCCGGCTGCAGCCCGGTGTGCTGACGGCACCTTCGCATGAACAAGACAGCTTTTCCGACGGTCTGCTGGAAGGCCCGCACTACAGCCGCCCCGAAAAGCTGGCGCAAGGCGACACCACGCTGGAGGTTCCGGCGGTGCTGCTGTCGGGGCACCACGGTGACATCGCGCGCTGGCGGCGCGACCGTTCGCTGGAGCTCACCGCGCGCCGGCGGCCGGACCTGATCGAAGCCGCACGGGCCGCAGGGCGCCTGAGCAAGGCCGACGAGCAGACGCTGACCCGCCTCGGGCTATAATCAAAGGCTTTTCGATCCTCTGCCGGGCGGCACAGATTCCTGTTCCAACAACAATGCCCGCGACACGATCGCACGGAGAACCCCTTGGACCTCATCGCGACCCTCGAGCAGGAAGAGATCACGCGTCTCAACCGCACCATCCCGGCCTTCGCCCCCGGCGACACCGTCATCGTCAGCGTCAACGTGGTTGAAGGCACGCGCAAGCGCGTGCAGGCCTACGAAGGCGTGGTCATCGCCAAGCGCAACCGCGGCCTGAACAGCAGCTTCATCGTGCGCAAGATCTCCAACGGCGAAGGCGTGGAACGCACGTTCCAGACCTACAGCCCGCTGATCGCCAGCGTTGAAGTGAAGCGCCGCGGTGATGTGCGCCGCGCCAAGCTGTACTACCTGCGTCAGCGCAGCGGCAAGTCGGCTCGCATCAAGGAAAAGCTCGCCGCCCGTGCCTGAGTGCCGGCAAGCGGCCTGACCGTCGTTCTGAGCAAGGCCGCCTTCGGGCGGCCTTCTTGATGGCGACGGCCGCTTCGCCCGAAGCCCTGCCATGGCGCCTCCGCGCATCCTCGACCCCAAGGCAATTCCGGTTGTCGGGGTCGACTCGCATCTGCCCCCCGTGGACGCAAGACGCCTGACGCCCGAAACCCTGCGCGGCCGCTTTGCCGCTGCCACAGTGTGGACACCTGAACACGCGGGTGACGGCGCCCGGTTCCGGCCCGAGCGCGAACCCATGCACGCCGCGGTCCTGGTGCCGCTGGTGCAACGCCCGCAGGGTTTGTGCGTGCTGCTGACCCGCCGCACCGACCACCTGCGAGACCATGCGGGCCAGATCAGCTTCCCTGGCGGCCGCTGCGAGCCGCACGACGAAGGCGCCGTGGGCACCGCGTTGCGCGAAACGCAGGAAGAAGTGGGCCTGCCGCCCGAGTGTGTGCAAATCATCGGCCACATGCCCACCTACACCACCGTCACGCACTTCGTGGTGACCCCCGTCGTGGCACTGGTGAACCCACCCTTCGAGCTGAGCCTGGACCATTTCGAAGTGGCCGAGGCCTTCGAGGTGCCGCTCGCCTGGCTGATGAACCCGGCCCACCACCGCCGCCACAGCTTCAGCGCCGAAGGTGTGCAGCGCCAGTTCCTGTCGATGCCCTGGCAGGGCCCGGGCAGCGACGGCGTGGTGCGTGAATACTTCATCTGGGGCGCCACGGCAGCGATGCTGCGCAACCTGTACCGCTTCCTCGTGGAGTGAGCCTCTATCATCAGCGGCGATGAGCTTCTTCGCCGTCCTGTTTGCCTTGCTCGTCGAGCAGCTCAAGCCCCTGCCTCGTGACAACTGGGTGCACGAGACCATGGTGGCCTGGGTGCGCTGGACGGGCCGCAACTTCGACGCCGGCGAAAAGCAGCACACGCGGGTGGTGTGGGCCGTGTCGGTGCTGGGCCCGGCTTTGCTGGCCGGGCTGGCCTACCTGTTCATCCGCCACTACAGCTTGCTGCTGGCACTGGCATTCGACGTGCTGGTGCTGTACCTGACACTGGGTTTTCGCCAGTTCAGCCACTACTACACCGACATCCGTGAAGCCCTGGACCGCGGTGACGAGGGCAAGGCACGCCAGCTGCTGGGTGAGTGGCGGCACCTGGACGCCAGCGAACTGCCGCGCACCGAGGTGCTGCGCCACGTCATCGAACACGCCTTGCTGGCCGCTCACCGCCACGTCTTCGGCGTGTTTTTCTGGTTCGTGTTGCTGTCGGCACTGGGCCTGGGCCCGCTGGGCGCCGTTTTCTACCGCATGGCCGAGTTTTCCACCCGCTACTGGAGCTACCGCCAGCGCACGCTGGACGCCCCGGCCAACGACGGCTTGCAGCAGCTGTCGCGCCAGGTCTTTTCTTTCATCGACTACCTGCCGGCACGCCTGACGGCCTTCGGCTTTGCGGTCGTGGGCAATTTCGAAGAGGCGGTGGCCGGCTGGCGGCGAGATGCCTCACTGTGGCTGCACGCCAACGAAGGCATCATCCTGGCCGCTGCGGCTGGCGCGCTGGGCCTGCAACTGGGTGGTGCGGCGGCACCGGGGGTCACGCCCGACCGGTCCAAGACCTTCAACGCCGGTGGCGACGCCAGCATGGCCGATGCACAAGGGTCGACCCCTGGCGTGCCGCCTCAAACCGGCCACCTGCAAAGTGTCGTCGGTCTGGTCTGGCGCTCGGTGGTGCTGTGGATGCTGCTGGTGGCGCTGCTGACGCTGGCCAACGTCATCGGCTGAGGCTGGCAGGGGCCAGGCCGCGCCATCACCACTTCTTCGTCGACAGCTCGTCGTACAGCGACTCGTAGATGCGCTGCCGTGACGGCGTGATGTCACCGCGCTCGATGGCCGCTCGCACACCGCAGTTGGGTTCGTGCCGATGGCTGCAGTTGTGGAACTTGCACTGGCCCAGTGCCGCCGCGTAGTCGGGCATCAGCCCGGCCAGGTCTTCGGGTTTGATCTGGCGCAGGCCAAACTCCTGGAAGCCCGGCGAATCGATCAGTGCGCCTTGCCGCTCTTCGTTCAGCCAGTACCAGGTGGTGGTGGTGGTGGTGTGCCGGCCAGCTGCCAGCGCCACGGAAATCTCCCCCACCTGGGCCGCCGCCTGTGGCACCAGCAGGTTGATGAGCGTGCTCTTGCCCATGCCGCTGGGCCCCAGCACCAGCGTCACGCGGCCGGCCAGGTGGGCGGCCAGCGTGGCCTTCGAGGCTTCCGGTTGCGTCTTCAGCGCGAGTTCGATCACCGTGCTGCCCATCGCCACATAAGGCGCCAGCCGGGCCCGCGCGGCCACGACCGATGGCAGGTCGGTTTTGTTCAAGCCGATCAGCGTGGGGATGCCAGCCTCGCGTGCGGCCACCAGCGCGCGGGTAAGTTGCGACTCGCTGAACACCGGTTCACCGGCCACCAGCACCAGCAGCTGGTCCAGGTTGGCGGCAAAGGACTTGGTGCGCCACTCGTCCTGGCGAAACAGCAGGTTGCGGCGCGGTTCCAGGTGTTCGATGACGCCGCCGTCGCCGGTGGCCTGCCAGCGCACATGGTCGCCCACCACCAGTTCGCTCTTTTTGCCACGCGGGTGGCAGTGCACCCGTTCGCCTTCCGGCGTTTCGACGACCACGTGGCGGCCGTGTGCCGCCACCACCAGGCCCTGGTCCAGCGCGACCGTTTGTGTCAAGGTGCGGCGCTGTGCACCAGCGCGTCGAGCTTGGCTGCGCAGATGAAGTCGTTGATCGAGATGCCGCCCACCGAGTGGGTGTTGAAGCGCACGGTGCAGCGGTTGTAGCTGACCAGCAAGTCGGGGTGGTGGTCTTCGACGTGGGCCACCCAGGCCTGCGCATTCACGAAGGCCATCGTGCGGTGGTAGTCGGCGAAGTCGAAGCGCTTCTGGATCGCGCCTTCCACCAGCGACCACCCCGGGGCCTGGGCCAGGTGCTGCTGCACCTGGGCGTCATCCATGGCCGGTTGCCCTTCCAGTGGTTGGCAGTGGCGTGCAGCGAGCGATGTCATGTTCGTTTCAGGCAGGATGAGGAACCAGCGTCTGCGCTGGTGTGGGCAAGGCGGCCAGCCTTTCGGAAGCCGGCGGGTGCGAATAGTAGAAGCGCACGTACAGCGGGTCGGGTGTCAGCGTGGCCGCATTGTCTTCGTGCAGCTTCAGCAAGGCACCGGCCAGGTCGCGGCCGTCAGCTTGCGCGCAGGCGTAGGCGTCGGCCTGGAACTCGTGCTGGCGCGAGAAGTGCGCAAACAGCGGCGAGACAAAAAAGGTGAAGCCGGGCAGCACCATCATGAACAGCAGCAGCGCCAGTGCGTCGTTGGGTGCCGACATGTTCGGCGCCACACCCAGGCCCGCGTAGAAGCCACTTTGCCCGGCCAGCCAGCCCAGCAGCGCCAGGCCAGCCAGGCTGATGCCGAACACCCCCACCAGCCTTTGCAGCACGTGTTTGTGCTTGAAGTGGCCCAGCTCATGGGCCAGCACCGCTTCCACCTCGCCGGGTGTCAGGCGCTGCAGCAGGGTGTCGAAAAAGACCACGCGCTTGGCCGCACCCAGGCCGGTGAAATAGGCGTTGGCGTGGGCCGACCGGCGGCTGCCGTCCATCACGAACAGGCCCTTGGCAGCAAATCCGCAGCGCTGCATCAGGGCTTGCACACGCAACTTCAGCGACTCGTCGGCCAGCGGCACGAACTTGTTGAACAGTGGCGCGATCAGCGTCGGGTAGATGACCATCAGCAGCAGGTTGAAAGCCACCAGCGCGCCCCAGGCCCACAGCCACCACAGGCCACTGCTCATGCCCATCAGCCACAGCACCAGCGCGGCCAGCGGCAGGCCGATGACGGCACCCACCAGCGCGCCCTTGGCCTGGTCGGCCAGCCACAGGCCCTGCGACATGCGGTTGAAGCCAAAGCGCTGCTCGATGCGGAAGGTGCTGATCCATTCCAGCGGCAACTCGATCAGCGCGCCGATCAACATCACCGCGGCCAACAGCACCAGCTGGTAGGGCAGGGCGCCCCATCGGGGCATCACGGCTTCCAGCACCACGGTGTTCAGCGCATCCAGCCCGCCCAGCAAGGTCCAGCCCAGCAGCACGGCGCTGGAAAGTGCCGTGGTCCACAGGCCGAAGCGGCCCTTGGCCAGCGTGTAGTCGGCGGCGCGCTGGTGGGCTTGCAGCGTCACGGTGCCGGCGAAGGCGGCGGGCACCTCGTGGCGGTGTTGTGCCACGTGGCGCAGCTGGCGCGTGGCCAGCCACAGGCGGGTGGCCAGTGACAGCAGCAGGGCCGCCGCAAAGGCCAGGGTCAGGTGCATCGGATTCATCGGAGCCGAGTGTAGGCTTGGGCCAGAATCGCGGTCTTTGGCACTGGCATTCCCCCCATGAGCGACACCGCAGCATCCACCCCGGCCGAAACGCTGGCGCCGAGTGACCAGAACCTGATCTGGATCGACCTCGAGATGACAGGTCTTTTCCCCGAAACCGACCGCATCATCGAAGTCGCCGTGGTCGTCACCGACCCGTTGCTGAAGGTGCGGGTCGAGGGCCCGGTTTTTGCCGTGCACCAGAGCGACGCCGTGCTGGACGGCATGGACGCCTGGAACACCGGCACCCACGGTCGCAGCGGCCTCACGGCGCGGGTCAAGGCATCCACGGTGGACGAAGCGTCCGCCGAAGCCCAGGTCATCAACTTCCTGAAGCAATACGTGCCCAAAGGCAAAAGCCCCATGTGCGGCAACAGCATCTGCCAGGACCGCCGTTTCCTGGCCCGCACGATGCCCGGGCTGGAGGCCTTTTTCCATTACCGCAACCTGGACGTCAGCACGCTGAAGGAACTGGCGCGGCGTTGGAAACCGTCGGCGATGGACGGCTTCAAGAAGGCGCAGGCGCACACCGCGCTGGCGGACATCCACGAGTCCATCGACGAGCTGATCCACTACCGCACGCATCTGCTCGCTGTCTAGGATGCACCGCGAAACGATCGAACTCGTCAGCGCCACCCCGGGTCAGCGCCACGCGCTGACGGTGCTGCGTTTTGGCCAGGTCGGGCGTGGGCCGAAAGCCATGATCCAGGCCGCCCTGCATGCCGACGAAGTGCCGGCGCTGCTGGTGGCGCAGCAACTGAGCCAGTTGCTGGAAGCCGAAGAAGCGGCCGGCTGCGTCGCCGGCGAGGTGGTGCTGCTGCCTTATGCCAACCCGCTGGGCTTGTCGCAGCATGTGCTGGGCCAGCACCACGGCCGTTTCGACCTGCACGATGGCGTCAACTTCAACCGCCACCTGCCTGACCTGACCGACGCTGTGGCCACGGCGCTGCAAGGCCGCCTGGGCAGCGACAGCAAAGCCAACGCTGCCCTGGTGCGGCTGGCCTTGCGCGAAGCCGCTGTGAAGCTGAGCGCCAACGACCCCGTCACCGACCTGAAAAACCGCCTGATGCAACTGGCGGTGGACGCCGACATCGTGCTGGACCTGCACTGCGACTCGCAGGCTGCCATGCACCTGTATGCGCTGACACCGCAGGCCGACCTGGCGGCCGAACTGGGTGCCCTGCTGGGCGCGCAGGCGATCCTGCTGGCCACCGAGTCGGGCGACTCGCCCTTCGACGAAGCCTGCAGCCGGCCGTGGGTCCAGCTGCGCGAGCGTTTTCCGGCGTACCCGTTGCCGCTGGGCTGTTTCAGCACCACGGTGGAACTGCGGGGCGAGTGCGACACCGATCACACCCTGGCGCGCCGTGACGCCCAGGCCATCGTCGACTTCCTGCGCCGCCGCGGGGTGCTGTCGGGCCCGCCCGTGCCTTTGCCGGCAGCGCTGTGCCAGCCCACGCCTCTGGCAGCGTCCGAGCCCATCACGTCGCCGTTGGCCGGTGTCGTGGTGTTCCACCGCGAACCCGGTCAGCACGTCGAGGCGGGGGATGTGATTGCCGACGTGGTGGACATCGACACCGGCGCCGTGCATCCGCTGCGCACGCAGTCGGCCGGCGTGATGTTCGCCCGCGTGGCCACCCGCTGGGCCACGCCGGGCCGGCGGCTGGCCAAGGTGGCCGGCACCACGCTGGTCCGCAAGGGCAAGCTGCTCGGCGCCTGAACGGTCGGCCGGGCGGGTGCGGCAAGGCCCCACACCGCCTGGCACTGTCACAGCGTTGTCTTGCGCTCTGCCTACACTTGGCAGATGAGCGAAGATACACGGGCCGCCGCCAGCGAAGTGGCCGTACCTGCAGCCGCAGTTGATATCCCCCTGCAACTGCTGAACCGCGAACGGGCCATCCTGCAGTTCAACCGGCGCGTGCTGGCGCAGGCGCGGCGCGATGATGTGCCCCTGCTGGAGCGGCTGCGCTACATCACCATCGTCAGCTCGAACCTGGACGAGTTTTTCGAGGTGCGCGTGGCCGACATCATCGAAGCCACGCGTCTGCCGGCATCGGGTGTCACACGCAAGGACCTGGCTTCGGTGGCGCAGGCGGCGCACGAGCTCATCGACGAGCAGTACGCGCTTTTCAACGACGTGGTCATGCCCGCACTGCACCGCCAGGGCATCGTGGTGCTGAACCATGCCGAGCGCAACGCCGAACAGCGACGCTGGGTGGAAAAGTTCTTCGAAAACCAGGTGCGGCCGCTGCTGGTGCCGGTGAGCCTGGACCCCAGCCACCCGTTTCCGCTGGTGGCCAACAAGTCGCTGAACTTCATCGCCCGGCTGGGTGGGCGTGACGCCTTCGGCCGCGAGAACCAGATCGCCATCGTCAAGGTGCCACGGGTGCTGCCGCGGGTCATCCGCCTGCCCGACGGCCTGTGCGGTGAGCAACAAGGCTTCGTGCTGCTGACCAGCGTCATCCGCGCCCACCTGGCCGAGCTGTTCCCGGGCCGCACGGTGGAGTCGTTTTCGCAGTTCCGCGTCACCCGCGATTCCGACCTGGACGTTGACGAAGACGACGTCACCAACCTGCGCCAGGCGCTGCGCACGGGCCTGAGCACACGTCACTTCGGCCAGGCCATCCGGCTGGAGGTCGTCAGCACCTGCCCGCAGCAGCTGTCTGATCTGCTGCTGCAGCAGTTCGAACTGCCCGACGTGGCGCTGTACCGGGTCAATGGGCCGGTCAACCTGGTGCGATTGAATCAGCTCATCGACCAGGCCGAAGGCGTGGCGCTGCACTTCGAGCCTTACCGGCCGTCGTGGCCCGAGCGCAGCCTGCCGCAGTCGCAGTCCATCCTGGCGCGGCTGCGCGAAGGTGACGTGCTGCTGCACCACCCCTTCGAGAGCTTCGAGCCCGTGGTGCAGTTCCTGCGCGAAGCGGTGCAGGACCCCGATGTGCTGGCCATCAAGCAGACCATCTACCGCACCGGTGCGCAGAGTGTGCTGATGGACCTGCTGATCGAAGCCGCCCGGCGTGGCAAGGAAGTGCTGGCGGTGGTCGAACTGAAAGCCCGCTTCGACGAAGAAGCCAACATCAACTGGGCCGAACGCCTGGAAGCCGTGGGCGCGCAGGTGGTGTACGGCGTGGTCGGTCTGAAAACCCATGCCAAGCTGCTGCTGGTGACCCGGCGCGAAGAAAGTGCGCCGGCCGACGGCCGCCGCGCTGCGCAGACACGGCTGCGCCGCTACCTGCACCTGAGCACGGGCAACTACAACCCGCGCACCTCGCGCCTGTACACCGACATGGGGTACCTGACGGCAGACCCCGGCCTGACGGCCGAAGCCGATGCTGTTTTCCTGCAACTGGCCAGCCAGACCCGTGCCCGGCCGCCGCGTCACCTGGTGACCGCGCCCTTCGTGCTGCACAAGCGCATGGTGCAGCACATCGGGCAGGTGGCGGCCGCGGCACGTGCCGGGCAGCCGGCGCGCATCGTGGCCAAGATCAATGCGCTCACCGACCCCGGCCTGATTGCCGCGCTGGTGACGGCCAGCCAGGCCGGCGCGAAGATCGACCTCATCGTGCGTGGTGCCTGCATGCTGCCGCCGGGTGTGCCCGGGCACACCGAGAACATCCGCGTGCGATCGGTGGTGGGGCGTTTCCTGGAGCATTCGCGCATCCTGTACTTCTGCTGGGGCGCGGCCGACGACGAAGAGGCGCTGTACCTGAGCAGCGCCGACTGGATGAGCCGCAACATGTTCCGGCGCGTCGAACTGGCCTGGCCGGTGCGTGACAAGGCCTTGCGGCAGCGGGTCATCGACGAAGGCCTGGTGCCCTACCTGCACGACCGGAGCGACGCCTGGGAACTGGACTCCGAGGGCCGCTACAAACGGGTGGCCGAAGGTGGCGTCAGCGCGCAGCGTGCCCTGGCCCAGCGATACAGCCAGCGCTGAAGATCGGCGACCTCTGCGAGCACATGCGATGGACCTGATCCTGTGGCGCCACGCCGAGGCCCTGGAGATGCGCGAGGTGCAGGACGACCTGGACCGCGCGCTCACCTCCAAAGGCGAACGCCAGGCACAGCGCATGGCCGTGTGGCTGAACCGGCAACTGCCGTCCAGCACCCGCGTGCTGGCCAGCCCGGCGCGCCGCACGCAGCAGACCGCGGCCGCACTCGACCGCAAGATCAAGACCGTGCCGGGCCTGGCACCCGACGGCACAGTGGAAGGCCTCTTGCACGCGGTGCGCTGGCCCGACGCCCGCGAGCCCGTGCTGGTGGTGGGCCACCAGCCCACGCTGGGGCTGGTGGCGGCCTACCTGGTGTCAGGCGAGGCCCAGGCCTGGCCGGTGCGCAAGGGCGCCGTGTGGTGGCTGCGGGCACGGGAACGTGAAGGGCAGTTGCAGATCGTGCTGCACGCGGTGGTGTCGCCCGAACTGGTCTGAGGGTCGGGGTCTGCGCAGTGCCGGCGGGTAGCCCGCCGACGCGCCCACGCTTCTAGCTGGGCAGCAACAAACGCAAAGGCCCGCTGCGCGACCAGACGGCGGCTTCTTCCTGCAACAGGTAGGCGGTGCGGGGGTGTTGTTCGGGCCAGGCCTCGCGCCAAGCCAGATGGGCCTCGCGCTGTTTCACACGCAGGTTCAGCGCCCTTGCGTCCACCTCGCCCCGGGCATGGCATTTGATGACCGCCAGCCGCAGGCACATCACCTGCCAGGCGAAGGTTTCGCTGGCCAGTTGTGGTTCGATCTTGCGCAGACCGCCACGCTGACCCAACACCAGTTCGCCCACGCGCCGCTGCTGGCTTTGCGAAAAACCGGCGGCGTCGACATTCGCCAGCAGGTAGGCGCTGTGGCGGTGGTGGTCGTGGTGCGACACCATCTGGCCCATCTCGTGCAAGGCACAGGCCCAGGCCAGTTCGCGACGGGTCTCGGCTTCGGCGTCGGGCATGGCATTGTCGAATAGCGCCAGCGCCACCTTGGCGACGCGACCGGCCTGGCCCTTGTCGACCTCGAAGCGCCGCTGCAGTTCCGCCACCGAATGGTCGCGCACATCACCTGGCCGAGCTTGTTGCGATGCGATCAGGCGTTCGTGCAGGTCGACGATGACACCTTGCCGCAGCGCGCCCTTGGCGGGTTGCAGCGTGTTGATGTCGAAGTGTGTGGCCAGCGTGTACAGGATGGCCAGGCCACCCGGCAACACGGCGCGGCGTTCGGGCTTCAGGCCGGGCAGTTCGATGCGGTCGATGTGGCCGGCCTGCAGGCAACGCTCGATGCACCAGCGCAGGCCGGCGGGAGTGATGCGGCCGTCGGTCACGCCGCTGGCCAGCAGCAGTTGCGACACCGCGCCGGCCGTGCCCGATGAACCCAGCGCCTGCGTCCAGTTGCTGCGCGCAAATGGCTGCAGCGCTTCTTCGAGCTCGGCGCCCGCGGCCACCTGCGCGGCGCGGAACCCGGCCTGCGTGATGTGGCCGCCGGCAAAAAAGCGCATCGACAGGCTGACACAGCCCACGCCGAAGGACTCGGCCACCAATGGCGTGCGGCCCTCGCCCAGGATCAGTTCGGTCGACCGGCCACCGATGTCGATGACCAGCCGCCGGGCGTCGCCGGGCTGCATTTGGTTGACGCCGGCGTAGATGAGCCGGGCTTCTTCGCGGCCCGACACCACTTCGATCGGGAAGCCCAGCGCTTCCTGTGCACGCAGGAGAAAGGCGTTGCGGTTGCGTGCTTCGCGCAGTGTCTGCGTGGCCACGGCACGCACCTGGCCGGGTTCGAAACCGGCCAGCCGCGAACTGAAGCGGCGCAGGCAGGCCAGCCCGCGCTGCGCGGCGTCTTCGGTGAGCATGCCGCTGCCGTCAAGCCCCGCACCCAGTCGCACGGTTTCTTTCAGGTAGTCGATGCGGCGGTAGCGGCCTTGCGGCATGGCGCCCAATTCCAGGCGGAAGCTGTTCGACCCCATGTCGATGGCGGCCAAGGGGCCGGCGGGGTTGATGCGGCTGTCCAAGCGGGTATCCATGCAGCGATCGTACCTGTCACCCCCTTCTACAATCTGTCGCTTCTGAGGCTGGATGACTGCTGGACATGCTGAAGGAAGATTTCGACACCCTGGTACCCCGTACGGGTGACTTCAACCGTCGCACCTTTGTGCGCACTGCCGTCGGCAGCGGCTTTGCTGCAGCTGTCTTGCCCGTGAGCGGGCAGACCGTGATCAAGACCGACAGCACCGGGCTGGTGACCGGCGAGGTCATGATCGACGTGGCCGGCTACAAGATGCCGGCCTACCGCGCAGCGCCTGCGGGCCGCACCGGCTTGCCGGTGGTGCTGGTGATCAGCGAGATCTTCGGTGTGCATGAATACATCGCCGACGTGGCACGCCGCTTCGCCAAGGCCGGTTACCTGGCGATTGCGCCGGAACTGTTCGTGCGCCAGGGCGACGCCAGTTCCTACGGTGAAGTTGGAAAGCTGATCGCCGAGGTCATCTCCAAGGTGCCCGACGCACAGGTCATGGCCGACCTCGACGCCTGCGTGGCCTGGGCCAAGGCCGAAGGCGCCGACACCCGCAAGACCGGCATCACCGGCTTCTGCTGGGGCGGCCGCATCACCTGGATGTATGCCGCGCACAACCCGGCGGTGAAAGCCGGCGTGGCCTGGTATGGCCGGCTCGTGGGCACCGCTTCGCCGCTGTCGCCCAAGCACCCGGTGGACGTAACCGGCCAACTGCACGGTGCCGTGCTGGGCCTGTACGGCGAAAAGGACACCGGCATTCCGCTGGACACGGTGGAGCGCATGAAGGCCGCGCTGGCCACGGGCAGCGCAGCGGCCCGCCAGAGCGAGTTTGTCATCTACCCCGAGGCACCCCACGCTTTCCATGCCGACTACCGCCCCAGCTACCGCAAGGAAGCGGCCGACGACGGTTGGCAGCGTTGCCTGGCCTGGTTCAAGGCCAAGGGCGTGGCTTGATCGCCGGCGGCCGGGCTTGACAGCTCCGGTAGCATTCCAGGCGAGGGGCTGGCAGTTTGCCGGCCCCTTTTCCATGTTTGCCTCGAGCGCTTTGCCGACACCATGACCCTGAGCTACATCCTGCTGGCCACCTTTGCCGGCGGTGCACTGTCGATCCTGCTGGCGGCGCTGCTCACGGTCACGGTGCTGGGCCGGCTGGTGAAGAACCTGGTCAGCCTGTCGGCCGGCGTGCTGTTGGGCACGGCCCTCTTGCATGTGCTGCCCGAGGCCTTCGAAAGCCATGCCGCGCCGCATGCGCTGTTCGGTACCTTGCTGGCGGGCCTGCTGTTTTTCTGGCTGCTGGAAAAGGCCGAGCTCTACCGCCACGTGCACCACCACGAAGGCGACGGTCACGACCACCACCATGCCTTCGACGCGCAGCAAGCCGGGCGGGGCGGTCTGAGCGTGCTGGTGGGCGATGGCATCCACAACTTCTGCGACGGCGTGATCATCGCCGCAGCCTTTCTGGCCGACCCGGCGCTCGGTTGGGTCACTGCGGCAGCCGTCGTGGCACACGAGATTCCGCAAGAGGCCGGTGACTACATCGTGCTGCTGAACGCGGGCTTTTCGCGTCGTAAGGCACTGCTGTTCAATGGGCTGTCCGGACTGGCTGCCGTGGCCGGTGGTGTGGCGGGTTATTTCCTGGTCGAGCCCTGGGCCGATCTGCTGCCCTTCCTGCTGGTGGTGGCGTCCAGCAGTTTCATCTACGTGGCCGTGGCCGACCTGCTGCCGCAGTTGCAGCAGCGCCTGAGCTGGCGCGAGACCTTGTCGCAGGTGACCTGGCTGGGTGCGGGTCTGGGGCTGGTGCTGCTGGCGCGGGCTCTGCTGGAAGGTACACACGGCCACGCGCATTGAGTTTGGGAAGTCACCCGCCGGCTTGCCCACGGGTGAACCCTGGAGCCGATCCGTGACTTATGCACAGGGCCACTGTCGATCCCCCTAACAGTAGGGATAGGGCCCAAACTTTCGAATGGCCCTAAACCATTGATACCAATGAATTTTGTCAGCGCGGCACAGGGCTTGCGCTGCTGTCTCCAGATCAACAGGAGACACCGATGCTGAAGTCCGGAACAGTTTCAAGCGCCATGGGCCAGTCGCTCATCGCAGCCACCTTCATGGTCAGTGGTTTCGCCGCACAGGCCACGACGATCACCTTCGATGCGCCCGTGACGCTGGGTGCCACCGCCGCACCGGACACCTGGTACACCGACCGTTATGCACCCGCAGGTTTTGCCACGGCCAGTTTCGGCGGCGACAACCGGCTGAAGCAATCGATCTCGGCAGCTGACGGCGCCACTTCGCGCCCCAGCGGTTTCAGTGGCGCCTTCTACAACACCCAGGGCCGCAAGCTCGACGCACCGGCAGCCACCACGAGCCTGTCGATCGATCTGTTCCTGGATGCAGCCTGGACAGACACCACACGCCGCTACGCAGGTCTGTGGGGTACTGCCTTCGACATGGGCGGAGCGGTCTCTGCTTACCCGATTCTCGAGTTCGGCGCAGGCCAGCTGCGCTACTGGAATGGCGCCACGTTCGTGGACACCGGTGTGGCACCGACGCTGGGAGACTGGGTCACGCTGGGCATCGAACTCGATGGGGGCAACTGGAATTTCGAGATCGACGGGGCCTTGGTGGGCACCATCTCTGCCGGCACCAGCACCTACCTGGGCAACACCATTCTTCAGGGCCACAACACCACCGCAGGTGTCAGCTACGACATCTACTGGGACAACCTCACCTTCGGCGGTGCCGCAGCCGCCGTGCCGTTGCCCGGCAGCCTGGCGCTGACGGGTCTGGGCCTGATGCTGCTGGGTGCCCTGCGCCGCCGCGCTGCCTGATCGCAGCGTACATTCGCGCCGAAAGTCAAAGGCGGCCTGCAGGCCGCCTTTTTTCATGCGCTCAGCGGACGACCAGCACGGGCAGCGTGCTGTGCGTGAGCACTTTTTGCGTCTCGCTGCCCAGCAGCAGTGCCGCCACGCCGCGGCGGCCGTGTGAGGCCATCACCACCAGGTCGCAGCCCTGGGCTTTGCCGTGGTCGAGGATGGCTTCCCAGGGGTGCAGGGCCTCCACCGTGTGGCCCTTGCAGTTCACACCAGAAGCAGCGGCGGCTTCGCCGACCACCTTCACGCGGGCTGCGGCCACCCGTTCCTGGGAGTCGAAGAACTCCTGCGGCGGCACCGGCTGCATCTCGGAGATGGCGCTGTAGGGGAAGGGCTCCTTCACCGCGAGCACGTGGAGCTCGGCGCCCGAGAGCTTGGCCAGGCCGATGGCCGTTTGCATGGCCTTGGCGGTGATCTCCGAGCCGTCGGTCGGGAACAGGATGCGCGTGTACATGGGGTGACTCCTGAAGTGGAAGGGCCTGCTGCTTGCCAGTGCAGCCGGAACTCAGACTCGGCTGCAGCCCCGAGTGTTCCGCCGCCGTGCCGGCGCGCCTTGACGGGCATCAAGCACAGGCCTCGTGCCCGTTGCCGGTTCAGCCACGCGCCACCGGGCGCGCCGGGTCGCTGCACCACTCGCTCCACGAACCCGGGTACAGCGCGCCGGCATCCAGGCCGGCATGGGCCATGGCCAGCAGGTTGTGGCAGGCCGTGACACCCGAGCCGCACTGGTGCACCACGCCTTTCGATGGGTCAGCGCCAGTCAAGCTGGCAAACTCCTGCCGCAACTCAGCGGCAGGCTTGAAACGGCCATCGTCAGCCAAGTTGAGTTTGAAGAAGCGGCACTGCGCGCCTGGGATGTGGCCGGCCACCGGGTCCAGCGGTTCGACCTCGCCGCGGAATCGCTCCGGCGCCCGGGCGTCCAGCAGCTGAACCGCTGCCAGACTGCCCTGAAGCGCAGCGGCGTCCACGGTGGGCATGGCCGGCGCCAGCTTGGGGTAGGGCGGCCGCGGGGCAGGGGTAGGCCGTTCGCTGACCAATTGGCCCCCCGCCGCTGCCCAGGCGCCGCGGCCACCGTCCAGCACGGCCACGGCGCCGTGGCCCAGCCAGCGCAGCAGCCACCAGGCGCGTGCGGCATACACGCTGCCCTGGCCGTCGTAACAGACCACCTGAACGCCAGGCGCGATGCCCCAGGCGCCCGCCCGCGCGGCCAAGGCGTCCCGGCTGGGCAAGGGGTGTCGGCCGTTGCGGCCAGTCTTGGTGCCGGACAGGTCGCGGTCCAGGTGGGCATGCCAGGCGCCTTGCAGGTGGCCAGCGTCGTAGGCACGCTCGCCGGCCGTGGGGTCGGCGAGGTCGAATCCGCAGTCCAGCAGCACCCGCGGCGTGCCGCCGTCCTGCAGGATCATCAGCTCGGTGGCGGTGATCAGGGTCGAATGGCTCATGGGGCGCTCAGCTTTCCGTGGGGGCAGCGATGTCGTTGCGGGGGCGCGGGTGCAGCAGCGTGGCCGCCACCCCCGCAGCAATGATGAGCATCACGCCCAGACCCGACAAGAGCGTCAGGCGTTCGCCGAACACCAGCATGCCCAGCAGAAAGGCAAACACGATGCCCAGGTATTGCAGTGCCGCGATGCCCAAGGTGGCGCCGGTGCCGTAGGCACGCGTCATCATCCATTGCCCCAGCGTGGCCAGCGCGCCGATGGCCACCAGCAGCAGCACGCCACGCAGGGTGTGGCTGTGCAGGCCGTCCATGGCCAGTGCAATGACGGCACCGAAGACGATGCCGGTGATCGAGAAGTACAGCACCACCCGTTCACCCGGTTCGCCGATGCGGCCCAGTGCGGTGACCTGCAGGTAGGCCACGGCCGCCAACAGGCCGGACCCCAGGCCGACGAGTCCGAACCAGAGCTGCTCCTGGTCGATCGTGGGGCGCAGCACCAGCGCCACACCGGCAAAACCGGTCAGCACGGCAGCCACCAGGCGGCCATCGACCGGCGATGTGCTGCTGCGTTCCGGTGCCAGCAGCACCGCGCCGCCGATCAGGAAGAGGGCGATCCACACCGACGACATGTAGTTCAGCGTCATCGCGGTGGCCAGCGGCAGGCCGCCGATGGCAAAAAACCACAGGCACAGCGCCGTGGCGCCGCTGACGCTGCGCCAGAAGTGCATGGCCGGCACCTGGGTGCGCCAGCTGACACCCCGCCAGCGCATCACGCACAACATCATGGCCAGGCCCACCAGCGAGCGGTAGAGCACGATCTCGCCGGCGCCGTACAGCTCAGAGGCCAGCTTGACGCAGACCCCCATCAGCGCAAACAGCAGCGACGCGCTGACCATCAGCCACGGCGCACTCACCGCGGCGCACCTTGCGCCTGCATCAGGCTGAAGCGGGGTGCAGGCCCATCTCGCGCCGGTACCACCCGTGGAACTGCTGCATGCCGTCTTCCATCGGGCTCTGGTACGGGCCGGCTTCGTCGTCGCCACGTTCCATCAGGGCCTGGCGGCCGGCGTCCATGCGCAAGGCGATCTCGTCGTCTTCGATGCAGGTTTCCATGTAGGCGGCCTGCTGGGCATCGACAAAGTCGCGTTCGAAGGCGGCGATCTCTTCCGGGTAGAAAAACTCCACCAGGTTCAGCGTCTTGCGCGGCCCGCGCGGAAACAGCGTGCTGACCACCAGCACGTGCGGGTACCACTCGACCATCACCGTGGGGTAATAGGTCAGCCAGATGGCGCCGTGGCGCGGTGGCTCGCCACTGCGGAACTTCATCACCTCTTGCTGCCAGCGCTGGTAGACCGGCGAACCGGCCTTGGCCAGCGCCTTGTTCACGCCCACGGTCTGCACCGAGTGGTGGCGGCCGAATTCCCAGGCCAGGTCTTCGCAGCTCACGAACTGGCCCAGACCGGGGTGGAAGGGGCCGACGTGGTAGTCCTCGAGGTAGACCTCGATGAAGGTCTTCCAGTTGTAGTCGCAATCGTGCACCTGGGCACGGTCGAAGACAAAGCCGCTGAAGTCGAGGTCGACCTTCGGGCCCAGGCCGCCGAGATCCTGCACCACGTCGCGCCCGTTGTGCTCGAACAACAAACCGTGCCAGTTCTGTACCGGGTAGTTGCGAAGGTTCAGGCAGGGGTCTTGTTCGAAATGCGGCGCGCCCACCAGGCGGCCGTGCAGGTCGTAGGTCCAGCGGTGCAGCGGACAGACGATGTGGCTCTGCGTCTGCCCCCGGCCCTTGAGCATGATGGCCTGGCGGTGGCGGCAGACGTTGGACACCAGTTCGATGCCGTCACGGGTGTGCACCAGCGCCCGGCCCTCGCCTTCCTGCAGCAGGGCCTGGTAGTCGCCCACTTCGGGCACGGCCAGTTCATGCCCCAGGTAACGCGGCGAATGCTGAAAGATGAGGGCCTGTTCGCGTTGGAACAGTGCCTCATCGAAGTAGCTGGTAACCGGGAGCTGGGAGCGACTGCGCTCCAATGATTCGAGACTGATGCTCAGGTCCGACATGATCCGACCGGATCCTCCTTGGCAAAAAGGACATTCGAGCGTCCCGTCGGGCTGGCACCCGGCGCTGACGTCGCAGACATGACGGCGCTGCAGGGCCTGGGGGATGCAAGCGGCCGGCGATTCTAGCCGTGGGGGGGAAGGCCACTTTTTTGTGGCGCCGGGGCCGTCTTGCAGCTGGGCATGGGCTGTGACAGTCCGGGCCTGTGCTTTGTCTAGAATGCCCGACAGATTTCATCTCCCGAAATGGCCCGAAGCCCAGTCACCACCCCCAAAGAGCCCGCCAGCTACGAACAGGCCCTGTCCGAACTGGACCGCCTGGTGCAGCAGATGGAAGGCGGCCAGTTGCCGCTGGACCAGTTGCTGGATGGCTACAAACGCGGCGCCGAGCTGCTGAGCTTCTGCCGCGCACGCCTGCAGGCGGTCGAAGACCAGGTCCGCCTGCTCGACGAAGGCACGCTCAAGCCCTGGACCGCCGCATGAACGCGCCCGAAGCCCACACCCGGACAGCCGCTTTGGCCGAAGCGACAGCCGAACGCTGGGCCCGCGACGGCTTGCAGGCCGTCGAAGCCGCACTCGAAAGCTGGGTGCCTGCCGACGCACCGGCCGGGCTGGGCCTGGCGATGCGCTACGGTGTGCTGGACGGCGGCAAGCGCCTGCGGCCGCTGTTGGTGCTGGCCGCCTGCGATGCTGTGGCCGGCAACCGCGTCGCCGCGCTGCGTGCCGGTGTGGCGGTGGAACTGATCCATGCCTATTCGCTGGTGCACGACGACATGCCGTGCATGGACAACGACGTGCTGCGCCGGGGCAAGGCCACGGTGCATGTGCAGTTCGGCGAAGCCCAGGCCATGCTGGCCGGCGACGCGATGCAGGCTCTGGCCTTCGAGGTGCTGACGCCCGATGAAGGCATGGCGCCCGCGCTCCAGGCCCGGTTGACGGCGCTGCTGGCGCGTGCCGCCGGCCATGCCGGCATGGCCGGCGGCCAGGCCATCGACCTGGCCAGCATCGGCCACGGCCTGAGCGAAGCCGACCTGCGCGACATGCACCGCCGCAAGACCGGCGCGCTGCTGCAGGCCAGCGTGCTGATGGGCGCTGCCTGTGGCCACACGGCGCCGGCCACCTGGCAGGCGCTGGCGGACTATGGTGCCGCCATCGGCCTGGCTTTCCAGGTCGTCGACGACATCCTGGACGTGACCCAGTCTGCCGCCACGCTGGGCAAAACAGCGGGCAAGGACCAGGACAACAACAAACCCACCTATGTGTCGGTGCTGGGGCTGGGTGCCGCGCGGCAACATGCGCTGGACCTGCGCCAGCAGGCGCACGATGCCCTGGCCCGCAGCGGCCTGGGTGCATCGGCGGTGCTGCTGGGTGTGCTGGCCGACAAAGTCGTGGACCGCGAGAATTGACGAGCATGAGTGGATTGCTGAACAAGATCGACAGCCCGGCCGACCTGCGGCGCCTGCCCCGGCAAGACCTGGCGGCGGTGGCCGTTGAACTGCGCGACTTCGTGCTGCAGACCGTCAGCCAGACCGGCGGCCACTTGGGCAGCAACCTGGGCACGGTGGAACTCACCGTCGCGCTGCATTACGTGTTCAACACACCCCACGACCGCATCGTCTGGGACGTCGGCCACCAGACCTACCCACACAAGATCCTGACCGGCCGGCGCGACCGCATGCACACGCTGCGCCAGCTGGGTGGCATCGGCGGTTTCCCGCGCCGCGACGAAAGTGAGTACGACACCTTCGGCACCGCGCACAGCAGCACCAGCATCAGCGCCGCCTACGGCATGGCGGTGGCGGCCAAGCTGAAAGGCGAAGACCGCAAGTCGGTGGCCGTTATCGGCGACGGCGCCATGAGCGCCGGCATGGCCTTCGAGGCGCTGAACAACGCCGGTGTCAGCCACGAAGGTGTCAGCCCCGACATCCTGGTGGTGCTGAACGACAACGACATGTCGATCAGCCCGCCGGTGGGCGCGCTGAACAAGTACCTGGCACGGCTGATGAGCGGCAATTTCTACGAAGCCGCACGCCAGGGCGCCAAGGCGGTGCTGAAAAACGCGCCGCCGCTGTTCGAACTGGCGCGGCGCTTCGAAGAACACGCCAAGGGCATGGTCGTGCCGGGCACCATCTTCGAAGAATTCGGCTTCAACTACGTCGGTCCCATCGACGGCCATGACCTCGACGCGCTGATCCCGACGCTGGAAAACCTGCGTGCCAAGAAGGGCTCGCAGTTCCTGCACGTGGTTACCAAAAAGGGCTACGGCTACAAGCTGGCCGAGGCCGACCCGGTGAAGTACCACGCAGCGTCGAGCAAGTTCAACCCGGCCGAGGGTTTCCCGCCCAGCAAGCCAGGCAAGCCCACCTTCACGCAGGTGTTTGGCCAGTGGCTGTGCGACATGGCCGAGGCCGACGAACGCCTGGTCGGCATCACGCCGGCCATGCGCGAAGGCTCGGGCATGGTCGAGTTCCACAAGCGCTTTCCCAAGCGTTATCACGACGTGGGCATTGCCGAACAGCATGCCGTGACCTTTGCCGCCGGCCTGGCCTGCGAAGGCCTGAAGCCGGTGGTGGCCATCTACAGCACTTTCCTGCAACGTGGCTACGACCAGTTGATCCACGACGTGGCGCTGCAGAACCTGCCGGTGGTCTTTGCGCTGGACCGTGGCGGCCTGGTGGGTGCCGACGGCGCCACACATGCCGGTGTCTACGACATCGCTTACGTGCGCTGCATTCCCAACTGCAGCATGCTGACGCCCAGCGACGAAAACGAATGCCGTCAGGCGCTGACCACGGCCTTCCGGCAGGACCACCCGGTGGCCGTGCGCTACCCGCGCGGTGCGGGTGTGGGCGCGGCCATCGAAAGTGCCTTGACCGCCTGGCCCTGGGGCAAGGGCGTGGTGCGGGAACACGGCAGCCGCATCGCCATTTTGGCCTTTGGCACCCTGCTGCACCCGGCGCTGGCCGCCGGGCAGCGCCTGGGCGCCACGGTGGTCGACATGCGCTTCGTCAAGCCGCTGGACACCGAGCTGGTGCTCGAACTGGCTCGCACCCACGATGCTCTGGTCACGGTGGAAGAGGGCTGCACGATGGGCGGCGCCGGCAGCGCCGTGCTCGAATGCCTGGCCGAAGCCGGTGTCACCGAGCCCGTGCTGCTGCTGGGCCTGCCCGACCGTTTCATTGAACACGGCGACGCAGCCATGTTGCTGTCGATGTGCGGGCTTGACGCCGCGGGCATCGAAACCGCCATCCTGCAGCGCTTTGGCGGCCGGCCCACGCTGGCTGCCGTCAACAGCTGACGCTGCGCGCCATTCAGACTTGCTGAACGGCGTCGTGTAATCCGCGCGACGGTGTCGGTGGGTAAACGGTGGCATTCTTGCGACCCTCATGACGAACCTCACCGACGCCCTGCACATCCCCGACACCCAGAGTGCGCCCGATGGCCGCCACCTGATCATCCAGCGTGTGGGTGTGAAGGACGTGCGCTACCCGCTGCAGCTGAACGTGGCCGGCGCGGTGCAATCCACCGCTGCGCTGTGGAGCCTGGACGTGGCCTTGCCCGCCGACAAGAAGGGCACCCACATGTCGCGCTTCGTGGCCTGGCTCGACGCCCTGGACGTGCCGATCGACGCGCCCACGCTGCGCAGCCGCCACGCCACGATGCTGGACAAGCTGGGCGCCGACGAAGGCCGCATCGAAGCCAGCTTCAGCTTTTTCCTGCGCAAGCGCGCGCCGGTGTCGGGTGTGCAGAGCCTGCTCGACTACCAGGGCCGCTGGATCTCGGAAACCCGTGCCGGTGTCACCACCTTGTGGGCCGAGGTCGCGGTGCCGGTGAAGAGCCTGTGCCCCTGCAGCAAGGAGATCAGCGACTACGGCGCGCACAACCAGCGTTCGCTGGTGACGATCCGCGTCGAGGTCAAGGACACGCTGCCCTGGGAACAGCTGGTGCGTTTTGCCGAAGACGCGGCCAGCTGCGAGATCTGGCCCATGCTCAAGCGCGCCGACGAAAAGTGGGTCACCGAGCGGGCCTATGAAAACCCCAAGTTCGTCGAAGACCTGGTGCGCGACGTGGCACTGGCGCTGAACGCCGATGCACGGGTGGGGCGCTACACGGTGGATGTGGAGAATTTCGAGTCCATCCACAACCATTCGGCCTACGCGCGCATCGAACGCAACTGATCCGAACGCTGTTCCCTGACAAACCCCCGGCGGCGCCCGACGGCACCACGGGGGTTTTGCCTTGTGGGGCCGGTGTGGCGTGAACTTCCGCACACGCCAGGGGCCGTGTAGGAATTTGCCTGACAAGCGGCGCAGAAGAAGCGGGACTGCAGCCACGGAACTGGCCTGATGTGCGGGCGCATTTGTGATCTCTACAGTTCACTCCATCGACTCCCGCCCACCCCCAACAGCAAAGCACACGACCATGACCTCTGAACAGATCCTTGCCGAAATCCGCGAAGCCAACCTGTCGTACCTGATGCTGGCGCAAAGCCTGATCCGCACCGACCGCGAACAAGCCCTGTTCCGCCTGGGCGTGAGCGAAGACACCGCTGCGCTGATCGGCACGCTGACCCCCGCTCAGATGATGAAGATCGCCGGTGGCAACACGCTGCTGTGCCGCTTCCGCATGGACGACGACATGGTGTGGAACCTGCTCACCAGTCACGGCAAGGGCGCTGCCAACGACGGCATGAGCCGCCTGCATGCGTCTATCTTGATGGCGGGTCGCCATCAAGAAGCGGCATAAAGAGCCCCCACGCTCCCTATCGGTCGCTGCCCCCCGAGGGGGCTCTGGCGACGGCCCGGCGAAGCCGGTTCCGTGCCAGGACCTTGGTCAAGAAACACACATACCCAGGACGGAGAACCCCATGGCACGCAGCAAGAGCATCCTCACCGAAGCCAAGCAGATCGAACGTGCGGTGACGCTGATCAACCTGGGCGCGCGCCTGCAGGTGCTGGAAAGCGAAACCGACCTCAGCTATGAGCGCCTGCTGCGCCTGTACAAGGAAGTCGCGGGCAAGAGCCCCAGCAAGGGCCAGCTGCCGTTTTCCACCGACTGGTTCATGACCTGGCAGCCCAACATCCACGCCAGCCTGTTCCTGAACACTCATGAGTACCTGAACAAGGTGGCGGCGCTGGACGAGATCGACACCGTCATCAAGGCCTACCAGCTGTACCTGGAACACATGCAGTCGCAGGGCCTGGAGCCGCTGCTCAGCGTGACACGCGCCTGGCGCCTGGTGAAGTTCGTCGACAACGGCATGCTCACGATGACGGCCTGCAGCAAGTGTGGCGGCCACTTTGTGACGCACCCGCACGAAATCGCGCGCCACTATGTGTGTGGCCTGTGCAACCCGCCGGCACGTGCCGGCAAGGGCAAGCTGGCCGGTTCGCTGCAACTGGGCAACAACCGCGTCGACGCCGCCGCCCACTGAAGGCGCCAGGCGGGCTTTTTTCACGCTCTGCGGTTCAGCTTTCCGCCGCAGCGGTCGATACAGCAAACAGCGCTTGGTTCTTCATTGCACGTCTCCTCCTGGCACAGTCCTCTGTGCTTTCAGCGGGTCCCTCGGGACCCGCTTTTTTCTTGTGCGCAGTGTTTTGGCCCCAGCGGGAACTTCACTTGGGTGCGGCCCGGCCGATATACGAAAGTACGGCTCGCCCACCCGGTGTGCCAGGACCGACAGCAACCCCCCTGTGAAGCTCGTTCCCTTTTCATCGGAATACCTCCGGCTCAACGAACCGCTGCCCTTTGGCCTGCGCGACGCTGCGGGGCGTTTGCTGCTGGGCGCGGGCAAGGTCATCGACTCGGCGTCGATGCTCGACGAACTGTCGCAACTTCCGCTGTTTTCTGAAGAAGCTGAATCGGCCGACTGGTCACGCCGCCTGTCGGCCGCGATGGACCAGGCCATCCGCCAGGGCGCTGCGTTGAAGGACGTGGCGGCCGTGCGGCCCGAAGCGGCCAGCCGCGAGGCGGCGACGCCCATCGCCATGAACCTGTCTGAACAGTGGCAGGCACTGGTGGACCACCTGGAGTCGGCCTTGCGCGACATGCGTGCGGGTGGTGACTGGCGCTCGCGCCTGTTTGCGGTCCATGTGCGGGCGCGCCAGCTGGCGCAGAAACGACTGGATGCGTCGCTTTACCACCTGGTCTACGAAGCCGGGCACTCCACGCAGAAGTACAGCTGCCACCACGCACTGCTGACGATGCTGATCTGTGAACAGGCCGCACCGCTGCTGGGCTGGACGGCACCGCAGGTGGACAGCGTGGGCCGCGCCGCGCTGACCATGAACGTGGCCATGCTGCGGCTGCAGGACCAGATGGCGGTGAGCCACCTTCCGCCATCTGCCGAGATGCGCGCCGACATCGACGCGCACGCGGCACAAGGTGCACGCTGGCTTGCCGAGGCGGGCCTGGGCGACCCGCTGTGTTGCGCGGTGGTGGCGCTGCACCACGACGCTTCCCAGGCCGATGCGCCCCTGGCCGATTTGCCCCCCGAACGCCAACTGGCCCGCCTGCTGCGGCGGGTCGACATCTTTGCCGCCAAGATCAGCCGGCGCGCCACCCGGGCGCCGATGTCGCCGGTGCAGGCTGCACGCGAAGCCTGCCTGGGCGCGACCGGTGTGCCCGACGAGATCGGCAGCGCCTTGCTGCGGGCCGTGGGTCTGTACCCGCCGGGCAGCTTTGTCGAACTGGCCTCGGGCGAGATCGGCATCGTGGTGGCGCGGGGGCGGCGGGCCAACTTGCCCTACGTCGCTTCGCTGGTCTCTTCCAGCGGCACACCGCTGGGTGAACCGGCGCTGCGCGACACCCTGGACCGCCGCTACACCGTGCGCGCGGCCGTGCCGCCCAGCCAAGTGAGGGTGCGGCCACCGCACGAACGTCTGCTGGCCATGCGCACCTGAAGCGCTGCTCGCGCGCTCGGCACCTGCCGTGCAGGCGGTGCTGCCGTCAGGCAAGTTTTTTCGCCTTTTTTCGCGCGCTTGCGCATGCGTCCTGGCCGTCACACTGCCAAGTCATGCCCGAACCCCGCCTGCCATGAACGCTGCTCAGGCGTCCCTTTCCCTGCTGCCACGCCTGCCGTGGCCGTTGCCGGCGTTGGCTGCCTGGGCCCTGGCCTGGCTAGTGTGGTGGCTGGCTGCCCTGGCCGGTGCGCCGGCGGCGCTGGCACTGGCCAGCGGCTTGCTGGCGGGGCTGGTGGTGGCGCTGGTGATGCCCGGTTGCCAGGGTGTCTGGCGCCGCGGCCTCGCGGCCGCCGGCTTTCCCTTGTCGGCTTTTGCGCAGGGGGCTGCCAGTGCCTGGCCGGCCTGGGCCTGGCTGGCCTTGCTGCTGCCGCTGTTGCTGGCCTATCCGCTGCGTGCCTGGCGAGATGCGCCCTTTTTTCCCACGCCACCCGATGCCCTTGCCGGCCTGGACCGGGTGGTGGGCCAGCCCCAGCGTGTGCTGGACGCCGGCTGCGGCCTGGGTCACGGACTGCGTGCTTTGCATGGCCTGTGGCCGCAGGCGCAGCTGCAAGGGGTCGAGTGGAGCCCGCTGCTGGCCTGGGCGGCCCGCCTGCGGTGCCCCTGGGCCGATGTTCGTCGCGGTGACATGTGGGCTTCAATCGGCGTGGGCAGCTGGGCCGCTCAGGACCTGGTGTACGTGTTCCAGCGCCCCGAAAGCATGCCGCGGGTCTGGCACAAGGCCTGCACCGAGATGAGCGCCGGCAGCTGGTTGGTGAGCCTGGAGTTCGCCGTGCCTGGCGTCACGCCCCACAGCCGTCTGCAGCTCGAGGGCCGGCGACCGCTGTGGATCTACCGGCTGGCCGCCCGCAAACCCGGCTCAACCGCAGCGCAGCACGGCCGATAACCCCCACATGCCCCGGCGGGTGCATGTCTCTTGGGCATGCACCCCGGGCCCGGCTCTGAGGTCATCCTCGCGGAACACGGTTCATGTTCGTCATCATCGGTTGGGTTGTTGTGCTCGGTTGTGTGTTCGGGGTGTTCATCGCCCACGGCGGCAACATGGGCCCGATCCTGAAAGCACTGCCCTGGGAAATGGCCATGATCGGCGGCGCCACGCTGGGTGCCTTCCTGGTCAACAACCAGATGAAGGTCATCAAGTCGACGATCGCCAGTTCCTTGGCCTGCTTCAAGGGCAGCAAGTACACCAAGGCGCGCTACATGGAGCTGCTGGCGCTGATGTTCGACATCCTGCAGAAGGCCCGCAAGGAAGGCCTGATGTCGATCGAGAAGGACGTCGAGGACCCGCACAGCAGCCCCTTGTTCCAGAAGTACCCGGCGGTGGGCACCGACCACCACGTCACCGAGTTCATCACCGACTACCTGCGCATGATGGTCTCGGGCAACCTGAACGCCCACGAGATCGAGTCCTTGATGGACAGCGAAATCGAGACCCACCACCACGAGGCCCATGCGTCGGTGGCGGCCATGCAGCGTGTTGCAGGCGGCCTGCCGGCCTTCGGCATCGTGGCCGCGGTGCTGGGTGTGGTCAAAACCATGGGCAGCGTCGGCCAACCGCCGGCCGTGCTGGGCGCGATGATCGGCTCGGCCCTGGTCGGCACCTTCCTGGGCATCCTGCTGGCCTACGCCTTTGCCGAACCGCTGGCCGGCCTGATGGAACAGAAGGTCGAAGAGGGCAGCAAGGAACTGCAGTGCATCAAGACCACGCTGCTGGCCAGCATGCAGGGCTACGCCCCCCAAGTGGCCATCGAGTTCGGCCGCAAGGTGCTGTATTCGGGCGACCGACCCAGCTTCGTCGAACTCGAATCGCACGTGAAGGGCAAGAAGTGACGGCCTACAGCGCAGCTGAGGCCATCTTCAAGTGGACGCCGTGGAACCGGCTCCGCCGGGCCACTGGCGGCGCCCCCCTGGGGGGGCTTTGCCCGGACACAAACAGTCCTGAGGACTGTTTGTGCCTGGCAAAGGCCGAGGCCTCTGCGCCTCGGCGCGCCGCAGGCGCTTCGGGGGGGGGTTGATATGGCTGGGGATGCAAAAAAGCTGCAGCCGATCATCATCAAGCGCATCAAGAAGGGCGGCCATGCCGTTCATGGTGGCGCCTGGAAGATTGCCTACGCCGACTTCGTGACGGCCATGATGGCCTTCTTCCTGTTGATGTGGCTGCTGGGCAGCACCACCGAAGGCGACAAGAAGGGCATCGCCGACTACTTCGGCTCGCCGCTGAAGCTGGCGCTGCTGGCCAGCGGCTCGGGCGCCGGTGATGCCAGCCACCTCGTCAAGGGCGGCGGTCAGGACCTCACACGCAGCACCGGCCAGGTCAAACGCGGTGACATGGAAGCGCAGCGCTCCACGATCAACCTGCACCAGCTGAAGGCCGAGCAGATCCGCGCCGAGGTGGCCCGCCTGGAGAACCTGCGCAAGAAGGTCGAAGAAGCGCTGGCCGGCAACCCCGAACTGAAGGGCCTGGCTTCGCAACTGCTGTTCGAGATGACATCCGACGGCCTGCGCATCCAGATCCTGGACGCTGCGCAGCGTCCCATGTTCGCCAGCGGCAGCCCACAGGTGCAGCCCCACATGCGCGATCTTCTGCGTGCGGTGGGCAGCCTGCTGGCCGATGTCCCGAACCGCCTGACGCTGGAAGGGCACACCGACGCCTTGCCCTTCGCGGGCGGGCCCGATCGCGCCTACAGCAACTGGGAACTCAGCGCCGACCGCGCCAATGCCTCGCGCCGCGAACTGGTGACCGGTGGTCTGCCCGAAGACCAGGTGCTGCGGGTGCAGGGCCTGGCGGCCAGCAACCCCTTCGACCGCAAGGACCCCACGGCGCCGGGCAACCGACGCATCAGCATCGTCGTGATGACCCGCGAAGCCGAAGACCGCCTGTTCCGCATGTCCATCGACAGGCCACCCGAAGCTGTCCCCGCAACCCAGCCCGCCACCGAGGTGCCATCGCGTCCGGCCGAAACCGGCGCCCCGGACCTGCCCGCCAAGACCTCGGCCAAGGCCGGCGCCACCCAACTGGCGGCGGGCCCGGTCTCAGGCTCAAGTCCGGTTGCCGATCACCGATAAACCCGACAGTTCTCTCATCCCCGAGCCACCGTGCAAGGCCAGCATCCATGAACACCACCGACCTGAAGTTTCTCATCGTCGACGACTTCTCCACCATGCGGCGCATCGTGCGTGGCCTGCTCAAGGAGATGGGTTGCAACAACGCCGACGAAGCCGAAGACGGCGTCGTTGCGCTGAACATGCTGAAGAACAGCAAGTTCGACTTCGTGGTGTCCGACATCAACATGCCCAACATGAACGGCTTCGAGCTGCTCAAGGCGGTGAAGGCCGACGAGTCGCTGAAGCACCTGCCGGTGCTGATGGTGACGGCCGAAGCGCGCAAGGAAGACATCGTGCTGGCCGCGCAGAGCGGCGCTGCGGGTTACATCGTCAAGCCTTTCACGAAGGCAACGCTGGAAGAAAAAGTGCAGAAGATCCTGCAAAAGCTGGCCACGCCGGCTTGACGGCCAGAGGGAGCCCAGAACATGAAGATGGACGACGCCAACACCCTCAAGCCCGCCGAATCGCCGGCCGTGTCACCCGATGTCTTTCAGCAGATCGGTACCCTGACGCGCCTGCTGCACGACACCATGCAGCAACTGGGTGTGATGCCCAAGCTGCAGACCGCCACCGAAGGCCTGCCCGATGCACGCAGCCGTCTGAGCTACATTGCCAACAAAACCGCCGAGGCCGCCAACAAGGTGCTGAACTCGGTCGACCAGGCCAAGCTCGAACATGCTGCCATCAGCCGGTCCGCGCACGAGATGGCGCAGGCCATCGTGGCCGACCCGGTGAAGGCCGTGGCTTCGGGCGCCGTGCTCAACTTCGTCAAGGACGTCGAGTTGCACACCGCCAACATCGACAACCACCTGACCGACATCATGATGGCGCAGGACTTCCACGACCTGACCGGCCAGGTCGTGGCCAAGGTGGTCAGCCTGGCCAACGAGCTGGAAGACAGCCTGGTCAAGCTGCTGGTGCAGGTGGTGCCGCCCGACCAGCGCGAAAAGGTCGACTCCAGCGTGCTGAACGGCCCGGTGGTGAATGCCGAAGGCCGCACCGACGTGGTCACCGACCAGGGCGAGGTCGACGACTTGCTCGCGAGCCTCGGCTTCTAGCCGCGGTCGCCTGCGGGTTCGCCAGCCTGGGGTTCCAGGCTCTGCAGATGTAAGCGCCGGGCCGAACACGGCACCGATTACCCCGCTTATCCCCCTCAAGTCTGCGCCGCATCGCGGCACCATGGCTGGGCTCCCTCGAGGAGCCCTTTTTGCATCCAGCGCAGCTGCTTGCACCCAGCCATGTCCGAATCCGCACAAGACCGCAAGCTACCCGCCACCGAGCGCAAGATCCAGAAGTCGCGTGCCGACGGCCAGGTGGCGCGCTCGCGTGACCTGGGCCACCTGGGTGCCATCGGCCTGGGCGTGGGCCTGCTGGCCTTCAGCGCCAGGCCCTTCGCCGACGAAGTGGGTCTGCTGTTGCAAACCGGCCTGCGTTTTGACGCTGCGCTGCTGACGGACCCGGCTTCGATGGTGCACCGCCTGGCCGAGCTGGGCCTGCAGATGCTGGTGCTGCTGGCGCCGCTGTTTGTTTCCGTCTGGCTGGTGGCCGTGGGCACCAGCGTGCTCAGCGGCGGCTGGAACTTCACCTTCAAGCCGCTGATGCCCAGGTTCTCGAAGGTCAACCCGATCAGCGGCCTGGGCCGGGTCTTCAGTGTCGACCAGCTGACCAACACCCTGAAGGCCTGCCTGCTGGCGGTGCTGATGGGTGCCGTGGGTGCGGTCTACCTGGGCAAACACTGGATGCTGCATGTCGAACTGCTGGCCATGCCGCTGCCGGCCGCGCTGGCCGCGGGTGCCGATCTGGTGCTCAGCGGGTTGCTGCTCGTCGCCGGCCTGCTGGCCGCTTTTGCGCTGGTGGACGTGCCGCTGCAGCGCCACCTGCTGTTGAAGCGCCTGCGCATGTCGGTCGAAGAAATGAAGAAGGAGTTCAAGGACGTCGAAGGCAATGCCGAGGTCAAGGGCCGCCTGAAGCAGCGCATGCGCGAACTCGCCAGCCGCCGCATGCTGGCTGCCGTGCCGCTGGCTGATCTGGTGGTCATGAACCCGACCCACTACGCGGTGGCGCTGAAGTACGACGAAAAGACGATGGCTGCACCCAAGGTCGTGGCCAAGGGGGCCGACCTGCTGGCGCTGAAGATCCGCGACCTGGCACGTGACAACAAAGTGCCGGTGCTGCAGGCGCCGCCGCTGGCGCGCGCGCTCTACGCCCACACCGAGGTCGACCAGGAAGTGCCGGCGCGCCTGTTCAGCGCCGTGGCGCAGGTGCTGGCCTGGGTCTACCAGCTGCGCGACGCCATGGCCGCTGGCCGTGGCATGGCGGCTCAGCCGCCGGTGCCGGAAGTGCCGGCCGACATGGACCCCCATACCCCGAAGCCGGAGCCTGAGCTGTGATGACCTTGTTTTGCTCCCTCTCCCGCCGGGAGAAGGCTGGGGTGAGGGCAGGTGTGCCGCCGATTCCTACCCTCACCCCAACCCTCTCCCGCCCCGCGGGAGAGGGAGTCGAACACCCGTCGGCTGAGAGAGCGAAGACATGAACGGTCTGATGCAGCAGATGAACAACTGGTTCGGCGGCAACGACGGCGCCCGCGGCAAGGCCGTGAAGGCGCTGGTGCTGCCGACGTTCGTGGTGATGATGCTGGCCATGATGGTGCTGCCGCTGCCGGCCTTCGTGCTGGACCTGCTGTTCACCTTCAACATCGCGCTGGCACTCGTCGTGATGATGGTCAGCGCGCAGATGGTCAAGCCGCTGGACTTTGCCGCGCTGCCCACGGTGCTGCTGGTGACGACGCTGCTGCGCCTGTCGCTGAACGTGGCCTCCACGCGGGTGGTGCTGATGGAAGGCCACACCGGCCCCGGCGCGGCAGGGCAGGTGATCGAGGCCTTCGGCCACTTCCTGATCGGTGGCAACTTCGCGGTCGGCCTGATCGTGTTTGCGATCCTGGTGGTCATCAACTTCGTCGTCGTGACCAAGGGCGCGGAACGCATTGCCGAAGTGGGCGCGCGGTTTGCGTTGGACGCGATGCCGGGCAAACAGATGGCCATCGACGCCGACCTGAACGCGGGCCTCATCGACGAAAAGATGGCCCGCCAGCGCCGCATGGAAGTGGCCGAAGAAGCCGACTTCTTCGGCAGCATGGACGGCGCCAGCAAGTTCGTGCGCGGCGACGCGATGGCGGGCCTCTTGATCCTGTTCATCACCATCGTGGGCGGATTCATCATCGGCCTGTCGATGCACGGCATGAATGCCAGCCAGGCGGCCAGCAGTTACGTCACGCTGGCCGTGGGCGACGCGCTGGTGGCGCAGATTCCGGCGCTGCTGATCAGCGTGGCCAGCGCGATGGTGGTGTCGCGGGTGGGCAAGGAACAGGACATCGGCACGCAAATCCGCGGCCAGGTCTTCGACTCGCCGCAGGCGCTGGGCGTGGCTGCCGGGGTGGTGGGGCTGCTGGGCCTGGTGCCGGGCATGCCGCACCTGGTGTTCCTGCTGGTGGCCGGTGGCTTGGGTGCGCTGGCCTGGCAGTTGACGAAGCAGCGCCGCGCCGAGGCCATGAAACCCGAAAGGTCGGTGGGCAGCGACGTGCAGCCGGCCAACGCCGAAGCCACCTGGGACGACCTGACGCCGGTGGACACCTTGGGCCTGGAGGTGGGCTACCGCCTGATCGCATTGGTCGACAAGGCCCGCAACGGCGACCTGCTGTCGCGCATCAAGGGTGTGCGCAAGAAGTTCGCGCAGGACGTGGGTTTCCTGCCGCCGCCGGTGCACATCCGCGACAACCTGGTGGAGCTGAAACCCGGCATGTACCGCGTCATGCTTCGCGGGGCCGTGGTGGGCGAGGGCGAGGCCAACCCGGGCATGTTCCTGGCGATCAACCCGGGTGGGGTGTCGGCTTCGGTGCAGCAGCAACTGCCCGGCACCAAGACCACCGACCCTGCCTTCGGCCTGCCTGCGGTGTGGATCGACGAACGACACAAGGAGATGGCGCAAATGGCCGGGTTTACGGTCGTTGATTGCGCCACCGTCGTGGCGACCCATCTTTCACACTTGATGCAGGTGAACGCGGCGCGTCTGCTGGGCCGGGTCGAGACCCAGTCCCTCGTGGAGCACGTCACCAAACTGGCCCCCAAACTGATCGAAGACGTCGTGCCCAAGATGGTCGGAATTGCCACCCTGCAACGTGTGCTGCAACTGCTGCTGGAAGAGGGCGTGCACATCCGCGACATGCGCTCGATCGTCGAATGCCTGGCCGAACACGCCGCCACCGCCACCGACCCCGCCGAACTGGCCCGCCGCATCCGTGTGCACCTGGCACCGGCCATCGTGCAGCAGATCTATGGCCCGGTGAAGGAACTGGACGTGATCGCGCTCGACCCCGAACTGGAGCGCCTGGTCACGCAGGCCCTGAACTCGCCGCACGGTGCAGCGCTGGACCCCGGTGTGGCCGACACGCTGAGCCGAAGCGCCGCTGACACCGCGCGTCGCCAAGAAGATTTGGGGCTGCCAGCCTGCCTGCTGGTGCCCGACCTGATCCGCGCGCCCATGGCGCGGCTGCTGCGGCGCGCAGCACCTCGCCTGAAGGTGCTGGGTCACAGCGAAATTCCTGAAACCCATTCGATCCGCATCGGTTCGATCATCGGAAGCCCGGCATGAACGTCAAACGCTTCACCGCCCGCACATCGCGCGACGCGCTGGCCCTGGTTCGCCAGGCCTTCGGCGACGACGCCGTGGTCATGAGCACCCGCCCCTGCGCCGAAGGTGTCGAGGTGCTGGCCATGGCGCCGGAAAGTGTGCAGCAGCTGGAACGCATCGGCGCCGCGGCCGACATGGCCAGGCCGCGGACGAATGTCGTGCAGCCGCGCGAAACGGCGGCGCCTTCGGTGCCGGCCTTGTCCGCGCCGCCCGTTGCCCGGCCTGCCGCCCCGCCCGCCGTGCGCAGCGGCGAACGCCTGGAACCCACCTTCGACGACAGCGTGGCGCAAGACGTGGAACAGCTGCAGATGAGCACGCTGTCTTTCCAGGACTACGTGCGCGACCGCATGCTCAAGCGCCGCGAAGCCCAGCTGGCGGCCGAAGCTTCGATCGAAGCCGCTGCCCCCGCGCCGGTGGCGCCGCCGGTGGTTTCGCCCATCGCCGCGGCACGCACCCGCCTGGCTGCGGCCCGTTCAGTGCCCGTGCTGCGCGATGAACTGGCCGCACCCGACCCCGTGCTGGCGCAGCCTGCATCCATGGCCATCGCGCCTGCGATGCCCGCGCTGCCTGCCGTGCCTGCCGTCGCGCCGGCCAGCCACGCCGAACAGATCGAGATGATGGGTGAACTGCGCTCGATGCGCGGCCTCATCGAACAGCGCTTCGGTGCGCTGGCTTTCATGGAAAAGCTGCAGCGCCATCCGCGCCAGGCGCAACTGGCGCAGAAGCTGCTGGGTTGCGGTTTTTCGCCGGCACTGATCAGGAAGCTCGTCGAAGGCCTGCCGGCCGACGTCGAAGAGCTCACCTGGGCCTCGGGTGTGCTGGAACGCAA
This sequence comes from Rubrivivax sp., assembly GCA_030653385.1. Lineage (GTDB taxonomy): Bacteria > Pseudomonadota > Gammaproteobacteria > Burkholderiales > Burkholderiaceae_C > Rubrivivax. The sequence goes on along the minus strand of JAURZM010000048.1, from coordinate 191,841 downwards.
CCTGGCCACCGCCGAGCGCGAAACGCCACTCGAAGATGCGGGTGGCATCTTTGCCCTCATCGGGGCCACCGGCGTCGGCAAGACCACCAGCACCGCCAAGCTGGCGGCGGCCTTTGCGGCGCGCCATGGTGCTGCCGAACTGGGCCTGATCACGCTGGACGCCTACCGAGTCGCGGCACACGAACAGCTGCGCACCTACGGCCGCATCCTGGGCGTGCCGGTGCACACCGCACACGACCGCGCGAGCCTGGAAGACCTGCTGGACCTGCTGTCGGCCAAGCGCATGGTGCTGATCGACACCGCCGGCATGGCGCAGCGCGACAGCCGCACCCGTGAACTGCTCGAGATGATCTCGCACCGCTCGGTCAACCGCCTGCTGGTGGTCAATGCCTCGGCCCAGGGCGAGACCATCGAGGACCAACTCGCCGCTTACGCCGCTCCGTCGTGCCGCGGCATCGTGCTGTCCAAGCTGGACGAGGCCGTGAAGCTGGCGCCAGCGCTGGACTCGATGATCCGCCACAAGCTGAAGGTCATCGCCGTGGCCAACGGACAGCGCGTGCCCGAAGACTGGCACCGCCTGAGCGCCAATGCGCTGGTGCAGAGGGCGCTGAAGTCCGCCGGCGGCCCGGCCTGGCGCCTGGACGACAGCGACGTGAATCTGGTGTTTGCCGGCATGCCCGCCCCGCGCCAGCCAGCCGCTGCGCTGGCCCGCCACTGAGCCTGGCGACGAGCCCCCACCACACCGACATGCACGACTTCTACGCCCCCTCGCGGCCCGCGCCGCTGGACCAGGCCGACGGCCTGCGCCGCATGTTCGCCGGCCGTCGCCGCGTGGTGCTGCCGCTGGTGGCCAACCCCTATGCCACCTTCAGCGGCGTGGTGCTCGACCGCCTGGCCGCCGTGCTGGCAGCCCAGGGTCGCCAGGTGCTGGTGGTGGACGCGTCGTCGACCTCGCCACCCACCCACGAGATGGCCGCGCTGGACCTGGCGGCCTGCGTCGAAACCGTTTCTTCGCACGTGGCCTACCTGCCGGCCGGTGGCCTGCCCATGGCCTATGTCGACACACGCGGCTGCGCCGGTGGTTTCATCGACGCGATGCAACGTGCCGCGCCACAAGCCGAGGTGCTGCTGCTGCATGCCGATGCGCAGGACCTGGCGCGGATCTTCAAGCGCCGGGCTGCACGGCCCCTGTTGATTGGTGCCGACCAGCCCGACAGCATCAAACACGCGTATGCCGGCGCCAAGCTGCTGGTTCAGCGTTGTTCGCTGATGACCTTCGACCTGCTGCTGGCCGCGCCACCGCAGTCGCCGCGTGTGGCGGCCATTGCACAAAGCCTGGCCGGCTGCGCCGAGACCTTCCTGGGCGCGGTGCTCCTGCACACCGCGCTGATCGACCCCGCCGGTGAACCCGGCGCTGCACCCGATGCCGCACTGGCCAGCTTGCTGGCCGCGCAGCTGGCACTGGACGACACGCCGGCCGACACCGGTCAGCGCCCGCTGCTTCCAGCCCCGCCCCGCACTGCGCAAGCTGCCCGAACCGTTCTCCGATAGAGGCCCACTATGTACACCGCCAAGGGACAACTCGACGCCGGCGCACTGCTCAAGCAGTACAGCCCCCTGGTGCGCCGCCTCGCGCACCAGATGATCGCCAAGCTGCCTGCCAACGTCGAACTCGACGACCTGATCCAGGTCGGCATGATCGGCCTGTCCGACGCGCTGTCGCGTTTCGACCCGGGGCAGGGGGTGCAGTTCGAGACCTTCGCCACCCAGCGCATCCGCGGCGCCATGCTCGACGAGCTGCGTGGCAATGACTGGATGAGCCGCGGCGACCGCCGCCACCAGCGCAGCATCGAAGCCGCGGTGCACAAGCTGGAACAGCGCTTCGGCCGTGCACCCAACGAAGGCGAGATTGCTCGCGAGATGGGCCTGAGCCTCGAGGACTACCAGTCGCTGCTGGGCAAGGTGCGTGGCACCCAGCTCATCTACCTGGAAGACATGAGCGGTGACGACGGCGACGACGACTACCTGGACCGCCACGTCATCGACAACGAATCGAATCCCATTGCCCGCCTGCAGGACCAGCGCATGCGAGAAGCACTGGTCGATGCCATCAAGAACCTGCCTGAACGGGAGCAGTACGTGATGAGCATGTACTACGAACACGACATGAACCTGAAGGAGATCGCCGCCGTCCTGGGCGTCACCGAAAGCCGCGTCTGCCAGTTGCACAGCCAAAGCATCGCGCGGCTGCGCACCCGGTTGCGCGAGTGGTAGGCAGGGGCGCCCGTGCGCCCCTGCACCCGTCCACTTTTCCACCCCAGCCCGAGCAGTCCCAGCCCCCCCGGAGACAAACCACCATGTTTGCTGCCTTCAAGCGCAACGCCGCACCGGCCGCCGCCCCGCCGAGCGAGCTCGCCCCCAACGAGCCCGCCGCTGCCGACGCCCGCCGTGCGGTGACGATCATCAGCCAGCGTGCGTCCACCCTGGGCCGCGAAGCCGCCGAGGTGCGCGGCGTTCTCGACGACACACAGAAGATCGCCACCGCCCAGGCTGCGGCCGTGCAGGCGCTGTCCAGCCAGTTGCAGCAGGTGGTGCAGGCCCAGGCCGCCATCAAGCAGGAAGTGGAACTCGGCCTGAAGGCCGTGGGCCAGGTGGGTGACGCGGTGCAGGGCGTGGGGAACGAAGTGGGCGGCATCGTGCAAACGCTGCGCGAGGTGTCTGCGGCTGCACAGGAGATCACGCAGATTGCACTGCAGACCCGCCTGGTGGCGTTCAATGCTTCTGTCGAAGCCAAACGCGCCGGTGAAGCCGGGCGCGGCTTTGCCGTTGTCGCCGACGCCGTCAAGGACCTGGCAGGCAAGGTCGAGAGTTCCTCCAAGGCCATCATGGGTACCGTGAAGCAGCTTGACCGCCGCATCGGCGGCCTGTCGCGCGAAGTCAGCCGCGGCGCCGACGCAGAGGCCCACGGCAGCGTGCATCGCGCGCTGGCGGAAGTGGGGCAGGGCGTGCGCCGCATCCACGCGGCCAGCGAACGCAGCGGCGAAGTCTGCAGCGGGCTGGACGGCCAGATGGTGCACATCGAAAGCGAGATGCGGCGCACCACGTCGGCGCTGGACGCCGCGCTCAAACGCACCGACACCTTCCTGACGATTTCCGAGCAGCTCATCGAGACGGTGGCCGAATGTGGCATCGCCACCGAAGACACCCCTTTCATCGCCGCCGCACAGCAGGCCGCCAGCCAGATCAGCCAGTTGCTGGAAGACGCCCTGCGCACCGGCGCCATCAGCGAACAGAACCTCTTCGACGAACGCTACCAGCCGGTGGCCGGCAGTGACCCCGCGCAGGTGACGACGCACTTCGTGGCCTTGGCCGAGCGCCTGTTCCCGCAGGTGCAGGAAAAGTTGCTGACGCTGTCGGACAAGGTGGTGTACTGCATCGCTGCCGACCGCAACGGCTACATTGCCTGCCACAACCGCCAGTACAACCAGCCGCAGCGTGCCGGCGACCCGGCGTGGAACGCCGCCCATTGTCGCAACCGGCGCATCTTCAACGACCGCACTGGCCTGGCGTCGTCACGCAACCAGCGCCCCTTCCTGCTGCAGACCTACCGCCGCGACATGGGGGGTGGCAATTTCGTGCTGCTGAAGGAAGCCGCCGCCCCGATCCCGGTCAAGGGTCGCCACTGGGGTGGCCTGCGGCTCGCGTTCAAGTTCTGAGGACAAGCGCCTGCTGCTTGTCGCGAAAGTCGCGGCCGGTTTCCACCAGACGCAGCGAGGGCGGTGCTTCGTGCACCGTGCCGCGCCCGGCGGCCTTGGCGCTGTAGCAGGCCATGTCGGCCGCAGCCAGCCAGGCTTCGGCATCGGCCATGCCACTGTCCAGCACGGCCATGCCCACGCTGCAGCTCAGGCTCAGCACCTGGCCCTGCCAGTCCAAGCGCACCTCGGCCACGGCCTGGCGCACGTCTTCGGCCACACGGGCACCCACGTCGGCCGGGCAGCGTTCGAGCAACAGCGCAAACTCGTCGCCGCCCAGGCGCACCACCAGGTCGCCCGACCGCACGCGGGCATTCATGGCCGCGGCCACGGCACGCAGCATGGCGTCGCCTGCAGCGTGCCCATGTTGGTCGTTGATGGGCTTGAAGCGGTCCAGGTCCAGCACCAGCAGCGCAGCGGGCTGGGCCCGCGCGAGCACGTCGAACATGGGCTGCAGGCGGGCCGTCAATGCGGCACGGTTGGCCAGGCCGGTCAGGGGGTCGTGCGTGGCGGCCCACTGCAGCGCGTGGCGCGCCGCCACCTCGTCGGTGGCGTCGCTGATGGTCCAGATCGTGCCTTCGGCCGGGTCCGTCCAGCTCACCGGCTGGGCGCGCAGGCAGGCCGGGAACCGGCTGCCGTCGGCACGCAGCAGCTCCCATTCGCCGACGTGGGGCTGTCCACGTGCAAACGCTTCGGTCAGTTGCCGGGCCAGCCGTCGGTGGTCTTCGTTCGATGCAACCATGAACTGCATCGGCTGGCCCAGCAGGGCTTCTTCAGTGGTGCCCAACAAGCGGCACAGGGCCTGGCTGACCCGTTCGAAGCGGTACTGCGACGTCAGAGCAATGCCCACGGGCGCCGCGTGCATCAAGGAGTGCAGCTGGTCCAGGCTGCGGGCATTGGCCCGTTCCAGCGCTTGCCGCTCGCCCAGCACCTGGCGCAGCGCTGTCTCGAGGCTGCCGATTTCCCCCTGGGCGCCGGGCCAGCCTTGGTCGGCCTGCAGGCCAGGGTCGAAAAGGCGTTGCGCGCGCGCCTGCAAGCGTGCCAGGGGCCGCAACAGCCACTGCAGCCACACGGCCAGCAGCAGGCAGGCGCTGAGCACGCTGATGGCTGCCCACTGCAGGGCCTGGCTGCGGCCCGCCGCCAGCGGCTGCAGGATCCCGGCCTTGGGGCGCAGCCGCCACACCAGCCAGTCCGGCCCCGCCACACCGGCCACGGCCACCACGTGCAGGGGGTCGTCAAAGGCCAGGCCCACGGGCTCGATGGGTGAGCCGGCTTCGCGCCAGTGCGCCACGCCAGCGGCCATGCGGGTTTCGGCTGCCATCGCCACGCCGATCAGTGCGGGGTCGGGATGGGCCACGAAGATGCCGTGTGCGTCGGTCACGGCCACCAGCAGGTCGCTGTCGGCTTCGGCCGGATCGACCAGGCCGGCCAGCACATTGCGCGACTTCAGGCGCAGGCCGGCGGCCAGCAGGGCCACGGTGCGGCCGTCGCGCAGCACCGGTTGCACCAGGATGAGCGCCGGCTGGTCGCTGACGCGGCTGACGATCACGTTCGACACCACCGGCACGCCCTGGGCCAGCGCACGTTGCAGGTAGGGGCGGTCGCCCAGGTCGATGGCGGGGCGCCGGAACCCCTTGTCGTCGTGGATCAGCTGCATGTGACCGGCGCCGTCGGTGAAAAAGACGCTGTCGAACCCGTTCAGCAGCAGCGGCCAGTCGCGCAGGCGCGCTTCCAGGGCGTCGACCGATGTCAGGTCCTGCGGCTGCAGATGGCGTGCCGCAATGGCCAGCATCTTCAGCTGATCCTGCACCCGGAACGCCAGCTCGTAGGCGCTGCGGGCCGCTTCGTTGACCTCGAGCTGCTGGCGCGTGGACAGCATGTCGCGCTCGGCGCTCTGCAGCAGGGCGCTGGTCGACACGCCGATGGCCAGCGCCAAGGCCAGCACGCTGCCGATCAGCAGCCTGGCTTTCAGAGAATCGAGTGTGCGAGACAGCCAGTGCATGGGGGTGCCTTGTGGGCGGCCCGAGCGCGTGTGATGCGCCGGTGCCTGCCAGGTTGTCGGCGCTTTGGCCAACGACCTGAAACTTCAGGGCCACCCCAGCAAGCACAAAGCCGGCATCTGCCGGCTTTTGCGCATCGGATCAGTCTGTCGGATCAGGCCAGCAGGCTGCCGCCGGTGTGGGCCTGGCGTTCGTTGCCGCCATGTGCGCCATAAAGGGACGAGGGCGCAACACGCGGAATCAGCACATCGATGGCGCGGTCGAGCGATGCGGTGGCGCGGGCCAGCGCTTCGCGCTGTGCCGCCACCTGTCCACCGGCCTGGGCCAGGCGGTTGCGCAGTGGCATTGGCACACCGCCACTGCGGGCGGCATGGGCAAAGTGGTCCACGGCCGCGGCCAGCGCCAGGTGCAGGCCGGCGGCCACACGGTCCACCGCGGCGGCGTCTTGTTGGTGCAGGGCCAGTCCCAGCGCCAGCAGTTGCTGCTCGACGGCGGCCAAGGGTTGTTCGAGGTCGGCCGCGGGTGCGCCGGCCTTGAATTCACTGGCCATTTGCACAGCGTTCAATTCACGGGGGGAGTGGACCATGCCGGTGCCGTCGACTCAGCTGGGCTTGCGGCCCAGCAGTTCTTCGGCGTTGACGATCAGCTTGTCAGCGATCGCCTCGGCGTTGATCTTGAACTGGCCGTCGCGGATGGCCTGCGCGATGCGCTCGACCTTGGCGGTGTCGAACGTCGGGTCGGACGAAACCCCCGAAAGCGCAGACGCTGCAGGCGACAAGGCCACCTGGGCGCTGGCTTCGGCCGGCATCGAGGAGGTCACCGCCTTGCGCTCGGGCGCGGCGGGGGCCACCGGGGGTTTGTTATCGAGAGGACCGATCTTCATGGTGAGCTCCTGTCAGGGGCACGGCTGGGGTGCACACCCAACGACATGAACGCTGTATCGGACGCCCCGGTGCCGGACTTTAGCCCTGAGTGCAGGAATTTCTTGGAACCCCCCGAAGCAGGGGGTTCTTCACGGACGGCCGGTGCCACCACGGGCCGCGTCAGGTGTCGTGCAGGGCTCACAGCTGGACCTCGACGCGGTTGTGGCCCACCGCCTGGCCCACCAGCACACGGCCGGCGTCGGTGCGCACACGCACCCGCTGGCCCTCGAAGCCGGGGCCCAGGGCCTGGCCTTCTGCGCTGATGGCAAAACCCAGCCCCTGGGCCACGATGCGCACCATGTCGCCCTGAGCAAACCACTGACGGGCTTTCAGGTCGGCGGCTCGCAGCGGCTGGCCGGCTGCCACCGGGCGTGCCAGCACACGGCCCTGCAGTGTTTGTGAGGTGGCGGTTGGCGCCGTCGAAGCGGCAGCCCAGTCGACTTCGGCCGTGGCCATCTGCGAACTGTCCAGCTGGGCGCCCATGGGCAGCGCGGCGGCAGCCACCGCCGCCGGTGCCCACACCTGCACGGTCACCGGCAGGTAGACCTGCCAGGCCACGGGCCCCTTCAAACAGCGCAGACCGACACGGCTGCGGCCCCATGCGGGCACACCGGCGGGCAGGAAGGCTTGCACCTGATCACAAGGGGCCAGCTTCAGCCGCGGGTCCAGCGCGCCGGGCAGTGCCACCACCCGCGCTTGCGGCGGCGCCACGGCCAAGGCGGCCTGGCGCGACAGGTTCAGTGCCTGCAGCAGAACCGTCGATGGCAGCGCCGGCGGGCCGGCCGGCAGCGCCAGCGCGGGACACAAACCCAAGGCCACCCACAACCAGCGGCCAGCCGGGAGGTTGACCAGGCGGGAGGGGCGGGGCGCAGACAGGCGAAGTTTCACGGAACGGACTGTAAGCAGCGGTGCACGGCCAGTGGGTCGGGAATAGGCGGCTTTCCGGCCACTTATTCCCGCGCTTGCGGCGGACCCCGACAACCAGAATGAGCTCAAGGCCCGTGAAGTGCGGCCGAGAGCCCGCCAGACTGAAGGAGCTTCCGACCATGATTCCCCGCCTGACCGCCGCGCTGGACTTCCAGGCCCAGGCCTTGACTCTGCGTTCGGAACGCCAGCGCCTGATTGCCAGCAACATCGCCAATGCCGACACGCCGGGTTACCAGGCCCGGGACTTCGACTTCGCCGCCACGTTGCGAGCCGCCGCCGCCGCCCGCGACCCGGCCGGCCACGGTGGCATCGCCGCCGGTGTGTTGCCCCGCACCACGGCCAGCGGCCAGATCCAGCCCACGCTGCGCTACGTGCAGCCCAACCAGACCAACCTGGACAGCAACACGGTGGACATGGACCGCGAACGCGGCAACTTCATGGACAACGCGTTGAAGTACGACGCCACGCTGCGTTTCATCAACGGCAATGTGCGCACCACGCTCGAAGCCATGCGCAGCCACACGCAGGGTTGATCGCCATGAGCATGCTTCGCATATTCGACGTCGCCAGCAGCGCCATCAGCGCGCAGAGCCAGCGCCTGAACGTGGTGGCCTCCAACCTGTCCAACGCCGACACCGTGGCCGGCCCCGACGGCACGGCCTACAAGGCGCGCCAGGTGGTGTTCCAGACCGCGTTGATGGGCCCGCCCGGCCAGCAGGCCGCCAGCGCCGGCGTGCGGGTGTCCACGATCACCGAAGACAACACGCCCGGCCGCCGCGTGCTGGATCCCAAGCACCCCAGCGCCGACGAACAGGGGTATGTCACCTACAGCAACGTCAACCCGGTGGAGGAGATGGTCAACATGATCTCCGCCTCGCGGTCCTACCAGAACAGCGTGGAGGTCATGAACACCGCCCGCAACCTGCTTCAAAAGACATTGCAGATGGGGCAGTAAATGAAGCCCCCACGCTCGCTTTCGCTCGCTGCCTTGCTGCCTGCAGGCAGCAAGGCCTTGGCCAGCCACTCGCAAGCGCGCAGGCGCTTGCTCGGCGCGGGCCAAGCCCCCCGAGGGGGGCGAGCCGGACGAGAAACAGTCCCTGCGGACTGTTTCTCGCCTACGAGCGCCCGCGACGTCCTCGTCGCGGGCTCTTGCAGCGGCCCGGCGAAGCCGGTTCCGCGCAAGGCCTTGGTCTCGCCCATGAACTGCAGGTGAACTGATGACAACGACCGCCGCCGTCAACCCCTACGCCGCGCTGAACGCCGCCACGTCCAGCACCAAAACCGCCAACGAAGCCGGCAGTGCCGACCGGTTCCTGAAGCTGCTGGTCACGCAGATGCAGCACCAGGACCCGCTGAACCCGATGGACAACGCGCAGATCACGAGCCAGATGGCGCAGATCAACACCGTCAACGGCATCGAGCAGCTGAACACCACGGTCGAAGGCCTCACCGGCCAGTTCATGCAGCTGCAGGCGCTGACCGGCGCTTCGTTGGTGGGCCGCGACGTCACGCTCAAGGGCAACAAGCTGGACATCAAAGGCGGTGTCGGTGTCGGCGGCTTTGACCTCACGTCCACCGCTGACCGGGTCAAGGTCGAGGTGCTGAACCCGGGCGGCAGCGTCGTCGACACGATCGACCTGGGCGCCGAAACCGCCGGCCGCCACGCTTTCACCTGGCCCGCCGGCAGCGTGCCCGACGGTGCCAACTACAGCTTCCGCGTCACCGCCACCGCCGGCGCTGCAACCCTGGCCACCACGCCGCTGATGCGCGACCGCGTCGAGTCGGTCAACACCAGTGGCAACAACCTGATGCTGAACACCCGCACCAGCGGCCCCGTTGCCTACAGCGACATCAAGGCCTTCAACTGATCCACCCACCGCAGGAAACCCCATGAGCTTCCAACAAGGTCTGTCCGGACTGAATGCCACCAGCAAGAACCTGCAGGTCATCGGCAACAACATCGCCAATGCCAACACCTTCGGCGCCAAGGTGTCGCGGGCGGAGTTTTCGGACATGTACGCGGCAGCTCTCAGCGGCGCCGGCACCAACAGCATCGGCATCGGCACTTCGCTGGCGGCCGTGGCGCAGCAGTTCACCCAAGGCAACATCAAGACCACGGAGAACCCCATGGATCTGGCGATCAACGGGGCCGGGTTCTTCCAGGTCACCGACGAGAAGAGCCCTGTCACCTTTTCACGCAACGGCCAGTTCAAGGTCGACCGCGAAGGTTTCATCGTCAACAACTCGCTGCAAAAGCTGATGGGCTATGCGGCCGACGCGCTGGGCCAGATCCAGCCCGGCCTGGCCGTGCCACTGCAACTGCCCACCGGCGGTGTTGCACCGGCGCCGACGACCACCATCTCGATCGAGATGAACGTGGATTCGCGCGCCGCCACCACGCTGCCGGCCGCCGGCCCGCAGGTGGACTTCAACGACGCCGACACCTACAACAACGCCACCACCTTGACCGTGTACGACGCCAAAGGCCAGGAAGTGGCGCTGACCTACTATTTCCAGAAGGCCGCCAACGACAGCTGGAACGTCTACGCCACCGCCAACGGCGACACCATCGCCGGATCGGCCGGTGCGCCGCTGCCGATCACGACCATCGACTTCGCCCCCGACGGCAGCGCGCCGCTGTCCCCCGTGGGCCCGGTGAGCTTCGACGTGCCGGTGACCACCAATGCCAACGGCGCCAGCACCTTGCCGCTGCTGGGTGTGCAGTTGAACCTGCGCTCGGCCACCCAGTTCGGTTCGGCCTTCGGCGTCACCGACATGCAGCAGGACGGCTTTTCCGCTGGCCAGCTGACGGCCATCGCGGTTGAACCCAACGGCATCATCACCGCGCGCTACAGCAACGGCCAGTCCCGTCCGGCGGGTCAGGTGGAGTTTGCCAACTTCCGCAACCCGCAAGGGCTGCAGCCGGTGGGCGACAACGGCTGGGCCCGCACCTTTGCCTCGGGCGACCCCGTCATGGGCGTGCCCGGCGACGGCAACCTGGGTGTGCTGCAGTCGGGTGCACTGGAAGAAAGCAACATCGACCTGACCGGCGAGCTGGTCAACATGATCACCGCGCAACGCATCTACCAGGCCAACGCGCAGACCATCAAGACGCAGGATCAGGTCCTGCAGACCCTGGTGAATCTCCGCTGATCGCCGGTAGGCCACGATGGATCGCCTGATCTACTTGTCGATGGCCGGGGCCAAGGCCACGATGCAGCGTCAGGACACGCTGGCCAACAACCTGGCCAACGCGTCGACCAACGGCTTCCGCGCCGAGATGCAGGCCTTCCGCGCCGTGCCGGTGCTGGGCAATGGCGCCAGCACACGGGTCTACGCACTCGAGTCCACCATCGGCCACGACACCCGCTCGGGCCCGGTGCAAAGCACCGGCCGTTCGCTGGACGTGGCGATGCAGGGCAATGCCTGGCTCGCGGTGCAGGGCCTGGACGGCACAGAGGCCTACACCCGTGCCGGTTCGCTGCAGGTCAATGCCGAGGGCCAGCTGGTCACCACCAGCGGCCTGCCCGTGCTGGGTGACGGCGGGCCCATCACCGTGGGCGTCAATGCCGCGGTGGAAGTGGCCATCGACGGCACCATCACCACCACCACCGGCACCGGCCGGCCGCAACAGGTGGGCCGCCTGAAGCTGGTGAGTTCCGAAGCGCCTTTGCAACGCGGCGAAGACGGCCTCTTTCGCGCTGCCGACGGCGACCTGCCGGCCGACCCCGCCGCGCGGGTCCAGACCGGCGCGCTGGAAGGCTCGAACGTGAGCCCGGTCGAAACCATGGTGGCGATGATCGCCGCCGCACGCCAGTTCGAGCAGCAGATGAAGATGCTGCAAGGCGCCGAACAGCGCGAGCAAGGCGCCGCCAAGCTCTTGGCGCCGCAGTAGCGCCTTTCCCCGATCAAGTTTCCCCCGGCGGAACCGGCTTTGCCGGGCCGCTCGGGGACGGCCCCCTTGGGGGGTAGCGAGCGCGAGCGAGCTTGGGGGCCCACATATAGCTGGCTTGCCAGCCTCTTTTTCGCCCGTCGATGACCTTCAGGTCCGCCGAAGATGGCCTACCCACTGAAGGACACGCTCACCATGATCCGCTCCCTCTGGATCGCCAAGACCGGCATGGAAGGCCAGCAGACCAAGCTGGACGCCATCTCGAACAACCTGGCCAACGTCGGCACCAACGGCTTCAAGCGCGCCGGTGTGGTGTTCGAAGACCTGATGTACCAGAACCTGCGCGCCGCCGGTGCCGCCACGGGTGAACAGAGCCAGTTGCCCACGGGCCTGCAGGTGGGACTGGGCGTGCGCGCCGCGGCCACCACGCGCAATTTCACGCAAGGCACGCTGCAGCAGACCGGCAACAACTTCGACATCGCCATCAAGGGCCAGGGCTTTTTCCAGGTGCAGATGCCCGACGGCACCACCGGCTACACCCGCGACGGCGCCTTCCAGGTCGACGCCAACGGCGCGCTGGTCACCACTGCGGGTTACGCCGTGCAACCCGGCATCACGGTGCCGCCCAATGCCACCAGTTTCAGCGTCAGCCCCGATGGCACCGTCAACGCCACGGTGCCGGGCCAGGTGGCGCCGCAGGTGCTGGGGCAGCTGCAGCTGGCCGCCTTCATCAACCCGGCTGGCCTGGAATCGCTGGGCGGCAACTTGTACGCGGAAACCGCGGCCTCGGGTACACCGGCCGCCGGTGCGCCCAACAGCAACGGCCTGGGCGCGGTGCAAAGCGGCTGGGTCGAAGGCAGCAACGTCAATGTCGTGGAAGAACTGGTGTCGATGATCGCCACCCAGCGCGCCTACGAACTCAATTCCAAGGCCATCCAGACCTCGGACCAGATGCTGCAGCGTCTGTCGCAGCTGTGATGCGCACAAGCCTTCGCCTGGCGCGGCAACTGCTGCTGCTGTCAGCGGTCCTGCTGACGGGCTGTGTGTGGCTCGGCCCGCGTGTGCAGGTGGCCGACACCGCACCGGTTCAGGTGGCGGCACTGCCCGCGCCGGTGGCCGGCAATGGGTCCATCTTCCAGTCGGCCAGCTACCGGCCGCTGTTCGAAGACCACCGCGCGCGGCTGGCCGGCGACACGCTGACGGTGCAGATCATCGAAAAGGTCAGCGCGACGCAGAAGTCCACCAGCACGGTGGACAAGGGCGGCACGCTGTCGGCGTCGATCACCGCACTGCCCGGCGTGCGGCCCTCAGCTTTTGCGCGTGCCACCGCCGATGCGACCAGTGGCAACAATTTCCAGGGCAAGGGCACCACCGAGAGCAGCAACGACTTCAGCGGCACCATCACGGTGGTGGTGCGCGGTGTGCTGCCCAACGGCCACCTGCTGATCGCCGGTGAAAAACAGATCGGCGTCAACGAAAACGTCGACGTGCTGCGCTTTTCGGGGCAGGTCGACCCGCGGGCCATTCAGCCGGGCAACTCGGTCACCAGCAGCGCAATTGCCAATGTGCGGCTCGAGCAGCGGGGGCGTGGCCAGCAGGCCGAGGCCCAAGCCATCGGCTGGTTGTCGCGTTTCTTTCTCAGCGTGATGCCGATCTGATGGGGACGATGATGCAGGAGCATTCCGAACGCCAGTCCGAACGCCGCGTGCTCTGGGTCGTGGTGCTGGCCTTTCTGGCCGCCAGCACCGCCATCTGGTGGCCGGCGCCGGCCGCTGCTGCGGTGCGGGTGAAAGAAGTGGCCGCCGTGCAAGGCGTGCGCAGCAACCAATTGCTGGGATATGGCCTGGTGGTGGGCCTGGATGGCACCGGCGACCAGGCCACGCAGACGCCCTTCACCACGCAGAGCCTGAACGCGCTCCTACAGCAGATGGGCGTGACCTTGCCGCAAGGCGTGACGATGAGCCCCAAAAACGTGGCCGCGGTGCTGGTGACGGCGCAGCTGCCACCCTTCGCCCAGCCGGGCCAGGCCATCGACGTCAACGTCTCTTCGCTGGGCAACAGCAAGAGCCTGCGCGGCGGCACGCTGATCGCCACGCCGCTGAAAGGCGCCGACGGCCAGATCTACGCGCTGGCGCAGGGCAACCTGATCGTCGGTGGCGCCGGCGCGGCAGCCGGTGGCTCGAAGGTGCAGATCAACCACCTGGCCGCCGGGCGCATTCCCGAAGGGGCCAGCGTCGAGCGCAGCGTGCCGACACCACTGCTCGACGGTGATTCGCTGCAGCTGGGCGTGACGGCCAACGACTACGCCACCGCCAACGCGGTGGCCCAGGCCATCAACAAAGCCAAGGGCGAAGGCACGGCGCAGGCGCTGGACGGCCGCAGCGTGCGTGTGCGCATGCCCGCCACGCCGCAGGAGCGGCTGGCTTTCCTGGCGGACATCGAGAACCTGACGCTCACCTTGGCCCGCCCCGCGGCACGTGTGGTGCTGAACGCACGCACCGGCTCGGTGATCATGAATGACGCCGTCACGCTGAGCGCCTGTGCGGTGGCCCACGGCAACCTGTCGGTGACCATCAGCACGACACCCGTGGTCAGCCAGCCCAATGCGCTGGGTCAGGGCCAGACGGTGGCCGGCGAAAAGAGTGATATCGCGATCTCGCAGCAGGGCGGGGCGCTGATCCAGATGCCGGCCGGCGCCAAGCTGGCCGACGTGGTGAAGGCGCTGAACGCGCTGGGTGCCACGCCGATGGACCTGCTGGCCATCCTGCAGGCCATGAAAAGCGCCGGCGCCCTGCACGCCGAGATCGAGGTCATCTGAGATGGCTTCCGTCCCGCAACTGCCTGCGCAGCTGCCCACCCAGGGCCTGGCCTACGACAGCAAGTCGCTGGACGCGCTGCGCAGCCGCGCCGCCGGCGACCCCAAGGGTGCCGTGCGCGAAGCCGCGCGCCAGTTCGAGACGCTCTTCATGAACGAGCTGATGAAGAGCATGCGCAGCACCACGCTGCAAAGTGGCCTGATGGACGACAGCGGCGCCACCTCGGGCCGCAACATGGGCATGGAGATGCTGGACACGCAGTGGGCCGGCCAGCTGGCGGGGCGGCCGGGTGGTTTGTCCGAAGCCATCATGAAGCAGCTGGAACGGCAGATGGGCCTGAGCCCGGGTCCGATTCCGGTCACCGGGTCGGCCAACAACACACCCGCGCCGCTGAGTGCAGTACCGCAGCCCACGCGCATTCCGCAGACCGGCGCCGCCGGCTTTGTGCAGCAGCACAGCGCAGCAGCGCAGGAAGCCGAGAAGTCCACCGGCATACCGGCGTCGTTCATGGTCAGCCAGGCGGCACTGGAAACCGGTTGGGGTCGCAAGGAAATCCGCCACGCCGACGGCTCGCCGTCGTTCAACCTGTTTGGCATCAAGGCCACCGGCAACTGGAAGGGCCCGGTGGCCGAGATCACGACCACCGAGTTCATCAACGGCAAGGCGCAGAAGGTGGTGGCCAAGTTCCGCGCTTACGGCAGTTATGCCGAGTCCTTTGCCGACTACGCGCGGCTGATGACCAAGAGCCCGCGTTACCAGGCCGCGGTGGGCAGCGTGACGCAGGGCGCGGCCGCGGAAGGCCGTGTCGAACGCGGCGCCCTGTTTGCACAGGGCCTGCAGAAAGCCGGTTATGCCACCGACCCCGCCTACGCCGACAAGCTGACGCGTGTCATCAACACCACGCTGCGGCTGCAACGCTCGTTGACATGATGCCCCCACGCTCGCTTCGCTCACTGCCCCCCAGGGGGGCTCTTGCAGCGGCCCGGCAGTGCCGGTTCCGCGCAAGGCCTGAATGTGTCCGCCGACGGCGGGGAAGGACTGAATCATGAGCGCCTCACCGCTGATGTCGCTGGGCATCAAGGCCATGGCGGCCAACTACGCCGGGCTGCAGGTCACCGGCCACAACATTGCCAACGCCAATGTGCAGGGTTACTCGCGCCAGACGGCCGAGTTGAGCACGGCACAAGGCCAGTTCACCGGTGCCGGCTTTTTCGGCCGTGGTGTGGACGTGACCACGGTCAGCCGTTCGCACAACGAATTCCTGACCCGCGAAGCCGCCAGTTCGCGGGCGCTGGCCGCGATGGACGGCGCGCGCCTGCAGCAGCTGCAGCGCCTGGAAAACGTCTTCAAACCCGGCGAGATGGGCCTGGGCCATGCCACCAGTCAGTTCATGAACGCGATGGTGGACCTGTCCAACAGCCCGGCCGACATGGCCGTGCGCCAGGTGGCCTTGGCCAGAGCAGGTGAACTGGCCTCGCGTTTTGCCGAAGCCGGCATGGCCATGGACGACGTGCAGGCCGGTGTCACCGCCGAACTGCGCACAGCGGTGTCCGAGGTCAACAGCCTGGCCAAGAGCATCGCCGAAGTCAACCAGCGCATCGCTGGCCTGAAGGGCACGGGCCAGACGGCCAATGACCTGCTGGACGAACGCGAAAGGTTGCTGTCGCGACTGTCGACCCATGTGCAGGTCACGCGCATGGAGGCCAACGACGGCACGATGTCGGTCTTCATCAGCGGCGGCCAGCGCCTGGTGCTGGGCGCCCAGGCGGCGCAGCTGACGGTGATGCAGGACGAATCCGACCCTTCGCGTTCGGCTGTTGGCCTGGTCGAAGGGGGTGTGCAGCGGCGCCTGAACGAAGGCACGCTGGGTGGCGGCTCGATCGCCGGATTGCTGCGCTTCCAGAATCAGGACCTGGTCGCCGCACGCACCCTGGTGGGTCAGCTGGCGGCTTCGGTGGGTGGTGCCGTCAACGAACAGCACATGCTGGGCCTGAACCTGCAGTCGCCCGCGGGCTCGGTGCCGTCGGCGGCGATGTTCGCGATCGGACCGCCGCTGGCCCAACCCCACCTGGCCAACGCGCGCGACGCCAGCGGTGCACCCATGGGTGGGGTCAGCCTGACGATCACCGACCCGTCGGCGCTGCAGGCCAGCGAATACGACCTGCGCGAAACCTCGGTCGGCTCAGGCAGCTGGGTGCTGACGCGCCTGCAGGACGGACGGTCCACCGCGGTGGTCAGCGGCGACGTCGTCGACGGCATGCAGATCGACTTCTCCGCGCTGCCGCCTCAGCCAGGCGACCGCTTCCTGCTGCAGCCGGTGACCCGTGCCGCCAACGGCATGGCCAAGCTGCTGGATGACCCGCTGGACCTGGCAGCCGCTTCGCCGCTGTTGGCGTCCAGCCTGCCCGGCAATGTGGGCACGGCACAGGCCACGCATCTGCGTGTCACATCAGCGCCGCTGCCCACGCCGGGCGCCACCGCGCGCATCACCTTCACCAGCGACACGGGTGACTACACCTGGGAGCTGTTCGATGCCAGCAGCAGCTTGCTGGCCAGTGGCAGCGACACCTGGCAGGCGAGCCAGTCGATTCCGCGTCCGCCCACCGACATCAACGGCTTCACGATGCAGCTCAGCGGTGTGCCACGCACCGGCGACGTGATCAACGTCGAGCCCACGCCGGCCGGCGCGCTGAACAGCAACAACGGCAACGCGCTGGCCCTGCTGGCGCTGCGCGATGCCGCGCTGGTGAACGGCCGCACGGTCACCGACGGCTGGTCCAACGCGATGGCCGACATCGGCGTTCGGGTGCAGGGCGGCAAGGCCTCGGCGACGATCTCTGACGCCGTGGCCGGCCAGGCCGAGTTGGCCCGCAGTTCGCAGTCGGGTGTGAACCTGGACGAAGAAGCGGCACGGCTGATCCAGTTCCAGCAAAGTTACCAGGCGGCGGCCAAGGTGCTGCAAGTGGCGCAGTCGCTGTTCGACACCCTGCTCGACGTGGCAGGCCGCTGAGTCCACCAGGCCCCTTCACCATGCGCATCACCTCTGCCAACGCCTTCGAATCGTCCTTGAGCAACCTGCAGAAACGCCAGCAGGCGCTGACGCAGGCGCAGGAACAGCTGACCAGCGGCAAGCGGGTGCTCAAACCCAGCGACGACCCGGCGGCCATGGCGCAGGCCGAACGGGCACTGGCCCGCATCACGCGCAGCGAGGCGCAGATGCGCGCACTGGACGCCAGCCGCAACAGCATGGAGATGGCCGAAGGCGCGCTGGGCCAGGCCGGCGAGCTGATGCAACAGGCGCGCGAACTGTTGGTCAGCGCCGGCAACGGCAGCTACACCGACAGTGAACGCCGCACCATCGCCCAGAGCATCCGCGGTCTGCGCGACGACCTGCTGGCCGTGGCCAACCGCTCCGACGGCAGCGGCCGCTACCTGTTCGGTGGCCAGGGCACCGACGGGCCGCCGCTGCTGGACAGCGCCGGCGGTGTCAGCTACAGCGGCACCAGCGGGCAGCTGCAGGCGGCTGCGGGCGAGGCTTCACCCTTGAGCATCGACGGCCGCGCCGCCTGGCTGCGCGCGCCCGACCCGTCCAGCCCTGGCAGCACCTTGTCGCTGTTCGACGCCATGGACCGCGTGGTGACCGACTTGCTGACCCCGGGCCGCAGCGCCACCGACGTGGCGCTCACCGTGTCCGAGGGCCTGGGCGACTTCGATGCGGCTGCCGACAACCTGGCCGCCTGGCGCGCGCGCAGCGGCGAAGCGCTGCGGCGCATCGACGGCATTGGCGAGCGCCTGAGCCAGACACGTCTGGACGCACAAACAGATCGCTCGGAAGCGGAAGATCTGGACATGTTGCAGGCGATTTCCGACTTTCAGAACCAGCAGAGCGGCTACGATGCCGCGCTGAAGACGTACTCGATCGTGCAACAGATGTCCTTGCTGCAGTACCTGAAGTAGCTGCTGACGGGGCTGGTTCCCAACCCTTGATCGCAGCTGCGCGCACCGGCGGGCTGCCGACACATGAAAGAACACCCCGTACTTGGCCATGTGGCCCTGGGCTACAGCCCGGTGATCGACCGCCAGCGCGCCGTGGTGGCCACCCGCGTGACGGTGTTCCCGCAGCCCGGCGAGGCCACACCCGATGCGGCCGCCCTGTTGCAGGCGCTGCAGGAAGTCTGGCCGGCCCCGGCCGAAGGTGCCGACCTGCAGCTCACGCTGCGCCCGCTGGACCCGGGCAATGCCCCGCCGCGTGCGGCCATGCCCGGCGCCGCCGCCACGCCCATGGCGCATCCCGTGTCGCTGAACGTGGCTGGCGAAGCGCTGCTGCGCGCGGTGATGGAAGCCCACCCGCCACCCCACCTGATGATCGAAGTGCCGGCCTTCATGGCCAGCGACCCCGCGCACCACAACGCACTGCGCGCGATGCGTGAAGCCGGCTCGGTGCTGCTCATCAAGGGCCGGCCCCTGGTGCCGCTGTCGCCCGAGGTGCTGGCCTGCTTCAGCCACAGCATCGTCGAAGCCGGTGAAGACCGCCGCACCGGCACCAACCCGCCATCCAGCGTGCGCCAGATCAGCACGGTGCAGGCCGGGGCCCGCACCTCGGTCGATGTCGAACAAGCCTTTCAGCGTGGTGCCGTGGCCGTGCTGGGTTATCCGCTGGACGACCCGCTGCCCAGCGCCAGCGCCAGCGGCCGGTCCAAGGTACCCACCGACGTGCAGGTGGTGATGGAGCTGATCCAGGGCGTCGATCGTGAACTGCCGGTGGCGCGCCTGGAGGCCGTGCTCAAGCGCGACCCCACGCTGGCCTTCCGCCTGCTGCGCTACCTGAATTCGCCGGCCTTCGGGCTGTCGGCGGAAATCACGTCGTTCGGCCATGCCATCATGATGCTGGGTTATGCCCGCCTCAAGCGCTGGCTGGCGCTGCTGCTGGCTTCGTCCAGCAAAGGTGCAAATGCCAAGCCGCTGCTGCACGCGGCCTTGCGGCGCGGCCTGCTGATGGAAGAGCTGGTGCGCGGCAACGGCGACGCCGAGATGCGCGGCGAGATGTTCCTGTGCGGTGTGTTTTCGCTGCTCGACCGTCTGCTGCAGCAACCCTTTGCCGAATTGCTGGGCAGCGTGCCGGTGCCCGAACGGGTGCAGCAGACGCTGCGGGGTGAGGGTGGGCCCTACGAACCTTACCTGGACCTGGTGCGGGCCATCGAGCAGGAAGCCGTGTTCGACATCCGCGAGCGCACCGAAAAGCTGCTGCTCGGGCCGGCCGAAGTCAACCGTGCCGTGCTGGTGGCCCTGCGCGGTGCGCGCCAGCTGGACGGATGAAAAACCGGGGCGCGCCGGGCGCTGCCGAAGCAGCGGGCCCGGCGGGTTTTTCTGCCGCCGCGAAACCGCTGGAAGCGGGGCCGGGGCTGGCTGCGATCTGGTCGTCGACGATGCCTGCGCTGCTGCAGGACGCGGAACACCGCATCACCGACATCAACGAAGCGGGCCTGGAACTGCTGGGGCTGCCACGTGGGCGCCTGATCGGCAGCGACCTGCTGGACCTGCAGCCCGCCGAAGACCAGGAGTCCGGCCGACTGCGGCGTGAACAGGTCTGGCGCCAGGCCACGTCCGGCAGCAACGCGCCGCCGCTGCGCTGCCGCATCACCGACGGTCAGGGCCAGCAGCGCTGGCTGGTCAAGACCGTGGTGCACCTCGGTGGCAATGGGGCCGACGGCCGTTGGCTCAGTCTGCTGCACGACGAATCGGGCGAGCAGGCCGCACGGCATCAGGCCCGGCGCGCGGAAGAGGAACTGGTGCACTGGTTCGAACTCAGCGGCACCGGCATGCTCGTTTACGACGGCACCGGTCTCATCCTGCGCTCGAACGCCGCTTTCGAAGGCTTGGTGGAACGGGTACCCGAGGTGCTGGAAGACGCTCCGCCCGAACTGCAGGACCTGCTGGCCTGGAGTGAAGGTTCGGTGCTGGGGGCGCTGCAGCCGGGCGTGCGACCACACGAGCGACAGGTGGTGCTGCCGCTGCCCGACGGCCGCCGCCGCAGCCTGTGGGCGCGCCTGGTCTGCCACGCCGGGGAAGACGGCCAGCGGCGGGTCATGGCCGTGGTGCAGGACCGCAGCGTCGAAGACGAACGCGACCTGGCGCAGATGGAAATGGGCATGCTGATGGACACCGCCAGCGTGCGTGTGGCCACCTACGAACCGTCACGCGGCTGGCTGGGCACACGCACCCGTGCCGACCCCCAGGCCAGCTTGTGGCCGGAAACGGGCGATGTCGAAACCCAGCCCACGCTGGCTATCGGGGTGCGGCGCGAACTCGTCGACCCGGCATCGATGCCGGCGTATGAAGAGCTGCAGCAGGCGCTGCGCAACGGCGACCGCGCCGAGGTGCGTTACGCCGTGCGCCACCCCGAGCTGGGCATGCGCTGGCTGCTGACGCGGGTCGAGCCGGCGTCGCTGTCGGGTGGCCGGCCGACGATGTCGGTGGTGACGCTGGACGTGACGCAGGCCGAAAGTGCGCAGCGCCGCAACGAACAGCTGCTGCGCGAACTGACCACCATCCTGGACAGCTCCACTGCCGGCATTGCGTATCTGCGCGGCCCGGTGCTGGTGCGCTGCAACCTGCGCTTCGAGCGCATGCTGGGCTTCGAGGCTGGCGCTGCGGCCGGTGCTTCGCTGGAAGAAATCCTGGCCCGCAGCATCGGCCCGCTGGACGGTGTGCGCGAAGCGCTGGACGCACTGGCCGAAGGCCGCCCTTTCGAAGCCGAACTGCCGGTGGTGCACGCCGTGGGGCCGGCGCAGTGGTATTCGCTGTCGGTGCGCCGTGCGCAACCGCAGGGCGAGCAGACCGAAGCGGTGGCCGTGCTGAGCGACATCACACGCCTGAAGGCGCAGCAGGCCGAACTGGAACAGCTGCTGCGCGATCGCGACCTGATGTTCAACCTGTCCGAAGTCGGCATCGTCTACCAGCGTGGCGCTCGCATCGAAAGGGCCAACCAGGCGATGGCCGAACTCACCGGCTGGGGCAGCCCGGAGCTGGGTACGCTGGACGCGGCCGAGCTGTACCAGGACACCCGCGCCTGCGTCGACTTCGAAGCCCGCATCTCGCAGGGCCTGCGGGAAAACGGCCGTTTTGCCGCCGAGCGCCTGCTGCGCCGCCGCGACGGCACGCTGCTGTGGGTGCAGGTGGCGGTGCGTCCGGTGGACAGCGACGACGCCGAAGCCGGCCTGATCTGTTCCTTCGTCGACGTCGACGAACGCCGCCGCTCGCGCGAAACGTTGGCGCGGCAGGCCGAACACACACGCGCCATCCTGAACTCGGTGCTGGTGGGCATCGTCAGCGTGTCCGAGCGAGGCATCGAGTGGATGAACCGCCCGGCACGCCGCATGTTTGCTGGCGAGCTGGCCGACTTCGTGGGCGAACCCATCAGCATCGTGGCCACCGCCGAAGCCGACCATCCCTTGCGGCGCGACAACTGGCACCAGCGGTTGCAGTCCGGGCAGGCCGAAACTTTTGAATGCCGCATGCGCGGCCGTGACGGGCGCGAGTTCTGGGTCGTCGGCAACGCCGTGCTGTCCGGTGGCGGTGCCGGCGGCGAAGTCACCTTCGCTTTGCTGGACATCGAACGGCGGCGCCAGGCCGAGGTGCGCATCGCGCAGGCGCAGATTTCCCTGCAGCGGGTGATCGAGACCGCGCCGCTGGCGATTGCGCTCTTCGACGCACGCAGCCTGCGCGTGCAGCAGGTGAACCAGACCGCCAGCACCTTCTTCGGCCACCCGCCCGAAGCGCTGCTGGGCGCCACGCCCGAAGACTGCTGCCCGCCTGCCAAGGCTGCGGCGCTGCGCGAATGGCTGGGCAGCGCCGCCGCCGACGAACACCGGCGCCAGCACGAGTGGCGCGAAGGCTCGGGCAGGGAAAGCGATGCGGGCGACGCGGCCACCGAAAGCAGCCCAGGTGGCCGTGTCTGGGACTGCCGCGTGGCACCGCTGGACGAAGGTGACGGCCAGACCAGCCAGCTCTTGCTGGTGGCCACCGACGTGACCGAACAGCGTGCGGCCGAGCAGGCGCGGCTGCGCGCCGCCATTGCCCAGCGCGAGGTGCTGGTGCGCGAGGTGCACCACCGCATCAAGAACAACTTGCAGGGTGTCGCCGGGCTGCTGCAGCAAAACGCTGCACGCCACCCTGAACTGGCCACTGTGCTGGGCGAAGCGGTGGGGCAGGTGCAGGCCATCGCGCAGGTCTACGGCCTGCAGGTGGGCAGCCAGGGGCCGCTGGAAGTGGCCAGCCTGCTGCGTGCCATTGCGCTGTCGGTGCAGCGCACCTTCGGGCGCAGCATTGCCGTGGTGGTGGAAGGAGAGGTGCCGCACTTGCTGCCCGAACCCGAAGCGATTCCGGTGGCGCTGACCGTCAACGAACTGCTGACCAACGCCATCAAACACGGGCACGCCGGGCTCGAAGGTGAGGGCGCAGGTGTGCCGGTGCGCTGCGAGTTGCTGGCCCAGGGCGAGTCCATCTGCATCCGCATCGTGGGCCGTGCCCGGCTGCCGTCGGGCTTCGACCTGGCGGGCATCCGCAGCGGTGTTTCGGGCCTGGGCCTGGTGCGCGCGCTGCTGCCTCGCCGCAACGCCACGCTGACGCTGGTGCAAGAGGGCGACGAGGTGGTGGCGCAGGTGGAGCTGCGGCCGCCTTCGGTGCGCTGGCCGCCGTCGGGTGATCGGCGACAATCGGCGCCATGAAACAGGCTGCAGCAGGCGGTGACACCGGTTCACAGGGCAAGGGCCGCATTCTGGTCGTCGACGACGACCGCTTGGTGCTGGCCACGGTGACGCACGGGCTGGCGCAGGCGGGTTACGAGGTCATCGATGCCGACAACGGCGACGACGCCATCCTGCTGGCCCGTGAACACCGGCCGCAACTGGCGCTGCTGGACATCCGCATGGAAGGCAAGAGCGGTTTCGACGTGGCCGAGACGCTGCGCGACGCCTATGGCATTCCTTTCATGTTCCTGTCGGCTTTTTCCGATGCAGCCACGCTGGCCACCGTGAAGTCGCTGGGCGCGCTGGCTTACCTGGTCAAGCCGCTCGACGTGGGGCAGATCGTGCCCGCGGTAGAGGCGGCTTTTGGCCGCCTGCGCCAGGCCGAGGCCGGCGGTCAGCCCTTGATGCCGGCGCAGACACTTGCGCTGGCCGCCAGTGACCCGCTGGCCGATCCGGTGCCGCTGGCCCTGGGTGTGCTGATGCACCGTTTTTCGTTGCCGCGCGACGAAGCCTGGCGCCGCTTGCAGCGGCTGGCCGACGAACACAAGCTGTCGGTGGTGGCGCAGGCCGAACGCCTGCTGGCCGCTGTCGAGGAACTGGCGCGCACCGCTTGAACGGCGCCCGCCGGGTGACCTTCAGGCTGCCAGGGTGAAGTAGAAGGCTGCGCCTCGGCCGGGTTCGGCTTCGGCCCAGATGTCGCCGCCGTGGCGGCGCACGATGCGGCGCACCGAGGCCAGCCCCACGCCGTGGCCTGGAAAGTCGCTGGCGCTGTGCAGGCGCTGGAACAGGCCGAACAGACGGTCGGCCGAGCGCATGTCGAAACCCGCGCCGTTGTCGCGCACGACGAAGGCCACACGTCCCCCTTGGTTGACGGTACGCAGCGAAATCTGTGCGTGCGGGCAGCGGCCGGTGTACTTCCAGGCATTGCCCAGCAGGTTTTCGAGCACCAGGCGCAAGAGCGTGGGGTCGCCCCAGGCGGTGAGCTGCGTTTCGATGTCGATCTCGGCCGAGCGCTCGGGTGCGCTGCGCCGCAGGTCGTCGACGACGAAGCCCGCCAGCTGGCTCAGGTTGACCCGCTGGTGCGCCAGCGGCTGGCGCGACAGGCGGGCCAGCGTGAGCAGCGCGTCGATCATCAGGTTCATGCGCGCCGCCGCGCCCAGCACACGGTCGAGGTGGTCGTTGCCGACCCGGTCGAGGTGGCGGCCGTAGTCTTCCTTGACGATGCGGGTGAAACCTTCGACCACGCGGATGGGCGCCCGCAGGTCGTGGGTGAGCGTGAAGCTGAAAGTGTCGCCCTCGGCGTCTTCCGGCTCTGCAGCGGCCGGCGCGGACAACGGGGTGACGGCTGGCAGCTGGCTCAGCAGTGCAACCTGGCCTGCCGAGCCCGTGCCGCTGATCGGCGTGATGCGCCAGCCCTGCAGCTGCTGCACCGGCATGTAGACGCCTGGGTCGGGCAGCGCCTGCAGGGCGGCCAGCACCTGGGGTGTTGCCTGCAGCAAGGGCACAAGCGGGCCCCCGGCTGTCGCAGCCGGCCAAAGCTCTTGCGCCGCGCTGTTCATCAGCTGCAGCCGCCAGTCAAGCGCGCCCTCGCTGCCCGGCGCCCGCGCGACCAGCAGCGTGGGTTCGGTGCAGGCAGCCAAGGCAGCGGGCAGGGCGGCGGCTGCCAGTTGCAGCGTGTCTTCGGCATCGGTCGGGCTCGCGTGGCCCTCAAACCCGACAAAGGCGCCCGATGTGTCGTGGCGGGGCACGCCGCTCAGGCGCCAGCCGGTGCTGCCTTGCCAGGGCTGGCTGGCCTGCAGGCGCAGCCCCTGAAAGGCCTGCCCAGCCTGCAGTTGGCGCCGCAGCAGCGGCTGCTGATCGGCATCGAAGAGTGGGCAGGGGGTGGCGCCTGCCGGCAGGGGCTGCGGTCCGGGCGGGGTCCATGTCTGCAAGCGGTGACCGGCATCGGTCTGCCAGAGCCAGCCGCCGTGCAGTTGCCGCGCATGGCGCAAGGACTCCCGCGCATGGCCCAGGGCTTGTTGCCTTTGCACGTGCACGAACCAGGAACCCAAGGCCCCCGCCAGCGCCGCCACCAGCAGCAGGGCCGCGGTGGCAAACAGGCCCAGACCGCCGTCGATGGCAGCGCAGCCCGCCAGTCCGGTGGACAGCAGGGCCGCTCCCGCGGCGCGCAGCGGCACCGACTGCGGCTGGGCCTGACGAATAAAGTGCATGGCAAGAATTGTACGGACGACCCCCGCGACACCCACCTCAAGTTCAGGTACAGGCTGCCGAAACAGCGGGCAAGACGCAGATGAAGGGGCGGATACAACAGCAAACTTCGCCGCCAAGGCGCCGTGCGGCAGGCATGCTCGGGCCCTGTTCAGGCTGTGCCAGTCAGCGCAAGACAACCCCCACCCGGCGAGAAGTGGCCCGGCGTGGTGCAATCGAGCGCGTGGCAACGCTTGGTCGCGTCGAGTGGAGTGCCATCCCGTCACCCGAGTCAAAGGCCAACAGGCGCCAACAGGCCATCACCGAAATCCGAGATGAACTCCCCGCCTTCACCGAAGCCGCCGTCCGCGCCCCGCGCCGGCACCGTGCCGAGCCTGGATGCCCAGGCGCTGGGCCGTTTGCGTGAACTCGACCCCGACGGCCGCCAGGGTGTCGTGCCGCGGGTGTTGGCCGCATTCGAGACTTCGCTGGCGCGCATGCTGACCCAGTTGCAGGTCGAAGCCGATGATCCCGACCCGGCCGTGGTGGCCAGCATCGCCCACATGCTGAAGTCTTCGTCGGCCAGCGTCGGCGCCCTCGCACTGGCCAGCACTTGCGCCGACGTCGAACGGCGCATCCGCACCGGCGACCTGTCCTGCGTGCAGCGTGACATTGGCCGCCTTATCTCCGATGGCGAAGCTGCGCAGCAGGCCGTTGGGGCTATCCTGAGGCCCTGAGCCTTCAGCCACCGATGACGCCCAATCATCCCTTCGCCGACGACAGCTTGCCCACCCAGCCCGAGGTGCTGCTGGTCGATGACGACGAAGTCAACCTGCTGCTGACCGCGCTGGCCTTGCGCGAGAGGGGCTTCAAGATCACCGAAGCCGGCAGCGGCGAACAGGCGCTGCAAATGCTGCGCGAGATGACACCCGACATCATCGTGCTGGACGCCATGATGCCCGGCGGCATGGACGGCTTCGACACCTGCATGACGCTGCGCCAGCTGCCGGGTTTCGAGTACATGCCGGTGCTGATGCTGACCGGGCTGGACGACGACGCTTCCATCACGCGCGCCTACCGGGCCGGTGCCACCGACTTTTTCGTCAAGGCCACGCAGTGGAGCCTGCTGGCCGGACGCCTGCGTTACCTGCTGCGAGCTTCACGCACCCGCATCGAACTGGAGCGCAGCAAGAGCAAACTGGCGCGCGCCCAGGACCTGGCCCGCATGGGCAGCTTCGATTGGCGCCGTTCCGGCGGTGGCATCCTGATGTCGCCCGAAGCCTTGCGGGTGTTTGGCTTCGGGCCGCAAGAACCCGTGGGCCTGCGCTTGCTGCTGCGCATGGTGCCGCAGGACGACCGCCGCTTGCTGCTGCGCCAGCTGCACGATGCGTTGCGCCACACCTCGGTGGTCACCACCGATGTGCCCATCGTGCTGCTGGACGGCCGCCGACGCATCATCCACGCCGAAGCCGAGCCCGAGTTCAATGAACACGGACACGGCGCGGGTTACTCCGGCATCGTGCAAGACGTGACCGACCGCCGGCAGGCCGAAGACAAGATTCGCGAGCTGGCCAATTTCGACGCCCTGACCGGCCTGCCCAACCGCCGCCAGCTGATCTGGCGCGCCGAGCGCGCGCTGGAACAGGCGCGGCGCATGCACCACCAGTTTGCGCTGCTGCTGATCGATCTGGACCGCTTCAAGGTCATCAATGACACGCTGGGCCACGGCGCCGGCGACGAGTTGCTGGTCGAGGTAGGCCGGCGTCTGCGGGCTTGTGTGCGCCACAGCGACCAGGTCATGGAAGGTGCACTCGAAGCGGTGGGTGTGCGTTCGCACCGTGCCTTGGAAGCCGTGGGTCGCCTGGGGGGCGACGAGTTCGTGGCCCTGCTGCCCGAAGTGGCCGACGACCAGGACGCCGAGCGGGTGGCGCAACGGGTGCTGGAAGCCCTGCGCGAAGCCATCTTCGTCAGCGGCCAGGAGTGTTTTGTCACTGCCAGCGTGGGCGTGGCCATCTACCCGCGCGACGGCCACACGGTGGTCGACCTGCTGCGCAATTCCGACGTGGCGATGTATTCGGTCAAGGCCCAGGGCCGCAATGCCTCGGCCATCTACAGCCCGCAGCTGGCTGGCCAGGGGCGCCAGAAGCTGGAGCTGGAAACCGCCTTGCACCGCGCCATCGAACGCGACGAACTGGTGCTGCACTACCAGCCCCAGATCGACGTGCGTGCCGCGCGCATGGTGGGCGCCGAAGCGCTGATGCGCTGGCAACGTGGGGGCAAGCTGGTGCCACCCGGCGACTTCATTCCCATGGCCGAGGACACCGGCCTCATCGTGCCGATGTCCGAATGGGCGCTGCGTGAAGCGGCGCGCCAGGCCCGGTTGTGGCAAGACGCCTTCGGCTTTGCCGATTCGATTGCCGTCAACCTGCCCAGCCGCCTGTTCGAGCGCAGCGACCTGGTGGAGCACATCCACCAATGTGTCACCCAATACGGCGTGCCGCACCGGGTGATCCACCTCGAGATCACCGAATCCAACCTGATGAAGGAACTGCAGAACGTCATCCCGGCTTTGCACCGCCTGAACGAGATTGGCGTCGAGATCTCGATCGATGACTTCGGCACCGGTTATTCATCGCTGGCCTACCTGACCACCTTGCCCATTTCCGAACTCAAGATCGACCGCAGTTTCGTCCGCGACCTCGGCATCACGCCGCAGAGCTCGGCGGTGGTCACGGCCATCATCGCCCTGGCGCGTTCGCTGGGCTTGCGCGTGGTGGCCGAAGGTGTCGAAACCCTGCGCCAGATGGAAGTGCTGCACCGACTGGGCTGCGGCGTGATGCAAGGTTTCCTGTTCAGCCGCGCGGTGCCGCCCGAAGAGCTGCAAACTTGGCTGGAACAGACGGTTTTGCCGCGCAAGGCGCCCTGGATCGGCTCTGCAGGTGACCTGCCCGATGTGGCCGATCTGGGCTTGCCGGCCGCACGCAAACGACCCAAACGCTGAAGTCGACGCCGATGGATTTGTCACAAGCCCAGCCGCCACCGGCGGCATTGGCCAAGGGTGCGCTGCGACGCCTGGCGCAAACCCGGCTCGAGCCCACACCAGAAAATTACGCACGGGCCTACGCCGAAGAATCGGGTCAGCCATTGCCTGCCCATGCCCATGCTCCCGCTGCCCCGGCCGCTGCTGTGGCGGCTGCCGACGCCCGCCTTGGCGGTGCCGAATGGGCCCAGCTGGTGCAACGCCTGGCCCGCAACCTCGAACGTGGAGGCAAGCAGTGGACCGGTGCACGGCGCAAGGACAGCCTGCAACGTGTGCTGGACGGCAGCCGCAGTGACGCCGGCCGCCTGCTGCAGCGCCTGCAGTCGCTGATGACGGCCTGGGAAGACGATCAACCCTCCGACCCGACCCAGACCGGCATCGAAGACCCGGCACCGCAGGCCGACGCGGCCGCTGGGGCAGCACTCGCCCCCACGGCCGTTGCGCAGGACTGGCCACCCCTGGTGGCTGAACTGGAATCCACCGTGCGTGCTGCGCTGGCCGACGAACAGCCGGCGGCTGCCGAACTGGCCCGGCAACTGGGCCTGGCCGCCGACGCGGTGGCCGCGCAGGGCGCCACGCCAGCGCACGTGGCCCAGATCGCGCAGCTGTGTGAACAGGCGCGGCTTCTGCTCGGCCAGGGCCATCGCATGGTTCGGCAACTGGCCGAGTTGTGCCGCGAACTGGGCGCCAGCCTGGGCGAACTGGCCGAGGACGACAGCTGGGCCCAGGGCCAGTGTGCGCGCCTGCAACAAGAACTGCAGGGCGACATCAGCCTGCGTGGCCTGCGCTCGGCTGCCGCGCTGCTGAACGAAACACGGCAACAACAGGGCCAGGCGCGCCAGCAACGGCGCCAGGCACAGGAGGCGCTGAAACAGCTCATCCACGACATGCTGCTCGAAGTGGGTGAGCTGGGTGTACACACCGGCCGCTTCCAGCAGGCTGCCGTGCAACATGCGCAGGCCATCGAGAGCGCCGACTCGCTGGAGAGCCTGGCGGGTGTGGTCAAGTCGCTGATCGAAGACACACGCACGGTGCAGACCGCGGTCACGCGGTCGCAGGAAAAGCTGCTGGCCGACAGCCAGCAGGCCAACGAGCTTCAGCTGCGGGTGCGCGAGCTCGAGTCGGAACTGAAACGCCTGTCGGACGAGGTGTCGACCGACCTGCTGACCCAGGTGGCCAACCGGCGCGGCCTGATGCAGGCCTTCGAGGCCGAAAGCGCGCAGTCACGCCGACAAGGTGGCAGCGCGCTGGCGGTGGGCCTGATCGACATCGACAACTTCAAGAAGCTCAACGACTCGCTGGGCCATGCGGCGGGTGACCAGGCGCTGAAAGCGCTGGCCGCCGGGGTGCGTGAACGGCTGCGTCCGCAAGACCACCTGGCGCGTTTTGGGGGCGAAGAGTTCGTGGTGCTGCTGCCGGGCAGCGACGTCGAAGAAGCCCGCCAGGTGCTGACAAGGCTGCAGCGCAACCTGAGCGAAGCACTGTTCCTGCACGAGGGCCGCGAGGTTTTTGTGACATTTTCTGCCGGCGTCACGGCCTGGAAGACGGGCGAAGACCTGCAACCGGCACTGGAACGTGCCGACCAGGCACTGTACGAAGCCAAGCGAACCGGCAAGAACCGCACCTGCAGCGCCTGATCGCTCGTGTGTTGGCCCCTGCCTTGCGCCACCGCAAGGGCTGACGCCATTCGTCACAACCCCGACTCAAGTTGGCCGCACACTGCGCCGACATGATGGCCATGCGGGCTGAAAAGATTCCGGTCCGCGTGGCCAGGATCTTTTTCTTGTTCTCACCTTGCCCGGCACCTTTCGTTCCATGAGCCCACTCCTGAAGCTGTTCGCACCCATCCGCCAGGCCGCTGCAGCCTTTTTCAAGCACGAGCTGGCGCTGCGCCGCGACCCTGCCGGCCTGCAGATCGTGCTGGAAGCCAAGCCGCCGGTGGCCTCACCGCGCAAGTCGAAAAAGGGCAGCCGCGAAGAGGCCAATGCGCTGAAGGAAAAGAAGGAGCTTGCGCTCATCCTCGAACAGTTGGGTGGGCTGCTGGCCGAACTGCCCGAAACGCGTTCTGCGCTGCGCCACCTGGTGTTTGTCGAACAGGCTCTGCAGAAAAAAGGCCTGCGCGCGCTGCACAAGCTGCCACTGGATGTGCTGCAGCGGGCCCACGAACAGCTCGAAGGCCTGGTCGTCAACTGGTCGCCGGCGGGCCTGGCCAGCCTGCGTTCCAAGATGGCCGTGGCGATCATCGACCGCGAACACTCCGACCCCGAGGCGGAGGCCGATGCCTACCGCACCGCTGCGGTGATGGACGCCGTGCCCGCCATGCACGAAGAGAGTTCGCCTGTCGAAGTGCAGACGCTCGACGAGGACGAAGCCCTGGCTGCCGCCTACGCTGCACTGGGCAACATGGCGCCGTCTGGCGAGGTGGAGTTCCAGGGTGAACTGGGCTCACGCTCGGCACGTGCGCTGGCACCGGCCGCACCACGGGTCACGGCCACGGCGGGCGACATCCAGTTGCGCGAACTGCAGAGCTGAAGCGCCGGCGCCGCTCGAAACAGCCGCCGGAATGGCGGCGTGCCAGCCCTTGCGCCGCCGCGCGGTGCAGGTGGACCGTGATCGGCAAAGTCGCGCTGATGCCGCGTGCTCACTGGCGCGCTGGCGCGTGTCTGGCCGGCAGTTTTCGCCGCGGGTGGGTGAGGAGCGAAGGATTGCCTGCCGGGGGCATTGGCGGATCACACTTTCACTTCTGACCGCGCCTCGCTGCGCGCCCGTGCGCGCCTCTCGGCAAAGGACCGGCCTTGGATATTGACGCCAGTCAATCGCGTTGCCTGGAAAAGACCGACGATGGGCGGCGTCGGTTCGCAGGGTCCGCATGCACCTTGGGCAACAGGAGAGATGATCAATGACGACGATCCGCAGCGTTGTGGCAGCGACCGACTTCTCGCCGGCTTCGGACGCGGCGGTGCGCCGTGCGTCGCACCTGGCTGCGACGCACGGTGCTGCGCTGTGCCTGGTGCACGCATTCGATGTCGGCGTCTGGCACAGCCTGAAAAACGTCTTCGACGCGCAGCGCTTGACGGTGGAGCCGCCCCCGGATGTCCGGATGCAGCAGCGTCTGACCGACTGCGCCGCATCCCTGGCGGCGTCGACCGGCCGAGAGGTTGGCGTCCATTTCGGCCTCGGGCCACCGGCCAAGGTGATCGAAGCGTATGTCAACGCCCACGGCAGCAGTCTGGTCGTGATCGGCTCGCGTGCCGAACCCACGGTGTCAGGCCTGGGCAGCACCGCGTTGAAAGTGGTGCGCAAGCCGGCATGCCCGGTGCTGATCGTGCGGGTGGCCGAGGACAGACCTTACGAAACGGTCTTGTCCGCCGTCGACCTGCGTGCGGGCTCGGTGCGAGCGGCGTCCCTCGCGGTTGCCCTGTTTCCCAGCGCGCACCATCACCTGCTGTATGCGCTGGACGCCGAGTCGGGCAGCGCCGCCTGGGACAATCTTGGCCGGGAGCCGCTGCGCCTGCTGCAGGCGTCTTTGTATTCGCAGGCCGAACACGACCTGCAGCAGTTGGCGCAGAGCCTGTCCGCTGCCACCAGGCACCCGCTTTCCGCCACGGTCGCCGACGACGTGCCGGCGCGGGCGATCCTGGTCGGCGCCGCCAACCTGGCTGCCGATTGCGTGGTCGTGGGGCACCATGGCCTGGGCACGGCCACCGAAAGCCATCTCGGCAGCATGGCCCAGCACGTGATCTACGCCGCCCTCGCTGACGTGCTGGTGGTGCCGTGATGCCACTTGGCCGATTCAACGGCGAACACCGGCTTGCGCTCGACGAAGGTTCACGAGTGCCCGCAGCTGGTTGGCGGCTGTGCGTGCGCTAACCTTGTCAAGTGACATCGCGCCGCATCAAGCTCATCGATCTCGCGCTGCAGGGCGGCGGCGCGCATGGCGCGTTCACCTGGGGCGTGCTGGATCGCCTGCTCGAGGACGAGCGCATCGAGATCTCCGCCATCAGCGGCACCAGTGCCGGCGCCATGAACGCCGTGGTACTGGCCGACGGGCTGATGGCCGGTGGGCGCAAAGGTGCGACACAGGGGCTGCGGCGCTTCTGGAGCCGGGTCAGCAATGCGTCCGGGCGCGGCCCGATGGTGCCGGCTGCGCTGGGTGCGTTTTTTGGCCATTGGTCGCTGCAGGGTTCGCCTTTGCAGCGCTACATGGACTGGGTCGGGCGCTCGATGTCGCCGCACCAGTTCAACCCGCTCGACCTGAACCCGCTGCGCGACATCGTGGCTTCCGAGGTCGACTTTGAACGCGTACGTGCCTGCGACAAGGTGCGCCTGTTCGTGTCCGCCACCAACGTGCGCACCGGCCGGCTCAAGGAGTTCCGTCAGACCGAGTTGTCGGCCGACGCGGTGCTGGCGTCAGCCTGCCTGCCGCTGATGTTCCGCGCGGTCGAGATCGACGGCGAGGCCTACTGGGACGGTGGTTACCTTGGCAACCCGTCGCTGCTGCCGCTGATCGCCGAAAGCCCGGCCCACGATCTGGTGCTGGTGCAGATCAACCCGTCCCGACGCGAGGTGCTGCCGACCACGGCCGCAGACATTCTCGACCGCCTGAACGAGATCACCTTCAACAGCAGCCTGGTCAAGGAATTGCGGTCGGTGGCACTGATCCAGCAGTTGCTGCGCCTGGAAGGCGCACCGCCTGGCGCTGACCGTGCGCCGCTGTTCAGGCAGGTCTCGGCGCTGCGCATGCACCGCATCGACGCCGACGCCGAACTGGCCGTACTGGGCGCAGCCAGCAAGACCAACACCGCCTGGCCCTTCCTGACGCGGCTGCACCGCATTGGCCATCGCGCGGCCCACGCCTGGCTGGAAAACAACTTCACCCATCTGGGGCGACGCGCCACGCTGGCCCTGGACCCTTACCTGCAATGAGCCGCCTTGGCCATCGGCCTGCGCCCGAGGGCGCCTCACCATGCTGAGCATTGCCGGCATCCTGCTGTCGCTCGTGCTGCTGATGTGGCTGGCCTACCGCGGCATCAGCGTGCTCATCCTGGCGCCGTTGATGGCGCTGCTGGCCGTGGCGCTGAGCCCGGACGCCCCTCTGCTGGCGAGCTACACGCAGGTCTTCATGAAGGCACTTGGCGGCTTCGTCGCGCTGTTCTTTCCGCTGTTCCTGCTCGGGGCGGTGTTTGGCAAGCTGATGGAAGACTCGGGCGCCGCGCGCGTGATCGCCTCGCGCATCGTCGACTGGCTGGGCGCCAGCCGCGCCGTGCTGGCGATCGTGCTGGCCTGCGCGGTGCTCACCTACGGCGGCGTGTCGCTGTTCGTGGTCGCCTTCGCGGTGTACCCGATCGCGGTCGAACTGTTCCGTGCCGTCGACGTGCCCAAGCGGCTGATGCCGGCGACGATCGCGCTGGGAGCGTTCACCTTCACCATGACCGCGCTGCCCGGCACTCCGGCGATCCAGAACGCGATCCCGATGCCGTACTTCGGCACCACACCGTTCGCCGCTCCGGGGCTCGGGCTGATCGGCGGCGCGGTGATGCTGGTGCTCGGCGCGGTGTGGTTGTTGCGGCGTGCGCGACAGGCGGCAGCCACAGGCGAGGGCTACGGCGCCGAGCCCGACCTCCCGGCAGGGCTGGACCGCAGCGTGCGCCCGTAC
This sequence comes from Rubrivivax sp., assembly GCA_030653385.1. Taxonomy (GTDB): domain Bacteria; phylum Pseudomonadota; class Gammaproteobacteria; order Burkholderiales; family Burkholderiaceae_C; genus Rubrivivax. Next base: position 157,901 of record JAURZM010000048.1, on the reverse strand, counting down.
GCACACGGCGAGGGCTACGACGTGGCCGAACTCGGCCCGCCGGGCGGCGTACCGTCGGCGGCGCCGTCGCCCGGCTTTGGCGTGGCACTCGCCCCCATCGTGGCCGTGGTGGCGTTGAACTGGGTCTTCAGCGCACAGTTGCTGCCGCGCCTGGACAGCAGCTACCTGGCCAGCGCCTCGTACGGTGCCACGAGCCTGGACGCGGTGCGCGGCACCTGGGCGATCATCGCCGCGCTGGCCATGGCAAACCTGCTGCTCATCGTGCTGGCCCGGCGCAGCCTCCCGGCTCTCAAGGCCAGCCTGGACGCCGGCGCGAGCGCGTCCGTGCTGCCCATCTTCAACACGGCGTCACAGGTCGGATTCGGTGCGGTGATCGCCTCTCTGGCGGGTTTCGCGCTGATCCGTGACGCCGTGCTGGGCTTCGCGCCCGGCAATCCCTTGGTGTCGCTGTCAATCGCGGTCAACCTGCTGGCCGGCATCACGGGCTCGGCGTCCGGCGGCATGAGCATCGCGTTGCAGACACTGGGCAGCACCTACCTGGAGATGGGCCGCGCTGCCGGCATCTCACCCGAGCTGCTGCATCGCGTGACGTCGATCGCCACCGGGGGCCTGGATGCGCTGCCGCACAACGGTGCGGTGATCACGCTGCTGGCGATCTGCAAGCTGACGCACCGCCAGTCCTACCTCGACATCTTCGTGGTGGCGGTGCTCGTGCCGCTGGCGGCGCTGGCCGTCGTCGTTGCGCTGGGGACTGCGCTGGGCTCTTTCTGATGCGGCGACGAACGGCATGAAACCCAGCGCAAGAGGGCTCGTGCCAGCCGATAGAGAACTTGGCGATCACCTGCCCCCGCGACAAAGCCCGCTGTGCTCAATGGCCATCGCCGCGGTCGCAGCGCTGGCTACGGCACGGGACAGGTGCCGCAGACAACGATGATGCGATGCGGCCTGGTGCTGAACCTGGTCGGCATCGGCGCCGTCGCGGCGGCTGCGTTCCTGGCCTTCGGTTGACGTCCTGGGCAGAAGGGTCAGGCGGGCGGCTTCCGTGGCCGCAGCAGCACCGCGATCAGCGTGATCACCGTCAGCGGCAGCACGAACCCGGTCATCGCCAGCGTGTAGGTGCGCAGCGCGTCGTGCTGCTGCGCGGCGAGGATCACGTAGGCGACGTAGGCCACGTAGTACAGCACGAAGACGGCGCCCTCCCAGCGCGCGATCTCGCGCCCGGTCAGGAACACCGGCACGCAGGCCAGCGCCACGGCCAGCATGACCCAGATGTCGAATGCCAGCAGCGCCGGCGCCATCGTCAGCCCGGAGTTGCCGGCCACCAGGCCGGAAAGGCCGAGGCAGCCCAGGATGTTGAAGGTGTTGCTGCCCACCACGTTGCCGACCGCGATGTCGCGCTCACCCTTGAACGCCGCGGTGATCGAGGTCGCCACCTCGGGCAGCGAGGTGCCGACGGCGACGATGGTCAGCCCGATCACCAGGTCGCTGACGCCAAGGGCCTTGGCAAAGATCACCGCGGCCTCGACCAGCCAGTTCGAGCCCAGCACCAGCCCGCCGAGTCCGGCGATGACGAGGCCGAGTTGCACCAGCGGCGAACGATCCCAGGTGGCTGCTGCTGCGGGGGCAAAGGACTCGGTGTACTCGTCCTGTGCAGCCTGTGTCTCGCGGCGCGACTGCACGACCAGAAAGGCGGTGTAGGCGAACATCAGGCTGAGCAGCAGCATCCCGTCCAACCAGGAGATGCGGCCGTCCAGCCCCAGCAGCAGCAGCAGCACGGAGGCGCCGATCATGATCGGCACTTCCTGCCGGATGAGTTGGATGTTGACCACCAGCGGGGCAATCAGCGCGCTGGCGCCAAGGACGAACAGCACGTTGAAGACGTTGCTGCCGACCACGTTGCCGATCGCGAGATCGACGCGCCCGTCCAGCACCGCGCCGACCGAGACGGCCATTTCTGGCGCGCTGGTGCCGAAGGCGACCACTGTCAGACCAACCACCAGCGGCGAGATGCCGAACGACAGCGCCAGTTTGGAGGCGCCGCGGACCAGCAGTCCGGCACCGGCGATCAGCGCGAGCAGGCCACCCGCAAACATCAGGAGTTGCATTCCTCGAGTCCTGTCGATTGACGTTGTTGTGGAGCTGGCTTGCCGACGTTGCGGCACGCCACTGTACCTTCGGCGCTCAGTCCGGTGGCCGCCACGATGCCGCGCGCCGATTGCGCAGGCTTGTCATGCTCACCTCAAACACCTTGCGCCAACACGAAGCCCGATGCCGTTGGCACCCTGGGGCTGTCTTGAAGCTCAGAAGGTGCGGCCATGGGCGGCCCAGGACATCAGCACTTCGGATGGGCGACGCACTGTACCTTCGGCTGGAGCTCTCTATCCGCTCGAACTGCACTTGGTCGCCGTGCGGGTTGAGGGCATGGCGCCGGGTGCGTATCGCTACGTCGCGGGTTCACACACCCTGCAACTCGCAGTCACCGAGATCATCCTGCCGCTGCTGTTGCGCGCGGCATGCCAGCAGCCATCGGCGGCGGAATCTGCCGCGGTGGTGGTGATCACCGCGGCGGGTGAGCGCACGGCGCACAAGTACGCTGGGTGAACCGACCGCTTTGTCGCGGTTGAGGCGGGGGCTGCGTCGCAGAATCTGGCGCTGGTGGCTGCCGCGCTTGAGCTGGGCACGGTGGTGATAGGCGCCTTCGACGACCAGTCGATGGCCCAAGCGATGTGCCTGCCTGCGGCAGAGCGACCCGTTGCCTTGATGCCGATCGGCTGGCCAGACTGACGCCGCGCGGCCCGACTCGGTTCCGCAGGGGTTCGAGCCAACGTTCGTCGATTCAGCGTGCTGCTGGAATGTCGATCACGCCTCGTCCATGCTGATGCACCCGTCCGCGGTGATTGCCGCCTCAGCGAGACCGCAGATCAGCATCCTGCACGCCGGATCGTCAACCCGGACCAACATCGCGTCGATGTGGGTGGCATCGGGCGCGCGCAACCATGAGCACTCGCACAGCGTAGAACCCACGTCGTCTAGGCAGGCGCGAGCCAGTTCGAGGAATCGATCGCGGCGAACGCCGAGTCGATCGAAGGCCCGAAGCTCATCGAGTGTCTGCAGTTCACGCGGGTCGATGCGGCCGTTGGCGGCCACGATCAGCGCCAGCACGCTCGCGGCAGCCTCGTCTTGATGAACGTTTCGCAAGGACATGGCTGAGGACTCCTCCGACGCTGAGCGTGTGGGCAGAAACTTGGACCGCAGCAACCGTCGAGTCCGCTTGAAAGCGGGAAGTTGCGTGACCCGTGCGCCAGCGCACAGGCGCTCGATCTGCATCAACGCAAGACCTGGATCCACGCACAGGCATTGCCCTGTCCGCCATCGCCGGTTTGCCGGGCAGTGGCCCTATCGGGGCGCTGCTTCGGGGGCGCTCCGTTCGAGCATCTCGGCAGTGATCAGGACGATGCCGCGTTCTGTGACGTGGAACCGTGCCCTGTCCTCCTCGGCAGAGACGCCCGCCACGAATCCGTCAGGGAGCACACACCGCTTGTCCACGACCGCGCGCTTGAGCACGACACGGCGTCCTATGACCACGTTCGGCAGCACCACGGTGTCTTCCACAAGGCTGCCATCGCCCACTCGCACCTTGGCAAACAGGATCGAGCGTCGAACAAGCGCGCCGCTGACAATGCAGCCGCTGGACACCAGTGAATCAAGGGCGGTACCGCGTCGCGTTTCGTCGTCGAACACAAACTTCGCTGGGGGCAACTGAGGCTGCTGGCTGAGGATCGGCCAGTGATCGTCGTAGAGATTGAGTTCCGGGACAACGTGGGTCAGGTCGATGTTGGCCTCCCAGAAAGCGTCGATCGTTCCCACATCGCGCCAGTAAGGCTGGTCGCCCACCATGTTGACGCAGCTATTGGCAAAGCGGTGGGCGACGACACGAGCGCCCCGCGTGACCAGCCCCGGCATCACGTCAATGCCGAAATCGTGGCTTGACGCGGCTTCGCAGGCATCTCTTTCGAGTTCGCCCGACAGGAACCTTGTACCGAAGACGTAGATGCCCATGCTCGCCAGTGCGCGATCGGCCCTGCCGGGCATCGGCGTCGGCCGGGCGGGTTTTTCCTCGAACTCGACCACGCGGCCCTCGGAATCGACCGCCATGACGCCGAAGTTCACCGCCTCGGCCAGCGGCACGTCGACGCATGCAACGGTGACATCGGCGCCACTGGCGACGTGCTCGGCGAGCATCACGGAATAGTCCATTTTGTAGACGTGATCCCCGGCGAGGACGAGGACGTAGTCGGCGTCTGCCTCGTGCAGGAGGTTCAGGTTCTGCAGCACGGCGTCTGCGGTTCCGCTGTACCAGGCCTCGCCCAGACGTTGCTGCGCAGGGGCCACGTCGACGTACTCGCCCAGGTCGGCGGCGAGGAAGCCCCAGCCGCGCGCGACATGGCGAATCAGGCTCTGTGCCTTGTACTGGGTCAGCACCGCGATGCGACGGATGCCCGAGTTGACGCAGTTGCTGAGCGCGAAGTCGATGATCTTCAACTTGCCGGCAAAAGGAACAGCCGGCTTCGCTCGGCGGTTGGTCAACTGCTTCAGGCGCGTGCCGCGGCCACCGGCCAGAACGAAGGCAACGGTGCGCTGCGTCAGCTCATTGACACGGGCAGGCTTCGCGCCACCGGTGCGGGCACGGTAGAGAGGGGAAGCCAATGGATCCTCGGACATATCGTGCACTCCGTTCGCAGACCAGGAACCACTGCCACTGAGCCATCGAGCTTATGTGTCCTGCTCGCAGTGGTCTTGCGGCAAGTCAAGCGCACCGCTTGCCACTCCATCGCTTCGGGCTGTTGTGCCAGCATGCGCGCGATGTTCCGTCGCTTGCGTTCGGCGAGCGAAGCAGGCTGGCTCAGCCGCTCCAGCCCCTCGCTGGAGCTGCCCGGGAAGTGGCAGCGAGACATCGGCCTGGCCGCTGCTGCGCCCCAAGGGTCAGGTGGGAGAGTCGAGCCCCCCAGTCATGTGCCTTGGCGGAAGCGGTGTCCCCCTCCGCCATAGTTTGAGGCCACATCGCCCCGCATCAACGACCCCTATCTGCCCATCATCTCCTCTGCTGAAGATGGCGGAGGATTGACGCAACCCGTATCAGCCCGTATTCTCCAATCGCGCCCACGTTGATGGGTGAGTTGATGGGAGACGCGGCATGCCAAAGCTGGCGAAGGAACTGCAGGCCCTGACGGTGTCCAGGCTGGCGACGCCAGGCCTTCACTTCGTGGGCGGTGTGCAGGGGCTGGCGTTGCAAGTGACTGGCGGCAGCCGGTCATGGCTGCTGCGCGCCACCATCGGCGGCAAGCGCCGGGACATGGGGCTTGGGCCGTACCCCGAGGTGACGCTGGCCCAGGCCCGGGACAAGGCCCGCGATGCCCGCGAGCTGATCCGCCAAGGCGTTGACCCCATCGCCCGCCAGCAGGCCGCGCAGAGCGCGATGCGGGCGGCCGTGGCCGAAGCCCTGACGTTCAAGGACTGCGCCGAGAAGTACATCAAGGCGCACCGTGCTGGGTGGAAGAACGCCAAGCACGCCCAGCAGTGGGAGAACACGCTGGCGCAGCACGCTTACCCGGTGCTGGGTGACGTGCTGGTGCGTGACGTGAAGCTGCCCCAAGTGCTGGCAGTGATCGAACCCATCTGGACCACCACGAACGAAACCGCCGTGCGGCTGCGCGGCCGCATGGAGCTGGTGCTGGACTGGGCGACGGCGCGCGGGCTGCGGGACGGCACGAACCCGGCCCGGTGGCGCGGGCACCTCGACAAGCTGCTGGCCAAGCCTTCCAAGGTGAACAACCGCGAACACCATGCAGCCCTGCCGGTGGGCGACGTGGGCGCCTTCATGGCCCGCCTGCGCAGCGCTGAGGGCATGGGCGCCCGCGCGCTGGAATTCGCCATCCTGACGGCTGCCCGCAGCGGCGAAGTACGCGGCGCGACGTGGGCCGAGATTGACGCCGATGCGAAGGTCTGGACGGTGCCCGGTGCCCGCATGAAGGCAGGCAAGGAACACCGGGTGCCGCTGTCCGATGCCGCGCTGGCGCTGCTGGCCGCGCTGCCCCAGGGCAAGCCCGATGCACTGGTGTTCAGGGCCCCCCGCGGTGGCGCGCTCTCCGACATGACGCTGACGGCCGTGCTGCGCCGGATGGACGTGCCCGCGGTGCCGCACGGGTTTCGCAGCACCTTTCGGGACTGGGCATCTGAGCGAACGAGCTACCCGAGCGACGCGGCAGAGATGGCCCTGGCCCATGCCATCGCGGACAAGGTGGAGGCGGCCTACAGGCGCGGCGACCTGTTCGAGAAGCGCCGCCTGATGATGGCTGACTGGGCGCAGTTCCTGGCGCATGCTGAGCGGCCTGCTCAGGTGCTGCCGCTGAAGGCCAAGGCCGCATGAATTGACCGCGCCGGCCGGATGCCGGCAACAAGACGGGGCCGACCGCTGCGCGAACAGCGACCGGCCCCTGACCACGAAGGACGATGGAGGTCCAAACATGGCTGATGCCATTTTCACCGCGAGTGCGGGCACCGCACCGCCCCTGGATACCGTGCTGCTGTGGCTCACCACCACGGTGGAACGGGACTTCGAGGAGCGCGGCGCCTTTCCAAGAATGCGCCATGCTCACGCCCAGGCATATCGCGGAGCGGCAACGCTGCACTACCTGTCGGCCGACGAGGCGGACGCCGTGATTGAGGACGCGATGGCGCGCGAGAAGTCGGTCCGGCGAGGCACACGGAATGCGTACAGCGCGCACATCAAGAGCGTTCAAGCGGCGATGAAGGAGGCAGTCGAACGGCCCGCCGTCTTCGCGTCTCCTTCTGCGGTCTGTGCATACAAGTCAGACCATGCCGAGCGCTGGCGTGGCACGAAGGACCAGCTCAAGGCCCACGGCATTCGGCTCGATGGGCCGTGGCCTCACGAGCCGGGCGGCAAAGAGCGCTGGGCGCAGGCGCGGGACTCGCAGGGCTACAAGACCAGCATCACCCGCTTCTCCACGGTCTGGCCCGGCCTGTACGAGGCCTACATCACCATCCCCTACGAGGTGTGGGGGCCAAAGCACAACGAGAAGCCGAAAGCAAACGAAGCCGATCTGGCGAAGCGCAATCTCGCGTCGATGCCCGACTCGGCCGATGACTTCCGGGCGCACTTGGTTGACTCAATGCGCATGATGGCTCGCATCAGCCTCGATTCGGCCATCAAGCCGGCGACCTATCACGGCTACATGCTCGACGAGGATGCCGTCGGCGAGATTCACGCAAGCTTCGATGCAGTCGTCGAGGCGGTTGTCGGCGCGCGGGTCAAGTTCGATTCGGCGCGGCATGCCGAGATTGCCCAGAAGTACCGCGCCCAGATCGCAGCGGGTGACCAAGCGTTTCAAGCGCAGTTCGAGACGCTGGTCCGCCCTAATCCTCGAATCCTCGAAGGGGGCGCGCAATGAGCCGCCGATGCAGGCCCGGAATCCGAGCCCGGATCATCCGCAGCGGCAACGCCGGGAAGATCGTTGTCGTGGTGCGTCGCTACTTCGGCGAAGACGTGAACGACGCCAGATGGCCGCGAGCCCTGTTCCCTTGGGTCGTCACCTCGCTCGGCTCTCCGCTGCGTTCGGTCTACATCGACACGGGCAAGGAGGCACCGCCATCAATGACCATCGTCGTCGATGACTGCGACCTTGAACCCTTGAAGGACGACGATGCCGACAACGCGAACGACGGCATCGGCACCCCGAGCGATCGGGAGCACGAGTTCAGAGTGCGTGGGTGACGCCATGACTTCCGGGGGTAAGAGTGTTGGACGCGCTGCGGGATCCGCGATGCGGGCGGCGTACCGCCGCTACGTCGATGCGCGATGCCTGCCGACACCAGATGGCGAGTACACCCCGGAGGCTTTGGAGGAGATGCAGGCGGCGATGCTTGATGCACTGCGCGCCGAGGGCCCTTTACCCGATGAAATGCGCCTGCACTTGGGGTTCGCCTTCGAGTACGTGTGCGCAGGACTCGCCGATCAACTGCTGACGCCGATCAAGAGGCCTGGCGGCCGCGAGGCGCCCATTGCGAAGAGCGCGCAGCAGGGGGCGATCCGATACCTCCGATGGTGCGAGGACGGGCGCATCGAGGACTCTTCGCCGGTGCGGACTGTTGCCCAGGCATTCGATGTTGTTGAGCGCGTGGTGCGACGCTGGCGCGCGGCGTGGAAGGACCGCGAGACGCCGGCATTGCACGAGGACTTTGGAGCCGATTCCGTCGTCGCGTTCATGAAAGCGGATGGGCGTGTGTACCGGCGATTCGTCAAGAAGCCTGAGGCCCGCAGACCCAGGTAGCGGCGTCGCGGACTTCGATCCCCCGACTATCGAGTCCGCGAGCATGTGAAGACAGTTCGTATCGCCCCGCGCCATCGCGCGGCAGCCGGCAGCAGGGCCGATCCCCGCATGTCACGGAGCGACACGATGTCCACCTCACCGACGAGCGCCAAGGCCGACATTCCGGCTGCACTGGCGCAATTCGATCAACTGCCCGATTCGGCGCATGTCCGGCTTCCCATCGTGGCGGCCCTTCACGGGATCAGCGCGCCGACCGTCTGGCGTTGGGTCAAGTCCGGCCGGCTGCCGACGCCGATGAAGCTGGGCCCGAATACGACCGCATGGCGAGTCGGCGACCTCCGCCGCGCCGGAGCATGAAGCATGAGCCGGCAACACGGGCAAGTCACGCCCCAAAGTGACGAGGGGCCGACCGTTGCAGCGGTGGGCCCCCTGGAAAGCAAGCGAGACGAGAGCCCTGATTGTCGTGGCCTGCCTCATGCCGGGCAAGCGTTGCGGGTGATCGAGGGTGAGAGCAAGGCGGCGCAGTACCTGGCGCGCCTGCAGGCACAGCAAAGCGACCCGGACGAACTGGCGCTGATCGTCAGCATGCTCTACGGCGCAACGCTGCGGGGCTTCTGCAGGGTCATTGAGAAGGCAATCGGGGGCGCGCGATGAGGGGCGCCATCGACGACGGCGCGCCGGCCGTGTTGGGCCTGATCGTGCGGCACGAAGCCTGGTGCGGCATGGCCTACGGCGAAGGCCGAGCGTGCGCCTGCAACCCGACCACGGAGCTGGTGGATGCCGACACCCTGGCTGTGACGATGACCCGCGACTTCAAGAACCGCGCGCAGCGGCGGGCGATGGCGAAGGCTGCGCAGAAGGCAAAGCCATGAGCGACCCCGTGCAATCCTTCCGCCTGGCGATCCTGGCGACGCTGGGGCACGCCCCGGACGTGATCGAGCCCGGCCGGTTCCATCGGTTCGCCACCAGCGACCGGCGCGGCGACGATGCCGGGTGGTGCAAGCACTTCGACGACATGCGCGGCGGCGTGTTCGGCTGCTACCGGCAAGGCATCAGCGAGACGTGGAGCGCGGCCGACCGATCCTCAATGACGCGCGAGCAACGGGCCGAGCTGGCGCGCCAGGTGCTGGCCGCGACGGCGGAGCGTGAGACCCAGCAGCGCCAGCAGTGGGCCGAGAACACCCAGCGCATCGCCCGCGTGTGGGCACAGTGCGTGCCGCTGGTTCCTGGTGATCCCTGCACCCTGTACCTCAAGGGGCGGGGCTTCGGTGGCGTATGGCCGCTGCCCTCTGCACTGCGTCTGCATCGCGCGCTGCCCTACTGGCACGGCGCGGAGAAGCTCGGCGAGTTCCCGGCCATGGTGGCGCCCATCGTTTCAGCCGATGGCCACACAGTGGCCCTGCATCGCACCTACCTGACACGCGACGGCAGGAAGGCCGATGTGCCCTCGGTCAAGAAGCTGACCGGTGCGGCGGGGCCGCTGGCCGGAGCCTGCATCCCTCTGCACAAGCCGGCGCACGGCTGCATCGGGATCTCGGAAGGCATCGAGACAGCGCTTGCCGCATGGTGCGCCTCAGCGGTGCCAACTGTCGCGGCCTACTGCGCCGGCAACCTGGCCGCATGGCAATGGCCTGCCGGGGTGCAGCGCCTGGTGATCTTTGCCGATGCCGACATGGCCGGGCAGGAAGCTGCCGACACGCTACGAGCGCGGGCACTGGGCGCGGGCCTGCGGACCGAGGTGCTGACACCCTCGACCCTCGGCACCGACTGGTGCGACGCATGGGCAGCGCGTGACGCAGTAGAGGTGCCAGCATGAGCGCAGCCCTTCAAGACCTGGCCCGCCTGCGCACGGCTGGCGCTGCGCCGGTTGACGCGCCGCAACCGTTGCCCCCTGAGCTGCTGCCCGTAGAGGCGTTCCCCATGGCGGCACTACCCGAGGCCTTCGCTCCGTGGGTGCGCGATGTTTCCGAGCGCATGCACTGCCCGCCTGACTTCGTGGCGGTGCCGCTGCTGGTGGCCGGCGCTTCACTGGTGGCGCGCCATGTGGGCATCCGTCCGCAGCGGCGTACCGACTGGATCGAGCGCGGCAACCTGTGGGCACTCATCGTGGGCCGACCCGGCATCATGAAATCGCCCGCCATGTCGCAGGCGCTGGCGCCGATGGACCGCCTGGAGGCGCGTGCCGCCGAGGCATTCAACGCCCAGGCCGCGCAGCATCAAGCCGAGGCCATGGCCGCGAAGCTGCGCACCGAGGCGAACGTGAAGGCCGCACGGGCGAAGCTGAAGAAGGACGGCGGGGCGGATGTGGCCGCGATGCTGGCGGCCGACGAAGAGCGCGAAGAGCCGGTCCGGCGCCGCTTCGTGGTCAATGACCTGACCTACGAGAAGCTGGGCGAAATCCTGGCGGCTAACCCGGATGGCGTGCTGTCGGTGCGCGATGAAATGCGTGGGCTGTTCTTGAGCCTGGCGCGCGAAGAGTCTGCGCCGGCGCGGGCCTTCTACCTGCAGGCCTGGAGCGGCGGCAGCTACACCTTTGACCGCATCGGGCGCGGCACAGTCACCGTTGACGATGCGCGGCTCTCAATGATCGGCGGCATTCAACCGGGCCCGCTGTCTGAGCTGGTCCAGCAGGCCCGGCGCGGCGCGGCCGACGACGGGATGATTGAGCGGTTCCTGATCTCCTGGCCCGATGCGCCTGGCGAGTGGCGCGAGGTGGACCGCTGGCCCGACACCGAAGGCAAGCGGCGCGCATGGGCGACGTTCGATCGGCTGGACGGGCTCACTGCCGGCGCGCTGCTGGCCGAGCGTGAGGACGACATGCACGGAGCCCCGACCGGCCTGCCGTTCGTGCGCTTCGATGACGATGCGCGGGGGGCCTTCGGTGAGTGGCGCACTGAGTTCGAGCGGACCATCCGCGCGGCTGAGGGCGAGGGGCTGGAGGGCGCGCTGTCGAAGTTCCGCCACCATGTCCCGGCGCTGGCGCTGGCGCTGCATGTGATCGACGGCGGCGCAGGACCGGTGAACCTGCCGGCGACCTTGCGGGCGCTGGCGCTGGCCGAGTACTTCGAGAGCCACGCAAGGCGCCTGCACAGCAGCGGCCGACGCACGACCGTCCGGGCGGCGCGCACCATCATCGACAAGGCCCGGGCCACTGCGCTGCCGAACCCCTTCACGGCGCGCGACGTGTACCGCAACCAATGGGCCGGGCTGAGCGACCGGGCAGCGGTGGCCGATGCGCTGGACATGTTGGCCGCGCACGGCTGGCTCACCGAAGCCACCATCGACACGGGCGGCCGACCGACCGCGACCTACGGCCTGACCGAAGGCGCGCGCCGTGGGTAAGTGGGCCGCACGCCTTGCCGAGAATTCGGCGGCACCCTCCTTCGAGGGCACTGACAAAACCGCCAAAAGGGGGCTTCTGTCAGTTTTGGCAGTGACCCCTGAAGGGGGTGCGCGTGAATTTGAGGCGGCGCAGATGGTGGACGCGCTCGACCTGTCTGCCGTGGCGTGGACCGATGGCGACATTGCCCGATTCCTCGACCGGCGCGCCAGGCTGCTGCGCTGGGGATGGGCCGAGCCCGAGGCCGAGAAGCTGGCCGACCGCCTGGCCCGGCGCGACCGCGATCGCGACGAGCGCGTGAGTTGCACCGACTGCCGGCATTACCGGCCGGGCCGCTGCGGGAACCATCGGCGCGCGGGCCTGAACGTGGCCGAGGTGGGGCGCGACCTGGCCGCGATGCTGCAGCGGTGTGCGGGCTTTGATCAGGGGACGACGGCATGACGACCGAACCCGAGGGCGCCAAGCGGGGCAGCGCCACATCGAGCGCCGACCGTGTGCGGCGATTCCGCAGCAAACACAGGCGACTCGAATAGGCAACTAGCCTGGGGTTTCGCGCGCGCGCGCGCATTTTGGCGACGATGGCCCGACCGTTGACCCGTGCGGATAGAGTGTGGCCACAGCACAAGGCCGAGGTAATTGCGCGTGGCCCGACGAGACATGCAGCGAGCACGTTGGCTCGCCTCGACGATCAACTATGACCGCAACGACGGCCGGCCCGGCGTTGTCTACGTGCTTGCGAATGCTGCGTTCCGAGATAACTGGTGGAAGATCGGCCAAAGCACCCGCTCTGGCCAGCATCGTGCGAGAGACCTGAATTTCGAGGCGAGCACCGGAACGCCCAAGCACTTTCACTGCGTGTTCGAGGTGCCAACGAAGGACTGTGGGCGCGCCGAGAAAGCAGTGCACGCCCGGCTGGCCCAGTACCGCATGGGGGCAACTGGCCAAGAGTATTTCTGCGTGCCGCTTGAAACGGCGAAGGCTGTGATCGTCGAAGAGTGCGAAAGGATCGACGCGCAGCCGGTGATCGCGCAGCCGCCGGTGATTGCTCAACACAAAGATCCCGCGCAGGCCTCGCCCGCAAGGAAGTCGTTTGACCCGGGCACGGTTGCAGCGCAGCTCTCGGCGCAACCACACGCTGGGAAGGTGCTACTTCAAGGGCTGAATCTGTCGCAGCTCAACGCAGTACGGCGCGCCCAGGCCAGGCAATTCAGCACCGCAATCGAAAGGACACCAGCCCGGACACCTTCGATTGCCGATGCCATCTTTGGCGAGGCGGCACGGCTAATTCCAGCGGCCTTCTTTGGACTCACGGCGGCCGTGTTCATCGGCACTGCGCTCCTGATGCTCGTGCATCTCGGCAATTGGCTGAACGACACTCGACTCAGCAACCGGGAATCTGGCCGACTGGCGATGTGGATTGTTGGGGCTACCTGGGTCGCGGCGACTGGTGTTCTTCGCGCGAAGGTATTCCGGCATCGAAGGTAGTTGCTTTGCGCGGCGTAGTCCGGCCACCGTCGTCCCACGCCGTATCCCGACGAATCAGCCCGGCGCATTCTCAGGATGATGGGCTGGATGATGGGTGGAGCCACAATTCAGCCGCATCTTCATAGGCAATCGTGGCGGAAGCGGTGAGATTCGAACTCACGGGCCCTTGCGGGCCGCCGGTTTTCAAGACCGGTGCAATCGACCACTCTGCCACGCTTCCTGTGGGCCGCGATTCTAGGCGCCCGGGCGGCTGGCCTGTTCACACGGCACCTGCACGACCTCACGGCGGCCACCGTCCACACGCACGGCGCTCAGGCAGCCGCCCCACACGCAGCCGGTGTCGGTGGCCAGCAGCGTGGTTTCGTTGATCAGGCCCAGCGTGCTCCAGTGGCCGAAGGCGATGGGCTGTTCCTGGGTGGCGCGCCCGGGCACGGCAAACCAGGGCAGATAACCTTCGGGGGCTGCGCCCGCACCTTCCTTGGTCTTGAAATCGAGCCGACCGTCGGCGGTGCAGAAACGAAGCCGGGTCAAAGCATTGATGACGAAGCGCCGGCGTTCATCGCCTGTCAGCGTGTCGCTCCACTGGCGTGGCTCGTTGCCGTACATGCGGGGCAGGAAGTTCGCAAGGTCCGCGCTGCGCAGCAGGTCCTGCACTTCGGCAGCCAGGCTCAAGACCTGCGTCGCGCTCCATTGCGGCACCACGCCGGCGTGCACACAGAGCCAGCCTGCTTCCATGTGCGCCAGGCGTTGATGGCGAATCCAGTCGATCCAGGCCGGCGCGTCGCTGGCCTGCAGCACGTCGCCGAAGGTGTCACCCTTGTGCAGGCTGCGTGCGCCGTGCGCCACGGCCAGCAGGTGCAGATCGTGATTGCCCAGCAGGCTGATGGCGGCGTCGCCAAAGGCCGCCACGCGCCGCAGCACAGCCAGCGAGGCCGGGCCCCGGTTGACCAGGTCACCCAGCAGCACCAGGCGGTCGCGGGACGGTGAAAAGGCCAGTTCGGCCAGCAGGCGCTGCAGTGCATCGTCACAGCCCTGCACGTCGCCCAATAGATAGATCATGATGTGATTCTGCTACGCTCCCGCCGTTTTCACCGCTTCCGCTGCCCAGGCCAGCGGCGTGCATGGACCTTTCGCTGCTTGTTTTTCTGATTCTGCTCAATGGCATCTTCGCGATGTCGGAAATGGCCCTCACGGCAGCGCGCAAGGCGCGTTTGCAGGTCATGGTGGAAAACCAGGAGCCGGGTGCGCAGGCTGCGATGGACCTGCACGAAAACCCGACCAAGTTCCTGTCCACGGTGCAGATCGGCATCACTTCGATCGGCATCCTGAACGGCATCGTGGGCGAAGCCGCCTTTGCCGCCCCCTTTGCCGACTGGCTGGTGTTGGTGTTCGGCATGGCGGAAAAGCCCGCTGGCATCGGCGCCACGGCGCTGGTGGTCGTGGTGATCACGATCCTGACCATCATCTTCGGCGAACTGGTGCCCAAGCGGCTGGGCCAGATGTACCCCGAATCCGTGGCCCGCCTGGTGGCGCGGCCCATGAACCTGCTGTCCACCGCCACACGCCCGCTGGTGGCGTTGCTCAGCCTGTGCACCGAAGCGGTGTTGCGGCTCTTGGGCATCCGCGGCGGGCCCTCGCGTTCGGTCACGGAAGAAGAGATTGCCGCCAGCCTGGAAGAGGGCGTGGACGCTGGCGTCATCGAAGCGCAGGAGCACCAGATGGTGCGCAATGTCTTCCGGCTGGACGAACGGCAGATCGGCAGCATGATGATTCCGCGCGCCGAAATCGTCTGGCTCGACGAAGCCGAACCGCTGCAACAGTTGTTGAAGGTCGTGGCCGACAGCGGCCACACCCGCTACCCGGTCTGCCGCGGTTCGCTGGACGACGTGCGGGGCGTGCTGGGCGTGGGCAGCCTGCTGCCGCCGCTGGCCCGCGGCGAACAGCCGGTGCTGCCCGACCACCTGCAGCCGCCGGTCTTCGTGCCCGAAACCCTCTCGGGCATGGAACTGCTCGAACACTTCCGCGCCACCGACACCGACATGGTGTTTGTGGTGGACGAGTACGGCGCCGTGCAGGGTGTGATCACCGAACGTGACCTGCTGGAAGCCATCACCGGCGAGTTCGGCAGCGCGGCCGACGAAGACGCCTGGGCATTGCGGCGGCCCGATGGCGGCTGGCTGCTGGACGGCCTGATTCCGGTGCCCGAACTGAAAGATCGGCTGGAAATCAAGGAACTCCCCGAGGAAGACCGGGGCCGTTACAACACGCTGGCTGGCATGATCATGCTTTTGCTCGGCCGCCTGCCGCGCGCCACCGACGCCGTGCTGTGGGACGGCTGGCGCTTCGAGGTCGTGGACCTGGATGGCAAACGTGTCGACAAGGTGATGGTCACCCGCATCGAAACCCCTGGAGAAGACTCTTGATCAATCAGAACCTGCACAAGCAGCCGGCGGCGCTGGACAGCGCCGAACACCGCAACGTGAAGCTGCGTGTGCCCATCACCGACTGGACGGTGGCCAAGGAACTCAACGCACTTTTCGTGGCTGCGGCCGAGTTCGGCGACGTCTGCCGCGAATTCCCCATCGTGTTCGTGAAGGCCGGCAAGGACGCCGACGGCAAGGACGCCATCGCGCCCATCGCGGTGCTGGGCCTGACGTTGAACGAAAACCTCTACGTCACCGGTGAGCGCTGGCGTGCGCAGTACATGCCGGCCATCCTGCGCATGTACCCCTTTTGCATCGCGCGGCTCGATGAAGAGCGTTTTGCGATCTGCGTCGACATGGCCTTCCCGGGTGTCAACACCAGTGAAGGCCAGTCGCTTTTCGAAGCCGACGGCAAGGCCGGCGAACTGCTGCAGACCATGCAGAAGCAGCTGGAAACGCTGGAAGGCGAAATCCAGCGCACCCGCCTGGTGGGCCGCCGCCTGATGGAACTGGACCTGCTGCGCGACATGCGCTTCGACGTCACGCTGCCCGACGGCCGCCAGCACACGGTGGACGGTTTCCTGACCATCGACGAACAGAAGGCCACCGCGTTGCCCGACAACGTGGTCGCCGATCTGCACCGCAGCGGCATGCTGGGCCTGATGCACCTGCACTGGGTGTCGATGGGCAATATGCGGCGCCTGGTGGACTGGCACGTCGAACGTGGTGCGGCCGCAGCACCCGCTGCGCCTGCAGCGCCGGCAGTGGCGGCCAACGCGCCGACGGCCTGACGCCCGTTCAGCTGCTGGCCGTGCCCGGGCCCGTCTCGGCACGGGGTGTGCGAAGGGCCTGCAGCACCTGAGCCGCCTGGGGCTGGGTCTTGGCGACCCAGTCGTCGAAGGACTGGCGCGCGGCCTGGCCGTAGCGCTGGTAGATCTTCATGCCGACCCAGGCCACCAGGGCCAGCAGGACGAGCGTCTTGGCGGCGCGTGCAAACGACACCAGCACCGCGATGCCCATGCCCAGCGCCACCCACTTGAACCACCACACACCCTGGTAGGTCATGGCATTGATCAGGCCGGTGAGGCCCACCACGAACAGGGCCTTGAACGGCATGATCACTGCGTCGGCCACGTGCTTGACGGGTTGGGTGACAAACGAAAAGGGGTTCATGGCGGGTCCTGTGAGTGGTGCGCTGGAATGCCGGCATCTTGCGATCCGCGCCACCCTTCGCCCAGCCAGCTGCGACAAACTGCAGCCCGGCTTCGTGAATCGACAATAGCGTCTGACCGGCGGAACCGAGGTTTGCGCCGTGATCCCCGACCCACCTCCTGAAAGCGACAAGACAAGATGACCGTGCGACTGGGCAAGCCCCGCAAGAACAGCATCCCCATCCATGCCGTCGACCGCGCCGGCTTCGCCAAGCAGGCCGCGACGCTGGACGGCAGCGCACAACGCTGGATGAAAGCCCTCGGCTTTGCCGGCGCGCCCGACACCCACGCGCTGCTGCCGGCTGCCGACGGCAGCATCGGGGCCGTCTGGGCCGGTGTGCGCAGCGCAGCCGATCCCTGGGCCGTGGCCCTGTTGCCCAAGGCACTGCCGGCCGGCCACTACCACCTGGCCGAAGGTGGGCTGGCGCTGGATGCGGCAGCCGCCGCGCAGTCGTGGGAACTGGGCAGCTACACCTTCGACCTGTACAAACCCGCCCGCCGCGAGTCGGCCGAACTGAGCCTGCCCGACAGCGATGCCGCCCAACGTGGATTGATCCTGGCAGCGGCCATTGCCAGCACACGCGACCTGATCAACACACCTGCCGAGCACATGAGCCCGGCGGCCCTGGCTGAAGCCGTGCGCCTGGTGGCCAAACAACACGGCGCCACCTTCAAGCAGACCGTGGGTGACGCGCTGCTGAAGGCCAACTTCCCGGCCATCCACGCCGTGGGCCGTGCGGCCGATGCCGCTTCAGGCCGGGCGCCGCGCCTGATCGAGCTGAACTGGGGCCAGCCCAAGCACCCGCGCATCACGCTGGTGGGCAAGGGCGTGTGTTTCGACAGTGGCGGCCTGGACATCAAGTCGGCCGACGGCATGCGCCTGATGAAAAAGGACATGGGCGGCGCGGCCAATGCGCTGGGCCTGGCGCAGATGATCATGGCGCTGAAGCTGCCGCTGCGCCTGCAGCTGCTGATTCCGGCGGTGGAAAACGCCATCTCGGCAAACGCCTTCCGGCCAGGCGATGTGTTCAAGACGCGCCAGGGCCTGCACATCGAGATCGGCAACACCGACGCCGAAGGCCGTGTGATCTTGTGCGATGTGCTGGCCTACGGCGCCGAAGGCAAGCCCGAGCTGATGATCGACCTGGCCACTTTGACTGGCGCGGCGCGGGTGGCGCTGGGCGCGCAACTGCCGGCGCTGTTCTGCCGCGACATCGGCCAGGCGCGCGACATCGTCGACCTGGGCATGCAGGTGCAAGACCCGCTGTGGCACATGCCGCTGTGGGCGCCGTACCACGGTGGCATCGAAAGCGACATCGCCGACATCGTCAACACCGGGCGCGGTGCGCTGGGTGGCGCGATCAGCGCGGCGCTGTTCCTGGAAGACTTCGTGCCCGCGCAGCAGGACTGGTTGCACATCGACCTGTTTGCCTGGAACGAAGGCCACCGCCCGGGGCGGCCGGCAGGCGGTGAGGCCCAGACGTTGCGCACCTTGCTGGCGTATCTGCAGCAGCGTTTCAAGGCCTGAACTGGCGCGGCAAACTGGGGCTGCAAAACGCCGCTGTTTGCCACATTGCCGTCACGAGCGCGTGGCACAGTAAGACACCTCAGGCGAAAACCGACCGCAAGAATGGGCGGAGCTTCGGAACCCGTGCCCGTCGCCTGACGTCTTGACACCCCCCGGCGCGCGCCATTCAGCGCGCCTGTTCATCGAGCCAGCGCCGCCAGCCAGTTGCGCACAAATGCTGCCTGCAGCGGCGCACGCTGGCAGCTGGCTTCCACCGGGCACCACAGCACCGACTCGGGCTCCAGCCACACGCGGCCCAGCGCCGCACCGGCGCGCCAGCCGCTGAAGGCCGGTGCGCCCGCTGCCGGGGTCGGGTTGGCCTCCGCTGTCCACTGGCCCTCGGCCGCCGCCACCAAGGCCTGCACCCAGCCACCCTCGGGGTTGCGCATGGGGCCCGGGGTCTGCCAGATCCACACGTCGTCTTCGCGCACCATCGGCCCGGCCGCTGCCTTGGCATCTGCCGGGCTGGCGGGCGCCATGCGCAGCGGCACCGGCAGGGCGCGGGCCGGGGCGGCGGCCGTGCTTTCGGCACGCTGCGCGCCGGCGGCCAGCCGTGCCTGCTGCGCGCGGTCGGCGGCCGCTTCGGCGGTTGCAGATGGTGGTGCCGCCACCGCCGCCGCGACTTCTTGCTGCCGCTGCTGGTCTTGCAACAAGTCCTGTTGCGTGTCCTGCTGTGCGCGCATGCGCTGCGCCAGACCCTTGGCGGCTTCCGGCTTGGCCCGCGGCACCGAAGCCGGCACCGCGGGGCTCGGCATGTCCGCTGCAGCACGGGTTGGTGCGGGCGCTGGTGCAGCGGCTGGCGCGGCAGGCTTGACTTGCGGTGCCGGCGTGGCCACCTCGCGCACCACAGGCTCGTCGGTGCCGGGCCCGGGCACTTCGCCGCGCCACAGCAGGCCGAAGAACCCGGCCATCAGCACGGTGGCAAAGGCCGCCGACGCACCAGGTGCGGTCCACAGACGCAACTTCCACCGCGCCCAGGTTGACTGCGGTGGCGGCGCACCTCGGGGCGCTTCGCCAGCGCTGCGGTGCGCCGCCGCCAGAATCTGCGCGCTCAGTTCGGGCGGCGCGGCCAACTCGGCGTCGGGCGCATGGCGCAGCGCCTTTTGCAGGTGTTTGTCGGGCGGAGTCGGGTTCATCCGCTCACCTTCTGCGGCAGGTAGGCACCCATGCAATTGCGCAGTTTGCTCATGGCATAACGCAGACGTGTCTTGGCAGTTTCGAAACCCACTTCGAGTGCACGCGCCAGTTCTTCCACCGCCAGGCCGTCTTCGTGGTGCAGCAGGAAAACCGTCTTCTGCGGCAGCGGCAAGCCTTCCAGGCAGTCCAGCAGACGCTGACCGGCGGCGCGCCAGAAGACAGCGTCTTCGGCGTCCGCCGTGGCCGCCGGCCAGTCCGACCACGCGGCGGCGGAGCCGGCCGGTTCCCAGGGCGGCGATTCATCGTCGCCGCCCAGGCTGATTTCACGGCCTTGCTTGCGCAGGCAGTCCACCGCGCGGTGGTGCGCCAGCGTGAAAAGCCAGGTGCGCCAGGCCGCGCCCTGCGGCTGCCAGCTGTGGCGGGCCTGGATGGCCCGCAGCCAGGTGTCCTGGAACACCTCGTCGGCTTGCGTGGCGGCGGCGCGGCCCAGCAGGCGGCGAACGAAGCGGTACAGCGCCGCCTGGTGGCGCTGGTAGAGCTGCTCGAAGGCGGCTGCGTCGCCCGCAGCGAAGCGGCGCATCAGCGTGTCGTCGCTGGGCTCGGCGGGCAGGGCAGGGTCGGCGGGTCGCATCTCGGCAGCTTGAGTCACCGGGCTTGTACGTGCCAGAGGCGCAAACGGGGTGAAAGCAGCCCGGTTTCAGTCTGCCGCCACGTCGGCGCGCACGTCGTGGCCATAGAGCCAGGCGCTCTGGCGCAGCGGGTCGCCTTGCGCAAAAGCGTCGTCGCGGGCTTGTTGCTCCGGGCCATCGGGCAGGTGGTTGCGGATCTCGCGGCCGCGGCTCATCAGCTGCACTTCACTGGCACGTGGGCGGCGGCGGTTTTCATAACGTTGCAACGCAGCGGGCACGTCTTGGCGCAACACACCGGCCAGGCAGTCGGCCAGCACGGCGGCGTCTTCGACGGCTTGCGCCGCGCCTTGCGCAAAAAACGGCAGCATCGCATGCGCCGCGTCGCCCAGCAGGCTCAGGCGGCCTTCGGTCCAGCGCGACAGCGGCGTGCGGTCGTACAAGGCCCAGCGGCGGGTGTCGGTGGCGGCGGCCAGCAGTTGCTGCACGTCGGGGTGCCAGCCTTCGAAAGCCTGCTGCATGTCGCTGACACGGCCTTCGGCGGTCCAGTTTTCGGTGCGCCAGTCGCCCGCAGGCACGATGGCCACGATGTTGACCAGGCGTCCCGACGAAATGGGGTAGTGCACCAGATGCCGCCCCGGACCCAGCCACAGCGACTGCACCGGCCGCAGCGCCAGGGCAGGCGCCCTTTCAGCCGGCACCAGGCAGCGGAAGGCGCAGAGGCCCGAGAAGCGCGCGTCGATGTCGGGTGCCACTTGCTGGCGGATGAGCGAGTGGATGCCGTCGGCGCCAATGACAGCGTCGGCCACGGCCCCGGTGCTGCCGCCACTGCGGTGCGAGAAGCTGAGCTCGACGGTGTCGTCGGCCAGCCGCTGCGCGGTCAAGCGGTGGTCCAGGTGCAGTTGTGATGCAGGCAAGGCTGCCTGCATCAGTGCCAGCAGGTCGGCACGGTGGGCCACGTAACAGTGCGCGCGGTACAGCTGCATGCAGGCTTCGCCCATGGGCTGCACAAACAGCACACGGCCGTCCTGCCAGCGCCGGAATTCCCAGGCGGCTTCCAGCTTCACGGCCACACGCTGCAGGGCCGACAGCAAACCCAGTTCGTCCAGCAGCCGCACCATGTTCGGCGGCACGACGATGCCGGCGCCGGTTTCGCGCAGTTCCAGCGACTGTTCGTACACCGCGGCATCGATGCCGGCGCGGCGCAGGAAAAGCGCGGCGGCGGCACCGCCGATGCCGCCGCCGATCAGGGCCACACGGAGCTGGGACGCGCTCATGCGGCCGCCGCCTCGGTTTGCAGTGCCGCCAGCTGGCGGTCGATTTCGTCGGCGCCATGCAGCGTGCGAACCGCGTCGTAGGCTTCCTGCGCCTGCGGATGGCGTCGGCGCAGCATGTTCAGCCACTGCTTGATGCGGCCGCCGCGGTGGCGTGGCGCCACACGCGGCGCGATGAGCCGGCTGTAGTGCTGCAGCAGCGGCAGCAGGTCGGCCCATTCGGGTGTCGACTGGCCACGCAGCGCCAGCGCCAGGCCGGGGTCGGACACCAGGCCACGGCCCAGCATCAGCGCGTCGCAGCCTGACTCGGCCATGCAGCGCTGCGCATCGGCCACGGTCCAGACCTCGCCATTGGCCACCACGGGCAGGTCCACCGCCTGCCGGATCAACGCGATGCGGTCCCAGTAGGCTGGCGGTTTGTAGCCCTGCAGCTTGGTGCGTGCGTGCACCACCAGTTCCGACGCACCCGCGCTGGCAATGGCCAAGGCGCAGTCGACCATGCGGCTGTCGTCGCGGTGGCCCAGGCGCATCTTGGCCGACACCGGCACGTGGGCCGGCACCGCACGCCGCACGGCGGCCACGATGCGGTGCACCAGCTCGGGTTCGTCCAGCAGCACCGCGCCGCCGCGGTGGCGGTTGACGATCTTGGCCGGGCAGCCGAAGTTCAGGTCGATGCCGTCCGGCTTCAGCGAAGCCAGCAAAGCGGCGTTGTCCGCCAGGCAGCCGGGGTCGGAACCCAGCAGCTGCGCACGCACCGGCGTGCCGGCAGGTGTGCGGCTGCCGTTCAGCAGTTCGGGCATCAGGCGGGCGTAGACGCGTCGAGGCAGCAGCTGGTCGGTGATGCGGATGAATTCCGAGACGCAGCGGTCGATTCCGCCCACCCGTGTGAGCACGTCGCGCAGGCTGTGGTCGAGCACACCTTCCATGGGTGCCAACAAGATCAGGCGAGGAGCAGCGGGGGTCAAGTGGTCGGCGACGGATGGCGTTTCGACCGATTTTGCCTTTTGCTGCGCGCTTTCCCTGAATTGCGCGGACGCCGCAGCGGCGCCTAGAATTAATCGACCGATCGGTCGAATAACTGCTGCTTAGCCCGCAGCACCCCTTGCACCATGTCCGAACCCACTGTTCTCGTGGCCACGCGCGGCGCCGTGCGCACGCTCACGCTCAACCGCCCGGCTTCGCTGAACAGCTTCACGGCCGTGATGCACGGTGAATTGCTGCCCGCGCTGCAGCAGGCGGCTGACGACAGTGCCATCCGCGCCGTGGTCATCACCGGTGCCGGCCGCGGTTTTTGTGCCGGGCAGGACCTGATGGACCCCGCGATGGTGGGCAATGTCGACGTGGGCGCGGTCATCGAAAAGTTTTACCGACCGCTGGCCACACGTGTGCGCACGATGCCAGTGCCGGTGATTGCCGCCGTCAACGGCGTGGCCGCCGGTGCCGGCGCCAATCTGGCGCTGTGCTGCGACTTCGTGGTGGCGGCGCGCAGCGCCAGCTTCATCCAGGCCTTCAGCAAGATCGGCCTCGTGCCCGACTGCGGCGGCACCTGGCTGCTGCCCCGCCTGGTGGGCCGCGCCCGGGCGCTGGGCCTGGCGATGACGGGTGACAAGCTGCCGGCCGAAGAGGCCGAACGCATCGGGCTGATCTGGAAGTGTGTCGACGATGCAGCCTTGGCAGACACCGTGAACGCCCTGGCCGACAAGCTGGCGCTGATGCCCAGCCGCGCGCTGGCAGAAACCCGCCGCGTGCTGGACAGCGCCATGGCCATGGACTTCAGTGACGCCATCACGCAGGAGGCCGACACACAACGCGAACTGGGCCGCGGCGCTGACTTTGCTGAAGGCGTGGCGGCATTTTTCGGCAAGCGAGCGCCGTTGTTCAAGGACCGCTGAATGGCCACGCCCCAGCAAGTGGCCGAAGCCGCACGCGACGCGATGTGGCAGAACGACCGGGCCTCGAAAGGCCTGGGCATGCGGCTGCTGGCCATCGGCCCCGGCAAGGCGCAGATGTGCATGGCCGTGCGCGAAGACATGCTCAACGGCCACGACATCTGCCACGGCGGTTTCATCACCCTGCTGGCCGACAGCACCTTTGCCTATGCCTGCAACAGCTACAACGAAGTCACCGTGGCCTCGGGCTTCGACATCAATCTGCTGGCTGCCGCCCGGCTGGGCGATGTGTTGACCGCCACGGGCCAGGAAATCAGCAGGGCTGGCCGCACCGGTGTTTACGACATCCACGTCCACAACCAGCGCGGCGAAGCGGTGGCAGCCTTCCGCGGCCGGTCGTACACGATGAAGGGCAAGCCGCTGATCGAAGGCCTGCCGATGGGCAAACCGAAATGACGGAGACCGCCGCATGCCCGTGAAAAGCCCGGCGCCAGGTGACCTGGAGCCCATCGAAACCGCCAGCCGCGACGAACTGCAGGCGCTGCAGCTGCAGCGTCTGCGATGGTCCTTGCAGCACGCCTACGACCAGGTGCCGCACTACCGCCGGGTCTTCGACGACAAGGGTGTGCACCCGTCGGACTGCCAGACGCTGGCCGACCTGGCGAAGTTTCCCTTCACCAGCAAGGCCGACCTGCGCGACCACTACCCCTTTGGCATGTTCGCCGTGCCGCGCGAAAAGGTGGTGCGCCTGCACGCCAGCAGTGGCACCACCGGCAAGCCCACCGTCGTGGCCTACACCCAGGCCGACATCGACGTCTGGGCCGACCTGATGGCACGCAGCATTCGCGCCAGCGGCGGCCGCGCCGGCGACATCGTGCAGGTGGCCTACGGCTACGGCCTGTTCACCGGCGGCCTGGGTGCGCACTACGGTGCCGAACGCCTGGGCTGCACGGTCATTCCGATGGGCGGCGGGCAGACCGAAAAACAGGTGCAGCTGATCGAGGACTTCAAGCCGCACATCATCATGGTCACGCCCAGCTACATGCAGGTCATCGTCGAGGAGTTCCGCCGCCAAGGGAAGGACCCGCGCGCGATGTCGGTCAGCGTGGGCATCTTCGGCGCCGAACCCTGGACCGAAGCGATGCGGCGCGACATCGAACTCAGCGCCGACATCGACGCCGTGGACATCTACGGCCTGAGCGAGGTGATGGGCCCGGGCGTGGCCAACGAGTGCATCGAAAGCAAGGACGGCCCGGTGATCTGGGAAGACCATTTCTACCCCGAGATCATCGACCCCGAAACCGGCGACGTGCTTCCCGACGGCAGCGAAGGTGAACTGGTGTTCACCACGCTGACCAAGCAGGCGTTGCCCGTCGTGCGCTACCGCACCCGTGACCTGACACGGCTGCTGCCAGCCACCGCACGCAGCATGCGCCGCATGGGCAAGATCGTGGGCCGCAGCGACGACATGCTGATCATCCGTGGCGTGAACCTGTTCCCCACGCAGATCGAAGAGCTGGTGCTGAAGCAGGGCCAGTTGTCGGGCCAGTACCAACTGGTGGTGACGCGCGAAACACTGCTGGACGAAGTGACGGTGCGCTGCGAATTGACCCCGCAGCACGCCAGCGCCGACCGCCAGGCCATCGCGCGCGAACTGCAGCACCGCATCAAGACCTTGATCGGCGTCAGCACGCAGGTCGACGTCGGGCTGCCCAATGCCATCGAACGCACGCTGGTGGGCAAGGCCCGGCGTGTGGTGGACCAACGTCCGAAGTAGGAGCCGCAGATGTACACCCAAGCCATGGACACGGCGCCGAAGGAAGAGCGCAAGCCCATCCGGTCAGCCGAAGAGGCGCAACTCGAAGCCCGCTTCGAAACCCGCATCGACGAAGGCGATTTTGTCGAGGCCAAGGACTGGATGCCCGAGCACTACCGCAAGACGCTGGTGCGGCAGATCAGCCAGCACGCACACAGCGAGATCGTCGGCATGCTGCCCGAAGGCAACTGGGTCACACGGGCGCCCACGCTCAAGCGCAAGGCCATCCTGCTGGCGAAGATCCAGGACGAAGGCGGTCATGGCCTGTACCTGTATGCCGCCGCCGAAACGCTGGGCACCAGCCGCGACCAGCTGCTGGACGCGCTGCACACCGGCAAGGCCAAGTACAGCAGCATCTTCAACTACCCCACGCTGAGCTGGGCCGACATCGGTGTCATCGGCTGGCTGGTGGACGGCGCGGCCATCATGAACCAGGTGCCGCTGACCCGCTGCAGCTACGCGCCGTATGCCCGCGCGATGGTGCGCATCTGCCGCGAAGAAAGCTTCCACCAGCGCCAGGGCTTCGACGCGCTGATGGTGATGATGAAGGAGGGCACCGAGACCCAGCGCGAGATGGTGCAGGACGCTGTGAACCGCTGGTGGTGGCCGAGCTTGATGATGTTCGGCCCACCTGACGGCGAAAGTGTGCATGGCGCGCAGAGTGCCCGCTGGGGCATCAAGCGCATCAGCAACGACGAACTGAGGCAGAAGTTCGTCGATGCCACGGTCGAACAGGCCAAGGTGCTGGGCGTGAGCATGCCCGACCCGCTGCTGAAGTGGAACGAAGCACGCGGCCACCACGACTTCGGCCCCATCGACTGGGACGAATTCTGGCGCGTGGTGGGTGGGCACGGCCCCTGCAACCGCGAACGGCTGGCGGCACGGGTGAAGGCCTGGGACGACGGCGCCTGGGTGCGTGATGCTGCTCTGGCCCACGCGAGCAAGCAGGCGCGCAAACAAGCGACGCAGGAGCAAGCCGCATGAACCCGGTCCAGAACGAGTGGCCCCTCTTCGAAGTCTTCGTGCGCGCCAAGGCCGGCCTGGACCACAAACACTGCGGCAGCTTGCACGCACCCGACGCGAAGATGGCCCTGCAGCTGGCACGTGAGGTCTACACGCGGCGCCAGGAAGGCACCAGCGTGTGGGTGGTGCGCAGCAGCGACATCACGGCCAGCGACCCCGGTGACAAGGACATGCTCTTCGACCCGGCCGAGGACAAGGTGTACCGCCACCCCACCTTCTACGAGCTGCCGGATGCCGTTAACCATATGTAGGCCGCAGGCGAACATGACAGCCACTGCCGAATCGCTGCAACTGAAGCTCACCCCGCCGGTGCGCTACGTGCTGCGCATCGCCGACACCTGCCTGATCCACGCCCAGCGCCTGGCCGAGTGGTGCGGGCACGGGCCGGTGCTGGAAGAGGACATCGCGCTGACCAATATGGCACTGGACCTGATCGGCCAGGCACGTTCGCTGCTGACACACGCGGCGAAGCTGGAAGGGCAGGGCCGTCCGTGCAACTTCAGTGAAGACCAGCTCGCCTTCCTGCGTCAGGAAGGTGACTACCTGAACCTGACGCTGGTCGAACAACCCATGCGCCGCAGCAGCGCGCACGCACCCGGTGGCGACTTCGCCGACACGGTGCTGCGCAACTTCCTGCTCGCGGCCTGGCTGAAGGCCTTGTGGACGCAACTGGCAACGTCGACCGACAGCGAACTGGCCGCCATCGCCGGCAAGGCCGTGAAAGAGGCCCGCTACCACCAACAGCATGCAGGCGATTGGGTGGTGATGCTGGGCGACGGCAGTGAAGAGTCGACCCGGCGCATGCGGGCGGCGCTGCTGCGCATCTGGCCCTACACACACGAGCTCTTTGTGCGTGACGAAGTGGACGTGCAAGCCGAAGCCACTGGCCTGGGCCCGGCGCGGGACACGCTGCGTGCGACCTGGGACGACGAGGTGCACGGCGTGCTGGCCCGCGCGGGGCTGGATGTGCCCGCCGCAACGCCCTTCCTGAGCACCGGTACCCAGGGTCGCCACAGCGAGCACCTGGGTTTCATCTTGGCCGAAATGCAGAGCCTGCAGCGCCAGCACCCGGGTGGACGTTGGTGAAGCACGGCACCGACACGGTTGACACCCGTGAACAGGCCGCCTGGGCCGCACTGGCGACGGTGCTCGACCCCGAGGTGCCGGTGCTGTCGGTCTGCGACCTGGGCATCGTGCGCGAGGTGCGGTGCGACGCCGCGGGCACGGACGTGGTGCTGACCCCCACCTACAGCGGCTGCCCGGCCACCGAAGTCATCGCCGATGGGGTGCGCCTGGCACTGGAGACTGCCGGGCTGGGCCCGGTGACCGTGACACACCGTCTGGCACCGGCCTGGACCACCGACTGGATCAGCCAGCAAGGCCGCGACCGGCTGCTGGCCTACGGCATCGCGCCGCCTGGCGCTGCCTGCGCCAGCCCCGGCCCAGCGCCCATCCAACTGCGGCTGCACAAGCTGGCTTGCCCCCGCTGCGGCAGCCTGAACACCGAACGCCTGTCGGCCTTTGGCTCAACGGCCTGCAAGGCGCTGCACCGCTGCCTGGACTGCCGTGAGCCTTTCGAGCATTTCAAACCGATATGAACCTGCCATGACCGGCTTGCACTTCCACCCGCTGCGTGTGCGCGAACTGCGCGCCGAGGCTGACGACGCCCTGGTCGTTTCCTTCGAGGTGCCTGAAGCCGAAGCGCCACGCTTCCAGTTCGAGGCGGGCCAGTACCTGACGCTGAAACACGGCGACTTGCGCCGCTCGTATTCGATCTGCGCCGCACCGGGTGAGACCTTGCGCGTGGGCGTGAGGCGGGTGCCGGGTGGCGCGTTTTCAAGCTGGTTGCACGAGAGCCTGAAACCCGGCGACACCCTGGAAGTGATGCCACCGCAGGGCCGCTTCGGCGCCGCCTTGGCGCAGCGGCCACGGCACGTGCTGGCGGTGGCCGGTGGCAGTGGCATCACGCCCATCCTGTCGATCCTGAAGACCGCGCTGCTGTCCGACCCCACCTGCCGTTGCACGCTGCTGTACGGCAACCGGCGTGCCGCCAGCACGATGTTCAAGGAAGAACTCGAAGACCTGAAAAACCGTTTCCTGACGCGCTTGGTGTTGCACCCGGTGTTTTCGCGTGAGGTCATGGACAGCCCGCTGAATGCCGGGCGTCTGGACGGCGACAAGCTGGCCACGCTGCTGCGGCTGGTGGGTGCTGTCGACGAAGCGTTTGTCTGCGGCCCGCACGCGATGAACGACGAAGCCGAAGCGGCGCTGCTGGCCGCCGGTATCGCGCCCGATCACATCCACGTCGAACGTTTTGGCATTCCCCCCACCGAAGCCGACGCCACGCTGCATGCAGCGCAGGCGGGTGACGCCACCACGGCCGTGGTCACCGTCGTGCGCGACGGCCTGAGCCGCGACGTGGCCTTCCAGCCCAGCGACGAAAGCATCCTGGCCGCAGCCGGCCGCGCCGGCCTGGACGTGCCGTATTCCTGCCGCTCGGGTGTGTGCGCCACCTGCCGCGCCAAGCTGCTGGAAGGCCGTGTGCGCATGGACCGCAACTTCGCGCTCGACAAGGCCGACGTCGATGCCGGCTTTGTGCTGACCTGCCAGGCCCACCCGCTGACCGAGCGGGTCGTGGTGTCTTTCGACGAGCGCTGAAGCCCGCCTTGGCGCGCCCCCGCTCAGCCGGTTTCGAACTGCAGCGCGAGCAGATGCTGGCAGCGGCCGCGCAACTGTTTGCCACCCGCGGCTACACCGCCGCCACGATGCAGGACGTGGCCACGGCTTGCGGTGTGAGCAAGGCCACGCTGTACCACTACGTGCGTGACAAACATCAATTGCTGGCGCAGATCACGCAGGGCCACGTGGCGCGTCTGGAGGAACTGGTGACGCAAGTGCAGGCGCTGCAACTGCCGCCGCAGCGACGGTTGCAGGCACTGATCCAGCGTTTCATGCAGGCCTACGCCAGCGCTGCGCACGAACACCGCGTGCTGACCGAAGACGTCAAGTTCCTGGCCGATGCGGAACGCCAGGCCGTGCTGGACGGCCAACGCCGGGTGGTGGCCAGTTTTGCCGACGCCATTGCCGGTGTGCGGCCCGACCTGCAGGGCCGCCAACTCGACAAACCGTTGGCGATGCTGCTGTTCGGCATGATCAACTGGACCTTCACCTGGCTGCGTGCCGACGGCCTGCTCACACATGCGTCGCTGGCGCCGCTGGTGCAGGAACTGTTCCTGGGCGGCCTGGCGGCCTTGTCGGTGCCATCACCCGCGTCGACACCCGCTTGAGGACTCGGTCGCGCGCGGGCGCCGCAGCGTGTGTGCCCTTGGTCGGCGGCCAGCCCCAGGTTTCCGTGGCTTGTGCGAGGCTGTGTTGCACGACACGCCCTCGCGGCAGTTCCGACTGAAGCAGCTTGCCCAGCAGCGCCTGAACGCCAGCTTCGCCCAGGCTCAGCACCAGGTGCTGCCAGCGTCGCTGCACACGTTCCTGCAGCCATGCGTCTTCCAGGGCCGTGCGGCGCGCGACTGGGTCGGCGGCGGCTTCCAGCACACGCGGTGCCATGGCGCCGACGAACAGGTTGAAGTCCAGGCGCAGCGTGTGTTCGGGCAGCCACTGCGCCAGGGACTGGCAGCGCCGGCTCCAGCCCGCGTTGGCGAAGATCTGCGTCACCAGCGCCTGCAGGCCCTGCACGGCGTTCAGCAGGCGCACCCGGTTGGGCGGCAACAGGGCCAGTGGCAGGCGCGCCGCTTCGGCAAAGGGCAGGGCCTGCGCGAAGGCAGCCAGCGTGGCCAGGCGCCACCAGCTGCTGGCGTCCAGCCCGTCGACAACTTCGCCGCTCAGTTCGCACAAGCGGGCTTTGCGCACCGTCTGCTGCATCGTCAGTCCGCGGCGGGCAGCGGCGGCGCTTGCACTCAGCATCACCAGGTTGCCGGCGGCATAGGCGGCTTCGGGGTTGATGCGTTCGATGACGGCAGCATCTGCGTTGCCCGCTGCGCCACCAAGCAGGCAGCGGGTGACGGGGCAACGTTCGCTGAACAACTGGCCCAGGTAGTTGGCCGTCACCAGCTGGCCGTCAAAGGGCACACCTTCTTGCCATGCGCGCAGGCGCAGCAAGAGCCACTGCCGGGTGCTGCGCCGGCTGGGCATGACGCGGCGGCCGAACACCGCCTTGGCGGCGGTCCAGCCCTGCATCACCGGGTTGTCGGGGTGCAGGCAGTTCGCGGGCGGCACCAGGCCGTGGTGGGCGTGGTCCCAGCCGATGTCGAAGCCCGTGCGGTCGGCGTGTGCGGACTGCGGCGTGGAGGGTTCTGGCTTGGCCTGGTTCATGGGTCTGCTCCGGGTTCGGGCGGGCGGAATGCCCTGCACGTGGAGGCAGTGTCTGGTGGGGGTAGCTCATGGCGTGAGCTACCCGTAAGCCTTTTCCGATGCTCGATCTCCGGCGCCCACCGGCCGGCCTGGAAGCTCAGGCGCGGGTGTCGGCGCGGGTGCCGCGCACGGCCTGCGCCACGATCAGCCCGGCGGCAATGCCCGCAGCATCGGCCAGCAAGTCGGCCCAGCTGGCCACGCGGCCGGGCAGCAAGGACTGCACGGTTTCGATGAAGCCGCCATACAGCAACAGGCCGGCTGTCACGCCCATCACCATCCGCCAACCGGGCGCCCAGGCCAGTGAGGCCACCAACGCCAGGCATCCGAATGCCAGCACGTGTTCGAACTTGTCAGCGTGCGAAAACGGCTGTGCAGGGTTGGCCGGGGAGAAGGCGAACCAGGACACCACCAGCAACAAGCTGGCCAGCAGCAGGCGCCAGCGGATCCGGTGTCGTGGCGCCAGCAGTTGTGTGGTCAGGTGTCTCATCGGCGGTTGCATTCTGGTCCACCGTCCCAGCGCTGCCGCGCCTCGCCCAACGGGTGCAGGGCGCGGTGAACTGCTACACTCAGCGGCTACGCCCGTGTAGCTCAGTTGGTAGAGCAGCGCATTCGTAATGCGAAGGTCACCAGTTCGAATCCGGTCTCGGGCACCAACGAAGACAAGCCATCCGGTTTCACGGATCCCCTTGTCCACCCAGGGCCCGGCCACCGCCGGGCCCTGGGTGTTTGTGGGCCGGCCACGGCTTCCCGCGCCCGAACGGCGGGCATCCGCGGCTCCCTACAATGCGTCATGCGCATCCTCATCGCCAACGACGACGGTTACCTTGCACCGGGCCTGGCTGCCCTGGTGAAGGCCTGCCAGGGCCTGGGCCACATCGACGTCATCGCACCCGAACAAAACGCCAGTGGCACCAGCAACGCACTCACGCTGAGCCGGCCGCTGTCGATCTTCGAAGCCCGTGGTGAACACGTGCAGGGCTTCCGGGTTGTCAACGGCACGCCATCGGACTGTGTGCACGTGGCCTTGACTGGCTTGTTGCCGCAACGGCCCGATCTGGTGCTGTCGGGCATCAACAACGGCGCCAACATGGCTGACGACACCCTGTATTCGGGCACCGTGGCGGCGGCCATGGAAGGTTTCCTCTTTGGCATCCCGGCCATCGCCTTTTCGCAGGCGGAAAAGGGCTGGGGCGAACTCGAAGCCGCTGCGGCTGCCGCGCGCGGTGTCATCGACCATGTGCTGGCCAGCCATGCGCTGGGTGGCCAGCCATGGCTGCTGAACGTGAACATTCCCAACCGCGCCGACGCCGCCACGCTGCCGCGCAAGGTCACGCGACTGGGCCGGCGACATGCCAGCGCCCCGGTCATCCAGCAGACCAACCCGCGGGGCGATG
The DNA here is from genome assembly GCA_030653385.1 of Rubrivivax sp. Lineage (GTDB taxonomy): Bacteria > Pseudomonadota > Gammaproteobacteria > Burkholderiales > Burkholderiaceae_C > Rubrivivax. The sequence goes on along the minus strand of JAURZM010000048.1, from coordinate 126,003 downwards.
CCATCTACTGGATCGGCCCGGCTGGCGACGCGCGCGAGTGCGGTGAAGGCACCGACTTCCACGCCGTGGCCAGTGGCTTTGTGTCCATCACACCGCTGCAGGTGGACCTGACCGACCACGCCAGGCGCGACGACTGGGCCTTGCGGCTGGACGGCCGATAAGCCAATGAGCCAATGAGCCGCCTACCCCGTTTCCCCCTGGGCCTGCAGCAGTTGCAAGGCAAAACCGTGAGCCGGCGCGAAGACGCGGCCGTGGTGCGCCCGCAGCGGCCGGTCCAACAGGCGGCTCTGGACCTGGCGCGGCAGGTGCTGCCCAGCGGCCTGGGTCTGGACTCGGCTGCCGTGCGCCGGCGCATGGTCGACCGCTTGCGTGCCGCCGGGCTGCACAACGAAACGGTGCTGCAGGCGCTGCGCAGTGTCGAACGCCACCGTTTTGTCGACAGCGCGCTGGCCAACCAGGCCTACGAAGACACGAGCCTGCCGATCGGCCTGTCGCAGACCATCTCCAAGCCCTCGGTGGTGGGGCACATGCTGGCCCTGCTGTTCGAAGGTGCGCATGCGCGAGAACACGGGAACCTGGGTCGTGTGCTCGAAATCGGAACCGGCTGCGGCTACCAGGCGGCGCTGTTGCTGCAGCTGGGCCGCCAGGTGGTGTCGATCGAAAGGCTGCAGGCGCTGCACGAACGTGCACGCGACAACCTGGCGCAACTTCGCCACGGCGACCTGCGTCTGGTGTTTGGCGACGGCATGCTGGGCCACCCGCCGCGTGCGCCTTATCACAGCATCGTGGCCGCGGCTGGCGGCGAGCAACTGCCGAAAGCCTGGCTCGATCAACTGGCCGTGGGCGGGCGCCTGGTGGCGCCGATGCACGCGGGAAACGCGGGTGGTCAACGCCTGGTGATCGTCGATCGTGGCCCGGACGGCCTGTCCACCCTGCACCAGGATGCGGTCCACTTCGTCCCTCTAAAATCCGGTACGGAATGAAACTGTTCACACCTTCTTTCTCTCGCCAGAGCTGGCCTCTGCCGCACCGTGCCTCGAGCCTGGGCGTTTTGGGGCTGGTTGCTGCATTGGCCGGTTGTGCCAGCAGCACGCACCGTGCCCCGGTTGAAGACCGTGGCACCGCCACGCGGCCCGTGCCCGCTGCGACGGCAAGTGCGGCGGCCCCAGCCAGTGCACCCGAGGCGGCGAAACCGCTGCCGGGCGCAGAAAACGCGGGCAAGCCGGGTTATTACACCGTCAAGCCCGGTGACACCGTGATTCGCGTGGCGCTGGAACACGGGCAGAACTGGCGCGACATCGCCCGCTGGAGCGGCCTGGAGAATGCCAACGCCATCGAAGTGGGCCAGGTGCTGCGGGTTGTGCCCCCGTCGGCCGATGCCAGTGGCGTGGTCACGCGGCCGGTGGTGCCTGGTGGGCGGGCTGAGGCCCGGCCGCTGGATCCGCGCGCCCCCGATGCCAAGCCGGCGCCTGCCGGCACTGCGGCCAGTGCAACACCGCCGGCTGCTTCACCGCCGGCTGCTCCGCCGGCTGTCGCACCGACCCCGGCGCCTGCTGTGCCGACCCCAGCCCCCGTGCCGGCCGTCACCCCGGCACCGGTGCCGGCGCCGCCGTCCGCCGCGCCCGCAGTTGCATCCACCGACGAAGAAGTGGCCTGGGCCTGGCCAGCGGCCGGCCCTGTGGCCACGCCTTTTGACGACGTCAAGAGCAAAGGCCTGGCCATCACCGGCAAGGCCGGCGACCCCGTGCTGGCCGCGGCCGACGGCCGTGTGGTGTACGCGGGCTCTGGCTTGCGCGGCTACGGCAACCTGGTGATCGTCAAGCACAACGCCACCTTCCTGACGGCCTACGCCCACAACCAGGCGCTGCTGGTGAAAGAAGACCAGGTCGTGCGCCGTGGTCAGAGAATCGCCGAGATGGGTTCCAGCGACGCCGAGCGGGTGCAGTTGCACTTCGAGATCCGACGCCAGGGCAAGCCGGTCGACCCTGCACGCCTGTTGCCGGCACGCTGACTGCGCAAGTTCATGCCTCAGCCACCGGGATAATGCCCGGCATGGCAAACGGAATGGATTGGCTCGACGTCGAATCGCTCGACCTCGAAGCGCAAGGGGTGGCCCACCGTGAAGACGGCAAGGTGGTCTTCATCGAAGGTGCCCTGCCCACCGAGCGTGTGCAGGTGCAGGTCTCGCGCAAGAAGAACAACTGGGAACAGGGGCGGATGACCGCCCTGCAGCGCGAAAGCGCGCAACGGGTGCGCCCGGGCTGCCCGCACTTCGGCTTGCACGCGGGCTCTTGCGGCGGTTGCAAGATGCAGCACCTGCACCCCGCCGCGCAGGTGGCCGTGAAACAACGGGTGCTCGAAGACAACCTGTGGCACCTGGCCAAGGTCAAGCCCGACCGCATGCTGCGTGCCATCGAAGGCCCGACCTGGGGCTACCGCGACCGCGCTCGGCTGTCGGTGCGCTTCGTGGCCAAGAAGGGCACCGTGCTGATCGGTTTTCACGAGCGCAAGTCGCGTTACGTGGCCGACATGGCAGTGTGCCCTGTGCTGCCGCCCAAGGTGAGTGGCATGTTGCTGCCGCTGCGCGACCTGATCGGCGCCATGGACCAGCGCGATCGCCTGCCGCAAATCGAGTTGGCAGCGGGTGAGGGAGAGCAGGGTGCGGTGATTGCGCTGGTCCTGCGCCATCTGGAACCGGTGTCAGATGCCGACGCCGGCCGCTTGCGCCAGTTTGCGGCCGAGCACGGCGTTCAGTGGTGGCTGCAGCCCAAGGGCCCCGACACCGTGCACCTGCTGGACGAAGGTGGGCCCGAGCTGTCCTACCGGTTGCCTGAATTCGGCATCACGATGCCTTTCAAGCCGACCGACTTCACGCAAGTCAACCCGCACATCAATCGGGTGCTGGTGGCGCGAGCCGTGCGCCTGCTCGATGCACAGCCTGAAGACAAGCTCATCGACTGGTTCTGTGGCCTGGGCAATTTCACGCTGCCGCTGGCCACGCGTGCGGCCCAGGTGCTGGGCATCGAAGGCAGCGAAACCCTGGTGGCCCGGGCGCGAGCCAACGCCGTGGCCAACGGCCTGGCCGGACGCACACGATTCGAGGCGCGTAACCTGTTCGAGATCACGCCAGAAGACCTTCGTGCACTGGGTGACAGCCAGCGGTGGCTGGTCGATCCGCCGCGAGAGGGGGCCTTTGCATTGGCCAAGGCCCTGGCCGACCTGCACGGCAGCGAGGGCTGGAAACCGCCCCGCCGCATTGTCTACGTCAGCTGCAACCCGGCCACGCTGGCTCGCGACGCCGGCCTGCTGGTGCACCAGGCGGGCTACCGCTGTTCGCTGGCGGGTGTGGTCAACATGTTCCCGCACACCGCACACGTCGAAAGCATGGCGGTGTTCGACTTCGATGGCACATGAAAAACGGGGCCCCAGGGGCCCCGTTTGCATGGCTTCAAAAGCCGATCAGTCGTCGCTGGAGCCGCCGATGCCCAGCAGTGCCAGCATGAACTGGAACACGTTGTAGATGCTCAGGTAGACACCCAGCGTGGCGGTGATGTAGTTGGTTTCGTCGCCATCACGAACCCGACGCAGGTCGTACAGGATGAAGGCGCTGAAGATGCCCATGCCCAGCACGGCCAGCACGATCATCAACGCAGGCGACTGCAGGAAGAAGTTGGCCAGCAGTGCCACGAACAACATGATCGCGCCGATGGTCAGGAACTTGCCCATGTTGCCCAGGTCGCGCTTGATCACGCTGGACAGGCTGGCCATCGTCAGGAAGATGGCTGCCGTGCCGCCAAAGGCCATCATGATGACGCCCGGGCCGCTGGTGGCCAGCACCACGCTGATCAGGCGCGACAGCATCAGGCCCATGAAGAAGGTGAAGCCCAGCAGCATGGGCACGCCCGCTGCAGAGTTCTTGAACTTCTCGATGGCAAACATGAAACCGAAGGCGCCAACCAGGAACACCATCAGCCCGATGCCGGGTGACATGGCGCGGGCGATGCCGGTCTGCACGCCGATCCAGGCACCCAGAACGGTGGGCACCATCGACAGCGCCAGCAACCAGTAGGTGTTGCGCAGGACACGGTTGCGGTCGGCCGCGAGCGCGCCGCCACCGGCGAGGCCAGGATAGTTCTGCACGCTTTGATTCATGAAACCTCCAGAGTAGACAGGCGGCAAAAACAGCCGCACGCGCCATTCTAGGGGTGGAGGCGCATCCGTGCATGCCCCCACGGCTCGCGGCGGCTTGGGTGCCAAATTGGTTATCGTTGGAGCCATGAAGACACAAGCCTTGATGACACACGACGATGCACGGGCCATCGCCCAGGCCGCAGAAGCCGAGGCCCGCCGCCACGGGTGGGCGGTGACGCTGGCCGTGGTTGACCCGGGCGGCCACCTGCTCTGGCTGCAAAGGCTGGATGGTGCATCGGCCATTTCGGCGGAGATTGCGCCGGCCAAAGCACGCACGGCGGCACTGGGGCGGCGCGAAAGCAAGTTCTACGAAGACATGATCAACCAGGGGCGCACGGCATTCCTCAGTGCGCCGGCGCTGCAAGGCATGCTCGAAGGCGGCGTGCCGATCATCGTGGACGGCCAATGCATCGGCGCCGTGGGGGTCAGCGGTGTGAAGTCCAGCGAAGACGCGCAGGTGGCGCGAGCCGGCATCGCGGCCCTGCCGCTCTGAGAGGGGCAAGCCGGGGTCGATGAGAGCCCGGGCGGCTATACTTCACAGGTTTACCCGTCCCCAGCCCAGCGCCGTCGCACATCACCGGAAATTCCGGTCGCACCGAAGTCGGTTTCCCCCATCGGAACCGCCCTCAGCGGGTGGCGATGCGCGCGCGAACCCCGGAGCTTTTTCATCTTGCTGCCCGTCCTGCCCCCCGCACTGCTCGCACTCGCAGACGGCACGACTTTCCTGGGCACCAGCGTCGGTGCACCCGGCCACACGGTGGGCGAGGTGGTGTTCAACACCGCGCTCACCGGCTACCAGGAAATCCTCACCGACCCCAGTTACTGCCGGCAGATCGTGACGCTCACGTATCCGCACATCGGCAACGTGGGCGTGAACGAAGAAGACGTGGAGTCCACGCGTGTCCACGCGGCCGGGCTGATCGTCAAGGACGTGTCGCTGCGCGTGTCCAACTTCCGCGCCACGATGACCCTGCCGCAGTACCTTCAGCGCGAAGGCACAGTGGCCATTGCCGACATCGACACGCGGCGCCTCACCCGTGTGTTGCGCACCACGGGCGCCCAGAACGGTTGCATTGTCAGTTTCGAAGCCGGCACGGTGGTCGGGCCGGATGCGATTGCCGACGCGGTGGCCAGGGCGCGCGCCGCGCCGTCGATGGCCGGGCTGGACCTGGCGCAGGTGGTCAGCGTCAGCGAGCCCTACGAATGGACCGAAACTGAGTGGCAACTGGGTTCAGGCTACGGCAAGCTCAGCAACGCCCGCCACCACGTCGTGGCCTTCGACTTCGGTGTCAAGCGCAACATCCTTCGCATGCTGGCCAGCCGTAACTGCCGCGTCACCGTGCTGCCGGCAAAAACACCGGCTTCGGAGGTGCTGAAGCTCAAGCCCGACGGTGTGTTCCTGAGCAACGGCCCGGGTGACCCCGAGCCCTGCGACTACGCCATCGAATCCACCCGCGAAGTCATTGCCAGCGGCACACCCACCTTTGGCATCTGCCTGGGGCACCAGATCATGGCGCTGGCTTCGGGTGCGAAGACCTTCAAGATGAAGTTCGGGCACCACGGTGCCAACCACCCGGTGAAGGACCTGGACAGCGGCCGCGTCAGCATCACCAGCCAGAACCACGGTTTTGCGGTGGATGAAAAGTCTTTGCCGAACAACCTGCGCCCCACGCACATCAGCCTGTTCGACAACACCCTGCAGGGCCTGGCGCGCACCGACAAGCCGGCCTTCTGCTTCCAGGGCCACCCCGAGGCCAGCCCCGGCCCGCACGACATCGGCTACCTCTTCGACCGCTTCGTGAAACTCATGGAGCAAAAGTGATGGCCAAGCGCACAGACCTGCAAAGCATTCTGATCATCGGCGCCGGCCCCATCGTCATCGGCCAAGCCTGCGAATTCGACTATTCCGGCGCCCAGGCCTGCAAGGCCCTGCGCGAAGAGGGCTACAAGGTCATTCTGGTCAACAGCAACCCGGCGACGATCATGACCGACCCGGACATGGCCGACGTGACCTACATCGAGCCCATCACCTGGCAGGTGCTGGAAAAGATCATCGCCAAGGAAGCGCCGCGGTCGGGCAAGATGGCACTGCTGCCCACGATGGGCGGCCAGACGGCGCTGAACTGCGCGCTCGACCTGCACCGCCACGGCGTGCTGGCCAGATACGGCGTCGAGATGATCGGCGCCAACGAAGCGGCCATCGAAAAGGCCGAAGACCGCATGAAGTTCAAGGACGCGATGACGTCCATCGGCCTGGACTCGGCCAAAAGCGGCATCGCGCACAGCCTGGAAGAGGCGCTGGCGGTGCAAAAGCGCATCCAGTCCGACATCGGCGGCACCGGCTTCCCGATGGTCATCCGCCCCAGCTTCACGATGGGCGGCACGGGCGGCGGCATTGCCTACAACCCCGAAGAATTCGAAGAGATCTGCAAACGCGGGCTGGACCTGTCGCCCACCAAGGAGCTGCTGATCGAAGAAAGCCTGATCGGCTGGAAAGAATTCGAGATGGAGGTCGTGCGCGACCGCGCCGACAACTGCATCATTGTGTGCAGCATCGAGAACCTGGACCCGATGGGCATCCACACCGGGGACAGCATCACGGTGGCTCCGGCGCAGACGCTCACCGACAAGGAATACCAGGTGATGCGCAATGCCAGCATCGCCATCCTGCGCGAGATCGGTGTCGACACCGGTGGCAGCAATGTGCAGTTTTCGGTGAACCCGACCAACGGCCGCCTGATCGTGATCGAGATGAACCCGCGCGTGTCGCGTTCATCGGCGCTGGCGTCCAAGGCCACGGGTTTCCCGATCGCCAAGGTGGCGGCCAAGCTGGCGGTGGGCTACACGCTGGACGAACTGCGCAACGACATCACGGGTGGTGCCACGCCAGCCAGCTTCGAGCCCAGCATCGACTACGTGGTGACGAAGATCCCGCGTTTTGCCTTCGAGAAGTTCCCGGCCGCCGACCCGCACCTGACGACGCAGATGAAAAGCGTCGGCGAAGTCATGGCCATTGGCCGCACCTTCCAGGAAAGTTTCCAGAAGGCGCTGCGTGGCCTGGAAACCGGCATCGACGGCCTGACCGAGCGCACGTCGTGCAAGGAAGAAGACCGCGACGAGATCATCGACGAGATCGGCAATGCCGGGCCGGAGCGCATCCTGTTCCTGGCCGATGCGTTTCGCATCGGCATGTCACTCGACGAGGTCTTCGAAGAAACCGCCATCGACCCCTGGTTCCTGGCGCAGATCGAAGAACTGGTGGCCATCGAAAACCAGGTGGTGGCACGGGAACTGGCCAGCCTCACCGAACCCGAGATGCGCCATCTGAAGAAGAAGGGCTTTTCGGACCGTCGCCTGGCCAAGTTGCTGCGCACGCATCAGCACGCAGTGCGCGAACACCGCCATGCGCTGAATGTGCGGCCGGTCTACAAACGGGTGGACACTTGCGCGGCCGAGTTCGCCACCCAGACGGCCTACATGTACGGCGCCTACGAAAACGCCGACGGCGAATGCGAGGCCGAGCCCACCAACCGCAAGAAGATCATGGTGCTGGGAGGCGGCCCCAACCGTATCGGCCAGGGCATCGAGTTCGACTACTGCTGCGTGCACGCCGCGCTGGCGTTGCGCGAAGACGGTTACGAGACCATCATGGTCAACTGCAACCCGGAAACCGTCTCCACCGATTACGACACGTCCGACCGCTTGTACTTCGAGCCGGTGACGCTGGAAGACGTGCTCGAGATCGTGGCCAAGGAACAACCGCTGGGCGTGATCGTGCAGTACGGCGGCCAGACGCCGCTGAAGCTGGCGCTGGACCTGGAACGTGCCGGTGTGCCGATCATCGGCACCAGCCCCGACAGCATCGATATCGCCGAAGACCGCGAACGTTTCCAGAAGCTGCTGCACACGCTGGGCCTGAAACAGCCGCCCAACCGCACCGCGCGCACCGAAGAGCAGGCACTGGCGCTGGCGCAGGAAATCGGCTACCCGCTGGTGGTGCGCCCCAGCTATGTGCTGGGCGGCCGCGCGATGGAAATCGTGCACGGCGACAAGGACCTGAACCGCTACATGCGCGAAGCCGTGCAGGTGAGCGAAAAGTCGCCCGTGTTGCTGGACCGGTTCCTGGACGATGCAATCGAAGTCGATGTCGACTGCATCGCCGACGCGCATGGCGCAGTGATGATCGGCGGCATCATGGAACACGTCGAAGCTGCGGGCATCCACAGTGGCGACTCGGCCTGTTCGCTGCCGCCGTATTCGCTGAGTGCCGCGCTGCAGGACGAGATGCGTCGCCAAGCCACCGTGATGGCCAAGGCGCTGAAGGTGGTGGGGCTGATGAACACGCAGTTCGCCATTCAAGGTGAAGGTGACGAGGCGGTGGTCTACGTGCTCGAAGTGAACCCGCGTGCGTCGCGCACCGTGCCCTACGTCAGCAAGGCCACCGGGCAGCCGCTGGCCAAGATCGCGGCACGGTGCATGGCCGGTCAGTCGCTGGCTTCACAGGTGGGCACCGACGGCCTGGCGCCGCACGAAGTGGTGCCGCCGTATTTCAGCATCAAGGAAGCGGTTTTCCCCTTCAACAAGTTCCCGGGCGTCGACCCCATCCTGGGGCCGGAAATGCGGTCCACGGGTGAGGTCATGGGCGTCGGCCGCACCTTCGGCGAAGCGATGCTGAAAAGCCAGCTGGGTGCCGGTTCACGCCTGCCCGACAAGGGCACAGTGGTCATCACGGTGAAAAACAGCGACAAGGCGCGTGCCGTCAAGGTGGCCGGTGACCTCGTTGATCTGGGTTTCCAGGTGGTGGCCACCAAGGGCACCGCAGCGGCCATCGCCGACGCCGGTGTGCCGGTGCGGGTGGTGAACAAGGTGAAGGACGGGCGTCCGCACATCGCCGACATGGTGAAGGCCGGCGAGATTCAACTTGTCTACACGACCGTCGACGAAACCCGCACCGCGATTGCGGATTCACGCTACATCCGCACCGCGTCGCTGGCCAACCGGGTGACCTACTACACCACGATGGCCGGCGCCGAGGCCGCCACCGAGGCGCTGAAGCACCAGGACGACCTGGAAGTCATCTCGCTGCAGGAGCTGCACGCCGAACTCGGCGCCGCAGCCGGGCTTCAAGCCGGCGCCGAGTTGCACTAAACTCCGCCTCGCCGTCCGCCGCAGGTCGCCCGCCTTGGGTTCCTGCGGCGGTTTCACTTTTTCAGCTGCAGATTGCACCATGGTCACCATCCCCCTCACGCGTCGCGGCGCCGAACTGCTGAAGAGCGAACTGCACCGCCTGAAGTCGGTCGAACGCCATGCCGTCATCCAGGCCATTGCCGAAGCGCGCGCGCAGGGCGACCTGTCGGAAAACGCCGAGTACGAAGCGGCCAAGGACAAACAAGGCTTCATCGAAGGCCGCATCAAGGAAATCGAGTCCAAGCTGGCTGCTGCACAGGTCATCGACCCCACGGCGCTGGACGCGGGCGGCAGGGTGGTGTTCGGTGCCACCGTCGACCTGGAAGACCAGGACAGCGGCGCCAAGGTCACCTACCAGATCGTCGGTGACGACGAAGCCGACCTCAAGCTGGGCCTGATCTCCATCAGCAGCCCGATCGCTCGTGCCTTGATCGGCAAGGAAGCGGGCGACGTCGCCGAAGTCCAGGCCCCGGGCGGCGTCAAGCACTGGGAAATCGTGGGCGTGCGCTACGCCTGAACGTGCTGCTCGATCGCGCCCGGCGTCTGCTGCCCGGCCTGTGGGCCGGTCTGCTGCTGACGGTGGCCCTGGTGGCCACACCAGCGCCCTTTGCGTTGCTGACGCAGGCCGACGCCGGGCGCGTCGTGAGCCGCGTACTGGCGCAAGAGGCCTATGCCAGCCTGGCTTTGGGCGTGCTGCTGCTGGTGCTGGAACGTCTGCTGGCCCGGCGCCAGGCCCTCACGGGCCGGGGCACCCAGTTCAGCCTGGGCATGGTGCTGTGCCTGGGCGCGCTGTTCTGCACCGTGGCGGGCTACTTCGCGCTGCAGCCCCTGATGGCGCAGGCCAGGCAGGGCCAGGGGGTGCTGGGCTTTGGCCAACTGCACGCCATCAGCGCGGCTTTCTACCTGGTCAAATGTGGCTTGGTGCTGGTGCTGGCCTGGCGTGCCGCAGCCCCGCCAGCAAGTTCTCAGGCCTGACCCTGGGCTTTTTTCTTGACACTGGTGGTGCGCACCTTGTTGCGCTTGATCTGGCCGCCGGCGGTGACCCGCTCATTGCCAAAGACCTTGACCTGCTTCACGGTGGCGCGGTGGTTGCCGCTCTTCGAAAAACTGACGATCTTCACCGTGCGCGGGCCTGGCATGCGGTCTTCGCGTTCGGCCTTTTCCTTCGGCGGCATCGGGCGCCACAGCACGATCAACTTGCCGATGTGCTGGATGGGCGCGGCGCCCAGGCTGTCAGCCAAGGTCGCCAGCATGGCCTCCCGTGCAGCGCGGTCGTCGGAAAACACCCGAATCTTGATCAGGCCGTGAGCCTTGAGCGCATGCTCGACTTCTTTCTCGACCGCGGGCGTGAGCCCCTCGCCGCCGATCATGACCACGGGGTCCAGGTGGTGGGCGCTGGAGCGGTGCTCCTTGCGTTGGGCGGGGGTGAGCTGAATCGCGGTCATGCCCGTATTATCGACTGCGCATGAAGATCGACAGCAAAAGCAAGAAGATCAACAAGGCGTGGATCAACGAACACGTCAACGACCCCTACGTGCGGCTGGCGCAGCGCGACGGCTTTCGTTCCCGTGCCGCTTACAAGCTGAAGGAGATCGACGAGGTCCTGAAGCTGCTCAAAGCCGGGCAGGTGGTCGTGGACCTTGGCTCCGCTCCCGGCGCCTGGAGCCAGTACCTGCGGCGCAAGTTCGCTGGCACAGGTGCAGCGGTGGGTGAATTGAAGGGCAGCATCATCGCGCTGGACCTGCTGCCTTTCGAGCCCATCGAAGGGGTCATTTTCATCCAGGGCGACTTCCGGGAAGACGCCGTGATGCAGCAGCTGGTTGACGAACTGGCAGGGCGTGCCGTCGACGTGGTGGTGTCGGACATGGCGCCCAACCTGTCGGGCATCGACGCCACCGATGGCGCGCGGGTGTCGCACCTGGTCGAACTGGCCGTGGATTTCTGTACCCGGCACCTCAAGCCCGAGGGTGCGCTGGTCTGCAAGTCCTTCCACGGCAGCGGTTACAGCCAGCAGGTCAAACTGTTCAAGGACACCTTCCGTGTCGTCAAGCCCATCAAGCCCAAGGCCTCGCGCGACAAGTCCGCAGAGACCTTTCTGGTCGGCGTGGGACTCAAGGGCGGCTAAGGTCCAAGGCGGGTGAAGTTCATCGACATGCAACTGGTGCGCACTCAAGCCGCTTTTCAGGGGCTTGACAAGCCGGGGCAACCGGTGGAAAGGGGCCTTGACTGGCCTAGAATCATCCCCATCTACCGTGGAATTCGGCACATCGGATCCGATGTGCGGTACCGCTGAACTGGAAGAAGGAGCCGCGGTGAACAATCAATGGTTTTCGAAGGTCGCTGTCTGGCTGGTGATCGCACTCGTGCTTTTCACCGTGTTCAAGCAGTTCGACCGCGGCGTGGCGCAAGGCAACCAGATCGGCTATTCCGACTTCCTGGAAGAGGTGCGCAACAAGCGCATCAAGGCCGTCACGCTGCAAGAAAACCCGGGCGGCGGCACCGAGATCATGGCGCTGACCAACGACGACAAGCGCTTGCGCAGCACGGCCACGTTCCTGGACCGTGGTCTGGTGGGCGACCTGATCGCGAACAACGTCAAGTTCGACGTCAAGCCGCGTGAAGAGCCCTCGGTGCTGATGACCATCCTGCTCAGCTGGGGCCCGATGCTGCTGCTGATCGGCGTCTGGATCTACTTCATGCGCCAGATGCAGGGTGGTGGCAAGGGCGGTGCATTCAGCTTTGGCAAGAGCAAGGCCAAGTTGCTGGACGAGGCCAACAACACCACCACCTTCCAGGACGTCGCCGGTTGCGACGAAGCCAAGGAAGAGGTCAAGGAACTGGTCGACTTCCTGAAAGACCCGCAGAAGTTCCAGAAGCTGGGCGGTCGCATCCCGCGTGGTGTGCTGCTGGTTGGCCCCCCCGGCACCGGCAAGACGCTGCTGGCCAAGGCCATTGCCGGTGAAGCCAAGGTGCCTTTTTTCGCCATCAGCGGCTCTGACTTCGTCGAGATGTTTGTCGGCGTCGGCGCAGCCCGGGTGCGCGACATGTTCGAGCAGGCGAAGAAAAGCGCGCCTTGCATCATCTTCATCGACGAAATCGACGCTGTCGGTCGCCACCGCGGTGCCGGCCTGGGTGGCGGCAACGACGAACGCGAGCAGACCTTGAACCAGATGCTGGTCGAGATGGACGGTTTCGAGACCAACCTGGGTGTCATCGTGATGGCGGCCACCAACCGGCCCGACATCCTGGACCCGGCGCTGCTGCGCCCGGGCCGCTTCGACCGCCAGGTTTACGTCACGTTGCCCGACGTGCGTGGCCGCGAGCAGATCCTGAACGTGCACATGCGCAAGGTGCCCGTGGGGCAGGACATCCGGGCCGACATCCTGGCCCGTGGCACACCGGGTTTCAGCGGCGCCGACCTGGCCAACCTGGTGAACGAGGCCGCCCTCTTTGCCGCGCGCCGCAATGGCCGTGTGGTGGAGATGATGGATTTCGAGAAGGCCAAGGACAAGATCATGATGGGCCCCGAGCGGAAGTCCATGGTCATGCCCGAAGAAGAGCGCAAGAACACCGCCTATCACGAGGCCGGTCACGCCCTGGTTGCCCGCCTGATGCCCAAGACCGATCCGGTGCACAAGGTGACAGTCATTCCGCGCGGCCGAGCCCTGGGTGTGACGATGCAGTTGCCCGAAGGTGACCGCTACAGCATGGACAAGGAACGCATGCTGTCCACCATCAGCGTGCTCTTTGGTGGCCGCATTGCCGAAGAGGTGTTCATGAACCAGATGACCACCGGCGCCAGCAACGACTTCGAGCGCGCCACGTCCATCGCACGCGACATGGTCACGCGTTACGGCATGACCGACGAGCTGGGCCCGATGGTCTACGCCGAAAACGAAGGTGAAGTTTTCCTGGGCCGCAGCGTCACCAAGACCACCAGCATGTCCGAAGACACGATGCGCAAGGTGGACGGTGTCATCCGCCGCATCATCGACGAGCAATACACCATCGCCCGCAAGCTCATCGAGGACAACAAGGACAAGATGCACGCCATGGCGCAGGCGCTGCTGGAATGGGAAACCATCGACAGCGACCAGATCGACGACATCATGGGCGGCAAGCCGCCCCGGGCGCCGAAGGACTGGACACCGTCGGCCAGCAAGGCCAGCGGGCCCGCCACGCCGGTGGGCACCGACAGCGCCCCGGCTGCGGCCTGAAGCTGCGGCCCCGACGCCAGTCGTCGACAAGATCCAGGCGGGGCTTCGGCCCCGCTTTCCGTTTGGGCCTGCTCCAAGGAGCCCTATGCACTGGCTGACCTCGCGTTTCAACATCGATCTGTCGCAGCCGCGGGTGATGGGCATCGTCAACGCCACCCCCGATTCCTTTTCCGACGGCGGTCAGCATGCCGCTGCAGCCGCGGCCATCGGCCACTGCCAGCGTCTGGTGGAAGAGGGCGCCGACATGCTGGACATCGGGGGTGAATCCACCAGCCCGGGTTCTACCGCTCCGGGTGTCGCGCACGAACTGGCACGTGTGCTGCCGGTGCTGCGCGAAGCAGTGAAGCTGGGGGTGCCGGTGTCGGTGGACACCAGCGAACCGCGTGTCATGCAAGAGGCGCTGGCCTTGGGCGCCGACGTCATCAACGACGTGCGGTCACTGCGCCGCCCAGGCGCGTTGAAGGTGGTGGCGGCGCATCCACGGGCCGGTGTCTGCCTGATGCACATGCGCGGCGAACCGGACACCATGCAAACGCTGGCCGAGTATGAAGACGTGGTCGTCGAGGTGCGTGACTTCCTGGCTCAGCGGGTTCGGGAAATCGAGCTGTCCGGCATCGTGCCGCAGCGCATCGTGCTCGACCCCGGCATCGGATTCGCCAAGACAGCTGAACACAACTGGACGCTGCTGCGACGCCAACATGAGCTGGCCGTCCTGGGCCGCCCCTTGCTGCTGGGTTGGTCACGCAAGAGTGCCCTGGGCCACCTGACCGGGCGCCCGGTCAACCAGCGCCTGGCTGCCAGCGTGGCTGCCGCGCTGGCAGCGGTGCAACAGGGTGCAGCCATCGTCCGCGTCCACGACGTCGCGGCCACGGTGGACGCGCTCAAGGTCTGGCGTGCGGCCGGTTTGCTGTCACCGCCCGCAGCTTGAGCCAGAACAAATGCTCACAAGACCAGCAGCCGCTGGCCGCTGAACAGCTGCCCAGGCCGGAAAATCGCCCGCAGGAGATCCGCACATGAGCAGAACATATTTCGGTACCGACGGCATCCGTGGCACCGTGGGGCAGGGCGCCATCACGCCCGACTTCATGTTGCGCCTGGGCCATGCCGTGGGCCAGGTGCTGCGCCGCCAGACGCCGCGCCCCACGGTGTTGATCGGCAAGGACACACGAATCTCGGGCTACATGCTGGAATCGTCGCTCGAGGCCGGTTTTGCTTCGGCCGGTGTCGACGTGCTGCTGACTGGCCCCTTGCCAACGCCGGGCGTGGCCTACCTGACGCGTGCGCTGCGCCTGGACCTGGGTGTGGTGATCAGCGCCTCGCACAACCCTTTCGACGACAACGGCATCAAGTTTTTCTCTTCCGGTGGCCACAAGCTGCCCGACGAGTGGGAAGTGGCGGTCGAAGCCGAGTTGCTGGTGCCGCCGAAGTGGGTCAACTCAGCAGCCCTGGGCAAAGCCCGGCGACTGACCGACGCGGGCGGCCGCTACATCGAGTTCTGCAAGAGCACGGTGCCACATTCGCTGTCGCTGCGCGGCATGAAGATCGTGGTCGATGCGGCACATGGCGCGGCCTATCACGTGGCGCCCGACGTCTTCCATGAACTGGGTGCCAACGTCGTGCGCATCGGTTGCAGCCCCGACGGCTTGAACATCAACCAGGGCGTGGGCGCGACGGCGCCGCAGGCCCTGGTGCAGGCAATCGCCGAGCACCGAGCTGACTATGGCATTGCGCTGGACGGTGATGCCGACCGCCTGCAGATGGTCGACGCGCAGGGTCGGCTCTTCAACGGCGATGAATTGCTGTACGTGATGGCCATGGACCGTCTGGCGCAGCAGCGCGCCGTGCCAGGTGTGGTGGGCACGCTGATGACGAATATGGCGGTCGAAGTGGCGCTGGCGCGCCAGGGCGTGAAGCTGGTGCGTGCCAAGGTGGGTGACCGCTACGTGCTGGAGGAACTCAGTGCACGCGGCTGGCATCTGGGCGGCGAAAGTTCGGGCCACCTGCTGGCGCTGGATCGCCACACCACGGGCGACGGCATCGTCAGCGCGCTTCAGATTCTGCAGGCTGTGCGCCGCAGCGGGCTGAACCTGCACGCCATGCTCGAAGGCGTGGCCCTGTTCCCGCAGACCATGATCAACGTGCGCCTGCGCGAAGGCAGCGACTGGAAGCTCAACGGAGTGCTGGCCGACGCGCAACACAAGGCCGAACAGGAACTGGGCGATGCTGGCCGCGTGCTGATTCGCGCCTCGGGTACCGAGCCCGTGCTGCGGGTGATGGTCGAGGCCCGCGACGGCGTGCTGGGCCGCCGTTGCGCCGAGACGATGGCCGCGGCCGCAGCCGCCGGTTGACCCCGCCGCCGGCGGCGCAAGCGCCCCTGGCACGGCCCCATGCCGGTACCCCGGCATCTGTTCGCCAGCACCGGCGCGCCCAGCCGCAGGTGTACCGTGCTCAGGCGCCGTGCGTGGCGCCCTGCCCGTGACGGCACAATGACAGGCAAACGACCCGGTGACAATGGGGCTGGGTAGCTCCCGTTGTGTCACACGGGTGTCATCTGTTTTTCATACAGTCTGTGCATCGCCCACCACCGCACGAGAATCCCTGCCATGACCCTTGCCCGTTTTGCTGCGTTTGCCCTTGCCTTGTCGGTGTCAACTGGGCCTGCCCTGGCGCAGAACGTCACCGGCGCGGGTGCCACCTTCCCGGCCCCGGTCTACGCCAAGTGGGCTGATGCGTATCACAAGGCCGTTGGCGCACGCATCAACTACCAGTCGGTGGGTTCGGGCGCCGGCATTCGGCAGATTCGTGGCAAGACCGTGGACTTCGGGGCCAGCGACATGCCGCTGACCGACGAAGAACTGGCCAAGGACGATCTGGTGCAGTTCCCCACCGTCATCGGCGGTGTGGTGCCGGTGGTCAATATCAAGGGCATCACGCCCGGTCAGATCCGCATGAATGGCCAGATCCTGGGTGACATCTACCTGGGCAAGATCAGCCGCTGGAACGACCCTGCGCTGGTGGCGTTGAACCCGGGCGTGCCCTTGCCCGACGCGGCCATCTCGGCCGTGCGCCGTGCCGACGGTTCGGGCACCACCTTCATCTTCACCAATTACCTGTCCAAGGTGAACGCGGACTGGAAGTCGAAGGTGGGCGAAGGCACGGCAGTCAACTGGCCCACGGGCGCCGGTGGCAAAGGCAACGAGGGGGTGTCGGCGTTTGTGCAGCGCCTGCCCAACTCCATCGGCTATGTCGAATACGCCTACGCCAAGCAGAACAAGATGAGCCACGTGCTGATGCGCAACAAGGACGGCCTCTTCGTGGCGCCAAGCGACACCAGTTTCAAGGCCGCCGCAGCGGGTGCCGACTGGTCAAAGACCTTCTACCAGATCCTGACCGAGCAGGCGGGCAAGGACAGCTGGCCCATCACCGGCGCCACCTACATCCTGATGCACAAGCTGCAAGGCAAGCCGGCCACCGCCGGCCATGCGCTCAAGTTCTTCGATTGGACCTACAACAGCGGCGACAAGATGGCCGAGGACCTGGACTACGTGCCCTTGCCGCCAGCGGTGAAGGACCTGGTGCGCAAGCACTGGGCCGACATGATCAAGGACGCAGCGGGCAAGCCCATCGCCTACCGATAAACCGCGCACGGCGGAACGTCGGCCTTGCCGGCGGCCCGCCCCCGTAGACGCCCGGGCACAGGCCTGATGGCGTCTGCATCGCCCAACAGTCCCCACGAACAAGAGCCAGGATGGAAAGCCAATCCCTGCCAGCCGAGTTCCCGAAACGCCGCCGCGTCTTGCCCTGGGCAGACGCGGCGTTTGCCCTGCTGGCCCATGGAGCGGCCTGGGTCACGCTGCTGCTGCTGGCCGGCATCATCGTTTCGCTGCTCGTGGGCGCGATGCCTGCCATCCGCGAGTTCGGGCTGGGGTTTTTCGTGTCGACCGAGTGGGACCCGGTGCAACTGAAGTTCGGCGGCCTGGTGATGATCTACGGCACCTTGATGACATCGTTCATCGCCTTGCTGATTGCCGTGCCGGTGAGCTTCGGCATTGCCATCTTCCTGACCGAGTTGTCGCCACTGTGGCTGAAGCGGCCGCTGGGTGTGGCCATCGAACTGCTCGCGGCGGTGCCGTCCATCGTCTACGGCATGTGGGGCCTGCTGGTCTTCGGCCCGATCCTGGCCACCTATGTGCAGCAGCCTCTGCAGTCGGCGTTTGGCGACGTGCCGGTGCTGTCCGCACTGTTTTCAGGCCCGCCGGTGGGCATCGGCATCCTGTCAGCCGGCATCATCCTGGCGATCATGGTCATCCCGTTCATCGCATCGGTGATGCGCGATGTGTTCGAGACC
This sequence comes from Rubrivivax sp., assembly GCA_030653385.1. Classification (GTDB taxonomy): domain Bacteria; phylum Pseudomonadota; class Gammaproteobacteria; order Burkholderiales; family Burkholderiaceae_C; genus Rubrivivax. The sequence goes on along the minus strand of JAURZM010000048.1, from coordinate 108,060 downwards.
ACACCGGCCATGCTGAAGGAATCGGCCTACGGTCTGGGCTCGACCACCTGGGAGGTGGTGTCGCGCGTCGTCCTGCCCTACACAAAGACCGGCGTCGCGGGCGCCATCATGCTGGGTCTGGGGCGGGCGCTGGGGGAAACGATGGCGGTGACTTTTGTGATCGGTAACTTCAACCAGCTCGATTCGCTGTCGCTGTTTCAGGCGGCCAACAGCATCACCTCGGCGCTGGCCAACGAGTTTGCCGAGGCCGGCGAAGGCCTGCACCAGGCGGCGTTGATCTACCTGGGCCTGATCCTGTTCCTGATCACTTTCATCGTGCTGGCCCTGTCGAAGGTCTTGCTGTCCCGACTGCGCCGGGGTGAAGGGAACCGCGCATGAGCCGCTTCACCACGCTCGACAGCGGCCGCTTGGCACTGCACCGCAAGCGCAAGCTCATCAATGTCGTTGCACTGTCGTTGGCGCTGGGCGCCATGGCTTTCGGTGTGTTCTGGCTGACCTGGATCCTGCTCGAGACCTTCCGCCTGGGCCTGGACGGACTGGGCCTGTCGGTGTTCACCGAATCGACGCCGCCGCCGCAAGCCGAGATCGGTGGCCTCGCCAATGCCATCGTCGGTTCGCTGATCATGGTAACGCTGGCCACAGCGCTGGGCACGCCGATTGGCGTGATGGCCGGGGTCTACCTGGCCGAGTACGGCAAGCGGGGCTGGCTGGGCGCCGTGACCGGCTTCATCAATGACATCCTGCTGTCGGCACCTTCCATCGTCATCGGCCTCTTCATCTATGCCGTGGTGGTGGCGCAGATGAAAACCTTCTCGGCTTTTGCCGGCGTGCTGGCGCTGGCACTGATCGTCATCCCGGTGGTCGTGCGCACCACCGAAAACATGCTCAGCCTGATTCCCAATGCACTGCGCGAAGCGGCTTATGCGCTGGGCACACCAAAGTGGAAGGTCATCTCGTCGGTGACGCTGAAGGCGGCGCGGGCTGGGGTGATCACCGGCATCATGTTGGCGTTTGCACGCATTGCCGGCGAAACCGCGCCACTGCTGTTCACCGCCTTGTCAAACCAGTTCTTCACGCTGAACCTGGGCGAGCCCATGGCCAGCCTGCCGGTGACGATCTTCAAGTTTGCGATGAGCCCCTACGAAAACTGGCAGAAGCTGGCGTGGGCCGGCGTCTTTCTCATCACCATCGGTGTGCTGGCGCTCAACATCCTGGCGCGCGTACTTTTTCGCAACAAGACATGAGCCCCCAAGCTCGCTTGCGCTCGCTGCCCCCCGAGGGGGTGTCCGCCAGCGGCCCGGCCAAGCCGGTTCCGCAGCGGGAAACTTGATCGGATGAATTCATGGACATGAAGGTTGACCTGCCCGCGCATGAGAAGGTCAAGGTCTCGGTACGCGACCTGAATTTCTACTACGGCAGCTTTCAGGCGCTGAAGAGCATCAACCTGGACATCCCCGAGCGCAAGGTCACGGCCTTCATCGGGCCTTCGGGGTGTGGCAAGAGCACCCTGCTGCGCACCTTCAACCGCATGTTCGAGCTCTACCCGGAGCAGCGCGCGGAAGGTGCCATCACGCTGGACGGCGAGGACATCCTGAAGACCAAGGTCGATGTCACGCTGATCCGCGCCAAGATCGGCATGGTGTTCCAGAAGCCGACGCCCTTCCCGATGTCGATCTACGACAACATCGCCTTTGGCGTGCGACTGTTCGAAACCCTGCCGCGGGTGGAGATGGACGAACGTGTGGAATGGGCGCTGAAGAAATCGGCACTGTGGAACGAGGTCAAGGACAAGCTCAACCAGAGTGGCTCCAGCCTGTCGGGTGGCCAGCAGCAGCGGCTGTGCATTGCCCGCGGCATTGCCATCAAGCCCGAGGTGCTGCTGCTTGACGAACCCTGTTCTGCACTGGACCCCATTTCTACTGGCAAGATCGAAGAGCTGATTCATGAACTGAAGAGTGACTACACGGTGATGATCGTCACCCACAACATGCAGCAGGCGGCACGCTGCAGCGACTACACGGCCTATATGTACCTGGGCGACCTGGTGGAATTCGGCCCGACGGGAGAACTCTTCATGAAGCCCAAGAAGAAGGACACTGAGGACTACATCACCGGAAGATTCGGCTGAACGCCGCAGGAGCCAAGACATGAGCGACAAACACCTTTCGACCCAGTTCGACGCCGAACTCAGCGGCATTTCCGGCCGTGTGCTCGAGATGGGCGGCCTGGTCGAGTCCCAGGTCACGCGCGCCCTGCATGCCCTGACGCAGTTCAGCGGCGACACCGCCGCGCAGGTGCTGCAGCAGGAAGAGCGGGTCAACCAGATGGAAGTCGAGATCGACCGCGATCTGTCGGCCATCATCGCGCGCCGCCAACCCACGGCACGCGACCTGCGCTTGCTCATTGCCATCAGCAAGGCCATCGCCAACCTCGAGCGGGTGGGTGACGAAGCGGCCCGCATCGCGCGCACCGTGCAGCGCCTGCTGAACACGGGTGTGTCGACGCGACTGCGCCTGCCGGTGGCCGACCTCAACTTCGAAGCCGAGCTGGCCATTGCGCAGCTGCGCAAGGCGCTGGACGCCTTTGCACGCCTGGACACTGCCAAGGCGCTGGAAGTGCTGAAGCAGGACGACCAGATCGATCAGGAATTCGACGGCCTGCTGCGCAAGCTCATCACCTACATGATGGAAGACCCGCGCACCATCTCGTCCAGCATCGATCTGGTGTTCGTGGCCAAGGCCATCGAACGTGTGGGTGACCACGCCAAGAACCTGGCCGAAGCCATCATCTACGTCGTCAAGGGCACCGACGTTCGGCACACGTCGGTGCAGGACGTCGAAAACGTCGTGCGCTGAAAGAGGTTCGGTCATGGCGCTGATCCTGGTGGTCGAAGATGAGAATGCGATTGCCGAACTGATCGCCATCAACCTGCGCCATGCAGGCTTCGAGGTTCGCCTGGCCGCCGACGCCAGCAGCGCGCAGGCAGCGGTGGACCGGGAACTGCCCGACCTGGTGCTGCTGGACTGGATGCTGCCGGGCCAGTCTGGCGTCGAGCTCGCGCGCCGCTGGCGTGCCGCATCGCGCACCCGCGAACTGCCGCTGATCATGCTCACAGCGCGCGCAGAAGAAGCCGACAAGATCACCGGCCTCGATGCTGGCGCCGACGACTACCTGAGCAAGCCTTTTTCTACCAAGGAACTGCTGGCCCGCATCCGCGCCGTGCTGCGCCGTCGGGCACCCGAGGCGCTGGACGCCGCGGTGGAAATCAGCGGTCTGAAACTGGACCCGGCCACCCACCGCGTCACCCGCCGCGTGGCCGACCAAGTGATTGAAGTGAAGATCGGCCCCACCGAGTACCGCTTGCTCCATTTCCTGATGACCCATCCCGAACGTGTGCACAGCCGTGCCCAGTTGCTGGACCGTGTGTGGGGAGATCACGTGTTCATCGAAGAGCGCACGGTGGATGTGCACGTGAAGCGCCTGCGTGAAGCCTTGTCGCCGGTGCAGGGAGCCGCGCTTGTCGAAACCGTGCGTGGCGCCGGCTACCGGCTGACGCAACAACAGGGCACGCTGGTCGCTTGAGCGACCACGTTCTTCAAGATGGCCGAGCTGTTGCCAAGGGCCGTCACCGCGCTGCTGGTGCTCGGACTGGGCGCCGCGCTGGGGGCGCTGACGAGCCTTTTCACCGGCCGCCCGCTGGCGATGTCGGCCTTGGGCGCCTTGCTCGCGCTCTTGCTGGTCAATGTGCGTCAGGCCGCACGCGGGCACCGCCTGCTGGAATGGCTGCGCAGCCCCCGGCAGACACCGGCGCCCCGCGACGCGGGCTTCTGGGGCGAGCTGGGCTACCGTTTTGAGCGTGCGCTGCGCAACAAGGACGTGGAACTGCAAGCCGAGCGTCAGCGCCTGCAGGAATTCCTGGCTGCCATCGACGCTTCGCCCAACGGTGTGATGCTGCTGGATGCCTCTGACCAGATCAGCTGGCTGAACTCGGTGGCGGCCGAGCACCTGGGCCTGGATCCGACGCGAGACCGGCTGCAGCGTGTCACCAACCTCGTGCGTGCACCGGCCTTTGTGTCCTACATGCAAGATGGGCGTTTCGAAGAACCGATCGTGTTCGCCGGCCCGCTGGGTCGCAGCACTTTGTCGGTCATCGTGCGAGCTTATGGCGAAGGCATGAAGCTGATGCTGACGCAGGACATCACCGAACGTGAACGTGCCGAGGCGATGCGGCGCGACTTCGTGGCCAATGTGTCGCACGAGATCCGCACACCGTTGACAGTGGTCGCCGGCTTCGTCGAAACGCTGGCACAACTGCCCTTGACCGAGGTCGAGCGCCGCCGCGTGCTGACGCTGATGGAACAGCAGACCGACCGCATGCAGTCGCTGGTGGGCGACTTGCTCACGCTGGCTCAGCTGGAAGGCAGCCCGCGCCCCGGACCCGACCGCTGGGTGGCTGCAGCGCCCATCCTGCAGCGGGCGCACGACGATGCGCTGGCGCTGTCGGCGGGGCGCCACCGCATCGACATCAGCGGCGGCGCCGATGCCGAGATTGCCGGTAGCGAAGCCGAGCTGATCAGCGCGGTGGGCAACTTGCTCAACAATGCCGTGCGCTACACACCCGTCGATGGCCAGATCAGCCTGCGCTGGGCCTGGCGCGACGGCGGCGCGGCCGACATCGAAGTCAGCGACACCGGCATCGGCATCGCACGTGAGCACCTGCCGCGCCTGACCGAACGTTTTTACCGCGTCGACGGCAGCCGTTCGCGCGACACCGGTGGCACCGGCCTGGGTTTGTCGATCGTCAAACACGTGGTGCAGCGCCACGGTGGCGAGATCGACGTGCAAAGCGAAATCGGAAAAGGCACGACTTTCCGCATGCAACTGCCTGCACAGCGGGTGCGGCGGCTGGCGGCCGCCGATGAGGTGCCCGCTGCCGCCGTGGCGGCTGCGCCCGACGGCACCGTCAGCGCCTGAGTGCTTGACGCGACCTCAGGGGCGCCGGCGCAGTACCTGTGTGTATTCGTCGCGCTCGGTCGGCCGGTTGACGTCGGCCACCCAGTCCCAGCCTTCCGGGGGCGGTGGGGAGGGGCGCAAACGCAGCACGCGCAGCCGATACGCGCAGCTGGAATCTGCAGCGCCGGGGCGCGCATCCACCGTCCATCGACCGAAGTGTTCCAGTGCCGCCACGGTGGCCGGTGCGATGCCGGGCGCGGCGATGCAGGCGTCTGCCGGCACATGGGTGGCCAGGCGGGTGACAAAGGGCCGGGCGCTGCGTGCGTAGTCCAGCAGCGGCAGCCACAGCGTCATCAGCAACAACCAGCACAGCGCCACACCACCGGCGGGCAGCACCAGGCTCTTCCACAGCGCTTCCCGGTGGCGCCCGGTGCGCCAGCGCACCACCGCCACCCAGGCCAGGGTGCCTGCCACGGCCAAGAGCAGCGCCAGAGCCGAGAATGGGGCGTCGAAGCCGGGCGCGAGTCGTGCCACGTTGGCCGCGGGCTTGGCCGGCCAACCGGTTTGCAGCGACAGGTAGATGACCCAGATCGTCAAGGCGGCCAGGGTGAAGAAGAACATCGAAAACCAGTCCACGGCGGCCGATGCACTGCGCTTCAAGGTGGGCAGCGCAAAGGCTGCCAACACGGCCAGCGCCGGCAGGCCCAGCATCAGCGCACGGTCGGACCCTGCCATCGCCAGGTTGGCCCCCAGGGCCACCAGCACCAGCACCAAGGGCACGGAGATGTGCCGGTAGGACAACTGCCGTCGCCAGCGCCACAGCGTCCACAGCGCCAGCGGCCAGGCGGGCCACATGAACCACAACCACTGTCGCGCGATGCGTGGCAGGTCGCTGACAGCCGGCTCGGCAAAGCGCCACGCCCAGGCGCCCAGGCTCCACCCCAGCAGGGCGGCAATCAGGGTGGCCAGGGCCAGCCAGGTCGTGATGGCGCGGGTCTGGGCTTGTCGCGAGAAGGTGCAGACGATGAAGCCCCCCAGGCCGGCCGCCAGGGCCATGGCCGGGGCACCGCTGGCGGCCAGCAAGGGCAGCGCCATCAACACTGCCAGTCGAGCGCGCCAGGTGCGAAACGGAGCGGCGGCCAGTCCGTACAGGAACAGCGTGGCCGCAAACAGCTGCACCAGCTCGGGCGTGGTTTCGTGGCCCAGTTGCAGCAGGCCCAGCGTGGCCATCAGCGCCAAGAGGCCGCCATCGGCCATGGCACGTGCATAGGCCACCGGGTCGGCTTCACCGCCAAAGGCAAACGCCACGGGCTGCGCAGCTTCGGTGCGGGCCAACTGGTAAGTGCAGTACCAGACCAGCGCCAACGTCAGGCCCAGCAGCAGTGCAAAGGGCACCCGTGCGGCCAGTGCCGGATCGAGCCAACCCTGACCTGCCATGATGAACACGGCGCCCAGCCAGTGCGGTAGCAGCGCCGTGTCGGCCGGCACGCCGCCCAGCGTGGGCGCCCACCAGGGCGTTCGGCCCTCGGCCATGGCCACCATCAGGCCGAAGGCGCTGACGTCGGCGCTGCGCCACGGGTCGCGGCCCACCAGGCCGGGCAACACGTAGGCGGCGCACAGGAGCCACAGAGCGAAGCGTGGCAGCCGCCGGGCTCCACGCTGCGTGACGAGGGCGGGGTTGGGGCTGCTCACGGCGTCATGATGCCGCAGACACCAAAGAAAAAGGCAGCCGAAGCTGCCTTTGCACAGGGCCGCAAGGCCGCCACGGCATCAGGCAGCCGGGGTGTCGGGAGTGGTGACCGCCGACGACTTCTTCATGCCGACGCGAGCAAACTTGTTGCGGAACTTCTCGACGCGGCCGCCCAGGTTGTCGATGCTCTTCTGGGTGCCGGTGTAAAACGGGTGCGTCTCGCTGGTGGTTTCCAGCTTGATCAGCGGCAGTTCGCGGCCGTCTTCCATCTTGATCATTTCCTTGGTCGGCGCACACGAACGCGTGACGAAGGTGAAACCGTTGGACAGATCCTGGAAGCAGATCTCGCGGTAGTTGGGGTGAATGCCGTCTTTCATGGGAATCCCTTTGAGTCAGTGTCGGTAGCCTCGCTGCAACGCTTGATGCCCGGAAGAACTCGGCACCTGTTGAGCGCACTCACCAGAATTTGGAGAACCCGGAATTCTATCCCAGTTCGGGCCCTAGGGTGCCACCGAGGATGGTGTTGCGCCTGAGGGGCGGCGGGCTGTCATTGCGGCGAGCCCCAGCAGGGCCAGCGCCAAGGTGCCGGGCAGGGGAACGGGGTTGGTGCCTCCACCGCCGCCACCCACCGAGGGCGGCAAGCCACCGAGGAAGTCACCGTTCAACTGCAGAGTGAAGCCACGCCGCTGCCGGGCCGAGGTGGTGGGATCTGTGTACCAACCATTGCCGGCGATCCAGCCGTTGTCGCTGAGCGCAACAGCCGCTTCCAGGTGCCACAGATCGGCATCCGCGTCCGACAAGAGGCTGTTGAGATCCCAGACCAGGTCCCCGGCCCAGAAAACCGCCGCGTACTCGCCGGGGCCGAGCCGAGAACTGCCGACCACCCAGCCAGAGTTGTTGATCGCATTGGCTTCTGCACCCGAGGCCGGGTCGAGCGCGGCCAGAGCGTGTTCGATGCCTTCGAACCAGACAAAAGCCTCGTACCGCGCCGGCCCCTCGCTGGGCACGACCAAGCGGTCGCCGGCGATGGCGCGCTGGTTGTTGATCGACAGATCGGTGGTGCTGACCAGCCCCGGCAGTGACACCGCCGTGGCGGTGCCGTCGGCCGCGATGATCTCGAATCGGCGCTCGTTGGCCAGGTTGCGGCTGGCCACCAGCACGTCGCCCGCGCCGTTGATGCCATTCACGTTGGTCTCGAACCCGAACTCGCCACCGATCTGCCGCATGCCGTCGGTGCTGTCCCACTGCCAGGCGCGGTAGTGGAGCGAGCTGCAGTCGATGTTCAGGCACTTCACGTGGTTGCCCACGGCGCTGCCGGCGTCGTTGATGGCCTGTGCGCTGTGCGCACCGGGGTTGACACTGCCCAGGAACTGGGGTGCCGCGTAGGCCGGCCCAGGCCCGACGGAGGTCCAGATCAGCGCCCGGCCGCTCTGGCTGCCGACAAGCACGTTGTGGTTGTTGATGGCGGTGGCGACGCTGCTGCCCCCCACCCCAGCGAGCCCTTGCAATCCCTGTGCGGTCGACTGGCCGCCGGCCCAGAAAGTGGCCTGCGTCGTGAGAGCGTCTGGCTGCGTGAAGCCCGAGTAACCGACGGCATGGCCCTGTGCGTTGATGCCGTAGGCTTGGGTGATGTTGTCTCCGGCGGACAGCACATCCAAACCGAAGAGGGTGGCCGGCGCGGCATGACCCAAGCCGCAGGCCATCAGGCCAGCCGCCAGCAGCAAGGCGGCGCACGCCTGTGGTCGGGCAGCAAGCCGGCCGCGCAAGTCGGGTCGCGTGTTGGGGGTCAGAGTTGGCGCTTCAGGCCAAGGGCTGGCCGCACCGGATCGTGATGTTTGCATCCGTGTTCTCCTCGTCAGGTTGCGCTGTGCGGACTGCGCCTGCGGCGAGCCCGATAAGCCATTGACGCCGACGAGGCGTTGCAAGATCGTTGCGAGTCGGTGCTTCCTGCACTGCCCTCGCAGCCAGCCCCCCTGAACGGGTGGCTGTTGGCCAGCCGCGAGGGCCTGGCAGTGAACCAAAGAACGAGGCTGAACCGGCGTCAGCCGCCGCGACGCATCATGTCGAAGAAGTCGTGGTTGTTCTTGCTGGCCTTCATCTTTTCCAGGATGAACTCCATCGCCTCGATCTCGTCCATGGGGTAGAGCAGTTTGCGCAGGATCCAGCTCTTTTGCAGGATCTCGGGCTTCAGCAGCAGTTCTTCGCGCCGCGTGCCGCTCTTGTTGATCAGGATCGACGGGTAAACCCGCTTTTCGGCCATGCGGCGGTCGAGGTGGATCTCGCAGTTGCCGGTGCCCTTGAATTCTTCGTAGATCACCTCGTCCATCTTCGAGCCGGTGTCCACCAGCGCGGTGCCGATGATGGTCAGCGTGCCACCTTCTTCGGTGTTGCGCGCGGCGCCGAAGAAGCGCTTGGGGCGCTGCAGCGCGTTGGCGTCGACACCACCCGACAGCACCTTGCCCGACGACGGCAGCACGTTGTTGTAGGCACGTGCCAGGCGGGTGATGCTGTCTAGCAGGATGACCACGTCCTTCTTCAGTTCAACCAGACGCTTGGCGCGTTCGATCACCATCTCGGCCACCTGCACGTGGCGCGCAGCGGGTTCGTCGAAGGTGGAGCTGATGACCTCGCCGCGCACGGTGCGCAGCATCTCGGTCACTTCTTCGGGTCGTTCGTCGACCAGCAGAACGATGAGGTGGATCTCGGGGTGGTTGGCCACCAGCGCATGGGCGATGTGCTGCATCATGACCGTCTTGCCCGTCTTGGGCTGCGCAACCAGCAGCGCGCGCTGGCCTTTGCCGATGGGCGCGATGAGGTCGATGATGCGGCTGGTGATGTTCTCTTCGGCCTTGACGTCACGTTCCAGCTTGAACTGCTGTGTCGGGAACAGCGCCGTCAAGTTCTCGAACATGATCTTGTGCTTGCTCTCCTCAGGCGTGACGCCATTCACGCGGTCGACCTTGACCAGTGCGAAGTAGCGTTCACCGTCCTTGGGCACCCGCACTTCACCTTCGACGTTGTCGCCGGTGTGCAGGTTGAAGCGGCGGATCTGGCTGGGCGACAGGTAGATGTCGTCGGTGCTGGCCATGTAGCTGGCTTCGATGCTGCGCAGGAAGCCGAAGCCGTCGGGCAGCACTTCCAGCACGCCGTCGCCAAACACCTGCTCGCCGGCCTTGGCGCGTTTTTTCATGATCGCGAACATCAGCTCCTGCTTGCGCAGGCGGGCGACGTTTTCGATTTCCAGTGCTTCGCCCATCGTGATGAGGTCTGCAATGGGCTGGGCTTTGAGTTCGGACAGATGCATGAGGCACCCTCAGGCAGATGCGGGGCGGCTCACACGTCAGGACACAGACGCGGGCCGAGCAGCACAGAACACTTGTGGATTGGCGCCGGAGCCACGCGCCTGGCCGTCTGACAAGCGGCTGGCCCTGGGGTCGGGCCGCTGAGGGCGGTGCGTGGTGGCGGGTCAGACGAGGGCTGCGACCTGGGGGGTCAGCAACCCACGTTGACCAAGATTATAGATGACCGTCGAGGAAGGCCGTCAGTTGGGCCTTGGACAGCGCGCCCACCTTGGTGGCGGCCAGCTCGCCGCCCTTGAACAGCATCAGCGTCGGGATGCCGCGGATGCCGAACTTGGCAGGCACGTCGCGGTTTTCGTCGACGTTCATCTTGGCAACCTGCAACTTGCCGTCGTAGTCCTTGGACACCTCGTCCAGGATCGGGGCAATCATCTTGCAAGGGCCGCACCATTCGGCCCAGTAGTCCACCAGCACCGGTTTGTCGGACTGCAGCACATCGGTGCCGAACGAGTCGTCGGTGACGTGTTTGATCAAGTCGCTGCTCATGAGAAGGTTCTCCGCGTGCCCAGTGTTCGAAGGGTCGATAAGGGCGGGGCACGGCCTGTGAAAAGGCACAATCATTCTGACACATCGGGCACTTTCGGGCCCTGGCCGAAGGCTGCAAAGTCGTTATGCCGACGATAGAGCGAATCTGCATCACGCCCGCCTGGGCGACCGCGACCTTGTGGGACGAGCTTGCCCGGCACACCTTGACCTGGCTGTCGGCCCGTGGTTTGCCTGCGCGTGACGCCGTGCTGCTGCTGCCCTTTGCCGCCTTGGCCGAACCGGCGCGCGCCGCTTTCCGGCGTGCCGGCGGGTGGCAGCCGCGGGTCGAAACCGTGCTCACGCTGACCGCCGCCTGGGCGCCGCCCGTGCCCACGCTTGCCGGCAACTGCAGCGGCGACACCGTGCTCGACCGCCTGACTGCGGGTGCCCTGTTGCGCAAGCAGCCCTTTGGTCAGGCCTGGTCGCAACGTGATCCTGAGGGTTTCGAGTCGGTGATCGACACCGTGGTGCAGGCGGCGCAAGCGCTGCGCACGGCGGCGGCAGAGGGCCAGCCGGACTGTGTCGATCAGTTCTGGCAAGTCGCACGTGCTGCCATCCAGACGGCTCCCGGGCCCGCCGCCACCGAAGTGCTGCTGCTGCAGTGGGCGCTGGCATGGGCGGCAGCCAGCCAGGCGGCGCAGCCTTCTCCGCTGGTCTCGCTGCACCAGGCCCGACCCGCAGCCTGGATCGTGCTGCGCCTGGGGGGCGCCGACGCTGCAGCCGAGTCACTGCTGGGCACGAACCAAGTGCCGGCCTTGTTGCTGGACGCCGACCCACCTGCCGACACACCCTTTGCCGGCGCCTACACGGCCACCAACGTGCGCCGCTGGCTCTGCGAAGACTTCGAAGAAGAAGCCCAGGCCACCACCACGGTCATCCTGGACGCCTTGCAGGCCGGGCAGGCGCCGGTGGCGCTGGTGGCGCTGGACCGCGAACTGGTGCGGCGGGTGCGGGCGCTGCTGGCGCGGCAGCGCGTGCCGCTGATCGACGAAACCGGCTGGAAGCTGGCCACCACCGCGGCGGCATCAAAGCTGATGGCACTGCTGCGCGCGGCGCAGCCCGGTGCAGCGGCAGACGCCCGCCTGGAATGGCTGAAGACCTGGCCCAGTGCCGAACCGCGTGCCTTGATGGCGCTGGAACGTATGTGGCGCAGGCGCCGCCCCTTGCCCGAAGGCGAAGCCGCGCACATGCTGTGGACACGTGCACAAGCGCATCTGCGGCCGCTGGGCGAGGCACCGCCGCAAGCCTTGTCCGACTGGTTGCGCCTGCTGTCACAAAGCCTGGCTGCCGACGGCACCCTGCAGGACCTCAACGCCGACGCCGCCGGCGCCCAGGTGCTGGCCGCGCTGCACCTGGTGGGCGATGTGCCCGACGCCTGGCAGCAGGCTGCCCAGGGCGTTTGGCTCACGCTGTCCGGCTTTGCCGACTGGGTGCGCTCGGCGCTGGAAGAGGCACCCTTTCTGCCGCTGCCCGATGCCGAAGCGCAAGTGGTCGTCACACCCTTGTCGCGCGCTTTCGGGCGCCCCTTCCAGCACCTGGTGGTGCCCGGCGCCGACCACAAACACCTGGGCGCGTCCGAGTCACCACCGGCACTGATCAGCGACACGCTGGCGCAGGCCCTGGGCCTGGACCATGCGCGGGCCCGCCGACACCGGCAGCGGCTGGCGCTGGCCCATGTGCTGCGCTCGCCCCAGGTCACGTTGCTGCGCCGCCACCGCGACGCTGAAGAGCCCTTGTCCGACAGCGCCAGCGTGCAGGGCCTGCTGCTGGCGCGGGCCCAGGAAGGGCTGCCCGCATGGCCGCTGACGCCCTGGCGTGGCCGCATGCAAGCGGTGGCGGTGCAGCCGGTGCATCGCCCTGGGCCCAGCGCTGGCGAAGCGCTGCCGGGCCAGGTCAGCGCCACCCATGTCGAAGCCCTGCGCGCCTGCCCCTACCGCTTTTTTGCGCGCGTCATCTTGCGACTGGACGAAGCCGACGAACTGGACGCCGGGCTGGCCAAACGTGACTACGGCACCTGGCTGCACGCGGTGCTGCACCACTTCCACAGCCAGCGCCGCCCGGGTGGTGACGATGCGGCCCAGCTGGTGGCTGCCGCCGACCATGTCACGCAGCAACTGGACATGGACGCGGGTGAACTCCTGCCCTTTCGCGCCAGCTTCGACCGCCTGTTGCCCGACTACCTGGCCTGGTTGCACAAGCGGGAAGCCGACGGCTGGTTCTGGGCCGATGGCGAAACCGACCACCGCCTGGCGCCGCCCGAACTGGGTGGCCTGCAACTGCAAGGTCGCCTGGACCGCCTGGACCACGGCCCCGATGGCCAGCGCGAACTGCTGGACTACAAGAGCGGCAGTTCCATCGAGTTGGCCCGCAAGGTCAAGCAGCCGCTCGAAGACACCCAGCTGGCCTTCTACGCCGCGCTGCTGGGTGGTGCGGGCGATGGCGGCGAAACACTGAGCGCGGCCTACCTGGCGCTGGACGAAAAGGGCGCGCCCAAGGAAGTGCGCCACCCGCAGGTGCACCAGACGGCCCAGGTGCTGCTGCAGGCGTTGGGCGATGAATGGCAGCGGCTGCGAGAAGGCGCCGCCATGCCGGCGCTGGGCGAGGGCAGCATCTGCGACACCTGCGAAGCACGTGGCCTGTGCCGGCGTGACCATTGGGCGTCACCATGACGGCACCGGCCTACCGCATCGATGGCCAGCCGGCCAGCGCCGGGCAGTTCTACGCACGGGCCTGCGACCCGGCGCGCAGCGTCGCGGTCGAAGCCTGTGCCGGCGCCGGCAAGACCTGGATGCTGGTCTCGCGCATCCTGCGCGCGCTGCTGGCAGGCACCGAGCCGCAGCAGATACTGGCCATCACCTACACCCGCAAGGCCGCAGGCGAAATGCGGTCGCGGCTGCAGGAATGGCTGGCGGATTTCTGTGCCGCCCACAGCACACCCGCGCAACGCGAGCAGGCGCTGGTCGACCGTGGCATGACGCCACGCCAGGCGCACGAACACGCCGACGCGCTGGGTGCCTTGCACGAACGCCTGCTGCTCGACGGCCGCGCCGTCGAGGTGCGCACCTTCCACGCCTGGTTTGCCCAACTGCTGAGCCACGCTCCGCTGGCGCTGCTGGAACAGCTGAACCTGCCCGCGCAGTACGAACTGCTCGAAGACACGCAGGCGTTGCAGGCCGAACTGTTCAAGCGCCTGCACCGGCGTGTGCAGGCCAATGCCGATTTGCGTGCCGACTACATCGCGCTGGTGCAGCGCCACCGCCGCGGCACGGTGCTGGACTGGCTGCAGGCGGCCTGGGAACGCAGCCCCGAGCTGGCCCGTGCCGACGACGTCGGCGCTGCCGAAACCGCAGTGCCACCGGCGGCGCAGATCTGGCCAGCCTGTGCACACGTGGCCAGCCCTGCTTGCCTGGTGCAGACCGGTGATCTGGCGCGTGACATCGCGGCCTTGGCCGCGGAACTGGGCAAGGCCAAGGCGGCAGCAGCGCAACAAGCCGCACGCGGCCTGCTGGCTGCGCTGGCGGCGGCGACGCCTGAGCAAGCGCTGGCGCTGGCCATCGACGCGCTGTACACAAAAGCCGGCACGCCGCGCAAGAAGCTGGGCGACACGCCGCTGCAGCAGGCCGTGATGGACGGCCTGCAGTCGCTGCAGGACATGGCCGTGCAGCAGCGTGCGCACATCGACCAGTTGGCGCTGCTGCGCCTGTGGCGTGTGCTGCGCACCGAATACGCGGCGCTGAAACGTCAGCGTGGCCTGATCGACATGCCCGACCTGGAGCGTGCCGCCGAAACGATGCTGGGCGACAGCGTCATGGCCGGCTGGGTGCAGGAAAGGCTGGACCAGCGCCTGCGCCATGTGCTGATCGATGAGTTCCAGGACACCAACCCGCTGCAGTGGCAGGTGCTGCAGGGCTGGTTGTCGTCCTACGCCGGGGCCGGCGGGGGCCTGAGCGGGCAGCAGCCGCTGGCGCTGTTCATCGTCGGTGACCCCAAGCAGAGCATCTACCGTTTCCGCGGTGCCGAGCCGCGTGTCTTCGAAGCCGCGCGCGACTTCGTCGTGCAGGCCATGGACGGCAGCGTGCTGCAGTGCGACCACACACGGCGCAACGCACCGGCTGTCATCGAAGCGCTGAACCAGGTCTTCGAAAGCGCTGCGCAGCAGGGCGCGTGGGGGCCTTACCGCACACACACCACCGACTCCGTCGCCCACGGCCATGTCTTGCGGCTGCCGGGTGTGCTGCGAACGGCGGCGGTGGGGCAGGGCGCCGACCCCGAGGTCTGGCGCGATTCGCTGACCCAGCCGCGCACCGAAGCCGAACAGCTGCTGCGGGCCCAGGAAGCGCAGCAGGTGGCGGCCGGCGTGGCCACGCTGCTGGTCGACCATGCTTTGCAAGCCGGCGATGTGATGGTGCTGTCGCGCAAGCGCAGCACCTTGGCGCACGTGGCGCAGGCGCTGGCCGACGCGGGTATCCCGCACGTCGTGGCCGAGCCGCTGGCGTTGCACGAATCACCCGAAGCGCTGGACCTGGTGGCGGTGCTGGACGTCATCGCTTCGCCCGGGCACGACCTGAGCCTGGCGCGTGCCCTGCGCAGCCCGATCTTCGGCGCCAGCGACGACGACCTGCTTTGGTTGTCGCAACAGTCAGCGGCCATCGAGTCGCGGCCCAAGCGTGCGTGGCTGATGGCGCTGATGGACCCGAGCGATGAACACGCGGAGCCGCCCAGCGCCGAACTGCAAAGGGCGCGCCGCCTGCTGTCGCGCTGGCGGGGCTTGTCTTTGCCTCCCCACGACCTGCTGGACCAGATCGTGCACCAGGGTGATGTGCTGGCGCGGGTGGCCGCCGCTGTGCCGGCGGCCCGCCGCCGCGGCGCGCTGCATGCGGTGAACGCCTTGCTGGCGGCCGCCCTGCAACACGAAGGTGGACGTTTTTCGTCCGTGTATGGCCTGGTGCGCGCCCTGCGCGCGGGGCGGCTGCGTGCGCCGGGTGTGGCGCCTGCCGACGCGGTTCAGCTGCTCACCGTGCATGGCGCCAAGGGCCTGGAAGCCCGCGCCGTGCTGGTGGCCGACGCCGACCCGGAACGCCGCAAGAGCCTGCGCGCCGCCGTGCTGGTGGACTGGCCAGTGGATCGCCACGCACCGCGCCGCGTGGCCTTCGTGCGCAGCGTGGACGAGATGGCGCCTTCGCTGCGCGAGCTTTGGGTCACCGAAACGGCGGCCCAGGACCGCGAAGAACTGAATGGCCTGTACGTGGCCATGACACGGGCCCGCGAGTGGCTGGTCTTCAGCCGCGCCGAACCCCATGCCCGCGACCCCGGCCAGCCGTGGTGGCAAAGGGTCGAGGCGCATGCCACGGCCTGGGAGCCGCAGACACAAGCGGCTGGTGCGCCGCCCAATTCGGTCGACGTGGTGGTCCAGCCCACGTTTCAACGCCTGCCCGCCCCCGCCACCGAGTTGCAGCCACCGGACGACGTGACACAAGACGAAGCAGCCGCACGCCTGGGCCGTGCCGTGCACCGTGTGCTGGAATGGGCCGCCGGCCCCTTGGCCGCCCAGACGCGGGCCGCTTTGCCAGCCGCCGGCCAGGCGGCGGCTCTGCTCTTCGGGCTGCCACCGCGCCAGGCGGCACGCGTGGCACAACTGGCGTCTGCCGTGCTGGACAGCGCCGCCTGCCGCCGCTTTTTCGAAGGCCCTGCACTGCGCTGGGCTGGCAACGAAGTGCCGGTGACCTGGGGCGGCGAAGCCTTGCGCATCGACCGCCTGGTGGCGCTGCAGAGCGCAGGTGAAACCGCGCCTACCTGGTGGGTGCTGGACTACAAACTGCAGGCCGACCCGGCCACGGTGCAGGCTTACCGCGACCAGATGCTGCGCTACATGGCGGCGGTGTCGGCGCTGCAAGTGGGCGAGGTGGTTCGCGGTGCCTTCATCACCGGGCAGGGGCAGGTGGTCGAGGTCTGACGTCGGCCGGGGCAGGGCGTGTGGTGCGGCGCGCCGACCGAACTGTTGGACCTTCGTACCGCTGTTCCGGGGTTTGCGCCGTCGGTCTGCACGGTTCAATTCAGTGTCATGCCTGCACCGTCATCCGACCCGACCGCAGCCGGTGCCTCACCTGCCGCGCCCTCTGCCGCGCCCGCCCCCGCGCGTGGCAACGCCGTGCGCTGGTTCGGCCGCTTGCAGCTGTTGAAGTTGCTGGGCAAGAGCGAGCTGACGATGGCCTGGCGCGTGACCGACCCGCGCAGTGGCCAGGAACTGGTGCTGGTGCTGCCGCGGGTTCAGCCGGCCGACGCCGTGGCGCTGGAACTCTGGCAGCAGGCGGTGCGTCAGGCTTCGCGCCTGAGCCACCCGCGGCTGGCGGCCGTGGTCGAGGTGGGTGTGCAGGACGGCTGGCCCTATGTGGCCTACGACCCGCGCGACGCGGCGACGCTGCAGGACCGCGCCACCCGCAAGGGCCTGCCGGGCACCGAAGCCGCTGAACTGACCGCACAAACGCTGCGCGGCCTGGCCTTTGCGCACGAAGCGGGCGTTTCGCACCACGATCTGCAACCCTATCTGGTGCTGGTCTCCGACAGCGGCCAGGTGCGCGTGGCCGGCCTGGCCGTGGCTGCCGAGCGTGCCTGGCAGCGCGCCAGCGGCTCCGGCAGCCAGACCGCACCCGGCGAAACCGCCACTTTGAGGCTGCAGCGCGAAGCGGCCGAACGCGACGTGCTGGCCGTGGGCGTGCTGCTGCACGGCCTGCTGGTGGGCACCGAGGGTCAGGAAGAAGCCGACATCGGCAAACTCATCCAGCGCCTGCCGCCGCACTGCGGCCCGGTCGGGCGCGACAGCGTGCGCCTGCCGTGGACTTCTGCGCACCCGATTGCCGAGCCGCTGCGTGCCATTGCCAACCGCTCGACCGACCGCCAGGAGCGCCAGCGCTACCGCAATGCCCGCACGTTGCTGCGCGCCTTGGAAGGCTGGCTGCAGACCGAGTCCAGCACCGACGGCGGCCCGCTGGCGCTGCTGGCCGACAAGATGCGAGTGGCGGGTGTTCTGCCTTCTTCACCGGGTGCAGCAGCCCGTGCCGCGCGCCTGACTTTGATGGAACGTGAGCGCACCAACGAGTTGGCCGAGGTGGTGCTGGAAGACCTGGCGCTGTCCTTCGAGCTGCTGCGCCTGGTGAACACCGCCCAGGTGCGGGGCGCGCAGGTGGCCGGCAGCGGCCCGGTGCTGACCGTGCGCCGCGCCATCGCCATGCTGGGGCTGGACGGTGTGCGCCGTGCCGCGCTGGCGCTGCGCGATTGGCCGGGGCCGCTGGCAGAAGAAGGTGCCAAGGAACTCACACGCCAGATCGAACGCTGCCGCAAGGCCGGCCGTGTGGCGCTGGCGCTGCGCCCGGCGGGCTACGACGGCGAAGTGGTCTACCTGATCACCTTGCTGCAGAACCTGGGGCGCCTGGTGGTGCGTTACCACTTTGCCGACGAAGCGCAGCAGATCCACCGCCTGATGCAGGCCGTGCCGTCCAGCCGCGAAGGTGAACCCGACGAAGCCGGCATGGCTGAAGAAGCCGCTGCCTACGCCGTGCTGGGCACCGACATCGAAGCCATCGGCGCGGCAGTCGCCCGCCACTGGGGCTTGGACGACAGCGTGCTGGCGATGATCCGCCGCATGCCCACGGCCACCCCGGTGCGCAGCCTGGACAGCGACGACGACCTGCTGCGTGGCGTGGCCAGTTGTGCCAACGAAGCCGTCGATGCGCTGTCGCTGCCGGCACCGCGTGTGCTGGGCGCGCTGCAGCGTGTGGTGCAGCGTTACGGTCGTGCGCTGAACCTGCACCTGCGTGACCTTCAGGCTGCACTGCAGGGTGGCAGCGCACCGCCCGCCGAACCCATCGCGCAGACCATGCCGGCACCGCTGGACCTGCTGGAAGAGCACCCGCCAACAGCGGCTGGCGGCTTGCGCCAGGCCGCGGCGGCCCGTGCCAGCGGCGGGGCAGCACATTGAGCGCCGTGTTGCCACCGCCAGTTGGGCGTGAACTGGCGCGCTTTCAGCTGCTGCGCGAGCTGGGCCGCGGCGCCCAGGCCACGGTCTGGCTGGCCCACGACCCGCGCCTGGACCGCGAAGTGGCGGTCAAGCTGCTGAGTGCCGACGCCGACGCAACCACACGCCATGAGTGGCTCAACGAAGCCCGTGCCGTCAGCCGCCTGACCCACCCCAACATCGTGCCGGTGTTCGAAGCCGATGAATTCGACGGCCAGCCTTACCTGGTCTTCGAATACGTGCCGGGGCCGACGCTGCACGAACAGCGCCGCCAGCGGCCTTCCTTGCCGGCACGCGAAGCGGCCACGCTGGTGATGGGTGTGCTGGACGCGCTGGCGGCAGCCCACGAACAAGGCATCGTGCACCGCGACCTGAAACCGTCCAACATCCTGCTGGGCGGCGACGGCCGTGCGCGCGTGATGGACTTCGGCATCGCGGCACGTGTGGTCCCCGGTGGCCGGCGCAGTGCTTCAGCGCCGCCGTCGGGTGACGGCCTCATCGTCGGCACCCCTGGCTACATGTCGCCCGAAGCCGCTCGGGGCGAAACACCGATGCCGGTGATGGATGTGTTTTCTGCGGGTGTGCTGCTGGGCGAGTTGCTGGCCGGCGCACCGCTGATGCGCGAAAACGACCCCTACCGCGCGATTGCCCGGGTGCAGACCGAAGACCTGCTGCTGCCCGCACACGTGAAGGTGGACGACACGCTGCGTGGCATCGTGCAGCGTGCCCTGGCGCGCGACAGCGCGGCACGCTACGACAGCGCCCGTTCCATGCACGCCGCCCTGGCGGCCTGGCTGACGCCGCAGGAAGCCGCCGCTGCCGGCACCGACAGCCATGCCACGCTGGACTTCCTGCTGCGGCGCATGCGCCACAAGACCGACTTCCCGGCCCTGTCGAGCTCGGTCGTGCGCATCCAGCGGGTGGCCATGTCCGAGACCGAAAGCCTGGCCAGCCTGACGGGCGAGATCCTGAAGGACGTCGCGCTGACCAACAAGCTGCTGCGCATGGTCAACACCGTGCACTTCACCTCGGCCGCCGGGGGTGGCATCAGCACGGTGTCGCGTGCGGTGGCGCTGGTGGGTTTTGCCGGTATCCGCAACATGGCGCTGTCGGTGATCCTGCTCGAACACATGGGCGACAAGGGCCACGCCGCGCAGCTGAAGGAAGAATTTCTGCGTGCGCTGATGGCCGGCACGCTGGCCGGTGACCTGACGCCGGTGGCACGCGAAAGCGAAGAGGTTTTCCTGGCCGCGATGTTCCAGAACCTCGGCCGTCTGCTCACCGAGTACTACTTCCAGGAAGAAGCGCTGCAGATCCGCCAGCAACTGGCCCAGGGCCCGGCAACGGCTGCCGCCCGTGAATCGGCGGCACGCAAGGTGCTGGGCCTGGGCTTCGACGACCTGGGGGCAGGGGTGGCCAAGGCCTGGGGCCTGCCCGACACCTTGCAGCGGGCCTTGCGCTTGCCCGAGGGTGAAGTGCCCAGCCGGGCGGTCGACCGCCGTGTCGACCACGGCGTTGAACGCATGCGCTGGCTGGCCCGCGGTGCCAACGCGCTGACCGATGCCATGCTCGGCGCCGACGGCGAAGCACAGGTGGCGGCGCTGAACGTCGTGGCCGAAACCTATGCCGCTGCGCTGGGCCTGCAGCCGAAAGACATCGTGGGCTGTGCCCAGGCGGCACGTGCCCGCTTGTCGGGCATGGCCCAGGCCATGGGCTTGCACGTGGCACCGGGCGCGCCGGCGCGGCGCCTGTTGCAGGACACGGTGGCGCCGCCAACAGCCGTCGCCGCCGCCGGCGACGACCGCACGCTGGTGGTGCCCAAGAGTGGCAAACCGGCAGCAACAGGGGACCAGGTGGCAGCCGCCGAAGCCCAAGCCGGCCGGGTGGCCTGCCTGAGCGAAGGGCTCGAAGCCGTCAAGCTGGCGGTGTCGCAGCGCAAGCTGCGCCTGAACGAGGTGCTCAACCTGGTGCTGGAAACCTTGCACCAGGCCCTGGACTTGCGATCGGTGGTCTTCTGCCTTCGCGACCCGCGCAGCGGCCTGCTGTTGGGCCGGGTGGCGCTGGGCAAGGGTTCGTCCGACATCAGCAGCGCCTTCCGCATTGCACCCGACGCCAGCGCCAGCACCGACCTGTTCGCTGCGCTGTGCGCCAAAGGTGCCGACCTGCTGATCGCCGACAGCAAGTCGGTCGCCAACCGTCTGCCACCCTGGTACCGCCAGCGGGTCAATGCAGCCAGCTTTCTGCTGCTGCCGATGATGGTGAAGGGTCAGCCAATCGGCCTGATCTACGCCGACAAGCTGGAGGCCGGGACACTGAAGGTGGGAGAAGCCGACCTGGCCCTGGTGCGCGGCCTGCGGGACCAGGCGGTGGCGGCTTTTGCTCGCGGCAACACCTGAGGGCCAGCCCGACGCGGCCGGGTGGGGCAGCACAAAAAGGGTGCCGAGCCTGACCCCGGCACTGGTTGCAACGCTAAGGGCTGCTTGGTTCCCCACCTGACCCGGTTGGGCGCGCTTCCATGCGGGGAGGCCCGGCGAGCGAGATTGTAGGCGAGTGCCGCATGGCCGCAGGCCGGCGCGGGATCTCGAGCCGACGCTCAACGCAACTGCAGGTCCTGGCCGCTGAACCGCACGCCCAGCGGCTCGATGTGCAGTTGTTTGTCGCCCGCCAGCACCTCGCCGGCCACCCAGGCCGGCACCCCACAGGCCTGTGCCACTTCCACGGTGCGTTCGGCGTCGTCGGCATGCACGTACAGCGCAAAACCGGCGCCCATGTTCAGCGTGCCGTAGGCCTCGGCATCGTCGTGGCCGGCCTGCTGCTGCATGAAACGCAGCACCGGCGGCACCGGGGGCACGGTGTGGATGCGGTAGCTCAGCGCCTTGGGGTGGCGCAGCAGCTTGCGCCAACCGTGGCCGGTGATGTTGGCCGCGTAGTGCACCCGCACGCCGGCCGCCCACAAGGCTTCGGTGACGGGTGAATACAGCGTGGTGGGCGCCAGCAAGGCGTCACCGAAGTTCAGACCGGGTTCGACTTCCGTCAGGTAACCCTGCGGCAGCCGCTCGGCCAACTTGCGCGCCAGGCTCAGGCCATTGGCGTGGATGCCGCTGCTGGCCAGCAGCACGATGTTGTCGCCCGGCCCGAGCTTGTCGCCCAGCGTCAGGCGCGACTTGGGCTTGACCAGGCCCGTGCACGAAGCCGCCAGGTCGATGCGCCCGGCTTCCACGATGCCGGCCAGCGCCGGTGTTTCGCCGCCGCCCCAGGCCACCTGGCAGGTGTCGCAGGCGGCTTTCCAGCCGGCCACCAGGGCGGCAGCCCGTTCAGCGTCGCTGAACCACTCGCTGCCACCGGCGGCCCAATAGGCCTGCACCACCAGCGGCGTGGCGCCCACGGTGATCAGGTCGTTGACGGACATCGCGATGGTGTCCTGCGCGATGGCGGCAAAGGTGCTGCGGCCGGTCAGGCGCTGCATCTCGTCGGCCACCAGGGTCTTGGTGCCCAGGCATTCGACGATGCTGGCCAGGTAGAAGGGCCCGACGTCCACGACGTAGGCGGACTCGCCGCGCGAAGCTTCAACCTCGGAGAAACCGTGTGCCGACAGGTGGCTGGCGGTGGCGGCGGCGGCGCGCTGCGCGGCCACTTTCAGCGGGTCGATCAAGTCGTACCGCACGCCGGCTTGTTCGTAGCTCAGCGGGGTGATGGGGCTTGGGCTCATGGCGCGGATTATCCCTGCCGGCCGCTGGCCCGGCAGCGCCGGCCCCGCCTCCTAGAATGCCGGCATGTCTTATGTCGTCCTGGCCCGCAAATACCGCCCCCGCACCTTTGCGCAGATGGTCGGCCAGGAACACGTGGTCCAGGCGCTGAGCAATGCGCTCACCCAGGGGCGGCTGCACCATGCCTATCTGTTCACCGGCACACGCGGTATCGGCAAGACCACCGTCAGCCGCATCCTGGCCAAAAGCCTGAACTGCACCGGGCCCGACGGAAAAGGTGGCATCACCGCCGAGCCCTGCGGTGTCTGCCAGGCCTGCACCGAGATCGATGCCGACCGTTACCTGGACTACATCGAGATGGACGCCGCCAGCAACGGTGGCAAGGACGAGATCAAGGACCTGATCGAACGGGCGGCCTACAAACCCGGCATCGGTCGCTTCAAGGTCTTCATGATCGACGAAGCGCACCAGCTGTCCAAGGACGCCTTCAACGCGCTCTTGAAAACGCTGGAAGAGCCGCCCGAGTACCTGAAGTTCGTGCTGGCCACCACCGACCCCGACAAGGTGCTGCCCACGGTGCTGAGCCGCTGCCTGCAGTTCAACCTGCGGCCGATGGCGCCGGCCACCGTGCGCGACCACCTGCAGCGGGTGCTGGAAGCCGAAAGTGTGCCCAGCGAAGACGGTGCATTGCGCCTCTTGGCTCGCGCCGCTCGCGGGTCCATGCGCGACGGTTTGTCGCTCACCGACCAGGCCATTGCCTATGGCGGCGGCCAGCTCACCGAAGCTGGCGTGCGCAGCATGCTGGGCAGCGTCGACCGCAGCCACGCACGCACGCTGGTGCAAGCCTTGTCGCGGCACGATGGCGCGGCGGTGCTGGCCGCAGTGGACAGCCTGCGCAGCCTGGGCTTGTCGGCGTCGGCCACGCTGGAAGAACTGGCGCTGCTGCTGCAGCAGATGGCCGTCGAACAGGCCGTGCCCGGCGCGCTGGACGCCGAAGACGCCGACACCGAAGCCGCGCGTTCGCTGCTGGGCGTGCTGGCTGCCGACGAGTTGCAGCTGCTGTACAGCATGGTGCTGCACGGCCGCGAAGAACTGAGCTTGATGAACGACGAGTACGGCGCGCTGACGATGGTGCTGCTGCGTTTCCTGGCCTTCCCGGCCCTGGGCGCTGCCACTGCGCCGCGTGAAGTGCGCTCGGCGCCGCTGCGGGCACCGGCGCCACCGGCCATCAGCGTGGCCAAGGTGCAGCCGTCGGTGAAGGAAGTGCCGTTGCCCGCCACGGCGGTGGCTGTTTCGCCGGCCATGGCCGAGCGCGTATCCGCTACCGGTTCAGTCCCCGATGCCGCCGCAGTGGCCACAGCGCACGAGCCAAGCCCTTTCGACGGCGCACTGGCTGACCGGTGGAACACCACCTTCAAGGCGCTGTGCGAACAAGGCAGTGTGGCTGCACTGGTGCGCGAACTCGCAGCACAGGCAGGGCTCGTGGCCATCGACGACAGTGCCACGCCTCATCGCTGGAAACTGCAGGTGGCGCGCGAGCCGCTGCGCAACCCGGCGCTGGCCGACAAGCTGGCGGCGGCGCTGTCGGTGCTGCTGGGCCACGCCGTGGTGCTGGACATCGAAGCCGGCAGCCCCACCGATTCCCCGGCGCAGCGCGACGCCGCCGAGCGTGCCCGGCGCCAGGCCGCGGCCGAAGCCACCATCGAACAAGACCCGGTGGTGCGTGAGCTCATGCAACAGTTCAAGACCGCGCGCATCGTGCCCGGGTCGATCAAACCCCTCTGAAGAAGGACAGACACCATGATGAAAGGCCAGATCGCCGGCTTGATGAAACAAGCCCAGGCCATGCAGGACAACATGAAAAAGGCGCAGGAAGAACTGGCGCTGATGGAAGTGGAAGGGCAGTCCGGCGCCGGCCTGGTGAAGGTCGTGATGACGTGCAAAAACGACGTCAAGCGCGTCACCATCGACCCCAGCTTGCTGGCCGACGACAAGGACATGCTCGAAGACCTGGTAGCCGCCGCCTTCAACGACGCAGTGCGCCGCGCCGAAGAGGTGAGCACTGCGAAGATGGGCAAGCTGACCGCCGGCATGCCACTGCCGCCCGGCATGAAGTTCCCGTTCTGAGCGGGCCCCCAGGCTTGTCGCTGCGCGCCTTCGCCACCCCCCAAGGGGGCTCTTGCAGCGGCCCGGCAGAGCCGGTTCCGCGCAAGGCCTTGGTCGCATCATGAGCGAACGGGCGCTTGAGGAATTGGTGGAAGCCCTGCGCCGCCTGCCCGGCGTGGGCGTGAAGTCCGCGCAGCGCATGGCCTTTCACCTGCTGCAGCACGACCGTGACGGTGCACGCCGGCTGGCCACGGCGCTGACCCTCGCGGTGCAGGACATGCGCCATTGCCAGCGCTGTCACACCTTCACCGAAGCCGAGGTCTGCAGCACCTGCCTGGACCCGCGGCGAGACGCCCGGCAGCTGTGCGTGGTGGAAACACCGGCCGACCAGGCCGCGCTGGAACGCAGCGGCAGCTACAAAGGCCTGTATTTCGTGTTGATGGGTCGCATCAGCCCGCTGGGGGGAGTCGGGCCTTCCGAAATCGGGGCCGACGAGTTGCTGGACCGCGCAAGCGACGGTGTCGTCGAAGAAGTCATCCTGGCCACCGGCTTCACGGCCGAAGGCGAAGTCACGTCCCACGCCCTGGCCCAGGCGCTGCGGGCACGGGGCATCAAGGCCACGCGGCTGGCGCGGGGTGTGCCGGCTGGCAGCGAACTGGAATACGTGGACCTGAGCACGATTGCCCACGCCATGGGCGACCGGCGTTGATGCCGCACATGGCCCGCCGATGAAACCCCGCATGCAGGTCTGGCGGCTGGCCTGCATGTTGTGGCTGTGGCCCATGCTGGCCTGGGGCCAGTTGGGCTGGGTCGAACAGGGCCGCCCGGGCCCTTTGGCCCATCAGGCGGTGACCTTGTTGGCCGACGCGGCCAGCCACGGCCTGGATCCTGCGGACTACGGCACTGCACAGCTGCAGCAGGCGCTGCAGACGCAGCCGCCACCCCTGCAGCTGGCCGCGGCGCTGGACGCCGCCATGCAGCGGTACCTGCAGCACCTGCGCTTCGGCCGCGTCGACCCGCGCCAGGTGCACCAACGTTTCGAGCCACCTGCACGCACCGGCTTCGACACCGCCGCCGTGCTGCAAGCCGCCATGGCGGCGGGCGACCTGTCGCAGGCCGTGACGCGCGCGGTGCCGCCGCTGTCTGTCTACGAAGGCCTGCGCGCGGCCTTGCTGAGCTACCGCCAGTGGGCTGGCGACGCGGCCTGGGCGCAGCCTTTGCCGGCCTTGCCGGCGGCCACGAAAAAGGGCGCACCGGCCAAGCTCGTGCCCGGCCAGACCTGGGCCGGTGTGCCACAGCTGGCCCAGCGCCTGCTGCGGGTGGGCGACCTGGGCGCGCCGCACGAAGCCGAGGTCTACGAGGGCGCACTCGTGGCCGCGGTGCAGGCTTTCCAGCGCCGCCACGGCCTGGCCGAAGACGGCGAGATCGGCCGTGCCACGCTGGCCGCGCTGCAGGTCACGCCGGCGCAACGTGCGCGCCAGATCGAGCTCACGCTGGAGCGCCTGCGCTGGACGCCCTTGATGCAGGGCCCGCGCATGGTGCTCATCAACGTGCCTGAGTTCGTGCTGCGGGCCTATGAAGTGCAGGACGGCCGCATCCAGGTCAAGCTGACGATGCGTGTCATCGTCGGCCGCTCGCGCAGCAACCGCACGCCGCTGTTCAGCGAGCCGATGCGCAGCATCGAGTTCAGCCCCTACTGGAACGTGCCGGCGTCGATCGCGCGAGCCGAACTGGTGCCGCAACTGCGCCGCAAACCGGGCCATTTCGACGCCGCCGGCTTCGAGTTCGTCACCGCCGGTGGCCAGGTCGACAAACAACTCAGCCAGCAAAGGCTCGACGACGTGCTGGCCGGCCGCGCCCGGCTGCGCCAGCGGCCCGGCCCGCAGAACGCGCTTGGCGACATCAAGTTTGTTTTTCCCAACAATGACGCCATCTTCCTGCATCACACCCCGTCCGTGGGCCTGTTTGCGCAAGACCGGCGCGACCTGAGCCACGGTTGCATCCGGGTGCAGGACCCGGTGGCGCTGGCCAGCTTCGTGCTGGCCCGCCAGCCGGAATGGAACGAAGCGCGCATCCGCAGCGCCATGTCGGCGGGCGCCTCGAACACGCTGCGGCTGCAGGAGCCGCTGCCGGTGCTCATCGCCTACGGCACGGCCATCGTGAGCCAGGGCGAGGTGCGCTTTTTCAACGACATTTACGGCTACGACGCGGCGCTGGACCAGGCGCTGCGCAAGCGCCGCGAGGTTTTGCCCTTCACCCTATGAACCAAACCCCGCATCACCGCCGCCACTTTTTGCGCCAGGGCAGCCGCATCGCTGCCACGCTGGCGCTGCCAGCGCTGGCAGGGCAGGCCCGCGCCGCGCTGGCGCCCGAGCGCAGCCTGGCGCTGAAGCACCTGCACACTCAAGAGTCGCTGGACCTGGTCTACGCGCGTGCCAGCAGCTACCTGCCACCGGCCCTGCAGTCGCTGGACCGTCTGCTGCGAGACCACCACAGCGGCGAAGTCGGCCGCATGGACCCGCTGCTGTTCGACCTGCTGCACCGCCTGCGGCAGCGGCTGGCCTGGAGCGGCGGTTACGAGGTCATCTCGGGCTACCGCGCGCCGGCGACCAATCAGCACCTGAAGGCAACTCGCGGTGGCGGCGTGGCGCGCCAGAGCCTGCACATGGTGGGCAAGGCCATCGACGTGCGCCTGCCGGGTGTGGCCCTGGCCGACCTGCGTGACGCCGCCTTGTCCCTGCAACTGGGCGGCGTGGGCTACTACCCGCGCGAAAACTTTGTGCACGTCGACACCGGGCGTGTGCGCGCCTGGTGAGCCCAGCTCACACGCTCAGTCAACCACGGCCTGCCGATAGGCGTGCCACGAGGCGTGGCCGATCACCGGCCCCACCAGCAGCAGGCCCGCGAACCAGGGCAGCAGCGCCAGCAGCACCAGCCCTGCGATGAGCAGGCCCCACAGGATCATCACCCCGGTCTGCGTGAGCACCAGGCGCAGGCTGGTCAGGCCCGCGGTGATGGCGTCGGTCTGGCGGTGCAGGATCATCGGGATCGAGATCACGCTCACGCTGTAGATCAGGCTGGCAAACACGGCGCCCACGGCGGCCCAGGCAGCGATGAAGGGCAGGTTGTCGGCCGACAGCAGCGCCATCAGCGAGCCTTTGAAATCGGGCATGCCGTCAAAGCTGACCGCAAACAACACCAGCGTGGCACGGCCCCACAGCATTTCCAGCACCAGCAGCACAAAGCCGAAGATGGCCAGCTGACCGGTGCGGGTGTCCCAGGCCAGCAGCGAGTCGCCGAAGTCGGGTTTTTCGCCGTTTTCCAGCCGCTGGCTCACCCGGTACAGACCCAGGCACAGAAAGGGCCCCATCAGCAGGAACCCAGCCGAGAGTGCCAGCGTGTAGGCCGGTGCGTGTTCGAAGACCTTCAGCAAGGCCCAGCCCATGACCATGAAGCAGGCGCCGTAGAACAGGCCGATGCCCGGGGCGCGTTTGAAGTCGCTGACACCCGCCGCCAGCCAGCGCAGCGGGTCGCTGGCGCGCAGGGTCCGCAACTGGATGGCTGGCGCTGTCGCCACCGCCACGGCCACGGTTTCTGGTGTGGCCTCCGCCTTGGCGGGCGTCGCAGGCAGGGGCGGGTCGCTGTGAGTTTCCATGTTGGGGCAGCAGCCTATGCGCAGGCCCCGCTGGCGTCCACCCGGGCCGGCCCTGAAGGTGGTGCTGCCGCTTGAGGCGCGTCAAGCCGCAGCCGATGTCTTCAGCGCGCGGCGCGCACGCGCAGGATCTCGTCCAGGATCAGGCACACCGCGCCCAGCGTGATGGCGCTGTCGGCCACGTTGAAGCTGGGAAAGTAGCCGCCATGGAACAGCGGCTCGAGCACCGCAAAGCGGAACTGCAGGAAGTCGACCACGTAACCGTGGATCAGACGGTCGATGACGTTGCCCAGCGCGCCACCCATGATCATGCTGACCGCAAAGCAGAAGAGCTTCTGCGTCGGGTGGCTGCGCAGCATCCAGACGATGAAGCCCGACGCCAGCACGCCCAGGCCGACAAAAAACCAGCGCTGCCAGCCGCCGGCATCGGCCAGGAAGGAAAACGCCGCGCCGCTGTTGTGAGCGCGCACGATGTTGAACCAGTCGGTGACCGGGCGCGAGTCACCCAGCACGAACTCGCGCACGATCAGCGTCTTCGTCAGCTGGTCGGCCAGGATGACGATGGCCGCCAGGCCCAGCCAGAGCCACAGGCTGGCCCCCTTGTTGCGCGTGGCCATGTTCAGGCCACCCGCCGGGTTTCGCCCGTGCCGTGCAGATTGCTGGTGCAGCGGCTGCAGATCGTGGGGTGCGCCGGGTCGTGGCCGACGTCGTCGCGCCAGTGCCAGCAGCGTTCGCACTTGGTGGCGGTGCTGGCGGTGACGGCCACCTGCAGCGTGTCGCCGGCCTGCAGCTGGGCCACCGAGGTGATCAACACAAACTTCAGGTCGTCACCCAGGCTGGCCAGCAGCGTGTGGTCGGCGGCGGGCACCGTCAGCGTCACATCGGCCTGCAGCGACGAACCCACACCGCCGGCAGTGCGAAGGGCTTCGATCTCCTTGTTCACCGTGTCGCGCAGTTCCCGCACACGCGCCCACTTGGCCAGCAGTGCGGTGTCGGGCGCATCGAAGGTGCTGAAGGTCTGCGTGAAGATCGAGTCCCCGCCATCGAACACCTTCCACGCTTCTTCCGCCGTGAAGCTGAGGAAGGGCGCCATCCAGCGCAGCATGGCGTGGGTGATGTGCCACAGCGCGGTCTGCGCGCTGCGGCGCGCGTGTGAACCCGGCGCCGTGGTGTACAGGCGGTCCTTCAGCACGTCCAGGTAGAAGGCGCCCAGGTCTTCAGAGCAGAACACCTGCAGCCGCGACACCACCGGGTGGAACTCGTGCACCTCGTAGTGCTTCAGCAGTTGCAACTGCACTTCGGCCGTGCGGCTGATGGCCCAGCGGTCGATCTCCAGCATCTGCGCCACCGGCACGGCTTGTGTGGCCGCGTCGAAGTCGCTGGTGTTGGCCAGCAGGAAACGCAGCGTGTTGCGGATGCGGCGGTAACCGTCCACGACACGCGCCAGGATCTTGTCGTCGATGCTCAGGTCGCCCGAATAGTCGGTGGCCGCGCACCACAGGCGGATGATCTCGGCACCCAGCTGCTGCGTGACCTTGCCCATCTCGACCACGTTGCCCAGGCTCTTGCTCATCTTGCGGCCGGCGCCGTCCACCGTGAAGCCGTGTGTGAGAAGGCCGCGGTAGGGCGCGCGGCCTTCCATCGCGCAGCCGATCAGCAGGCTGCTGTGGAACCAGCCGCGGTGCTGGTCGTGGCCTTCCAGATAGAGGTCGGCTTCCGGGCCCGTGGTGTGGGAACCACCGGGGTGGCTGCCACGCAGCACGTGGCTGAAGGTGCTGCCGCTGTCGAACCAGACGTCCAGGATGTCGTTGCTCTTGGCGTAATGCTCGGCATCGGGTCCCAGCCAGGTGGCCGGGTCGAGCTGGCTCCAGGCTTCGACGCCACCTTGCTCCACCAGCGCCGCCGCACGCTCCATCAGCAACAGCGTGTCGGGGTGCAGTTCACCCGTCACCTTGTGCAGGAAAAAGGGCAGCGGCACGCCCCAGTTGCGCTGGCGGCTGATGCACCAGTCGGGCCGGCCGGCGATCATGTCGCGCAGCCGGGCACGGCCATTTTCCGGGTAGAACTGCGTCTGCTCGATGGCCGCCAGCGCGGTTTCGCGCAGTGTGCCGGGCGCCTTGTCGACCGTGAACACACCTTCGCCCGCATCCATGCGCACGAACCACTGCGCGGCGGCGCGGTAGATCACCGGCGACTTGTGGCGCCAGCAGTGCGGGTAGCTGTGGTCCATCTTCGACGTGGCCAGCAGGCTGTCGCTCTGCGCCAGCACTTCCACGATGCGCGGGTTGGCCTTCCAGATGTGCATGCCGCCAAACAGCGGCAGCGCAGCTTCGTAGACACCGTCGCCTTGCACCGGGTTCAGGATGTCGTCGGTGGCCATGCCGTGTGCGACGCAGGAGTTGAAGTCTTCCACGCCATAAGCCGGCGCCGAGTGCACGATGCCGGTGCCGTCTTCGGCCGTGGCGTAGTCGGCCAGGTACCCCGGGCTGATGCGGCGGTAGCCTTCGTGGGTCTTGGCCAGCGGGTGCCAGAAGCCCAGGCCGCCGAGTTTGTCGCCGGTGGTCGTGGCCACCACGGCGCCTTGCAGGCCGAAGCGGGCCAGGCACTTCTCCACCAGCGCTTCGGCCAGCAGCAGCAGGCCACGTGGGGTGTCCACCAGCGCGTAGACCAGCGCCGGGTTCAGGTTCAGCGCCTGGTTGGCGGGCAGCGTCCACGGCGTGGTGGTCCAGATCACTGCAAAGGCGTGCTGGCTCAGCGAAGGCAGGCCGAAGGCCGCGGCCAGCGCGGCCGGGTCGGCGGCTTCGAAGGCCACGTCCACCGTGGGCGAAGCCTTGTCGGCGTATTCGATCTCGAACTCGGCCAATGACGACCCGCAGTCGAAACACCAGTACACCGGCTTGGCGCCGCGGTAGACATACCCGCGTTCGATCAGCCGCTTCAGCACGCGGATTTCACCGGCCTCGTTGGCGAAGTTCATCGTGCGGTAGGGGTTGTCCCATTCGCCGATGACCCCCAGGCGCTGGAAGTCGGCCATCTGCTGTGCGATCTGCTCGGTGGCGTAGGCGCGGCTCAACGCCTGCACCTTGTCGCGCGGCAGGCCGCGGCCGTGGTCTTTTTCGATCTGGTTTTCGATCGGCAGGCCGTGGCAGTCCCAGCCCGGCACGTAACGCGCGTCGAAGCCGGCCAGCTGGCGGCTCTTCACCACCATGTCCTTCAGGATCTTGTTGACCGCATGGCCGATGTGCAGCTTGCCGTTGGCATAAGGCGGGCCGTCGTGCAGCACAAACAGCGGCGCTCCGATGCGGGCGTCGCGCAAGCGCTTGTACAGGCCGCCGTCCTGGCTGGTGTCGTTCCAGTCCTTGATCCAGGCCGGCTCGCGCTTGGGCAGGTCGCCCCGCATCGGAAAGGGCGTGTCGGGCAGGTTCAGGGTGCTGCGGTAGTCGGGTGCAGGAGTGCTCATGGCGTGGTGTCGTCGCGTGATTCAGGCGGCTGGCTGCCGCTGTGGGGGCCGCCCGATGGGGCGGCGCGAAGGCTGCGGGCGCGGGGCGCCTGCAAGTCAGCGCTAGGGCCGAATAATTCGGTCGCGCGTGTCTTGCCGGTGCGTGGCAGCGTGCCAGCGGCCGTGTTGGGACAGCAATTGCGGCGACTTGGACATGCGCCGATTCTATGCCGCAGCGCGGCTGCGCCTAGGGTGCGAGCGCCGCTTGGGCCCGGGCATGCCAGGCCACCGCAGCGGCCGTGTCGCGTGCGATGCCTTCACGCAGGGCCTCGAGCGAGTCGTACTTCAGCTCGTCGTGCAGCTTGTGCAGCAGCTCGACACTCACGCAGCGGCCATAGGCGCCGTCCAGGCCCAGCGCCCGGGGCCATTGCAGGCAATGGGTTTCCAGCAGCACCCGCCCGGCGTCTTCCACCGTGGGTCGTACGCCCAGGCTGGCCACACCGGGCAGCGGCTGATCGACCAGGCCGTGCACCTGCACCACGAAGATGCCGCCGGCCGCCGGCCGGGGGTGACCGAAGGCCAGGTTCAGCGTGCGAAAACCCAGGTCGCGGCCCAGCTTGCGGCCGTGCACGACGTGGCCGCTGATGCTGTAGGGGCGGCCCAGCAAAGCCTCGGCCTGTGCCATGTCGCCGCTGGCCAGGGCCTGGCGCACGGCCGAGCTGGACACACGCAGGCCGTGCACTTCGTAGCTCAACATGCGCGCCACATCGAAGCCGGCCTTCGAGCCGGCGGCGTCCAGCATCGCGTAGTCGCCGGTGCGCCTGGCGCCGAAGCTGAAGTCGTCGCCGACCAGCACATACCGCGCCCTCAGGCCGCGCACCAGCACGTCGTCGATGAAGCTGTCGGCCGTCATGGCGGCAAAACGATCGTCGAAACGCACGACCACCACGTGATCGATGCCGCAGCGCTGCAGTTCGGCCAGCTTGTCGCGCAGCGTGGACACCCGTGCCGGTGCGGACTCGGGCCGGCCGGCCTTGCGCGCGAAGTGGTCGCGCGGGTGCGGCTCGAAAGTCATCACGCAGGAAGGCACACCGCGGTGGCGCGCTTCGTTGGTCAACAGCGCCAGCATGGCCTGGTGGCCGCGGTGCACGCCGTCGAAATTGCCGATGGTCAGTGCACAGGCCGGCACGCCCAGTTCAAAACCGCGGTGAATCTGCATGGGGCGCGATTATCCCGGCGGCAGTTGCAGCAGCCGGCGGTACAAAGCCAGGTAGTTGTCGGCCGCGCGGTCCCAGTTGAACTGCGACGCGTGTTGCTTCACCGCTTCTGCGCGGCCGGGCGCCTGGTGCTTCAGCAGGCCCTGCTGCACCACCAGCTTCATGGCCTGCGCATCGAAGCTGTCGAAGTAGTCGGCCGCCGTGCCGCCGATTTCCGGCAGGCAGGTGCGCCGCGCCAGGAACACCGGCTTGCCGAAGTGCATGGCCTCGATGGGCGGCAGCCCGAATCCTTCGGTCAGCGAAGGGAAGAGGAAACCCGTGCACTGCGCGTAGGCCCAGGTTTTCTGCGCTTCGCTGATGCCCAGGTGGAACTGCACATTGGGCAGGTGCACGGTGGCACGCAGGTGCCTGGCGTCGTCACTGGGCGGGCCGCACATCACGAAGGTCATGTCGGGCCACAACCGCGCCAGGTCGATGATGGCCTGTGGGTTTTTCGACGGTGACATGCGACTCAGGTGGTACAGAAAGGAGCGCGTGTCGTCTGCCGCCCATCCCGGCAGTGGTTCACGCGGGGTCTCGACAAAGCTGCGCGCGCCGTTGTGGATGACACTGATCGGGCCAGTCCAGCCCAGGTGCTGTTTGACGTCCGACGCGGTGTGGTGGCTGATGGCCACCAGCTCGTCGGTGCGACGCATCAGAGCCAGCGTGCGGCGGTGGTGGCGCCAGCGCGAAAAGGCGTTGCGGCCGTACAGGTAGTTCAGGTCATGCACGGTGACCAGGTGGGTGCCCGTGCCGGCCGGCGGCAGGTTCTTGTTCAGTTGGTGCAGGCTGTGCCACAGCGCGTAGGGCTGCGGCTGCACGTGTCGCACCCGTTGCCAACGGTTCACCGACAGGTAGCCCACGTCGCTGCCAAACAGGCCGACCAGCTTGTCGCGCAGGTGGAAGTCGATGGTGATGCCGTGCACTTCGCGCCAGGCCGGTGCCAGGGCCGCCACGCGCTGGCCGATCTGCAGGGCAAACTCGCCCAGGCCGTCGTGCAAGGCGCCAATGTTGCCCAGGCTGATGCCGATGCGGCGTGTTTTCATCGGCGCGCAGTGTACCGACGGGGTCTGGCGCTCTTCCTTGTCCCGCTTTGTGTGTCCACCTCGCTGGCACAATCGGTCGCATGAGCCGGCTCCCGCTTGCCCAGGTCACCTTGTGCGCCGTGGACACACGTTCACCCGCGCTGGCGGCGCAGTCGCTGCTGCATTCCATGCGCCATGTCGACTTCGCGCGGGTCTACCTGTTCACCCATGGCTGGTTGCCCACGGTGGTGTTGCCGGGCATCGACATCGTCGAGATCGAGCCCATCCGCAGCGGCGCCGACTACTCGCAGTTTGTGCTGCGGCAATTGCCGGGTTACATCCGCACCTCGCACGTGCTCATCACGCAGTGGGACGGTTTTGTCACCCACCCCGAAGCCTGGACCGACGAATTCCTGGTGCACGACTACGTGGGCGCGGTGTGGCCCGACGAGCCCGAGGAATGCAGCGTCGGCAACGGCGGGTTTTCGCTGCGCAGCCGCCGCTTCCTGGCCGCGGGCCTGGACCCGCGCATCACGCAGCATCACCCCGAAGACCAGGTGATGTGCCGCGAGCAGCGCGACTTTGTCGAACGTGTGCATGGCGTGAGCTTTGCGCCGCCACAATTGGCGCGGCGTTTTGCCTACGAAAACGAAACGCCGCTGGGCATCACCTTCGGTTTTCACGGTCCCTACAACCTGCCATCGGTGCTGGACGAGCCCACGGTGTGCGAATGGCTGCAGCGCCTGCCGCTCGAGTTCTACGGCAGCCGCGACGCCCGCCGCCTGGCCCGTGCCCTGTTGCTGAAAGGCATGCCGCGGGCCGCGCAGCAGCTGCTGGACCGCCGAAGGGCCGCCGGCCGGAACGACCCCAACACGCGCCTGCTGGGCGCGGCGGCATCGCTGATGGCGATGTTGCGCTGATCGACCTGCACCAGACCAAGATGACCCGACACCTGGACCTGGGCTGCGGCCCCGTGCCGCGCAATCCCTACCGACGCGAGGAACTGTTC
The DNA here is from genome assembly GCA_030653385.1 of Rubrivivax sp. Classification (GTDB taxonomy): domain Bacteria; phylum Pseudomonadota; class Gammaproteobacteria; order Burkholderiales; family Burkholderiaceae_C; genus Rubrivivax. The sequence goes on along the minus strand of JAURZM010000048.1, from coordinate 73,328 downwards.
GGTGTGGACCTGTCGGTCAGCACCGACGGCGGCCCGATCCGCCGCGCGAACCTGGTCATGCAGCCCATTCCTTTTGCCGACCACAGCTTCAATTCGGTGTCGGCCTACGACTTCCTGGAGCATGTGCCACGCGTCATGCCCACGGCCGACGGCCGGGGCACCCGCTTCCCCTTCATCGAACTGATGAACGAGATCTGGCGCGTGCTCAAGCCCGGTGGCTTGCTGTATGCCGTGACGCCGGTGTACCCGCACCCGGCGGTGTTCCAGGACCCGACACATGTCAACGTGCTCACCGCGGACAGCCACGTCTACTTCACGCGGCCGCTGCGCACGGCCACGATGTATGGCTACACCGGTGACTTCGTGGTGCGCCGGGTCGAGCTGACACGTCACCATGCAGGCGCCGAGTACACGCCCCCACCGGCCAACGCCTGGCAGCGTTTGCGACTGGCGCACCGCATTCGGCGGGGTGCTTGTGGCCACGTCATCTGGGAGTTCGAAGCGCTGGCTGCTGACACGCCAGCCGCATGAGGCTGCTGGCCGTCGCGGGCGACGTTCAGGCGCTGATCACCCACATCCGGCTGCGGACCCCGCTGCAAGCCCTGGCGCAGAACAGCGCCGACACGCTCAGCCTGCGGTCCATGCGGGACTGCACGGCGCACGATCTGGCCGCGGCCGATGTGCTGATCGTGCAACGCGGCCTGACGCGACGCGCCTGGCGCCTGCAGCGACAGATGCGCCTGCTGGGCAAGGCGGTGATCTACGAGATCGACGACCTGCTGACCGATGTGCCCTCGCACATTTCCAACCATGCCCGCATCCGGCAGGCCCAGCCGTGGTTACGGCGCTGCCTGGCTGAGTGCGACCTGGTGACGGTTTCCACCGACCGCCTGGCGCAGGCACTGGCCCTGCCGGCAGGGCAGGCGGTGCACGTGGTGCCCAACTGTGCCTGGCCTGCCGAGCCCTGGCCTCCGCTGGCCTGCCAGCAGGGACAGGCAGTGACGTTGTTGCTGGCCTCCATGGAGCACCTGTCCACCGACTTTATCCATGCGGCCTTGCGTGCCGTGCAAGGGCCGGGTGTGCGCGTCGTGGCGGTGGGACCGCCTGCAGCGGGGCTGGCGGCCGCGGGAGTGGATGTGCAGGTGCAAGGCTTGCTGCCTCGCGAGGACTTTCTGACCTTTGCCCGATCGCTGCCGAACCCGGTGGCGGTGATTCCGCTGGAGGCTTCGCGCTTTGCCGCCTGCAAAAGCGCCATCAAGTGGTTCGAGTACGCGGGTGCCGGCATTCCGGTGCTGTGCTCGAACGTGCCGCCTTACGCCGATGTGGTGCGACAGGGCCTGACCGGTGAACTGGTCGACAACACCAGCGAAGCCTGGCTGCTGGCCTTGCGTGGCGCGGTCACCGACGCAGGCTGGCGGGCGCGGGTTGCGGCAGCGGCGCAGGCCGACGTGCAGCTGCGTTTTTCGCTGGCACACACCGTCGCGGCCTGGCGACAAGCCATTCACTTGGCGATCGAGCAGCGGGCTCAGCTTCGATTGGAAGCGCCGACCTGGGTTGAGCGTCTGCAGCTGCGTGGGTGGTCGATCGTGGATGCCGTTGCTCGGCAAGCCAGGCTGTTCAAGCGGCAGCGGCGGGGCTGAGCGACAGCCGCTCGGCGCCATCCAGCCAGCGCCACTGGCCAGGTGCCAGGTCGACCGGCAGGGCCAGGGAACCGAAACTCTCGCGGTGCAAGGACTCCACCCGGTTGCCCACCGCCGCCACCATGCGCTTGACCTGGTGGTAGCGGCCGTCGGTCAGCGTCAGCTTCAGCGTCTGTGGGCCGATGGCCTCGCAGGCGGCGGCGCGAACCGGCTGGGGGTCGTCGTGCAGCACCACACCGGCCAACAGCGCGGCGACCTGTGCCTCGTCCACCAGGTGCCGCGTGCCGGCGAGGTAGACCTTGGGCACGTGATGCTTGGGGTGGGTCAGGCGGTGGATCAGCTGGCCCTGGTCGGTCAGCAGCAACAAGCCCGTGGTGTCCTGGTCCAGACGGCCCACGGGCTGCACACCCCGCTGGCGCAGCGGCGGCGGCAGCAGGCTCAGCACGCTGGGGTGGTTTTGCGGCGCGCGCGAACACTCGTAGCCGGCGGGTTTGTGCAGCATCAGCACCGCCTGAGCCTGGTAAGTCCAGGGCTGGTCGTCCACGGCAAAGAGCAGACCCTCTTCGGCGACCTCCTGCAGCGGCTCCAGCACCACCGTGCCGAGCACCTGCACCCGGCCGGCAGCGACCAGCCCCGCGCATTCGCGTCGGCTGCCAAAGCCCTGGGTGAAAAGCATGTCCGACAGCCGCATCGGCAGTGAGTGTCGCATCCGCGCCAGCCTGTCGCCGGGCGCGCGGGTTGCCCCGGGTTCCGCACCAGAATGCAAGGCCACACCATGCCCTCGCACGTGCTGTCCAGGAGAAAGCCATGACCTTACGAATGCTCACAAGCGCCCGCTTCGCGCAGATCGCTCTGGTGGCCCTGCTGGCCGCCGCCTGCGGCGGTGACGCCGATGAAGCTGACCTGGTCGGCGAAAACGCCTGCCTGCAGTACGGTACGGCCGGCGCCATCTACGACCCCGGCACGCCCGGCATCGGCGGTGCACCCGAGATTCCCACCGGTTTTGCCGCGAAGAAAACCGCGTTTTCGCGCAGCTTCATGGTCGTGGCCGCCAACCCGCTGGCCACCAAGGCCGGTTGCGAGGTGCTGAAAAAGGGCGGCACGGCCATCGACGCGGCGATTGCCACGCAGATGGTGCTGAACATCGTCGAACCGCAGTCCAGCGGCATCGGCGGTGGTGCCTTCATGCTCAGCTACGACCGCAAGACCGGCAAGGTGACGGCCTACGACGGCCGCGAAACCGCACCGGCGGCAGCCACGGAAAACTACCTGCGCTGGATCAGCGACAGCGTGCGCACGACACCCCTGCCCAACGCACGCAGCAGCGGCCGCAGCATCGGCACGCCGGGTGTGCTGCACATGCTGGACGCGGCGCACAAGGACGGTGGCAAGCTGACGTGGAAAGAACTCTTCGACCCGGCCATCAAGACTGCCACCGAAGGTTTCCGCATCAGCCCACGCATGTCGACATCGGTGGCGGGTTCTGCCACGGCTTTGTCGCGCGACCCCGAATCGCGCGCCTACTTCCTGAACGCCGACGGCACCGCCAAGGCTGCCGGCACGCTGCTGACCAGTCCGGCGCTGGCCACCACCTTCCGGGCCATCGCCAACAGCGGCATCGCGGCTTTCTACAGCGGCGCCATCGCGCAGGACATCGTCGACGAGATCGCCGACACCACGGGTGGCATCACACCGGGCGTCACCACGCTGGCCGACCTGGCGGCCTACCGCTCGGTCAAGCGAGAAGCCATCTGCACCAGCTACCGCAATGTGTGGGTGTGTGGCATGCCACCGCCCAGCAGCGGCGGTCTGGCGGTGGCGCAGGCGCTGGGCATCCTGCAGAACTTCGACCTGTCGCTGCACAAGCCGCTGGCGCTGGACATCAACGGCGGCAAGCCGCAGGCCTTTGGTGTGCACCTGGTGGTCGAAGCGCAGCGCCTGGCTTATGCCGACCGCGACAAGTTCGTGGCCGACACCGACTTCGTGCCCTTGCCCGGTGGCAGCACTGACGCGATGCTGAACACCAGCTACCTGCGCAGCCGCGCCAGCCTGATCGACCTGACGACCAGCATGCGCACGGCAGCACCCGGTGCCCTGGCCACGGCGGGCCCGCTGGGCACCCACGGGCCGTCGGCAGAAAACGGCACCACGCAGGTGACGGTGGTGGACGGCCACGGCAACGTGGTGTCGCTGACGACCACCATCGAATCGGGCTTCGGCGCCTTCCACATGACCCGTGGCGGTTTCCTGCTCAACAACCAGCTGACCGACTTTTCCGCCGCGCCCACCGACAGCACCGGCGCGCCCATTGCCAACCGCGTGGCGGCCGGCAAGCGGCCCCGCAGTTCGATGGCGCCGACGCTGGTCTTCCGCACCGGCAACGACGGCCTGCGCGGCGAATTCCGGATGGCCACGGGCTCGCCAGGCGGCGCCACCATCATCCAGTACGTGACCAAGGTGGTGGTGGGTTTTGTCGACTGGGAACTGGACGCACAGCAGGCCACTTCGATGGTGGCCTTCGGCGCCGCCAACAGCCCCACCACCAATGTCGGCGGCGAACACCCCAACGTCGACCTCAGCAACGGCGGCAACAACGACGCCTTGATCGTCGGCCTGCGTGCGCTGGGCCATACCGTCGGCACGGGCGCGCAGAGCAGCGGCATCGGCACCATCGTCAGGCGCAGCAACACCCAGGGCTACTACTACCTGGAAGGCGGTGCCGACCCGCGGCGTGAAGGTGTGGTGCTGGGTGACCTGTACCGAAGCGATTGAGTCAGCTGGCTGAACGGCTATGGCTGGCGCCCTGGCCAGTCGCTGGCGGCCGGTAGCCACGGCATGCCTGGTTCGTTCAGCGCCTTTGCTGACAGCACCGCATTGCGGATGGCGCGGGCCACCGCCTCGGCGGCCATCGCACCCAGGGCGTTGATGTCACCGGCACGCCCGGTGCTGCCGGAGGCCAGCGCAAACAGGCAGTCGCCGTCGCCCGTTGTCACGGGGCTGATCGAACGCGACAGCCCGTGATGTGCCAGGCCCGCCAGCTGCGTGGCCTGGGCCTTGTTCAGCTGCGCGTCGGTGGCCACCACGCCGATGGTCGTGGCCATGCCCACCATCCACTGCGGCGGCCCATGGCCGGCCAGCAGCGCCTGTGTGCTGTCCAGCAGCGCCAGGCCGTCTTCGGTGCGTGCACCGGCCAGCACCCGGCCGTCAGCATCCAACACGTCGCCGATGGCGTTGACGGCCACCAGCGCGCCCACCGTGAACGCGCCGACCGACACCGATGCCGTGCCGATGCCACCCCGCATCGCACGCGCAATGCCGTGCATCTTGCCCACGCTGGCGCCCAGGCCCGCGCCAACGTTGCCTTGCTGCGGCGCCTGACTGCTGGCAGCCACACAAGCGGCATGGCCCAGGGCCGCATCGGGGCGCATCTGCGCATCGCCCAGCCAAAGATCGAAGAGCACGGCGGCCGGCACGATGGGCACCCGGGCCGGGCCCACCGCCAGGCCGTGGCCTTGTTCGTCCAGCCAGCGCATCACACCGCCAGCGGCGTCCAGGCCAAAGGCGCTGCCGCCGGTCAGCAGCACGGCGTGCACCGTCTGGACCGTGTTTTCCGGGCGCAGCAGGTCGGTTTCGCGGGTGCCGGGTGCTCCGCCGCGCACCTCGACACCACACACCGCGCCCTGGGGGCACAGCAGCACGGTGCAGCCGGTGGGGCGCTGCGGGTGGTCGGCGTGGCCGACACTCAGGCCGGGAAGGTCGGTGATGGAACCGGTGTGCAGGGCCTGGTCAGTCATGGGCCGGCATTGTGGGCCGGCGCCGCGGCTTGCAGGTGCGGCAGCAGCACGGCCTGCAACTCGGCCAGCATGAAGGGCTTGCCCAGGAAGCCGTCCATGCCACTGTCCAGGCAGTGGCGCCGGTCTTCCGGGCTGACGTTGGCGGTGACACCGATGATGGGCAGGTGGCGGCCACGTTCCTGCTGGCGCCAGCGGCGTGTGGCCTGCCAGCCGTCCAGCACCGGCATGTGGCAGTCCATCAGCACGGCGTCGAAATGCCGGGCGGCCATGGCCTGCAGCGCCTGCTGGCCGTCACGGGCCAGTTCCACCTGCAGGCCCATGCGCACGAGCATGGCCTGCGCCACCAGGGCATTGACCTCGTTGTCGTCCACCACCAGCACAGGGCCACGCCAGGCCAGATGCCGTGCCGGGCCCCGCGCCCCGTCGCCCGTTGTCTGCGCAGACGGCAGGGCGGGCGGAGCCTGCAGCGTGAAGCTGAAGACCGAGCCCCGCGGATGACTGGGTGCATGCACCAGGTCACCCCCCATGGCCAGCGCCAGCCGGCGCGAAATCGGCAGCCCCAGGCCCGCACCCTGGCGGTGGTGGCGGCGCACACGGGCTGGCGTCGCGCCAAAGGGTTCGAAGAGGCTGGCGGCCTGGTCGTCGGGTATGCCGGTGCCGGTGTCGCAAACGGTGTAGAGCAGACCCTTGTCCGTGGCCTGCAGGCTGACCACGACTTCGCCCTCATCGGTGAAGTTCAGCGCATTGCCCACCAGCTTGTGCAGCACCTGCTTCACACGCGCCGCGTCGCCCAGCACCGGGCCCAGGTGAGGGCTGGGCAGGTGAACATGCAGTTGCAGCCCCCGTTCGGCCGCCAGCGGCACGAGCTGGTCGGTGACTTCGCGCAGGGCCTGCTGGGGGTCGAAGGGCGTAGGGTCCAGAAGCAGGCGGCCGAATTCCAGGCGCGACAGGTCGAGCAGGTCGCCGATGACCCGGTGCAGGTGCTGCGCCGAGCGCAAGACGACGTCGGCCCGGGCGCGAGTGGCCTCGTTTGGCGCTTCGTCGTGCAGCAACTCGCTCATGCCGACGATGCCGTTCAGCGGTGTGCGCATCTCGTGGCTTACGGTGGCCAGGAAGCGACTCTTGGCGCGGTTGGCATGTTCGGCCTGTGCCAGGGCCAACGAGCGTTCTTCGGCAATGGCCGCGTTTTCCAGGCGCAGCCGCAGCATCTCGGCCAGTCGCTGGGCGCCGCGCCAGGCTTCGTAGACCAGCACGGCGGCATACAGCAGCCCAGCAGCGGCGATGCTGATGCCTTCGGCGCCGCCGCGCCAGGCCGCCCAGGCGACCAGGGGCCCCAGCAGGCTCAGCAGGAACAGCACGCTGGCCTGCAGCACGCTGAACAGCGTGAACAGGCCGACACTGGCAACACCCAGCATGCCGGCCAGCAAAACGGCAAAGACCAGGCCCTGGGCATGCTGCCCGAAAACCACGACGATGGCTGACCACGCCAGGCAGTACGGCACCATCAGTGCCAGGTAACGACGCAGCCAGGCGCGGCGGTTCAGGTGCCGGGCCGGGTCGGCTTCGAAGCGCCGCGTCTCGCTGGCCCGCAGCAGCGACAGCCCCAGCATCGTGCCCGCCCAGGCCAGCACCCAGGGCTGGGGTGCACGCGGCCACATCAGCACGGCGACGATGGCCACAAAGCCCAGGCCGGCCAGCACCGGCACCGGCGTCAGGCGGTACATCAACGCCACCTGCTCGTGGGCAACCCTGTCTGCGATGGACAAGTTTTCGACGCCCATGGCTGGCGCCGGCGCGTCGGGCTGCGACAAAGGGGGTACTGGGGGCGGTGACATCGACGGAGCCCGCTCACCCGCAAATCGGGGTGGCGGTGTCTGCTTCTTGTGACCCGAATCGTCACCCGACCGAGCCGCCCGCGGGCGCAGGGCTAACCCGGATGCGCCGGCCACAATGGCCGGACGCATCGCTCAGTTCACGCAAACACGCCGGCCGTGTCCTGCATGCGGGTGGACACCTCACCCAAATGGTGCAGCGTGTCGCCCAGCGTCACTTCGAGCATGGTCAGGCGCTTGAAGTAGTGGCTGGCAATGTACTCGTCGGTGCAGCCGATGCCCCCGTGCAGCTGGATGCAATGTTGCCCCACCAGGCGCATGCTGTGACCGAGCTGCACCCGGGCCTGGCTGATGGCCCGTCGGCGCTGCGGCGTGGCTTCGCCCAGCTTCAGGCTGGCGTAGTAGCTCATCGAGCGACCCAGCTCCAGCTGCATCTTCACGTCGGCCATGCGGTGGCGCAGCGCCTGGAAGCTGGCGATCGTGGTGCCGAACTGCTTGCGCGTGTTCATGTACTCGACGGTGATGGCCACCAGCCGGTCCATCAGGCCCACGGCTTCGGCGCAGTGGGCCGCGATGCCGGCGTCCACCGCGGCTTCCAGCGCCGCGTGGCCGTCTTCGGTGATCAGCGTGGCCGGCGCTGACGCCATCACCACATCGCCGGCACGTGCGCCGTCTTGCGTGGGGTAGGCGGTGACCTGGGTGTCGGATGCACGCACCAGGAACAGCGCGATGCCGGCCGTGTCCTGGTCGCCGCCAGCCACCCGCGCCGGCACGATGAAGGCGCTGGCCTCGTCAGCCGCCGGCACCGCGACCTTGGTGCCGTCGATCGTCCAGCCCGTGCCCTGGCGCTGCGCCCGCGAGACCACGTGCGACAGCCGGTAGCGCGCACCGCGTTCCTGCAGGGCCGGCATGACGAGCGATTCACCGCTGGCCACGAAGGGCAGGCACTCGGCCTGCAGCGCAGCCGGCGCAGCCGACAGCAGTGCAGGTGTCATGAGCGCAGCCTGGACGTAAGGCGCGTTGACCAGGCCGCGGCCCAGTTCTTCGCAGACCACCATGGCATCGATGGCACCCTGGCCCAAGCCACCGTGCGCTTCAGGCACCACGAGGCCCGCCAGGCCCAGTTCGGCCAGTTCGGCGTAGACGGCAGCCGTCTGGCCCCCGGCCTTGGCCAGCGCGTGGCGGCGAGAAAACGTGAAGCCTTTTTCCACCCAGCGGCTGACGGCTTCGCGCAGGGATTGCTGGTCGTCGGTGAAGTCGAAATCCATGTTCAGCTCCCCAGCACGGTTTGCGCAACGATGTTGCGCTGCACTTCGTTCGAACCACCGTAGATGGTGGTCTTGCGCATGTTGAAGAAGGTGCCGGCCAGCGGCGTCAGCGGTGTCGGGAAGGCCAGGTTGCCCTGCCAGCCGGCTTCCATGGCCTCGAAGATGAAAGGCCGGGCCAGCGGGCCAGCGGCCAGCATCATCAGTTCGCTGTAACGCTGCTGGATCTCGCTGCCGCGGATCTTCAGGAGGCCCGCCACGTCCAGGCTCTGCTTGCCGCTCTTTTCCGCGCTCAGCACACGCAGCACCATCATTTCCAGCGCCACGATGTCCACTTCCAGCAGCGCGATCTGGTCGCGGAAGCGGTGCTCGTCGTACACCCCTTCGGCCTTGGCGATGCGCTTCAAACGTTCGAGCTCGCGTTTCGAACGGTTCACGTCGGCGATGTTGGTGCGCTCGTGGCTGAGCAGGTGCTTGGCGTAAGTCCAGCCCTTGTTTTCTTCGCCCACCAGGTTCTCGACCGGCACCTCGACGTTGTCGAACCAGACTTCGTTGACCTCGGGTTCGCCGTCCATCAACACGATGGGGCGCACGGTGATGCCGGGGCTCTTCATGTCGATGAGCAGAAAGCTGATGCCGGTCTGCGGCTTGCCTTCGTTGCTGGTGCGCACCAGGCAGAAGATCCATTCGCCGTATTGGCCCAGCGTGGTCCAGGTCTTCTGGCCGTTGACGACGTACTTGTCGCCCCGCCGTTCAGCCTTGCACTTCACCGAGGCGAGATCGCTGCCCGATCCTGGCTCGCTGTAACCCTGGCTCCACCAGACCTCGCCACTGGCGATGCCGGGCAGGAAACGCTTGTGCTGTTCGGCGTTGCCGAAGGCCATGATCACCGGTGCCACCATCACCGGTCCGAAAGGCACGACCCGTGGCGCACAGGCCAGCGCACATTCCTCTTCAAACAGGTGTTTCTGGATCGCGTTCCAGCCCGGGCCGCCGAACTGCGTAGGCCAGCCCCAACCCAGCCAACCCTTTTTGCCCAGGATCTTGGCCCAGCGCTGCAGGTCGTCGCGACTCAGTCGCAGCGCGTGGCGCACCTTGTGGGCGATGTCGGCCGGCAGGTTGTCGGCCACCCACTGCCGGATCTGTGATCGGAAGGCCAGTTCTTCCGCCGTGAAGTTCAGGTCCATCGGTTGCTTTCTGTGATGCAGGCCAGAGCCCGCGTTTTTAGCACGACCGTTCGCAAAAACGCTGTCCCAGCGGGGACAAACCGGGGCGGTGCGCGGCTATCGAAGCTGCAAGCGCATCACGTCGTTGTCGCGCCGCATCTGGAAGCGGCTGAGGAAGCTGTTGCCCAGCAGCACGAAGGGCATCGGCTGCGGCACCACGACCGCGCCGACATTGGCGACTTCGACATCACCCACACGCACACGGTCCAGCGTGATGACCTGCACCTGCACCGGGCCGTTGGCGGTCTGGCTGACCCCCAGGCGCGCGCCGCTCAGGTCCAGGCCCAGGCGCTGGGCTTCGTCCCGGCCCAGGGCCACCAGCGTGGCGCCGGTGTCGACGACAAAACGCACCTGCTTGCCGTTGATGGTGCCGGCCGGGCTGAAGTGGCCACCCGTTCCGGCGGTCATGACGATCTCGCGTGACAGCGAAGGCGGCGGCGCCGCGCCCACCTGCGCCGGGGTGCCGCCCACACGCAGCAGCACCCGGCCGGCGTGCACCTGAACTTCGGCTTCGTCACCGGTCCAGCGCAGCAGCTTCACGCCCGCAGCCGTGCCGCCGACGGCGACCATGTGGGTCTGGCCGTTGACAACGAGCAAGGCGCGGTCGCCCATGCGGCCGGCCAGCGAAACGCTTTGCGCATGCGTGGCGCTGGTGACAGACAGGCCCAGCAGCAGTCCGGCCAGAGCCAGGCGCAGCTTCATGCGCGGAAATTGTTGAAACTCAGCGGCATGTCGGCCAGTTCCTTGCGCAACAGCGCCATGGCTGCCTGCAGGTCGTCGCGCTTGGCACCGGTGACACGCACCGAATCACCCTGGATCGCGCCTTGCACCTTCAGCTTGCTGGCCTTCAGCGTCGTCTGCACCTTCTTGGCCGTTTCCGCGTCGATGCCACTTTTCACCGGCACCGCCAGTTTGAGCTTGTCGCCACCGAGCTTTTCGGGCTTGGCGCTGAAGTCGAGGAAACGCACGTCGACGCTGCGTTTGGCCAGCCGGGTGAGCAGCACGTCGCGCACCTGCTGCAACTGGAAGTCGCTGTCGCCGAAAAGCGTGAGTTCGCGGTCCTTGGCGCTGCGATCGGCCAGTTCGACCTGGGAACTGGAGCCCTTGAAGTCGAAGCGGGTGCCGATTTCCTTGTTCGCTTGTTCAACCGCATTGCGCAGTTCAACAAGGTCGGGTTCGATCACGGTGTCAAAGCTCGGCATGGAAGCAACAGGGCAGGCTCGCAGATACAGGAAAATTCTCGCATGCCCAATGCCCCCGTGCCTGAACAAATGCCTGCCACGCCGTTGCAAGTGCAACACCGTGCCAGTCTGCGTGACCACAACAGCTTCGGCCTGCCCGCCGTGGCCCAGACCCTGGTGCGCATCACCAGCGAAGCCGACGTGCGGCGGGTCGTCGATCATCCGGAATACGGCCTGGCGCGGCAGTTCATCCTGGGCGGTGGCAGCAACGTGGTGCTGACACGTGACCTGGACGCCGTGGTGCTGAAGGTGGAGATCGCAGGTCGGCGCCTGGTGGAAGAAACGCCCGAGGGCCGGCTGGTGGAGTTCGGTGCCGGCGAGTCCTGGCATGGCGCCGTGGCCTGGACCATCAGCAACGGCTGGCCCGGCCTGGAAAACCTGGCCCTGATCCCGGGGTCGATGGGGGCTTCGCCGGTGCAGAACATCGGTGCCTACGGCGTCGAGCTGAAAGACCGCTTCCATTCGCTGGACGCGGTGGACCTGGTCACCGGCCGCAGCGTCACGCTGAATGCCACCGACTGCCGCTTCGGCTACCGCGACAGCGTCTTCAAGCAGCAGGGCTTCGGTGGTCTGGCCGGCAAGTCGCTGATCACCCGTGTGCGCCTGTGGCTGCCGCGCCCGTGGCAACCGGTGCTGGGTTACCAGGACATCGAACGCAAGATGGCGGAAACGGGCAACAGCAGCCCCGACGCACAGACGGTGTTCGACTGGGTCTGTGCCATCCGCCGCGCCAAGCTGCCCGACCCGGCCGTCATCGGCAACGCCGGCAGCTTCTTCAAGAATCCGGTTGTGACCGAAGAGCAGTGCCGCGACATCATCGGCCGCGACCCCGAGGTGGTGCACTACCCGCTGCCCGACGGCAGCATCAAGCTGGCGGCCGGCTGGCTGATCGACGCCTGCGGCTGGAAGGGCAAGACCGTGGGCCGCGCCGGGGTGTACGACAAACAGGCGCTGGTGCTGGTCAACCGCGGGGGCGCCAGTGGTGCCGAGGTGGTGACGCTGGCGCGCGCGATTCAGGAAAGTGTCTACGGCCGTTTTGGCATTCGGCTCGAGCCCGAGCCGATCATCCTGTAGCCACCCGGTGTTCAACCCGCCGGTGTGAGCGGCCCGGCCGGCGCCGTCGGTTGGGTGGGCAACAAACCGGCCTGCTCGACGGCCCGCCGGGTCACCGGCAGCAGTTCTTCGTAACGCTGCACCAGGCGCGCAATCTCGTGGGCCGGCAGGTGGGCAGCGCCCTCCTGCAGCGCCTCGGCCGTCTGCGCCAACGCGGCCAGGCCCAGGTTCAGCGCGGCGCCCTTGACAGCGTGTGCGTTGACACGCAGTTCCAGCGGTTGTGCGTCGCGCACTGCCGACCTCAGGTGCTGCACGGTCTGCGGACCTTGGTCGAGGAAGGTCGAGATCAAGGAACCGAGTTCGGCTTTGCTCAGGGCCCCCAGCGCGGCTTCGATGGCGCTTTCGTCCAGCAACGGTGTGCTGTCGGTCGCAAAGAGGTGGCGCTTGGCTGGCGGCGCGGCTGCCATGCCGTCCACCGATTCGGCAGCCGACGACATTGCGAGCTCGCGCCCGAACAACTGGCGCAACAGCGTGGCCAATTTCTGCGGGCTGACGGGCTTGGTCAGGAAGTCGTTCATGCCTGCCAACAGGCAGCGGTCGCGTGTTTCTTCGAAGGCGTCGGCCGTCATCGCGACGATGGGCACGGTGGACCGCGCGGCTTCGTGCAGCGCGCGGATCGCGCGGGTGGCCGCCACGCCGTCCATCAGCGGCATGTGCAGGTCCATCAGCACCAGGTCGAAGCGCTGCTGGCGCGCGGCGTCCAGCGCCTCCTGGCCATTGACCGCAAAGTGCGCCTGGTGGCCCAGGTTGTCCAGCAGGGCCGAAATGTATTGCCGGTTGACCGGGTGGTCCTCGGCCACCAGCACCCGCAGGGAACGCGAAGGTGTTGTGCCGCGTGCCGTTGACGTGCCCTTGGTGGACGCTGCGTCGTGCACCGTCGTCAGGGGCAGGCGCAGCGAAAAACTGCTGCCCTCCCCAGGCCGGCTGGTGACGCTGATGTCACCGTGCATCAGACGCGCCAGGTTGCGCGAGATCTCCAGACCCAGGCCGGCACCGCCATGGCGCCGCGACGGTGAGTTGTCGCCCTGCGCAAAACGGTTGAACAGGCGGGCCAGCGTGGCCTCGTCCATGCCGATGCCGGTGTCGATGACGGCAAACTCCAGTTCCGGCTTGGCCTGGGCACCTTCGCGCACCCGCACATGCAGCAGCACCGCGCCGCGGTCGGAAAACTTGATGGCATTGGCCAGCAGGTTGAACAGGATCTGCTTCAGGCGTGTGGCGTCGGCCATCACCCGTTCCGGCACCGCCGGATCGGCGTCGAAGTGCAGCGCCAGGCCTTTGACGCCGGCCTGCGGCCGCATCAGCGCCTCGACGTCGCGCAGCAGCGCCCGCAGGTCCAGGGCCACTGGGTTGAGCGTGAGGCGGCCGCTTTCGAGCTGCGACAGGTCGAGAATGTCGTTCAGGATGGCCAGCAGGTGGTCGGCGGATTCGGTGGCGGTGCGCAGGTAGTCGATCTGGCGTGGATTCAGCCCGGTTTCGCGCAGCAGCGACAACATGCCCATCAGGCCGTGAAAAGGCGTGCGGATCTCGTGGCTCATGTTGGCCAGGAAGGCACTCTTGGCCTGGCTGGCACTTTCGGCCTCGCCGCGTGCCTGATTCAGGCTGCTGGCCAATTCTTCCAGCACCACGCGGCGTTGCCGCAACTGGCGCACCTGGCGCAGCGCGATGCAGGCAAAAGCCAGCGTCAGCACCGACATGAACACGGTCAGGCCCAAACCCAGCTGGTTTTGCTGCCGCACCGCCAGGTTGCGCCTCTCGTTCTGCTCGGCCAGGCTGTGCGCGGCACCCAGCGACAGGCCGTGGATGCCGGGGCCCAGCGCGTCCAGCGCCGGCAGACGGTTGGCCAGGAAGCTGGCGTCGACGGCGGCCCGTGGGCTTTCGCCCAAGGCGGTATCAGCCAGTGCGATGAAGCGTTGCATCTCGAACACGGTGTCGCGGTAGCTGGGCACCTCGGCAATCAGGCGCCGCGGTCGCGGGCCTTCGAGCAGCGCAACACGGCTGACCCAGATGTCGTAGCGGAGCTTCAGGTCTTCGGGCGACAGGTCGGTGCGTGATTCCCTGGCACGTCGCCAGCTTTCGCGCAGGCGCAGGTATTCGATTTCGACCTGGTAGATGCTCAGCACCGCAAAGTCGTCACCCGCGCGCACGGCCTGCTGCAGCAGCTGGAACTGGCGCGCCTGCACCACGGCCACCCCCAGCAAGGCCAGCAGCAGCCCGAAGCCGATCAGGCCCAGCCAGCTGAACCCGGGCCGCAGGCGGCCGCTCAGGTTCACAGCACCTCGATCGAACGCAGCTGCCAAACCGAGCGGCCGTAGTACACGGCAGTGCGCAGCTCGCGGCGGCTGTCGAAGGGGTACATCACGAAGAGCGGGCCCTTGTCACGCACGCCCAGCGGCTTGTCGTCGAGCAGGCGGGCCACGATGACGTCGTAGCGCTGGGCGTCGTCGACCGGCATGTCGACCTGGTAGTCGTTCAAGGCCGACAGTCGCAACCGGCTGCCGTGGGCCCCTGCGGCGGACAGCACGTCGCGCAGCAGGGGCCCGGTGAAACGCCGGCTCTGCGCGTACCAGGGTGTGCGCGTGGTGTGGGTCAGTTGCGGCAAGGCTTCCAGCATGGCCATGTCGAAATGCGCCTTCGTGCCGTGGTTGGCCTTGCGCAGCAAACCGGTGAGCGTGAGGAGCACCGCACCCGTCGGCGCCTCAAGCGCCCCCGCGGGCAGCGCAGCCAGGCTGGCAGCCCCCGCGAGCGCCGACGCTGCAGCCTTCAGAAGGCCGCGGCGGCTACTCAAAGGGGCCGAGCGCTTCTGCAGGTTGCCGGATTCGATGTTCACCCCCTCATTCTAGGGGTCTCTCACCCGGCTGGGCCGCTTTCAAGCCGGGTGCAGCATCTCGCCCATGTCCAGGCCGGTCAGCAGCCGGGCCTGCTTGGCCAGCCACCACAGCAGGGCCATCATCATCAGCATCGAAGGAATGGCGATGATGGGGTAGCTCAGCAGCGTCAGCCGCCCCAATTCCTGGTTGAAGGCCTCGGTGCCCGCCGGGCTGGTGACCACCCAGCGCGCCAGGATGTAGTTGGCCACCGCCGAGAAGAAAAAGGTGCCCGCCAGCAAGGCCGTGCCCTGGCGCAGGCGCTCGTCGAAGAGGTGAGCATTACCCTTGGCCACCAGAGCTTGGGTCACCCGTTCGACGTCGAAGAGGCTGACATTGAAGACCAGCAGGCGGATGAGCGGGTTGCGGGTCCAGATCGACCCCAGGATCACGATGCCGATCAGCGACGGCACGGCAGCTTCTTTCACCGCCAGCCATTTGGCGTCCAGCGCCAGCAGGCCGATGCCACCGGTCAGCAGCGTGCTGACCACGCCCAGCACGGCCATCCAGCTGAGCTTGCGGCGGCGAAAGCCGTCCCACAGGCCCCAGCCCAAAGGAAAAGCCAGGCCCAGCAACAGTGCCCGCACCGGCCCCAGGCTGTCGGGGCCGCTGAACTTCATCAGGATGACAGCTGGCACGATGATCGTGATAGCGATCTCGACCAGGGGATTGGGTTTTGCTTCGGTTTTCATCGGGATCGGAGGCTAAACGCAGCCGGCCCCAGCGGGGGGCCAGTTTCTTCACGGCGATGCCGAGCGGCTGCAACAGAAATGCAGACTGTGCCACGTGGTCGGCGCCCGCGGCGGCGGCGGGCCAATGCCGCGACCGGCGCTACTGCAGCCGGGTGCTGCTGCGCAGGTGCTCGAGTTTCGCGCTGTAGCGTTCCTGCATGCCCCGTGTGCGGCTGAAGTCCCAGGCCCGTTGCAGGTGGCGCATGGCCTTGGCGCGGTCGCCCAGCTGCAGTGCCGCCTGGGCGGCCCAGAAGTGCACTTCGTCCTGAAAAGGCTGCAGCCTCAGTTCGCGCCGGAAGTGTTCGTTGGCGCTGTCGAACTGGCCAGCCTGCATGGCGGCCACACCTTGCCTGAAGTGATGAAACGGCGGGTCGGGCTGCAGACGATCGAGCTGCGCGACCAGGGGTGCCGCTTCAGCATCGCGGCCCTGTTGCCGCAAGAGCCTGGCCAGGTTGCTCAGCGAGCTGGTCGATGCCGGTTCGGCGGCCCAGGCGATGCGGTAGGCCGCTTCGGCCAGGCCCAGGTGCCCGCTTCTGGCGTAGATCACGCCCAGGGTGTTGGCAGCGGCGTGGAAATGCGGGTCGTGCTGAAGCGCGGCACGGGTGAACCAGTAGGCATCGGCAGGGCGGCCCGCGGCCAGCAGTTCGGCAGCGCGGTTGTTCAGGTACATGGCCACGATGGTCTTTTCTTCCAGTGGCCTCGTGACCTGGCCAGCCAGGTCGTCGCGGGGCAGGAAGTCCACCGTGAAGCTGACCTGGTCGTTGCGCCCGATGACCTGACGCGCCAGCGGCGGTGCCAGCACCATGTTGACGTGTCCGCTGGCCATCAGCAGCGTGCCGCTCTGGCTGTAGAAGTCGTCGGACAGCACGGCCTGGTACTGCACCGGCAGGCCCATGTGCTTGGCAAAGGCGGCCGTCATGATCACCAGCGACAGGCAGTTGCCGGCCCGGGCCTCGAAAGCCTGCGCCGCGTGGCGGGTGTAGCTGCTGTCGTATTCCAGGCGCAGGCGACCTTTCTGGTACAGCGCCTCGATCAGCGCCTGGCGCGGGTCGGGCAGTCGCGCCAGGGCGGCGAGCTCGGTGTGGGCGTAGTCCAGCATGGCCGGGCTGAGCCTGAACACCGCCGAAGGGTCGGGGGCTTGGGCCGGCGACTCGAACAGGCTGTCGTTCAAGAGGCTGGTGGGCACCGGCGCCCGTGGCGCCAGGCTGCAGCCGCCCAGCAGGCCGGCCATGGCCAGGGCCCAGATCCAGGCCCCGAGTGGCGAGCCACCGTGAAACAAAGCCCGGTTCACCGACTTGATCGTTTCCATGTGCCTGCCCTCGCTGCAGCGGTTCCCGCTGGCGCTGCAAAAAGCATGGTACGCCGGCACGCGCCAGTGGGGAATGAGGGACGGAGGGGTGCACGGCGCCGCCGATACCGGGCAGGGCGGTGGCCGGTCAGGGGCCGGCCCGGTGTCGATCAGACGGCGATCAGACGGCGATCAAGCACCCAGCAAGCGGGTGCGCAGCCGCATGGCCACGGCGCGCAGTGTCGGGCTCGCCGATGCGGCGGCTTCGTCTAGGGCACGACGGGCGTAAGCCGCGTCCTTCTGCAGGCGTTCGACGTGCAGGTGAATGCCTTCTCCGGCCAGCAGCCACTTGAGTTCGATGATCTGAACCAGGGGCAGAACGGCGAGGTCGCTTTCGGGGGCGTCGATGAGGTTGCGGGATGGCAGCACCATGTGACGTTAACGGCTGGGCGGCGGTTTGCGAGGACCTTCGATTGGAGGGCCTCCCCCAGAATCCGGGGTCCGATCGACTCAGATTTCACATCACAGGATGAATCCCTCTCCTCCTTTGACAAGCCCGGCCGACTTGCCTGGCCAGTTGGCCGGTGCCGGGTGGGCTGTGCTGAACCGCGCCAGCCTGTGTGCGCTCACCCAGGTGAACGAGGCCGATTTCAGGGCCTGGGAGCCGCTGTGGCAGGCGCTGCCGCCCGACCTGCATCTGCGCGACGGTGGTCGTTACCGCCGTCGCCGGCATGGCTGTTTTGTCGTCGAGGGCCAGCACTGCCAGGCTGTGGCGCATCGCCCACACTGGCAGCCCCTGGAATACAACGCGCTGCACGGGGGCATTGAACGCCACTTCGAGCCGCTGCCCGATTCGCTGGTAGGCGACAGGGCCTGGCAGCAGCTCCTGACGTCCTGCGCGGCTGTGGCCAGCGGCCTGCGCCGGCGCGCCACCTGGTTTGTCGAGGCGCACCCCTTTCGCATCGACGCCACCGACGGCATCGGCCGGCCAACGCCCGAAGGCGCCCACCGTGATGGCGTGGACCTGGTGGTGGTTGTGTTTGTCGGCCGTGGCAACGTGAAGGGCGGTGAGACACGCGTCTTCGACGCCCGTGGCCCGCAAGGCGTGCGTTTCACCTTGGACGAGCCGTGGAGCGCCTTGCTGCTGGACGACGAGCGGGTGGTCCACGAGTCCACACCCATCCAGCCGCTGGACCCGGCCTTGCCAAGCTGGCGCGACACGCTGGTGCTGACATTCAGGCAAGGCGGCTTCCAAGGGCCGCATCCGGATCCTGACCAAGGGATCCCGTCAACGTGAACGAAGGCTCCGACATGAACGACCTGGCCATCACCCCTGCCGACATCGAAGCCGCTGCGCAACGCCTGCACGGCGTGGCGCACCGTACGCCGGTGTTGACCTCGCACACGGCCAACACCCGCGCGGGCGCACAGGTTTTTTTCAAGTGCGAGAACTTCCAGCGCATGGGCGCCTTCAAGTTCCGCGGCGCGTACAACGCCTTGGCGCAATTCACGCCCGAGCAGCGGCTTGGTGGCGTGATCGCCTTTTCCTCGGGCAACCACGCGCAGGCCATCGCCTTGTCGGCGCGGCTGCTGGGCATGCCCTCGGTCATCGTGATGCCGGCCGATTCGCCCGCGGCCAAGCTGGCCGCCACGCGCGAATACCAACAAGGCCAGGCGCACAGCGAGGTCGTGCTCTATGACCGCTACACGCAGGACCGCGAAGCCATCGGTCGTCAACTGGCCGCCGAGCGCGGCATGACGCTGATCCCGCCCTACGACCACCCGCACGTGATGGCGGGGCAGGGCACGGCGGCGGCCGAACTGCTGGCCGAAACCGGTGCGCTGGACCTGTTGCTGGTGTGTGTGGGCGGCGGTGGCCTGATCTCGGGCTGCGCCGTGGCCGCCCACCAGCAGAGCCCGGGCATCCAGGTCATCGGTGTCGAGCCCGAGGCGGGCAACGACACGCAGCAGAGCCTGGCACGCGGTGAGATCGTGCACATCGACACACCCAAGACCATTGCCGACGGCGCACAGACGCAGCGCAGCGGCGATCTCACTTTTCCGGTCATCCAGCGGCTGGTGAAAGGCATCGTCACGGTCAGCGACGCCCAGCTGGTTCGAACCATGAAGTTCTTCGCCGAGCGCATGAAGATGGTGGTCGAACCCACGGGCTGCCTGGGCGCGGCGGCCCTGCTGGAAGGCGTGGTGCAGGCGCGTGGCCAGCGGGTGGGTGTGATCGTCAGCGGGGGCAACGTGGACATGGCGCGCTACGCGGACTTTCTCTCGTCGGACTGACCTGTGGGCTGCGTTATGGTCTGAGGTTTTGACTCTCGGAAAGACCCCGATGGCCGACGCAGCAGCACCCGCATCACCCGACACCGACGCCGCCAAGCGCAGCAAGGAACGCTTCGACAAACTGCTGGCCACCCCGGCCGCCAACAGCACGGGCAAGGTGACACTGGGCGGGCGCACGCTCGACTACGACGTGCAAGCCGCCTTCGTGCCAGTGGCGCCCGGTGGGCTGGGCGAGCCCGAGGCGGTGATCATGACCACGGCCTACCTGCTTAAGGGTGCCAGCGCTGCCCAGCGCCCGGTCTGTTTTGCCTTCAACGGCGGCCCCGGCTCGGCTTCGATCTGGCTGCACCTGGGCGCCTTGGGGCCGAAGCGGGTGGTGGTGCCCGACGACGGCAGCATGCCGCAGGCGCCGTATGGTGTGGAAGACAACCCGCACAGCTGGTTCGAGCATTTCGACCTGGTCTTCATCGACCCGCCGCACACCGGCTGGTCGCTGACCGCGAGCGAGGCGGCGCGCAAGAAGATGCTGTCGGTGGACGGCGACATCGATGCCTTGGCCGAGGTCATGCGGCTGTGGCTCACCCGGCACAAGCGCTGGGGTTCACCGGTGTACCTGGCCGGCGAAAGCTACGGCACCACACGCGGTGCCGGTCTGGCCAACAAGCTGCAGGACATGGGTGTCGTGCTGTCGGGCGTGATCCTGGTGTCTTGCGCGATGGACCTGCAGAGCATCGTGTTTGCACCGGCCAACGACTTGCCGTACGCGCTGTTCCTGCCGGCGTTTGCCAACGTGGCGCAGTACCACGGCTTGCTGCAAGGGCCGCACGCAGCTTCGCCAGAAGCCGCGCGCACGGCGGCCGAAGCCTATGTGCAAGAGGAATACACGGCCGTGCTGCAGGCGGGCGCCAGGCTCAGCGACAAACAGCGCAGCCGCGCTGCCAAACGCATCGCCGAACTCACGGGCTTGGCGCGCGAACTGGTGGAGGAAAAGAACCTGCGCATCGCCGACCAGACCTTCTTCTTCGAGGCCCTGCGCCACAAGGGCCTGATCGTCGGCCGCCTGGAAGCCCGTTCGACCGGCCCGATGGCCGCCAGCCGCAGCCGCGATTGGGAATTCGACCCTGGCATCGAAGCCATTGCCGCGCCCTACACGATGGCCGCGATGGGCTACTTCAGCGAGCAGCTGGGCCTGAACTTCGAGCAGCGCTACGAGGTGCTGGCGCGCGATGTCAACCGCGGCTGGAACTGGAATCGCGGCGAGAGCAGCCGCATGGGCTTCACGTCGACCAGCCCCGACCTGGCGCTGGCGCTGCGCCGCAACAGCAACTTGAAAGTGCTGGCGGCCAGTGGCCGCTACGACCTGGGCACGCCCTACAGCGCCAGCGACTGGAGCCTGGCGCAGCTGGACGTGCCGCGCGACGTGATGGCGCGGGTTCAGCACCGCTACTACGACGCGGGGCACATGATGTACACGCGCCAGGCCGATCTGATGCAGCTGAAGGCCGACCTGGCGGCCTGGCTGGCGGCCTGAGGATTCGACGGGGGCAGGCCTGATGCACATCGGTGTCCTCACAGGCGGCGGCGACTGCCCCGGCTTGAACGCCGTGATCCGCGCCGTCACGCTGGCTTTGCACAGCGGCTGCGGCGCAAAGGTCACCGGCATCGAGCGCGGCTTTCGTGGCCTGCTCGACCACCGGGCGCGGCCGTTGCTGGCTTCCGACGTGAGTGGCATCCTGGCGCAGGGCGGCACTGTGCTGGGCAGTGACAACACTTGTGACCCTTTCCACGTCCCGCACGACCCGCACGACCCGCATGATCCGACCGGCGGTGACCGCTCGCCAGCGGCACTGGCCTTTGCCCGCAGCCTGGGGCTGGACGCGCTGGTGGCCATCGGTGGCGACGGCACGATGGCCATCGCCCACCGTTTCCACGAAGCCGGCCTGCCGGTGGTGGGTGTGCCCAAGACCATCGACAACGACCTGGCGCACACCGAACGCACCTTCGGTTTCGACAGTGCGGTGGCCGTGGTGGCCGAAGCACTGGACCGCCTGGCCACCACCGCGCGCAGCCATGGCCGCGTGATGATTGCCGAGACCATGGGTCGTTACGCGGGCTGGATTGCGCTGGAAGGCGGTGTGGCCGGGGGCGCCGACGTGATCCTGCTGCCCGAGCTGCCCTATTCGGTCGATGCCGTGGCCCACCATTGCCGCGAACGCGAAAAGCGGGGCGAGCCGACGCTGATCTGCATTGCCGAAGGCGCACATGCAGCCGGCCAGGCGCTGACCTTGCGCGCCACCTTGCCCGGCAGCCCCGACCCCTTGCGGCTGGGCGGCGTGGCGCATACCCTGCAGCAACAACTGCAGCCACGGCTGGACAGCGAAGTGCGCGCCACGGTGCTGGGGCACACCCAGCGCGGTGGCACGCCCACAGCCTTCGACCGTGTGCTGGCCACCCGCTTCGGCTGCCACGCCGCGCAGCTGGTGAAGGCCGGGCAGTTTGGCCGCATGGCGGCGCTGCAGTCCGACAGCTGCATCAGCGTGCCGCTGGCCGACGTGGCGGGCCGACAGCGCAAGGTGCCGCTCGACCACCCGCTGGTGCAGGCGGTGCGGGCACTGGGCCTGTGTCTGGGCGACTGAGCTACAGCAGACGGCTCAGGTCCGGTGCGTGCTGCAACAAGGCCGCGCACAAGGCCGGGTCGTCGCGGCCAAAGCTGAAATCGGCAAAGTCGAAGCCCGGCCCGACCGTGGCGCCGACGTAAGCAAAGTCGCCGCCGGGTTCGGCGGCTTGCCACCAGTCGGCCGGCACCACATGCCGGCGCACCGTGGTGGCCGACAGCAGCACCTGTTGCGCCTGGACACCGCCGGGTGGCAACAGCCACAAGCTGAGTGACTCACCTTCCAGCAAGTGCCACACCTCGTCGGAACGCACGCGGTGCCAGGCGCTGAACTGGCCCTGTTGCAGCAGGAAGTCGATGCTCGTCAGCGCCGCTCGCAGCGGCCGTTCGTCCGCGGCCTGCACGGTGTGCGGGGACCGGAAGACCTCGCGGTACCAGCCGCCCTCCGGGTGCGGCTGCAGCGCCAGGCTGCTGATCAGCTCTTCGGCGCGGGTAGGCATCAGGCGTCGCGCACGTCGCCAACCGGTTGGCTGCCGAAGTCAGCGCGGTCCAGGTAGTTCAGCAGCTTGGTGGCCGCGGTGGCCGGGCTGTCGAGCTGGCCGCCCGACTTCAAGCCGGCAAACATCTCGCCCGCAGGGAAAAGCTTCCGGTCGGCGGTGCGCAGCTGCACCTGCATGTCGGTGTCGATGACACCGGGTGCCAGCGACACGATGCGGGCGCCGCCCGGTTTGTCCGCTTCCTCCAGCGCGACCGCCCGAGCCAGATGGTCGAGACCGGCCTTGGCTGCACAGTAGCTGGCGCTGCCGGCCATCGCGCGCCGGCCCAGCCCCGACGACACCAGCAGCACCTTGCGCGGCGCAGACCATGTGGCCGTGGCACGCAGAAAGGCCGCGGTCAACAGCAGCGGTGCTTCCAGGCCCACGCGAATGGCATTGAGCAATTCGCCGGCATCACCCGCCGACAGCGGCGCGGGATTCGACACCACGCCCGCGTTGTTGATCAAGGTGGCCGATGCAATGCGGCTGCCGTCCAGCGAGCCAAGCCAGTGCACCAGGCGCTCGGCCACCGGCGCCGTGTCGGCCAGGTCGACGGCCCACGGTGTGAGTTGGCCGCCTGGCGGGACGGGCATCTCTGCGGCCTGTCGCGACAACGCCAGCACATGGTGGCCACGTGCCAGCAACTGCTCGGCGACGGCGCGACCCAGGCCGCGCGAAGCGCCGGTCAGGATGGTCAGGTGCATGGGTTTGTTCCTCGCTCGGGCCGGTGTGCGGCGAAAGACAAGGAATGTAGCGGCGTTCAGAACGGGGGCGGACAGTCGAAGTCCAGCGCTTTTCCGGTGCGCGGGTGCAACAACCTCAGCTGTGTGGCATGCAGCAGCAGCCGAGGGTGAGCGGGCCAGCCTTCCGAATACAACATGTCGCCCACGATGGGGTGGCCGATGGACAAGAGGTGCACACGCAGCTGGTGCGACCGGCCCGTCACGGGTTCCAGCTGCAGCCTGGTCGTGTGCGATTCACGTTGTGTCACGCGCCAATGGGTGAGTGCAGGTTTGCCACGTTCGGCATCCACCCTCTGCCGCGGACGGTGCGGCCAGTCGGCCATCAGCGGCGCATCGATGGACCCGGATTCACCCGCCACGTGGCCGTGCACGACGGCCACATACCGCTTGTGCACCTGGCGCGCTTCGAAGGCCATGCTCAGGCTGCGTTGCATGTCGGCATGGCGGGCAAAGAGCATCAGGCCCGACGTGGCCTGGTCGAGCCGGTGCACCACCATGGCGTCGACAAACTGCCGGCGCAAGTGCACCGTCAGGTTGTGCTGTTCGCCGTCGCCTCGACCTGGCACGGACAGCAGACCTGCAGGTTTGTCGACCACCAGCAGGTCGACGTCGGCATGCAGCAGCTTCACCTCATCCATCGCGGCAGCATATCGGCTGTGACTCGCCGGCCCGGGCGCACAGGCTGTGGGCGAACAGCGACACACCCCTCGTTCATCGGCCCGTTTGTGGGCATGCGCCCCTTGACGCCGTGCGCACCGCAGCGCACATTGCGGCTCTCATCAACCCGCACCTGCAGGAGGCCCGCCATGAAGAACACGGACACCGCCCTCTTGTCGGCCTGCGCGCGCCTGGCACTGCAACTCGGTTAAGCGGGCAATCTGCCTGCAAGGTCAGCCCCCCCGCTGACCACCGTTCCGAGCCGCCGTGACTGACCGTCGCGGCCGACAGACCCCCATCCCCTGAAGCTGCCGAAGCGTTTCGCTTCGGCTTGTGCGGCCGCGTGTGCGCCGCGATGGTTTGTCTTGCCCGGAACTTCCATGATCGACTCAAGCGCTTTCGAGCGGCTGCGTGGCATCGGCCTCACACCCGCCGTGATCCAGGAACTGGTGGCTTTGCGCCACTTCTGCACCGAGCCCGTGCTGATGCGCGTGACCGAGGTGCAACGCGAAGGCATCCGCCTGCACGACGGCGGCAGCGAACACGCGGCGCGTCTGCTGCCGGCACTGCGTGCCACCTTGGCCGTCGATGGCGAAGCCATCGCGGTCGGTGACTGGGTGCTGGCCCAGCAAAACCCACTGGCCGAGTGGTGGGCGCACGAACGTGTGCCGCCGGTCAACCAGCTGGTGCGCCGCTTGCACGACGGCCGCGACAAGGTCACGCGAGCGGTCATCGTCAGCAACGTCGACACGGCGATGCTGGTGATGGGCCTGGACCACGACTTCAGCCTGCGCCGGCTGGAACGTTTCGTGGCGCTGGCGCAGATGGCGCGTGTGACACCGCTGGTGGTGCTGACCAAGGCCGACCTGTGCGAACCCACGGCGGAACGGGTGGCCCAGGTGCAGGCGCTGCTGCCGCCCGAGGCTTCGGTGGTGGCCGTCAATGCGCTGGCCGCCGACACCCGGCAGGCCCTGGCGCCGTGGCTGCAGCCGGGTCAGACGCTGGTGCTGCTGGGCTCCAGCGGCACCGGCAAGAGCACGCTGACCAACACGCTGATGGCCAGCGAGGTGGCCAACACCGGGGCCAACCGCAGCGGCGACAGCCGCGGCCGCCACACCACCACGGCGCGCAGCCTGCATGCCACGCCGCACGGCGCTTGCATCATCGACACACCGGGCCTTCGCACGCTTCGGCTGGACGGTGAAGCCGGCGACCTGGGCGCGGCCTTCAGTGACATCGCGCAACTGGCCGGTCAGTGCCGCTTCCGCGACTGCTGCCACCAGGACGAACCGGGCTGCGCGGTGCGCGAGCACGTGCCGCACGAGCGATTGAAAAACTACAACAAGCTGCTGCGCGAAGCCCGTCGCGACACGCTGACTGCACTCGAACGCAAGGTGCAGGTGCAGCAGTGGAAAGCCCGTGGCCGCCACGCCCGTGTGCGCGCCGAAGCCAAACGTGGATGAGGCTTGAGATGACTCAGCGGCCCCGTCTGCCTCAACTGCCCCGCATGCGTTCCAGGCCTGTGCCTCGACTCAATCCGCCGGATTGGGCCGACCCGTGCCGCCTGGGAGCAATGCGTCGCGCCGCGCCAGCGCCGGGAACAGGCGCGGCCAGGCAGCTGCCACCAGCAACACGCCCACCCCCCCAAGGACCACCGAACCCACCGGGCCGAGCCACGCGGCGGTGGCCCCCGACTCGAATTCGCCCAATTGGTTGGAGCCGCCGATGAAGAGCGAGTTGACGGCGCTGACCCGCCCGCGCATCGCGTCGGGCGTTTCCAGTTGCACCAGCGTCTGGCGGATGACCACGCTGACCATGTCGGCGGCGCCGGTGATGGCCAGCGCCAGCATCGACAGCATAAAGTTCGTCGACAGGCCGAACACCAGCGTCGCCAGGCCGAACACCGCCACAGACGACAGCAGCAGGGGCCCGGTGCGCCGCCGCACCGGCCAGCGCGTGAGCGCCAGTGACATCAAGAGCGCGCCAATGGCCGGCGCACCCCTCAGCAGGCCCAGGCCCACCGGGCCGACAAAGAGGATGTCCTTCGCAAACATCGGCAGCAGGGCGGTGGCGCCACCCAGCAGCACGGCAAACAGGTCCAGTGTCACGGCGCCGAGCACCACTTTGTGCTGCACCACGAACCGCAGACCGGCCATCACGCTGCGCCAGCTGACCGGTTCGTGGGGTGGCGGTTCGTGCTCGTAGCGGATGGCCAGGCACAAGGCCGACGCGATGGCGAACAGCAGTGCGCAGGTGCCGTAGGTGGCGGTCGGTCCGGCGACGTAGATCAGGCCTCCGATCGCCGGCCCGGCGATGACCGCACCTTGCAGGCCGGCCGAACTGAAGGCCAGTGCACGTGGCAGCTCAGCGGCAGGCACCAGCAGCGGCGTCAATGCCTGCTGGGCCGGCATCTGCACTGCACGCAGGGCGCCCAGCACCACCGACAGCGCCAGCAGCCATTCGCGCGACACGAGGCCCGCGCTGCTGCCCAGCGTCAACACCAACGCCACGGCCACCTGCACCATCAGGCAGCCCGCCAGGATGCGGCCGCGGTGGCGGCGGTCGATCCATTGCCCGGCGGGCAAGGTCAGCACCAGTGCAGGCAAAAACTGCATCAGCCCCACCAGCCCCAGGTCCCATGCCGATCCGGTCAGGTCGTACATCTGCCAGCCCAGCGCCACCATCAGCATCTGGCCGGCCGCCACCGAGGCCAGGCGGGCGAACCACAGGCGCATGAAGCTCTGGTATTGCCACAGCGGTCCGGCTCGGCTCATCGATGGGCGGCGTCAGCGCCGGAGGTGCGCCACACCCGTCCGATTGCGGGTTTCCAGATGTTTCTTCCCTGGTAAGCTCTTTGAACCATGTCTTCTGGCGCCTCACCTTTTCGCACCGACGCACCCAGCGCCTTGCCACCCGGCACGCGCCTGGGCGAGTTCGAGTTGCTCAGTCTCTTGGGGGTGGGCGGTTTCGGCATCGTCTATCTGGCCTTCGATCATGCCCTCGAACGCGAGGTCGCCGTCAAGGAGTACATGCCGGCGTCGCTGGCCGGCCGCACCGAGACCATGCATGTCTCGCTGCGGTCGCATTCCGACGCCGAGAGCTTTGCACTGGGGCTGCGGTCGTTTGTCAACGAAGCCAAGCTGCTGGCGCGCTTCGACCACCCGTCGTTGCTGAAGGTGTTTCGCTTCTGGGAAGCCAACGGCACCGCTTACATGGCCATGCCGGTGCTGCGTGGGCGCACCTTGAAGGAAATCCGCGCCGACATGAGCGCCGGGCCCGACGAAGCCTGGATGCGCCGCATGCTGATGCCCCTGCTGGGTGCCATCGAGAGGCTGCACAGCGAAGGTGTCTACCACCGCGACATCGCGCCCGACAACATCCAGATCGAAGCTGACGGCCGCCCGGTACTGATGGACTTCGGCGCCGCGCGGCGGGTGCTCAGCGACAAGAGCCAGGCGCTGACGGCCATCTTGAAGCCGGCCTATGCACCGATCGAACAGTACGGTGAAGCCGGTTCGGTGAAACAGGGCCCGTGGACCGACCTGTACGCGCTGGGTGCCACGCTGCACTACATGCTGCTGGGCCGCCCGCCGCCACCGGCCACGGCGCGCACCGTGCACGACGAGGCGTCGTGCCTGACGACCGAGCTGCTGCCGGGTTGCAGCGACACCTTCCTGCACACCATCGACTGGATGTTGTGCCCGCGCCCCACCGACCGCCCACAAAGCGTGGCCGAGTTGCGGCACGTGCTGGAAGGCCAGGCGCCGCCGCCGGTGCACCGGCCGGCCGATGGCGCCACCTTGCGTTGGGAACGCACCAGTGTGCTGCCGCCACAAGTGGGCGAAGGGCGCATCGACCTGGACGTGGGTGACCAGGCCACGCAGATGGTTTCGCCCACGGTGCCGGCAGGGGGTGTCACCGAACACGTCTGGCTCGAACCCGAACGTGCCTCGGGCATCACCGGTGTGCGCCCGGCGCCGGTCGACACCACCACCGTGGTGCGCCGTGGCGGCGCCGAGGCGGTGGGTCATCCGGACATCATGGCCGACAGCCAGCCCATGGGCGGGGGTGGCCCGGCCACCAACCCGGCTCTGGCTTCGCAGCCCGCGCGGTCGAAGCTGCCGCTGGTCCTGGGCCTGCTGGCGGCTGCGGCGGTGGTGGCGGCGGTGGTGTTCTGGCCGCAGATCAACCCGCCGGTTGCACCGGCAGCGCTGCTGCCACCGGCCGTGGCCCAGCCTGCGGCATCGGCCGCTTCGGCTGCCCTCGTGGCCGCCTCGGTGCCGGCGCTGCCGGCAGCGGCCGACGCCGCCAGTGCGGTGACGGTGGGTGCAGGCACCGCAGTGGACGCTGCCGCTTCGGCCGCAGCGGCGGCGGCATCCCAGGCGGCCGGTGAATCGGCGGTGCAGACCGTGGTCGTTCCGCCACCTGCACCCGTTCGGCGGGCAGAAGCGCCGGCCCGGCCGGCAGCCCCATCCAACGCGGCGCCAGCGCGCACCAGCACCCGCCCCGCCGAAGCGCAACGCCCGCGCGCCGAGACCCCGGCGCCGGTCGCACCGCCTCCTGCGGCTGCCGTGCCGGCAGGCCCGGGCCCGGATTGCGGGTCGCGCGATGGTGTGCGTTACCTGGTGTGCATGGAACGTGAATGCGGCAGGGCCGACTTCGCAGGCCACCCGTCGTGCCAGCGCTGGAAGCAGTGACGCCGCCACGCTGAAACCTCGCCGCAGCGGCTGCACCTCACGCCAAGCGCGTCGCGCAGGTGACACCGAGGCGCACCAGTGAGGGAAAGGCTGGATGACGCCAGGCGCCGCAGCCGGTACACCCTGGACATGAAGCTTTCGGAGCCCGCCTTGTCCTTGCCCACCGCTGTCGGCGCCGCCGATGCCCAGCCTGTTCAGAATGCGTCTGTTGCGACCACCACCACGCGCGGCATCTGGCCCGCGCGCCTGCCCCGTGAACTGGTGCTGCCCGAGACTTCGCTCTGGTTCAACCTCGAGGTCAGCGCCCGCCGCTACCCCGACAAGGCGGCCTACGTCTTCTGCGGCCAGCCCCTGAGCTTTCGCCAGCTGCACCAGCAGGCCGAAGCGCTGGCCGGCTGGCTGCAGGCGCATGGTGTGGCGCAGGGCGACCGCGTGCTGCTGTTCATGCAGAACTGCCCGCAATTCGTGGTGGCCTTCTACGCGGTGCAGCGCGCCAACGCCGTGGTCGTGCCGGTCAACCCGATGAACCGGGCCGACGAGTTCGGCCACTACATCACCGACCCGCAAGCGCGGGTGGCGCTGACCACGGCCGACCTCGCCAACACCGTGCACCAGGCCAACCAGCAACTGCCTGCCGCCCTGCGCCTGCAGCACGTCGTGGCCACCCGGCTGGCCGACGCCATGCCCATGACGCTGGACCCGGCCGAGTCCCCATCCTCGGCCATGCTGGACTGGTTGCTGGCCGACCCACCTTTGCCGGCTGGCACCGTGCGCTGGCTGGACGCCATGGCCGCGGGCCACCGGCCCGGCCCGCACACCGCCCAGCCCGACGACATGGCGCTCTTGCCCTACACCTCGGGCACCACCGGACTGCCCAAGGGCTGCGTGCACACGCACCGCACGCTGATGCCCAACATCGTGGGCAGTGCACTCTGGGGTCATGCCAGCGCCGAGGCCGTGAGCCTGGGCGTGGTACCGATGTTCCACATCACCGGCATGTTGTACGGTGTGCTGATTCCCATCTACCTGGGCAGCACCGTGGTGCTGATGCCGCGCTGGGACCGTGAACTCGCCGGGCGGCTGATCTCGCGCCACCGTGTGTCGCACTGGACCTGCATCCCGACCATGATCATCGACCTCTTCGGCAGCCCCAACTACAAGGGCTTCGACCTGTCGAGCCTGCGTTACCTGTCGGGCGGGGGCGCTGCGATGCCGCACGCGGTGGCCGAGCGTCTGCAGGCAGAATTCGGCATCAACTTCGCCGAAGGCTACGGCCTGACCGAAACTGCTGCACCCAGCCACGCCAACCCACCCGAACGGGCCAAGCTGCAATGCCTGGGCATACCGCTGTTCGGTGTCGACAGCCGCATCATCGACCCGGCCACGCTGCAGGAACTGCCGGTGGGCGAAACCGGCGAGATCGTGACCCACGGGCCGATGGTCTTCAAAGGCTATTGGGGCCACCCCGAAGCCACACGCGAAGCGTTCATCACCCTCGGCGGCAAGTCCTTCTTCCGCACCGGCGACCTGGGCCGGCGCGACGAAGAAGGCTACTTCTTCATCACCGACCGCCTGAAGCGCATGATCAACGCCAGCGGCTTCAAGGTCTGGCCCAGCGAGGTGGAGCTGCTGCTTTTCAAGTGCCCGCTGGTGCAAGAGGCTTGCATCATCGGTGCCCGCGATGCCTACCGCGGCGAAACGGTGAAGGCGGTGGTCGTGCTCAGGGCCGAGGCCAGGGCCACCGCGCAGCCGCAGGACATCATCGACTGGGCACGCGAGCACATGGCGGCTTACAAGGTGCCCAAGCTGGTGGCCTTTGTCGACGCGCTGCCCAAGAGCGGTTCGGGCAAGGTCATGTGGCGCCACCTGCAGGAGCAGGAACAGGCGCAAAGTCAGGCGACACAGCAGCCAACCTAGCGGGCGAGTTAGCAGGCGAGGTTGCAGACACCTTCCTGAGCGCCGAGGCACGCGCCACCACACGGTTCAGCGGCAGCTGCGGCGCCGTGGCATCGTTGCAGGCGCGCCACCTCAAGCGGCGACTTGCCGCGTTGCATGAATGTCGCGCGCGTGATGCGGAGAACCGGCACACTTGCCGCTGGTGTCATGGCGGTGACCCTGGGCGGAAACACCGGGCGGCGCCCATCGGCGCCGCCACACGGGCCATCACGCCAGGTCGAAGCGGTCCAGGTTCATGACCTTGTTCCACGCGGCCACGAAGTCATGCACAAACTTCGCTTCGCCGTCGGTGCTGGCGTAGACCTCGGCCAGCGCACGCAACTGCGAGTTCGAGCCGAAGACCAGGTCGACCACGGTGCCTGTCCACTTCAGCTCACCTGTCTTGCGGTCGCGGCCTTCCAGCACCCCGGCGCTCGTGGCCGACTTCTGCCACGCCGTGTTCATGTCCAGCAGGTTGACGAAGAAGTCGTTGCTCAGCGTTTCTGCGCGCTGCGTCAACACACCCAGTGGCGAGCGGCCGCTGTTGGCATTCAGCACACGCAAGCCGCCGACGAGCACCGTCATCTCGGGTGCCGTCAGTGTCAGCAACTGCGCCTTGTCGATCAGCAACTCGGCAGCGGCGCCGGCCAGGTCTTGGCGCACGTGGTTGCGAAAGCCGTCGGCCACCGGTTCCAGCACGGCAAAAGACGCCACGTCGGTCTGGGCTTGTGATGCGTCGGTGCGACCCGGCGCAAAGGGCACCTTCACGTCGTGGCCGGCCTTTTTCGCGGCGGCTTCGACGGCAGCACAACCGCCCAGCACGATCAGGTCGGCCAGCGACACCTGCTTGCCACCAACAGCCGCGGCGTTGAATCCCTGCTGGATGTTTTCCAGTTGCCGCAGCACCGAGGCCAGTTCGGTCGGCTGGTTGACGGCCCAGTCCTTCTGCGGCGCCAGGCGAATGCGTGCGCCGTTGGCACCACCCCGCTTGTCACTGCCGCGGAAGGTGGCTGCCGATGCCCAGGCCGTGTTGACGAGTTGCGCAATCGACAAACCGGATGCCAGCAAGTGGCCCTTCAGCGTGGCGATGTCCTGCTCGTCGACCAGCACATGGTTGACCGCCGGCACCGGGTCTTGCCAGATCAGCTCTTCCTTCGGCACCAGCGGACCCAGGTAGCGACTCAGCGGCCCCATGTCGCGGTGCGTCAGCTTGTACCAGGCGCGGGCAAAAGCGTCGGCAAATGCCGCTGGGTCCTGCATGAAACGGCGCGAGATCTTTTCGTAGACCGGGTCCATGCGCATCGCCATGTCGGCGGTGGACATCATCGGCGCATGGCGTTTGTTCGGGTCGTGTGCGTCGGGCACGGTGCCGGCACCGGCATCGCCCTTGGGCTTCCACTGGTGTGCGCCGGCGGGGCTCTTGGTGAGCTCCCACTCGAAGCCGAACAGGGTTTCGAAGTAGCCGTTGTCCCACTGGATGGGGTTGGGCGTCCAGGCGCCTTCCAGGCCGCTGGTGATGGTGTGCACACCCTTGCCACTGCCGAAGCTGTTCTTCCAGCCCAGCCCCTGTTCTTCGATCGAAGCACCCTCGGGTTCGGGGCCCACGTACTGGCCCGGGTCGGCGGCGCCGTGGGTCTTGCCGAAGGTGTGACCGCCGGCGGTCAGCGCGACGGTTTCTTCGTCGTCCATGGCCTTGCGGGCGAAGGTTTCGCGGATGTCGCGTGCCGAACCCAGCGGGTCGGGGTTGCCGTTCGGGCCTTCGGGGTTGACGTAGATCAGGCCCATCTGCACGGCCGCCAGCGGATTGTCGAGTTCACGGTCGCCGCGATAGCGTTCGTCGGCCAGCCACTTGCCTTCAGGGCCCCAGTAGATGTCTTCTTCCGGTTCCCAGATGTCGGGTCGTCCACCGGCAAAACCGAAGGTCTTGAAGCCCATCGATTCCAGTGCCACGTTGCCGGCCAGCACCATCAGGTCGGCCCACGAAATCTGGCGGCCGTACTTCTGCTTGATCGGCCACAGCAGGCGCCGTGCCTTGTCCAGGTTGCCGTTGTCGGGCCAGCTGTTCAGCGGTGCAAATCGCTGCGCACCTGCACCCGCACCACCACGGCCATCGGCGATGCGGTAAGTGCCGGCGCTGTGCCAGGCCATGCGGATGAAAAAGGGACCGTAGTGGCCGTAGTCGGCCGGCCACCAGTCCTGCGAGTCCGTCATCAGGGCATGCAGGTCCTTGACGACGGCCTGCAGGTCAAGGGCCTTGAATGCTTCGGCGTAGTCGAAGGCCGGGCCCATCGGGTCGGACTTCTCGGAATGCTGGTGCAGCATCTTCAGGTTCAACTGGTTGGGCCACCAAGCTGCGTTGGCCGGCGCACCCGCCACTGCGTTCTTGCGTGTTCCGTTCGCAAAGGGGCACTTGGCTTGTTCTGACATCGTCATCTCCTGGGGCTGTGGTCGAAAGGAGCTCCACTCTAGAGACGGCGTTGCAGACGATCAAACCAATTTCCCTCATCGCCGCCATAGTCCGCGGCGAGGAAGGGATCGGGCGATTCAGCGGCGCCGGGCCACCAGCCCGATGAGCGCCGAACGCCCGTGGTGGCCGCTGCCTTCGGACACCTCCGCCTCGTACTCGCGCAGCACGGTCACGTCCATCGAGGCAAAGGCTTCTCGCAACATCGCGTCGGTGTACAGGTGCGAGGCATGCGGCGGACCGCCGGTGCGGTAGTCCAGTTGCTTGGGCGTGTAGCCCTGCAGCACCAGCACGCCACCGGGTTTCAGGCAGTCGACGATGTGCGCAAACAGGCGCGTGCGCAGCGCGGGGTCGGCAAACTGAACGAAGATGGCGGCCACACCGTCGTAGTGCGCCTGGGGCCAGGCAAAACCGTCGCAGTCGGCGACCGAGAAATTGACCGCCACGCCCTGGCTGGTGGCCAGCCTTCGTGCCTTGGCCACACCGACGTCGGCAATGTCGAAGGCGTCGACCAGCAGGCCCTGGCGCGCCAGCCACACGCTGTTGCGGCCTTCGCCGTCGGCCACGCTCAGGATGTGTTGCCCGGCCTGCCAGTGGTGGGCCTGTTCGCGCAGCCACGCATTGGGCTCGACGCCGAAGAGGTAGCCGTCCTGGGAAAAGCGGCGGTTCCAGGTGCCGGCCGGGTCGTCGAAAGGTACCGGATCGGGTGGGCTCACAGCGGGGTCCTGACAAGGGAAGTGTGGGTCACGCCGGGCGGCGCCGAGGCCCGATCATGCCCTGCAGTCGGGTGGGCGCGGTCGGGCCTGGGTCCTCGAAGGCCTGCGCCAGGAACGCCTGCAGCTGTGATCGATGGTCAGGCTGGCCGTCGGGCCGGTCACCTGACACACGGCCAGGCCCAATGACCGCGGCGCTGCCGGGTGGCACCGTTTGCATCACGGCCTGAGCGGCAACTGGCCGCCTTCAGGTTCAGGCCTTCGATGCGCCTGCGGCTTCGTCGAAGGCCTTGACGGCACTCGCTGCATACATCAGCGAGGGGCCACCGCCCATGTAGATCGCGACACCCAGTGTTTCGTCCACTTCCTGGCGGCTGGCGCCCAGCTTCACCAGGGCCTGCGTGTGAAAGCCGATGCACGGGTCGCAACGCACCGCGACGCTGAGCGCCAGCGCGATCAGTTCCTTGGTCTTTTTGTCCAGCGCACCGGCGGCGGTGGCTGCCCGGCCCAAGTCGCCGAAGGCCTTCATCACGTCGGGCGTGCTGGCGCGCAGGCTGCCCAGTTCGGAGGAAACGGCGTGTGTCAGTTCGCGGTAGCTGTGGGGCGTGATCTGCATCGATGTGAAGGGGTTCAGGGAGGGTTGGAGCAGCTGCGCGGACAAGCCGCATTCGATGCCGCAGCTGGTGCCGCAGCCCGCTTGGTGTCTTCGCGCATGTGCTGGATGAAGTAACGCATGAAGAAGACCCCCATGCCGAGCATGAACACCAGAACGGCCAGGCTCAAGAGGCCGACATCCGATGTGAACAGGTCCTTGAGTGCGTGCGTGTTCTTCTCGTGGTGCCAGAGTTCGACCATTGGGCGCGCAGTCGGGGCGCTCGTGATTGACGTGCGTCAAATTTGAATTGCCTTCGGCCGCAAGATCTGAGGCTGGGCCCCTTTGGCGACGCCAACGAGAAGCGCAGCGTGTTGATGCCGGTGGTGCCCGACGGCATCTGCATCTGGCACCAGCGGGTAGGCGGCAAAGCTGACCCGCATGGCGCGCAGCGGAAGTTCAGCCAGCCGGAGGCGCGACCGTACGAGCTTGTGCCAATCGATGGCCAACTCGTCTTCCCGCTTCTGCATGAAGTGACGATGCCAGCGCAGCCGGCCGGCGAGACCAGGCAGGTCGTTGGCCCAATCCCGACGGTGGGTGTTGCGCAGCAAGCGCCTGACCCGGCGCGAGGGCGCCAGCACCGGGGCCTGGTGCCCGCGGTGCTTGTGCCAACTAGGCCTTGCTGACGTTCTTGACGATGGCCTTGATGTCGCCGACGGCCCGCTGCGCCTGCCCATGCACCTGCGTGCGGACGCCCTGGCGCTGCAGTCGGTTGTTGCGCAGAACCCAGCCAGCAGTTTCCTGAAGCTTGCCGGCAGCGTCTTTGAGCGTGCCCTGCACTTGATCCTTGTTCATGGCTTCACCTGGAGTTGGAAGGGGTCGGGCAGCATGGCCATGCTGCTGCGTCGGTCTTCAGTCGCCCGAATAAGGTGAGCCGTAGAACTTGTGCACACCGCTGGCCCAGGTCTTGTCGGACATCGTGGGCCACTGGTCCTTGTCGAAGCCGGGTGCATCCTTCAGGGTCGCCTTGGGCACGTTCAGCGAAAAACGCTTGTTCGCGGTGTCCAGCGACAGCGCGGCCCAGGGCACCGCGAAGAGTTTGTCGCCCATGCCGAACACGCCGCCAAACGAGAGAACGGCGTACGCAACTTTGCCGCTGCGCATGTCGATCATGAAATCCTTGATGTCGCCCAGGTCTTCGCCGTCGTTGTTGTAGACGTCGTTGCCCAACAGGGTGTCGGCGCCCATCAGCTCAGGGCCGGGTCCCGAGTCCTTGTTGGCGTACATGCCGAAGTTGTCGCGAGTGACGTAGTTGGTTTGCATGCTCGTTCCTTAGATCCGAAGGGGGGGGCGGAACCCCTGCTCGACCCGTCCGACGAGGCACGGCTGGCTTCAGGTCCCGGTGACTTGGCTTGGGGGCTGACGGGCCCCGCGAGCACAGGTCGGACCTTAGGTGGGCTCGGATTTGCTGTCCGTGCGCAAGCGAACCGAAGACCGCCACACGCGATAGGGCAGCAGGGCATCGCGCGTGGCCGCGTGGCCCACCGCACATACGCCGATGGCCCGTGGTGCCAAGCTGACCTCTCCTGTCTTTGTGGGAGGTTCCCGTCATGAACCCAACGCCTGTTCCTGTTGCGCTTGCTCCCCGCGGCCTGCTCCGCACCT
This sequence comes from Rubrivivax sp., assembly GCA_030653385.1. GTDB lineage: Bacteria > Pseudomonadota > Gammaproteobacteria > Burkholderiales > Burkholderiaceae_C > Rubrivivax. Next base: position 37,420 of record JAURZM010000048.1, on the reverse strand, counting down.
TGCGGTCCTGGTTGCAGACCCAGCTGGACGAATCGGAGCTGGGGCCGGAAGGCGGTGCCACGGCCTTTGCAGGTCGAACTGCCCACTGTTATGGGCCGGTTCGTGTGCTGCTTGTCGACGACAACCCGGTCAACCTGATGTTGATGTCGGCTTTGCTCGAGTCGCGTGGGCTCGTGCCCACCTTGGCTGCCGACGGTGCCGAAGCCGTGGCCCTGGCCTGTGAGCTGACCTTCGACCTGGTCTTGATGGATCTGCAGATGCCGATCCTCGACGGCTTGGGGGCGACAGCGGCGATCAGGCGCTTCGAGGCCGACCAGTCGCGAGCGGCAACGCCTGTGCTGGCCTATTCCAGCACCTGTCCAGGCGAGAAGGTGCTGTCCAGGCACGGTTTGAATGGCAGCCTGTCAAAACCCTGCGACGACCAGGAGCTGGAAGACTGCCTGGTGCAGTGGTGCCCCAGGTACCGGCCTTCACCGGTCAACGGCATGGCGCACTGGCAAGCCGCGAGTGGCGCTTCTGGCTCGAGCAACGCTTCGCTGCGCTGACCGGCGTCGCTGCTTCGCAGCTGGACACGCAATGGCGCAGACATCGCCCGGACAACGACGCGCCGGTCACATCACCGCATCCACCAAAGAAAAACAGCGCCCCTCGGGGCGCTGTTTTTTGGTGCGGACCGCAGCCCGTTCAGCTGATCAAGCCTTCGTGCGACGCGCGACACCTGCCAGACCCAGGGCCAGCAGCGCCAGCGTCCAGCTGGCGGGAAGCGGTACGGCGCCGGCACGATCGACCACCACGGCATCGATACCCAGCGTGCCACTGCCGCCGACTGTGCGGAACAGGAAGCTCAGGTCGGTGAGGGCAGCCGCTGCGGTGAACGTGCCGCTGTAGGACTTCCAGACGGACACCTGCACGTCGAGCACCTCGCTGAGGTCACCCACTTCGACGGCCAGGGTGTTGGAAGGTTCGTCAGTTAACGAGGTGTACTGGAAGGAAATGCTGTATGACGCACCGGCCACCGTGGCCAAGGCTTGGCTCAGCTCACCCGCGGGTGCGCTGTTCTGGAAGCCGAAGAAGTGGCTGGCACCCTCGGGGGCCCCGAAGAAGGCGCCCGTTCCGCAATTTCCATCCGAGACGACACAAGACCACCCGCTCAGGGCTGACTCGAAGCCTCCGTTGGTGACGAGAGAAGCTTGCGAGGCCCCGGTGGCCATGAGCAGACTTGAGGCAAGAATGATTGAACGGAAGGTCATCGCGATTCCTTTTTTGGGTTTGGGCTGAGAGCAGCTCACATCAGCGAAGGCATTTTCCGAGCCAGCAGCGCGAACTTGTCAAAAACCCATAAAAAACAACCAGTTAGGACCGCATGGCATGAGGTGCTCAGAAGCCGGTGTCAGCCGTTCCGACAGTGTGTGGCAGCCCTGCATCTGGCAGGTTGCCAACTTGTTCACGAAGTGCGTTTGAGGTCGGGCCCCCGACGGCAAGAAGCAGGCATCGCGGATTGGGGCCGTCGTGGCCCTGACGGCGAGACCCCGGCGGCGCTGACGCCAAGCGCTGGCACAGCCGGCCCCTCAGTCGCCCAGCAGTTCCCCGATGGGTTTCAGTTCCTCCACGCGGTCGCAGATGGACTTCACCATCATCATGATGGGAATGCCCAGCAGCAGGCCCCAGACACCCCACAACCAGCCCCAGGCCATCACGCCCACGAACACCACGACGGGGCTCATCTTGGCCGCACGGCTGGTCAACCACGGCGCCAGCACATAACCCGCGATGATGTGGATGACCAAGCCGGCCGCGGCCACGAGCAACATGCCCTGGACGGTGCCGAACTGCAGAAACGCCACCAGCACCGATGCTGCCGTCACAGCAATCGGCCCGATGTAGGGCACCAGGTTGAGCACACCCGCGCCGATGCCCCACACGGCCGCGTTGTCCAGGCCGATCCACAAGAAGGCCAACCAGGTGGCGATGCCCACGAGCACGCTGATGCCCAGTTGGACCAGCAGGTAGCCCTGGATCTGGTCGCTGATCTCGTCCATGGCCTGGACCGTGAGCTTGCGCTTGCTGAGCCGGCCCCCGGCGATGCGCACGATCTTGCGCCGGAAGGTGTCACCCGACGCCAGCAGGAAGACGGTGATGAAAAGGACGATCGTGAACTGTCCGGTCAGCGTGACCAGTCCCATCGTGCCGCTCCAGAGGTACTCCTTCAGGTCCAGCCCGGGCCGCTCCACCCGCACGACCTGCACGCCATCGCGGATGCGTGGTGTTTTGTTGGCTTCCTTGGAGGCGGCCTCGAGGTGGGCCGCCGCCTCCTGGACCTGGGAGATGGGCGTCGAGGTCTTTCCAGACCGTTGCACCGCATCGCGCAGCTTCTTGGCTGCGGCTGGCAGCGCCTCGACCAGTTCGACCGCGTCATCCGCCAGGTAGTACGCGCTGGCAGCCATGCCCCCGACGATGCCGAACATCACCAGACCGGCGGCCAACAGACGCGGCAGCCGGCGCCGCGCCATCACGTCGACCAATGGCGTCAGCGCGTAGCTGAGCACCAGCCCGAGCATCAACGGAATCAGCACCGCGCTGGCCCAACGCAGCATGAAGACGATGGCCAGGACGGCCAGCACGGCCAGCGAGAGGCTGCGCACGTTCACAGCCATCGGCACGGTGGTCTCGGGCGGGTCCTGCACCGGCGGGCTGGCCGGGGCGGCCTGTTCACCGGCGGGAGCGGCGGGCGGGGTCATCGTCTCAGCGGTTCGGGACACATCAGGTTCTTGCATCAAGGCACTCCGGCGTTGTCCCCAGCCGAGCTCGGCGGGCCATTGTCACTCGCGTCAACTCGACAGCCAGGGTTGTGGGCAATGAGGCCATCGGTGTGCAAGCCCTTGCAGGCGGGGGCAGGGCAGGTGCATCAACATAAGTAGTATCTAAATCACTATCAGTAGCGTATGCTACGTCAATGTGGAGTGCCTTGTTCCTGACCCTGCCGACACAGCCAAACGCCGTGCGCCTGCGCGTCTGGCGCGCCCTGAAAGCGCTGGGTTGCGCATCCCTGCGTGACGGGGTCTTTGTGCTGCCCGACGCCCAGGCGGTGATGTTCGACCCGCTGATCACCGAGGTCCGGGCGCATGGCGGCCAGGCCAGCGTGCTGGACTTGTCGACGCGCGACGAGACTCAACGTGAAGAGCTCCTGGCTCTCTTCGACCGCGCCGAGGCCTACAGCTTGTGGCGCCAGGAGGCGCAGTCGCTTGCCGCCGCCCTGCCTGCACTGGAGGAGACCGAGGCCCGGCGCCGCTGGCGTGGCACTGCCGAAGCGCTGCAGTCACTCCGCCGCATCGACTACTACCCGGGTGCTGCCGCCGAACAGGCCCAGGCCGAACTCGACGCACTGCGCCAGGCGCTCGATGCGCGTTTTTCGCGCGGTGAGCCGGTGGCGCGGGCGGCGCACGGCATCCCGCGTCTGGACCCACGCAAGTTTCAGGGCAAACGCTGGGCCACGCGTGCACGGCCGTGGGTCGATCGACTGGCCTGCGCCTGGCTGATCCGTCGCTTCATCGATCCCAAGGCGCGCTTCGTCTGGCTCGCAGACCCGGCGGGGTCGACGCCCGCACCCCGAGGCGCCCTGGGCTTCGACTACGACGGCGCGCGTTTCACGCACGTCGGTTCGCGCGTCAGCTTCGAGGTGCTGGCCACCAGCTTCGGCCTGGACGCCGACCCGCGGCTGCAGCGCATCGCACGCGCAGTGCACTTCCTGGACATCGGCGGCATTCCCGTGCCCGAGGCAGCCGGACTGGAGGCCGTGCTGGCGGGTCTGCGCGAGGTCCACGCCGACGACGATCACCTTGGCCTGGCGGCAGCGGCGGTGTTTGACGCATTGCATGCCGCACCCGGAACGCCGACATGAGCCGCGCCACCCCACCACCCACCGAGCTGCCGGCAGCTGCGGCTGCGGTGCCTGCAGCGCCTGCAGCCGTGAGCTTTGCCGAGGCCTTCCGCTTCTGGCTCAAGCTCGGTTTCATCAGCTTCGGCGGGCCGGCGGGGCAGATCGCGATCATGCACACCGAACTGGTGGAACGCCGGCGCTGGATCAGCGAGCAGCGTTTCCTGCATGCGCTGAACTACTGCATGCTGCTGCCCGGCCCGGAGGCGCAGCAACTCGCCACCTACATCGGTTGGTTGATGCACCGCACCTGGGGCGGCATCGTGGCCGGTGCCTTGTTCGTGCTGCCGTCGCTGTTCATCCTGATCGGGTTGAGCTGGATCTATCTGCGTTTCGGCGACGTGCCCGTGGTGGCCGGGGTTTTTTTCGGACTCAAGCCGGCGGTCACTGCACTCGTGCTGCACGCGGCGCACCGCATCGGCACGCGGGCGCTGAAGAACCGCTGGATGTGGGGCATCGCGGCGGCATCCTTCATCGCCATCTTCGCTTTGGACACGCCGTTTCCGGCCATCGTGCTGGCGGCTGCACTGGTCGGACACTTCGGTGCACGCCGTTGGCCGCAGGTGTTTGCGCTGGGCGGGGGGCATGGCAGTGCCAAGGCCAGCTACGGCCCGGCACTGATCGATGACCTCACGCCGACACCCCCGCATGCGAGGTTCTCGCGCAGCCACCTGGCCAAGGTGCTGGCCGCCGGCCTCGGCCTGTGGTTGCTGGCCTTTGCCGCACTGGCCGCGACCCACGGTCTTCACGGCACGCTCACCCAGATGGGCTGGTTCTTCACCAAGGCTGCATTGCTCACCTTCGGCGGTGCCTACGCCGTGTTGCCGTACGTCTACCAGGGGGCGGTGGAGACCCACCAGTGGCTGAGCGGCCCGCAGATGATCGACGGCCTCGCGCTGGGCGAGACCACGCCCGGGCCATTGATCATGGTCGTGGCCTTCGTCGGCTTCGTCGGCGGCTGGTTCAAGCAGGTGCTGGGGCCCGACGCGCTGTTCCTGGGCGCTGCGCTGGCCGCCACGGTGGTCACCTTCTTCACCTTCCTGCCGTCGTTTGTGTTCATTCTGGCGGGCGGGCCGCTGGTCGAGAGCACACACGGCAAGTTGGGCTTCACGGCGCCGTTGTCTGCGATCACTGCTGCGGTGGTCGGGGTGATCCTGAACCTGGCGATGTTCTTCGCGTACCACGTGTTCTGGCCCCAGGGCTTCGGCGGGCGCTTCGACGGGCTGTCGGCCGTGATCTGCGTGGCGGCGGCCGTGGCGCTGTTCCGTTTCAAGGTTGGCGTCATGCCGCTGCTCGGTGCCTGCGCAGCCGTCGGGCTGGTGGCGACCTGGCTGGCACCCGCCTGGGCAGCGACGGTGTGACGATGGAGCCGGCAGCGAAGCTGATGCTCGACGCCAACTTCGGCAGCGTCGAGCGCTGGCGCGAGGAGTTCATCGCGTGTGCCAAGGCCCCGGGCGGTGGCTCGGGCTGCGTGTTGCTGGTGTTCCAGCCGCACGAGGGCACACTCACCCACCAGTGGGCGGTCGACCCGACCCACGCGGGGGCCGCAGGCGTGCCGATCCTGGCGCTGGACATGAACGAACAGGCCTCTGACATGGACCCTGGCACGGCGGCAGGTCACGTCGATGCCTTCATCAGCCGCATCGATTGGGCTGCGGTCTACGGTCGGTATCAGCAGGCCGTGTACGCCGCCAGCGATGCCTTCGGCGCGGGCCCAGAAGAGGTCGGCGGCGCGCTGGTGCTGGACGTGCGTCGGGCCGGTGTGTTCGAGCAAGCGTTCAAGATGATCCCCGGCGCCCGCTGGTGCGACCCGGCCACGGTGGCGGCCTGGTCTGCCGAGATGCCCGCCGACCGAGAACTGGTGGTGTACTGCGTCTATGGCCACGAGGTCAGCCGCGCCACCGCGATGCGGCTGCGTGCGGCGGGCTTCAACGCACGTTACCTGCGTGGCGGCATCGATGGCTGGCAGGCCGCGGGCCGGCCGCTGGTCGACAAACCCGGGCCTGTTGCACCATGAGCGCCGCGCCAGCGCCGAAGGTCGCACTGCTGTATCCCGGCGACCGGGCTGCGCGCGGCCCCGCCGACCCCGCAGCGAGCCGCTTCGCGGCACTCTTCGAGGCCCTGGGTGCTGCCGGCGCGAAGGCCGAGCCTGCCGTCTGGCACGACAACTTCGCCGACGAGGTGAGGGCCCAACTGCTGGGCACGCAACTCGTGCTGGTGTGGTGCAACCCGATCGAGGATGGCCGTCGCCGCGACCGGCTCGATGCACTGCTGCGCGAGGTGGCACGGGCAGGTGTGATCGTCAGTGCGCATCCCGACGCGATCCTGCGCCTGGGGACCAAGGACGTGCTGTTCGAGACCCGCGACCTGCCGTTCGGCAGCGACGTGCACCGCGTCGACAGCCTGGCGCAACTGCAGGCGGAATTGCCGCAGCGCCTGAGCCACGGCGCGCGTGTGCTCAAGCAGCACCGCGGCCACAGCGGCATCGGTGTGTGGCGGGTCGAGCAGTCGGTCGACGGTTCGCTGACCGTTCAGCATGCCCAGCGCGGCAGCCCGCCGCAGCGCATGGACCTTCAAGCCTTGAAGGTGGCGCTGGCGCCGTACTTCGAGCCCCAGGCGGGCGGCCACATGATCGACCAGGCCTGGCAGCCCCGGCTGCCCGAAGGCATGGTGCGGGCCTACCTCGTGGAGGATCGCGTCGCCGGCTTCGGCATCCAGGCCGTGAACGCCTTGCATCCCGACGCGCCCTGGCCGGGGCCGCGGCTGTACCACGGGCCCGAGTTGCCAACGTTCCAGGCGCTCAGGCATCAACTGGAGTCGAGCTGGATCACGCTGCTGCGCGAACGTGTTGGCCTGGCACGAGAGCAGCTGCCGCTGCTCTGGGACTGCGACTTCATGCTGGGCGGGCACGCCACGGACGGCGGGCAGCGCTTCGTTCTGTGCGAGATCAACGTCAGCAGCGTGTCGCCTTTCCCGCCTTCCTCCATAGCGCCCTTGGTCGGGGCAGTGAAGCGCCGAGTCGGCATGCCGATCTGACTGCGCTGGCCGCTGCTCACGACAGCCAGTCGTGGTGCGCCGGTCTGTTCGGCACTTGTTCAGCGACCGGCGCAGTCGTTGCTGGCGAGTCCGGATGTCTGATGCCGGGTGGCAGGTCGAGGGGCGCTTGACGACCCGAACCTGCCCGCCGGGTTGCTCCAAAGCAGCCGGACGGCGAGCCATTGCTTTTCTTGTTTGGCTTGCACGAAGCGGCTGTTCGTGATTGCACGGACCCGGCCACAAGCAACAGGCCAACACCGGCAGCTGACGGGTGGCTCAGCCAGCTAGATCGCCTTGCGGCGGCTCCAGCCCAGGCCTGCCAGCGGCAAGTCCGCAAGGGCGAGGGAGCCGGGCCCCATTGCTCTGCAGCGGACTTGTCAGGTGGTGCAACGCTTGCCGAGTTGTTGGAAAGTTACATCGGCACGCACCACAGCGGTGTCGTACCCTACGGACCAGGTGACCGCTTTCGAGCACCTGGCCTGGACAAGGCTCAGCAGCCGACTTTGGCCAACTTCCAACCGGACCGTGGCAGGTTGGCACACAGAATCGCGGTACTTGGTACGACGGCGTCTCCTTCGACCGCACCGTCGAAGCGACACGCATCGCCGGAGGTTCCTCGTCAGGCAACCTTCTTCTGGCGCTTGCGCTCGTACATCCGGGCGTCGGCAGCGCTGACCAGGGCGTCGATCGACGTGTGCCGAATCGGTTCGTAGGCGATGTCGCCGACACTGAACCGGATGTCATAGCCACGCTGGCTGGTCTGGTTGTACACGTCGACGGCCCGCTGCAGCCGCTGGATGGCGATGGTGCACTCGGCATCGGCGCTGTCGGTCATGAGCACGACGAACTCGTCGCCGCCGAGCCGGCCCACGACGTCGGAGTCTCGGAAGGTCTGCATCAGCAGCTTGGCGAATGCCGTCAAGGCGCGGTCGCCCTCTGCGTGGCCGAAGCGGTCGTTGATCGCCTTGAATCCGTCGAGGTCGAAGTAGAGCAAGGAGGCCGGGCGTTCCATGCGCCGTACGCACAGGCTGAGCGCATGCTGCCCCATCGCCATGAAGCCTCGCCGGTTCGACAGCATGGTCAATTCGTCCATCGTTGCCAACTGCACGGCAGCAATCTCCTGCTCGGCCATGCGCGTCAGATCACGCAGCAGTTGCAAGTCGCCTTCGTCCATCGTACGCGGCTCGACGTCGATCAGGCACAACGTGCCCAGCTTGCTGCCGTTGGGCACCTGCAAAGGGCAGCCAGCGTAGAAGCGGATTCCCGGGTCACCCACGACCAGCGGGTTGTCGTGAAACCGTTCGTCCAGCAGCGCATCGGGCACCATCATGATCAAGTCGCCGAGGATCGCGTGGCCGCAGAAAGACACGTCGCGCGACGTCTCAGTGGCACTCAGGCCCTGGCACGACTTGAACCATTGCCGATCGGCGTCGACCAGGCTGATCAGCGCGATGGGCACGCCGAACAGGCGCTTTGCAAGCCGGGTCAACCGGTCGAACCGCTCCTCGGCCGAGGTGTCCAGGATGTTGAGCGAGCGCAGCGTGTCCAGCCGCGTGGCTTCGTTGATGGGAAGTGCAGGATGAATCATGACGTGGGCGACGCAGCCGGTGGGATTTGGCTGAGTATCGACACAGCGCCCTCACGACTTGAGGGAAATCGCCGTCAAGGCGGCCAGGGAACGATCGCCTACGACGGCTTTGCCGCCAGCATTCCGATGGCTCCACCGGCAGCTGCGGGTCGGGATGACGCATCAGCGACTGGCAGCTCACGGGCATCGAACCTTCAACGCCGTCTTTCTGGCGATGAATCCGAAGGATCGGCCGTCGCAGCCCGACCCGAAGCGTTCTCCCGGTTCGATCACTTCGACGTCCGAAAGCCGACGGTCACCTACGCGGAGCGTGAGCGGTTCGGTGATGCAGGCGATGGGCCTGTTCAATGGCACCTGGCGACGGCCCCAGTCATTGCATCTCGGTGCCGACGAAACGCGCGGCGATCACCATCCACTGCGCCATTACGAGGCCCTGGGCAGGACGACTGCGGGAGCGCTCGCCCGTCGGCTGACGCCGCCGCCCTACTCAGCGGCCACAAGCGCCGCCAGGCCCTGCTCCAGGGGTGTCAGCTCGAGGCTCAGGCGCTGCCGGGCTCTGGACGCATCCGGAATCGCGCCCCACTGAAGGAAGTGCAGTTGCCCTGCGGGCACCAAGGGCGGCTTGTTGGTCAGGCGCGCCAGCGATTCCGTGGCGGCAGACACCCATCGCGCGAGCGCCAGCGGCAGCACGGGCGGCACTCTCTGCTTGCCCGAGGCGGCTGCTGCGGCACGCGCCAGTTCGAGAAGGGTGAAGAACCGTTCGCTGACGATGAAGCGTTCGCCCGCGCCAGCTTGCTCGGCCGCACGCACGTGCGCCTCGCCGAGGTCAGGGGCAAAGACAACCGGCATTCCGCCGGGCAACAACACAGGCAGCTTGCCGGCCCGGAGCTCCCGGAAGAACTGATTGAGGCCTGGGGACTGCGCCGGACCCGGTCCGTAGACCGCCGCCGGATGGATGAACACCGCGTCAAGTCCATCGGCCAGCGCCTGGGTCACGAGCCGGTCGGCCAGTTGCTTGGATCGCTCGTAGGGCGTGCCCTTTGGGGCGGTCGCGATGAAATCTTCGTTGAATCGCTCGCCGGCGCGTGCCTCGAAAACGTCGATCGTGCTCGTGTAGACCAGACGCCGGACGCCTGCCGCGCGGCACGCCTGAACGACGTGGCGGGTGCCGCCGACATTCACTCGCTCGAACTGGTCCGGGTCGGCGAGCCACTGCTCCGGATGGCCCGCGGCGTGGAAGACGACGTCGATGCCATCACAAGCGGCCGCGAGGCTGGCCGCGTCGGTCACGTCACCGTTCACGATATCAAAGTCGGTGCCGACCAAGCGCCGAGCCTTTGCGGCATCGCGCGCCAGGAGTCGCGGACGATGCCCGGCACGCCGCAACGCATGGGCTATATGAAAACCTACCAGACCTGTCGCGCCAGTGACAAGAGGCATCATGTTTTTGATTCCAAGCTTGATCCGAGGAATTTGACGGCCAGCGGCAAGACGAGGCGCAGGCTCCTGGCCGGATCCGCGGGGCGGGCATGTGAGCCCTGTTGCGCACTCGTGATTGGCGTGAACGTCGATTCGGCAGGCTCTCGAGCATTCTTGGGCCACCCTCCTTGCTTGCATCTCGGGGTCTCTCCGAGTGTCGACCATGTTGCGCAGACAGGGCGCGCAGCGCCCCCCTGTTGCAGCATGGCGGTGCAGCGAGTGACGATGCGCCCTTGTTGGCGGACGCGGGACGCGGCTTGGTCGCCGAGCCGCGCGCCCTGTTTCGCGCGCCCCGCCATGGGCTTCGGCTTTGGTTTCGGTTTCGGCTGCGGATCAAAGCCCACGTTCCTGACGATCTCCTCGATCACCGGCCGCTGGAGGATCGCGGCGATGACCTCGAGCAGTCCACCGCCGCAACGACCCAACGGCAACGCGGCGTGCTGCGGTGAGGCTCCTCAGAGCCGCCCTTTGCCGATGACGCCACTTGCCGACCGCCATACGCCACGAACGGCAGCTTCGTAGATGCGGACCGCGAAGGATCCGGGGCGCATCTGGTCGACCACGTCATCCCGCACGTGCCGGTGCGCCAGTGGGTGCTGTCGTTGCCCATCCCCGTGCGCCTGCTGCTGGCTGCACAACCCAAGCTGGTGACGCCGGTGCTGCAGGTGGTGCACCGCGTCGTCACGCGCCACCTGCTCGGCCAAGCTGGGCTCAAGCCTGACGAAGCCGACAGCGGCGCCGTCACGCTGATCCAACGCTTTGGCTCGGCCGCCAACTGAACATTCACCTTCACTGCCTGGTGCTGGACGGCGTGCACCGGCGCAGCGCTGAAGGCACGCCGGAGTTCGTCGAAGCCCCCGCGCCGACCGACGAAGCGCTGCAGTCGGTGTTGCACAAGATCATCACCCGACTGATGAAGCTGCTCACCCGGCGGGGGGGTGTTGGTCGAGGGAGTGGGCTCGACCTACATGGCCGACAACGACGGCAATTCGGACGAGGCTCGCGTGCTCAGGCCGCTGCAGGCCGCGGCGTGCACTCACCGCATTACCTTCGGCCCACTTGCCGGTCAGCAGGTGCTGACGGTGCAAGGCGCCATGCCCCGGGAGAATGACTTCTGGCCTCTCGATCGCGAACGCCGTGGCCAGCCATCGAGCGCCTGCACCGACCGATGCAGCGCCCAGATAGGCCAGGCCCCAGACCACGATCATCGGCTGGCCGAAGTCGGACATCACGACCAAGTCGGCTTCGTTGATCGCGGCATTGGTGAAGCCGCGCGAGCACACCAGCACGCCGCCGATGTTCATCAGGCCCGCGGCGACGAAGCCATTTCACGCCAGATGGCGGTTCATGTACTGACCCCGGTAACTTGCCCATTGAACGGAGGAACCAAAGCAGGACGTTGGCGGCCCGACTACCGCGTCATCCAGCGCCGCGTGCCGTAGCTGAGCACGTCGACCAGTGCCACCATCAGCAGCATCGCACCCAGGATGGTGGCGGTCTTGCCCATCTGGAACAGCCCCATGTGGAAAGACAGCAGCTGGCCCAGACCGCCGGCACCCACCACGCCCAGCACGGCGGCGGCGCGGATGTTGTTTTCCCAACGGTAAAGGGTGTAGCTCAGCAGTTGCGGCAACACCTGCGGCAGGGTGGCGTACAGGAACACGCGCTGCGGGCCCACGCCCTGCGCGCGCAGCGCGTCGCCGGGGCCGGTGGGTGCGTTCTCGATGGCCTCGGCGAACAGCCGGCCGAGCACGCCGGTGGTGTGCAGCGCCAGCGCTAGCGTGCCGGCGAACGGGCCCAGACCGGCGCTGATGAGCAGCAGCGCCGCCCACACCAGTTCCGGAATCGAGCGCAGCGCATTCAGCAGCAGCCGCGTGGGTGAACGTGCCAGCGCCCGGTCGCCACCATGCAGCCGGCTTGCGGGCAGGGCCAGTGCGACGCCGGCCGCGGCCGCCAGCACGGTGCCCAGCATCGACATCGCCAGGGTTTCCCAGGCGCCGACGAGGACCTTGGCGGTGAACGCTGGCGACAGGTCGGGCGGGAAGAATTCACCCAGGAAGCGGCCCATGCTGCGCGCGGCTTCCAGCGACAGGAACTGCGCCCACTGCAGGTCCAGGCTCCAGAAGCTGGTCACCACCAGCGCCACGAGCCCAGCGCTGAACCAACAGGCCTTGCAGCGCGCGTCGAACAGCCGCGGCGGCAGCTTGTAGGGCGGGTTGGCGGCCTGGGGCTTGGTCATCGTCAGGTCACCCCAGCGCCTTGCGCAGCCATGCGCTGGTGTGGTCGGCCAGCGCCACCAGTGCGATGAAGACCAAGAGCATGGTCGCGACTTCGCCGCCGTTGAACATCTTCATCGAGTTGTCGAGCTGCTGGCCCAACCCGCCGGCGCCGACGAAGCCCAGCACCACCGACGAGCGGATCGCACATTCCCAGCGGTAGACGGTGTAACTGCACAGCTCGGCGGCATTGGTGGGCAGCAGGCCGAAGAAGAAGGCCTGCAGTCGGCCGCTGCCGTTGCGCAGCAGGGTCTGGGTGGCGTGGGTCTCGCCGCTTTCCAGGATCTCGCCGTAGACCTTGCCCAGCATGCCGCCATAGGTCAGCGCGATCGCCAGCACGCCGGCGGTGGGACCGAGGCCGACGACGCGGACGAAGACCAGCGCCCAGACCAGTTCGGGCACGCTGCGCAGCACGATCAGCAGCCAGCGCACCGCCTGACGCAGCCAGGCCGGCCCCCGTGCCATGCGCCCGGACAGCGCCGACACCGACAGCACGCGCGTGGCCAGCAGTGCCAGCGGCACGGCCAGCACCAGCGCCAGCGTGACGCCGGCGGTGGCGATGGCCACGGTTCGCCAGGTCTCGCGCGCCACCATCGCCATGAATTCGCCGTCCAGCGTCAGCGGAAAGAAGCTGCCGATGAAATTCGCGCTGATCTTCAGGTTCTCGCGTTCCAGCAGAACCCAGGGGCGGAATTCCGTGGCCACGCCCAGCGGCCACAGCAGCACCAGCGCCGTGCTCATCCAGAACAGGCGCGGCAGCCAGGCCGGGTCGCGCTGCGGGGCGGCGGTATTCACCGGCAATGCATGACCACCGGCTGCGGCGCCACCGCGTCGGCCGGCTGCGGCAAAGGCGAGTCGCCGCGCAGTTCATGTTCGTGCTGCTCGTACAGCCGCGCCAGCAGCGCCGGTGTGACCTGGGCGCTCGGCAGGTCGAAGGCGAGCTCGCCGTCGCGCAGGCCGACGATGCGCGGGAAGTGCGCCAGCGCCACGTCCACTTGGTGCAGCGTGGCCACCAGCGTGGCACCGCGTTCGGCAGCGCAGCCCAGCAGCGTGGCCACGGCCTGGCGCGACCGCGTCGGGTCCAGCGCCGACAGCGGCTCGTCGACCAGCCAGAGTGTGGCTGGCGCCACCAGCGCACGGGCCAGGCCAACGCGCTGGCGCTCGCCGCCCGACAGCCGGTCGACACGTTCGAAAAGCTTGTCGGCCAGGTCGAAGCGGTCGAGTGCGTCGTGCGCCGCCGGAATGTCCGTGGGATAGAACAAGGAACGCACGCTGGCCAGCAGACCCATCGCCGGCAGCCGCCCGGCGAGCACGGCGGTGACGACGCGCTGGCGTGGCGGCAGCGGCGGCACCTGGGGCGCCAGGAAAAGTCGGCCACGCAGCGCCTGCAGTTTACGCCGGGGCAGGGCCCAGGGGTCCCGCCCGTCCAGGCGCAGGCTGCCCCGGTCCGGCGGCAGCGCGCAGGCCAGCAGTTGCAGCAGCGTGGTCTTGCCCGCGCCCGATGGCCCGATCACGGCCAGCTGCTCGCCCCGCGCCACCTGCAGGTTCATCGCCTGCAGCGCCGGCGCGGCGCCAGGCCGGGCTGCGGGGTGGCGGGCCGACGCGGCCTGCAGTTCGACCTTCAACGGCCGTGCGTCACAGCAGGCCAGCGCTGCGCGCGGCGCTTTCCAGACCCTTGTAGTTCTCGGGGCTGGTGCCGATGTAGCGGGTGGCGCGGTTCAGCTTCAGGATCTCGGCCTGTTCGGGCTTTGCCGGGTCCAGGCCCAGCAGTGCAGCCTTGACCTTGTCCTGCATGGCCTTGGGCATGTCGGCATGCACCGACCAGTTGTAGTTGAAGTAGGGCGGCGTCGTGTAGAACACATCGACCGCCTTGGTGTCGACGCGGTTTTCGCTGACGAACTTCTTCCACACCGTGATGTCCAGCGCCGCGGCATCGACCTTGCCGCTGACGACCGACGCGATGGTCGCGTCGTGCGCGCCGCTGTAGGCGATGCGCTTGAAGTCCTTCTCGGGATCGATCTGGTTCTGCAGCAGGAAGCTGCGCGGCATCAGGTGGCCCGAGGTGCTGCTTTGCGAGCCGAAGGACACCTGCTTGCCCTTCATGTCGGCCAGGGTCTTGATGCCCGAGTTGCTCTTGGCGATGAACACCGACTGGAAGCGGGTGTCCTCCTCACGCTGGGCCAGCGGCACGATCTTGCCGCCCGAGCGCAGGTTGGCCTGCACGTGCGTGAAGCCGCCGAACCACACCAGGTCGACCTTCTTGTTGACCAGCGCCTCGACGGCGGCCGGGTAGTCGCTGACGGGCGTGAACTCGACTTTCATGCCCAGCGCCTGTTCCAGATAGGCCGCCAGCGGCGTGAACTTGCGGACCTGTTCGGTGGCCACTTCCTCGGGGATGGTGGTGACGCGGAAGACCTGCTGGGCCTGCGCCAGGCAGGCCAGCGCCAGGCTGGTGACGGCGAGTGTGGCTTTCAGCCAGGTCGAGGGTTTGACGGTGGACACGAGTGGGTTCTGGAGCTGCGGGTTGGAATTGCGTGCGGATCGGCGGGATCGATGAATTGGAACCCATCTGCACGATCGCTACAGCGCGCAGCTGCGAAAGCCGGCAAAGATGTCGGTGCGATCGGCCTGGAAGTAGTTGCGGTAGCGCGGGTGATGCAAGCGTGGCTGGGTGCCGAAGCTGGCCCCGCGCAGCACCGGCCGGCCGTCGAACCAGGGCGCCGAATAGTCGCGGTAGGGGTGGGGCTGGAAGCCAGGGTAGGGCGCAAACGGGCTGGCCGTCCACTCCCAGACGGCACCCCAGTGGAACTGATCGGGTGCAGTCAGCGCGGCGTGCTCCCATTCGCTTTCGGTGGGCAGGCGGCGGCCGGTCCAGCGGCACCAGGCCAGGGCTTCGTGCAGGCTCAGATGGCAGGCCGGCAACTCCAGGTCCAGCGCCTGCCAGCGACCCCAGCGGCAGACCTGCCAGACGCCGTCGACCCGCCGCAGGTAGCGCGGCGTGCCAACCTGGCCGCCGGCTTCGATCAGCGGCAGGTATTCGGCCCAGGTCAGCACGCGGCTGTCGATGGCGTAGTCGGCCAGCTCGTGGGCGTGGGCGCCACATTCGTTGTCGAAGGCGAAACCGGCTTCAGGGCCCAGGCCTTGCTGCAGCGTGCCGCCGGCCAGGGGCAGCTGCCGGCGCACGGCCGCCAGCGGCCGAGGCTGCCAGCGCGGGTCGGTGACGGGCAGGCCGAGGGCCTGCGCCATGTAGAGCGCGGCCTCATGGTGCATGTCCTCGTGCAGCAGGGCCAGGCGGTGGAAGTAGAGCGCGTCGACCTCGTCCGGGGTGTCGGCCAGCTGCGCCAGGCAGGCTTGCAGTTGTTCGTCCAGTTCGCTCTTCAACGCGGCAGCGCCGGGCAAAGGCAAGGCCCAGCGCGTGGCGTGGGCCACGCGCGAGCTGTCGTAAAGCGCATCGGCCGGTAGCGGCAGCCGCGGCGCGGCCGGGTCGGCGCGGTGGCCGAGGCGGCGTTGCGGGTTGCGAAGCGTCCACCAGGCCTGGAACCAGCCGATGTGGCCCAGTTCCCACAGCGGCGGGTTCAGGCCGGCGGCCTGGGGTACGGCCATGCCGCAGGCGGCCAATCCCTTGGCGTAGACCTCGAAAATCGCCAACGTATCGGCGCGCGCTGCCTGCAGGGCGATGTGCAGGTCTGCCGCACCAGCGCGGCGCACGGCCTGGCCGGCGGTGGCGTGCGCGCTCAGAGGC
Source organism: Rubrivivax sp. (assembly GCA_030653385.1). GTDB lineage: Bacteria > Pseudomonadota > Gammaproteobacteria > Burkholderiales > Burkholderiaceae_C > Rubrivivax. Next base: position 21,365 of record JAURZM010000048.1, on the reverse strand, counting down.
ATTAAGCTCAAATCCATGACAAAGCCGGACATCGTGTTGGTGACACCCGCGCTGGCCGACGCCAACAACGGCAACTGGCGCACGGCGCAGCGCTGGGCGCGACTGCTTCGAGCCGATTATCGAGTCCGGCTGGCGGGAAGCTGGGCGCCGGGGCAAGCCGACGGGCCAGCACCCGCTGCGATGATCGCGCTGCACGCACGTCGCTCAGCCGCCGCCATCCAGGCCTGGCGTGCAGCCTTCCCGCAGCGGCTGCTGGTGGTGGTGCTGACCGGCACCGACCTGTACCGCGACATCGCCACCGACGCAGACGCCCAGCGCTCGCTTCAGCTTGCCGACCGGCTGGTGGTGCTGAACGAGCTGGGCCTGCAGGCCCTGCCCGCGGCGCTGCGCGCCAAGGCCAGCGTCTGCCTGCAGTCCAGCCCGGCCCGCCTGACGCTGCCCAAGAGCCCGCGTCATCTGCGTGCGCTGATGGTCGGCCACCTGCGCGAGGAAAAGTGCCCGCAGACCTATCTGGACGCTGCCGCGCGGCTGGCGCATCGGCGCGACATCCGGCTCGACCATATCGGCAGCGCGCTCGACCTCGAACTGGGCGCGGCGGCCCAGGCCTGCGCACGGCAGGTGCCGACCTACCGCTGGCTCGGCGGGCTGACGCATGCCGTCACACGACGCCATATCCAGCGCGCGCATGTGCTGGTGCACCCGAGCCGCATGGAAGGCGGGGCACAGGTCGTGATCGAGGCGATCACCAGCGGCACGCCAGTGCTGGCGTCGCGCATCGACGGCAACCTGGGTCTGCTGGGCGCGGACTACGGCGGCAGCTTCGACGTTGGCGACAGTGCGGCCTTGGCTGCGCTGCTGCAACGCTGCCGCGACGATGCGGCTATGCTGCCGGCCCTGCAGGCGCAATGCGACCTGCGTGCTGCCCTGTTCAGCCCGGCTCATGAACGCCAGACCTTGCTGAACCTGCTGGCCCCCCAGCTGGCCTGAAGCCCACCCACGAAAGATCCGCCATGAACGCAACCCTGCCACCGAACGAACCCCGCCTCACCAGCCTGTCGCATGGCGGCGGCTGCGGTTGCAAGATTGCGCCTGGCGTGCTCAGCGAGATCCTGAAGGGCACGGCGGCGATGCCGATACCGAAGGAATTGCTGGTCGGCATCGAAACCGCCGACGACGCCGCCGTCTACCAGCTCAACGACGAGCAGGCGCTGATTGCCACCACCGACTTTTTCATGCCCATCGTCGACGACCCGTTCGACTTCGGGCGCATCGCCGCCACCAACGCCATCAGCGACGTGTATGCCATGGGTGGCAAGCCGATCCTGGCGCTGGCGCTGGTGGGCATGCCGATCAACGTGCTGTCGACGCAGACCATCGGCCGGGTCCTCGAAGGCGGCGCCAGTGTCTGCCGCGCGGCGGGCATCCCGATCGCAGGCGGCCACACCATCGACTCCGTCGAGGCCATCTACGGCCTGGTGGCCCTGGGCCTGGTGCACCCCAAGCGCGTGAAGCGCAATGCCGACGCCCAGGCTGGCGACATGCTGGTGCTGGGCAAGCCCCTGGGCGTAGGCGTGATGAGCGCGGCGCTGAAGAAGGGCGAACTTGGCGAAGCCGGCTACGCGCAGATGATCGCCAACACCACCCAGCTCAACACCCCGGGCCCGGACCTGGCGGCGATCGACGGCGTGCATGCACTGACCGACGTCACCGGCTTCGGCCTGGCCGGGCACGCCCTGGAACTGGCACGCGGCTCGAAGCTGCAGGTGCAGCTGGACTGGGCAGGCGTGCCGCTGCTGGCCGGCGTGCGAGAACTCGCAGCGCGGGGTTTTGTCACCGGCGCCTCGGGCCGCAACTGGGCCGGTTATGGCGCCGACATCGCTCTGGCAGCCGGTTTCGCCGACATCGACCAGGCTCTGCTGACCGATCCGCAGACCAGCGGCGGCCTGCTCGTCAGCTGCACGCCGCAGGCCCTGGACGCGGTGATGGCGGTCTTCCGCCGCCATGGCTTCGAGCAGGCGGCCGTGGTGGGGCGCTTGGCCGAGCGGCCTGCCGGAGGTGTGCCGCTGACGGTGACCTGAGCGGCCAGGCCGGTCGTTCGCGTCATTTCGGCAGCGCCGCCCGGCGCTGCCCGAAATGGGCGGCGCGTTCGTTGTCGCCACGTGCGCGGTACAGCAACACAAGCTCGTCGAAGACGAAGCCGTCCGGTGTGATGGCAGCGTCGGTTTCGGCTTCCAGCTGCAGCTGCATGGCCAGCGCCTCGTCGCTGCGGTTCAGGCTGCGCAGGGTCCAGGCCACCATCCAGCGCGCCTCCCGCTCGGCGCGGCGGTTCCTGCCCTGGCGGCGCAACACCACCGCCTGCTGCCGTTGCACCCGGGCTTCGTCATAGCGCCCGTGGATGGACGTGACATTGGGTGTGCCCGTCACACCGAGGACAGTGCTTTCAAAGGCGCCTTTCCGTCGCCACGACATTGCCCTGCGCCGATCGGTTCAAAGGCTTCGAGCGCACCACCCTAGTGTCGGTGGGCGTGGTGCGCGTCAGGCACGTGCGCATGCCCATGCCGCAGCGGTTCGTGCCAGTGCGGGTGGCTGTGGCCACCCGCCGGCATGGGGTCGTGCACGTGGTTGTGATGCCCGTCGTCATGGCGATGGGCGTGTTCATGCGCCAGGGCTTCGTGTTCGTGCTCGTGGCCATGTGACTCCGCGAGGTGCAGCACCACGCCGGCCAGCATCAGGCCGCTTCCCAGCACCATCAAGCCGCTGGCCGAGCGGTCGCCGAGAGCCACCGCCAATGCAGCGCCGATGAAGGGCGCAAAGGCAAACACCGAACCCGTGCGCGCGGCACCGAACGCACGCTGCGCCAGCAGATAGAAGCGCAGGCTCAGCCCGTAGCCTGTGGCGCCGATAGCCAGCAGGGCCAGTGCGGCGCCGGCGGAAGGCAGTGGCTCGCCGAAGAGGACGGACAACAGCGAGGTGGCCGTGGCACCCAGCAGGGCCTTGGCCATCACCACCTGGCCGGGGTCGCGCTCGGCCAGCGCGCGCGACAAGGTGTTGTCCACACCCCAGGCGGCGGTGGCCAACAGCACGGCCAGCAGGCCCATGAGTTGCGCGCCGCCTGCGCGGCCCTGGTCGAGCACCAGCACCATGCCGCCGGCCAGCAGCAGGGCCATCGCAGCCCACACCCGGCCGTCCATGGTTTCCCGGTACAGGCGCCAGGCCAGCACGGCTGTGAACAAGGCTTCCAGCGTCAGCATCAGCGAGGCACTGGTGCCGCTGGTGTTCTGCAGCCCCCAGGCCAAGGCGACCGGGCCGATCACCGCGCCAAAGCCGGCCATTGCCAGCAGCCGTGGCATGTCGGCGCGTTGCAGCCGGGCCTCGCGGTGGATGCGCTGGCGCGACAACAAGCCGACGGCGGCAGCCCCGGCATAGAGCAAGGCTGCCGTGCTGAAGGCACCGAGTCCCACGCCGAACTGCTGCACCAGCGGGGTGCTGACGCCGAACAGCGCCGCGGCCAGCAAAGCGAACATGCCGCCGCGCAAGGCGGGCAGGGACGGGGCAGACCGCGGCATCTACTTGACCGTGAAGCGCACCGTGATGGCCTTGGCGGCCGGTGTCACCAGCGCGGCGACGACCTTGGAACCCTTGGCCAGCTTCAGGCCCTTGGCTTCGAGCTTGTCGCCCACGACCACCAGTTCGGCTTCCGACTTCTGGGCGCCGTTCAGGACAGTGAGCTTGCCCTTCAGACCGGTGGGTGCCATCGGCTTGCCATGGTCTTCGACGTAGATCGCCACGCCCTCGGGCGTGCTGACCAGTTCGAATCCCAGGTCGCTGGCGGTCGCGACGACGCCGCCATGCTTGGCAGCGGCGCCGCCATGGGCCATCGCCACGTTGAACGACATCGCCGACAAGCCGAGCACCACCACAGTCAACAGTTTCTTCAACATCACTTCAATCTCCTTCAAGGGTGCAGCGCACTGGAGCAGGCGGCGCCGCCAAGCCTGATTGGAACTCAATAGGCTTCCTGCGCTCCCGCAGCACCTGGCGCTGCATCGGGCTCGGGCTGTGTCAGCCGATTGGTGGCCTTTTCGCCGAACAACCAGAACAGCACCGGCGTCAACAGCGTGTCCAGCAGCGTCGAACTCACCAGGCCGCCGAAGATGACCACCGCCACCGGGTGCAGGATCTCCTTGCCCGGGGCGTCGGCCGCCAGCAGCAGCGGCGTCAGCGCGAAGGCCGCCACCAGCGCGGTCATCAGCACGGGCGTCAGCCGCTCCAGCGAGCCACGCACGATCATCGATTGCGTGAAGGTCTCGCCCTCGAACTTGCACAGGTTGATGTAGTGGCTGATCTTCAGGATGCCGTTTCGCGTGGCGATGCCCGCCAGCGTGATGAAGCCCACCATCGACGCCACCGACAGGCTCACCCCCGCGATCCACATCGCGATCACCGAACCGATCAGCGCCAGCGGGATGTTGGCCATGATGATGCCGGCCAGCACGACAGATTGGTAACGCGAATAGAGCACCAGGAACATCATCGCCAGCGACACCACCGAGAGACCCGCGATCAGGCGCGTGGCAGCCTCCTGGGCCTGGAACTGGCCTTCCAGGCTGATGAAGTTGCCGGTGGGCAGGGCTGTCTTGTCGATGATGCTGCGGATGTCCTTGATGACCCGCCCCATGTCGCCGCCGTCGGTGTTGGCGTAGACGATGATGCGGCGGCGCCCGTTTTCGCGGCCGATCTGGTTCGGCCCGTCGGTTTCTTCCACCGTGGCGATGCTCGACACCGGCACGCGCCCGGCGGGCGTGTCGATCAGCGTGCGCGCCAGGTCCTGCGGGCTGCGCTGGTGGTCGGGCAGGCGCAGCACCAGCTCGTAGCGGCGCGGGCCGTCGACGATGTCAGCGCCGTGGGCACCATCGGTCAGTGCCTGCAGCACGCGGATGGCTTCGCCTGGCGCGAGGCCCATCTGCGCCGCCTTGCGGTGGTCCAGGCGCACGGTGATCTGCGGGATCAGCACCTGCTTTTCGACCGTCAGGTCGACCAGCCCGGGCACGCCCTCGAGCTGCCCGCGCATCTGCTCGGCCAGGCCGCGCAGCGTGTCGGTGTCGTCGCCGAAGATCTTCACCGCGATCTGCGCTCGCACGCCCGACAGCAGGTGGTCGAGCCGGTGGCTGATGGGCTGGCCGATGGTGGTCTGCGCCGGCAGCGTCGACAGGCGCTCGCGGATGTCGGCCATGATGGTCTCGCGGTCGCGCTCGCTGCGCTTCAGGTCGACATCGATCTCGGCCGAGTGCACGCCCTCGGCGTGTTCGTCGAGCTCGGCGCGGCCCGTGCGGCGGCCCACCTGCGTGACCTCGGGCACCTGGCGGATCAGCGTTTCGGCGACGGCACCGATGCGGTTGGATTCGGCCAGCGCGGTGCCCGGCTGCATCACCAGCCCCAGCACCAGCGAGCCTTCGTTGAAGGCCGGCAGAAAGGCGCGCGGGAACAGCGGCACCGTGGCCGCCGCCCCGACCACCGCCAGCACGGCCAGCCCGATGAGCAGCTTGGCGCGGCCGAAGGACCAGCTCAGCAGCTTCGTGTCCTGCCGCTTCAGCCATCCGACCAAGGGGCTGTCGCCATGGTCCATGCGCTTCATCGTCGGCAGCAGGTAGTAGCACATGACCGGCGTGACCGTCATCGAGACCAGCATCGACGCCAGGATGGACACGATGTAGGCGATGCCCAGCGGCGTGAACAGCCGCCCCTCGATGCCCGGCAGCGCGAACAGCGGCACGAAGACCAGCACCACGATGACGGTGGCATAGACGATGCCCGAGCGCACCTCGACACTGGCACGCCGCACCACCTCGAGCAGCGGCACCGGGTTGCCGGCGGCGCGGTTCTGCTTCAGCCGCCGCAGGATGTTCTCCAAATCCACCACCGCGTCGTCGACGAGTTCGCCGATGGCAATGGCCAGGCCGCCCAGCGTCATCACGTTGATCGACTGCCCCAGCCACTGGAACACCAGCGCCGTGACTGCGAGAGACAGCGGGATGGCCACCAGCGAGATCACCGTCGTGCGCACCGACAGCAGGAAGGCGAACAGCACGATGGCGACCATGATGGCGCCGTCGCGCAGCGCCTCGGCCACGTTGCCGATGGAGGCCTTGATGAAGTCGGCCTGGCGGAACAGCACGCGGGGCTCGGCCAGCCCTGCGGGCAGGCCCTGCTTGAGCTCGCCGAGCGCCGCCTCGATCTGCGCAGTGAGCTTGACGGTGTCGGCATCGGGCTGCTTCTGCACGCTGATGACGACGGCCGGCAGGCCGTTGTAGCCGGCGTCGCCGCGCTTCAGGCCCGCCGCAAAGGACACCGTGGCCACCTGTTCGAGCAGGATCGCGCGGCCGTCCTTCCAGGCCACGGCGATGCCGCCCAGGTCCTCGGCGCGGTTGGTGCGGCCCAGGTGGCGGATCAGGTACTCGCGGCTGTTCAGGTCGATGAAACCACCACCGGCGTTGCCGGCGTAGCCCTTCAGCGCCTGCTCGACCTGGGTCAGCGAGACGCCGAACTGCGCCAGCCGCGCGGTGTCGGGCGCCACACGCAGCGTGCGCACCTCGCCGCCGATGGGGATGACCTGCGACACGCCAGGAATCGACAGCAGCCGCGGGCGCAGCACGAAGTCGGCGTACTCGCGTGCCTGCATCGGCGTGGCGACGGCTGACTTGCCGTCGCCCGGCACCTCAGCCGAAACCAAGGGCAAGGCCACCAGCATCACCTCGCCCATGATCGACGACACCGGCCCCATCACCGGCGTGATGTCGCCCGGCATTTGCGTGCGCACGATGGCCAGCCGCTCGGCCACCAGCTGGCGGTTGCGGTAGATGTCGGTGCCCCAGTCGAACTCGGCGTAGACCAGCGACAAGCCCACACCCGAGGTGCTGCGCACGCGCGTGACGCCCGGCATGCCGTTGAGCGCGGTTTCCAGCGGGAAGGTGACGAGCTGCTCGACCTCCTCCGGGGCCATGCCGCCGGCTTCGGTGAGCACGGTGATCAGCGGCTTGTTGAGGTCGGGGAAGACATCGACCGGCGTGCGCCAGGCGGTCATCGCACCGTAGACCATCAACAGCGCCGCGACGGCCAGCACGAACAGTCGGTTGTGCAGGCTGGTGCGAACGATCCAGTTGAACATAGGGTGGCCTCGTTCAGCGGATCTGGGCGATCAGCGGCGCACCCTGGACCACGACGCGGTTGTCCGCGCTCAAGCCCTGTGTCACCACCACCGTGCTTGCATCCAGCGGCCGGAACTGCACCGGCTGCGGAATGAAACGCTCGGCACCGGACTTGATCCAGACGATGGGCTCGTTGGACGGGTTGCGCACCACGGCCTGCGCGGGCAGCACGACACCCTTGATGCGTTCCTTCGATTGCGCCACCACGGTGACCGGTTGGCCAATGGCCAGTGGCAAGGCTTCTCCTGGCTTGGATGCATGCACGGCGAAGGTGATCGGCAGCACCCCGTCGCGCAGCGAGCGCGAAGCGCCCAGCAAACGCAGCACCACCCCAGGCAGGCCCTGCAGCGACGCACCAGCCACACGGGTGGCCAGCCCGGCGTCGGCGGTGGTGGCCTCTACCAGCATGCGCGCCGGGTCCACCACCTCGAACAGCACGTCACGCGGCTCGACGACCTGGCCGACGAGCAAGTCGGTCCGTGCAATCACGCCGCTGATCGGTGCGGTCAAGGTTTCACGGGCCACCAGGCTGCCGCCGATGCTGCGCTCGCGCTCGGCCAGGCTGGTCGCCTCGGAGCGCGCCGCTTCGATCTCCTTGCGCGGCACCGTGCCCTCCAGGCTTTCCAGGCGCTGCACACGCTGCTCGGCCAGTTGTCGCTGCGCGCGCAGTTCGGACAGCTGGGCCTGCTGCGCGCCCAGGGCGTAGGGCTCGGCGTGGTGGCGCACGTGGGCCAGCACATCGCCGCGCTTCACGGCCTGGCCCGCGACCGGCAGGCCCTTGGGTCCGGGCTCGATGCGGCCGCCGTGCACGGCCTGCACACGACCGCTGGCGTTCGGGTCCATGACCACGCGGCCCGGCATCTCGACGGTGGCTGCAGCCTCCGTCTCAGGGGCCAGCACGGTGCGGATGGCCATGCGACGCTGAGCGGGCTTGGGCACGTTGACGCTGCCATCGGGCAGGCGGGCCAGGCCAGAGGCGTTGACGGCCGCGCCGGGCGCGTCGAGGTGTTCGCCGTCGGGGCCGTGCGCGCCGGGGGCGGCAAGTGCCTGCGACGCCCACAGCAGGCTGGCGGCGAGCAGGGTGGTTGCCGCCACGGCGCGCAGGCGGGGTCCCGTCGGTTGACGCGGCGTCATCACAGACCTCCCTGCGGCTGGCTTGCGACGCGGCGGCGCTGGCGCCACCAGGCGATGCCGCCGATCAGGCCCAGGGCCGCGACGCCGGCTCCGATCCAGGCTGCGCGCTCCAGTTCGTGGTCGTGCCCATGGCCGTGGTCGTCGGTGTCGTGGGCGTGACCGTGGTCGTCCTTCGACGCTGCGGCGCCCGTGCGGCCCGACGCGTTGACCAGCGTGCCGTCGAGCAGGTCGCTGTCCTGGCCGGCGACCAGGGTGAAGACGAGGCCGTGCTCACCCGGCGCGGCCAGTGCCTTCAGCATCGCAGCATCGGTGACCACATAGTCGCCCTGCTCGGCGCGGAAGGCCGCGACGGCCTTGAGCGAGCCGCTCTCGACCTCGAGCTTGGCGCCGAGCACGGGTTCGTTGGTCTCGTAGCGGTCGACCACGATGGTCAGCTCGCTGGCGCGCAGTTCGGCGACCAGCTCGAAGGCTTCCGACTCGGTTTCGACCCGCGGCAGGGCCGATGCGGCACGCATCGTGGTGGGCGCGTCCAGGTGCTCGCCATTGGGGCCATGGGCGCCTGGAGCCGCCATCGCGGGGGTGTGGGCGCAAACGACAAGTGCAGTCAGCGCCAAGGCCCGCAGCGAAGGCCGGGCAGCAGGGGGGAAGTGGATGTTCATGGGAAGAGTCCGAGTGCTTGTTGGAGGCGGGCGCGGGCGAGGCCCAGCGCGACGGTCTGGCGGGCGACGACGCTGTCGGCCTGCGCGGCGGCGGCGAGCGCGCGCAACTGGTCGGGCAGCGGCGTCTCGCCGGCGCGGAAGGACTTTTCGATCAGGGCTGCGCGTTCGCGCAGCAGGTTTGCGCGGGCGGTCTCGGCTTCGAGTTGTGCCTCGGCAGCCCGCTGCGCGTTGCGTGCGGCAGCAATGTCGCTGTCAAGGCGCTCACGCAGTCGTTGCTCGTGGGTTTCGGCCACATCCAGCTCGGCAAGTGCGGCGGCTTCCAGCGGCCGGTTGCGGTCGTCGGTGCCGAAGGGCAGGCGCAGGCCGACATTGAAGCTGCCTTGGGAGGCCTCGGCGCGGCCCGGGACATCCTGCCGCACGCCCACGGTCAACTCGGGTGCGTCGCGGCGCGAATGGCGCATCAGCTCCACGCGTTTGCGCGCCAGCTCCGTGGACTGGCTGGCGAGTTGCAGTGCCGGGTGGACCGTTGCCGTGGCAGGGACCCCGTTGGTGACCCACCCTGCGCTCAGATCGGGCACCACGGTCAGGCCCGTGAGCAGCGCCCAGCGAGCGTGTGCGGCTTGCAGCCGTTGGCGCACGTCGGACTGCAGCGCAGATGCCGCCAGTTGCTCGGCCTGGGCGGCCAGGGCGTCGGCTCGCGCCAGATCGCCGGCAAGCACGCGGCGCTCGACATCGCCGCCAAGTTGCTTGAGCGATCGGGCGAGGGTATCCGCCTGTGCGGACTCGGCCTGCAACGCGGCAAGCTGCCACGCTGCTTCGCGCAGTTCATCGGCCAGACGCAGGCGCGCCACCCGCTCGGCGGCCACAGCCTGCGCCACCGCAGCGTCCGCGGTGCCCGCGCGAGCGGCTCTCTGACCGGGCAGCCACAGGGGAACGGCCACACCGACTTCGGTTTCGCGCTTGCCGCCGTTGCTTTGCAGCCGATCGTTTCGGTGGCTCAATTCAAGCGATGGCGGTGCAGCCCAGAAGCTGTCTGCCGCGGCACGGTCTGCATCCGCGCGCCGACGCTGACCCTCGGACTCGCGCGAAGCGACCGCCCGTTGCCAGGCGGCGTCCAGGGCAACGCGAAGCGTGACGCTGCCGGCCGGCAGGCCGGCGTTGGGAGCAAGGGCGGCCTGTGGACCCTGCGGAGGTGGTGCAGGTTGGGCCCAGACGGGCCCGGCCAGGCTGCCCGCGATTACGCAGGCAGACAGCCATGGGAGAGGTTTCACGATGATCCTGACGATTCGGCAGCCGGGGCCGGCCCAACGTGCGGTCAGACCACGCCATGGGCGGACATGATCTTGCGTTGGCTGCCATTGCGGCGGTAGGCCGGGCGCCCATGGGTGGACGCCCGCCACGAAGGCGGGTCAGGAGCGCAAACGAGGTGGCCTGAGCAGGCCTTCCAGGGCGGGGTCAGGCACGGGTGCGCGGTGCAGGCCGCCGGGGGCGGCCGACCCCAGGGAAGGCAGTGCGTGCGAGGCAGTGGCGAGCAGCGCCACCGTGGCGCTCAGGTGATCGCTCAGCACGTGCTGCACGGACTCGTTCGAATCGTCCAGGTGATAGGACCCATCCTCGTGGTGATGGTGGCCCTCTTCCTGCCAGTGCAGCGCGGCGTGCGCCATGTCGGCCAGCGCATTCACCGTCGATCCCGGGCGTGCCAGCGCCACGGATTGCCAGAACAGGGCAAGCAGCATGGCGACAAGGACGAGTTTGCGGTGCATGAGCAGCAGAGTTTAGCGAAGCGGCTTCATCCTTCTGGCGCCCTGGGCTTGCGGCCTGTTTGTGGGGCTGGTGTCGACCCGACGCAACCCATCAGGGAGCAGGGATCCTTGCTCCGCGCAAGCGCAAGGCGTTGCCGATCACCGACGCCGAGCTCAGGCTCATGGCCAGCGCCGCAATCATCGGCGACAACAGCCAGCCGGTGAACGGATACAACAGCCCGGCGGCGATCGGAATCCCCAGCGCGTTGTAGACGAAGGCGAAGGCCAGGTTCTGCTTCATGTTGGCCACGGTGGCCACCGACAGCGCGGTGGCCGTGGCAATGCCGCGCAGGTCACCCTTGACCAGCGTGAGCTGCGCGCTGTTCATCGCCACGTCGGTGCCGGTGCCCATGGCAATGCCAACATCGGCGCGCGCCAGCGCCGGCGCGTCGTTGATGCCGTCGCCGGCCATGGCCACGACGCGGCCCTCGGACTGCAGCTTCTCGACCAGCTTGAGCTTGTCGGCGGGCTTGACCTCGCCATGCACTTCTTCGATGCCCAGGCGCTGCCCGACGGCACGGGCCGTGGTCAGCCCGTCGCCGGTGGCCATCACGACGCGTATGCCGGCCTTGCGCAGCGTTGCCAGCGCTTCGGCCGTGGTGGCTTTCACCGGGTCGGACACCGCCAGGATGCCCGCGAGTTCGCCGTCGATGGCCAGGTGCATCACGCTGGCGCCCTCGGCGCGCAGTGCTTCGGCTTGCGCGGCCATTGCTGCCACGCCGACGCCGAGTTGCTCCATCAGCGCAGTGTTGCCCAGCGCCAGTGCCTTGCCGGCAACCGTCCCGCGCACGCCGATGCCGGACGCGGAATCGAACTGCTCGGGCTTGTCGAGCAAAAGTTTCTTCTCGCGCGCCGCCGTCACGATGGCCGCGGCCAGCGGATGTTCGCTGCCCTGGTCGAGGCTGGCGGCCAGCCGCAACACCTCGTCAGCGTCGAATCCGCCCGTGCCAAGGGCCTTCTCGAAACTTGGCCGGCCTTCGGTCAGTGTGCCGGTCTTGTCGACGATGAGGGTGTCGACCTTGCGCAAGTTTTCGATGGCTGCCGCGTCGCGGAACAACACGCCATGCGTGGCGCCGCGGCCGGTGGCGACCATGATGGACATCGGCGTGGCCAGCCCCAGCGCACAGGGACAGGCAATGATCAATACCGCCACGGCGTTGATCAGGCCGAAGACCCAGCTCGGCTCGGGCCCGAACAGGCCCCAACCGAAGAAGGTCAGCAGCGCCGCGGCCACGACGCCGTAGACAAAGTAGCCGGCCACCACGTCGGCCATGCGCTGCATCGGCGCGCGCGAACGCTGCGCCATGGCCACCATCTGCACGATCTGCGACAGCACGGTGGCCGAGCCCACATGCTCTGACTTCATGATCAGCGCGCCGCTGGTGTTGAGCGTGGCGCCAATCAGCTTGTCGCCCGCACGCTTGGTCACGGGCAAGGGCTCGCCGGTCAGCATCGACTCGTCGAGCGCGCTGCTGCCTTCGACCACCACGCCGTCGACGGGCACCTTCTCGCCGGGCCGCACGCGCAGCTTGTCGCCCACGTGCACGTTGGCCAGCGGGATGTCCTCTTCCGACCCGTCCGCCGCGATGCGTCGCGCGGTCTTGGGCGCCAGGCCCAGCAGCGACTTGATTGCCGCCGAGGTCTGCGAGCGCGCCTTCAGTTCCAGCAATTGGCCCAGCAGCGTGAGCGAGATGATCACTGCCGCCGCTTCGAAGTAGACGGCAACACGGCCCATCGAGATGAACGAGTCCGGGAACACCTGCGGCGTGACGGTGGCCACCACGCTGTAGACGAAGGCCGAGCCGGTGCCCAGGCTGATCAGCGTCCACATGTTGGGGCTGCGATTCACCACGGACTGCGCACCGCGCACGAATAAGGGCCAGCCGGCCCACAGCACGATGGGCACCGACAGCACCAGTTCCAGCCAGCTCTGCGTGTCCATCGCCATCCAGCCCAGCTGGTGGCCGAACATCGCCAGCACCGTCACCACCACCGTCAGCGGCAAGGTCCACCAGAAGCGGCGGCTGAAGTCCACCAGTTCGGGGTTGGCTTCGTCGTCCAGGCTGGGCAGCACGGGCTCGAGGCTCATGCCGCACTTGGGGCAATTGCCCGGGTGGTCCTGGCGGATCTCGGGGTGCATCGGGCAGGTGTAGACCGTGCCATCCGCAGCGGTGGGGGGCGGCTCTGCAGGGGCGGAAACAGGCGTCAGGTACTTCTGCGGCTGCGAAAGGAACTTCGTGCGGCAGCCGGCGCTGCAGAACCAGTACGGCCGGCCGGCATGCTCTGCCTGGTGCGCGGAGTCGCGCGTGACCGCCATGCCGCAGACCGGGTCTTTCAGCGCCTCATCGGCCGACCCCGACGCCGGGCCCTCGTGTTGGCCGTGATGGTCATGGTGGCCTTCCGTTGGCCCGTGTGGATGACCCGTATGGCCGCTGCGCGCGGGGTGGGTGGGATTGTCCAAGGTCATCTCCTTCAGTGGCTTGCGTCCGGTGTCAACTCAGGAGAAGCATCAACCTTCCCATCGTTGCAGTGTCAAGCGCTCTTGCACTGCTCGCGGCGCGCTGTTGCCATGCGCAGCAAACCTTGCCAGGCCAGTGCAGCGCAAATGCGCTCGAGTCGCGCCCGCACCTGCGGTGCGACCGCTGCCTCTTCGATGTTGTGGCTCATCTGCATCACCGCAACCAGGTCCATGAGGCCAGCCACGACTTCACCGGCCGACGGCTTCCCGCGTGATCACGTGGCAAGGCAGCAGCCGCTCATGGGACGCACCGGGCGTGGGACCGAGACGTCACCGTCACTGGCTCGCCGCGCCGGAAGGCATCCGGTCGGCCATCATGTCCATCATCATCTGCATCGTGGCCATGTGGTCAGCCATCATCTGGTGGCGCGTGGCCATGTCGGCCGGCATGCTTTTGCCGTCGCCCATGCCGGCCATTGAAGCGCTGCTTCCGTGCGGCCCCATCTTGCCCATGCCACCCGCGCCCATGCCAGCGTGCGCGGCGTGCATGGCGTGCATTTCCTTCATCATGGCCATGCCGCCTTGCATCGCCTTCATGTGGTCGGCCATCAGGGCTTGGCGTTCAGCTGGCGTGGCCTTTGCCATCTTCCCGTGCATTGCATGCATCGCCTGCATTCGCGGTTCCATGGCCGCCTTGGCGCCCGGCCCACCCAGGGTTTTGGGCGCCATGCCAGTGTGCGAGGGCGTCGGATTCATGGATCCAGGGCTTGCACAGGCAGTCACGAAGGTGACCAAGGACAGGGCGAGAAGGGTGCGTACGGCGTGCATGGGGAACTCCTGACAGTGTGAAGGGTTGTGGCTCGTCGTCAGGACGTCTGACGGCCGAGTTCAGTGCAGCGCCGGAACCCGATGCCGCCAGTGCGGTGAGAGGGGGCCTGGGCGTGAAAGCGGAAAGCTCAAACTACGAGCAATCCTCACCGGGGTCTGTACGGCACCGTACGGGCGCCGACGTTCGCTGTCGCCAGCGCAGGCTTCTTGGGGCCATGGTCTCTCCCGGCTGCGGGCCCAGGGCCGACCACGGGTCAGGCAGATGGGGGTCGGGTGTCAGCGCGCGGCTCGCAAGGTCTGCAGGCGTGTTTCGAGAGCGGCTGGATTGAGCACCCCGAAATGCGCATCGACGAGCGAGCCCTTTGCATCGTAGAACAGCGTGGTGGGCAGACCACGCGAGCCGACGGCTGGCCCGAGCTGGGAGCCGGGGTCCAGCAGCACCTCGCGCAGCGGCAGCCCAAGGCTGGCCAGGTAAGCGCGAACCTCGGGTTCCGACTCACCCTGGTTCACGAAGAGGAAGCCGACCGTGCTGTCCCGCCGCTGTGCCTCAGCAAGGGTGGGCATTTCCTGCCGACATGGCCCGCACCAGCTGGCCCACAGGTTCACCACCACCGGTCGCCCGGCGGCCGCCGTTCGCAGCTCGACGGGATCGCCACCCGCCAGCGGCGACAGCGCCGTCATGGGCATCGTCGCCTCGTCACGCGCGCCGGTGAACAGCGTGCCTGCGGACCACACCAGCATCCCGGTCGCGGCGGCAACCGCCAGCGGACGTCGGAAAGGCGGCATCCGCCAGCCCCGCCAGGCCAGCCACGCCGTACCCGCAAGCGCACCCGCTATCGCATCCCAGCCGCCGTCGCGCAGGTCCAGCATCGACACCGGTGTCGCAAGGTAGGGCTGCGCATGCGAAGCCAGGTGCGCAAGCCGAGCCACCAGAAGACCGATACCAGCCGCAACGAAGACGGCGTTGCCCGCAGCGTCGGCAAGCCCAGGGTGGTCCGCATCCGGATCCTGCCGAGTCGACAGCTTCGTTGCAATCCAGGAAGCGATCCAGACAGCCAACAGCAACAGCAGCGGCGCCACGGGAAGGGCAATCGGACCGAGCGAGATGGACAACATGGACTCAGGGTACGCCATCTGTCGCCGCGCTGCGCAGCGACCACAGCGCTGGCGAGCGCTGCACCCGCCTCGACGATGATGGCATTGGCGGCGCACATCAGCGAAGGGCCGCCGCCCATGCACGTGGTCATGCCCGATGTCTCGTCGAGTTCCTCGCGGGTGGCACCGGGCTTCACCAGCTCAGGTGGGGCTCTGAAGTGTGCGTTGAGGACTGTCTTGAACGGGTGAACTTGAGCTGGCGCAGCCCTTGCGCTGCTAAAGGCTGCGACCTTCACCAGCCTCCTCGTGCGTGCTGCCATCGCGGATCTGGTACAGCCGCTTGAAGGTCGGGATGATCTTCTCGTCGTGTGTCACGACGATGATGGCCGTGTGGTACTGCAAGGCCATCTGGTTGAGGATGCGCATCACGGCCAGTGCCCGCTCGCTGTCCAGCGGCGCGGTGGGCTCGTCAGCCAGGATGACAGGAGGCCGGTTCGCCAGCGCCCGGGCGATGGACACACGCTGCTGCTCACCGCCTGACAGTTCAGACGGCTGCGCCTGCGCGCGGTGTGCGACATCGAGCGCGGCCAGCAAGTCCAGCGCACGCTGGCGCGCTTCGCTGTTGGGTCGGCCCGCCAACATCGGCAGCAAGGCGACGTTGTCGGTCACGTCGAGGAACGGGATCAGATAGGGTGTCTGGAAGACAAAACCGATGCTGTCGCGCCGCAGCGCGCGCAGGTCGGGGATCTTCCAGCCGTCGTCGTAGATCGTCTCTCCGCCGAGCACCATCCGGCCGCTGCTGGGCTCGATGACCGCGCCCAGGCACTTGAGCAGCGTGCTCTTGCCCGAGCCGGACGGGCCGATCAGGCCGATGACCTCGCCTGGCGCCACCGTCATGTTCACGTCCCTCAGCGCGTCGACGGCGGTGTCGCCCTCGCCATAGCGCTTGCGCAGATGCTCGATGCGGATGCCGAGTTCGCTCACCTCAGCCTCCGATCGCCGCAGCCGGATCGACCTTCAGTGCCACGCGGATGGCCAGCGTGCTGGCCAGCGCGCAGATCACCACCACCGCCACCAGGCCGCGCAGGGCATCGCCCGACTCCAGCAGCACGTACTTCGGGAAGATGGGCGCCCAGACCGTCGCGGCCACCTTGCCGACGACGAAGCCGATCAAGCCCAGCCCCAGCGCCTGCTGCAGGATCATGCCGGCGATGGTGAGGTTGCGCGTGCCGATGAGCTTGAGCACCGCGATCTCGCGGATCTTGCCCAACGTCATCGTGTAGATGATGAAGGCCACGATGGCCGCGCTGACGATGGCCAGGATCACCAGGAACATGGCGATCTGCTTGGCCGACGTGGCAATGAGCTTGGCCACCAGGATCTCTTCCATCTGCTCGCGTGTGAACGCCTCCAGGTGCTTCCAGCGGCGCACCGGTTCGGCCACGCTCTCGGGGTCGGTGCCATGCTGCACCTGCACCAGGATGGCGTTGACGTTTCGGTTGTTCGCCTGCGAGGCCTGGATCGCTTCCAGCAGCCCTGGCACGCCCGGCCGGTTCAGGCTCGGGTTGGCCGCAGTCCTTGCGCGCTCGTTGACGATGGCGTCGTTGTCCTTCAGGAACTGCGCCTCCTGTGCGTCCTTCAGCGGGATGAAGACCATCGGGTCGCCGCCCGACGACACCATGCGTCGCGTCAGACCGACGACGGTGTAGTCGTGGCGGCGGATGCGGATGCGCTCGCCCAGGGTAAAGCCCGTGCGCACGTCGGCAACGGCCTCGTAGTGGCTGCGCGTGATCTGTCGTCCGGCCACCAGATAGCCTGGCTCCCCTGGCTGTCCGGGCTCGAAGCCGACCACCATCGCGCGCACATCATCTCTGCCGACGGTCGGCGCGACATCGCCGGCCGAGGCACGCCGCACCTGCATCGTCAAATAGGTCACGTTGACAGCGCGGGCCACACCGGGCAGCCCCAGCACGCTGCGCACCGCGTCGTCGCGCAGGCTGGACGATTCCGCGTAGGGCCCTTGCGTGGCCTGCTGCACAACCCAAAGGTCGGCGCCGCTGTTGTTCAGCAAGGCGCGCGCGTCATCCACCATGCCGCGGTAGACGCCGGCCATGGTCAGGGTCACGCCGATCAGCAGGCCCAGGCCGATGCCCGTCAGGGCGAACTTGCCCCAAGAGTGCAGGATGTCGCGGCCTGCCAGGCTGATCACGGCGTGCGCCCCACGAGGGCATCGACCACCTTGATGCGGCTGTGGGCGCCAATGTCCCTTTCGCTGTGCACGACGACCGTGGTGCCGGGCCTCAGGCCGTCGAGCACCTGGACTTGACCGTCCAGGGTGGACTGACCGATGCGCACCGGCACGAAGCGCAACGCGCCAGCGTCGATCACCCAGACACCGGTCTGCGCCTGCGTCCGCTTGATGGCGGCGTTGGGCAGCAGCACGGTGGTCTCTGTCGATGGCAAGGACAGCGTCACCTCGGCCAGTTCACCCACCGACAGGCTGGCAGGTGCCTGGTCGAAGCTGACCAGCGCCACACGCTCTTCGGTCACGCTGTCGCTGATGGCCTCCACCCGGGCGACTTTGCCGGCGAAGGCACGGCCGGGGTGCGAACGTAGCACCACCTGGGCGGGCAGGCCAGCCGTCAGCCCGGCTGAGCGCGCCTGGTCCAGCCGCACCTTGACCCACAAGGACGACGGCTCGATCAGGCGCAGCACCGCCTGGCCGGCCACCACGGTCGATCCGGGCTCGGCATCGCGGCTGGTGACGACGCCGTCGGCTGGCGCCAGCAGGCGCACGTTGGCCCGTTGCTGGCGCAGCCCGGCGCGCTCGGCCACCAGGCGCTGCTGGTCCTGCGTGGCTGCCCTGATGTTCGCGTCGGCTGCCGACACGATGGCGTCGGCTGACGCCTGCTCTTGCAGCCGGGCCTCGACGGCGCCGGCGCTGATGAAGTTCTGCTGGCCCAGTTCGACGTAGCGCCGCGCATTGACAGCCGCCAGTTCCTTGCGGGCCAGGGCGTCACGGCGCTGTGCATCTGCGGCCGCCATGGCACTGCCCGCGCGCGCCACCGAGGCGTCGAGCGCGGCGGTGCGCTCGTCCAGGTCCACGGGGTCCATCTCGGCCAGCAACTGGCCCGCCTTGACGGTGTCGCCAACATCGACGGCCACGGCCCGCACGCGGCCCGCCACCGTAGGCCCGATCAGGTAGCTGCGCCTGGCCTCGACCGTGCCGATGCCGAACAGCGCGGGCGTGAGGCGGCCCTCGACGGCATGCACGACCGTGACGCGGGTCGGCGCCAGCGGGCCCGAGCGCAGGACCACGTAGACCATCGAGGCGATCAACACGACCCCGAGCAGGCCCAGGACGAGCCGGCGAACGCCGATCGGCGAGAGTTTCATCGTGCCTCCCCCAGGCCGCGTCGGTACAGCGCGAAGATCGCGTCGGCCTGCTGGCGCATCGTCGCGGTACGCCCGGTCAGCATCGACTGCATCACCAACCCTTGGATCAGGCCGATGAAGCTTGTCGCGGCGGACTCCGGGTCCAGGTCAGGGCTGACCAGCTTTTGTTCGATCGACTGACTCAGGCACCCCAGCAGCAGCTTGCGGTAACCCTGCAGCACGGCGCGTACCTCGAGTTTGGCTGCAGAGTCGGTAGGTTGCTGGAGTTCGTGGAAGATGAAGCGCGGCACCCCCGGGTGAGCAATGACGAAATCGACATGCGCGCGGAACATCGCGGACAACGCCTGCAGAGGTGTTTCAGCCTCATCGGCGGCGGCCTGCAGTCGCAGCAGCAGCGTTTCCCGCACCCAGCGCATGGCGGCCAGCCAGATCGCGTCCTTGGTGGGGAAGTGTTTGAAGACCGTGCCCTGCGTGACACCGATGGCCGTGGCGATGTCGGCAGTGGTGATCAGGGCTGGGCTGGACTCACGCGCCAGCCGCAGGGCCGTGGCCACGATCTCGGCCTGGCGTGCTTCGGTGGAGAACCGCATCTGCATGGTTGGGCAATCATTGGTAAGTCATCAAACACTTACCACTATACGCCGAGCGTGACATGCGGTGCGCCGTGCCAGACGGTGCACGCTGGCTGGTGGCGGGCCGCCATATCACGCGCAGCCACGACGAGGCCATGGTGTCCCCTGCACGATGACTCGGTCTTGCCAAGCATCACCCGCTTCGCCGTCCAGTTCGGGCGCCGGTCCTGTCTGGCGCAAGCAGCAGCTACCCGCGTCTGCCAGCGCACAGACGCGCGGCCTCGAACAAGCGCACCGTCAAGCACTTGTCTCCCCGACTGGGTCGCCTCCCGATCTGGTTTGGCGTTCACTTCAGGGGGCAGGACTTCTGGGCGATGACACGCGCAATGGTGAATGGCGATTTGCACCGGTGCAGATCGCCGTCACGACCTTGCGCATGGATCACGCATCAAAAGGAGAGCCGGATGCAGGTCGGCATGAACGGACTCGGCGGGATGGGTGCCGAGGACGGTGCGGCGGGGGCAGCTTCGCAAACGCAGCTGGTGTTCCAACTGGGCCGACCCCGAACGGTCTGGTTGATGTTGCCGGCGGTCGCCGTCGATCAGGCGCTCGGGCATCTGCTGCCGCTGCCGCTGCCGGACCCAAGCAACATCGTCGTGGATGGTGGAGATTCGCACGACCACGATGACATGAGGCCAGGCATGCAGTTGCGTGCCCGCGGTGTTCACGGTCTCGATGGCGGAACCCGTGGTGGAGTCGCCGGCCTTGAGAACGGCTACGCTTTGATGATCGGCGGCCCAGGTGCTGTGGTCGAGCAAAGCAGCCGGTCTCTGCTTCTCACCCCATGATGCGTCCAACCCGCCCCGTGTTCTTGAACCTGACGCAGATCGGTATGCCCGTGGGCGCGCTGACCTCCATCGGGCACCGCGTCACCGGCATGCTCCTTGCGGCAGGCATACCCGTTGCTGTCTTTCTGCTGGATCGCTCGCTTCAGGACGAACAAGGGTTCGCCGAGGTCGCGGGCCTGCTCGGGCATGGGGCCGTCAAAGTGGCATTGGTGCTCGTGATCTGGGCGCTGGCACACCACCTGCTGGCGGGCGTGCGGCATTTGCTGAGCGACTTCAACGTGGGTTCGCCACTGCGCGCGGCGCGTCGCAGCGCCTGGTTCGTGAACCTGGGTGGACTGGCCGTGGCACTGCTCAGCGCCGGCGCCTTGTCATGAGACTCAGGTTCACGGGGCTGGCCGCCTGGTGGGTGCAGCGCGCGAGCGCAGTGTTCATGCTGCTCTTCATCGTCGTCGCGCTCGCAGCTTTCTCGCTCTACCCGCGCCCTTCGTACCTCGAGTGGCGGTCGTGGGCCAGCAGCCCTGGTGTGGCGCTGGCCATGCTGGCCTTCTTCGCGGCGTTGCTGCTGCACATGTGGGTGGGCCTGCGCGACGTGCTGCTGGACTATGCGAAGCCGGCCGGACTGCGCCGTCTTCTGCTCGGCGGGGTGGCGGGCGGTTTGAGTGGTATTGCCGTGTGGGTGGTACTCATCCTTGCGCGTGTGCAAACCTGAAACGGCGCGTCCGCGTCCCGATGACAACCAGAGCCTGCCATGAAGCTGTCGATTTCCCGCTTCAACCCAGAGCAAGACAAGTTGCCCTACCTGCAGGACTACGAGATCGACCTCGTCGCCGGCGATCACATGCTGCTCGATGTGCTGCTGCGCCTGAAGCGGCAGGACGACACGCTGTCCTTTCGACGCTCGTGCCGTGAAGGAGTCTGCGGATCCGACGCGATGAACATCAACGGCCGCAACGGCCTGGCCTGCATCACGCGCACCAGCACGTTGCGAGAGCCGGTGGTCATCCGCCCGCTGCCGAGGTTTCCGATCATTCGCGATCTGTTTGTCGACATGACCCAGTTCTTCAAGCAGTACGAATCGATCACACCCTATCTCGTGAATGACGAGCCGCCGCCGGAGAAGGAAAGGCTGCAGTCGCCGGCCGAGCGGGACAAGCTCAACGGCGCGTACGAGTGCATCCTTTGCGCATGCTGCAGCAGCCAATGTCCGTCTTACTGGTGGAACCCGGATGCGTATTTCAGCCCATCGTGGACGCCATTTCAGGCTGATCGTGGACGGCATTTCAGCGTGATCGTGGACGGCAATTCAGTCTGATCGTGGACGCTGTTTCAGCGGGATCGTGGACGATGGGGGTAGCGCGCAAGTGATTT
>JAURZM010000036.1 GCA_030653385.1 Rubrivivax sp. | reverse complement strand
GGAGTTGGCGATCGCGACAACGCGCGCCGAAAGCAGCGGCTCCGCCTGCACCAGCCTGGCCGCCGTCTCGATGTGACATTCCGGATCGTCGAGCGCCTGACGGACTTTCAGCGCCACCTGGGCGCTGGTCGGGAAAGCCAGTTCGCCCTGCGCCACCTGGGCCGCCATGGTCTTGAAGGCATCGCGTTTGTCCATGCGACGAATGATAACCTGCAATCGCGTCCGACTCTGAGGCCCTGCCGGATTCAGGCTTCCGCCTCGCATAATCGGGCCATGCACGGTAGAATGAAATATTAGAAATTAGCGATACGCCGCCTCACCGAAGGCGCCACCCCGATTCCGTGAGCGACCCATCCCTACTGACAGGCAAGGATTTCGAGCGCATCGCCCGGAACATCAATCCCGGCGGCTGGGCCATCGAAAGCGAGCGACCGATAGCCACGCTGCTCGGTTCCTGCGTCGCCGTCTGCCTGTTCGACCCGAAGCTCAGGATCGGCGGCATGAACCATTTCCTGCTGCCGAGCCGGACCAGCGCCGCCAACGCCGATACCGACGTCATACTGAACGGCGACTACGCCATGGAGGTCCTGGTCAACGGCCTGCTCAACAAGGGCGCCAACAAGACCCGGCTTGTCGCCAAGGCCTTCGGCGGCGGCACCATCGTCAGTTCGATCCGCATGGCCATCGGCGAGCGCAACGCCGAGTTCGCCCACGAATGGCTGGACCGCGAAGGCATCCCGCTGGTCGCCTCCGATTTCAGCGGCCCGTGGTCACGCAAGGTGGTGTTCGTGCCCCAGAACGGCGATGCCTTCTGCCGCCGCATCCCCACCACGCAGGCCGCGGCGGCGGAAGTGGCGAAGGCCGAGCAGGAGTACGAGCGCTCGCTGGCCCTGCCGAAGAAGACAACCGAGAAGAAGATCGAGTTGTTTTGACCGCGATACTTAAGTCGGTCAAACTCCCGTAGAATAATTGCTGCACCGCACCAGCGAGTGCAGCCGCATTCGTCGCGTACCGGGGAGTCGCCATGAGCACGACCGAACTGCTCGAATACATCGAGAACAAGACCTTCGACGAAATCGCCGTCGGCGACACCGCCACCCTGGTGCGTACCCTGCGTCCCGACGACATCCAGATGTTCGCCATCATGTCCGGGGACATGAATCCGACCCACGTCGACCCCGAGTACGCGCGCTCGTCGAGCTTCCGCGAAGTCGTGGCCCACGGCATGTGGGGCGGCGTGCTGATCTCGAACGTGCTCGGCACGCAGTTCCCCGGCCCCGGCACCGTCTATGTCGACCAGTCGCTGCACTTCGAGCGCGCGGTGCGCGTCGGCGATACCTTGACGGTCATGGTGACCTGCCGCCGCAAGTTCGACCACAACAAGCACATCCTGTTCGATTGCCTGTGCACCAATCAGGACGGTCTGAAGGTCATCCACGGCAACGCCGAAGTGCTGGCGCCGACGGAAAAGATACGCCGCCCCAAGATGGCGATGCCGGAGCTCCGGCTCTCGGAAACCAAGAAGGCGCGCTACGAACACCTGCTCGACATCACCGCGGGACTCTGCGCGATTCCGATGGGCGTCGCCCATCCCTGCGACGCGGAGTCGCTGAAGGGCGCATTGCTGGCGCGCGACCGCGGCCTGATCCTGCCGACGCTGATCGGCCCGGCCGACAAGATCCGCTCCCTCGCCGAGCAGCACGGCCTCGACCTTCACGACTGCAAGATCATCAACGTCGCGCACAGCCATGCCGCCGCCGAAACCGCCGTGGAACTGGCGCGCAGCGGCGAAGTGGAAGCCCTGATGAAGGGTTCGCTGCATACCGACGAACTGATGAGCGAAGTGGTCAGCAAGACGGGGCTGCGCACCGAGCGCCGCATCAGCCACGTCTTCATCATGGATGTGCCGACCTATCCGCGCCCGCTGCTGATCACCGATGCCGCCATCAACGTCGCGCCGACGCTCGAAGAGAAGCTAGACATCGTGCAGAACGCCATCGACCTGGCGCTGATGCTGCACATACAGGAACCGAAGGTCGCCATTCTCGCCGCGGTGGAAACCGTCAACCCGAAGATGCAATCGACGCTCGATGCCGCCGCCCTGTGCAAGATGGCCGACCGCGGCCAGATTCGCGGCGGCGTGCTGGACGGCCCGCTCGCCTTCGACAATGCCATCTCGGTCGCCGCCGCGCGCACCAAGGGCATACGCTCTCCCGTCGCCGGTCAGGCGGACATCCTCCTGGTACCCGACATCGAATCCGGCAACATGCTCGCCAAACAGCTCGAATACCTCGCCGACGCCCTCGGCGCCGGCATCGTGCTCGGCACGCGCGTGCCCATCGTGCTGACGAGCCGGGCCGACTCGGCGCAAACGCGCACCGCATCCACGGCCGTGGCGGTCGTCATCGCCCACGCCAAACGCAAACTCAAAATCACGCAACCATCATGAGCGACGCCCTCCTCACCATCAACGCCGGATCGAGCTCGATCAAGTTCGCCCTCTTCGCGCTGACCGACCCGATACCGGCCCAGCCGGAAATGGTCGGCCAGATCGACGGCATCGGCGCCGTTCCGCACCTCAAGGCCAAGGACGCCGCCGGCAAGCCGCTCGACGACATCGATCTGCCGCTCGCCGCAGAGGGCCAGCACCACGCGGCGCTGGAATTCCTCGTCGACTGGCTGCACCAGCACGAGGCCGGCTGGCGGATCGCCGGCGTCGGCCACCGCGTCGTGCATGGCGCGGCGCGCTACTCGCAGCCGGTGGTGCTCGACGAGGCCACCATCGCCGAACTCAAGACCTTCATTCCGCTGGCGCCGCTGCACCAGCCGCACAACCTCGACGGCATCGCCGCCCTGCGCGAGGCGCTGCCCGACATACCGCAGGTCGCCTGCTTCGATACCGCCTTCCATCGCAGCCAGCCGGAGATCGCGCAACTCTTCGCCCTGCCGCGCAAGATCACCGCGCAGGGCGTACGCCGCTACGGCTTCCACGGCCTTTCCTACGAATACATCGCCGACGTGCTGCCGCAGCATCTCGGCACCAGGGCCGACGGCCGCGTCATCGTCGCGCACCTGGGCAACGGCGCCTCGATGTGCGCGCTGACGGAGCGCAGGAGCCGCGCGACGACGATGGGCTTCACCGCCGTCGAAGGCCTGATGATGGGCACACGCACCGGCAGCCTCGACCCGGGTGTACTGCTCTACCTGATGGACTACCACGGCATGGACGCGAAGGCCCTGACCAGGCTGCTCTACAAGGAATCCGGCCTGCTCGGGGTTTCCGGCATTTCGCAGGACATGCGCGAACTGCTCGCCTCCGACAAGGCCGAAGCGCAGGAAGCCGTCGATCTGTTCTGCTACCGCATCGTGCGCGAGATCGGCTCACTCGCGGCCGCCATCGGCGGCCTCGACGCACTCGTCTTCACCGGCGGCATCGGCGAGCATGCTGCGCCGGTCCGCAGCCGCGTCTGCAAGGCGCTGGAGTGGATGGGCGTTGATCTCGATGCCGGCGCCAACGAGCGGGACGCCGCGCGCATCACCGGCAAGGGCAGCGAGGTCGACGTCCTGGTGCTGCCGACCAACGAGGAATGGATGATCGCCCGCCACACGGCCGAACTGGTCGCCGCCTGACGATGCGGCGGCGGTCGGCACGACCGCCTAAACGGACATGAAGTACATCTAGCCGGCCGGCTGAGCCTGCCGCTTCCTCGCAGCAGCACAGCGCAATTTCTTGTGGCGCAGTATTGGCTTGGGTACCTATCCGGTTGAATCGCCTGGATTGTGCACCGCAAAACCACTATCCCATAAATACCATACGGGTATTTTCCGTCTGTCCGCAAGGGTCCAATAAGCTGATTTTTCGGCCCTTTCTCGACCCTCACACCCCCCTTAAGACCTACTATATATAGTGGCACGGGGATTGCCTTTACACTAGCCAATTCCATAACACATTGTTTTAACTATGAAGTGTAATTTTCCACTTCACATCGATAGGAGCTAGAGGTATGCTTCCGCGCTCAAATTCACTCTCTTCTTCGGAAAAAATCATGACAACGGAAAGCACCGCACCCGAGGAATCACAAATTTATCAACATGTTGGCCAGCTCGGCCTATTACTTCCGCAAGAAATTTCCGGCGAAGTGCTGCTGGAGAAATATGCCAAAGGCAACGAGCGCGATGTCCGCGACGTGCGCACCCGCGTCGCCCGCGCCCTGGCTGCCGTAGAAACCGAAGACAAGCGCGCCCATTGGGAGGCGCGCTTCCTCGAAGCCCAGGAAAACGGCTTCGTTCCCGCCGGCCGCATCAACTCCGCCGCCGGCACCGATCTGTGCGCCACGCTGATCAACTGCTTCGTGCAGCCGGTAGGCGACAGCGTCTCCGAAGACGTGGCCGACAAGCCCAGCATCTACAAGGCGCTGGCGCAGGCGGCAGAAACCATGCGTCGCGGTGGCGGCGTCGGCTACGACTTCAGCCGCATCCGGCCACGGGGTGCGATGGTCAAGGGCACGCACTCGAACGCCTCCGGGCCTGTGAGCTACATGCGTGTCTTCGACCGCTCCTGCGAGACCGTCGAGTCGGCCGGCGCGCGCCGCGGTGCCCAGATGGGCGTCCTGCGCTGCGATCACCCCGACCTGGCCGAGTTCATCCACGCCAAGGACGACAACGGGCTGGCGAACTTCAACATCTCGGTCGGCGTCACGGATGCGTTCATGCAAGCCGTCGAGGATGACGCCGAATTCGAACTGGTGCACCCGGCGCAACCGGGTGCGTCCCTGATCGAGCAAGGCGCCCACCAGCGCCCTTCCGACGGACTGTGGGTCTACCGCACGGTTCGCGCCCGCGCGCTGATGGACGACATCGTGCATGCGACCTACGACCATGCCGACCCGGGTGTGGTCTTCCTGGATCGCATGAACCAGGAGAACAACCTCTGGTACATCGAGGTGATCGAGGCGACGAACCCGTGCAGCGAGCAATCGCTGCCCGACTACGGCTGCTGCTGTCTCGGCTCCATCGACCTCACGAGGTTCGTCGAGCGGGCCTTCGAGTCCGATGCCGGCTTCGACTGGACGGGATTCAGGGACGTGGTCCGCACCGCCGTCCGCATGCTGGACAACGTGCTCGAGGTGACCTGGTGGCCGCTGCCCGAGCAGCGGCGCGAAGCCATGGCCAAGCGCCGCATCGGCCTGGGCTTCCTGGGCCTGGGCAGCGCGCTGGTGATGATGGGCATTCGGTACAGCTCGGCCGAGGGCCATGCCTTCGGCGCCAAGGTGGCCGAGACGATGCGCGACGAGGCCTACATGGCATCCATCGCGCTGGCGTCGCAGCGAGGCGCATTCCCGGCCCTCGATGCCGAGCGCTATCTGCAAAGCGGCTTTGCGCAACGTCTTCCCGAACATATCCGGGACGATGTGCGACAAGTCGGCATCCGCAACAGCCATCTGCTGTCGATCGCGCCCACGGGCACGATCGCACTGGCCTTCGCGGACAACGCGTCGAACGGCATCGAGCCGGCGTTCGCCTGGAGCTACACGCGCAGGAAGCGCATGGCCGACGGTTCGACCCGGGAATACGCGGTGGAGGATCACGCCTACCGGCTGTTCCGGGAGCGCGGTGGCGACACGCTGTGCCTGCCCGCCGCATTCGTGTCCGCGCTGGACATGACGGCCGAACAGCACCTGCAGATGCTGGTGGCGGTCCAGCCGTTCATCGACTCGTCGATCTCCAAGACCGTGAACGTGCCCGCCGACTATCCGTTCGAGTCGTTCAGGGGCCTGTACATGCAGGCCTGGAAGGCCGGGCTCAAGGGCCTGGCGACTTATCGGCCGAATGCGGTCACGGGTGCGGTGCTGTCGGTCGACACAGCCACTGCGATCGATGCGGTGCCCGATGACGATCCGCTGGGCAGGCAGTTCGCCAGCCGTCCGGCGGGCGAACTCGAAGGCCTGACTTCCAAGGTCGAGTTCTGGACCGTGGAAGGCAAGAAGTCGGTCTACCTGACGGTCAACTTCGTGCAGGTGTCCGGCATCGTGGAGGGTAAGTCGGTCGTGATCGAGCGGCCTGTCGAGTTCTTCGTGCCGGCCGGCCAGCGCGACGAAGGCCAGCAATGGATTTCGTCGAACATGCGGCTGCTGTCGATGGTCGCGCGCTCCGGTGCGTCGATCTCCAAGGCACTGGCCAACATGTGCGAAGTGGTCTGGGACAAGGGCCCCGTGCGTTGCGGCTTCGTGACCAGGGAGGACGGCGCGCAGGCGCCTCGCTTCCATGACTCCGAGGTGGCAGCCATTGGCCATGCGCTGCAGCAGATCCTCGCACGACGCGGTTTCCTGGACAGCCTGGGCAACCAGGTGCCGGTGGCCGCGCTGGCGCGTCGGTTGGCGGCGCGGGATCAAGCATCGACGGAAGCAACAGTTCCGGGCGGGTTGGCAGCCGCTACTGCGCAGGCCGGGGTCGAGAACTCGAACCTGGCGAACGTCGCGAATCTGGGCAGCGGCAAGAAGTGCCCCGAGTGCGGCGCGCACGCATTGCACAAGGTGGACGGCTGCCTGCGATGCGCCAACTGCCACCACATCGGCAGCTGCGGCTGACACCCATGCGGCATCGATGCGGGCTACAGCACGGGCCAGGCGACGACACCGTCGCCGGGCCTGTGGAAGCCCCGCAACGGTGTGACATAGACATCGAAGCGAGGACATCATGAACGATGATTTCGAATCGCGCGTCAGGGACCTCAAGGCCCGCGCGCATGGTCACTGGACCCCATTGCTCGGGGCGCTGGGCGTCGACGAGCGCATCCTCAACGGCAAGAACCAGCCGTGCCCGCTGTGTGGCGGCACCGACCGCTTCCAGTACACCGACAAGTTCGGCGAAGGCAACTACCACTGCCGCTCGTGCGGTGCCGGTGGCGGCCTGAAGCTGGCTCACGGAGCGTTGGGGCTGAAGTTCGGCGAACTGCTCGCTCGGCTGGAAAGGCAGCTGGGCGCCGTGCGCGCCACGACGGCGCAGTTGCCCGGCGGCCCGTCGCCGGAGAAGATGAAGCGTCTGTGCCAGCACATCTGGCACGAAGCCAGGCCCGTCACACAGGGCGACGAGGTGGACCGCTACCTGCGCAACCGCGGACTGCAGTTGTCTGCCTACCCGCGCACGCTGCGCTTCCATCCGGCGCTGGGCTATTTCGAGAAGTCGGCCGGGCAGCAGCGGTCGAAGAAGATCGCCGAGTACCCGGCGATGCTGGCCGTTGTGCAGGGCAGCAACGGACATGCCGTCACTCTGCACCGCACCTACCTGCGGGACGGTCGCAAGGCGCTGGGCACGCAGTCCCGCAAGGTGCTGTCGTCCGGCATCAACGGCGCGGCCGTCAGGCTGTTCGAGGCAGGCGACGAACTTGCCGTGGCCGAAGGCATCGAGACGGCGCTGGCAGTGCACCTGAGCACCGGCAAGCCGGTCTGGGCCGCACTGAGCTGCGGGAACCTGGAGAAGCTCTGGATCCCGGACCCCGTCGCCCGCGTCTGCATCTACGCGGACAACGACGCCAACGCCGAATTCGACGGCCAGGCCTCGGCCTATGCCCTGGCGCACCGCCTGAAACGCGACGCCAGGAAGCTAGGGGGCGCCAATCCGGATCAACCGGATCGCCCGACCCGCGAGGTCCAGGTGTTCGTCCCCAGACAGGACGGCACCGACTGGGCCGACATCTGGCTCGCCCGCCTCGCCACCTCGAGGCGAGCGGCATAGCCATTTCCAGGGCGGCGTGGGGTTCCTGTCGTAGCAGACAGCCCACGCCGCCCCTCTTCAGTGGGCCCGCCCCGGCGGACCCAGCGACGAGGGTTCCCGATTTCCCGACTGGCAGCTGCCGCACCAGGCCGCACACGCGGCGCAAGCAGCACACGAATCCCGACGGCGACCCTGGCGTCGCCGTACATCCCGGCCCGGCCTGTCCTTGCGGACATCCCGGACCACCACCCCGCGGGGACGCAGCCCCCGCAGGGGCGAAGGCGTCACCGCTTTTCATCTGGAGCATTTCCATGAAGAACGGACGTTCCCTGGTTGCCCTGGCAACCGAACTCGAGCGCCAACTGGCCAGCAAGCGCGACATGATCGTGCCCACCGGCCTGATGCACCACGAGACCGCCGCCGACGGCAGCACCCGCATCCGCGTCGAGACGCCGGACGGCATGAAGACGTATCCCACGACGGAGCTCTTCCGCCGCCAGGTGGCCGACAAGCTGAAGATCCCGTTCGCCTACTTCGAGCGCATGCGCAACGAGCAGGCTCCGCTGCTGGACCGCAATGTCGACACCTGGCTGCACCACGAACCGGAACTGCGCATGGTGCGTACCCTGGACGGCCAGGCGCGCGCCTTCCTGTCCGACCGCTACCGCCGGCTCGACAACTACGACCTGTGCGAGCACGTGCTGCCGATGCTGCAGCGCCTGCCCGACGCCAGGTTCGAATCCACCGAGCTCACGCCGACGCGCCTGTACCTGAAGGTGGTGACGCCGCGCGTGCAGATCGAGATCCAGCCCGGCGACATCGTCCAGGCCGGCGTGGTGATCAGCAACTCCGAGGTGGGCCAGGGCACGCTCTCGGTCCAGCCGCTGGTCTACCGCCTGATCTGCCGCAACGGCTTGATCGCGGCCGACCGCGCGATGCGCAAGACGCACGTGGGCCGCATGAGCGATGCGTCCTCCGACGAAGTCACGGTGTTCAGGGACGACACGCTGCAGGCCGAGGACAAGGCCTTCTTCCTGAAGGTCCGCGACGTGGTCGAGGCCGCAGTGTCGGAAGCGACCTTCCAGCAGATCGCCGAGAAGATGCGCCGCACGATGGGCATCCGCCTGAAGGGCGATCCGGTGCGGACCATCGAAGTCGTCGGGACCCGCTACCTGCTCAACGAGGGCGAGCGGTCCGGCCTGCTGCGCCACCTGATCGAAGGCGGCGACCTGTCGGCCTACGGCCTGGTCAACGCCGTGACGCACTTTGCCCAGGACGTGGACGACTATGACCGCGCCACCGAGTTCGAGGCGCTGGGCGGCAGGCTGCTCGAGCAATCGAAGGCCGAATGGGACACGCTCGCGGAAGCTGCGTGAACCCCGGATGCGCCGGTCCTGCGTGACCGGCGCACCGAAGTCAGAACCTCGCGGGACACCAGCCCATCAAAGGGTTGGTGTCCCGTATTTTTACATTATTCGTTAACAAGTGATCATGCGACGCCTCAAGTATTTGGACGCTTCTTGTCGTTACATTGCTGATACAAGACACTCGCCGGCAGTCGGTTTCGGGTTCGTGCAGCCATGCTCGCCGTACACTCGCCGACGGTTTCCCGACCTCCAGGATCAGCAGAAGAGTCCAACACATGGATCAAGATTCCGGTTCCAGCGAGCCCAGACTGCCCATCTCGAAGGCGATCCTTGCCGTCCTCGACAGGCATGCGGTTCCCGAGAGGCAGCGGCTGGCGACGCTCCAGGCCGCCGTTGAAATGTCCTACCAGCAGGTGCGCCGACGGATGACGGGTGAAAGCCCGTGGAACGTCGACGAGATCAAGCGACTCGCCTCGCACTTCGGCGAACCGCTGTTCGGGCTGCTTGCAACGCTCGTCGACGACGTGGGCCATCAGGCGACGCTGCATCTCGGTGGCGTCGCGCTCCCCTGTTCGATCTGGCTCGGCCCGCAGGCGCCACCCAAGACACGCATCGGCCCCCTCGTCGCCGTCGCTGGGGAGTCGGCCGACCACTGGAACGTAGTCCCGCTCGCGGAGGCCGGCGAGCGCCAGGCCCACGAGATCAAGCGCCTCATCTTCGAGGCGGCGCCACCCAGGCGCGTGGCCATCGTTGACGACGACGACGACTTGGCAGCCAGCATCGTCCAGTTCCTGCGCGAGAAGGGGCTCGACGCGATCTCGTACCGGACAGGCGAGAACCTCCTGGCTGCCCTTGAGACCTCGCGTTTCGACGGCTTCATCCTCGACTGGATGCTGGGTGAGGGCAACATCAGGGATCTGCTGCCCGCAGTGCGGACCAGAAGTCCGGGTGCGCCCATCATCATCCTGACCGGCCAGATCAAGGCGGGAGGCGCCCAGGAAGACGAACTGGAATCGACGCTCGCCGCCTACCGTGCGCAGCTCTACGAGAAGCCGACCCGCATGCTGAGCCTCTTCACCGCGCTCGACCTCGGCTTCGAACCCGCCCCGCGCGCTGGCTGAAGCGGTCCGCACAACCCGACCTCGCCCGACCACGCCGGGCAGCTCTGTCGTGCCCCGCCGCCTGCTCGCTTCCAAGGCCGAGAAGGCTACGTTCCTCGAACTAGTTTTTGACAGTGTGTAAGCTAATCATTGACATTTTACGGTCCACATGATTACGCTTCTCGTCAAGTCGGCAACGTGCAGCGAACGCCGGCCTGACGCGGTGGCCATCCCGCTCCCGCGTCGACCCGCCAGTCGGCAGACCGGGAGTGAGCAATCATGGCCTCATCACCTCTCAATGACGTCCAGCACGCCAACTTCATCATCCTCAGCCTGATCCGCGATGCCGCGCGGGCGGACCCCGGCACGGCCTGCTGCCGCTTCGGGATGACGCTCGCGCAGTTGAAGGCGATCAGCGACTTGCCGCCGGACGGGGTCATGGCCATCGTCAACGGCATGGGCAACGAGGCCCTGTTCTTTCCGCGCGAGGATCTCGACCGCCTGCTCCAGTTGCCGCCCGCGGTGTCGGCGGTGCTCGTGTCGGCGACCGCGCGCCTGCCGGCCGCCCGGGGAGCGAAGAGCGCGGCGCAACGATCGGCTTCGGCGTGATGCGCCTGGCCGCGGGGCACGCTCGTGGCGTTGGCGGACACACGGATTAGGTCGCTGGAGACCGCGCGCGAGTGCGTGCGCCTCGGCGCTCGGCAGCGCACGATCGCCTGGCTCACCGGTCTGCCGACGAGTTTCATCTTCCACAACATCTACGACGCGGAACACCTGCCGCCACGCGGTCGCCCGCCCTACACCGAGGACTTCATCTACCGGTCGTCGCTGAAGGTGCAGGCCGAGGTCGGCATGTTCGCGGCCAAATACCGTCTGCTCACCGCTGAAGGCATTACGCCCGCCCAGGCGCTGATCACCGCGTTCAGGCACTACAGGTCGGTCGTCCACCAGCCATCGTTTTCGTTCGACGAGGCCTTCTTCGTCGTCTCCAACCTCGACGGCATCTGGGCCGCCTCTACCCGCACCCTCGAACTCGGCGCCTGCCGCCGTTGCGGCTGCCTGCACCTGCTTCCGCGCGGTGCCGCGCCGGCGGCGGCCGGCTGTCCTTACTGCCGACCCCACCGTACCGACCGCGCGCCCGCGCGTGCGCCGCCGCATCCGGACCACACGTCGCCAGCATCAGGCACCGACGCGGAAGCAGTGACGGTCCCTGCTGCACTGGAGACGCAGATCCGATCCCTGCGCACCGAACGCATCTTCGAACAGCTGGGCGCGCATCCGCGTGTGGTGGCGACCCTCACCGGCTCGTCTGCGCCGGCCGACAGGAGGTCATCGTCGCGGCATCGCGAGGGGCCCACGCATATCGGACGCGCGGTCAACCTGATCCGCTGGGGTGTCGCGGTCAAGACGGTCCAGCGCGCGCAGTTCTCGCTGGTCGCAACTGCTTACACCCGTCTGCTTGCCGCCGACTTCGAACCCGCGGACGCGGTCCGGGCTGCATTCGTCCACGTCTCCGCCATGTTCCCCACGGTGGCGCCGCTGTCCTTCGACCGCTGCTTCGAGGTCATCTCGATGTTCGATGCCCGCTGGGGTGCTGCCGAACCCTCGTTCGAC
>JAURZM010000035.1 GCA_030653385.1 Rubrivivax sp. | reverse complement strand
CCCGAAGGGCCGGGGCACCCAAGGGCCCTGCGCGGCGTTGCATCGCTTGCCCGGACGTGAGTCCGGGCTGCGCGCTGCGCCTTGCTCAGGGCCCTTGGGTACCCCGGCGCGGGTGCATGGGATTGCCTCTCACACTCTGAGGCGAACCGCGGCCCGAAGCCGTGCTGCCAGGAGAACGGCATTGACGACCCACACGGCGCTGTACGGACCCGAACGCCACGAGCCGCTTGCCGGTGAGCCGTGGAACGAAGGCGCCGCGCGTGCGGCCATCCAGCACTGGGTGGCTGCGGCGCTGAGCGCCTTCGACCCGGCCCGCGGCTGGAGCGCCCACCCGCGCGAAGACGGCGGCCCGCCCGGCGAGCCCCTGTGTGAGCTGTACGGCGGTGCGGGCGGGGCGATCTGGGCACTCGAGCACCTGGCACAAGCCGGTGCAAGCGACAAGCGTTGGGACTTCAGCCACTTCGTGCAGGGCCTGGCAGCGCAGCAGGTCGCGGCAGTGGAAGGCAGCCAGCACGGCACCGCGTCTTTCCTGATCGGCGAATCGGGCCTGCTCCTGCTGCAGTGGAAGCTCACACACGACGAAGCCGCGGCGCAGCGCCTCTTCGAGGTGGTGCAAGGCAATCTGCAGAACCCCGTGCGCGAGCAGCTGTGGGGCTCGTCGGGCAGTGTGCTGGCGGCCATCGCCATGGCCGAACACACCGGCGATGCCCGCTGGGCTGGCCTGGTGCAGCGTGCGGTGCAGATCCTGTGGGACGAGATGGAAACCCTGGGCGCCGCCGGCGGCACCTGGGGCTGGGTGCAGAACCTCTATGGGCGCGTTGAAACCTTGATCGGCGCGGGCCACGGCTTTGTCGGCAACGTCTACCCGGCGGTACGCGGCGCGGCCTTCATCACGCCCCAATTGCGCGATGCGTTTGCGGCGCGTGCGCTGGCCTTCCTGCAGGCCACCGCGCTGCGCGACGGCAACTGCGTGAACTGGTGGCCCCGGGTGCCGGCGGTTTCACCCGCCAACAAACCGCCGCTGGTGCAGGACTGCCACGGTGCTGCCGGCATCGTCTGCCGCCTGGCGCCGCTGCCGCGCAGCGTGCCCGATGCCCCGGCCTGGGACCTGCTGCTGCAACAAGCCGGCGAACTGACCTGGCGCGCCGGCCCGCTGGCCAAGGGGGTGGCCTTCTGCCACGGCACGGCCGGCAATGCGCACGCCTTTCTTCACCTGTTTGCCCGCACCGGCGACGAGCGCTGGCTCGAGCGGGCGCGGGCCTTTGCGATGCACGGCATCGTGCAGGTGGAACAGGAGCGCGCCGTGCATGGCCAGGGGCGCCACACCCTGTGGACCGGCGACCTGGGCATGGCCTGCGTGTTGTGGGACTGCATCAGCGGCCGACCGGGTTTCCCGACGCTCGACCGTTTCTGAGGGCGGCCGCCTCGCTCAAGGCGTACGCGGGCAGCGCCAGGGCCAGCGGCATCAGGTAGTAGGTGGCGCGGTAGGCCAGCATCGCGGCCAGCAGTTCAGGCGCGGGCAGTTGCGACCCCAGCGTCGCCACGACCACCGCTTCCAGCACACCCAGGTTCGCCGGCACATGCGTCACCACGCCGGCCACCGCCGCCAACAGCATGGTGCCCAGCACGTTGGGGTAGTCGATGCGGCCGCCGAGCAGGCCCCAGGCGATGGCGCCGATGAGCAGCCAGCTGGTGCCGCCCATGGCCGCCTGCAGGGCAGCGACGCGGCCGCTGGGCAGCACCAGCGTGTGCTCACGCCAGCTCAGCCGTCGGCGGCGCGAAAAGCCGCACAGCGCCAGGTAGCCCAGCGCAAGCGCCACCATCCCCAGACCGATGCCTCGCAGCCCGGCATCCGGCAGCTGCCAGCTGCCGGGCAGTTGCGGCGGCGCCCAGCACAGCACTGCGCCGGCCACCCACAGGTAGCCGAGCCAGTTGGTGGCCATGCTGTAGGTCACGACCTGGAGCACCGTCGGCACGGTCAGCCCCCAGCGGCTGTACAGGCGCAGCCGCAAAGCAAGGCCGCCGACGAGGGCACCGAAGTTCAGGTTGAAGGCATAGCTGATGGCGGCGATGCCAAGTGTTCGTGCCGCCGACAGGGGGTGGCCGGTGAGCCGGCGTCCCAGCAGATCGAAGCCGGCGACCAGGCCGTAGCTGGCCAGCGCCAACGCGGCGGCTGCAGCCAGGTCCGTGGCCGGCAGGCGCTGCAGCGCCTGCCAGACAGCGGGCCAGTCCACCGCACGGGCCTGTTGTGCCAGCAGTACCAGCACCAGCGCCGCCAGGGCCCAGGGCGCCAGGCCCTTGAACCAGCCCCAGGCGCGCAGCCAGACCGGCTTGGCCGTCTGGTGCACGGCGGGCGGCGGTTCACCGGTGACGGGCGGGCTCATTCCGGATCGGCCCGCATCAGCACCACACGCGGCGCGGCATCCGGTGATCGCCGCGCCCAGGCCGTGAAGTGGCGCATGGCGTGGTAGACGAAGAAGGTGCGCACCGAGATCCAGGCCGACTGCAGCAAGCCCGGTGTCGGCAGGTGCACCTGCTCGCAGCTTTGCTGCATCAGGTGCTCGATCTGCTCGCGCAGGTGGGTGGCAAACCCCCCGTCGCGCACCACGACATTCGCTTCCAGGTTCAGGCTCAGGCTCGTCGGGTCGAGGTTGCTCGAACCCACCGTCGCCCAGCGGTCATCCACTACCGCCACCTTGGCGTGCAGCGGACGTTCGCTGTAGAGGTGGACCTTCACGCCGGCGCGCATCAGGTGGCGGTAGAGCAACTCGGACGCCCTCTGCGCCAGGGGCAGGTCGGGCCGGCCCTGCAGCACCAGGTCGACCTGCACGCCGCGCCGGGCCGCGCGGCGCAGGTCGCGCAGCAGCCGGTAGCCGGGAAAGAAGTAGGCATTGGCGA
This sequence comes from Rubrivivax sp., assembly GCA_030653385.1. Taxonomy (GTDB): domain Bacteria; phylum Pseudomonadota; class Gammaproteobacteria; order Burkholderiales; family Burkholderiaceae_C; genus Rubrivivax. Next base: position 58,969 of record JAURZM010000035.1, on the reverse strand, counting down.
TGAGCACGCGGCTGCTGGCACTGCGCACCGCCGCGCGGTAGTGGCGCTCGATGTCGCTGCGATTGGCCTGGTTGTCGCGTGTCACGAAGGCGGCGCGCATGCCGGCTTCCGCGGCCGCCGTGCTGGCATCGTCGGGTGAGTTCAGCACGTCCCCGCGGCTGTGGTGTTCGCGCCAGCGTTGCAGCCACAGGTGGCGCGCCGGCTGTGGCGCGATCAGGCCGGCGCGGCAGAAGGCCTGGATCTGCCCGACCAGCGGGCCCTCGATCTCCACCGCGTAGTCCTGCTTGGCCAGCGGCCCGAAGTCGGCCAGGTGATCGGCGGAGTAGTTGATGCCACCGACAAACGCGCGTTGGCCGTCCACCACCACCAGCTTGCGGTGCATGCGCCGCAGCATGTTGATGCGGGCGCCGAACAGGCGCTGCGCGGGCTCGAAGCTGCGCAGCTGGACACCAGCCGCGTGCAGGGCTTGCATGAACGACGGGCCCAGGTTGGGCGAGCCCCAGCCGTCGACCAGAACCTGCACCTCGACGCCCCGGCTGGACGCGTCCAGCAGCGCCTGCCGAAGTTCGCGCCCCACCTTGTCATCGAAGAGGATGAAGGTCTCGAGCAGCACCTCGCGCTCGGCTGAGCGGATGCTGTCGAAGACCCGCGGGTAGTAGCCCTCGCCGTTTTCGAGCAAAGTGATGCGGTTGCCGGGCACCCAATGTGAGTTCATCGTGCCCCCGGCAAGTCGATCTCGGCCGCCAGCGGTGCGTGGTCGGACAGGCGCGACCACGGCTGGCGTGGCATCGGCAGCGGCCGCGCCGCCAGCACACCCCGCACGTAGATGCGGTCCAGGCGCAGCAGCGGCCAGCGTGCCGGGAAACTGCGCGCGTGTTGTCCGAACGCGGCGAAAAAGACCTCGTGCAGACCGCAGGCGGCGAGCAGTGCGTCGGCGCGCAGCCGCCAGTCGTTGAAGTCGCCGGCGACGACCAACGCAGCGTCGGGCGGCACCACTCGGTGCACGGTTTCGCACAGCCGCTCCAGTTGCTGCCGTCGATGCGACTCGGTAAGCCCCAGGTGCACACACATCACGTGCAGCTCGGGCGCGCCGCCGGGCCGCGCCAGCACGCAGTGCAGCAAGCCACGCGGCTCGGCGCCCGGCAGCGACAGGTCGTGGTTCTGGCTGCGCAGCACCGGCAGGCGCGACAGCACCGCGTTGCCGTGATCCTGGCCCGCCGCGACGGCATTGCGGCCGTAGGCGTGGTCGGCCCAGATCTGATCGGCCAGGAACTCGTATTGCGCTCCGACGGCAGCCGCGCTTGCGCAACCGGTGCCCCCTTCGACCTCCTGCAGGAAGACCAGGTCACTGCCCAGCGCGCGCACCGCTTCGCGCAGCTCGTGCAGCACAAAACGGCTGTTGAATGCGTTGTAGCCCTTGTGGATGTTGACGGTCAGCAGCCGCAGGGTCTCGGAGCAGGCAGCGGCACTCATTCGACGTGAGTCTGCGTCCCGCATCGCCGCGGCGATGCGGGACGGTGGCACCATGCCATGTCGGACAAGGTCGCGCCTCCGCCCCAGGCGCCGCCGTCGGTAGCAGGAAGAGCGGGTTGAAGACCGGCCTCATCGGGGGCTTCCTGCGTGCCCCCGGCCCCATGCTCGACGTCTTTGGCAGTGGCTTCACCATGCATTTGATTGGCATCCCGCTTCGCAAGCCAAGCCACAACGAGCTGGCCGCCTCAACTGTGATGGCCGTGGGCATCTGGCTGGCTGGCATCGGCTTGATGCAGGCCATCCACCTTGCACTCAGCCGTGAAGATGCAGGCGCCCTGTTGCTGGTTTGCCTGTGGGGCTGCCTGTCGACGCGAATGGGCATACGCATCGAGCAAGGTGGCCGCCACTTGGCGATCAACCTGGCCGTCAATGCGCTGCTGCTCGGGGCCTACGAGGTATTGAGTCGCCTCTTTGCCTGAACCCGCTTGTTCGCGGGTGCCGGTCACCCCACGGTAATCAAGGAAGGCATCGCGCACTGTTCGGTGCCGAACACCGGACGCGTCTTGTAGACGAGGCGCCCTGGCGGGCCTCTCGGGCCCTCCCGAATTCGCATCTGCCGGCTCAGGCCGGCCGGTGCCAGTCCGCCAGCGTGCTCATGTCCAGGTCCCAACCGGTCAATGGTGCCAGCAGCTTGTGGCTGACCGCGCTGACGTTCCAAGCGGAACATCAGCGGCACCAGATACCCGTCGCGGCACACCAGATCGTTCATGCGGATGAAGAGCGCTGTGCGCTTGACGGGGTCCAATTCACCTTCGGCTTCGCGGTACAGCCGGTCGTAGGCGTCGTTGCGCCAGCGCAGCGCATTCCGGCTTTGCCACTTGTTGGCCATGAGGGCCACTTCCCACGACACGTAACGGTCCATGGACAGGCAGCGAACAAGCGGAAAACCGCCCGCCGTTGCCCGATGCCTGCTCACCGTCCTGGCAGGGCTGCTGTGTGGGGTAGCGAACAGAACGGGCAAGGCCGTTCGTCGATGATCCGCACCGGCGCTGTTCAGTTCCCCGAGCACATGCTCAGGCACGGCTTCGCGCGGCCAATGATGTGCAGTCTGACGAGTCCAAAGTGTTGCGTTGGTTGCGACACTGAATTGAAGACAGAGTTTCCGAATGAAGGCAGGACAAACGCGTACGGCAATGGAAAACGTAATGGCGGGACGGGCCTGAATCTACCGCAGGTTCAAGTGCACCCGAATTTGCTGGACGCTCGGTGTTCTGAGCGTAATGGTCTTGTTTGTGCAATTCACTTTGTTTCTAATGCCGGGCATCCCGACATTCGCTTGTCGATAGAGCCGTGACGCACTTTTCCAGCCTGAATTGGCGCTGATCCGTTCACCGCCGCAGGTGCACGAAGGGCGGGCCTCATTGCAACCGGCGCCGGCCCGACCCATGCCGCTTGGCGAGTGCAGAGTTTGCGTCGACGAAGAAAGAACGCGTCCGCAGAATCTGCCGTGAACCGCGCTTGGAGAAGCGCCCACACCTCGAGGCCGTTGATGGCCGCAGCAGCAGGTGTCCGCCCACAGATCAAGACTGGCAATTCCGATCACCTGGCATGTTCGGCAGTGCTTGCCCTGGCGCACAGATCGACGGCGATGAGCCCATGAAAACCGGGAGTGGCACGCACCTGTTTTATGTGTGCTGGCGCACAGACAGGTAGCTAATTAGAACCTCTGTTTTCTGGCATTGACGGCCGTTTTGCATTGACCAGCACATTCGTTGTGTCGACTAATCTGACACCTGCGCAATCCGCCCTATTGCTGGCTGTTGCTATGTCATTGATTTAGCGACCTGACTTTGATATTGGCACCCGAATTGCATATGCAGGGTGTGCCAGCAAGCTGCTTTCGATAGACAGCCCCTGAGTGCTTCAATCAACTGTTTGTTCAAAGGAAATTTGCGATGAAAAAAATTCTGATGTGTGCAGCCCTTGCGGCTGCTCTGGCATCTGCTGGGGGGGCACAGGCTGCCGCCACGCAGGTGAATTTTGGCTTCGTCCCCGTCGGTACCTTCAACTACGTGGGCGGCTCGCTCGGAACATCGACAGCGATCGATTTCGGCACTGCGACGTTCGCGACGAACACCGTGGGCATCACGGCCCCATTCACCGACGATTCCGGTGCGTTTCTCGGGATGGACGTCTTCCTGTCCCAATCGCTCTTCACTTACAGCATCGGCTCCACGACCGCTGTGGACTTTGCCAAGACCTTCACCACCGGCCCTGGGGGCGCTCCAGGCTCAGAGGGTTTCTACACGGCCCTGTTCACGTCGGTCACGGCCGGCAGCGCTGGTGATGACTTCTTGAACTTGACCTTCTCAGGAACCATCACAGGACCCGACGGCTTCTCTGCCGCTGATGTGATGCTGCTCAACTGCAACCAGTCGGGCGGCGTGGGCTTTTCGGTGAACTGCTCCTTTACTGAACAGGGTCCGCCGGTTCCCACATCAGTGCCTGAACCTGCCACGCTGGCCCTTGTGGGCCTGGCCCTTCTCGGGTTGTCGGCTGCTCGTCGTCGCGCTGGCTGAGATGAGCAGGGGCGCTTCGGTGCCCCTGCACGATCTGCAGCACCTGGGGCGGCCCTGTCGGGCGCCACAGCCGCCGCGGTAGAAGCGGAGACCCAAAGTCCCGGCCACGCAAGCCCTTCACGACTTGCATGGGCGGGTTCACCCCGGCCGGTGCCAGTCCGCCAGCGTGCTCATGTCAAGGTCCCAACCCGTCAGCGGCGCATTCAGCCTGTGGCTGACCGCGCTGACGTTCAGCCTGAACATCAGCGGCACCAGGTAGCCGTCGCCACACACCAGGTCGTTCATGCGGATGAAGAGGGCGGCTCTTCTGACGGGGTCGAGTTCACCTTCGGCTTCTCGGTACAGCCGGTCATAGGCGTCGCTGCGCCAGCGCAGCGCGTTGCGGCCCTGCCACTTGTTGGCCTTGGTGGCCACTTCCCACGACACGTAGCGGTCCATGAAACGTTCCGGGTCGGGCTGGCCCATGCCGGATGCGTACATCTGCAGGTCGGCTTGGAAGCGGCCGTTGGTGTCGGGGTTGGCGACGTCGGCTGAAAAGAACACGGCCGAGGTCACGGCCTTGAGTTCGGCGTCCATGCCGGCCCGCAAGAAGGCACTTTTCATCACGCTCTGGGTCTTCTGCCGCGCCGCGTTCACCGAGGTCTGGAACAGGAAGCGCAGCGGGCGGCCGTCCTTTTCGCGCACGCCGTCGCGGCCCTTCTTCCAGCCGGCGGCTTCCAACAGCGCAGCGGCCTTGTCGGGGTTGAACTCGGGCCGCAGGTTGTTGCTGCGAAAGCGCTGCGGGTTGTGCACGATGTTGGGCGTGGACACGGCGGTGCGGCCGTAGATGAAGTCCTGGATGCCCTGGCGGTCGATGCACAGACCCACGGCCTGGCGCACCGCGGGGTCCTTGAACATCGGGTGGCGCGTGCTGATGTGGGAACGTTCGCCGTCGACCTCGGTGGTGGGGTCGGTGAAGTTCAGCATCAGGAATTCCATCGTGCCGCCGGGCGACAGCGCAACTCGGCCCTTGCCGCCCATTTCCATGCGCTTGAGCACCTCGTCTTCGACCTGCAAATTCCAGCCGAAATCGAATTCGCCGGTCTGCAGCACGGCACGTGCAGCCGAAGGGGCGTCGCCGCCGCCCTTGACCTCCAAGGTGTCGAAGTGCGGCCGGTTGGGGCCGTGGTAGTTGGGGTTGAGCTTGCCGCGCAGCATGTCGCCGGGTTTGAAGTCGACAAACAGATAGGGCCCGGTGCCGATGGGTGTGTTGTTGGCCGGCGCTTCGCGCGAACGGGCGCCGACGAAGGGCAGGAACACATGGCGCGGAATCAGCGAAGCCACGCAGTAGGGGCTGGCCCAGAAGGGTGTGGGCTTGTCGAACTCGACGCGCACGGTGTGGCTGTTCAACTTGGCCAGCTTCAGGTCGCGCCAGTTGCCGCCCGTGGTGGCTGCGGTGGCGGGGTCGCTGGCGTAGCTGGCGTTGAAGAGCACGTCGTCGGCGGTGAAGGGCTGGCCGTCGTGCCAGGTGACGCCGGTTTTCAGCTTCCACGTGACGCTGCGGCCGTCGGCGGCCACACCGCCGTTGGCGCGGCTGGGTATCTCGGCAGCCAGCACCGGCTGCAGTTCACCGTCGACGTCCCAGCGGGCCAGCGATTCGTAGAACACCCGGGCACCGTCAGCGTCCTTGGTGCCGGTGGCGAAGTGCGGGTTCAGCTGCGTCGGGCCCTGCCACAGCAGCACCCGCAGCGGGCCGCCGCCACCCCGCCGGGTGGGTTTATAGACAAAGGGTGGAGAGCCTTGTGCACTTGCGGATTCGCCCAGCAGCAAGGTGGCCATCGGCGGTGCCAGGCCCAGCGCCGCCAGCCGCTGCAGGAAGTTGCGGCGAGGCAAGATGCCGGCGTGAACCTGGGCAATCCAGCGGCGCAGTCGGGCTTCTTCGTGCATGGCTTGAACTCCTTGGCCTGGTTGCCACGATAGCGCGCCGCGTGTGGCCGTGCGCGGCCGTGCTCAGTGCAGGGGCGCCCAGACCATCGCCACGTCCAGCCCCGGATCCGCACGGCGGATGCGCAGCTGCCCACCGTGTGCCTGCGCCACCAGCCGGCACAGGTGCAGCCCCAGGCCCACGCCGCCGCTGCTGCGGGTGCGGGCCGCGTCGGGGCGGTAGAAGGCTTCGGCCAGGTGCGGCAGCACGTCGGCCGGCACGCCGGGGCCGTGGTCGCGCAGGCCCAGCGCCAGCTGGCCGTCGGCTTCACGCTGCAGGTACAGCGTGGGTGGTGTGCTGGCGTCGGGGGCGTGGCGGCGTGCGTTGGCCAGCAGGTTGCGCAGCAGCAGGCGCACACGTGTGGGGTCGATGGACACCGGGCCTATGCTGTTGTCCAGCTGCAGCGTCACGGGCGGGCCTTCGTGGGTGGCCGCGGTGTCGCGCGCCAGCTGGGCCAGGTCGGTGGCTTCGGCCTGCAGCGCGCTGTGGACATCACGCCCGTCACCGACGTTGGCCAGGCGTTCGCTTTCCAACAGCGTGCTGATGAGGTCGCGCATCTCGCCCATGTCGCGCAGCAGCGCCTGGCGTTCAGGGCTGTCGTCCAGCAGCTCGGCGTTGACACGTGCACGGGTCAAGGGGCTGCGCAGTTCGTGGCTCATGGCCAGCAACAGCGCGCGCTTGGCGTCCAGCATGCCTTGCAGGCTGCTGGCCATGGCATTGATGCGTTGGCTGAGGTCGCCCAGTTCGTCGCGCCTTTGCACGGCAATGGGCACTTTGAACTGGCCCCGGCCGTAGGCTTCGACACCGGCCGTGATGGCCTGCAGCGGCCGCAGCAGGCGCCAGACGCTGGCGTAGGCCGCCGTCAGCATCAGCAGCAACGCGCCCAGCGTGGCCCAGCCGAAGATGCGCGGCCGAGCCGACTTGGGCGGGGCCGACAGCGAGAAGGTGATCTGGTGGCCGTCGGCGGTGCTGCGGCTCAGGCCCCAGTCTGACGCGTCGCTGTTTTCATCGAAGGGATCACGGTGGCGGTGGCTGCCGTCGCCACCGAAGCGGCGGCGCGGTTTGTCTTCATCGGTGTCCAGCTGCACCTGTGGGCCTTCGATGCGCACCGCCACCGGCAGGCGCTGGCTGATGGCCCTTGCACGTTCAGCACTGGGTGGCGATCCGATCTCTGCTGCCAGCCTGTCCACGTAGTCGGCCACCAGCGGCCGTGCATAGGCCTGCCAGCCGGTGTGCAGCAGGCGCTGCATGCCAAACAGGAACACCGCCGTGGTGCCCAGCGCCAGCAGCACAAACAGCAGCAGCAGCCGGCCCTTGATGCTGTGCCGCCACTTGTTCATGGCCCGCTGCCTTGTTTGACGCCGGCAAACACATAGCCCACGTTGCGCAGTGTGCGGATCAGGTCCAGCGGTTCCAGCTTCTTGCGCAGCCGGCTGACCAGGATGTCGACCGCGCGGCTGTGGATGTCCTCCGCCGCATGGCCGCGCAGGCGCGCCAGGATGTCGTCGCGCGTGAACACCTTGCCGGGCGTGCCGGCCAGCAGCGTCAGCAGCTCGAATTCGGTGCCGGTCAACTCGACCGTTTGGCCCTGGCGCAACACGCTGCGGCGGTCCAGGTCGATGTCCAGGCCGTCGAAGCGCAGCAGGCCGGCGGGCGCGCTGGCCAGCAGTGGCGCAGCAGGTGCCGCGGTGCGCCTCAACACGGTCTGGATGCGCGCCAGCAGTTCGCGTGGTTCGAAGGGTTTGGGCAGGTAGTCGTCGGCGCCCAGTTCCAGGCCCACGACACGGTCCATCACGTCACCGCGCGCGGTGAGCATCACGATGGGCAGCGTGGCCAGCGGTGGCGGCGCCTTGCGGATCGTGCGGCAGAGTTCGAAGCCGTCCATCTCGGGCAGCATCACGTCCAGGATGGCGGCGTCGAAGGCCGCACCCGGCGCCTGCAGCAGCGCCAGCCCGGCGCTGGGCCGGGTGGCGTGCTGCAGTTCGAAGTCGTAGCGACGGAAAAAGGCCGCCAAAGGCGGCCCCAGGTGCTCGTCATCGTCGATCAGCAGCAAACGGCGCATGACGGGCATTGTCGGTGCACCCGGTTCAGCCGCCCTGACCGCCGTGGCCGTGGCGGCCGCCGTCGCCGCGGCGTTCACCGTCTCCACCACGCTCACCACCGTGGCGGCCACCGTGTTTGCCACGGCCGCCCTTGGCCATGAACTCGCGCACCTTGGCTTGCTGTTCGGGCTTCAGGCTGTCGTAGAAGTTGGCCATCGCGGCCACCACCTCGGGTGACTTGCTGTTGACCGCACCCACCTTGTCCTGGATCAGCGACGTGGCCTTGTTGCGGTCGAACACCGGGCCGGCCATCAGCGACTGGATTTCGGCGCGTGGGTTGGTGGTGCTGCCGACCAGCGCGTTGCGCTGTTCGCGCATCTTGTCGGCCAGCAGGCCCAGCTTGGCCTTCTGCGCCGCGTCCAGGTCCAGTTGCTTGCCGACACGGTCCACGACCTTGGTCTTCATCTCGGACGCGTCTTCGGCGCTCATGGCCTGCCAGCCGTGGCTGCGGTAGCTGTTGTGGGCAAAGGCGGCCAGGCCGCCGAACAGGGTGCCGGCAACGGCCAGGCCGATGAGCGAACGTTTGATCCAGGTCTTCATGGGGTTTCCTTCGGGGTCTGTCGGCCCTGTGCGCTTTGCGTCGGGGCCTGGGTTGAACATGAAGCGATGGTCGCGGCCTGGCCCCGCGCCGTCCTTTCGCTGCGGTATCGCTGCGTAACGTTTTTTGTCACGGCGGGGATGGAACAATCAGCCCCGGTTGCTGATTGCCCACCCACTTTCCACCGGAGAACCCCATGTCCCTCAAAGGCAAGACCGCCCTCGTCACCGGCTCCACCAGCGGCATCGGCCTGGGCATTGCGCAGACCCTGGCTGGCCAGGGCGCCAACATCGTGCTCAACGGTTTCGGCGACTTCGAAGCCGCGCGTGCCGCCATCGCCGCGCTGGGCGTGCGGGTCGAGTACCACGGCGCCGACATGAGCAAACCCGGCGAGATCGAAGCCATGATGGCCTTTGCGCAAGAGAAGTTCGGCGGTGTGGACGTGCTCGTCAACAACGCCGGCATCCAGCACGTGGCCCGGGTGGAAGACTTCCCGGTCGAGAAGTGGGACGCCATCATCGCCATCAACCTGAGCAGCGCCTTCCACACCAGCCGCCTGGCCGTGCCCGGCATGCGGGCCAGGAACTGGGGCCGCATCATCAACGTCGCCAGCGCCCACGGCCTGGTGGCCAGTGCGGCCAAAAGCGCCTACGTGGCGGCCAAACACGGCATCGTGGGCCTGACCAAGGCCACGGCACTGGAACTGGCCACCACGGGGGTCACCGTCAACGCCATCTGCCCGGGCTGGGTGCTGACGCCGCTGGTGCAAAAGCAGATCGATGACCGGGCGGCCAAGGGGGGCATCTCGGTCGCGCAGGCGCAGATCGACCTGCTGGGCGAAAAACAGCCTTCGCTGCAGTTCACGACGCCGCAACAGCTGGGTGAACTGGCGGTCTTTCTGTGCAGCCCGGCGGCCGACAACGTGCGCGGCGTGGCCTGGGCGGTGGACGGCGGCTGGACGGCACAGTAGGCGCCATCATCGCCATGGCCACCCCCGCCTGGGCCACCCTGGCCCACTGGCTGACGTTGATGGAAGCGCTGGCCACACTGGCCTTTGCGCTGTCGGGCCTGCTGGCCGCCGCGCGCAAGCAGCTGGACGCCGTGGGCGTGGTGGTCGTGGCCGGCCTGGCGGCGTTTGGTGGTGGCACCTTGCGTGACGTGCTGCTGGAGCGGCGGCCGTTTTTCTGGGTGCAGCACGCGCTGTGGCTGTGGGTATTGCTGGCGCTGTGCGTGGCCGCGATGCTGTTCCTGCGCACGCGCCACTTTGCGCTGACCGAACGCGCCATGCAGTGGCCCGATGCGCTGGGCCTGGGCCTGTTCACCGCCGGCGGCACGCAAATGGCGCTGGCGGCCGGCATGCCGGCCATCGTGGCGGTGCTGATGGGCGTGATGTCGGCCGTGTTCGGCGGTGTGCTGCGCGACATCGTCTGCAACGAGATTCCCAGCGCCTTCAGCGACCACCGGCCCTACGCTGTCTGTTCGTTTGTCGGCGCGTGGGTGCTGGTGGTGGGGCAGCAGCTGGGTTGGCCAGAAGGTGCCGGCCTGGCTGCCGCGGGTGTCACGGCCACCGGGCTGCGCGTGGCCGCGCTGGCCACGGGCTGGACGCTGCCTTCCTGGCGGGTCGGGGCTGGCCGCTAGACCTTCTCGACCACCAGCGCAATGCCCTGGCCGACGCCGATGCACATCGTGCACAGCGCGTAGCGTCCACCCAGCCGGTGCAACTGGCTGACCGCCGTGGTCACCAGCCGCGCACCGCTGGCGCCCAGCGGGTGGCCCAGCGCAATCGCCCCGCCCCAGCGGTTGACCCGCGGGTCGTCGTCTTGCAGGCCCAGGTCGCGCAGCACGGCCAGGCCTTGTGCGGCGAAGGCTTCGTTGAGTTCGATGCTGTCCATCTGCGCCAGGCTCAGCCCCGTCAGTTCCAGCACCTTGCGCGTGGCCGGCGCGGGGCCGAAGCCCATGATGCGCGGCGCCAGGCCGGCGGTGGCCATGCCCACGACACGGGCGCGGGGAGTCAGGCCGTGGCGCCTGGCAGCGGCTTCGCTGGCCACGATCAATGCACAGGCACCGTCGTTCACGCCGCTGGCATTGCCGGCCGTCACGCTGCCGTCGGGCCGCACCACGCCTTTGAGCTTGGCCAAGGCCTCCAGGCTGGTTTCGCGCGGGTGTTCGTCGGTGTCGACCAGCAGTGCATCACCCTTTTTCTGCGCGATGCGGACTGGCGTGATCTCGGCCGCCAGGTGGCCGGCCTTCTGCGCCGCCACCGCGTTCAGCTGCGAGCGCAACGCCATGCGGTCCTGCGCTTCGCGTTCGATCTTGAAGTCGGTGGCCACGTTTTCTGCCGTCTCGGGCATGCTGTCCACGCCGTGCAGTTCTTTCATGCGCTTGTTGACGAAGCGCCAACCGATCGTGGTGTCGTAGACCGCGTTGTTGCGGCTGAAGGCGGTGTCGGCCTTGGGCATCACGAAGGGCGCGCGGCTCATGCTTTCCACGCCGCCGGCGATCATCAGCTGCGCCTCGCCGGCCTTGATGGCACGCGCCGCCGTGCCCACCGCGTCCATGCCACTGCCGCACAGGCGGTTGATGGTGGCGCCGGGCACTTCCTGCGGCAGGCCGGCCAGCAGCGCGGCCATGCGGGCCACGTTGCGGTTGTCTTCACCGGCCTGGTTGGCGCAGCCGAAGATCAAGTCGTTCACCGCCGCCCAGTCGACACCGGGGTTGCGCGCCATCAGCGCCTGCAGCGGAATGGCACCCAGGTCGTCGGTGCGCACGGAAGACAGTGCGCCGCCGTAGCGGCCGAAGGGCGTGCGGATGGCGTCGCAGATGAAGGCTTCTGTCATGCTGTTTCCTTGATGGCTCTGCGGCGCAGCCAGGGGCTGACACGGTAGCGTTCGCCGCGGTAGTGGTTGTCCAGCGTGTCGAGCAGGCGGACGACTTCGGTTTCGTTCCAGCGCGCCAGCCACTCGAAGGGGCCTGCCGGGTAGTTGACGCCCAGCTTCATCGCCGCATCAGCACCTTCGGGTGTGCACACACCCTGCAGCACGGCGTCGGCCGCTTCGTTGATCAACATGGCCAGGGTGCGCGCCACCACCAGGCCGGGTGTGTCGGCCACCGGCAGCGGCGCAAAGCCCAGCGCCGCCAGCCAGGCAGCGGCCTGTGTGCGCCAGTTGGGGTTGGCACCTTCGTTCACCGCATAGGCCAGTGCGGTGCCGGGTGCCGCCGGCAGGGCGACGATGCGGTCGAACACTGCCACCTGCTGCGTGCGCAGTTCGGCGGCCAGTTCGCCGGCCGTGCGACCGGTGCTCATGACGAGGTGCGCGCCGTCGATCACCAGACCGGTCCAGCCGGTGCTGCGCAGCCGCGCCGGTCCCCAGCCCTGGCCGGCCAGGGCTTGAGTGGCTGCGGTTTCCAGCAGGTCGGCAATGGCACCTTCGCCATGCACGGTGACTTCGCGTGCGGTGTTCGGTGCTTCGAGCACGGCCACGGGCAAGGCAGGCGCACCGTCGGGGTAGCGGTAGAAACCGCGGCCGCTCTTGCGGCCCAGCAGGCCGCCGTCGACCATCTCGCGCTGCACCAGGCTCGGCATGTAGCGTTTGTCCTGGAAGTTGGCGTCGTAGACCGAATTCGTGACCGCGAAGTTGGTGTCGTGACCGATCAGGTCCATCAGCTCACACGGCCCCATGCGAAAGCCGGCGCCGCGCAGGCAGGCGTCGATGACCGCCGGTGTCGCCGCCTGCTCCAGCAGCAGTGCCAGCGTCTCGGCATAGTAGGGCCGCGCGATGCGGTTGACGATGAAACCCGGCGTGCTGCGTGTGTGCACCGGCACCTTGCCCCAGGCCTTGGCCAGGGTGTGGATGGCCTCGGCCACGGATGCTTCGGTGTGCAGACCCGACACCACCTCCACCAGCTTCATCAAGGGCACCGGGTTGAAGAAGTGCATGCCCACCAGGCGCCCCGGGTGCTGCAGCCCGTTGGCAATGGCGGTGACGCTGATGCTGCTGGTGTTGGTGGCCAGCACACAGGTCGGTGCGACGATGCCTTCCAAGCGCTGGAGGAGGTGACGCTTGGCCGCCAGGTCTTCGACGATTGCTTCGACCACCAGACCCGCGCCTGCCGCGTCCTGCAGCACGTCGGTGGGCGTGATGCGGGCCAGCGTGGCATCGGCCGCGTCGGCAGCCAGCTTGCCCTTGGCCACCAGGCCCTGCAATGTACTGGCAAGTTTGGTCTTTGCCGCAGCGGCTGCGCCGTCGCGGGTGTCGTGCAGCATCACCGGGTGGCCGGCCTGTGCCGCCACCTGGGCGATGCCGGTGCCCATGATGCCGGCGCCGACGACCAGGACGGGGGTATGGTGCAGCTTCGTCATTCGGGAATCCATTTCGCCGGGCGTTTGTCCAGGAAGGCGGCAAAACCTTCGCGCGCTTCGTCGCTGCCGCGCACACGGCTGATGGTCTGTGCGGTGAGTTCGATTTTCCCTGGCGTGATGGGTCCCACGTCCAGCTGTGCAAACAGCGCCTTGATTTCGCGCTGCGCGTGCGGCCCGCCGGCCAGCAGTGCGCCGGTGATGTTGTCCACCGCGGCGTCCAGTTCCGCCAGCGAGGCGACCTTCTGAACCAACCCCATCGCCATGGCCTCGGTCGCGCCGATGCGTTCGGTGGTGAGTGCCAGCCGCTTGGCCTGGCGCTTGCCCACCGCATTGGTCACGTAGGGCCCGATGACCGCCGGCAGGATGCCGAACTTGGCCTCGCTGACCGAGAAGCTGGCGTTGTCGGCCGCAACGGCGATGTCGCAGGCGCAGGCCAGGCCTACACCACCGCCCAGCGCTGCTCCCTGCACACGTGCCACGGTGGGCTTGGGCGCGGCTTCGATGCGCGCCAGCATGCCCGCAAACTTGCGCGCGTCGGCCAGGTTCCATGCCTGTGATGCGGTGCTGGCACGTTGCATCCACTGCAGGTCGGCGCCGGCGCTGAAGTGTTTGCCGTCACCCGCCAGCACGATGACACGCACGCTGGTGTCGGCCACCAGGCGAGCGAAGGCGTCGTCCATTTCGCCGATCATGGTTTCGTCGAAGGCGTTGAACACCGCCGGGCGCGACATCGTGAGCTGGGCCACGCCCGGGGCCCGGGTGGTGATGACCAGCGTGGTGTACAGACCCATCAGTAGGTCTCCAGGTGAAGTCGGCCGGCTTTTTTCATGTCGGCGCCGATGGCCGGCCAGTCCAGACCGGCGCCCTTGGCGATGTCGCCCAGCGCCAGCACCACACCTTCTTCCATGCTTTTCAGACCGCAGACATAGAAGTAGGCGTTGGGGTCGGCCAGCAACGGTGCCAGGTCGGCGGCCCGTTCGCGCATCACGTCTTGCACATAGCGTTTGGGCTGGCCGGCGGCACGGCTGAAGGCGAAGTTGCTGTCGATGAAGTCCTTGGGCAGATTCTGCAGCGGGCCGAAATAGGGCAGTTCCTGCTGGCTGCGTGCGCCGAAGAACAGCATCAGCTTGCCACCTTCGAACTTGCCCGACTGCCGCAGCCTGCGGCGCCATTCGGTCATCGCACGCATCGGTGCGCTGCCGGTGCCGGTGCAGATCATCACGATGTGGCTCTTCGGGTGGTTGGGCATCAGGAAGCTGGTGCCGAAGGGGCCGATGACCTGCACCGTATCACCCACCTTCAGGTCGCACAGGTAGTTGCTGGCCACGCCGCGCACGGGGCGGCCCTGGTGGTCTTCGAGCACACGCTTGATGGTCAGCGACACGTTGTTGTAGCCCGGCCTTTCGCCGTTGCGCGGGCTGGCGATGCTGTACTGGCGCGGGTGGTGGGCGCGGCCCTGCGCGTCGGTGCCGGGCGGAATGATGGCGATGCTCTGGCCTTCCAGCACCGGGAAGGGCAGGGTGCCGAAGTCCAGCACGACGTGGTGGGTGTCGTAGTCTTTGCCGAGCTCGGTGACACGCACATTGCCCACCACCGTGGCGGTGATGTGCTTGTCGCTGGCCGAGTTCTTGGAGGAAGGGCCGTAGAGGTTGGTGTAGGCGTGTGCCGCGCTCCACGGCGGCAGCGTGGCGCCGAACTGCGCGCCGTTGAAGGCGGGTTCGGTGCCGGGTTCGACCGATGCCGCAGCGGCCAGGGCGGGCGCGGTTTCTTCAAGCGCCACTTCAGCGCCGGCCAGTTCCGTCAGCTGGTCGCGGCTCAGCTCTGCCGGCAACTCGTCCCAGCCCATCTGTTCTTCCAGGCTGTAGGCCCGTGCACGCAGCACCTGGCGGTAGTTGTCGATGCTGCCGGTGGGGCAGGGCGAGATGCAGTCGTTGCACCAGTTGCATTTCTCGGCGTCGACGACGTAGTTGCGCGAGTCGTGTGTGACAGCGCCCACCGGGCACATGGTTTCGCAAGTGTTGCAGCGGATGCAGATCTCGGGGTCGATCAGGTGCTGCCGAATTGTTGACCCCCACGCTCCCGCTGGTCGCTGCCCCCCAAGGGGGCTCTGGCTAAGGCCCGGCAAAGCCGGTTCCATGCCAGTCCTTGATTCGGTTTCGGCGTGTGGCATGGTGTGTCAGTTGAATCGGACGTACTCGAAATCGACCGGCTGCCGGTTGATGCCCATCACCGGCGGTGCAATCCAGTTGGCGAACTTGCCCGGTTCGACGACACGGCCCATCAGGCTGCGCACAAACGCGCGGTCGCCGGCGCTGGGCAGCCAGTTGTCGACGTTGGCTTTCCATTCGGCATCGCTCAGCACGCGGCCGTCGGGTGACACCTTGGCGCCGCTGAGCGCACCGATGTTGCGGTGGAAGGCCTTGTGCGGTGTCTTCAACACGAAGGGAATGCCGGCCTTCTGGATGACCTTGTTCCAGCGGTCGACGCCGGCAATGCTGTCCTTGATGTAGTCGTCGCGCAGCACCTCGTTCAGCGCGTTGAGCATTGGCACTTCGCGTTCCACCAACTGGCCGCCCACGACGTTCAGCACCTTGTAGGTCTGGCCCTTCAGCACGTGGTCGTCCGTGCGCTTGCCTTCTTCGTAACGGCCCTTCAGACCGGTGCTGTAGAAAGTGGCGGCGTTGCTGGACTCGTCGGCGCCGAAGAGGTCGATGGTGACGCTGAAGTGGAAGTTCAGGTAACGCTGCAGCGTGGGCAGGTCGATGACGCCGGCGGCGCGCAGCTTGGCCGGGTCGTCGGTCTTCAGTTCGTTCATGGCCGCGCAGGTGCGCTGGATGACGCGGCTGATGCCCGACTCGCCAACGAACATGTGGTGCGCTTCTTCGGTGAGCATGAACTTGGTGGTGCGGGCCAGCGGGTCGAAGCTGCTTTCGGCCAGCGCACAGAGCTGGAACTTGCCGTCGCGGTCGGTGAAGTAGGTGAACATGAAGAAGGCCAGCCAGTCGGGCGTTTCTTCGTTGAAGGCCTGCAGGATGCGCGGGTTGTCCTCCTGCCCGCTGCGGCGTTCCAGCAGCGCTTCGCCCTCTTCGCGGCCGTCGCGCCCGAAGTACTTGTGCAGCAGGTAGACCATGGCCCAGAGGTGGCGGCCTTCTTCCACGTTCACCTGGAACAGGTTGCGCAGGTCGTACTGGCTGGGGCAGGTCAGACCCAGGTGGCGCTGCTGCTCGACCGATGCCGGTTCGGTGTCACCCTGCGTGACGATGATGCGGCGCAGGTTGGCGCGGTACTCGCCAGGCACGTCCTGCCAGGCGTCCTGCCCTTTGTGGTCGCCGAAGTGGATCTTGCGGTCGGCTTCGGCCGGGTTCAGGAAGATGCCCCAGCGGTAGTCGGGCATCTTCACGTGGCCGAACTGCGCCCAGCCCTGCGGGTCGACGCTGACGGCGGTGCGCAGGTAGACGTCGAAGTTCTGGCTGCCGTCCGGGCCCATGTCGTCCCACCAGGCCTTGTAGTTGGGCTGCCACTGTTCCAGCGCACGTTGCAGCGTGCGGTCCTCCGACAGGTTGACGTTGTTGGGGATCTTGTCGCTGTAGTCGATGCTGCTCATGTCTCGTTTGCTCCTGTGATGTCTTGATCAGGTGGACGCCGTGGACGTCAAACCCTGTTCCAGTCGAAGACGGCCTTGTCGCCTTTGCCGTAAACCTTCAGCGCGCCCTTTTCGCCCACCGCGTTGGGCCGCTGGAAGATCCAGTTCTGCCACGCCGTCAGGCGGCCGAAAACACGGGTGAACATGTTCTCGGGGCCGTTGAAGCGCAGGTTGGCTTCCAGGCCGGTCAGTGCGTCGGGGCTCATGGCCACACGCTCTTCGATGGCGATGCGCACCTCGTCGGCCCAGTCGATGTCGTCGGGGTTGCTGGTCACCAGGCCCAGCGCAAAGGCGGCGTCGGCGTCCAGCGCCACACCGGCTTGCGCCCGCACGGCTTCCATCGCCGGTGTCTCGGCGTAAAAGCGGCGCTGCAGGCGGCTTTGGCCGGTGACCATGGGAAAGAGACCGAAGTTGGTGTCGGCCACCGTGATCCTGGGCGACTTCGCCGCGTCGTCGGGCAGCATCAGTTGGTAGCTGCGGTCGCAGGCCAGCGCCAGTTCCAGCAGGCTGCCAGCGAAGCAGCTGCCGGGCTCGATCAGTGCAAACAGGCTGCGGCTGGATAGGTCCAGGCGGCTGAAGGTGCGGCGCAGGTAGCCGATGGTTTCGCGCACCAGCCAGTGGTTCTGGTGGGCCACCAGCACCGCGTCGCAAGCCAGCACTGCTGCGCTGTCGCCCTGGGTCTTGATGAGCCAGGTGCCGATGTCGAGTTCGTTGGTGCGCATCTGCAGGATGGCGTCTTCCAGCTCGCGCGCCAGGGCCAGCGGGTACCAGGCCGCACCTTGTGCCTGGATACCGGCCACGTCGGTGGGCAACGCGCCGGTGGGTGCCTTCACCGTGAAGGTGGCGGTGCGTTTGCTGCGGTCGATGTCCACCGTGACGTGGGTGTAGCGCAGCGCGTCGGCTTCCACGGTGCAGGCCAGCGGTGTCAGCGCCACACCCTGGGCGCCGGCCGGGCGGTCGCTTTGTGCGGCCAGTTCCAGCGCCCGTTCCTGCACCTTGGCCGCAAAGTTGGCCGGCTTGGCGATGTCGTCCACCAGGCGCCACTGCTTGGCCTTGGCACCGCGCACCCCTTCCACGCTGGTGCAGAAGATGTCGGCCAGGTCGTGGCGCACCTTGCGCTTGTCGGTGACACGTGTCAGGCCGCCGGTGCCGGGCAGCACACCCAGCAAAGGCACCTCGGGCAGGCTGACGGCGCTGCTGCGGTCGTCGACCAGGATGATCTCGTCGCAGGCCAGCGCCAGTTCATAACCGCCGCCAGCGCAGGCGCCGTTCACGGCCGCCAGGAACTTCAATCCGCTGTTCGCGCTGCTGTCTTCCAGCCCGTTGCGGGTTTCGTTCGTGAACTTGCAGAAGTTCACCTTCCAGGCGTGACTGCTGACACCCAGCATGAAGATGTTGGCGCCCGAGCAGAAGACACGGTCCTTGGCGCTGGTGACGACCACGGTGCGCACTTCCGGGTGTTCGAAACGGATGCGCTGGATGGCGTCGTTCAGCTCGATGTCCACGCCCAGGTCGTAGCTGTTGAGCTTGAGTTTGTAGCCCGGGCGCAGGCCGGCGTTTTCGTCGAAGTCGGCGGCCAGCGTGGCCACCGGGCCTTCGAACTTCAGCTTCCAGTGGCGGTACTGGCCGGGTTCGGTGCGGTAGTCGACACGGGGGTCGTGGCTCATGGCGGGCTCCTGGTTGGCGCAGCATCTGGCGCCTTGAACAACTCGATGACAGGCATAATAATGCGTGTTCTTCGATGCAGTCAAGCACTTTAATGCATTCTGATGTTGGCTCAGCGGGTCAGGCGGGCAGGTGCAAAGCCTGACGCACCACCTGCCGCAAGGCGGCAAAGGTGGCTTCCAGCGGCTGCGCGCTGGTGTCGAGCCGGAATTCGGCCTTGGAATAGAAGGCCGCGCGGCCGGCCAGGATGCCCTTCAGGTCTTCCATCGCTTCGCGGCTGGCCGCCATCGGGCGCAGGTCGCCCTGGGCCGTGACACGTTTCATGTGGTCTTCGGGGTCGGCCTGCAGCCATACCGTGGTGCAGTGGCTCAGCAACTGGTTGAAGGTGGCGGCGTCGCTGACGATGCCACCCGGGGTGGCGATGACGGCTTCGGGGTAGATCTGTATCGCCTCTTCCAGCGCGCGGCGTTCGTAGCGGCGGTAGGCGTTCTGTCCGTACAGGCCCTGGATTTCGCTGATGCTGCAGCCGGCGAACTTCTCGATCTCGCGGCTGAGTTCGACGAAGGAGTAGTCCAGATCGTCGGCCAGCAACTGGCCCAGTGTGGACTTGCCGGCGCCCCGCAAGCCCACCAGCGCAATGCGGGTGCTGCGGGCGGCCTTGCCGTCGGCGCCGCGGGCGGTGTTGGCGCCGCCGGTGCCCAGCAGTTCACCCACGGCCACGCGCACACGGCGCAGCGTGTCTTCGTCGCGGCGTTCCAGCAGTTCGCGGATCAAGAGCCATTCGGGGCTGGACGTCGTCACGTCACCCAGCAGTTCGGCCAGGCTGCATTGCAGCGCGCCAGCCACCTGCAGCAGCACCAGGATGCTGGCGTTGCCGATGCCGTATTCCAGATTGGCCAGGTGGCGTTCGGAGACATCGGCGGTGATGGCCACCGCCTTGCGTGTCATGCCGCGTCGCGAACGCAGGGCCCGCACACGGTCGCCCAGGGCCACCAGGAAGGGGTTTTTTTCTTCCCCTTCGTCAGCGGGCGGGACGGCCTGGGCGGGTGTTAACCCAGGGGCATGCAATATAGTGCTTGACATGTGGGGTCGGCGGTTTTATGGTTCTAGTACGCACAATAGTGCATCCCTTCAGCCGACGCAAGCTCGACAAGGCCGCCCATGACCCCCGCTGACCTTCACCAAGCCCTGGCCCCATTGACCGCAAAACTGGCCGGGCGGGAGCTGGACAGCGCACTGGCCGACTGGTTGAACCAGGCAGCGGGGCCCGGCAGCGCCACCTTGGCGGCCATCGAAACCGCCTGCAAGGCGGGTGTGGCCGAAGGCTGGCTGTGCAACCGTGAAGGCGGCGGCATCCGCTACGGGCGCATCTTCAAGCCGGCGGCAGACCTGCACGGCTTTTCGGTCGACGTGGTGGACATGGACAACCTGGCCGGGCCTCACCACAGCCATCCCAATGGCGAGATCGACCTGGTGATGCCGCTGCAAGGCGACGCTTTGTTCGACGGCCGCCGGGGTTGGACCGTCTACCCGCCCGGCAGCGCCCACCGCCCCACGGTGAGCCAGGGTCGCGCGCTGGTGCTGTACCTGTTGCCAGCCGGGGCCATCGTCTTCACGCCTGCTGCTTGACACCCTCAGTCGAGAACCCACCGAGACCACCATGAGCGAACGGCTTTCCAACTTCGTCGCCGGCCGCTGGCAGGCCGGCACCGGTGCCGGCACCGCGCTGTTCGACCCCGTGCTGGGCACCGAGCTTGTGCGCGTGGACGCGACGGGCCTCGATCTGCCAGCCGCCTTTGCCTTTGCCCGAGAACAAGGCGGCGCCGCCTTGCGCGCGATGACGTATGCCCAGCGGGCCGCGATGCTGGCGGCGCTTGGCAAGGTGCTGCAGGCCCACCGCGACGTTTACTACGAGATTGCCACCGCCAACAGCGGCACGGTCAAAAACGACTCGGCAGTCGACATCGACGGTGGCCTGTTCACGCTGGGCGTCTACGCCAAGCTGGGTGCCGGCCTGGGTGCGCAGCGTCACCTGCTGGACGGCGACGCGGCCCGCCTGGGCAAGGACCCGCTGTTTCAGAGCCAGCACGTGCTGGTGCCCACCCGCGGCGTGGCGCTGTTCATCAACGCCTTCAACTTCCCCAGCTGGGGCCTGTGGGAAAAGGCCGCGCCCGCGCTGCTGAGCGGCGTGCCGGTGATCGTGAAGCCGGCCACCGCCACGGCGTGGCTGACACAACGCATGGTGCAGGACGTCGTCAACGCAGGCGTGCTGCCGGCCGGTGCGCTGTCGGTCATCTGCGGCAGTTCATCCGGCTTGATGGACCAGCTGCAACCCTTCGACGTGGTGTCCTTCACCGGCAGCGCCGAAACCGCTGCGGTGATCCGCAGCCACCCGGCCGTGGTGCAGCGTTCGGTGCGCGTGAACATCGAAGCCGACAGCATCAACAGCGCGCTGCTATTGCCCGGCGAAACACCGGGCAGCGAAGCCTTCGAGCTGCTGGCCAAGGAAGTGGCGCGCGAGATGACGGTGAAGTCGGGCCAGAAGTGCACCGCCATCCGGCGCGTCCTTGTGCCTGAAGCCTTGTATGCCCAAGCGGCCGAAGCCATCGGCGCGCGCCTGGCCAAGACGACGGTGGGCAACCCGCGCAACGAAACGGTGCGCATGGGTGCGCTGGTCAGCCGCGCGCAGCTGCGGTCCGTGCAGGAAGGGCTGGCGCACTTGAAGGTGCAGACCACCGTGCTGCACGACGGTTCGCAACACCCACTGTTTGACGCCGACCCTGCCGTCGCTTGCTGCGTGGGCCCCACGCTGCTGGGCACACAAGACGCCGACGGCGCCGACCGTGTGCACAACACCGAAGTCTTCGGCCCCGTGGCCACGCTGGTGCCCTACCGCGACGCGGCACATGCGCTGCAGCTCATCCGGCGCGGCCAGGGTTCGCTGGTGGCATCGTTGTATGGCAGTGACGCCGCTGCGCTGGCCGCCAGCGCCATCGAACTGGCCAGCAGCCACGGCCGTGTGCACGTCATCAGCCCCGACGTGGCGGCGCTGCACACCGGCCACGGCAACGTCATGCCGCAGTCGCTGCACGGCGGTCCCGGCCGGGCAGGTGGTGGTGAAGAACTGGGGGGACTGAAGGCGCTGAACTTCTACCACCGGCGTGCGGCGGTGCAGGCCAGCACTGCTGTGCTGACGCAGTTGTCGCCGCCGGCACCCAGCGCCTGAACACGGACCACCGCGCCAGGCCAGAAGGAGACAAGACCATGAGCCCCGCATCGACCCTGCCCGCCGGCATCCAGCCGCCCGGCGAGACCTTCAACATCGCGCAGCATCTGCTGGCGGCCAACGTCGGCCGGCCCGACAAGCTGGCCTTCATCGACGACCAGGGCAGCCTGAGCTACGCGCAGCTGGACGAACGGGTGCGCCGCATGGCTGCCGCGCTGCGCCACCTGGGCAGCCGCCGCGAAGAGCGGGTGCTGTTGCTGATGCACGACTGCACCGACTGGCCGGTGGCTTTTCTGGGCGCGCTCTACGCCGGCCTGGTGCCGGTGGCCGTGAACACCTTGCTGACCGCCGACGACTACGCCTACATGCTGGAGCATTCCCGCGCGCAGGCAGTGATGGTGTCGGGTGCGCTGCTGCCGGCCTTGACGGCGGCCATGACCAAAAGCGATCACGAAGTGGGCAAGGTCATCGTGTCGCGCCCGCTTGCGCCGCTGCACCCGGCGGAGGTGGAGTTCGACGTTTTCCTGCAAGCCCACGCAGCCTTGCAGCGTGCCGCCGCCACCTGCGCAGACGACCCCGCGTTCTGGCTCTACAGCAGCGGCTCCACCGGTCGCCCCAAGGGCACCGTGCACTCCCACGCCAACCCTTACTGGACCTGCGAGCTGTACGGCAAGGCCATCCTGGGCTTGAACGAGCAGGATGTGTGCTTCAGCGCCGCCAAGCTGTTTTTTGCCTATGGCCTGGGCAATGGCCTGACCTTCCCGATGAGCGTGGGCGCCACGACCATCCTGATGGCCGAAAGACCCACGCCCGACGCCACCTTCAAGCGCTGGCATGGTGAAGTCGGCGGCGTCAAACCCACGGTGTTTTTCGGTGCACCCACGGGTTTTGCCGGCATGCTGGCTTCGCCGAACTTGCCTGCACGCGGTGAAGTGGCCATGCGCGTGGCCTCGTCGGCCGGTGAAGCGCTGCCGGCCGACATCGGCGAACGGTTCCAGCGCCACTTCGGCGTGGACATCGTGGACGGCATCGGCTCGACCGAGATGCTGCACATCTTCATGTCCAACCTGCCCGGCAAGGTGCGCTACGGCACCACCGGCTGGCCGGTGCCCGGCTACGACATCGAACTGCGCAGCGAAAGTGGCGGGCCGGTGCCGATTGGCGAACCCGGCGACCTGTACATCCAAGGCCCCAGCGCCGCGATGATGTACTGGGGCAACCGCGCCAAGACCCGCGAAACCTTCCAGGGCGGCTGGACCAAGAGCGGCGACAAGTACGTCAAGAACGCCGACGGCACCTACACCTACAGCGGCCGCAGCGACGACATGCTGAAGGTCAGCGGCATCTATGTGTCGCCCTTCGAGGTGGAAGCCACGCTGGTGCAGCACCCGGCGGTGCTGGAAGCGGCGGTGATCGGCGTGCCGGATGCCGAAGGCTTGACCAAGACCAAGGCTTTTGTGGTGCTGAAGGCCGGCGGGCAGGCGACAGATGCCGAGCTGAAAGCCTTCGTGAAGGACAAGCTCGCGCCGTACAAGTACCCGCGCCTGATCGAGTTCGTCGCGGAACTTCCGAAAACGGCCACCGGCAAGATCCAGCGCTTCAAGCTGCGCGAGCGTGAGAACGCGGCCTGATGGCTTCGTCCTTCGTCGACATCGACTGGGCTGGCCGCCCGGTGCAGATCGAACACGCCTGGGTCGGCGTGCACGACCCGCGTGCGCCGCTGATCGTGTTCCTGCACGAAGGCCTGGGCTCGCTGGCGATGTGGAAGGATTTTCCCGAGCAGCTGTGTGCCGCGGCCAGGTGCCGCGGCCTGGTGTACTCACGCCCAGGCTACGGCCGCAGCTCGGCACGCGACGCCAGCGAGGTGTGGGACGTGGACTTTCTGCACCACCAGGCTTTGCAGGTGCTGCCGGCCCTGTTGCAGGCACTGCACATCAACACGCCGGTGCTGCTGTTCGGCCACAGCGATGGCGGTTCGATCGCGCTGCTGTTCGCCGCGCAACACCCCTCTCAGGTGGCCGCCGCCGTGGTGGTGGCGCCGCACATCCGGGTCGAAGACCTGTCGGTCAGCAGCATCGAAGCTGCGCGCACGGCCTTCGAGCAGACCGACCTGCGACAGCGCCTGGCCAAGTACCACGACGACGCCGAACGCGCCTTCTGGCGCTGGAACCGCATCTGGCTGCACCCGCCGTTCAGGCACTGGTCGATCGAAGCGGAAATCGGCGCCATCGAGTGCCCCTTGCTGGCCGTGCAGGGCCTGGACGACGAGTACGGCACCCTGGAGCAAATACGGGGCATCCAGCGGCGGGTGCCGCACACACAATTGCTGGAGATGGCCGACTGCCGTCATTCACCCCACCGCGACCAGCCGGAAGCGTTGATCGCTGCCACCTGCCAGTTCCTCTTGCCCGGTTTTCCCCGTTCGAAACAACAACCCGGAGACACACCATGAACCTCTTCAAGATCACCCTCATCACCGCTGCCGCCCTGGCCACTTCGGTGGCTTCGGCCCAGGGCGCCAAGCTCAAGGTGGGCCTGATGCTGCCAGCCACCGGCACTTTTGCCGCGCTGGGCACGGCCATCGAAAACGGCTTCAAGCTGTACGTGGCCGAACAGGGCGGCAAGCTGGGTGGCCGCGAGATCGAATATGTGAAGGTCGACGACGAGTCCGACCCGTCCAAGGCCACCGACAACGTCAACAAGCTGGTCAAGCGCGACAACGTCGACGTCATCATCGGCACCGTTCACAGCGGCGTGGCCATGGCCATGGCGCGGGTGGCCAAGGAAAGCGGCACGCTGCTGATCGTGCCGAACGCAGGGGCCGGCGCGGTGACGGGACCGATGTGCAGCCCCAACATCTTCCGCAGCAGTTTTTCCAACTGGCAGCCAGGTTTTGCGATGGGCGAAGTGGTGGCCAAGAAGGGCCACAAGCGTGTGGTCACCATCACCTGGAAATACGCCGCCGGTGACGAAAGTGTGGCCGGCTTCAAAGAGGCCTACACCAAGGGTGGCGGCCAGGTGGTGAAGGAACTGAGCCTGCCTTTCCCGGGCGTCGAGTTCCAGGCGCTGCTGACCGAGATTGCATCGCTCAAGCCCGACGCCGTGTACACCTTCTTTGCTGGCGGTGGTGCGGTCAAGTTCGTCAAGGACTACGCTGCGGCGGGCCTGAAAAAGAGCATCCCGCTGTACGGCGCAGGTTTCCTGACCGACGGCACGCTGGAAGCCCAGGGCGCCGACGCCGACGGCCTGCTGACCACGCTGCACTACGCCGACGGCCTGAACACCCCGCGTGACAACAAGTTCCGCACCGCCTACGCCACCACCTACAAGCTGCAGCCCGACGTGTATGCCGTGCAGGGTTACGACGCGGCGCAGATGTTGGGCATCGGCCTGGCGGCCACCAAGGGCGACGTCAGCAAGAAGGCCGAATTCGCCGCTGCGCTGCGCAAGGCCAAGATCGACAGCCCGCGCGGCCCCTTCACGCTGAGCCGCAACCACGACCCGGTGCAGGACTTCTACCTGCGCGAGGTGGGCGGCAAGATCAACAAGTCGATTGGCATTGCCAGCAAGAACCTGTCCGACCCGGGCAAGGGCTGCAATATGTGACTCCCCCCCGAAGGCGCTTCGCGCCTTCCCCCCCAGGGGGGCACCGCCAGCGGCCCGGCGAAGCCGGTTCCGCGGCGGTCACTTGATGAGCGCCTTCGCTTCGCTTGGCTGTTGCCGGTTCTGAACTGATTCCGATGGACTTCGCCACTTTCCTCATCCAATGCCTGAACTCGCTGCAGTACGGGCTGCTGCTGTTCCTGGTGGCGTCCGGGCTGACGCTCATCTTCGGCATCATGGGCGTCATCAACCTGGCGCACGGCAGCTTCTACATGATCGGCGCCTACATGGCCTATGCGCTGGCGCCCTTCGTGGCCAGCACCTTCGGCGGCGGCTTCTTCGCGACGCTGGCGGTGGGCCTGGTGCTGGCAGTGCTGCTGGGTTACGTGCTGGAGTGGGTTTTCTTCAGCTACCTGTACGACCGTGAGCACCTGCAGCAGGTGCTGATGACCTACGGCCTGATCCTGGTCTTCGAAGAATTGCGCAGCCTGCTGGTGGGCGACGACGTGCACGGTGTGCAGGCACCCGCCATCCTGGCCGGCACCTTGCCGCTGGGCGAAATGATGACCTACCCCGTCTACCGCCTCTTCATCAGCGGTGTGTGCCTGCTGCTGGCGTTGGGCATGTACCTGGTGTTCACACGCACGCGGCTGGGCATGATGATCCGCGCCGGCAGCACCAACCGCGAAATGGTGCAGAGCCTGGGCGTGGACATCAGCTTTTTGTACCGCGTGGTGTTCGCCGCGGGTGTGGCCATCGCGGTGTTTGCCGGCATGGTGGCCGCGCCGGTGAGCAGCGTCTACCCGGGCATGGGCAACACGGTGCTGATCATCTGCTTCGTGGTGGTGGTCATCGGTGGCATCGGCAGCATCCGCGGTGCGCTGGTGGCGGCGCTGCTGATCGGCTTTGTCGACACCTTCGGCAAGGTGCTGCTGCCGTCAGCCGCCGGTGTGCTGGTCTACGTGATGATGGCCTTGATCCTGCTCTGGAAGCCCGACGGCTTGTTCAAAGCAGGCTGACACTGATGAACACCGACAAGAGCAAGTTTGTCTTCGTGGCCGCGTGTTTCCTGGCGCTGGCGGTGTGGCCCTTCATGGCCGGTTCCTACGGCGTGGACCTGGTCACCAAGATCATGATCTACGCCATCTTTGCGCTCAGCCTGGAGCTGCTGGTGGGCAGCACGGGCCTGGTGTGTTTCGGCCAGGCAGCGTTTTTTGGCATCGGGGCTTATGGCGCCGTCTTGCTCAGCCCGGAAAGCGGATCGGCCAGCCTGCTGTGGTTGCTGCCGGCCTGCATCGTGCTGGCGGCCCTGTATGCGCTGGCCGTGGGTGCGCTGTCGCTGCGCACCAAGGGGGTCTACTTCATCATGGTCACGCTGGCCTTTGCGCAGATGGCCTATTACGTGGTGCACGACACGCCGCTGGGCGGTGGCACCGACGGCATCTACCTGTACGGCAAACCTTCGCTGGCTGGCCTGATCGACCTGAACCAGGGCCTGCAGCTCTACTTCTTCACCTGGCTGTGCCTGCTGGCCACTTTCGTGAAGCTGGCGGTACTGCTGAAGAGCCGTTTCGGGCGTGCGCTGGCCGGCATCCGTGTCAACGAACAGCGCATGCGTGCGACGGGTTTCTCGACCTATCCCTACAAGCTGGCGGCCTTCACGGTGTCGGGTGGCATCGCCGGTCTGGCGGGCTTTTTGTTCGCCGTGAAAGACGGCTACGTGAACCCCGAGTTGCTGAGCTGGCACCTCAGCGGCGCGGTGCTGATCATGATCATCCTGGGGGGTCTCGGCCACCTGCGTGGTGCACTGATCGGGGCTTTTGCCTTTGCGCTGCTGCAGGAGTTCTTCAAGTCGGAAGCCATTTTCGGCAGCTTCGCCAAACACTGGCACCTGGGTTTGGGCATCACCATCATCCTGAGCGTGGCGCTGCTGCCCAAGGGCCTGGTGGGCCTGCCGGCACAGTGGCGTGAACGGCTGGTCGGCCGCGGTGCACGCGCGCGTGGTGCGGCAGGGGAAACGCAATGAGCGATCCCACCAACACCGATGAGATCCTGCTGCGTGGCCTCGACATCACACGCCGCTGGGGCGGCCTGGTGGCGGTCGACCGGGTGTCCATCGAACTGGCCCGCGGCCAGGTCCACGCGGTCATCGGCACCAACGGCGCGGGCAAGTCGACCTTGATCAACATCCTGTCAGGCGAGATCCCGCCCAGCAGCGGCAGCGTCGAACTGCTGGGCTTTGATGCCACCGGCTGGACACAACCGCGCCGCGCGCGTGCAGGCCTGGGCCGCAGCTACCAGCGCACCACGATCTTCCCCACGTTCACCGTCTTCGAAAACTGCCGTCTGGCCGCACAAGCCCACACGCAGAAACCCTGGATGTGGTGGCAGGACGCGCAGCGTTGCGCCGCCAGCACCGGCACCGCGCGCCAGGTGGCCACACGGGCCGGGCTGGACGCGCTGCTGGACCGCCCGGCCGGCCTGCTGAGCCACGGCCAGAAGCGGCAGCTGGAGATTGCGATGTGCCTGGCCACCGAACCGCAGGTGCTGCTGCTGGACGAACCGCTGGCCGGCATGGGCGCCGAAGAAACCGACCGCATGCTGGGCCTGCTGGCCGAACTGCGATCCGGCCACGCCATCCTGCTGGTCGAACACGACATGGACGCGGTGTTCCGCATTGCCGACCGCATCACGGTGATGGTCAACGGATCGGTCATTGCCAGCGACACACCCGAAGCCGTGCGTGCCAGCCCCGACGTTCAATCCGCTTACCTGGGCGGACATTGACCATGGCACAGGAACCGATCCTCGAAGCCCAGGACCTGCACGCCTGGTACGGCAGCAGCCACGTGCTGCACGGTGTCGACATCGGCATCAAACGCGGTGAAACGCTGGGCCTGCTGGGCCGCAACGGCATGGGCAAGAGCACGCTGATCCGCACGCTGCTGGGCCACGTGACGCAGCGCGAAGGCCGCATCCAGCTCTTCGGGCAGGACATGTCACGCGCCCGGCCGCACGAAGTGGCACGGGCCGGTGTGGCCTATGTGCCCGAAGGCCGCGGCATCTTCCCCAACCTGAGCGTGCGCGAAAACCTGCTGATGGCCGCGCGCAAGGGCCGCGACGGTCGCAACGACTGGACGCTGGAGCGTGTGCTGCAGACCTTCCCCCGGCTGCAGGAACGGTTTGGCAACCAGGGCGCGCAGCTGTCGGGTGGTGAACAGCAGATGCTGTCGATCGGCCGCGCGCTGATGACCCACCCTGAGCTGATCATCCTGGACGAAGCCACCGAAGGCCTGGCGCCGCTGATCGTGGCCGAGATCTGGCGTGTGGTGGCGCAGATCCGCACCAGTGGCATCGCCACGCTCATCGTCGACCGCGACTACCGCAAGGTGCTGGCACAGAGTGACCGCGCGCTGGTGCTGCAGAAGGGGCAGGTGGTGCTGCAGGGCGATTCGGACCAGCTGCGCGACAGCAGCGAACTGGCGGCCTTCCTGGGCGTCTAGGAGCTTGGGCGGCCAGGGTCTGGCGCAGGTCTGTCTAGTGCAAGACCAGCAGCGGGATCTGGCTCTCGGACAACACCGCCTTGGTTTGCGAGCCGAACAGGAATTCTCCGAAAGCACCGCGCCCGTGCGTGACCATCACGATCATGTCGCAGCTGCGTGACTCGGCCGCGGCGATGATGGCCTTGTGCACCCGCGGCACTTCATCGTGCCAGCCTTCGAAGGGCACGCCGGCTTCGCGGGCGGCGTTTTCGAAGCGCACCAGCACACCTTCTGCATGCGCCCTGGACGTGGCGGCGTGTTCACGCAGTTCGTCTCGCAAGAGCGTGGCGTTGCGCGGGCTGCTGGGAATGGGTGGCATCGGCTCGGCGACAAAACCGACGACGGTGGCGCCCAGTTGGCGGGCCAGTTCCAGGCTGGCGGGAATGGCGCGGTCGCTGAGGTCTCCGCCGTCCACGGGCACGAGCAGGCGTTTGTACATGGGGCGACTCCTTGGGGCTGGCACTGGCCCGAAAGGTAGCCGCTCGGCGCTGGGCGGACTTTGACCTGGGCCAAGGTTTGTGCGGCCCGCGCCTGCGTTGCAGTCACATCGCTTCGCTGGGCGCCCGGCTGAGTGTGTTGTTGGCATCCACCAGCACCCGCAGCATGCGCATGAACTCGGCCCGGTCGGCCTTGGGCAGCGGCGCCAGGATTCGCTGCTGCGCGGCACGCATCGCCGGCTCCACGTCGGCCAGCAGCGTGGTGCCGGTGCCCGTCAAGGTCAGCAAACGCACACGTTTGTCCTGCGGCGACACATTGCGCTGCAGCAAAGTGCGGGTTTCCAGCCGGTCCACCACGCCAGCCACGGTGCTGGTGTCCAGCCCGATGCGGCCAGCCAGCGTGCGCTGGTCGATGCCCGGTTGGTTGGCCACGGTTTGCAGCGCGGCGTACTGCACCGGCGTCAGTCCGTGGGCTTCGGTCTCTTGCAGGAAGATGGCCACGGCGATCTGGTGCAGGCGGCGGATGTGGTGGCCGGGCAGGGTTTCCAGCGCAACGGGGCGGGGTGCGGTGGGCATGGGCGTGTGGCTGCGGGTTTCTGCGTGGCTGGGTGCTTGGAGATTATCACTACACTTATCATCAGTGTACTGATTAATTGGCTGAACCCGACTGAACCGGGAGCGCAACATGCCCACAAACTCAACGTCCTTGCCCGTGATCGTGGCCGGTGGCGGCATTGGCGGCCTGGCCGCTGCGCTGGCGCTCACGCGCCAGGGCCTGGCCGTGCAGGTGCTGGAACAGTCGGCGCAGCTGGGCGAAATCGGTGCCGGCATCCAGCTCGGCCCCAATGCCTTTTCGGCCTTCGACGCACTGGGGGTGGGCGAGCAGGCGCGCAGCCGCGCCGTCTACACCGATGAAATGGTGATGCACGACGCGCTGGACGAAACGCTGGTCGGCCGCATCCCCACCGGCGACGCATTCCGCCGCCGCTTCGGCAACCCCTACGCGGTCATCCACCGCGCCGACGTGCACCAGGCGCTGCTGGAAGGCGCGCGGGCTTCCGACCGCATCGAGGTGCTCACGTCGACCACGGTGGACCGGGTGCAGCAGGACGACACCGGCGTCACCGTCGTCGACACCCAGGGCCGCAGCCACCGCGGACTGGCGGTGATCGGCGCCGACGGTGTGAAGTCGGCCGTGCGGCGCCAGCACGTGGGCGACGATGCGCGGGTCTCGGGCCACGTCGTCTACCGCGCGGTGGTGGACCGCGAAGACTTCCCGACCGACCTGCAATGGAACGCAGCCAGCATCTGGGTGGGGCCGGACTGCCACCTGGTGCACTACCCGCTGCGGGGCGGCGAGCAGTACAACGTGGTCGTCACCTTCCACAGCCGCCGGGCCGAAACCTGGAGCGTGACCGACGGCAGCCGCGAAGAGGTGCAGGGCTACTTCGAAGGCATCTGCCCACGGGCCCGCCAGCTGATCGACCTGCCGCGCAGCTGGAAACGCTGGGCCACCGCCGACCGCGAGCCCATCGCGCAGTGGACCCACGGCCGCAGCACCTTGCTGGGCGACGCCGCGCACCCCACGCTGCAGTACCTGGCACAAGGGGCCTGCATGGCGCTGGAAGACGCGGTCACGTTGGGCGAGGCGCTGAAGGTCAAAGACGGCGACTTTCATCAGGCCTTCGACCTGTACCAGCGTTCACGGGTGGCGCGCACCGCGCGCATCGTGCTGTCGGCGCGCGAGATGGGGCGCATCTTTCACGCCAAGGGGGTGGAACGTTTGGTGCGCAATGAACTCTGGAAAGACCGGTCACCCGAACGGTTCTACGATGCGATGGAATGGCTCTATGGCTGGACCCGCGAAACCTGCCTTCGTCACTGAGTGACGGACGGACAAAGACGGACAAAGACGGACAAAAGAAGCCCCCACATGAATGCACCCGACACCGAACTGGGCCGCCTGGAAGACCTGCCCGCCGACTACGTCGACGCGCTGCGCCGGCTGAACCTGGTGCCGCTGTGGCCTAGCCTGCGGGCTGTGCTGCCGCCGCACAAACCGCGGCTGAACACCCGCGCCACGGCCTGGGCCTACCGCGACATCAAGCCGCTGCTGCTGCGCGCCGGCGAGCTGACACCCATCGAAAAGGCCGAACGGCGTGTGCTGGTGCTGGCCAACCCCGGCCACGGCCTGGACAAGATGCAGGCCAGTGCTGCCATCTACCTGGGCCTGCAGCTGCTGCTGCCCGGTGAATGGGCGCCTTCGCACCGCCACACGCCCAATGCGGTGCGCATGGTGGTGGAAGGTGAGGGCGCCTGGACCACGGTGGACGGCGAGAAGTGCCCGATGAGCCGTGGCGACCTGATCCTCACGCCCACCGGCCTGTGGCACGAACATGGGCACGACGGTGGTCAGCCCGTGGTCTGGCTCGATGTGCTGGACCTGCCGCTGGTGCACTACATGGAAGCAAGTTACCACATCAACGGCCAGCGCCAGCAGCAGTTGCCCGGCCGTGGCGACCGGGCCTACACCCGCGGCGGGCTGCTGCCGACACCGGTGTTCGAACACGAGGCCGCGCGCCGGGGCAAGGCCTACCCGATGCTGCGTTACCCCTGGCAAGAGGCCCGCGCCGCGCTGCTGGCGCTGGCCGCCGACCGGCCCGATCAACAGGCCCTGCAGATCACCTACGCCAACCCGGAAACCGGCGCGCATGCGGAAAACATCCTGGGCTTTTATGCGCTGATGCTGAGGCCAGGGCAGACGCTGGCCTTGCCGGTGCGTTCGCCGGCGATGGTGTTCCATGTCATCGAAGGTGGTGCGTCGGTCGACGTGGGCGAAGGCGCTGACACGCAGCGGTTTGCGCTGACCGAAGCCGACACCTGCTGCGCGCCGGGTTACACGCCGGTGAGCCTGCGCAACGCCTCCGCCAGTGAAGCGGCCTTCATCTTCATCGCCGACGAAACGCCGCTGCACCAGAAGCTGGGTGTGTTCGAGGTGCGCAGCTGAACGCCGCGGGCCGCTGGCGCATCGGCTGGCTGACAGCCGGTGGGCTGTGCAGCGTCGCCGCTGCCTTTGCGCAGGTCGATGCGGTGGTCACCATCACCGCCAGTGGCAACGAACGCCGCTTGTTCGACACACCCTACGCGGTGGGGGCGGTGACGGCCGACGCCCTGCGGGTGGCCGGCCCCGGCGTCAACCTGTCGGAAGCACTGTCACGTGTGGCGGGCATCACCGTCAACAACCGCAGCAACTTCGCCCAAGACCTGCAGATCAGTTCGCGTGGCTTTGGCGCCCGCGCCAGCTTCGGCGTGCGCGGCATGCGCCTGGTCAGCGACGGCATTCCGGCCAGCGGCCCCGACGGCCAGGGCCAGGTCTCGCATTTCGACCTGGCCGGCGCAGCGCGTGTCGAAGTGCTGCGCGGCCCTTTCACGGCGCTGTTCGGCAGCAGCTCGGGCGGTGTCATCTCCATCGTCAGTGCAGCACCCACCACGCGGCGTGTGCAGCTGCAACTGGACGGCGGCAGCGACGGGCTGCTGCAGGGCCGCGCCAGCATCGAAGGGCCGCTGGGCGATGGCTGGTCGCTGCGGGCCCAGGTCTCGCGGTTGCATGTTGACGGCTTTCGCCCGCACAGCAGCGCGCGCCGCACGCTGGGCAATGTGCGGCTGGGCTGGGAACAGGGCGCGGACCGGGTGCTGCTGGTGCTGAATTCGCTGTCGCAGCCCGCACAAGACCCGCTGGGCCTGAACCAGGCGCAGTTCGATGTCGACCCCGACCAGACCACCGGCGTGGCGCTGCCGCAAAACATGCCAGGCGAAGCCGACCGTTTCAATACCCGCAAGCACACCGCGCAGGACCAGGCCGGCCTGAGCTGGCGCCACCGCTTCGGCGGCGGCCAGGCGCTGTCCGAAAGCCAGGTGGCGCTGTACAGCGGCCGGCGGTCGGTGACGCAGTGGCAGTCGATTCCGGTGGCCACGCAGTCCAATGCCACCAACCCGGCGCTGACCGAACGCCACCCGGGCGGCGTGATCGACTTCGACCGCCGCTACCGCGGTGTCGACGCACGGCTGGTGTGGCGCTGGGCGCTGGCCGGTGAACGTGGCCTGCAGTTGGTGGCCGGCGCGGCAGTGGAAGACTCGAACGAAGACCGCCGCGGCTTCGAGAACTTCAGCGGCGAACCGGCCACTCGCTTGCTGGGTGTCACCGGGCGTTTGCGCCGCGACGAAGTCAACCAGGTGCGTGGCCGCGACCTGTACGCGCAGATGGAAGCCGAACTGACGGCGCAGTGGGCGCTGACGTTTGGGCTGCGCCATTCGCGTGTCGATTTCAGCTCTGACGACCGTTTCATTGCTGGCAGCAATGGCGACGACAGCGGCAGCCTGGGCTTCGCGGCCACCAAGCCCGTGGCGGCGGTGCAGTGGCGCGCGAGCCCCGCCTTCACCGCCTACCTGAGCCTGGGCAAAGGCAGCGAAACGCCCACGCTCAATGAACTGGCCTACCGGCCCGATGGCGCAGCGGGCCTGAACACCGAGCTGAAAGCGCAGACCAGCCGCCAGGTCGAGCTGGGCGCCAAGTGGCGCGACGAAAGAGCCGACGCCGACGTGGCATTGTTCGATGCCCGCAGTGAAGACGAAATCGGCGTGGCCAGCAACCGCGGCGGCCGCGCCACCTTCCGCAACATCGGCCGCACACAACGCCGGGGTGCCGAGCTGTCCACCACCGTGCGCTTCACACCCACGCTGCGTGGCCTGCTCAGCGCCACCTGGCTGGAGGCCACCAGCAGCGACGGTTTTGCGGTCTGCGCCGCTTTGCCCTGCATCACGCCGACCGTGCCGGTGGCGGCGGGCACCCAGATCGCCGGCACGCTGCAGCGCAGCGGCTTCGTCGAACTGGCCTGGGCGCCTTCAGCGGCCTGGGAACTGGCCGCCGAAGTCCGTGGCCAGGGCCGACTGCCGGTGAACGACAGCAACAGCGCCCACGCACCGGGCTTTGGTCTGCTGGCCTTGCGGGTGCGCTGGCAGGTGGCCTTGCCGGTGGGCCAGCTGGACCTGCTGGCGCGGCTGGACAACGTGGCCGACCGGCGTGTCGTGGGCAGCGTCATCGTCAATGAAGGCAACGGCCGCTTCTTTGAACCCGCACCGGGGCGCTCGGCTCTGCTGTCCCTGCGGTACAGCGCGCCCTTTTAATCGCGCTGCCGCAAGGCAGCCGCGCGATCTGTCAGCGGCTCAGGCGGCCTGTTTCTGCGCCGCTGCCAGGATCTGGCTCAACGCCTTGTCCAGCGTGGCCACGCTGCGGTCCACGTGGTGCAGTTTGTCCAGGCCGAACAGGCCGATGCGGAAGGTCTTGAAGTCGGCTGGTTCATCGCATTGCAGCGGCACGCCAGCCGCGCTTTGCACACCTTCGCCCAGGAAGGCCTTGCCGGTGTGCAGGCCGGCGTCGTCGGTGTAGCTGACCACCACGCCCGGTGCCTGGAAGCCTTCTGCGGCCACGCTCTTGATGCCGTGGCTGGACATCAGTGCCCGCACCTTGTGACCCAGGTCCCATTGCTCGGCGCGCACTTTTTCG
This sequence comes from Rubrivivax sp., assembly GCA_030653385.1. Classification (GTDB taxonomy): domain Bacteria; phylum Pseudomonadota; class Gammaproteobacteria; order Burkholderiales; family Burkholderiaceae_C; genus Rubrivivax. The sequence continues at coordinate 24,275 of JAURZM010000035.1, read as the reverse complement.
AAGCCGTAGGCCCGGGTTTCCAGCATCACGTCGCGCGTGACCGTCAGCGCGTCGGTGGGCAGCGTCGCGTGGTAGGCGTGGCCACCCCCTTCATAGGTTTCCATGATCTGCAGCCACTTTTTCAGGTCGGCGGCAAAACTCGTGCTGGTGGTGCCGTCGATGGCGGCACGGGCACGTTCGCTGAGCATCACGAAAGCGCAGCAGGGCGAACCGCTCCAGCCCTTTTGCGGCGCGCTGACCAGCACGTCCACGCCGGTGGCCTGCATGTCGACCCAGACGGCACCGCTGGCGATGCAGTCCAGCACGAAGAGCCCGCCCACTTCGTGCACCGCGTCGGCCACGGCACGCAGGTAGTCGTCGGGCAGGATCATGCCGGCGGCGGTTTCCACGTGCGGCGCAAACACCACGTCGGGCTTGCCGGCGCGGATGGCGGCCTGCACCTCGGCAATGGGTGCCGGGGCAAAGGGCTGCTGCCGGCCGGCAGCCACCGGGCGTGCCTTCAGCACGGTGTGGTGCGGCGTGAGGCGGCCCATCTCGATGATCTGCGTCCAGCGGTAGCTGAACCAGCCGTTGCGGATGACGAGGGTCTTTTTGTCGCCCGCAAATTGCCGCGCCACCGCTTCCATGCCGAAGGTGCCGCTGCCCGGCACGACGATGGCCGACCTGGCGCGGTAGACCTCTTTGAGCACCGCCGAGATGTCGCGCATCACGCCCTGGAACTTGCCCGACATGTGGTTCAGCGCGCGGTCGGTGTAGACCACCGAATACTCCAGCAGGCCATCGGGGTCGACGTAGGGCAGCAATCCGGGCATGGTGTCTCCGAGTGAGCGCGCTCTGTGGCGCCGGGCCGGCAGCTTAGCACCGGGGCGAAATGGCTGCCGGTTATCGTCCACGCCGCCCCCCCCTTCCACCGCAGCAGATCAGGAGCTTTGCCATGGGCTGGTTTTCCAAGAAGGACAGTGGCTTTTTCCTGGCCACCATCGTGCCGGCCGGCGACAGCCCGCGCATTGCCAGCTACCTGGGCATCGTCAATGGCGAGGCCATCATCGGCGCCAACATCTTCCGCGACATGTTTGCGTCGGTGCGCGACGTCGTGGGTGGCCGCGCTGGCGGCTACGAACGGGCGCTGTCGGGCGCGCGTGACGCGGCGCTGGACGACATGATGGCCGCCGCCAAGGAAATGGGCGCCGACGGCATCGTCGGCATCGACTTCGACTACGAGGTGCTGGGCGAGAACAACGGCATGATGTTGGTGGCTGTCAGCGGCACCGCGGTCAGGATGGCCTGAGGCCGGTTCAACTCACGCTCCGTCGGGGGCTTCGGGCCGCGGGCCGGCGCGCAATTCGGCCGCGGCCATGAACAGTGCCGCCATGGCCGGGCCGATGACAAAGCCGTTCAGGCCGAACAGCGTCAGGCCGCCCAGCGTGCTGAGCATCACCAGGCTGTCGGGCAGGCCGGTCTCGCGACCCACCAGCATGGGTCGCAAGATGTTGTCCACGAGGCCGATGACAAGCACGCCCCAGGCCACCAGCACGGCGGCCTGCCAGACTTCACCGCCAAAAAACAGCATCGCCGCCACCGGCGCCCAGACCAGGGCCGAACCCACCGCCGGCAGCAGCGACAGGAAAGCCATCAGCACACCCCACAGCACGGCGCCGCGCACGTCCAGCACCCAGAAAGCCAGGCCGCCCAGGGCACCCTGCAGGGCTGCCACCACCAGCGTGCCCCGCACCGTGGCGCGCACCACGGCGCCGAAACGCCTGGCCAGTGACGACTGGTGTGCGTGCGACAAAGGCACCAGCCCGCGCAGCCAACGCACAGCCGCTGCGCCGTCGCGCAAGAGAAAAAACGCCAGGTAAAGCGCCACGAACAGCTTGGCCATCCAGATGAAGGTGTCCTGGCCCAGGTTGAAAACCCGGGTCGCGATGAACTGCGAGCCGGCGGTCAGGTCGGCCAGCAGGCGTTCCTGCAGCGCGGCGAAATCGCCCAGTCCCATGCCAAGCAGCCAGCGCCGGGCCCAGCCCGGCATCGAGGCGTACCAGCCCTGCAGCGTGGCCAGCGGCGCCAGTTCGCCGGACTGCAGGTCCTGGAGCAGCGACGAGGCCTCGAGCGCCAGCATGCTGATGACCGCCAGGCAGGGCAGCACCACCACCAAAACCACCGCCAGCATGGTCACCAGGGCGGCCGCATTGGGGCGCCCGGGCAGGCGGTGCCGCAGCTTGCGGTGCACCGGTGCAAACAGCAGCACGATCACGATCGCCCACAGGATGGCGCCGTAAAACGGCAGCACAACCCACAGCAGGCCGATGGCGGCCGCGGCGAGCACGATGCTCAGGGCGAGTTCGTCGCCGCGGTGGGGAACGTCGACGTCGGTGTGGGGCTGTTCGGGCACGCAGTGATTCTGGGGCCGGGCGTGGAGCACTTCGGTGCGCCATCGCACCGAGCGCATCAGACCTCGTCGCCCGCTGGCACGTCGGCCAAGAGTTCGATCAGTTCGTCCAGCGTGGCGTAGAAGCCCTGGATGAAGGTGCCGCCGATGCGGGCTTCGATGGCCGCGTACACGGCTTCGATCTGTGGCGCCATCGTGGCGGCCAGGCGGCGGCTCTTGGCGGTCAGGCTGACGCTCACCCTGCGCTGATCGCCGGGCACACCTTCGCGCCGCACCAGGCCCAGTTCGTCCATGCGGGCCAGCACACCGGCCAGGCTGGGGCTGCTGATGTGGCACAGGGTGCCGATCTGGCGCGGCTCCAGCGGCCCGCTTTCCAAAAGCGCCCGCACGATACGCCATTGTTGTTCGGTCACCCCGTGGGCGTTGAGCACGGGGCGGAAGTGGCACAGCACCCCTTCACGCGCCTGCAGCAGCAGCAGCGGCAGGTTGCGGTGCCGGAAGATGGGCGGGGGCTTGCGGATTGACATGGTGATGGCCAGGCGCCTATATTGCTCACATCTTAGTGAAATAACGACATGTCCGCCATCTTGCCTTTTCCGGCGCTGCAGCTGTCAGGCCACGTGTATGGCGCGCTGCTGAACCACCGGCCGCAGCTGGCGGCGCTGGGCAACGCCGTCACGCAGTTGCCGTACAAGGCGCCGCCGCAGGCACCGGTGCTGTCGGTGATGCCACGCCACATGCTGGCCGCCAGCGGCGCACCGCTGCGGGTGCCGGCGGGCGCGCCGGGGCTCGAAGTGGGTGTGGCGTTGGGCATCGTCATCGGTCGCGTCGCCTGCCGGGTGCCCGTGGCCCGAGCACCGGACTTCGTGGCCGGCTACGTGGCGCTGGGCGAAATCACCTTGCCGCTGGGCAGCCACTACCGGCCGGCGCTGCGGCTGCGTGCACGAGATGGCTTCTGCCCCATCAGCACGCAGATCACGCCCTCGGCACAGGTGCCGAACCCGGATGCGCTGTTGATGCAGGTTGGCATCGACGGCGACTGGGTTCACACCACCACCACGGCAGACCGTGTGCGCGCTGTGGCCCGGTTGCTGGCCGACGTGAGCGAGTTCATGACGCTGCAGCCTGGTGATGTGCTGTCACTGGGCCGTTCACAGGGCGCGCCGCTGGCACGGGTGGGCCAGCAGGTCTGGCTGCACATCGAAGGCGTGGGGCGGTTGCAGCACACCCTTGTGGCAGAGCCGGCGCAGGTCGCAGGGCAGGGCACATGAAAACAGCCCGTGTGGCCTTCAGCGGCGCCATCCACAGCGCCACGCCCCATGCCGAAGGCCTGCAACTGGCCGATGGCCGTGTGCTGGCCGAAGACCGGGTGGTCTGGCTGCCACCGGTCGAGGTGGGCACCGTCATTGCGCTGGGCCTGAACTATGACGACCACGTGAAGGAACTGGCCAAGGAACTGACCGTCAGCACGCAGGACGAACCGCTGGTGTTTTTCAAGGGCCGGGGTTCGCTGATCGGCCACCGTGGCCAGACCCGCCGGCCGGCCGGTGTGCAGTTCATGCACTACGAATGCGAGCTGGCGGTGGTCATCGGCCAGACCGCGCGCCACGTGAAACGCGTCGACGCCCTGCAGCATGTCGCCGGCTACACCGTGTGCAACGACTACGCCGTGCGCGACTACCTGGAAAACTGGTACCGGCCCAATCTGCGCGTGAAAAACCGCGACGGCGGCACCGTGCTGGGCCCCTGGTTCGTGCCGGCCGCGGAAGTGCCCGACCCGCATGCGCTTGAACTGCGCACCTTCGTCAACGGCCAGCTCAGGCAGCAGGGCCGCACCTCGAACATGGTCAACGACATCCCGGCGCTGATCGAATACCTGAGCGAATTCATGACGCTGCAAGCTGGCGACGTGATCCTGACCGGCACACCCGACGGCGTGGTCAACGTGAATGTCGGCGACGAGGTGGTGTGCGAGATCGACGGCATCGGCAGCCTGCACAACACGCTCGTCGGCGACGAAGCCTTCGGCAGATGAGGAACACCCCGCCATGCGCATCCAGCACCTGATCAACGGCCAGTCGGTCGACAGCCGCGACACCTTCGAAACGCTGAATCCGGCCACACAAGACGTGCTGGCCGACGTGGCCGCGGGCGGCCAGGCCGAAGTCAACGCCGCGGTGGCCGCTGCCAAGGCGGCCTTCCCCAAATGGGCCGGCCTGCCGGCCACCGAAAGGGCGCGCCTGGTGCGCAGGCTGGGCGAACTGATCGCGGCCCACGTGCCGGAGATCGCGCACCTGGAAACGATGGACACCGGCCAGGTCATCGCGCAGACCGGCAAGCAGCTCATCCCTCGCGCGGCCGACAACTTCACCTACTTCGCCGAGATGTGCACCCGTGTGGACGGCCACACCTACCCCACACCCACGCACCTGAACTACACCCTCTTCCACCCGGTAGGGGTGTGTGCGCTGATCAGCCCCTGGAACGTGCCCTTCATGACGGCCACCTGGAAAGTGGCGCCGGCGCTGGCCTTCGGCAACACGGCGGTGCTGAAGATGAGCGAACTCTCGCCGATGACGGCCGACCGGCTGGGCCACCTGGCGCTGGAAGCCGGCATCCCGCCGGGTGTCTTGAACATCGTGCACGGCTTTGGCAAGGACGCAGGCGAAGCGCTGTGCCGCCACCCCGACGTGCGGGCCATCAGCTTCACCGGCAGCACGGCCACCGGCAACCGCATCGTGCAGGCCGCCGGCCTGAAGAAGTTCAGCATGGAGCTCGGCGGCAAGAGCCCCTTCGTGGTTTTCGAAGACGCCGACCTGGCCCGCGCGCTGGACGCTGCCGTGTTCATGATCTTCAGCAACAACGGCGAACGCTGCACGGCTGGCAGCCGCATCCTGGTGCAGAAAAGCATCTACGCCGACTTCGTGGGCAAGTTCGCTGAACGTGCCAGGCGCATCACCGTGGGCGACCCGCTGGATGAACAAACCACCATCGGCCCGATGATCAGCCAGGGCCACCTGGCCAAGGTGCGCAGCTATATCGAGATGGGTCCGAAAGAAGGTGCCACGCTGCTGTGTGGCGGGCTGGACGCACCCGAGTTGCCGGCCCACCTGCAACGCGGCAACTTCGTGCGGCCCACGGTGTTTGCCGACGTCGACAACCGCATGCGCATCGCACAGGAAGAGATCTTCGGCCCGGTGGCCTGCCTGATGCCTTTCACCGACGAAGCCGATGCCATCCGCATGGCCAACGACATCAACTACGGCCTGAGCAGCTACGTCTGGACCGAAAACATCGGCCGTGCCCACCGCGTGGCCGCCGCGGTGGAAGCCGGCATGTGCTTCGTCAACAGCCAGAACGTGCGCGACCTGCGCCAGCCTTTTGGTGGCACCAAGGCCAGCGGCACCGGGCGTGAGGGCGGTACGTGGAGCTACGAGGTGTTCCTCGAACCCAAGAACGTGGCAGTCAGCATGGGCAGCCACCACATCCCGCACTGGGGCGTCTGACATGGGCCGCGTCGCACTCGCCGCCAAGATCACCCACGTGCCGTCGATGTACCTGAGCGAGCTGGACGGTCCGCGCAAGGGCACACGGCAGGATGCGATCAACGGGCACATCGAGATCGGGCGCCGTTGCCGCGAACTGGGCGTCGACACGCTGGTGGTCTTCGACACCCACTGGCTCGTCAACGCCAACTACCACCTGAACTGCGCGCCGCACTTCAAGGGCCAGTACACCAGCAACGAACTGCCGCACTTCATCAGCAACCTGGCCTACGAATTCCCGGGCAACCCGGTGCTGGGGCATCTGTTGGCCAAGGCCTGCAACGGCATGGGTGTGGAAACGCTGGCCCACGACAAGACCACGCTGGCCCCCGAGTACGGCACGCTGGTGCCCATGCGTTACATGAACGCCGACCAGCACTTCAAGGTGGTGTCGGTGTCGGCCTTGTGCATGGCGCACTACCTGAACGACAGCGCGCGCCTGGGCTGGGCGATGCGCCGGGCCGTCGAAGACCACTACGACGGCACCGTGGCCTTTTTCGCCAGCGGTTCGCTGAGCCACCGCTTTGCGCAGAACGGCCTGGCGCCGGAGTTTGCGTTCAAGATCTGGAGCCCGTTCCTGGAACAGCTTGACCGCGGCGTGGTGCAGCTGTGGCAACAGGGCCGCTGGGCCGACTTCTGCGGCATGCTGCCCGAGTACGCGGCCAAAGGCCACGGCGAGGGTTTCATGCACGACACGGCCATGCTGCTGGGCGCGCTGGGTTGGAGTGCCTACGACGGCCAGGCCGAGGTGCTGACGCCGTACTTCGGCGCTTCAGGCACAGGCCAGATCAACGCCGTGTTCCCGGTCACGCCGCAAGACGGCAGCGCGATTCCGCAGGCGGTGGCATCCCGTGCCGACGGCTACACGAACATCGCCACGCGGCTGTAAAACGTTCACACCATGCCCCACCTGACGCTGCTCTACACACCCAACATCGAGCCGCTGGCCGACATGCCCGGCCTGTGCCACAAGCTGGCCGCCGCGATGCAGACCGTGCATGACGAAAGTGGCCAGCCCGTGTTTCCCACCGGCGGCATCCGTGTGCTGGCCTACCCAGCCGCGCACTTCGCGGTGGCCGACAGTTCCGGCGACTTCGGCTTTTGCTACTTCAAGCTGCGCATGGGCCGTGGCCGCAGCCTGGCCACGCAGCAGGCGGCGGGCCGTTTGCTCAGCGACTGCGCCCGTGAACACCTGGCGCCGCTGCTGGCCGAGCAGCGTGTCGGCCTGACGCTGCAGGTGGACGAAGGCCCCGAGGTCTTTGACGCCAAGTTCGGCAACCTGCACCCGCTGTTCAACAAGACCTGACACCCGGACGCGAACCCATGCTGCCGCTAGACACCATCGAAGCCCTGGCCCACGAGCTGTACACGGCGCGCAAGACGCGCACCGCAGTGCGCCACTTCTCGCAGCGCCACCCTTCGATGTCGATCGACGACGGCTACGCCATCCAGCGTGCGTGGGTGAAGCTGGAACAGGCCGACGGCCGTGTCATCAAGGGCCGCAAGATCGGCTTGACCTCGCGTGCCATGCAGCTGTCCAGCCAGATCACCGAGCCCGACAGTGCGCCGCTGATGGACGACATGTTCTTCGAACAGGGCGGTGATATCGCGATCAGCCGTTTCATCGCACCCCGGGTCGAGGTCGAACTGGCCTTCATCCTGGGCCGGCCGCTGCAAGGCCCCGGCGTCACGCTCTTCGACGTGCTGGCAGCCACCGACTACGTGAGCCCAGCGCTGGAGATCATCGATGCCCGCATCGAACAGTTCGACCGCGACACCAAGGCCATGCGCAAGGTCTTCGACACCATCAGCGACTTTGCCGCGAACGCCGGCATCGTGCTGGGCGGCCGCCCGGTGCGGCCCGACGCGGTGGACCTGCGCTGGGTGGGCGCGATGCTGTTCAAGAACGGCGTCGTCGAAGAAACCGGCCTGGCTGCCGGTGTGTTGAACCACCCGGCCACCGGTGTGGCCTGGCTGGCCAACAAGATCGCGCCGCACGGCGAAGGGTTGAACGCGGGTGACGTGGTGTTGGCCGGCTCCTTCACGCGCCCGACCACGGCCGTGGCGGGCGACACCATGCATGCCGACTACGGACCGCTGGGCACGGTCTCCTTCCGCTTTGTCTAAGCCGATCACCATGAACCCACCCGACCACCGCCCCAGCCACATCGGCGCCGAAGAGTGGGCCGCACGTGTGCAATTGGCCGCCTGTTACCGCATCTTCGACCGCATGGGCTGGACCGAGCTCATCTACAACCACATCTCGCTGCGTGCGCCGGGTGAACCCGGGCACTTCTTGCTGAACCCTTTCGGCCTGCATTACAGCGAGGTGTGCGCCTCGAACCTGGTGAAGGTGGACGGGCAGGGGCGCACCGTGGGCAGCAGCCGCTGGCCCATCAACCCGGCCGGTTTCACCTTCCACGGCGCCATTCACCAGACGCTGCCCGATGCGCACTGCGTGATGCACGTGCACACCACGCCCACGATGGCGGTGTGCTGCCTGGACGAAGGCCTGGCCTTCGACAACTTCTATTCCGCCCAGCTCTTCGGCAAGGTGGCGTACCACGACTTCGAAGGCATCACCGTGCACGCCGAAGAAGGTGCACGCATCCTGGCCAGCGCCGGCAGCTGCCCCGTGCTACTGCTGCGCAACCACGGGCCGGTGGTCATCGGCCACGGGCTGGCGCAGGCGTTTGCGCTGATGTGGTTGCTGCAGCGCGCCTGTGAAGTGCAACTGGCCACGCACTCGATGGGCCGAGCGCGGGCCATTGCCCAGCCGGTGCTGCAGGCCTGTGTGCGCGACTCGCTGCAGTTCGACCCGCGTTTCGGCGCCGGTCAGGACGCCTTCGACGCTCTGCAGCGACTGGTGGACGCGGTGGACCCGTCTTACCGGCAGTAGTCTGCGCGTGCAGTCTGCGCGACAGCAGGACCTACACTTGCCGCATGCAATGGTTCAAGGACTGGCAGCGGCGGCGCAAGGGGCGACCCGACCATCGACAACGTGCCGTCTTGCTGATCGCGGCCATCGACAAGGGCGGCTTGCCGCTGAACCCGGCCATCGTCAACGACATCGCACGTGGGCTGGGCCTGGAGGTGTCCACACGGGCGCCGATGTCCGACACCATCGCGCGCATCCGGGCGGCCCTGTCGCGTTAAGGCCAAAGCGTGCAGTGGCGCGTGGCCCGCAAATGGCGGAACATGGTGCATCTGAAGGAGAGCGACCATGACCCGCCAGCCCCCACCACCCGAAGGTGAATTCAACAAGCTCGTCGACGAACAACTGGAACTGGCTGCCGCCAAGTTGCCGGTGCTGACGCCTGTGCACCCGTCGCCGGTGGACCATGAAGAACGCCAGGCGGCCCACGCCAACATCGAAGACCTGCTGCTGGGCAAGGCCGAAGCCACGCCCGAAATGCTGGAAGAGCTGGCCGCTTTGCAGGCGGCGCCCGAGTTGAGCGAAGAAGAACTGGCGCGGCAGGCGCTGGCCGATGGCGGCGCCGACGGAGACACCTCGACACCGGAGTGAGTAGCGCGGCAGCCCGTCAAGCCGGATCGGCCTGGTCTGACGAGGCCCGGCGGTTCTGATGGGCCAGCCAGGCCGCAGCCCCCATCAACCCGGCTGCCAAGGCGCCTTGCATCGCCCCAGGCGCAGCCAGCGTTGCCACGGGTGCGAGCAAAAGCACGATGTGCAGCCGTGCCGCATCGGCGTATGGCGGCAGCAAGGAACCGCGGCCGATCAGCAGCCCGCAGGCCACGGCAGCCAGCACATTTGGCGCCTGCCACAGCTGCAGCGCGGTGCGGCTGAAGGGGTCGCCGAACACCGTGGCCTGGGCCAGCAGGCTTTCCGCGGCCAGGGGCACGATCCACAGCAGCCCGGCAGCCGCCAGCAAGAACATCAGCGCACAACGCCTGTCGATGCCGTCGCGGTAGGGCTCGGCCTGAAAGTGCAGCGCGAGGGCCAGCGCCTCGTGCGCGCCGCCGTGCTGCTCGAGCAAGTCGCCATGCACAGACTCGCGCAGGTGCCGCGGCACGGCCCGCAGCGCCAGCTGGGTGAGCAGAAGCGACAGCTTCACGGCTGCCCAGCCTGGGCGATCTCGGGCGGCAAACCCTGCAGCATGGCCTGGGTGCCTTGCAGCGTGGTGCGCAGCGCCTGTCGGCCCGGTGCGGCCAGGGTGTACAGGCGCTTGGCCTTGCCCCCGCGCTCGGCCGTGGGTTCGCCCAGCCGCGACTGCAGAAAGCCCTTGCGGTCAAGGCGGTCCAGCGTCACCGACACGGCGCCGCGCGAAGGGTCGCTCTGCGTGCGCTGGGCGATTTCGTCGCGCACCGCCACCGCATAGGCGCCGTCGTCCAGCCGCAGCACCGCCAGCAGCACCAGCAATTCGAGATTGCCCAGTGACTGGGGTGCGGCCATGGTGTTCAGCGGCTGCGCACGAGGCGGCTGCGTGCACCCAGCCACGCTGCGGCGGGCATCAGCACCGATGCGCCGACGACCATCCATAACGGGTGCGCGACCGCAAACATCGTCGCCACCGAGCCGGCCAACAGCACGCCAGCGGCGACCAGGCCAGGCAACAGGCTGCGGCCGCCGTTCCACGCCGTGGCCACCAGCGCGGCGGTGCCCGCACCCAGCACCCAGGCCACGAGCACCGAAGCAAACATCGGCGTGCTGATCGTTGCCGGCTGCGCCAGGTCGGCCTTGCCCAGCCACTGGTGAGCGAGCCACTCGACCAGCATGATCGCCAGTGCGCCAGCCAGCACGCCAATCACGCCGGCAACGATGGGGTGGCGGGTCCAGGATGCAGCCATCGGCAAGCTCCGGCAGTTGGATTGCAGACATTGTCGTCAATATCAGTTTGGCTGTCAAGCCCCCCGGGGGCGGGGTCGCCTTGCCCCGCTGGCGCCGCATCCAGCAAGGCCCAGCGCGTTCGGGACACTGCGCCACGACGGACTACGCCATTTCCCTAAGCTCGGGGCAGGGCATGACGGCAGTGGCCTCGCGGGGCAGCTTCCAGAATGGACGGCGACCTCGAACCCCGGGGCCACTCAACACCGTCCCCATGCAACTGCTCGATCCCGACATCCAAAAGACCCGGGCGTACGTGATCGATGAACTGGCCCGCCAGTTGATTGCCCGCGCCCTGGACCAGCAGGTCTATGACCTGCGCTTCGCCGGCGACGGCATCGAGGCCCTGAACCAACTGCGCCGCGTCAGGCCCGATGTGATCCTGATGGACGTGCGCATGCCGGGTCTGGACGGTGTTTCACTCACACAGCGGCTGAAAGCCGAACCCGAGCTGGCACGCATTCCCGTCATTCTGATGACCGCAGACTCCAGTCGAGAAGCCATGACCAGCAGCATCGACGTGGGCGCGGCCGCGTTTCTGCTCAAGCCCTACACCCGCGAGGCCTTGACGAGCAAGCTCGCCAAGGTATTGGGTCTGCAGGCGGCCTGACGACGGCACTGGCGCATAAGGGCGGACAGCGGCGGTGACTGGCCGAGTGCAGTCAGTCTCTGACGCCAGCTGAACAGCGCCGGCGTGCATCAAGCGGCGCCTTGCAAGCGCGACTCAGGTGCAGCATGTGCACCATGGTTTGCCAAGTCGCTTGGTGCAGAGGAGGACGCACGCCACCCTATGGGATGGATCGCAAGGAATGGCGCCATTGCTGGCGATTTCCGGGCCCGAACACCCAGCAGGTGTCCTGCGAGATCGCCCGCTTGATGTGGATCTTGACCTTGGGGGGCTTCATCTGGTGGTCGAGTGCGTAACTGCCATCGCCACACCGCAGGCGCGGTTGCGCCCGGCCTCCTTGGCGCGGTAGAGCTGCCCGTCGGCGGCGTGCAGCAGGGCCTCCGCACTGCCTGGCTCGTTGCCGCTGGTGGCGCACACCCCCAGGCTCACCGTCACGGCCGGGCCCACTGGCGAATCCGCGTGCGCCAGGCCCAGGGCCTCGACGCCCGCGCCCAGCTGCTGCGCGAAGGTCATCGCGCCCGCCAGGGGCGTGCCTGGCAGCAGGCAAGCAAACTCCTCGCCGCCGTAGCGCGCCACCAGATCGCCTGGCCGCTTCACTGCCTGGCGCAGGAAGGTGGCCACGCTGCGCAGGCAGGCGTCCCCGGCCTGATGGCCGTAGTGATCGTTGTAGCGCTTGAAAAAGTCGACATCGAGCATCACCACGCTCAAGGGGCTGCCTTCGCGCACGGCGCGGCCCCACTCGCTGGCCAGTTGTTCGTCGAAGCCCCGGCGGTTGCGTACCCCCGTCAGCCCGTCCACGTAAACCCACTGGCGCAGCATGTCCGCCTGAGCCTTCAGCGTCAGGTGGGTCTTCACGCGCGCCCGCACGATGGCCGGGTTGATCGGCTTGCTGATGAAGTCCACCGCACCGAGCGCCAGGCCCTGCGTTTCGGCCGCCTCGTCGCTGTGCCCGGTGACGAAGATCACCGGGATGTCCCGGGTGGCCGGGTCGGCCTTCAGGCGTCGGCACACCTCGTGGCCGTCCATGCCCGGCATCACCACGTCCAGCAGGACCAGGTCGGGCTGCTTGCTGGCGGCCACCTTCAGCGCTTGTTCGCCGCCGGTGGCCATCAGCACCTGATGGTCGGCGCTGAAGGCCTGGAACACCGCCTGGATGTTGGCGGGCTGGTCGTCCACCACCAGCAGGCGCGGCAGGCGCTGCTCGATGTCGAGCGCGGGTAGATCGTTCATCTTCATGCGTGGGTTTCCTGCAGCAGTTGTCGGCACAGCGACGAGGCGCCTTCAAAGTCGAGCGCGCCGACAGCGTCGTCGAGCCGATCCCACAAGGGGCCGAGCATCTGCCCGGCCAGTGGCCGCAAGTCGGGGGTGAGTTCGGTGGCCCGCATGTCCGACTGTTCCAGCAGCATGGCCAGTTCGGTCAGCCGGTGGTGCAGCGCAGCGCGGTCTTCTGGTTTGCCGGGGGCGGCGGCGGGCGCATGGGCAGCCCGCTCGGCCTCGGTGTCGCGCAGCCGATCGGCCAGTGCGTGCAGCGCCGGCAAGGCCGCTGCCAGCGTGGCCCCGACGGCCGCGCAGACCGGCATCGCCCGGGCGGCAGGCAGGCCCGCCGACACCTGTGCTTCGGCCGCCGCCGCAGCCTGGGCCAGGGCCGTGATGCCCAGCGTCGCTGCCAGGCCCTTGACCGTGTGCAGTGTGCGCGCGGCCTCGGCCACGTCGGCCTCGGCCATCGGTTGTTGCAGCGCCTGCGCGAGGCTGCCGAAGTCGTGCAGGGTGGAGCGCAGCATGCGTGCGTAAACGGCCGGTTTGCCGCCCATGCGCTGCAGTGCGGGCGCCAGTGCGACGCCTGCCGCGTCGGCTGCCGCCTGCACAGCCGGCTCTGCCGCCGCCGGCAGTGCGTGGGGCTGCGCCGCTGCGGGCGTTTGCGCGTCGGGCAGCGCCGCGGCTGCACGTCCTGCCAGGCGGCGCAACAGGGCCACCAGATGGTCGATGTCGAAGGGCTTGCCGATGTGTTCGTTCATGCCTGCAGCCAGGCAGGCTTCGCGGTCGCTGGCCATCGCGTTGGCGGTCATGGCCACGATGGGCAGCGCGGTGCGGCCCAGGTCCTGCCGGATGCACGCGGTGGCCGTGAAGCCGTCCATCACCGGCATCTGCAGGTCCATCAGCACGATGTCGAAAGGCGGGTCTGCGGCGGCCACGGCTTCAACACCCTCCTGGCCGTTATGGGCAATGTGCACCGTGGCGCCTTCGTCTTCCAGCAGTTCGCGCGCCACCTGCTGGTTGTTCAGGTTGTCTTCGGTCAGCAGCAGGCGCAGACCCTGCAGGCGCTGCGCGCCGCCGGTGGCCGCCGGTGGTCGCGTCATTGACAGGTGCGGCAACTCGCGCCGCTGGCGCGCGTCGGTCACGGCGTCCAGCAGCATCGAGGCCGTCACCGGCTTGACGAGGTAGGCATCCAAGGTGGTCTGCTCATCGCTGCTGCGCTGCTCAAGCTTCTCGCGGCCGTGCGCCGTCACCATCACCACCACCGGCGCGCCTTCGACAAGGCCACCCTGGCGGATGCGGCTGGTGGTTTCCCACCCGTCCAGACCTGGCATTTGCCAGTCCACGAAAACGACGTCGTACCGTTCGCCGGCCGCCCGGCAGGCGGCCAGTTTGGCCAGTGCCTCTTCACCGCTGGCCGCCAGCTCGCCTCGCCAGCCCAGGCTGTCGACCATGTGGCCCAGCAGCTCGCGTGCGGTCGGGTTGTCGTCCACCACCAGTGCGCGCAGCCCCGAGGGGGGCGGATCTTCCTGCGCTTCGCACTCGTCGGCCAGCGGCAATCTCAGCGTGAAGTGGAAGGTGCTGCCCTGGCCCAGGGCGCTGTCCAACGTGAGTTCACCGCCCATCAACGCCACCAGGCGCTGGCTGATGGCCACACCCAGCCCGGTGCCACCGAAGCGCCGCGTGGTGCTGGCTTCGGCCTGTGTGAAGCCGCTGAAGATGCGCGCCTGGTTCTCGGCGGCGATGCCGATGCCGGTGTCGCGCACGGCCACCTGCAGGGTCACCGCATCGGCATGGCACTGCAGCACGCGCACCGACAGCACGACCTCGCCTTCAGCCGTGAACTTGATGGCGTTGCCACCCAGATTGATGAGCACCTGCTGCAAGCGCATCGCGTCACCGACCAGCATGCGCGGCAGTGCGCGGTCGATGTCGAACAGCAGTTCGACCGGCTTGGCACCCAGGTTGGCCGACAGCACCACGCCCAGGTCGCGCAACAGCTGGTCGACGCGGAAGGGGTGGGGGTCCAGCGTCATCTTGCCGGCTTCGACCTTGCTGAAGTCGAGGATGTCGTTCAGCAGCCCCAGCAGAGAACGGGCGGCGCCTTCGGTCTTGGTGGCGTAGTCGGTCTGGCGCGTGCTCAACTCGGTGCGGCGCAGCAGCGTCAGCATGCCCAGGATGGCGTTCATCGGCGTGCGGATCTCGTGGCTCATGTTGGCCAGGAACTGGCTCTTGGCCAGCGACGCTTTTTCGGCCGCCTCGGTGGCGCGGGCGAGTTCCGTGACGTCGATGCGGAAGCCCACGATGTGGCCATCGGGCATCTTGCGCTCGACGATGCGCAGCGTTCGGCCGTTGCTGTGTTTCTGCACCAGCGCGCTGTCGCCCGAGCGGTGTGCAGACACGCGCTCGTCCACCCAGGCATCGACGCGGCCGATCGCGTCGGCATAGTCGCCCGCCTCGGCCCCGGCGCGCACGAGGTCTTCGAAGCGGGCGCCGGGCACCATCAGGTGGGCCACGCCGGGGTAGACCTGCCGGTACTTGTCGTTGCACAGCACCAGGCGGTCGTCGGGACCGTAAAGCACAAAGGCCTCGTCGATGGCGTCGATGGCGCCCCGCAGCAGGCTGGCGCTGCGCTGCACCTCGGCCTCGGCGGCCCTGCGTGCGCTGACGTCGGTGTAGGTGGTGACGAAGCCCCCGCCGGGCATGGGCGCGCCACGGATCTCCAGCGGCGTGCCATTCGGCCGCTCACGGTCGAAGCGGTGCAACTGCGCCGGCTTGCGTGCCTGGTCGACGATGGACCGCACCACCCGTTCGATGGCCTCGGCGCTGAGGTCGTTGCCGTATTCGCCGCGCTGTGCATTGAACCGGATGATGTCCTCGAACCGCACCTCAGGAGCGTCCAGCAGCGCATCAGGAAAGTCCAGCAGGCGCCGGAACTCGCCATTGGCCGCCACGAGCTTCAGCTCGCCATCGAACACGCTCAGGCCGCAGGGCAGGCTCTCGATGACGCTGTTGACGAGATCGTTCTTGGCCCGCAATTCGGCCTCCAGGGCGCGGCGGGCAGTGATGTCCTGGAAAGCGCCCAACAGGCGCACTGGCTTGCCATCGACGAATTCGGCCTCGCCCGCGGCGCGCACCCAGATCGGGCGACCTTTGGCGGTGGTCAAGCACAGTTCAAGATCCCAGCGCTGACCCGTCGCCATGGCAGCGGCCACGGCCTGCTCGATGTGGCGGCGCGATTCGGGCGTGTAGTAGCCCAGGCCTTCGGCCATCGTCGGGTGGTGACCCGGTGGCAGGTCGTGGATGCGGCAGGTCTCGTCGGTCCAGGACAGCGCATGGGTGGCGACGTCGAGCTCCCAGCCACCCACGCCACCGATGCTTCCCGTCTGGCTCAGCAGTGCCTGGCTGGCGCGCAATGCGGCCTCGGCCTGCTTGCGCTCGGTGATGTCCAGGTGGGTGCCGGCCATCCACTGGGGGAGACCGTCGGCCGAGCGGCTGAACAGCTTGCCGCGTGACAGCACCCAGACCCAGTGGCCGTTTCGATGGCGCATGCGGGCTTCACATTCGTAGGCCTCGGTTGCGCCGTCGAAGTGGCGCTGCAGTGCCAGCGCCGAGGCCTGCAGGTCGTCGGGATGTCCGAAACGCGCCCAGGTGTCGATGGTGGTTGCGCCCAGATCGGCCAGGCTGTGGCCCACGATCTGCGCCCAGCGTTCGTTGAAGACCGTCTGCCCGGTTTCGACGTTCCATTCCCAGGTACCGACCTGCGTGCCTTCGATGATGTGCTGCAGGCTCTTGCGTTCACGTGCCAGGCCACGCTCGGCGGCCTTGCGCCCGGTGATGTCGGTGCGGATGGCGATGTAGCTCTCGGCCAGGCCGTCGGCCCCCAGCAAAGGCACCACGGTGGCATCGACCCAGTAGTGGCCGCCTCCCTTGTGGCGATTGCAGATCTGGCCATGCCAGACCTGCCCGCTGCAGATCGTGCGCCAGAGGTCCTCGAAGAAGGCAGGCTCGTGGACGCCCGAGCTGACGATGCGGTGGTTCTGCCCGATCAACTCGGCCTCGCTGTAGCCGCTGATGTCGCAGAAACGCTGGTTGACGTAGAAGATGGTGCCCTGCAGGTCGGACATGCTGACGATGGCATGCTGGTCGAGCGCGAACTTCTGGTTCGCCAGGTCGACTGTCATTTCCCGGGCCAGCCGCTCGGCGCGGCCGCGGCCGGTGATCTGCTGGCGCAGCAGCGCGGCCAGCAGGCCGCTGGCGAACAAGCCACCCAGGGCCATCAGCATGGCGGTGGTGCTGGCATAGGCGGCTTCGAAAGCCGGCGTGCTGCGCACGCGCAGCGTCAGCAGCCGGCCTGGCACATCGACCGTGCGCAGCACCTCGAAGCGCGCGGCCGGCAGCGCCGCATCGCTGGCCCCCGGGGCGGCAGGTTCGGCCGACTCGAACATCACCGGCCCCTCGACCGTGGCGCTGGCGGTGTCGAAGAGCGTCACGTGCGCCTGGCCCGCCACCACGTCACCCAGGCCTGCCAGCAGTTCGGAGATCACCATGGGCGCATACAGCAGGCCGCGCAACGCACCGCGAGCGCCGGGGGCTGCGTCCTTGGGTGCATCTGCAAACACCGGCACGTACAGCAGCACGCCGGCACTGCGCCGCTGGTCCTGCACCAGCGTCACCATGCCCGTGGTCGTGGCTTCACCGGTTTCCAGGGCCTGCAGCACACCTTGCCGACGCACCTTTTCCGAGCCAACGTCCAGACCGGCCGCGCCGGCGTTGTTGGCTGCCGGCTCGATCAGCTTGATGACGAAGTGCTCGGGCTCGTCTTTCGACGCCAGCTGGCGCAGCGCAAAGTTTGGTGCACCATCGGCTCGTTCGGCAGCGATGAACGCCGGCATTTCGGCGCGTTCGACGCGCTGAATGAAGCCGAAACCGCGCACGCCCGGGAACTCCACGGGCAGGTTGCGCGTGGACAGGTAGCGCCGGAAATCGTCGCGCCGAACCTCGGCCTGGGTAGCGTAAACGCCGCGGGCACCATTGAGCCCGTAGACAGGCTTGCCAAAGCGATCGCTGATCTCGCTGGTGTGGCGAACCACGATGCGCTGGAATTCCGCCGCGGCCTCGTTCTGTGTGCGCGAGTGCAGCCACCAGGTGCCCAGGGCCGTGGTTGCCAGCCCGGTGAGCAGCACGGCCGTCGGCAACAGCAGCGCAAGCCGGCGGCTCATCGCGGTTCTGCCCTGCAGCGTCGCACGCAGGCGCGAGTGTTTGTTGTCCATGCGCTTGTCGTCGGCGGCGGGCCGTGTAGGGTTGCGGAAACTCTGGCAGGTCTTGTCGAGTTATCGGCGCACCGCCGACACCCTGTAGCGGCGGCTTGCCGCGGCTGTGCTCAGGCCTGGCCGGTCAGGGCAGGATGTGGCGCGGCCACCGGCATGCGGTCGCAGTCGGCCAGCAACGCGGCAAACTTGGCAGCAGGCAGCGGCTTGCTGTACAGGTAGCCCTGGTAGTGGTCGCAATCGAACTGCTGCAGGCATGCCAGCTGCGCCGTCGTCTCGATGCCCTCGGCCACCACCGACATGCCCAGGTTGTGACCGAGATCGATGATGGCGCGCACGATCGCCACGTCGGCGGCGCTGCCTGGCAAGTCGGTGATGAACGAGCGATCGATCTTCAGTTCGGACAGTGGAAAGTGTTTCAGGTAGTTCAGCGATGAGTAGCCCGTGCCGAAGTCATCGATCGACAGCGTGACGCCAAGGCGCGTGAGCGCGTGCATCAGTTCGAGACCACCAGCGACGTCGTCCATCAGCATGCTTTCGGTGAGCTCGAGCACCAGCTGGTCTGCGGCCAGACCGCTGACGCGCAAGGTCTCCTGCACACAAGCGCACAGATCACCGCGCTGGAACTGGCGTTTGGACACGTTGACGGCCACCTTCAGATGGCCCAGGCCGCGGGCGGCCCAGGCTGCGGCCTCGCGGCAGGCGCTGCCCATGACCCAGGTGCCGATCTCGCAGATCAGGCCCAGTTCCTCGGCCAGAAAGATGAATTCTCCCGGCGGCATGAGGCCGTGTTCTGGATGGTTCCAGCGCACCAGCGCCTCACAGCCGACCATGCGGTTGCCCACCACGCTGAGTTTGGGTTGGTAGTGCAGTTCGAGTTCGCCGCGCCCCGCGGCGCCGCGCAATTGCAGGCCCAGCGTCATCTTGCGCAGCGACTGGGCATTCAAATCGGCCGAGGCGAACTGGTAGCGCACCATGCCGCGCTGCTGGGCTTGACGCGCCGCCAAGTCGGCTCCCTTGCGCAGCGCCTCCACGCCGATGCCGTCCGTGGGCGACAGTGCGATGCCAACCCAGGCGCTGCCGTGGATGTCGTGCTGGCCCACCGTCACCGGAGCGGCCAGCATGGCAACGAGCCGCTGGGCCAAGGCCTCGACGTCGCGCGGGCTGGCGATGCCCTCGATGAGCAGGCCGAACTGGTCGGCGGCCAGGCGTGCTGTGCGCGGTGCCTGCTCCACCGGCGTGACCATCGGTGTGGCCACGCTTTCGTCGGTGGCAAACTTTTCCAGCCGACGGGCCAGCACCTTGGTCAACTCGTCGGCACTGCCCTGGCCCAGGCTTTCCCTCAGGTGCAGGCACTCCGGCACGGTGATGCTGAAATGGGCCAACAGCCCGCGCACGCGGGCGCCATTGGCCACCATCTGCGCCAGGCCGCGGTCGAACAGGCGCTGGTTGGGCAGTCCGGTGACGCCATCGAGATTGGCCTGTCGCTTGTGGTACTGGTGGTAGGCCAGCGTGTTGCGCACACGCAGCCCGAGTTCGCTGGCGTCGACCGGCTTGGACAGGAAGTCGGTGGCGCCGAGCTGCAGCGCGCGCAGCTTCGCGTCGGCGCCTGTGGTTGCGGTGAGCACGATCACCGGTGTGTAGCGCAGGTCGCGATCGGCGCGGATCGCCTGCAAGAGATCGAAGCCCGACATCTGAGGCATCATCAGATCGAGCAGGAGCACGCCGACCTCTTCACGCCGCAGCAGATCCAGCGCCTCGCGCGGGTCGTGGGTGACGACGAAGTTGCGATAGCCCGCGTCCTCCAGATGGGTCTGGATCAGCTCCGTCATCAGCGGTTCGTCATCGACCATCATCACCTTGGCGTCGAGCAGCGGCGAGCGCTGTGTCGCCGCGTCGTCGTCGTCCAGCTCGCCCGCCTGGCTGAGGGCCCAGATGTCGTGGCTCATGCGGGTGCCGCCTCGGTCTGCGGCGCCGACAGTTCGGCGCCCTTGTCGATGCACCGTCCGAGTCGCAGCACTTCTGCCAACGCGTGTGCTGCCGCTACCGGGTCGCCCTGCTGCGCGGCTGTCTCCAGCGCCTTGGCGGGTTCGAAGAGATCGTCAAAACCCATGCTGCCGCCAGCACCCTTGAGCCAATGCGCCAGGGTCGCCAACGTCGGCAGATCGGCCGCGTGCAGGGCCTCCTCCATCTGCGTCAGCTTGGCCGGCAGCTGCTGCACGAAACGCGCGACGATGGGGCCGATGCGGGCATGCTGCGCCAAGCGCGAGACCAGGGCCTGCATCTCGTCGCGTGGAGCCAGCACCCGGTCGGGCACCGCCGGCACCGCAGTCTCGGTGCTGGCGGCCTGCAGCGGTGCCGCACGGCCGCCCAGGCGCTGCGCCAGTTCGCGCATCAGCACCTCCACCTCGATCGGCTTGGTCAATGCGCCGCTGAAGCCCGCGGCCTCGACCTCGCGTTCGTAGCCCTTCATCGCGTGGGCGGTCAGCGCGATGATCGGCAGCGTGCAACCCATCTCGCGCAGCCGCAAGGTGGCGGTCTTGCCGTCCATCTCGGGCATCTGCATGTCCATCAGCACGAGGTCGAAGGCGGTGGCAGCGATGCATTCCAGCGCGACGCGTCCATTCTCGGCCTCGCTCACCTGCAGGCCTGCGTCTTCCAGCAGCACCCGCACCAGCTGCCGGTTCTCGGCGCCGTCGTCCACCACCAGCACGTGCGCGGCCGGGAACTCCCAGCGCTGCGCGGCATCGGCCGCTGCGGCCACCGGCGCGTGCGCCAGCGCTTCAGGCGCCAGCAGTTCTGCGGCGCTCGGCTCGCCGGCGTCGAGCCAGACGGTGAACACCGTGCCCTGGCCGAAGACGCTGCGCACGGTGATGTCGCCGCCCATGGCCTGCGCGAAGCCGCGGCTGATGGTCAGGCCCAGCCCGGTGCCGCCGAAGCGGCGTGTCGTCGACGCCTCGGCCTGCACGAAGGGCTCGAACACCGAGTCCAGCTTGTCGGGCGGAATGCCGATGCCGCTGTCCTGCACGTCGATGCAGTAGCGGGTGCGGCCCTGCGCCGGCTCCAGCCGCAGCGTGATGTCGATGCTGCCGCGGTCGGTGAACTTGATGGCATTGCCGAGCAGGTTGGTGACGATCTGGCGCAGGCGCACCGGGTCGCACGGCACCGTTGCGGGCAGCGCCTGCGGCCAATGCATCTGCAGCGCCAGGCCGCGCTCGGTGGCCCGCTCCGCGAGTGTTTGCACCACTTCGTGCACCACGTTGTGCGGTGCGCCGGCCACGGTTTCCACCTCCATCCGGCCGGCTTCCACCTTCGACAGATCCAGGATGTCGTTGATCAGGTTGAGCAGGTGGCGGCCGCTGCGGTGGATGGTGTCCAGGTGCTGCGCGGCGTCGGCGGTGTTGCGCAGGCCGCCGCGGCGCAGCACCTCGGTGAAGCCCAGGATGGCGTTCATCGGGGTGCGGATCTCGTGGCTCATGTTGGCCAGGAACTGGCTCTTGGCTTCGTTGGCGGCATCGGCCTGCTCCTTGGCTGCCTGCAGCGCCGCGCCACGCAGCTCGAGTTCGGTGATGTCCTGGAAGCTGAGCACGAGGGCCTGCACCTGGCCGTCGTCGGCGAAGATGGGCGTGCAGTTGGCGCGCAGCGAGTATCCGCGGCCGTGGGCGCCGGTGACGTTGAGGTGGACGTCGCGTTGCGGCTCGCGCGCCGCCAGCGCCAGCCGCCACGGCAGCGCTTCCGGCGGCAGTGCGGCCCCGGCGGCGTCGGTCCACGGGAACCTCGATGGCGAGCGGCCGACGAGCCGGGCCTCCTCGACGCCCAGCATCAGGCTGGTGGACTTGTTGGCCAGCACGATGCGGCCCTGCTGGTCGAGCACGACCATGCCTTCGGTCAGCGTGTCGTAGGCGGCGCGCACACGCTGCGGCACGGCGCGGCCCGGGTCCAGTTCGCGCAGCATGCGCCTGAGGTAGACATAGAAGCCCAGGCCGCAAACAGCGAACATGAAGCCGGCCAGCTGCAGGCTGGCGTCCTGCAACTGCCCGCGCCAGCCTGCTGCGCGCAGCGGCTGGAAGTGCAGCTCGATCGTTCCCCAGGCCTGCCCGTTCTGCCACACCGGCACCTGCACGTGGCTGCTGCCGGGCAGCGCCTCGGCGGCAGCCGCCGAACGGGCAGTGTGCTGGCCGACGTCGATGAGCAGTTCGCCGCCCGCCGCCCGAACGCCTATCGACAGCAGGCCCGGGTTGCGCCCGCGCATGAACTCCAGGGTCTCGGACAGTGCCTCGGGGTTGGTCTCGTCCAGCGTGGACGAAGCCGTGAGGGCGATGGTTTCGGACAGCGCCGCGCGGTGCCGCAACTCCAGCGCTTCGGCGTCGGGAATCAGGCCGATGTAGGTGGCGGCCATGAGGCCGCCCACCATCAGACCGGCCAGGCCCAGGGCCAGGTGCACGCGGCTGGACAGCCACCGCATCGGATTGAGCGGAATCTTCAACGTGGCTCCTCGGCATCGATCAGGGCCGGCTGCGGGGCCTCGGGCGCAGGGCGCACCGGGCTGTCCGCGGCAGCCGGCCGGGGCTTGTCGAACAGGCGTTCGAGGTCGGTGTCTTCCTCGTCGGGAAGGCCGTCTTTGCGGCGGCGCGGCTTCGCGGCAGCCAGGACGGGCATGGGGTCGATCATTTGCCAGGCCGGCAGCGCCGAGAGCATCGAGCTCATCAGCACGCCGCCGCGCACCAACCACACGACATAGCCGATCGACAGGCCGCTGGTCACCGCGATCGACTGCGCGACCGCCGTGCGCTGCAGCTCTTCTGGCAGGGCCAGCTGCTGCCGCAGGGTGTCAAAGCGGCGCAGCAGCTCGTCGCTGCGCAACAGGTTCTGCATTGGCGAGATGTTGAGGTTGCCGAATGCCATGGCTTCCTGCGCCACCGGCACGCTGACGCTGACGCTGTGGCTGGCCGCGCGCGTCGTCGGCGGTGTTTCGTCGGAGGTGCCGCTTCGGGCGGGCGCCGGCACGGCTGTGTCGATGACCGTGGCCGCGAACAAGGGTGCGGGCGGCAGGCCTGCGGTTGCGTCGACAGGCACGGCCGGCGGCACCGGTTCGGGCTTGGATGCCGGCGCCACGGGCGCGGCCGCTTCGGCTTCGGGCTGCGCTTCGGCCGGTGCTTCGACCACCTGCACCGGCTCGGGCAGCGTGCCGAGCACGGTGGTGATCGTCAGGCTGGCCTCGGCGCTGAGCCCCAGGCTGTCGGTGGCCGTCACGCGCAGGGTGATGACACCCAGGTCGCTGGCACCCGGGGTGCCACTGAAGCTGCGCGTCGTCGCATCGAAGACCAGCCAGGAGGGCAGGGCGGCGCCGGAGTCCAGCGTGACCGAATAGCGCAGCGTGTCACCGATGTCGGGGTCGGTGAAGCTGCCCTCGGGCAGCGTGAACTGGAAGCGCGCGCCCAGTGTTGCTGTCTGGCCGGCCAGCGGTGCCGACAGCACGGGCGTTTCATTGACGCCGATCACGGCGCTGCTGGCGGCGCTGTCCAGCGATTCGGCGGTGCCCTGGCCGTCGGTGTACGACACCCGCACGCTCAGCAGAGCACCGACGTCTGCATTGCCGAGCAGGTGGCTCGGGCCCGTCGCACCGGCGATGACCCTGCCGTCGCGCAGCCATTGGTAGCTGATCGCGCCCAGGCCATCGACATCGGCGATGGCCGCCACGTCGGCCCTGAGCGTCTGGCCCTCGAGCGCCGTGCCGGTGATGGTCGGCAGGCCAGTGGGTGCGTCATTGACGTTGGCCACCAGAGCCGTGGCTGCGCTGCTCACGCTCTCGGCCTGGCCGAAGCCGTCGTTGTAGCTGGCCACGAGCGTGATTGACTTGCCGACGTCAGCCTGCGTGAGCAGGTAGCTGCTGCCGCTGCCGACAGCCGTGCCGTCGGCGAGCCATTGGTAGCTGACGGTGCCAAGGCCATCGGCATCGGCCAGCGTGTGGCTGGCACTCAAGGTCTGGCCTTGCGTGGGCGTGCCACTGATGTTCACCGTGCCGGTGGGTGCGTCATTGACGTTGGCCACCAGTGCCGTGGCTGCCGAGCTCACCGCCTCGGCGGTGCCCTGGCCGTCGGTGTAGCTGGCCACGAGCGTGATTGACTTGCCGACGTCAGCTTGAGTGAGCAGGTAGCTGCTGCCGGTTGCGCCGCTGATCGCCGTGCCGTCGGCATGCCAGGTGTAGCTGACGGTGCCCAGGCCGTCGGCGTCGGCCAGCGTGTGGCTGACGCTCAGTGTCTGCCCTTGCGTGGGCGTGCCGCTGATGTTCACCGTGCCGGTGGGTGCGTCATTGACGTTGGCCACCGGTCCTGCGGCATCGCTG
>JAURZM010000010.1 GCA_030653385.1 Rubrivivax sp. | reverse complement strand
TGGGCTGGCAGACGTTGACCTGGGTCGTGCCCGCCGACAAGGTCGGCCCCGCCTACAGCTGGGTCGTGATGCTGCCCAACCTGGGCACCAGGGCGTCGGACAGCCCTGGCGAGACCTACTACTTCGACGACATCAAGCTCGGGGCCGGTCCCTAGCTTCGGTGCAGGGGCTGGCCGCCCCTGCCGGGACTGTCAAACCTGCGAAGCCTTGCAGTGTTCGGCAACGTACTGCGCGTGTGTTGGCATCCTGTCGACCACTGCATGCATCACCGACTTGACGTTGGCCAGCATCCTGTAGACCGGCTCGTCGGCGGAGTTCTCGACCAGCGGGTGGTAGCTCATGGGCTGGATGCCCTGTCCCAGCATCACCTGGGCCCAGCTTACGTCGCCGAAGAGCTCGTCGTTCTTTTGGAAGAAGCGCCCGCTGCTGCGGAACAGCTCGGTCTTGTGCTTCAGTGAATCAGGCACGTCCATGTGGCGGCAGTGGTTCCAGAACGCCGAGTCGTCGCGCTTCGTCTGGTGGTAGTGCAGCACGATGAAGTCGCGGATCTGCTCGAACTCGGTGGCCGACTGGCGGTTGTATTCGTCGATGTCGGCCTGGTGGAACCCGAGGTTCGGAAAGAGTTCGATCAGCCGCACGATGCCTTGCTGGATGAGGTGGATCGACGTCGACTCCAGCGGCTCGATGAAGCCGCTGGACAGGCCGATGGCCACCACGTTCTTGTTCCAGAACTGCTTGCGCTTGCCGGTGACGAAGCGGATCAGTCGCGGCTCGGCCAGCGCCTTTCCGTCCAGGTGGTTCAGCAGGATGGCGGTGGCTTCGTCCTGGCTCATGAACCGGCTGCAGAACACATGGCCGTTGCCAGTGCGGCTTTGCAGCGGGATGCGCCATTGCCAGCCGGCCGCATGCGCGGTGGAGCGTGTGTAGGGCAACAGCGGGCTGGTGGATTCGCAAGGCACCGCCAGCGCGCTGTCGCAAGGCAACCAGTGGCTCCAGTCGTCGTAGCCGGTGTGCAGGGTCTGCTCGATCAGCAGCCCGCGGAAGCCCGAGCAGTCGATGAACAGGTCGGCCGTGTGCACGTCGCCGTTTTCCATCGTCACCGACGTGACGAAGCCGGTCTCGGGGTGCGTCTGCACGCTGGTGATCTTGCCTTCGGTCCGCGTGACGCCCAGCTTTTCGCTGTAGCCGCGCAGGTACTTCGCGAACAGCCCCGCATCGAAGTGAAAGGCGTGGCGCAGGTCGGCGAGCGGCGAGTCCGCAGCTTCCGCGCGTGCGCGCATGAAGCGGTTCTTCTCGCACGCCAGCAGGTTGATCGAGTAGTCGTCCAGCCGGTCCACCTGGCCCGCCTGGCGCGCCTTCAGCCAGTAGTGCAGGAAGTCCACCAGGCCCGTCTTGCGGCCCATGCTGCCGAAGCCGTGGATGTACGAGTCCCCCAGCGCGCCCCAGTTCCTGAACTGGATGCCGAGCTTGAAGGTCGCCTGCGTGCGGCGCATGAACTCGTTTTCGTCGATGCCGATCAGCGTGTTGAACTTGATGATCGAGGGAATCGTCGCCTCGCCGACGCCGACGGTGGCGATCTCGTCGGACTCGATGAGCTGGATCTGGCAGTTCTTGCCCAGCGAATGAAGCAGCACGGCCGCAGACATCCAGCCGGAGGTGCCGCCGCCGACGATCAGAACCTTCTTCAGGCAGTTCTCACGCATGGGGCCTGCACGTAGGTGGCGATGGCATGGGCCGGCAGATCGGTGGCGTGGGACACGCCGTCGATGGCCAGCGAGAAGGCAATGTCGTGCTCACTGCGGTTGAGCACCACCACGGCCACGCTGCCGTCGGGGTTGGCGAAGGCGGTGCACTCCAGCGCCTCGCGCGTGGCCGCGCACAGCACGCGCTCGGCACCCGGGGGCACGAAGCGCGCGAAGTGGCCGATGGCGGCATAGGAGCTTTGCGGGTGCAGGCCGTCCTCGGCCGGCACAGCCAGGAAGGGGGCGCTGCAGAAGTTGCCCACGTGGTTGGGTCCGCCTTGTTCGTCCAGCAACAGGTTCCAGTCGATCCAGCCCACGGTCCAGCGGTTCAGGTCGTTGATCATCGAACGTGCATAGCGCTCGGCCAGTTCCCAGCGGCCCCAGTGCGGGCCGCCTTCCTGGCAGCCTTCGGTGAACAGCAGTTGTTTGTCGGGCCAGGCGTCGTGCACCAGTTGCACGTGGTCGAAGTGGTCTTCCACGTACCAGTGGAAGCCGGTGCCCCAGATGTACTTCGCGGCCTCGGCATCGCCATAGATGACGCTGGCGCGCTCCACCATGGCGTCGCGGTTGTGGTCCCAGACGACGACGCGCACGTGGCCGAGCCCGGCGCCGTGCAGTGCCGGCCCCAGGTGGTCGCGCACGAAGTCGCGCTCTTCCTCGGCGGTGTACAGGCACGAGTCCCAGCGCTGCCGCGCTTCGGGTTCGTTCTGCACCGAAACGCCCCACACCGGCACGCCTTCGGCCTCGTAGGCGCGGATGAAGCGCACGAAGCACTGCGCCCAGGCGGCGCGGCACTCGGGCAAGAGCCTGCCGCCGTCGTTCATGCGTCCCGTGTCCTTCATCCAGGCCGGTGGGCTCCATGGTGATACCAGCAGCTTCAGCGCATTCCCGCTTTCTTCCGCCACACGCTGCGCGGCCTGGATCATTGGCAGCAGCGCCTGGCGGTCGCGGTCGATGTTGAAGCTGTCGAGTGCCAGGTCACCTTCAGTTTCGACGTGCGCGTAGTTGCCCAGGGCGAAGTCGCAGCTGTTCATGTGCACGCGGCACAGCGTGTAGCCGTGGCCGTGCTGCGTGTCGAAGCAGGCACGCAGGAAGGCCTCGCGCCGTAGCGCCGACAACTTCAGCCAGGTCGTGGCGGCGGCCTCGGTGAAGGCGCCACCAAAACCTTCCAGGCGCTGAAAGCGACGTGTCGTATCCACCCACAGCCGCGCCGGTGCGCTGGCGTGCGCGGCCGTGTCGGCTGCGGGTAGCAACGGTGGCTGCGGCGCCAGCCGCAGTTCCTGCCCGTGGCGGCTGTCGCGCGCACTCAGCACCCAGTGCAGCGCAGGCGGCAACACGTTCAGCGCGACCAGTGCAGCCCGTCGATGCGGATGGCGGGCAGTCCGGTCAGGTTCAGCGGCTTGCCGGTGAAGCTGAAGCGGTCGGCCACGATGAAGCGGAAGTTCACGTAGCGCAGGTCCAGTTTCGGGTTGGC
Source organism: Rubrivivax sp. (assembly GCA_030653385.1). Taxonomy (GTDB): domain Bacteria; phylum Pseudomonadota; class Gammaproteobacteria; order Burkholderiales; family Burkholderiaceae_C; genus Rubrivivax. The sequence goes on along the minus strand of JAURZM010000010.1, from coordinate 77,629 downwards.
TGCCAGGAAGGCCGAGACCGGAATCGACACCTCGCACCAGCTGTTGCTGTTGCAGTAGCCGTACTCGCCCGGGGCGATCTGCAGGAAAGCTTCCTGCACGTCGCGGTCTTCCGTGTCGGTGCTGATGCCGACCTCGATCTTGCCTGGGTAACCGTCGCTGCGCACCTGGAAGTTCAGCCGGCCGCCAGCAAAGTTGGACAGGTTCTCGGTCACGCCGGCGGCCGAGTACTGGAACAGACCCCAGCCGAAGTCCACCGGGTTGGGCGTGACCTCGAAATGCAGTCCGCCGTCGGGCGACGCGGCGCCCACATTGCTTTCGCGGTGGCCGGTCAGCGCAAAGGGGTCCCAGCGCAGCCCGCTGGCGCGTTGTTCGCCGGCCGTCAGCGTGTCGGCAAACAGCGTGTAGCGGCTGGCCGTGACGGCCGGGTTCAGCGTCGGCGCCACCCACTTCACCGCGTCGGCAGCGCTGTAGCTGCCGGCTTCGCAGGTCCAGGTGACACCGCAGGTGCCCAGCGGCTGCACGGCGTAACGTGCCTCGCGACGCGCGTTGAACAGGCCCCAGCCGTCGTCGCCCTGTTTCCAGGGTTCATCGAAAGCCTGGAACAGGAAGATCGCCTTCGGGCCCTGCACGTCGCGCCGGCCTTCCGTGGCCCAGACCTGCAGCGCGTCGAAGTACATCTTCTGGTTCACCGGGTGCGCGCGAAACGCCAGGGTCGGACCGCCCGGGGTGTCGACAGCCGCCCAGCCGGTTTCGCCGATGACCATCGGAATCGAGCCGAGGTTCAGGTTCACCAGGCCCTGGCGGCCGCGCTCGAACTGCGACTTGGCCTCGGCCAGCGTGGCGTCCATCATCGCCTTGGCGCGCTGGGCTTCGGGCACGGCCTTCTGCCGCCAGTCGTAGGCCGTCGGGTTGTAGAAGGTGTCCAGGAAGGGGTAGACGTGCACGGCGGCGTAGTCCACCGTCTCGGCGATGGCGGGCGGCACCGAGGCCCAGAACAGCCAGTTGTCGTTGGTCGTGACGGGCTGGCGGATGGCACTGCGCACCTTGCGGAGGTAACGCGCCATGTCGGCCACCGCCACCTTGTGGGTGGACCACTCGACCATGGTCTCGTTGCCCACGCTCACGGTGACCACGATGTCGGGGAAGGCATTGGCCAGCGCAATGCCGGCGTCGAGCTCGGCGATGTTGTCGGCCTCGGCCGCCGGCCCGGTGATGGGGTTGGGGTAGGTGCCCAGCTGCACTTTCAGGTCGAGCCCGTTGTCGCGGATGACCTCGAGCACGGTGCGCCCGAAGGCTCGGCTGCTGAAGAGCCGGATGCTGCCGATGCCGGTGGCCCGGATCAGGCGCAGGTCCTGCAGCACGTTGGCCGGCGTGATGACCTCACGGCCCAGTTCGGACTCGTTGCGCGACGTGCGGTAGGGCGAGTAGTTGATCGCCGCGCGCGTCGTGAAGCTGGCGGGCAGTTCGCGGCGGTCGCTCTGCGACACGGCGGTGGGCGTGTAGCCGCCGCCGCCACAGGCCGCCAGGGTGGTGGCCATCAGCACCGCCGTCACGGCGGTGGCCAGGGCCCGGTGCAAGTTGCGTTGCGGGGCCTGCTCGGAGGTGCAGGGCTGCGCGTGGAGCCTGTTGGGCATCATGGAAGAACCTCGGTCGGACTCAGAACTGGTAATTCACTTCGACCGACACCCAGTTGCCACGGTTGGCAACGCGGGAGTCGACGTTCGAGAAAGCGTCGTGGGAGCCCATGCTCAGCGGCGCGAGGCCCTTGCGGGCGTAGCTCACCGCATTCAGCGAACCCGAGACGGACAGGCCGCCGTCCACGACATAACGGGCGCCGATGCTGGCGAACAACGCGCTGTTGCTCTGGCCCCGCTCGCTGGGGTTGTCGGTGCTGGCCTTGCCGAGGTAGGTGAGGCCGACATAGCCCACCAGCTTCGGGTTGACGTACTTGCGCACGCCGAGCATGAAGTCGGTGGAGCGCGCCGAGTAGCCGGGGTTGGGCACGCCGTTGGCGTCGATGCCGCCCCAGTTGACGTTGAAGGGCTCGTTCCACTGCGCCAGCGGACCGGAGGTCGTCTGCACCGCGTAGGCCCCGCTCCAGCGGTTGACGCGCAGCCCGCCCGAGAGCTCGTAGGCGGTGCCGATCTGGTACTTGCCCAGCAGCATGAAGATGCCCTGGCTGCTGCCGCCCAGCTGCGGGTCGTCGCGCTCGGGGAAGGGCGTCAGGCCGGTGAAGGGCCCCTTGGCGAAGCCGCCGGTGGGGGTGCCGTTTTTTGCCGACTGCACCACGGCTTCGACCAGCCAAGGGCCGCGCCCGTACAAGCCCCAGAACTCGAACAGCTGCGGCTTGTTGCGCTTGAAGCGGGTGTTGCCCTGGTCGTAGCTGAGTTCGAGCACCAGGTTGCCGTCGGCGACATAGAAGTCGCGTGACGTGTAGCGCACGGCCTTGGTCAGGATGCCGTAGCCGGCGCCAGAATCGCTGAAGGCGGTCTGGCCGACGTCGGAGGCGTAGGGAAAGTCCGGTCGGTTCCAGGCTCGGGACAGGAAGTTGCCGATGCTCACTGTGCCGTAGTACTCGTGCTTCAGCGTGGCGCTGCGCTCGTAGACGGTGCCGATGATGTCGATCTCGCCGTCGCGCCAGCGCTGTGAGTAGGCAGCCGAGAGCTTGAAGCCCTGGGGCAGCTCGAAGTTGACGCCCAGGGTCGGCTGGAACTGCAGGGCGTCTTTGGTGAGCGCGCCGTACTCACGGCCGAAGACCACGTCGTCGGCCCAGATGAAGTGGCGGCCGGCTGCAGGGTCGCGCTGGCAGTTCTCGCAACCGTTGCTGACGTGGGTGAGGCTGCCCTTGATGAACCCGGTCAACGTGAAGGGGCCGAACTCGAGCGCCTGCACCGCCGGGCTGGCGGCCAGGCCCAGCAGGCACAGCGCCATCGGCAGCACCGCCGCCCGCGCGCTGCGGCCCCGACGAAGCGGCCCGCCGGACTGCTGCGCGGTGAGACCCCGTGGACGAAAGAGTTGTTGCTGCATAGGACGGGCCACCTCGGACTGGATTGATTGCGGTGAAAGCGCTTTCAGAGAATACGGTCGGCGACACCGCTGCGTCAACGCGTTCACGCTGCGTGTTTACCCTCGCGCCCGCTGCTGCTGCGGCGCGTAGCTCGGGGCTTGTCGGGGTAAACGCGGGATCACACTGAAAGCGCTTTCACAAACAATGGACCGGCAGCGCGCTTCCGCGCGCAAAGGTGAAGGCGATGACTTCGACGAACACCCGTCCGCAGGCCCTGAAGACGGTGGCTGCCAGGTTCGCGGCTCGCTGGGGTGCGGCAGTCACGGTGGTGGCTGCCGTGCTGGCCCCGGTGATGCCCCTGGCTGCGCAGACCGTGAAGCTCGGCGCTGGCGCGTACCACACCGCGCCCCGGACTGGCGACAAGGCGATCCCGCCAGCGCCGTTCCGCACCGAGCCGATGCTCCAGCGCGCGGCACCGACCAACCAGTGGTACTCGACCCTGGCCTTCAGCGCCAAGCCCGAGGCCATCTTCGTGCAGCCCATCACCGTGAAGACCTCGCTCGCGGGCCTGGAATTCGCGCTGCCCTCCAAGCAGGTCGTCAACAGCGTGCGCCAGGACGTGGAGATCCATTACCCGCACCGCGATCCGCTGGTGATCTCGCCCGTGGCCTTCGAACCCGGCACCGCCAAGCTGGCCGGCGCCGACGACTGGTCGATCGACATTTCGATGGCGCGCGGCGCCGACGACCTGCTCACCACGGTGGCGCGCGGCAATCCCTATGCCTGGCTGCGGGTGACGCGCGGCGACCTGCGCGTGCGCCTGCCGGCCGCCGGCCAGCGCCTGCACCCCGAGGCCGACCCGCGCGTGCTGGCGCTGCAGGTGGGGGCCAAGGCCTACGCGCTGTTCGGTCCCACCGGCGGGAAGTGGGAGGCCGTGTCGCCCACCGAGTGGATCGCGCGCATGCCGGCAGGGGCGGGCTACCTGTCGGTGGCCGGCATGCCCGACGGCAAGGCCGAGACGCTGGCGCTGTTCATGCGCCATGCCTACGCCTTCATCAAGCAGACCCGCGTGGCGTGGCGCTACGACGAGGCGGCCAGCCAGGTCGAGACCACCTTCACGGCCACGACGCAGGTGATGGAGGGCCCTGACAACGGTCCGCTGCTGGGCCTGTACCCGCACCAGTGGTTTCGCAATGGCTCGGTGGAAGGGCGCCTGGGGCCGAGCTTCGACACCGTGCGCGGCCAGCTGAAGCTGCTTGCGGCGCGCGAGTTCAAGACCACCTACCGCTACAACGGCTTCGTGCCGCACTGGCCAGCCCTCGCCGAGCCACGTGCGGCGTCCGAGCTGAAGGGCGTGCTGGACAAGGACTACGCCACCGCCGGTCGCGAACTGCATCGCCAGGGCAAGAGCTTCTACTGGGCCGGCAAGGGCCTGCAGCGCACGATGAAGCTGGCCGAGTTGTACGAGCAGATGGGCGATCTGGGGCGCCGCGACCGCCTGCACGAGATGGTGAAGAAGCGCGCCGAGGAATGGCTGGGCGGCAACAGCGAGCGCGGCTATGTCCAGGTCGACAAGGGCATGGGCGTGGTGTCGATCTACCCCGAGGAATTCTTCGCCGTCACCGAGATCAACGACCACCACTTCTGGTACGGCTACATGATCCGCGTCGCCGCCGAGCTGGCGCTGCGCGACCCGGCCTGGATCGCCCGCGACCAGTGGGGCGCGATGATCGAGCTGCTGATCGCCGACATCGCCACCACCGAGCGCGGCCGCGCCGACGCTCCCTTCCTGCGCAACTGGGATGCGTACGAGGCCCACACCTGGGCCAACGGCACTGGCGTGGGCGAACTGGGCAACAACAACGAGTCGTCGTCGGAGTCGATCAGCGCCTGGGTCGGCCTCATCCTGTGGGGTGAGGTGACGGGCAACAAGGCGCTGCGCGACCTGGGCATCTATCTCTACACGAACGAGATCGAGGCCATCAACCACTACTGGTTCAACATCCACGGCCTGGTGTTTGCGCCCGAGTACAAAAACGCCGAGGTCAGCCTGGTGTTTGGCGGAGCCTACCGACACGACACCTGGTGGATTGACGACCCGCGCCAGATCAAGGGCATCAACCTGCTGCCAGTGACGACCGCGCACACCTACCTGGGCCGCGACCCGGCCTTCGTCAAGCGCAGCGTGGCCACGCTGCCGGCCGAGATGGAGCTGTGGAACCGCATCGCGAAGAAGCCGAACCCGCCGCCACCCAAGGACATGTGGCAAGACATATTCGCGAAGTACCTGGCGCTGGCCGACCCCGCCGAGGCGCTGAAGACCTGGGATCGCTGGGGCTCGGTGGAGCTGGGCTCTTCGCGCAGCTACACGCTGTTCTTCATGCGCAGCCTCGAAGCCAAGGGCCTTCCCGACTTCACCGTCACCGCCGACACGCCGCTGCACGCCGTGTTCAAGCGCGCCGATGGCAGCCGCACCTACCTGGCGTTCAACGCGCGCAAGACACCGCTGGACGTGAAGTTCAGCGACGGCAAGCGCATGACGGTGGCGCCGGGCGAACTCGGCCGCATCGGCGCTGCGAACTGACGCCCGTGGATGGACAGGCGGCTACGGGAAAGCCAGGGGTTGTTCGCACTTGTCAAGCACGGCGCCACCTGCGCATACTTGTGAAAGCGCTTTCAGAAACCTTCGTACAGGCCAGTTGACCCCCATTGACTCCGGCAGATCGCGCTTCGAGACGACACCCGCAGAACGCCCAGACGCCGGCACATCACCCAGGACACACCGCCATGAATACCCGCCGCTTGCCCAACCTGCTCATCGCCACGGCGCTGGCTGCCGCGCTGCTGCTTGCCGCTTGCGGTGGTGGCAGCGGTGAAGCCCCGCCGGCCGTACCCGGTTCGCCGGCTGACACCACCGGCCCCGTGATCAGCATCACCGACAACGTGGTCGACGCCACTGCCACCGGTGACGTGACCTTCAGCTTCGGCTTCAACGAAGACGTCGGCACCAGCTTCACGGCCGACGACATCACGGTCACCGGCGGCAGCAAGGGCAGCTTCACCCGCATCAGCGGCACCAGCGCCACGCTGGTGGTCGTGCCCACGACCAACAGCACGGGTGTGATCCAGGTCACCGTGGCGGCCAATGCCGCGCAGGACGCGTTTGGCAACGGCAATGCCGTCACCACCGCGCAGCAAGCCTACGAAACGGTGGTGCGCATGCAGATGGCACTGCCGGTGAACTTCGACGCGGTGGATGTCGGCTACGGCCTGGTGGGCTTCGGTGGCGCCGAAGCTTCCAGCATCGTCACCGACCCGACCGACGCGGCCAACAAGGTGGCCAAGGTGGTGCGTGCTGCGGGCGCCGAAACCTATGCCGGCACCACCATCACCGAAACACGCGGCGGTGTGCAGCTGGGCTTTTCGCCCAAGATTCCGTTCAACACCACCGACACCCGCATGTCGGTGCGGGTGTGGTCGCCCGACGCCGGCATCCCGGTGCGCCTGAAGGTCGAAGACAGCACCGACCCCGGCAAGTCGGTCGAAACCGAGGCCACCGTCACCACGGCGGCCGGTTGGCAGACCCTGACCTTCAACTTCGCCAGCCAGGCCGCGGGCACCGCAGCACTGAACCTGGCCTACAACTACAACAAGGCCACGATCTTCTTCGACTTCAACCGCGCGCGGTCCAGCGCCGTGGAGAAGACCTACTACTTCGACGACCTGGCCTTCGTGGCGGGTTCCGCGGGCGGTGGCGGCTGCGGCACCGCAGCCCCGACCTGTGCGCCGACCACCGTGATTCCGGCCGGTGCAACCGTGATCTACAGCGACGCCGCGGTGATTGCCGGCATCGACACCTTCCCGGTCTGGGGCCAGAGCCCGCCGGTGGTGGGCAGTGAAGTCACGATCGCCGGCAACAAGTCGCTGAAGTACACCTTCGGCGCGCTCTACCAGGGCATCGACTGGTCGGGCAGCCCGCAGGACGTGTCGGGCAAGACCCGCCTGCACCTGGACTTCTTCTCGGGTGGCATCAGCAGCGTGAAGGTCTCGATCATCAGCGCCGGCAAGGAAAACGCCGTCACCCGCACGGTCACGCCGGGCAGTTGGAACGCCATCGACATCGACCTGGCCGAGTACACCGTGCCCGACAAGACGGCGATCATCCAGATCAAGCTCGAGCCCAACGTGGCCGGCACGCTGTACGTGGACAACATTTATTTCCACGGCACGGCCGGCGGCGGCAGCGTCAGCTGCGGCACCACCGAGCCGACCTGCGCGCCGACGACGGTCATTCCGGCCGGTTCCACGGTCATCTACAGCGACGCGGCGGTGGTCTCCGGCATCGACGCCTTCCCGGTCTGGGGCCAGAGCCCGCCGGTGGTGGGCAGTGAAGTCACGATCGCCGGCAACAAGTCGCTGAAGTACACCTTCGGCGCGCTCTACCAGGGCATCGACTGGGCCGGCAGCCCGCAGAACGTGTCAAGCAGGGGCATGCTGCACCTGGACGTGTGGACCGCGAACGTGGGCTCGGTGAAGATCTCGCTCATCGGCGGTGGTGCGGAAAACGGCATCACCAAGACGCTGGTGGCCGGTGCCTGGAACCGGCTCGACATCGACATGAGCCTGTACACCTCACCGAACAAGGCCGCGATCATCCAGATGAAGATCGAGCCCAACGTGGCTGGCACGATCTATGTCGACAACATCTACTTCGACGGCACCGTGACCGGTGGTGGCGGTGGTGGTGGCAGCAGCACCTTCACGGGTGGCATCTTCGCCAGCGACTACTCGGGCAACCTGGGCGCCAGCACCGCGAAGTCCGACAAAAACGGCACGGTGGGCTTTTTCGTCGACCCGCGCCTGTTTGCGGTGAAGATCTTCGAAGACGGCTCGGTCTGCGGCAGTGCCTGCAACCCGGGTGGGGTCTACAACTTCTACTACGGCATCGGCAAGCCGGCCACGCCCACCTACAGCGACGCCTACTTCGGCGCCTACGTCAACGCACCGGGCAACACCGCCGCCGATGCCTCACCGTTTGCCAAGGTCAAGCTCAAGTTCTGGGGCGACGCCGAGTCGTGGGAGAAGACCAACTTCACCGCGCAGGTCGACGTGGTGCTGCAGGGCCCGGCCAATGCGGCCTGCACCAACCCGTCGGGCCGCCCGGAAATGACCAGGGCGGTGACGGCGCAGAAGATCGGCGCCGGCTCAGAGTACGTGATCCCGAAGACCGACTTCGTGCTGACAGCCAGCTGCGGGGGTGCCTACACCGTGAACAGCGTCTGGTCGGCCGTTGGCGCGGTGGTGGTGCGGCTGACGGGCAGCGGCAACCTGAACTACGTCAACCTGACGCCCAGCACACCACCTTCCTACCCGACCTTCATCAACGTCGGCCCGATCTCGTTCATCAACTGAGCGTGGTCCCAAGCGGGCCCCCGTGCAGCGACTGCTGCACGGGGGCCCGCTGCTTGTGAAGCCGGGTCGGCCGCTGAACCGTCACGACCCTGTCACAGAAGCGTCGCACCATCCCGGGCATGCAAAAGGCCCAGGACATCGAGCGCTTGTCGGCACCCCAGCTTGCCGGGCCGGCTGCGGGTGTGCGCGCCGGCAAGACCGTGCTGCTGGTGTCGGCCGAGCCCTTTGTGCGGGAGCTGTTGGCCACGCATCTGCGTGCGGCAGGCTGTTTCCCGATGGCCGTGGCCAGTGCCGAAGAGGGCCGGCGGCTGGCCGCGCAGCTGGTGCCCGACCTGATCGTGCTCGATCTCGATGCCAACGCCGACGGCGGCGCCGCCTGGCTGCCAAGGACCAGCGGCCGCTCGAACGGCAAAGCCGTGCGCACCGTGGTGCTGAAGGCCGATGTCGACTTGCGCTGCGGCGCAGACCGTCTGCACTGCGACGCCGACCTGTGTGTGGCCAAGCCCTTCGAGCCGCGTGAACTGGTCCGCCAGCTGCTGCGCCTGTTGCGCCCCGCTCGCATCGAAGAACAGCGACCGCGAGCACGCCCCGCGCTAAAGGCTGCCGCCATCGAGCTGGACCGCCAGCAACCCACCGTGCGCCTGCTGCTGCCCGGTGGCTGGCAGTCGCTGGACCTGCCCTGGACCGAACACCGGCTGCTGGCCTTTTTGTTGGCAGACACCACCCGTGCGCGCAGCCGCGATGCCATCCGCGACGCGGTCTGGAGCGATGCACCTGTGGACCTGCGCACCGTGGACCAGTACGTGCGGCGCCTGCGGCGCCGGCTGGACGCGGCCGGCGCGCGTGACCTGGTGAAAACCGTCAAGGGCTTCGGCTACGCGCTCGACCTGGAGGCGTTGCAGCGCCTTCAGGGTTGACGCTTGCAGGTTGCTGTTTCCGGACCCTGTGCGTTGAAGGCGACGTGCCGTCGTGCCTTTCCTGGCGCACCCGATTCGTCAGAGGCGGGCGCGCCGGTTGAACCCCCGCGTCAGCCGAAGCGACCGGTGATGTAGTCCTCGGTTTCCTTGCGCTGAGGCTTCAGGAACATGTTCTTGGTGTCGCCGAATTCGATCAGCTCGCCCAGGTACATGTAGGCGGTGTAGTCCGAGACCCGTGCGGCCTGCTGCATGTTGTGGGTGACGATGAGAATGGACACCCGCGAGCGCAGCGAGTGGATCAGGTCCTCGATGCTGCCGGTGGCGATGGGGTCGAGCGCCGAGGTGGGCTCGTCGAACAACAGCAGTTCGGGGTCGGTTGCCAAGGCGCGTGCAATGCACAGCCGCTGTTGCTGGCCGCCGCTCATCGCAAAGGCCACTTCCCCCAGGCGATTCTTGACCTCGTCCCACAAGGCCGCACTCTTCAGCGCGTGTTCGACCCGGTCGTCGAGCTCGTTCTTGTTGCGCATGCCCCGCACCCGCAATCCATACGCCACGTTCTCGAAGATCGACTTCGGAAACGGATTGGGCTTCTGGAACACCATGCCGACGCGCATGCGCACTTCGATCGGATCCACGTCCTTGCCCAGGATGTTGACGTTGTCCGGTCGCAGGATGATCTCGCCTTCGTATCGGTTCCCGGGGTACAGATCGTGCATGCGATTGAAGCAGCGCAGCAGCGTGCTCTTGCCGCAGCCGCTGGGGCCGATCAAGGCGGTGACCTTGTGTTCCTCGATAGGCATCGAGACGCTCTTGAGGCTCTTGAAATCACCATAGAAGAAGCTGAGGTCGCGGACCTCGGCCTTGTTCTTCGTGACCGCCTTCTCGGCCGGACGTTCGAGCATGTCGGTCACCATTTGATTTTCTTTCGCACCTGGTAGCGGAGATAGATGGCCAATCCGTTCATCATCAACGTCATGAAAAGCAAGATGACGCCGGCGGCTGCAGCATTGACCTGAAAGTCCTTGTTGGGACGGGATACCCAGTTGTACATCTGGATCGGCAGCACGGTGAACTCTGACCAGACCCACTGCATGCTGAGGTAAGGAAACTCGCCCGTCACAGGCATGGGCGGCAGGAAAGCGATGAAAGTCAAGGCGCCGATCGTGATGATGGGTGCCGTCTGCCCGATGGCTTCTGCCATGCCCAGGATGACGCCCGTCATCATGCCGCCGCGTGAATACGGCAGCAGGTGGTCGCTGACCATTTGCCAGCGCGTGGCACCCGCGCCGTAGGCCGCCTCGCGGATGTGGATCGGCACGGCTCGCAGCGCCTCGCGGGACGAAACGATGATGATGGGCAGGATCAGCAGGGCCAGCGTCAGACCGGCAGTGAGCACACTTTCACCGAAGCCGAAGTGATAGACGAACAAGCCCAGCGCGAGCAAGCCGTAGACGATGGACGGCACACCGGCCAGGTTGGTGACGTTGATCTCGATCAGGTCGGTGAACCAGTTCTTCTTCGCATACTCTTCCAGATAGATGGCGGCACCAATGCCGATGGGCACCGCCGAGAGCATGGTCACCAGCATGACCAAGGCACTGCCCACCCAGGCCGACAGGATGCCTGCCTGTTCGGCGCGCCGAGACGGGAAGTTGGTCATGAACTCCCAGGAAAGGCGTGGCAGGCCGTCGATCAGCAGGTCGAGGAAAGCCGCGAGCAACACCAGCACGGCAAAGGCGGTGAAGAGAACGCCCAGGGCGGCGAAGATCTTCTGGTTGCGTACTCCGGCGGCGATGCTGCGGCGCATCGCCGCCAGTTCTTGCTCGCGCAGGGCAGGCGATTTGGTTTCTGCGGCGTTCATGGTCAATAGGCCTTGCGGTAACGGCGGCGCAGAAAGTGCCCGGCGAGATTGAGCGCCAGCGTCAGCAGCAGAAGGACCAGGCCGGCGGCGAAGATGCTGCGGTAGCCGATGCCCCCGTGCTCCAGGTCACCCATGCTGACCTGGGCGATGTAGGCCGTGAGCGTGGCCGCCGCATCCAAGGGGTTGAAGGTGAAGTTCGCGTTCTGGCCAGCCGCAATGGCCACGATCATCGTTTCGCCGATGGCACGTGCGGCGGCCAGCACGTAGGCCGCGACCACACCCGACACCGCGGCCGGCATCACCACGCGCAGTGAAACCTGCATCTTGTTGCTGCCCATCGCGTAGGCGCCTTCGCGCATGGACATCGGCACGGCGCGCATGGCGTCTTCGGCCAGCGAGGCGATGGTGGGTATCGTTGCCACACCCACCACGATGCCCGGCACCAGCATGTTGAAGCCCGACAGGTTGGGCAGGATGGTCGCCTGCAGCAGCGGCGTGACGAACAGCAATGCGAAATAGCCGAACACGATGGTCGGCACTGCCGCGATCAGTTCCAGCGCCGGCTTGATGATTTCGCGCGCCGTGTGAGGAGCGAACTCCGACAGGTAGATGGCGATGACGGTGCCCATGGGCACGGCCACCAGCAATGCGATGGCGGTGATCGTCAAGGTACCCGAAACCAGCGGCAAGATGCCGTACTGTGGGTTTTCGAACAGAGGGGTCCAGACCGTGCCGGTGATGAAGTCCCACACCGACACAACCTTGAAGAAGTCGAGTGACTCATAAACCAGGATGGCGGTGATGGCCACGGTGGTGAATACAGCGACCAGTCCGCAGCCCAACAACACGAGTTCGATGAACCGCTCTTTGAGGTTGCGATTCAGCTTGTACTTGAGCCGTGTCGGGTCGACAGCTGTGTCGACGACAGGCGAATAGGGCACGGCAACCAAGGTTCCCCCTCGTGTTCTGTGGCTGGCGGTGCGCTTTTGAGCGCACAAGGACGGGCCGGGCCGCGATGGCGGCACCGGCCCGTGGGAGGGTCTATTCCTTGGCTTCGAGCGACATCAGTTGCTCGACGGTCAGGCCCACCTTGTTTTCGCCACCCATCTTGGTACCCACCCGCACCTTCTGCAGTGCGGCCAGGTTGTAGGCATAGGCCTGGGCCGGCAGCGGCACGTACTTCACCTCTGACACCAGCTTGGGTGCGTTCTTCATGTAGAACTCGGCAAAGGCCTTGATCTCGGGCTTGGCCAGCGACTTGGCATTGACGTAGATGAAGATCGGGCGCGACAGCGGCTGGTAGGTGCCGTTGAGCACGTTGGCAGCACTCGGAGCCACCGACTTGCCGCCCTTCCAGCTGATCGTCAGGCCCTTGACCTTGTCCCGGTTCTCTTCGTAGTACGAGAAGCCAAAGAAGCCCAGTGCATTGCGGCTGCGGCTCACGCCTTGCACGATGACGTTGTCGTCTTCGCTGGCCGTGAAGTCGCCGCGGCTGGACTTGCTCTTGCCGGTGACTGCTTCGGTGAAGTAGTCGAAGGTGCCGGAATCGGCGCCTGCGCCGAACAGCTGCAGCGGGGCATCGGCAAACGTCGGATTGGCGTCCTTCCAACGCATCACCTTGCCTTGGGCGGCGGGCTCCCACATCTTCTTCAGGTCGTCGATCGAGATTTCATTCAGCGGGTTGTCCTTGTGAACCACCACCGTCAGGGCGTCGAACGCGACCGGCAGTTCGACGAACTGGATGCCGTTGGCACGGCAGTCCTTCATCTCGCCAGCAAGGATCGGACGCGAAGCGTTCTGGACGTCGGTCTCGCCGCGGCAGAACTTTCTGAAGCCGCCGCCTGTGCCGCTGATCCCCACGGTCACTTTCAGGTTGCGGTTGGCCTTCTGGAATTCCTCGGCAACGGCTTCAGTCACCGGGAACACCGTGCTGGAACCATCCACCTTGACGGATTGCGCGAAGGACGCGCCGCAGGCCAGGATGGCAGCCGCAGCAATGAGAGAAGTGAAATGAGTTTGCATCCGGTAGCCTCTAAAGGGAGTTGGGTGAGAGAACGCGCCACATCGGGACGATACGAAAATGGCGTGACGAAACTGTGACGGCAACGTACGAGCTCATGACAGCTGCCGTCGATGAAGCCTCATGCGGAAAAACAGCAGATGAAAGCGGATCACGCTGCCCGCTTGCATGCCTTGCCCTGGCTCTTTCCGGCGTGATCCAGCGAAGCGCCGCCGTCGCCCTTGAAATCAAGGGTGAAACCGTCGCCGATGAAGCGGCCGTCAGCTTGTCGATCGAGCTCTGCCGCACCTTGGTGGCTGCGAACACGAACGGTCCGCCCATCTTGGGCGTACCTGACCTGAAAGCTCTTCCCGTCGGCGCAATTCATCGAGACGAAGCGGTTGGCCGGCAGATCGGCGGGAGCGGGCGGGGCGCTGGCACAACCAGCCGCAAGCGCGGCGAAGAGCAAACTCAGGGTAAGGGTCGACTTGGTCATCGCTGAAAGCTTCCATGATTGCGGAGCTCAGAGTTTCCAATTCGTCTGTGACGTGCGCATGACAGACATGGCGCCGCAGCCCCATGGCACCTTCTGGTGCGGCACGGTCACACCCTCTTCTTGCGATGCCGAAGGATCAGGAGGCGGCCTGGCGCTGGGGTGTCCGCTGCGCTGTGCGGCGCACCGCCGCGCGCGCTGGGGTTGGCAGTTCGGGTGTGTCGAGTCCGACAGCGGGGCCGCTTCTGAATGAGCTGTCATACGGTCGTCATGCTTGGGATCGATCATTCGCGGTGACGCCGATTTCCGCTTCTGCGGTGAGGAGTGGCGACCCGAACCCCCATCAAGGTCCAGGCCCTGGGGACGGGAACAGAGAACGATCACCAGACGCTGTGCCTGAACTGGCGCCCATGCAAGGAAACACGATGAACGACAAACACATCTCGACCCAGTTCGATTCCGAACTCAGCGGTATCTCCACGCGTGTGCTCGAGATGGGGGGCCTGGTCGAATCGCAGGTGGTGCGTGCCATCTACGCGCTGACCCACTTCAGCGGCGAAACCGCCAGCGAGGTGCTGGCCACCGAAGAACGGGTCAATGCGATGGAGGTGGAGATCGACCGCGACCTGTCCACCATCATCGCGCGGCGTCAGCCCACGGCGCGTGACTTGCGCTTGCTGATCGCCATCAGCAAGACCATCGGCAACCTCGAACGGGTCGGCGACGAAGCCGCACGCATCGCACGCACGGTGCAGCGGCTGATGAACAGCGGCATCTCCAGCAAGATGCGGCTGCCGGTGGGCGACCTGTCCTTCGAAGCCGATCTGGCCATCGCGCTGCTGCGCAAGTCGCTGGACGCCTTTGCCCGGCTCGACTCACGGCAGGCGCTGGACGTCATCAAGCAGGACAACGAAATCGACGTCGAGTTCGACGGCCTGATGCGCAAGCTGGTGACCTACATGATGGAAGACCCGCGCACGATCTCGGCCAGCATCGACCTGGTGTTTGTGGCCAAGGCCATCGAGCGCGTTGGTGACCACGCCAAGAACCTGGCCGAGCAGGTGATCTACGTCGTCAAGGGCACCGATGTTCGGCACACGCCCATGGGCGATGTCGAGTCGGTCGTTGCCTGAACGGCTGGCACAAAGGAAGAGACATGGGACGCATCCTGATCGTCGAAGACGAACCGGCGATTGCCGAGTTGATCACCCTGAACCTGCGCCACGATGGCCATGAAGTGCAGGTGGCCGGCAATTCGCAGGCGGCCCAGACCGCCATCGACCGCGCCTTGCCCGACCTGGTGGTGCTGGACTGGATGCTGCCCGGCGAATCGGGCATTCAGCTGGCCCAGCGTTGGCGCCGTGATGTGCGCACACGCGACCTGCCCATCGTGATGCTCACCGCGCGCTCTGACGAACGCGATGTGGTGCAGGGGCTGGACGCGGGTGCCGACGACTACCTGGCCAAGCCCTTTTCGACCACCGAACTGCTGGCCCGCATCCGCTCGGTGCTGCGCCGCCGTGCGCCGCAGGTGCTGGACGCTATGGTGCAGGTGGGCGCGCTGCAGCTCGACCCCGCCACGATGCGGGTGTCGGCCGGTGAACACGCGGTCAAGCTGGGGCCGACCGAGTTTCGCCTGCTGCGCTTTTTGATGAACCACCCGGAACGTGTGCACTCGCGCGCGCAACTGCTGGACCGCGTCTGGGGCGACCACGTGTTCATCGAAGAACGCACGGTGGACGTGCACGTGAAGCGCCTGCGCGAAGCGCTGAGCGAAGCCAACTGCGCCGGCATGGTCGAAACGGTGCGTGGTGCCGGCTACCGCCTGGCCAGGCCCGTCACCACCAGTGCCTGACAGGCCGGCCAACGACCCACCCCGGCTGCTGCCCGGCTTTTTGTTGCTTGTCGCCGCGGCGGTGCCCGTGGCCTACGCGTTGGAAGGCAACAGCCACCCGGTGTCGCTGGCTCTGGCGGTGCTGGCGACCTTCTTGGCCACGGCCCTGTGGCTTGGCGAGCGGCGAGCCATGAAGGTGTTGCTGACGTGGTCCGCAGAATCGCTGGAAGGGTCTGCGCCGGTACTGGCCGGTGCAGCGGGTGAGGTGGGTGCGCGGCTCGAAAGAGCATTGCGGCAGCGCGAGATGCAGCGCCACGCCGAAGCCGAACAGTTGGCGCAGTTCCTGTCGGCCATCGAAGCGCTGCCCAGCGGCTTGCTGCTGATCGACGCCGATGACGGCATCCAGTGGTTGAACCCGGCCGCGGCCGACCACTTCGGCCTGGACATGGCGCGTGACCTGGGCCACGCACTGACCAATCTGGTTCGCGCACCGAGCTTCGTGATGCACCTGCAAGCCAGCGGCGGCCACAACGAGCTGGTGATGCCCAACCCGCGTGGTGACGCCACGCTGTCGGTGCTGGTGCGGCCTTATGGCGGCACGATGCGCCTGGTGCTGTCTCAGGACATCACCGAACGTGAACGCACCGACGCGATGCGGCGCGACTTCGTGGCCAATGTGTCGCACGAGATTCGCAGCCCTTTGACGGTGCTGGTGGGCTTTGTCGACAGCATGGCACAGCTGCCGCTGAGTGCGGCCGAACGCGAACGGGCGCTGGCGGTGATGCGCCAGCAGGCCGACCGCATGCAGACCCTGGTGACCGACCTGCTGGCGCTGGCGCAGATCGAAGGTGCACCACGACCCTCGGCCGAACACTGGGTGGATGTCGAGTCGCTGATGCGGCGGCTGCAAACCGACATCGTGGCCAGTGACGACAGCCAGCACACGGTGGTGGTCACGAGTTCGGGCGGTGGCAGCCTGAGCGGCATCGAGTCGGAATTGTTCAGCGCTTTCTGGAACCTGGCCAGCAATGCCTTGCGCTACACGCCAGCGGGCGGCGAGGTGCGCGTTTCATGGTTACTGCAGCTCGATGGTGGCGGTGAGTTCTGTGTCTGCGACACGGGCCCTGGCATCGCCCGCGAACACATCCCGCGGCTCACCGAACGGTTCTACCGCGTCGACACCAGCCGCTCACGTGCCACCGGCGGCACCGGGCTGGGGCTGGCCATCGTCAAACACGTGGTGCAGCGCCATGGTGGAGAACTGCTGATCACCAGCGAGGTGGGCAAGGGCTCGCAATTCCGCATCCGCCTGCCGGCACGCCGGGTCAGGCCGGCGCCTGCGCCGGTTCAGCCTGCACCAGCCGGGACAAGGCCTTGAAACCGATGGGGGGTGTGGTCAACCAGGCCAGCGTGAACAGGCGTCGGGCCAAGCCCGCGGCCATGCGATCGATCTGCTTGTGTTCACCGGCCAGCCGTGCCGCCAGCAGGGGGTCACGGGTGCCGGCGGCCAGCACACTTTTGTTCAGCACCCAGGCGTAGGGTTCGATGCTGGCGCGGCGCAGGTCTTCCTGCAGCGCCGCGGCCTGCGACACCGGCGTCACTTCCGGCAGCGTGACCAGAATGATCTTCGTGTATGCCGCGTCCTGCAGCCTCATCAGCGGTGTGACGACCCGCGTGGCACCGTGGCCTTCGAACTCTCGGGTCATCTGCCGGTGGTAGGCGCCGGTGGCGTCCATCAGCAGCATCGAATGGCCGGTGGGTGCGGTGTCCAGCACCACGAAGGCACTGCGGCCTTCGCTGACGATGCGCGAAAAGGCGTGGAACACGGCCACCTCTTCGGTGCAGGGTGACTGCAGGTCTTCCAGCAGCAGTGCCTGTTCCGCCGCGTCCAGATGCGGTGCCTTGGCCGCCATGATCTTGTCGATGTAGCGCTGCGTTTCGACCTTCGGGTCGATGCGGCTCAGCTTCAGACCCGGCACCTCGCCGTCCAGCGTGCCGGTCAGGTGGGCGGCCGGGTCGGTGGTGCTCAGGTGCACGGTCTTGCCCCGCTGCACCAGGCCCAGGGCCAGCGCGGCGGCCACCGTCGTCTTGCCGACACCGCCTTTGCCCATCACCATGATCAGCCCGTGGCCGGCAGCAGCCAGTTCGTCGGCCAGCGCAGCCAGGCCCTGCAGTGGCGCGTGGGACTGCAGGGCCGGGCTGGCCTGCGGCGCGGCCGGGCCGGAACCGGGGGCCAGTAAAGCGCGCAAGGCAGGCAGGCCCACGGTGTCGAAGGCCCGCAGCGGCACCTGGTCCTGCGGCAGGGCCTTCAGCACCGCCGGCATGGCGTCCAGCGCCTGCTGGCCCAGGTCTTCGATGGCGCGGGCCACCGCGTCGCTGCGCTCGCTGGCATGGAACACGCCGTTGATCGCCAGCCGCTGGTTGTGCAAGCCCAGTTGCTGCAACTCGACCGATGTGTGTGCCGCTTCGGCGATGGCCCCCTTGTCGGGCCGTGTGACCAGGACCACCGTGGTCTTCGTCGCGTCGCCCAGCGCGTCCAGCGCAGCCTTGAATCGCTGCTCCTGCATCTTCAGGCCCGAGTGCGGCCCCAGGCAGGAAGCGCCGCGGTCGTTGCCGTTCAGGAAGCCGGTCCAGGCCTTGGGCAGGCTCAGCAGACGCAGTGTGTGCCCGGTGGGCGCGGTGTCGAAGACGATGTGGTCGTAGGTGTCGGCGCTGTCGGACAAGAGCGAAGAAAACTCGTCGAAAGAGGCGATTTCGGTCGTGCAGGCACCGGACAACTGCTCGCGCACGGTGGACAGTGCTTCGGCGCTGGCCCCGGCGCCCATCTGTTGCAGCACACGCTGGCGGTAGGACTCGGCTGCGGTGTCGGGGTCGATGTTCAGCACTGAAAGGCCCGGCGCGCCGGGTACCGGCACGGGGGTGTTGCGCAGTTCGATGCCCAGCATCTCATCAAGGTTCGACGCCGCGTCGGTGCTGACCAGCAGCACCCGCTTGCCCGCGTCGGCCAGCGCGATGGCTGCTGCCGTCGACAGCGAAGTTTTGCCGACGCCCCCTTTGCCGGTGAAAAACAGGTGGCGGGTCGGATGCTGCAGAAACCCGATCAGGTCGAGCACTGGGATGTCCATCTGCTTCTCCTCGCCTGGTGGTCTTCAACGACCCGCTGCATCCGAACCGGATGCTTCGGCGTTCAGATGCTGCGCTGGTTCACACGCCTTGACAGTGCGGCAGCACTCTCTCGCCGTTCGCTGTAGCGGTCCACCAGATACGGCGCCACGTCCCGTGTCAGCAAGGTGAACTTCATCAACTCTTCCATCACGTCGACCACACGTTCGTAGTAGGCCGAGGGTTTCATGCGGCCGCCGTCGTCGAACTCCATGTAGGCCTTGGCCACCGACGACTGGTTTGGGATCGTGACCATGCGCATCCAGCGGCCCAGCACACGCATCTGGTTCACGGCGTTGAAGGACTGGGAGCCGCCACAGACTTGCATCACCGCCAGCGTTTTTCCTTGCGTGGGACGCACGGCGCCCAGGCTGAGCGGAATCCAGTCGATCTGCGCTTTCAGGATGGCGCTCATCGCCCCGTGGCGTTCCGGCGAAGTCCACACCATGCCTTCGGCCCAGGCGGTGGCTTCGCGCAGTTCCTGCACCTTCGGGTGGCTGTCGGGTGCGCCGTCGGGCAGGGGCAGGCCGGTGGGGTCGAAGACGCGAACTTCACCGCCCATGGCAGTCAACAGGCGTTGGGCTTCCAGCGTCAGCAGCTTGCTGTAGGAACGTTCACGCAGCGAGCCGTACAACAACAGGAAGCGCGGTGCGTGAACCGATGTGCCTGCGCCGGCCAGGCGGGCGCCGGTGGGGCGGTCGAAGTGTTCGGCGGCCACATGGGGCAGGTTGGTTTCAAAGGACAACATGACGGGGTTTCTGCTCAGGGTTGGGGCGCTGTGGAGGCGGGACCGGATCACGCAGCAACGGTGGCGGCATCTTCGGCCGCTGCGCGACGTCGGTTGACAAAGGCCACCAGCGACAGCATCACCGGCACTTCCACGAGCACACCCACCACGGTGGCCAGCGCAGCGCCCGAGTTCAGGCCGAAGAGCGAGATGGCCACCGCCACCGCCAGCTCGAAGAAGTTGGAGGTGCCGATCAGGCAGGCCGGGCCGGCAATGGCATGCGGCAGTTTCAAGAGCCGCGCGCCGAGCCAGGCGACGGCGAAGATGCCGTAGCTCTGCAGCACCAGCGGCACCGCGATCATCGCAATGATCAGGGGCTGATCGATGATCGTGCGGGCCTGGAATCCGAACAGCAGCACCACGGTGGCGATCAGCCCGACAACGGAAGCCGGCTTGAGCTTGGCCACCAGGTCGCTGACCGCATGGTCCGAGCGCCGCTGCAACAGGTGCCGCGTGGCCATGCCCGCCACCAGCGGCAGCACCACGTAAAGCCCGGTGGCGATCAGCAAGGTCTGCCAGGGCACGGTGATGTCGGTCACCCCCAGCAGCAGCGCCGCCAGCGGTGCAAAGGCAAAGACCATGATCAGGTCGTTCACCGACACCTGCACCAGCGTGTAGTTGGCGTCGCCCTTCACCAGCTGGCTCCAGACGAAGACCATCGCGGTGCAGGGCGCCACACCGAGCAGGATCATGCCGGCGATGTATTCGGTGGCCGATTGCGGGTCGACCCAGGGCGCGAAGACGTACTTGAAGAACAGCACACCCAGCGCGGCCATCGTGAACGGTTTGATGAGCCAGTTGACGACCAGCGTCAGCACCAGGCCACCCGGGCGTTTGCCGACGTCCTTGATCGATGTCCAGTCGATCTGGATCATCATGGGATAGATCATGACCCAGATGAACACGGCCACCACCAGGTTGACGTGTGCAATCTCGAAGCCCGCGATGGCCTGGAAGGTGCCGGGTGTGAGCAGGCCCAGGCCGACACCGGCGAGGATGCCGAGACCGACCCAGACGGTCAGGAAACGCTCAAACAGTCCCATGGGCCCCGCTCGGCTGCAAGTGGCTGTTCAGCACGCCGAGCAGCCCGGTGGCAGGGCCAGGTCGCAGCTGCCAGCCTCTGCGGCCTGGCAGCAGTGCGCAGTCAGGTAGCTGAGCAGCGCGTTCATCTGCGTGATCTCGGGCCGGTAGATCAGGTGGCGCCCGTCACGCTCTTGCGACACCAGGCCGGCGTGCATCAGTTCCTTCAAGTGGAAGGACAGCGTCGACGCGGGCACGTCCAGCGTGGCCGACAGCGCACCCGGCGTCAGGCCCTGCGGACCGGCGCCGACCAAGGCGCGAAACACCCGCAGGCGCATGCCCTGGGCCAGGGCGGCGAGCGAGGCAACGGCGGCGGTTTCTTCCATGTCGACTCCAACAAGCGGGTTCATGTGGCCTGTGCTTCCAACGCACGGCGTGTCGGCAGCCAAAGCGTCACCAGCCAGCAGGCGGCCAGCATCAGCGCGGAGCCGATCAGCGCGTACAAGAGGCCGCCCCACTGGTACAGCAGGCCCGACAGCAAGGTGCCGCCGAAGCGGCCCAGCGCATTCGCGGCGTAGTAGAAGCCGACGTCTTCGGCGGCCTTTTCCGATCCGGCGTAAGCCAGGATCAGGTAGGAATGCACCGACGAATTGACCGCAAAGGCAAAGCCGAACAGGCCCAGGCCGGCGACGACCACCCATTCCAGATTCGGCACCTGCATGGCCACCAGCATGGCCAGCGCGACGGGCACCACGGCCAGCAGCGCCGACCACAGGCGGGCGGCGGGCACCTCGGTGCTCAGGCCGTCGTCACTGCGCCGCACCAGCGCGGGTGCAAAGGCCTGCACGGCGCCGTAGCCGATGGTCCACAGCGCCAGGAAGGCGCCGACCATCGTGAAGGTCCAGCCCGAGGCGTACAGGAAAACCGGCACACCGACCACGAACCACACGTCGCGTGCGCCGAACAGCGCCACGCGCGCAGCGGCCAGCAGGTTGATGCCGCGGTTCTTGGCAAACAGTTCCCTGGCCGATTTCGATGCCTTGCTCTTGCCCATCAGCGGCGGCACAAAAAACACCACACCCAGGAAGACCACCAACAGCAGCCCGGCCATGATCCACAACGCGGTCTGGAAACCCACCGCCTGCAGCAGCACACCACCCAGGAAAAAGCCGATGCCCTTCATCGCGTTTTTGCTGCCGGTGAAAAAAGCCACCCACTTGAAGAGTTGGCCTGACGCGTCACCCGCCGTCAGCTTGATGGCGGACTTGCTGGCAGTCTTTGTCAGATCTTTGGCCACACCGCAGATGCCTTGGGCAACAACCACCCAGGCGACCGACATGACCACCGTCCAGTCGGGTGACAGCGCCGACAGCAACAGGAAGCCGGTGATCTGCGTCGCCAGCCCCACCGTCAACATGCGCTGGATGCCGTAACGCGTGGCCAGCCAGCCGCCCACCAGGTTGGCCACCACGCCCATCGCTTCGTACAGCAGGAACAGGAAGGCCAAGGTGAAGGGTGAATAACCCAGCCGGTAGAAGTGCAGCAGCACCAGCATGCGCAGCGCACCGTCGCTGAGCGTGAAGCCCCAATAGGCCGCTGTGACGATGGCGTAGTTGCGGGTGCCGCTGTTCATGGCCGTGCCCTTGCAATCAGAGGCCACGAGCCTGCAAGTGGCAGGCCAGGTCCACCATGCGGCAGGCGTAGCCCATCTCGTTGTCGTACCAGGCGTAGACCTTCAGCATCGTGCCGTCGGTGACCAGCGTGGACAGCGCGTCGATGACGGCGCTGCGCGTGTCGCGCGCGTAATCGGCACTGACCAGCGGACGTTCTTCGTAACCCAGGATGCCGGCCAGCGGCCCGTGTGCGGCGTCGGCAAAGAGCCGGTTCACTTCTTCGGCCGACGTCTGGCGCTTCATCTCGAACACACAGTCGGTCAGCGACGAGTTCAGCACCGGCGCGCGCACGGCATGGCCGTTCAGCTTGCCATTCAATTCGGGGTAGATCAGCGCAATGGCCGTGGCACTGCCGGTGGTGGTGGGTGCCAGGCTCAACATCGCGCTGCGGGCGCGGCGCAGGTCCTTGTGCGGCGCGTCCACGATGAGATTCGTGTTGGTCGGGTCGTGGATCGTCGTGATCTGGCCGTGCCGGATGCCGATGGCTTCGTGCACCACCTTCACCACCGGCGCCAGGCAGTTGGTGGTGCACGAGGCGGCGGTGACGATGCGGTGCAGGGCCGGGTCGTAGAGTTGATCGTTGATGCCGACGACGATGTTCAGCACATCGCCCACCTTCACCGGTGCGGCCACGATCACCCGTTTGGCGCCGCGGTCAAGGTGGCCCTGCAGCGTTTCGGGTGTCAGGAACTTGCCGGTGCATTCCAGCACCACGTCGACGCCCAGGTCGCCCCAGGGAATGTCTGCCGCGGTGCCGTGCGATGAAAAGCCCAGCTGCTTGCCGTCGATGCGGATGGCGGCTTCGCCATGGGCTTCGATGGCGGCGCGCCAGCGGCCCTGCACGCTGTCGAACTGCAGCAGGTGGGCGGTGGCGGCCGCGCCACCTTTCAGTTCGTTCAGGTGCACCACCTCCAGTCGGTGGTGGCCGCGCGGGTCGTCAGCCGGGCGTTCTGCCGCGCCCATCGCGGCGCGCAGCGCCAGTCTGCCGATGCGGCCCATGCCGTTGATGCCGACTCTCATGCCGTGTCCGCTCCGTCAACACAGGAAACATCGACGTTTCCAGGATTGTCGAAATCATAGCCTGAGAAGATGACCGATGTGTGACAGCAAGCGCGGCTTCAGTTGCCGGCCCCTTCAAGCTCATCCGCCAGCGGACCAGCGCCCACCCAGCGCACGCAAGAGCAGCACACGGTTGGCCTGTTCGGTCTGCCGCAGCGTGACCTGACCCTGTTGCGCCGCGGCCAGCTGCCGCTGCGCATCCAGCAGTTCCAGTTGGCTCAGCGCACCCAGGCGGTAGCTCTGCTCGGACAGCGACAGGCTGCGCTCGGCGGCGTCCACCTGGGCCTGCTGGGCCAGCAGGCGCTCGGCCAGGCTGTCGCGCACGGCCAGTGCGTCGGCCACTTCCCGAAAGGCCGACTGCAAAGCGGATTCGTACTGCGCCAGCGCCTGGCGGCGGGTGGCTTCGTTGGCATCCACCTGCGATTGCCGAGCGCCGGCGTCGAAGATCGGCAGGTCGATGCTCGGCAGCAGGCTCCAGAAGCCGGTGCCCGGGCGGAACAGGTCGCCCAGCGCCGCGCTGCGTGTGCCGGCGTTGGCGGTCAGCGTGATGCGCGGGAATCGCGCTGCCCGCGCCGCGCCCACGTCGTAGGCGGCGGCCTGCAGGGTCTGTTCGGCGCTGCGCAGGTCGGGCCGCTGCAGCAGCACGGTGGCGGGCAGACCGGCGGGCACGTCGGGCAAGGCCGTGGCCTGCTGCACCTGGGCCGTGGGCAACAGCGATTCCGGCAAGGGCTGGCCAGCCAGCAATTCCAGCGCCAGCCGCGCCTGCACCACGGCGGCGGCGGTGCGGGCGACTTCGCCGCGTGCCGCTTCGAAGGCGGTTTGTGCCCGTGCCATCTGCAAGCCGGAAACGGCGCCCAGCGCGTACTGGCGCTCGGTCAGCCCCAGCGTGCGCTGCTGGCTGTCGCGCAGTGCCAGGGCCAGTTGTTCACGCTGGCGTTCGGCCGCCAGGTTGAGCCAGGCCTCGGCCACGCTGGCCACCAGCGACAGGCGCGCGCCACTTTGGGTTTCCTGCTGCACCAGGTAGCGTGCCAGCGCGGCACCTTCCAGGCTGCCCAGGCGGTCGAAGAGGTCGATCTCCCACGACGCCAGACCCAGCGACACGCTGTAGCTGCTGCTGCTGTTGGTGCTGGCGCCGCCGCCCTGCCGGCTGGCCGACGCACTGCCACGCAGGTCGGGCCAGCGTGCCGCTTCGGTGACGCCGTACTGCGCACGCGCCCGTTCCACCGCCGCCAGGCCGGCGCGAAGGCTGCGGTTGCCCGTCAGTGCCAGGCCCACGACCCGCCGCAGGCGCTCGTCGGCAAAAAAGCCGTCCCATTCGTGCGCAATGTTGGCGTTGGACAGCGGGGGATCGCCAGCGTCGACACGGAAACCCGCGCGCAGATCGGCAGAAGGCGCCTGTGTCGCCGGCACCAGGCTGCCGCAGGCCCCAAGCGCCAGCGCAGCACCCAGCGCCAGCAGCGTGAAGTGCCGGCGGCTCATGCCGTGGCCCCTTTGCCGTCGGCCGTATCCGGCGCGGCTGCGGTCTTGGGCGCCTTCGAAAACAGCGACTTCACCCACAGGTAGAACAGCGGCACGAAGAAGATGCCCAGCACGGTGGCGCTGATCATGCCGCCCAGCACGCCGAAACCGATGGCGCGCTGCGAGCCCGAGCCGGCACCGCTGGCCAGCGCCAGCGGCAACACGCCCATGCCGAAGGCCAGCGAGGTCATCAGGATCGGGCGCACCCGCTGGCGGCAAGCCTTCAGCGTGGCATCGAGCAGGCCCATGCCTTGTGCACGCAGGGTCTCGGCGAACTCGACGATCAGGATCGCGTTCTTGGCACTCAGCCCCACGGTGGTCAGCAGGCCCACCTGGAAAAACACGTCGTTGTTCTGGCCACCCAGGTGGCTGGCCGCCAGCGCGCCGAAGATGCCCAGTGGCACCACCAGCATCACGCTGAAGGGTACCGACCAGCTTTCGTACAGTGCCGCCAGGCACAGGAAGATGAACAGCACCGACACCGCATAAAGCAGCGGCGCCTGGTCGCCTGACAGCCGTTCCTGGTAGCTGCGGCCCGACCACTCGTAGCCGATGCCGGGTGGCATTTCGCGCAGCAGGGCTTCCATCGCCACCATCGCCGCGCCCGAACTGACGCCCGGGGCAATGTCGGTCTGGATTTCGTAGGCCGGGCTGCCGTTGTAGCGCACCAGCTGGCGCGGGCCGCTGACCCAGCTGCTGCTGGCGAAGGCACTGAAAGACACCATCTGCCCGCTGGCATTTCGCACGTACCAGTGGCGCAGGCTGTCGGGCGAAGCGCGGTAGGCGCCTTCACCTTGCAACAGCACCCGTTTGACACGACCGCGGTCGATGAAGTCGTTGACGTAGCTGCCGCCCAGCGCGATGGACATGGTTTCGTTGATCGTCGCCGTGGACACACCCAAGGTGCCGGCGCGCAGGTCGTCGATCCGGATCGCCAGCTGCGGGGTTTCAGCCAGGCTGTTGGTGCGCGGACGGCTGAACTCGGGCCTTTCCGATGCCGCATCGATGAGCCGGTCGCGTGCTGCGGCCAGCGCTTCGGAACCCAGGCCGCCCAGGTCCTGCAGAAACAGCTGCACACCGGCACTGCCACCCAGGCCCCGCACCGTGGGTGGCTGCACCACAAACACGTTGGCGTCGCGCACGCGGCGGCCCAGTTCGCGGCTGAAACGTTCGGCCAGCGCCGCAGCACCTTGTTTGTCGCCGCTGCGGTCCGACCAGTCCT
Source organism: Rubrivivax sp. (assembly GCA_030653385.1). Lineage (GTDB taxonomy): Bacteria > Pseudomonadota > Gammaproteobacteria > Burkholderiales > Burkholderiaceae_C > Rubrivivax. The sequence goes on along the minus strand of JAURZM010000010.1, from coordinate 51,664 downwards.
GCAGCCTGATGAAACCCTGGCCCGAGCCCTGGTCGCCCCCGGCGCCGCGCACCAGGTTGTAGAACATCACCTCGGGCTGATCGCCCAGGTAAGCCTCGACGTTTTCCATCACCGCTTCGAGCCGCTCGGCCGTGGCGCCGGGCGCCATGCGCACCTGGATTTGCAGGCCACCCTGGTCTTCGTCGGGCAGGAAGCTGGTGGGCAGCGTCTTGTAGAAAAAGGCCGTGCCGGCCACGAGCAGCAAAAACACCGCGAAGCTGCGCCAGCTGCGCGCCGACAGCCAGCCCACGCGGCTGACGTACCAATTCGTGAAGCGGTCGAAGCCCCGGTTGAAGCCGCCGAACAGGCGGTCGAGCATCGGACCCAGCGGACCGCCGTGGGCCGCGTGTTCACCCTTGTGCACGGGCTTCAGGATGGTCGCGCACAGCGCTGGCGACAGGCTCATCGCCACCAGCACCGACAGCACCATGGCACTGACCACCGTGATGCTGAACTGGCGGTAGATGACACCCGTGGAGCCGCCGAAAAACGCCATCGGGATGAACACCGCCGACAGCACCACGGCAATGCCGACCAGCGCGCCGCTGATCTCGCCCATGCTGCGCTTGGTGGCGTCACGCGGGCTCAGACCCTCTTCGCGCATCAGGCGTTCGACGTTTTCGACCACCACGATGGCGTCGTCCACCAGCAGGCCGATGGCCAGCACCAGGCCGAACATCGTCAGGGTGTTGATGGAAAAACCGAAAACCGCCAGCACGCCCATCGTGCCCAACATCACCACCGGCACCGCGATGGCCGGGATCAGCGTCGCACGCAGGTTCTGCATGAACAGGTACATGATGGCCACCACCAGCAGCACGGCTTCGAGCAGCGTTTTCAGCACACCTTCGATGGAGACCCGCACGAAGGGTGTGGTGTCGAAGGTGACGGTGGCTTTCATGCCGGGCGGGAAAAACGGCGCCAGTTCGTCGAGCTTGGCTTTCACGGCGTCGGCCGTCACCAGCGCGTTGGCGCCGCTGGCCGGGAAGACGGCCATGCCGGCGGCCACGCGGCCACTGCTGCGGATGTTGGTGGTGTAGTTGTCGCGGCCCAGTTCCACCCGGGCGACGTCACCCAGGCGCAGTGCCGAGCCGTCGGGCTGCACCCGCAGCACGACGTTGCGGAATTCTTCCGCCGTCTGCAGCTTGGCGCGGGCGGTGACGATGGCCGTCAGGCGCTGGCCCTCGGGCGAGGGCAGGGCGCCGATCTGCCCTGCAGAGACCTCGGTGTTCTGAGCCAGCAGCGCCGCCCGGATGTCACCCGGCACCAGGGCATAACGCTGAAGATTGGCGGGGTCGAGCCAGATGCGCATCGCATAGCCCGAGCCGAAGACGTTGACGTCGCCGACACCTTCGATGCGGCTGATGATGTCGACCAGCGTGCTGGACAGGTAGTCGCCCATGTCGGCCGAAGTCACGGCCGGGTCGTCGCTGTTCAGCGTGACCACCATCAGCAGGTCGGTGCCTGCCTTGGTGACCCGCACGCCCTGCGCCTGCACCGCCTGCGGCAGGCGCGAGATGGCCGCTGCCACCTTGTTCTGCACCTGCATCTGCGCGGTGTCGGGGTCGGTGCCGGCCACGAAGCTGAGCTGGCTGTTGGCACCGCCCGAGGCGTTGCTGGACGATTCGATGGACATCAGTCCGTCGATGCCCTTCAGGTTCTGCTCGATGATCTGCGTCACCGAGTCTTCGATGGCCTTGGCCGATGCACCCGGGTAGCTGGTGTTGATCGACACCCGCGTGGGTGCGATGTCGGGGTAACGCTCGAGCGGCAGCGACAGCGTGGCGCCCGCGCCAGCGAGCATGATGACGATGGCCAGCACCCACGCGAAGATGGGCCTGTCGATGAAGAAGGCAGCCATGGTGGCGGTCTCAGCGCGCGGCCGACGCGGCGGATGCGGCCGCTGACGCGGGCGCAGACGCCGGCGCAGACGCCAGCGCCGCCCCTGCCGCGGGCCTGCCGGCCTTCTTGCCCCCGGCGCCCGCCACGCCGGCTGCCACCGGCGTCACGATCTGGTCGGGCCGCGCCCTTTGCAGGCCTTCGACGATCAGGCGGTCACCGACCTGCAGGCCGCTCGTCACCAGCCACTGGTTGCCCACCACACGGGCCAGTTGCAGCCGCCGCCTCTCGACCTTGTTGCCTTCACCCACCACCAGGGCCGTGGCCTCGCCGGTGGCGGAGCGGGTGACCCCCTGCTGTGGCACCAGCACCACGCCGCGGTCGACACCGGCCACCAGCCGGGCCTTCACCACCATGCCCGGCAGCAGCGTGCCTTGCGGGTTGGGCACCACGGCACGCAGCGTCACCGTGCCGGTGCCACGGTCCACCGTGACACCGCTGACCTGCAGCGTGGCCGGCTGCGGGTGCACCGAGTTGTCTTCCAGCACCAGCTGCACCTGCGGGTTGGTGGTCTGGCCCTTCAACTGGCTGCGCAAGGCCAGCAGTTCGGCGCTGCTCTGCACGATGTCCACGTGCATCGGGTCGAGCTGCTGGATGGTGGTCAGCGCCTGGGTCTGGTTGGCGGTGACCAGCGCACCGGCGCTGACGGTGGAGACCTCGATGCGCCCACTGATCGGCGCCACGATGCGCGCGCGCTGCAGCTGCACCTGGGCGGCGTCCAGCGCCGCGCGGGCGACGGCCACGTCGGCTTCGGCGCTGCGCTGCGCCGCCGCGCTGTCGTCGGCGGCCTGGCGGCTGAGCGCGTCGGCACGCAGCAGTTCGGCATCCCGCGAAGCCCTGACACGGGCGGCGGCCAGTTGCGCTTCGGTTTTCTGCAAGGCGGCAGCGGTGCGTGCCCGTTCGGCTTCGAGGGCCGCCGCGTCCAGCTGGTACAGCGGTTGCCCGGCAGCAACACGGCTGCCCTCGGTGAACAGGCGCCTTTGCACCAGGCCGCTGACCTGCGGCCGGATCTCGGCCACCTGGCTGGCACCCAGCCGGCCCGGCAGTTCCAGCAGCAAGGGGGCATCGCTGGCGCTGACGGTGACCACGCCGACTTCGACGGGGGCACGCGCGGCGGGCTTGGCAGCGGGTTTGTCCTGGCAGCCGGTGAGCCCCATGGCCAGCAGCAGCGCAGCGGCCGGGGCCAGGAAAGGAAGGCGGGACGGGTGGGGTGGTGTTGTGGACGGCACCCGGCGCATCCTGGCAGCACAATGTGGAGACAACTTGGAGGGCACGTCGACGCGAGGGCCTGGGCACGGTGGCGCTGCCGGGCCGCCTGCAGATGGTGTACACCGCCAAGGCTGCCGTTGAGTCCGCCATGAAGCTGAACCTTGCCACCCGCCTGTTTGCCGCCGTGCTCAGTGCCGCCGTGGTGGTGGCCGTGGCCATGGGCGTGGCCGCACACGTCAACCTGAACCGCGACTTCCTGGGCTACCTGAACGAGCAGGCACAGAACCGCCTGGACCTGGCCGTGCCCAGCGTGACGGCGGGCTACCGGCAGCACGGCAGCTGGGACTTCCTGCGGCAGCGTCCCGACCTGTGGTTCCGCCTGCTGCGCCCGCTGCCCGACGGCGAAGGTGTGTCGCTGAACGACCGGCCGCCAACGCTGCCAACTGCCGCCGAACTGACCGGCGCCTCGCGCCGCTTCACGTTGCTGGACGCCGAGCGCCGGCGCATCGTGGGCTTCGACAGCCCGGCAGGCGACGCCATCGAGCGGGCCATCGTCAGCGACGGTCTCACGGTGGGCTGGCTGGCGCTGACGCCCTTCGAGTCGGTCAGCTCCGGCGCTGAAAAGCGTTTTGCCGACGCTCAGGCGCGCACCGGCTGGCTGGTGGGCGGTGGTGCCGTGCTGCTGGCCGCCGCCGTGGCCTTCTGGGCCTCGCGCCGCCTGTTGGGGCCGGTTCGTCGGGTGGCCGAAGCCACGCACCGCCTGGCCGCCGGCGACTACGGCACGCGGGTGCCGGAAAGTGCGGCCGACGACGAGGTGGCCAGCCTGTCGCGCGACTTCAACCAGCTCGCGCTGACCTTGCAGCGCAACGAAGCGATGCGGCGTGAGTTCATGGCCGATGTGTCGCACGAACTGCGCACACCGCTGGGTGTGCTGCACGGTGAGATCGAGGCGCTGGAAGACGGCGTGAGGCCGCTCGATGCCAACGCGCTGCGGTCTTTGAAAGCCGAGGTGGCCACCTTGCACAAGCTGGTGGAGGACCTGTATGAGCTGTCGCTGGCCGACGTGGGCGCGTTGTCCTACCGCAAGGCTGAACTCGACCTGCGCGAGATCATCGACGACACCGCCGGCGCCTTCGGTGAGCGCCTGCGCAGCAGCGGCCTGGCGCTGCAACTGCAGTTGCCGGCCGAACCGCTGCCGGCCTTCGGCGACGCACGGCGTTTGCGCCAGCTGTTTGCCAACCTGTTCGAAAACAGCTGCCGTTACACCGAGAGCGGCGGCGCCTTGCGCTTGCAAGTGCGGCGCGAAGGCCGGCAGATGCTGATCGACCTGCACGACAGCGCTCCGGGAGTGAAGGGCGAGCATCTGCCGCGCCTGTTCGAACGTTTTTTCCGCGCCGAGGCTTCGCGCAGCCGCCGCAGCGGTGGTGCGGGGCTCGGCTTGTCGATCTGCCAGCGCATCGTCGAAGCACATGAAGGCCGCATCGAAGCCCGCCAGTCGCCGATGGGTGGCCTGTGGCTGCGCGTGGAGTTGCCCGCAATTGCTTGAAGGCCCCTTGTCGCTGGACCCGGGCCCGGCACGGGTGCTCGTGGTCGAGGACGAACCCAAGCTGGCCGCGCTGCTGGCCGACTACCTGCGTGCCGCCGGGCACGAGCCCGAGTGTGTGGCCGACGGCAACGAAGCGCTGCAGGCCTGGACCGAGCGCCGTCACGACCTGGTGCTGCTGGACCTGATGTTGCCGGGCCTGGATGGGCTGAGCTTGTGCCGGCAGCTGCGGGCCCTGACATCGGTGCCCATCGTGATGCTGACCGCACGAGCCGACGAGTCCGACCGGCTGGCCGGCCTGGAGCTGGGGGCAGACGATTACATCCCCAAAACACCCTTCAGCCCTCGCGAGGTGATGGCCCGCGTGAAAGCGGTGCTGCGGCGCACGCGAGCCGCGCAAGGGCCGACGGCAGCGGTGCTGCCCGCCATGGCACTGGATGTGGACGAACAAGGCTGGCGTGCCACCTGGCAAGGCCGGGCGCTGGACCTCACGCCCAACGAGTTCCGTCTGCTGCGCACCTTGGCGGCGCAGCCCGGCCGTGTCTACCCGCGTTCCCAGCTGCTCGACCTGCTGCAGGGCGAAGCCCGTGCGGCCACCGAGCGTGCCGTCGACAGCCACGTGAAGAACCTGCGGCGCAAGCTCGAGCTGGCCGGTGCCGGCAGCGAACGCATCCGCTCGGTTTACGGGGTGGGATACTGCTACCAGGCCTGAACAGAGCGCACACCCCACACCATGAACGTGCTGACCGATGCCATGCCCGCTGCCGAGGGCGGCCCCAATGCCGCGGCCGAGCCTGCTCACCGTGATGAGATACCCTGCCGCGAGTGCCCGCTGCGGCAGCTGAAGCTGTTCATCGAACCCACGGGTGAAGAGCTGACGCTGGTGCAGTCGCTCAAGCGCCGCGAACGCAACCTGCCGGCGGGTGAGGCCTTGATCCACGAAGGCCAGACCGATGCTCCCCTGTACACGCTGCTGTACGGCTGGGCCTTCCGCTACAAGACCCTCAGCGACGGCCGGCGGCAGATCCTGAACTTCCTGCTGGCCGGTGACTTCATCGGTGTGCAGCAGAAGATGGGCGACGCAGCGGCCCATGGTGTGGAAACGCTGACTGACGCGCGCTTCTGCGTCTTCCAGCGCGACGCACTCTGGGAACTGCACCGCCAGAGCCCGATGATGGGCTTCAACATCACCTGGCTCACGGCCCACGAAGAGTCGATGGTCGACGACACGCTGCTGTCGGTGGGCCGGCGCAGCGCCGAAGAGCGCATCGCTTCGCTGCTGATCCTGCTGTTCAAGCGCGCGGCCGCACTGCAGCCCGACGCGGGTGCGGCGGGCGTGCCCTTTCCTTTGACCCAGCAGCACATTGCCGACGGCCTGGGCCTGTCGCTGGTGCACACCAACAAGACGCTGCGCAAGCTGGAACGGCGTGGTCTGCACCGCATCGAAAACGGTCGTCTGGTCTTGCGCGACGTGAAAGCCATGGCACGACTGGCCGACCTGTACGGCGACGGCCGACCGCCCGCGCGGCCCTTGGTGTGATGCACACAATACTTTGCATATTGCCCTGGGCACGCTGCGTCTTTCGACATACATAGCCCTTCTCATCGGACCTAGATTTCGTCCCGTCGACCCCCCGGGGTCAGCTACGAGACGCAATCACCCGTGAACACTGTCCGCCCGGCCCAAGCCAACAACCAGCTCCTGGCATCGCTGCCCCCCGAGGTGACCCATGCCATCCAGCCCCTGCTGGAAGCGGTGGAGCTGCCGGCGGGCGCCATGCTCTACGAGTCGGGTTCGGTGCTGCGGTATGTGCACTTTCCCGTCACCGCCACCGTGTCACTGGTGTCGCCCATGCTCGACGGCGCCAGCGCTGAAGTGGCAGTGGTGGGCCGTGAAGGGGTGGTGGGCGTGTGTGCCTACATGGGCGGTGGCAAGGCACTGAGCGGTGCCGTGGTGCTGGCCCCCGGTATGGCCTGGCGCATGTCGGCACGCGACATTGCCGACCTGGCGCGCGACAGCGAACCGGTGATGGAGCAGCTGCTGCGCTACACGCAGGCCCTGTTCACGCACATGGCCCAGACCTCGGCCTGCAACCGCCACCACGCGCTGGCACCGCAGCTGTGCCGATGGCTGCTGCAGCACCTGGACCGACAGGCCAGCTGCGAGTTGAGGGTCACGCACGAACGCATCGCGTCCATGCTGGGTGTGCGGCGCGAGGGCATCACCACGGCAGCCTTGACACTGCAGCGCGAGGGCTTGATCAGCTATGGCCGCGGGCGCATCCAGGTGCTGGATCGGCGTGGGCTCGAGGCCCTGAGCTGCGAGTGTTATGGCGTCGTGCGGCAGGTCTACGAGCGGCTGCGCAATGGCGCATCGGCCTGGCCAAAGTCAGGCGCAGACTGCTCGGCGGGCGGTCCGCCAGGTGGGCCGCGCACCCAGCCGGGTCAGTTGGCTTTTGCCGGCTGAGATGGCGGCCCGACCTCGCGGCTGGAGAGGCAGCACACGGGCAACAGAAGAGGCTTGTGCCATGGACTGGATGTTTGTACAGTAGTGACACTGCCACCCACTGTCCTTGCCAGCCATGCGCCACGCCCAACTCCGCTACCTTTATCAGCCCACCACAGACCGCCTGCCGCGCTGGGTACGGCGTTTGTGGACGTGGTTCTGAGCGTTGCCGACCCATTCCTTATCGTTTCCAGCTGGCTTCGGCCGGCGCCTGGGCTGAGGGCAGGCGCACTGCAGGGCTGAGTCGCCCTGCTCGCACCAGCACGTCAAGCGCCGCCTGCACGATGCTGTTGGCATCCACCTCGAAAAAGCTGCGCAGCTGCTGCCGGGTGTCGCTGCGGCCGAAGCCGTCGGTGCCCAGCGTCAGGTAGCGCGCGGGCAGGTATTCCGCAATCAGCTGCGGCCAGGCTCGCACATGGTCGGTGGTGGCCAGCACCGGCGCGTCGCCGGCCAGCAGGCAGCTGACATGGGTTGGGCGTGGCCCGCTGGGCAGCGGCTGCAAGCGGTCCAGGCGCTGCTGCTCACGGGCCTCGCGTGCCAGTTCGCTGAAGCTGGTGACGCTGAACACCTCACTGCTGATGCCGTGTTCACGCGCCAGGGTGTCGGCTGCCAACAGCACTTCCCGCAGCAAGGTGCCCGAACCGAGCAGGCGGATGTGGGCCACGGGTTCTGCGCAGGGGGTCTCTTGCAGACGGTACATGCCCTTGAGCACATCGCCGTGCGCTGCAGCCGGCAGGCTGGGCATGGACTGGTTTTCGTTCATCAGCGTGACGTAGTGGAACTCGTCCTGCTGCTCCACCAGCATGCGCTGCATGCCGTGTTGCAGGATGACCGCCAGCTCACCGGCCGAAGCCGGGTCCCAGGCGCGGCAATTGGGCACCGTGCTGGCCACCAGCAGGCTGCTGCCGTCCTGGTGTTGCAGGCCTTCGCCACCGAGCGTGGTGCGGCCGGCCGTGGCGCCGAACAGAAAGCCGCGGCTGCGCTGGTCGGCAGCGGCCCAGATCAGGTCACCCACGCGTTGGAAGCCGAACATCGAGTAGTAGATGTAGACCGGCAACATGGGCAGCCCGTGCACGCTGTAGCTGGTGGCCGCGGCGATCCATGAACTCATGGCACCGGCCTCGTTGATGCCCTCTTCCAGCAGCTGGCCGTTTTTCAGCTCGCGGTAGTAGAGCATCGTGTGTGCGTCCTCAGGCTCGTAGTGCTGGCCGTCGGGTGCATAGATGCCCACCTGCCTGAACAAGTTGGCCATGCCGAAGGTGCGCGCTTCGTCGGCCACGATGGGCACGATGCGCGGACCCAGCACGGGGTGCTTCAGCAGGTTGGCCAGCGCACGCACGGCGGCCATGGTGGTGGACATCTCCTTGCCGCCGGCATTCAGCGCAAAGTCGGCCCAGGTGCCGATGGCGGGCACCTCCAGCGTCGGGCTGTCGGCATTGCGCAGTGGCAGCGGCCCGCCCAGCGCCGCGCGGCGATGCTGCAGGTGTTGCATCTCGGCGCTGTCGGGCGCGGGCCGGATGAAACGCAGCGCGGCCGCGTCCTCGTCGGACAGGGGCAGGGCGAAGCGGTTGCGGAAGGCAATGAGCGCCGCCGCATCCAGCTTCTTGGCCCCGTGTGCCGTCATGCGGGATTCGCCCACACCACCCATGCCGTAGCCCTTTTTGGTCTTGGCCAGGATCACCGTCGGCCGGCCCTTGTGAAGCTGCGCTGCAGCCAAGGCCGCGTGCAGCTTGCGGAAGTCGTGGCCGCCGCGTTTGAGGCCGTCAATCTCGGCCTCGCTCATGTGCGCCACCAACTGCTGCACGGCCGGGTCCTGGCGGAAGAAGTGCTCGATGTTGTAGGCGCCGTCGTTGGCGCCCAGCGTCTGGTACTGGCCGTCGACGGTGCGGCTCAGCGCACGCAGCAGCACGTGTTCCTTGTCGCGTTCGAACAGCGCGTCCCACTCGCTGCCCCACAGCACCTTGATGACGTTCCAGCCGGCGCCGCTGAACAGCGCTTCCAGCTCCTGGATGATCTGGCCATTGCCACGCACCGGACCGTCCAGGCGCTGCAGATTGCAGTTGACGATGAAGGTCAGGTTGTCCAGCCGTTCACGCGCCGCCAGCGTCAGCCCGGCGATGGATTCGGGCTCGTCCATCTCGCCGTCGCCGATGACAGCCCACACGTGGCGGCCCGCCGTTTCCAGCAGCCCGCGGTGCGACAGGTAGCGCATGAAACGCGCCTGGTACACGGCACACAGCGGCCCCAGGCCCATCGAACCGGTGGGGAACTGCCAGAAGCCCGGCATCAACCACGGGTGAGGGTAGGAACACAGGCCCTGGCCGCCCACTTCCTGGCGGTAGTGGGCCAACTGCTCTTCGCTCAGACGCCCTTCCAGAAACGCCCGGGCGTAGACACCCGGGGCCGAGTGCGGCTGGAAATACACCAGGTCACTGCGCTGGCCGTCGGCGCTGCCCTTGAAGAAGTGGTTGAAGCCGATCTCGAAGATCTCGGCCGCCGATGCATAACTGGCAATGTGACCACCCAGTTCACCATGCGCTTCGTTGGCACGCACCACCATCGCCAGGGCGTTCCAGCGCAACATGGCGGTGATGCGCTCTTCCAGCGCCAGCTTGCCCGGGTAGGCCCCTTGCCGTTCCAGCGGGATGGTGTTGCGGTAGGCCGAAAACGCCTGGGCATGCGCCGCCACGCCTTGGGCCGAGGCCTGTTCCTGCAGCGCCTGCACCAGGAACTCGGCGCGGGCCGGTCCGGCAGTGGCCAGCACGGAATCCAGCGCGTCCAGCCATTCGCGGGTTTCCTGGGGGTCGGTGTCGGTGGCAGGGGCGCGCTGCGGCCCGTATTCGTGGCTGGGCATGTGAGAGTCCGGATGCAGGAAGCCGGCAGCTTAACGAGGCTGCAGCGGCTTGCCCACTCGGGCCGCGCTCTACTCAGAGCGAAGTTGTCGAGCGCATGGTGCCGCGTCAGGCCGTCTTGGCGCCGGGGGCCAGCAGCACGTCGCCGTGCCCACTTTCATACAGGCGCTCGACCAGTGCGGCGCGGTGGGCGAGCACGGCCCGCTGGTTGATGGAGCCCTTGTCGGTGAGTTCACCGCGGTCGATCTGCGCCGCTTCGGTCAGCAGCAGCAAACGCGCCGGGCGGTTGGCGCTGCCCGTGCCGGCGGCCCACAGGCTGTCGAGCATCTGCTGAAAAAACTCGCGCACCGGCTTCGCAGCCAGCAGTTCCGCGTTGTCCACCCCGTCCGACAAGTTGAAGTGGCGGCGCAGCTCATCGACACGCGGGAAGACAAGCAGGCCGACGTCGTCGCGGTTGATGCCGGCCACCACCGCGTCCTGCACAAACGGGTCGCCTGCAGCAATGACCCGCGCGCGCAAGGGGCCCACGCTGACGAAGGTGCCGGTGGACAGCTTGAAGTCTTCGGCGATGCGGCCGTCGAAGCGCAGGCCGCGTTGCGGGTCGGCGGGGTCGATGAACTGCACCGCGTCGCCGGTGCGGTAGAAACCTTCGTCGTCGAAGGCTTCGGCGGTCTGTTCGGGTGCGCGCCAGTAACCCGGCATCACATTGGGTCCGCGGAAGCGGATCTCGGTTTTGCCGCTGCCTGCGGCGTTGGGCACGAGCTTCACTTCCACCCCCGGGCAGGGCAGTCCGATGTGGCCGGCGCCCGCACCCGGCTGCACGACAAACAGGCAGGACGGCGCGGTTTCGGTCATGCCCAGGCCGGTGATGATGCGGATGCGTTCACCCACGGTGGCTTCGGCCTGGCGGTCCAGCCGGTCCCAGACCGCCTGCGCCAGGCCGGCGCCGGCAAACATGAAGGCCTTGACGCGGCTGAAGAGCCGGGCGCGCAGCACGTCGTCGACTTCCATGGCCAGTGAAAGCTCTTCGAAGCCCTTGGGCACGTTGAAGTAGACCGTGGGCGCAATCTCGCGCAGATTGGCCAGCGTCTGCGCCATGCCCTTGGCCGTGGGCTTGCCTTCGTCGATGTACAGCGTGCCGCCGTTGTACAGGCAGATGCCGACGTTCTGGTTGCCGCCGAAGGTGTGGTTCCAGGGCAACCAGTCCACCAGCACTGGCGATTCTTCGGTCAGAAAGGCCATGCACTGGGCCTGCATCTGCAGGTTGGCGCACATCATGCGGTGGGTGTTGATGACACCTTTGGGGGCTTTGGTCGAACCCGACGTGAAAAGGATCTTGACCACGGTGTTTTCGTCCACCGTGTCGTGTGCAGCCTGCACTTGCGGGCCTGGCACGGTGGCCAGCATCTGTGCAAATGGCACTGTGCTGCGGTCTGCCAGTTCACCGGCGCCCAGGATCACCGGCACATCGGCCGGCACCACGGCCGCCAGCGCACGGGCGTAGCTGGTGTCGGCCACAAACACGGCGCCGGGCGTGGCAATGCCCAGAATGTGGCGCAGTTTCGCGTGATCTTGCGAGAGCAGCGAATAGGCGGGCGAGACCGGCACGCTGGGCACACCGACCCAGGTTGCCGCCAGTGCGAGGGTGAAGTGTTCGATGTCGTTGTCGGACAGGATGGCCAGCGGCCGCTCCCGGTTCAGCCCCAGGTCGAGCAGGGCCTGGCCCACGGCCTGCACACGCCAGAGCATCTGCGCGAAGCTGACGCGGACCCAGTCACCGCCGCCTGGGGCGCGGCGCGCCACCAGCGTGCGGTCGGGGGCCACTTGCGCCCAGTGTTCCAGGCGGTCGGTCAGGCGCCGAGGGAAGGGCTGCAACTCTTCGCTGGCCCGCATCAGCACGTGGCCGTCACCCCGCGTGTGCACCTTGGCTTGCAGGCAACCACCCACGTTCGCGTGGCGATACCCGGCGACTGCACTGGCCGACGATTGGGCGGACGACGCGCGGGTTTCGGCACCCGGCCGTGGCTGCGGAGGGTTCATGTGGATACCGTCATCTGGTTCAAAGCATGAACTATCAGGACGGCTGATGCATCAGGGCGAACACCAGTCACAAGGCGCTAAAAGCGAGGGGTGCTTCGGGTGCTTCAGTCCCCTATACTGATTCGGCGAATGAATCAACGAAGCAGCTCACATGAACATTGCCGACCTGCGAGCCATCGACATCCACACCCACGCCGAGGTGTCGTGCTGGAACCCCTTCGACAACTATGGCGAAGAGTACGACCGCGCCGCCGACAAGTACTTCGGGTCCAACCGCCGGCCCACCATCGCCGAGACCGTGGCTTACTACCGCGAGCAGAAGATCGGCCTCGTGATGTTCACGGTGGACAGCGAGTCGCAACTCGGGCGCCGCCGCATTCCCAACGAAGAGATCTGCGAAGCCGCTGCCGCCAACAGCGACATGATGATCGCCTTTGCATCCATCGACCCGCACAAGGGCCGCATGGGTGCACGAGAAGCGCGCCGCCTGATCGCCGAACACGGCGCCAAGGGCTTCAAGTTCCACCCGACGGTGCAGGGTTTCCTGCCCTACGACCGCATGGCGTGGCCGCTGTACGAGGTGATTGCCGAACACAAGCTGCCGGCCATCTTCCACAGCGGGCACTCGGGCATCGGCAGCGGCATGCGCTGCGGCGGTGGCCTGCGCTTGCAGAACAGCAACCCGATGCTGCTGGAAGACGTGGCCATCGACTTCCCCGACATCCAGATCGTCATTGCCCACCCCAGTTGGCCCTGGCAGGACGAAGCGCTGAGCCTGGCGCTGCACAAGCCCAATGTCTGGATCGACCTGTCGGGCTGGAGCCCCAAGTACTTTCCGCCGCAGTTGGTGCAATACGCCAACACGCTGCTGAAAGACCGCATGCTGTTTGGCAGCGACTACCCGCTGATCACACCCGAGCGCTGGATGAAGGACTTCGACGAAGCCGGCTTCAAGGACAAGGTCAAGCCGCTGATCCTGAAGGACAACGCGGTGCGCCTGCTGGGTCTGGGCACCACGCAGCCGTGATCCTGGGCCGCACACCCGACGGCAGTTTGCACGAAGGTGCGCTGGCGGCGCTGCTGGGCTACCGCTTGGCACAGGCTGCGGTCATCACCTCGGCGGTCTTCGACCAGCAGATGAGCGATGCGCTGGCCCTGAAGCCGGTCGAGTTTTCGGCGTTGGCACTGATTCACGGCAACCCGGGCGCAGGGCCGGCCCAGCTGGCGCAAGCGCTCAGCATCAGCCGGCCGCTCATCACGCAATGCCTGGACCGGCTGGAGTCGCGGGGCTTGGTGCAGCGCACCCCGAAGCCCAGCGATGGTCGTGGGCTCGAGGTGAACTGCACCGGCGCTGGCCGGCGCGCCGTGACCGATGCCTTGCGGCGCCTGGCCGATGCCGAAGCGCAAGCCTTGGCGGGCCTGAGCCGCGCAGAGCAGGGCATGCTGCTGGAACTGCTGGGCAAGGCGGCCCGCCGCCCGGCCTGATGGCGATGGCGATGGCGATGGCGATGGCGATGGCGTTCGGCCGCCGGTCGCCAGCGTCCGGCCGGTTCAGGCGGCCTGTTCCACCAGGAAGTGGATGTCCTTGTTGGCCAGGTGAACCTTGAAGTCGGCCAGCGGCATGGCGGCCGAACCATGGGTGTCTCCGTCGGTCCAGCTGATGGTCACGTCCTGGGCGGTTTCTTCGATCTCGCAGAGCCCCGGGCGAATGGTGCTGTTGACACCATCACCCTGTCGGTACTGCACCTTGCCGGTGATGCGTGCACGTCTTTTCATGTTCGCTCCGATGTGCGGCGCCGTTTGCGCTGCGGCTCATCGTGCGCCACGAATCGCTGCCAGTCGGTGCGCTGTCCAACAACGGCAGTGAACAAGCCGATCCTTCAGGACAGCAGGCCCAGCGGGCTGACCCCGCCATGGGCGCCGCTCACTGAGAGGCTTCTGCCGGCTTCGATTCGACGGGGTTGCCGTCCTGGTCGAGCATGCGGATGTTCTGGGCCAGGTCGCCTTTGGGCCCCTGCACCAGCTCGTAGCTGACCGGGCTGCCTTGCTTCAAGGTGCGAAAGCCGTCCATCTGCACCGCAGAAAAATGGGCAAAGACATCGGCACCGCCGCCTGCCGGTTCAATGAAACCAAATCCCTTGGCATCGTTGAACCACTTCACTGTACCGGTCGCCATGGCGCTCTCTTTTCGTCGACTACCGTGAAATTGTCCGCTTGGCTTTGTCGCCGTGTCAAGGCTGCGTCAGGGGTTGGCCTGAGCAAGCCTTCGACGCTGTCGTTGCCGAACGTGGACGGAAGAAGAGGAGAAATTGACCCTTGCTCGGCGCTTGAACACCACGCGTCGGGACCAATATGCAGGGGCAGCGACGGGCATGTGTGCACCGCGTGCAGCAAAGGTGCAACTCGATAGAATGGCCCATGCCCGACGAAACCCCTCCGTCGCCCCCACCGCCGCCGCGGCCCGTCCGCGAACCCGGCGGTGTGGTGGTGGCCGAGCGAAAGGCCGCGCGCACGAAGCCACCGGCGCTGTACCAGGTGGTGATGTTGAATGACGACTACACCCCGATGGAGTTTGTCGTCATGGTGTTGCAGCGGTTTTTCCAGCGTGATGCGGACACGGCCACGCACATCATGCTGCAGATACACCACGAAGGGCGCGGCGTCTGTGGTGTCTACCCAAAGGACGTTGCCGCAACGAAGGTCGAGCTGGTGCTCACGGCTGCACGCCGTGAAGGGCACCCGCTCCAATGCATTATGGAGGCCGCATGATCGCGCAAGAGCTTGAAGTCAGCCTGCACATGGCGTTTGTCGAGGCGCGCCAGCAGCGCCACGAGTTCATCACGGTCGAGCACCTGCTCATGGCCTTGCTGGACAACCCGTCGGCCGCCGAGGTGCTGCGCGCCTGCGCGGCCAACATCGAAGACCTGCGCAAGAGCCTGGCCACCTTCATCAAGGAAAACACGCCCACCGTGGGTGGCAATGAAGAGGTGGACACGCAGCCCACGCTGGGTTTCCAGCGTGTCATCCAGCGCGCCATCATGCATGTGCAGAGCACGGGCAGTGGCAAGAAGGAGGTCACCGGCGCCAACGTGCTGGTGGCCATCTTCGGCGAGAAGGACTCACACGCCGTCTACTACCTGCACCAGCAGGGCGTGACGCGGCTGGACGTGGTGAACTTCATTGCCCACGGCATCAAGAAGTCCGATCCGCCCGAGCCCACCAAGAGCAACGAAAGCAACACCGGCGAAGGCGAAAAGGAAGAGGGAGGAGACGCCAAGGGCTCGCCGCTGGAACAGTTCACGCAGAACCTGAACCAGCAGGCACGTGACGGCAAGATCGACCCGTTGATCGGCCGCGAACACGAGGTCGAGCGTGTCATCCAGGTGCTCTGCCGCCGCCGCAAGAACAACCCCCTGCTGGTGGGCGAAGCCGGCGTGGGCAAGACGGCCATTGCCGAAGGCCTGGCCTGGCGCATCACGCAGAACGACGTGCCCGAAGTGCTGGGCGACGCCACCGTCTATTCGCTGGACATGGGCGCGCTGCTGGCGGGCACCAAGTACCGTGGTGACTTCGAACAACGTCTCAAGGGTGTGCTCAAGCAGCTGAAGGACCACCCGAACGCGATCCTGTTCATCGACGAGATCCACACCCTGATCGGTGCGGGTGCGGCCAGTGGCGGCACGCTGGATGCCAGCAACCTGCTGAAGCCGGCCCTGAGCAACGGCACCATGAAGTGCATCGGTGCCACCACCTTCACCGAGTACCGCGGCATTTTCGAGAAAGACGCGGCGCTGTCACGGCGCTTCCAGAAGGTCGACGTGGTCGAGCCCACGGTCGAGCAGACGGTGGAGATCCTGAAGGGCCTGAAGTCACGCTTCGAAGAACACCACAGCGTGAAGTACGCGGTGGGCGCGCTGCAGGCCGCTGCCGAGCTCTCCGCCAAGTTCATCAACGACCGTCATCTGCCCGACAAGGCCATCGACGTCATCGACGAAGCAGGTGCGGCGCAGCGCATCCTGCCGGCCAACAAGCGCAAGAAGACCATCACGCGCAGCGAGGTCGAAGAGATCGTGGCCAAGATCGCCCGCATCCCGCCGGCCAGCGTGTCGTCGGACGACCGCAGCAAGCTCAAGCTGCTGGACCGCGACCTGAAGAGCGTGGTCTACGGTCAAGACCCGGCCATCGACGCCTTGGCAGCGTCCATCAAGATGGCCCGTTCAGGCCTGGGCAAGGGCGACAAGCCCATCGGCAGCTTCCTGTTCAGCGGCCCCACGGGCGTGGGCAAGACCGAAGTGGCCAAGCAGCTGGCCTACGTGCTGGGCATCGACCTGATCCGTTTCGACATGTCCGAGTACATGGAGCGTCATGCCGTGAGCCGGCTGATCGGCGCGCCCCCGGGCTACGTGGGTTTCGACCAGGGTGGTCTGCTGACCGAGGCCGTCACCAAGAAGCCGCACTCGGTGCTGCTGCTGGATGAAATCGAAAAAGCGCACCCCGATGTCTTCAACGTGCTGCTGCAGGTCATGGACCACGGCACGCTGACCGACAACAACGGGCGCAAGGCCGACTTCCGCAATGTGATCATCATCATGACCACCAACGCGGGTGCCGAGACCATGAACAAGTCGACCATCGGCTTCACCAACAAGCGCGAGCAGGGTGACGAGATGGCCGACATCAAGC
The DNA here is from genome assembly GCA_030653385.1 of Rubrivivax sp. Taxonomy (GTDB): domain Bacteria; phylum Pseudomonadota; class Gammaproteobacteria; order Burkholderiales; family Burkholderiaceae_C; genus Rubrivivax. Next base: position 34,893 of record JAURZM010000010.1, on the reverse strand, counting down.
GCCTGTTCACGCCCGAGTTCCGCAACCGGCTGGACGCCATCGTCAATTTCCGGGCGCTGGACGAAGAGATCATCCTGCGTGTGGTCGACAAGTTCCTGCTGCAGCTGGAGGGCCAGCTGGCCGAGAAGAAGGTGGACGTGACCTTCAGCGACGCACTGCGCAAGTACCTGGCCAAGAAGGGCTTCGATCCGCTGATGGGCGCACGCCCGATGCAGCGCCTGATCCAGGACACCATTCGCCGTGCGCTGGCCGACGAGTTGCTGTTCGGCCGCCTGGTCGACGGTGGCCGCCTGTCGGTGGACATCGACGACAAGGACCAGGTGCTGCTGGACATCCAGCCGCCGAAGAAAAGCGACAAGCCACGCGCCGAGGCCACGGCGGCCTGAGCGTCAGGTTCGGCGGGCAGGCGGCTGGTCAGCCGCCGGGTCTTGCAGGAACAGCCGACAGAGCATCCCGTACAACACGGGATGCTCTTTTTGCATCTGCGCCGCGTTGACGAAAAAGGCTTCGCTGGCCACCGCAAAAAACTCGTCCTGTGCGCTGGCGCCGTAGGGGTCGAGCACGGTGGTTTCGTCGGCTTCGACACGCTGCACGAAGTGCGCAAACTCCTGCGCCAGCGTGGAGTCGAACTCCTGCGCTGTCAGACCCGGGGGCAGCGGCGGCAGGCCGCCGGCGGCTCGTTCCAGCACATGCACGAATTCGTGGATGACGACGTTCAGGCTGGCCGCCGCGCTGTGGCCGGCGCGTCGAACATGCGGCCACGACAGCATCACCGGCCCGCCGGGGATGACCTCGCCCAGCAACTCTGCTTCGAACTCGTGCACCACGCCGTCGACGTCTTCCTGCGATCGCTGGGCGACCACCACGTCGGGGTGCACGGTGATGCCGACAAAACCTTCGTAGACGTCCAGGCCCAGGCGCAGCACCGGCAAGGCCGCCTGGGCGGCAATCGACACCGCCATGGCGTCGGTGAGTTTCAGGCCGCCGGTGCAGGTGAATTCCTTGCGGTCCAGGAACAGGCTGGTCAGGCGCCGCAGTTCGGCGCCGTCGGCCGGGTCGCGGCGCTGCAGGAAGGGGTAGCGCACCAGCGTGCGTTTCCACAGGTCATCGGGCACGGCACGGCGCTGCACCGCAGCCGCCTCGCGCCGGGCCTGAAGCGCTTGCCACCAACTGCCAACCATGGGCTCAGCGCGCTGCCGGGGGCAGGCGTTCGAAACCGTCGCGGGTGAGCCGCAACACCTCGGCCCGGCTGCCGTGGTCAAGGTCCCAGTCGCTCAGCACGTGGCGTTTGTAGCCGGGCGCCAGCAACTCGCTGCCGGGGCGATGGGTGTGGCCGTGCACCATCTCGCGTGCGCCCAGGGCGTGCATCCAGCGAACAGCCGCCGCGGTGTCGATGTCGGCATCGGCGGCACCGTCGAACTGGCGCCTGGACTGGCTCATCTGCCGGATGTCGGCGGCGATCTTCAGGCGTTCTTTCAGCGGCTTGGCCAGAAACGCAGCCTGCCAGGCTGGTGAACGCACCTCGCGCCTGAAGGCCTGGTAGGGCAGGTCGGCCAGGCACAAGGCATCCCCGTGGCTGAGCAGGACACGCTGGCCCCAGGCGACCAGCACGGTCGGGTCGGGCAGACCCATGGCGCCAGTTTGGCGCAACAGGTCGGCGCCGGCCAGGAAGTCGCGGTTGCCCACCATGAATGCCAGTTGCCGATGGCTGGCGGCCTGCGCCATGGCTTCGATGCATCGGCGTTCGAAGCCATGGTTGCCCATGTCGTCACCGACCCAGACCTCGAACAGGTCACCCAGGATCACCACCAGGTCGGCCGGTGTGTGCAGCAGGTGCGCCACGAAGGCATCGAAGGTGCGCGGCAGCTGTTCGCACAAGTGCAGGTCGGAGATGAAGTCGACCTTGCGCCAGGCGGGCGCCGCCGTCAGCTCGTAACACGCCGGCAGCTGGCCGTCTTGCCCGGTTCCCCCGGCTTCAGGCATGGGCGCAGCACATCAGCTGATTTCGACGGCCTTGATGATCAGCACGTCTTCCAGCGGCACGTCGTCATGGAAGCCCTTGCGGCCGGTGCTGACCTTTTCGATCTGGTCCACCACTTCGGTGCCTTCGACAACACGGGCGAACACGGCATAACCCCAGCCCGAGGCGTTTTCGGCCTTGAAGTCGAGAAAGGCATTGTCGGCGACGTTGACAAAAAACTGCGACGTGGCCGAGTGCGGGTCATTGGTGCGTGCCATCGACAAGGTGTAACGCTTGTTCTTCAGCCCGTTGTTGGCTTCGTTCTTGATGGGCGCCAGCGTGTTCTTTTGCTTCATGCCGGCCTCGAAGCCGCCGCCCTGCAGCATGAAGCCCTTGATGACGCGGTGGAAGACGGTGCCGTCGTAGTGGCCGCTGTTCACGTAGGCCAGGAAGTTGGCGGTGGACAGCGGTGCCTTGGCTTCGTCCAGCTCGATCTTCAGGGTGCCGGCGCTGGTTTCCATTTGCACGGTCTTGCTCATATCAGTTCTCCACGGTGGCTTTGCGAATGGTCACGGCTGTGACCGGCAGGTTCTGGTGCATGCCCGACGACGTGGTGGGCATGGCCTTGATCTTGTCGACGACGTCCATGCCCTCGACGACCTTGCCGAACACGGCGTAGCCATTGCCGTCGCGCGCATTGGGCTGGTCCAGGAAGACGTTGTCGACCACGTTGATGAAAAATTGCGATGTCGCCGAGTCGGGGTTGCCGGTGCGTGCCATGGCCAAGGTGCCGCGCACATTGCTCAGGCCGGTGCGGCTTTCCAGGGCGATGGGAGCCCGGGTGGGCTTCTCGCTCATGTCGGCCTTGTAGCCGCCACCCTGGATCATGAAGGTTTCGATGACCCGGTGGAACACCGTGCCGTTGTAATGGCCGGCCTTCACGTACTGCACGAAGTTGGCCACGGTCTTGGGGGCCTTGTCGGCCTCCAGCTGCACCACGATGTCGCCGGCGCTGGTGGCCAGGCGCACCTTTTGCGCCAAGGCAGGCAAGGAAAGCAACAGCAGGGCCACTGCCAGCGCGGGCGCGATGCAAAGTCGGGCAAAGGTCTTCAAGTGCGGTCCTCCAACGGGGGCGGGGAAATGCAGACGGCGGCTGCGGTCGATGCCGCGGGTGGCGAGTCTAGCGGGCCGGTGACCCGGGTGCAGTGTCCACCGCCTTGAGCAGTGCGCGGGCGGCTTCCAGCTTGCGCACCAGGCGCTGGTCCAGCGGGCCTTGGGCGGCTGCCTGTTCCCAGGTCTGCACCGCCAGCATCAGGTACACCTCACCCAGGTTGGCGCGTGAGGCACGATGAGTCGCATCGTTGCGCAGTGCACTTTCCAGGGCCTGCCTGGCCAGTTCAAGTCGGCCCGCGCGCACGTGCAGAAGAGCCAGGTTGTTGAAGGGCTCGGGCAGCTCGGGGTATTCCTGGCTCAGGCGCGTGAAGGCGGCCAGGGCCTCGTCGTTGCGCTGCATCTCCATCAGCACCACGGCGATCAGGAATCGGGCCTGGGCGTCGCGTGGGTTGGCCGCTTCGGCGGCCTGGGCCACCTGCAGCGCACCCGCCAGATTGTTTCGGCCCATCAGCGTGTGCACGTCGCTCACCACATCCGACCAAGCGGCGCTGCTGACGAACAACAGGGCAGCCAACAGGGCACGCGGCAGACGGGGCGGCAAACGGGTCACAGGTGGCATGAGAGGGGGTACAAGCACGGGCATGTCAGGCGAACTTGCCCGCGGAGCCGCCGCTATACTGAAAGCCGATTCTATCGACGCCGCCACGCCCCGCAGGGCGCACACCGGTTGGCGTTGACAGCCGGCGCGGCGCCGCCACCCAAGCCCCAGCCATGACGCTCCGAATCCACAACACGCTCACGCGCCGCCAGGAACCCTTTGTGCCCATCGAGCCCGGGCACGTGCGCATGTACGTCTGCGGCATCACCGTCTACGACCTCTGCCACCTGGGCCATGCGCGCATGATCCTGGCCTTCGACACGGTCTACCGCTGGTTGCTGGCCTGCGGTTACCGCGTGACCTACGTGCGCAACATCACCGACATCGAAGACAAGATCATCCGCCGGGCGGTGGAGCGCGGCATCACGATCCGTCAGCTCACCGACGAGATGATTGCCACCATGCACCAGGACTTTGCGGCCCTGGGCGCGGCAGTGCCCACGCACGAACCCCGTGCCACCGACTTCGTGCCGCAGATGCTGGGCATCATCGGCAAGTTGCAGGGCAAGGGCCTGGCCTACCAGGCCGAAGGCGGCGATGTCAACTTCGCGGTGCGCCGCTTCGAGGGCTACGGCAAGCTGTCGGGCAAGAGCCTGGACGAACTGCGTGCCGGTGAACGTGTCGCGGTGCTCGGCGACAAGCAGGACCCGCTGGACTTCGTGCTGTGGAAGGCCGCCAAGCCCGACGAACCCGAAGACGCCCAGTGGCCCAGCGCCTACGGCCCGGGCCGGCCGGGCTGGCACATCGAATGCTCGGCCATGAGCGAAAGTGTGCTGGGCCTGCCCATCGACATCCATGGCGGTGGCATGGACCTGCAGTTCCCGCACCACGAAAACGAAATCGCGCAGAGCGTTGGTGCCTGTGGCGGCGAGTTCGTGCGCACCTGGATGCACAACGGCTTCCTGAACATCGACGACACGAAGATGTCCAAGTCGCTGGGCAACTTCTTCACCATCGCCGACGTGTTGAAGAAGTTCGATGGCGAATCGGTGCGGCTGTTCATGCTGCGCACGCATTACCGCAGCCCTTTCAACTTCAGCGACACGCTGCTCGAAGAAGCACGCAGTGCGCTGAAGCGCCTGTACACGGCGCTGGATGCCGCCGGCCCGGTGCCCGACCTGGCGGCCATCGACTGGGCAGAGCCGCGTGCCGCCGCCTTCAAGGCCGCGATGGACGACGACTTCAACACCCCAGGCGCGCTGGCTGTGCTGTTCGATCTGGTGGGCGACGTCAACCGCGGTCAGACGGCCGATGCTGCCCTGTTGAAAGCACTGGCGGGCACGCTTGGTTTGCTGCAGGCACAACCCAAGGCCTATCTGCAAGGCGGCAGCTCGGTCGACGAAAACTTCGTGCAGTCGCGCATCGACGCGCGCACGGCCGCCAAGCAGGCGCGCAACTTCGCTGCCGCCGATGGCATCCGCGCCGAACTGGCCGCACTGGGCATCGAACTCAAGGACCGGCCGCAGGGCACCACCTGGGTCCGCGCCTGAAACCCATGCCCAAGTCCGCCGCGGCGCTGCCGCCGTCACCTGCTGTGCTGGACGTTTCGCCCGCCGCGGCCGTGGCCGCGACAGACCCGGACTTCACGCCGGCTTACTGGGACGAAGCCTGCCGCCACCTGGCCAAACGTGACCGCGTGCTGAAAAAGCTGATCCCGCGCTTCGGCGAAGCCCGCCTGAAGAGCCGCGGCGACGCTTTCACCACGTTGGCACGTTCCATCGTCGGGCAGCAGATTTCGGTGAAGGCCGCGCAAGCGGTGTGGGACCGCTTTGCGCTGGCCGTGGGCGGTGCGCCCAGCCGCCTGAAACCCGGCAATGTGCAGTCGCTGCCGGTGCCGCAGATGCGCGAAGCCGGCCTGTCGGCACGCAAGACCGAGTACCTGCTGGACCTGGCGCGCCACTTCAGCGACGGCAGTGCGCAGGTCAAGCGGTGGCAGCAGATGGACGACGAAGCCATCATCACCGAGTTGGTGTCGATCCGCGGCATCGGCCGCTGGACGGCTGAGATGTTCCTCATCTTTCACCTGATGCGGCCCAACGTGATGCCGCTGGACGACCTGGGCCTGATCAAGGGCATCAGCCTGAACTATTTCAGTGGCGAACCGGTGTCGCGTGCCGAAGCGCGCGAGGTGGGCGAGGCCTGGGCGCCTTTCCGCTCGGTGGCCACTTGGTATATTTGGCGCAGCCTCGACCCGCTGCCGGTGGAGTACTGAATTGTCCAAACGACACTTCCTGGAATTTGAATCGCCGATCGCGGAGCTGGAATCCAAGATCGACGAACTGCGCTACGTGCAGAACGAATCGGCCGTCGACATCAGCGACGAGATCGAACGCCTCAGCGCCAAGAGCCAGCAGCTCACACGCGACATCTACGCCAATCTCACACCCTGGCAGGTGACGCAGATCGCACGGCACCCGCAGCGCCCCTACACGCTGGACTACGTGCACGAGATCTTCACCGAGTTCCAGGAACTGCACGGTGACCGGCACTATGCCGACGACCTGTCCATCGTCGGCGGCCTGGCACGGTTCAACGGCCAGCCCTGCATGGTGCTGGGCCACCAGAAGGGTCGCGACACGAAAGAGCGCACGCTGCGCAACTTCGGCATGAGCCGGCCCGAGGGTTACCGCAAGGCCCTGCGCCTGATGAAAGTGGCCGAGAAGTTCGGCCTGCCGGTCTTCACCTTCGTCGACACACCGGGCGCCTACCCCGGCATCGGTGCCGAAGAGCGGGGCCAGTCCGAAGCCATCGGCCGCAACATCTACGAGATGGCGCAGCTCGAGGTGCCCATCGTCAGCACCATCATCGGTGAAGGTGGCTCGGGCGGCGCGCTGGCCATCAGCGTGGCAGACCAGGTGCTGATGCTGCAGTACAGCGTGTACTCGGTGATCTCGCCCGAGGGCTGCGCGTCCATCCTGTGGAAAACCGCCGAACGCGCCAGCGAAGCGGCCGAGGCCCTGGGCATCACCGCGCACCGCCTGAAGGCCCTGGGCGTGGTCGACAAGATCGTCAGCGAACCGGTGGGCGGCGCCCACCGCGACGTGCCGTGGATGGCGGCGCAGCTCAAGCGCGGGCTGGCCGAAGCGCTGCGCCAAAACGTCGACCTCAAGCCGAAGGACCTGCTGCAGAAGCGCTACGAGCGACTGCGCGCCTACGGCCGCTTCACCGACACCAAGGAACGCTGAGCATGCAGCAGCTGCGGGTGGCCGTGGCTGTGAGTGGCGGTCGCGACTCGACAGCACTCTTGCACTGCACGCTGCAACAGGCCCGGCCCCTGGGGCTGCAGGTGCTGGCCTTGCATGTGCACCACGGCCTGATGCCACAAGCCGACGAATGGCAGCAACAGGTGCAGCGGCAAAGCCGCCGCTGGGGTGCCAGCTTCGACAGCCGCCGCCTGCAGGGCGCGCCTGGCAAGGGCAACAGCATCGAAGCCTGGGCCCGCGAGGGCCGCTACCGCGCCCTGACCGAGATGGCCCAGGCCCATGAGTGCAGCCTGGTGCTGCTGGCCCATCACCAACGTGACCAGGCCGAGACCTATCTGCTGCAAGCCTTGCGCGGAGCGGGTGTGGCGGGCCAGGCGGCAATGCCGGCGCAGCGCCTGCGCCAGGGCATCCAGTGGGCGCGCCCCTGGCTGAACATGGGTGTGCAGGCCATCGAGGCCTATGTGCGGCGGCACCGCTTGCGCTTCGTCGATGATCCCAGCAACAACGACCCGACCTTTCTGCGCAGCCGCCTGCGCCAGCAGGTGTGGCCCACACTCCTGACGGGATTTCCTGACGCCGACACCACCTTGGCCGCCGCGGCGCGTCACGCACAGGACGCGCTGGCATTGGCCCAGGAAGCGGCAGAAGCCGACCTGAGCGTGCTGCAGCAGGGCGAAGGCCTGCTGTGCCCAGCGTGGCTGCAATTGCCATCGGCCAGGCGGCTCAATGCCTTGCGGGCCTGGCTGACCGCCACCGGTGGCTCACCACCGCCGCAGTCCTTGCTGGATCGGCTGCTGCATCAACTGCCTGGGGCCACACAAGGCAGCTGGCCGGTGCCGGGCGGCAAGCTGCGTCTGTACCGGGGTGTGTTGCTTCGACTGGGGGCAGAAGTGGACGCACCCGCGGGGTCGCCGCTGCATCTCGATCTCAGCCGCCCGGGCCGGGTGCCGGTTCTCGAGTGGCGTGGCCACTGGCAGGTCCAGCCTTCACGCAGCCTCGGCATTCGCGCCGACGACTTGCGACAACTGGTGGCGCGGGCCCGTCACGGCGGCGAACTTTTCAGCCTGCGCCCGGGTGCGCCGGCCCGCAGCCTGAAGAAACAGTTCCAGGCCAGTGGCGTGCCGGCGTGGCAGCGACACGGCCCGCTGTTGACCACCCACGACGACAGGCTGATGCTGGTGCCGGGCCTGGGCCCCGAAGCAGCCTTCCAGGCCCCGCCGGGCAGCCCGCAGCTGCGTGTGGACTGGGTGCCGGACGCGCCAGTGCCGACAGGGCGGCGTCAGCGCGCCAGATAGAATTTGCCGTTTGTGCACGCGGCCAAGGCGGGCCGTGCACCCGAACCCCAGAACAACGGCGTTGGCCCATGGCATTGATCGTTCACAAATACGGCGGCACCTCGATGGGGTCGACCGAGCGCATCCGCAGCGTCGCCCAACGTGTCGCCAAATGGGTGCGTGCTGGCCACCAGTTGGTGGTCGTGCCCTCGGCGATGAGCGGCGAAACCAACCGCCTGCTGGGCCTGGCCAAAGACCTGATGCCGGACCCCCAGTTGGCCAGCACGCCGGCCGCGCTGCGTGAACTGGATGCACTGGCCGCCACCGGCGAACAGGTCAGCGTCGGCTTGCTGGCGCTGGCGTTGCAGGCGCAGGGTGTGGCGGCCGTCAGCTACGGCGGCTGGCAGGTGCCGATCAGGACCGACTCGGCCTTCACGAAGGCACGCATCTCGGCCATCGACGACACCCGTGTGCGGGCCGACCTGGCCGCCGGCAAGGTGGTCATCGTCACCGGCTTCCAGGGCATCGACCCCGAAGGCAACGTCACCACGCTCGGCCGCGGCGGCAGCGACACCTCGGCGGTGGCCGTGGCCGCGGCGATGAAGGCCGACGAATGCCTGATCTACACCGACGTCGACGGGGTCTACACAACAGACCCGCGCATCGTGCCCGAGGCACGTCGGCTGTCCACCATCAGCTTCGAAGAGATGCTGGAAATGGCCAGCCTGGGCAGCAAGGTGCTGCAGATCCGTTCGGTGGAATTTGCCGGCAAGTACCGCGTGCCGCTGCGTGTGCTGAGCAGCTTCACGCCCTGGGACATCCCGATCGAGGAAGAAGCCTCGTCCGGCACCCTGATCACCTTTGAGGAAGACGAAAAAATGGAACAAGCCGTTGTTGCCGGCATCGCGTTCAACCGCGACGAAGCCAAGATCAGCGTCATCGGCGTGCCCGACAAACCGGGCATTGCCTTCCAGATCATCGGGCCGGTGGCCGACGCCAACATCGACATCGACGTCATCATCCAGAACGTGTCGCACAGCGGCCGCACCGACTTCAGCTTCACGGTGCACCGCAACGACTACGCGCGCACGCTTGAGGTGTTGAAGACGAAGGTGCTGCCGGCCACTGGCGCGGCCGAGGTGCTGGGCGACGCCAAGATCTGCAAGGTCAGCATCGTGGGCATCGGCATGCGCAGCCACGTAGGGGTGGCCAGCAAGATGTTCCGCACCCTCAGCGACGAGGGCATCAACATCCAGATGATCACCACCAGCGAGATCAAGACCAGCGTGGTGATCGACGAGAAGTACATGGAACTGGCCGTGCGTGCGCTGCACAAGGCCTTCGATCTGGACCAGGAAACGGCCGCTGTCTGAGCCGCGGCCAGGGCTGCATCTTGCGGCTAGAATGCGTGTCTTCGCCGGAGTCGTGACCGAGTGGCCGAAGGTGCTCCCCTGCTAAGGGAGTATGTGGGCAAAACCTGCATCAAGGGTTCGAATCCCTTCGACTCCGCCAAGTGCGATACAGCATGAACAAGGGGCCCTTCGGGGCCCCTTGCCGTTTCTGCCGGGCTTTGCGGGTCGTCAGTCGGTCGCGCCTGTGGCCACACCGGCCGCCGCGGGCAAGTCTGCCGCGTCGCGACCGGTCTTGGGTGCCAGTGTCTTCATCTGGCGCTGGTAGGTGTCCACACGGCGAAATGACACGATCTTTCGCTGGCGGTAGTCGGCATAGTGCTCGATGAAAGCTTGCACGCTGCCGTACGGGCCCGCGACGTGACCAGGGCGTTTGGAGTCAGCGAAGAAAAAAAGCTGGCCCGCGTCTTCATACACCACCAGCCAATGGCGGCGCAGCAGGTTGCCGGCGATCAAGCGTGGGTCGAACTCGATCATCAGGTAGCTGGCCTTGGCCGCAGGTGCCACCACACGCAAGGTCTCGACCGCGAAACGCGCCAGGTCGACGCACACGCCGGCCGGGCGTTCATAGAGAACCGGGGCCGCATGAATCTGCACGGCTGGGCCTTGGGCACGCTGGTTCTCGGACAACTGCAAGGCGCGGTCGAGGTCGTACTCGAAGCGGGCGCCGATCCAGGCATTCACGTCGGCCGGGCTGCGCCAGGTGGCGATGGCCTGGGCGTACGACGCCGGCTGGTCCGCCGATGCTGGCTGGGCCGGCCGGGTCTCGGGCGCGTCCGATGCAGGGTCGGCCAGGGCAATGGCCGCGGCGGCAGAGGCGCTCAACACGCTGAAGCCCAACAAGGTGGCGGCAAGCCGCGCGCGCCAGACGTGCATCAAGGCTCCTGCGGCTTGGTCTTCTTGGGCTTGTCGCGCTTGTCGTACTTGCGCCAGTAAGCAAACTCTTCTTCGTGCACTTCGAAGTCCAGTTCGGCAACACGAGCCTGAAGCCTTTCCTGGGCATCGGCCACGCCGCGGTTGTAGATGCTGGGGCCGATTTCTTCGAGTATGAAACCCAGCAAGCCGCCGGCTGCGATATTGCCGATCTTCTCTTCCATGTTTTCGCGGAAGTAGCGTTCGATGGAAGCGATGGCCTGTTGCCGGTCATCCTTGTTCAGTTCAATGCCCATGGCGAAGTGGCCGTGCCGATGGTGGTGGTGTGCTGGTCAACCAAAGATGGTGTCGCTGTGGGCATGTGCCGCACCCACGAACACACGCAGCAAGGGGCCTTCGCTGTCGTGCTCCCAGGCCCGGCCCTGGATCAGGAACTGGCGCCCGCCCAGGCGGATCACGTCACCCGCCAGCGGCGCGGTGGCATGGCCTTCCCAGTACTTGGGCACGCTGTGCTGCCCCCGGCGCAGCCAGGCGGCGTCTTCTGGTGTGAAGCTCAGCACGATGCGCAATGGGGTTGGACTCATCTTCAGGCTCCAGGTGCACGGGGCTGACCATTCTGAACCGCTTGAACCGGCCTGGGCGGGGCAGGGAATCGGCTCAGGTGCTCGTGCACGATCCTGAAGCGGCCTTCTTCACACACCAGCACCCGTGTGCCACGGCCCTGGATCCTGAAGCTGTTGCCCGCCTGTGCACCTTCCCAGTTGTAGGTGTAGGTGGCCGACGCGCTGTGGTGGTCGGTGGTGAGCACCACGATGTCACTCAGGTAGAAGCGCGTCTTTTTCACGGTCGGGTCGCCGCGCCAGGTTTTTTCGAACACCGCCTGGATGGCCGGCAGGCCCACGAAGTCGCCGTCGTTGAAACGGAAGACGGCCCGCTCGTCGATCATCGGTCGCAAAAGCGCAAAGTCTTCGTGACCTCCCACGTCTTCGAAGTGATGCAGGAACTGCACCACCGCGTCGGCAGTGATGGCAGGCGGCGCGGCTGGCATGGTCCAGGTCTCCCGGGTCGATGTGGTCAGTTCCGCGGCTCGGGGTGCTGCGGCGGTGGCTTGCCAAAACGCTCGGCCGAACGGGCACGGGCCCTGGTGGCTTCCACGTCCCGGTTCTTCGGCTCGGCATGGGTCACCAGGCCCACGATCAGGCGCCGGGCGGCTTGCGCCACGTCTTGCACCGCCGCATCGAAGGCCGCTTCGTTGGCCCTTGAGGGCACCGCAAAGCCGCTGAGCTTGCGCACGAACTGCAACGAAGCGTCGCGAATCTCCAGCTCGGTGGCCGGTGGGTCGAAGTTGAACAGCGTCTTGATGTTGCGGCACATGGCAGTTGGGGCCGTGATGGCATCGGTGCTGAAGGCACTCAGGTCTTCGGTGCGGGTTTGCGGATGATGGTGCGCTGGAACCAGGCTTCGTTCATGCGCGCCAGGAAGTCGGGGTCGATGCGGTAGCCCGACTTGTCGCCGATCACCGCTTCGCTGCCGCATCGCGGGCACAGCGCGGTGCCGGCGCTGGCGGCGTCGGGGTTGTCGAAGTTGCTCAGGTCCAGGCCCGACCAGGCCAGGATTTCGGTGGGCGCAAAGGTCTGCATGCAGCAGAAACAGCCGCAGACGATGCTGCCTTCGATTTCCGCCTGGTTGCTGTGTGCGTGGCGGGCGGCGGCGAGCAGATCAGACATGGTGGTGGTGCCAATCGGGGGTTGCGGTGAGCCAGGATCTGGCGACGTGTCGGGGCCGACACGCAGTGACTTCCGGGCGGTGAGCGACAGAACTTTGCAGCCCAGCACCTGGGCGACTTTGGCGGCAAACACCGACGCTTGTCCATCATCGTAGATTCTGGCCAGCGTGGTCCATGGCCGACGGGGTTTCAGGGCTTCGAGGCGTTGTCCGACTGCACCTTGGCGGCCACCGCATCGGCCGCACGGGCGACTGCCCGCGCGCCGGTTTCGACACCACGAGCGGCGGCATGGATGCCGACCTTGACACCCCGTTCGGCCGCCCGGGCACCCCGTTCGATGCCCCGGGCCGCCGCATCTGCGCCCCGTTCGACGGCGCGCTCGACCCGCGTCACCAATGAAGCTGCAGCGGAAGCAGCCTCGGACGGTGTGTCATCAGCCGCGGCCTGCGAGGCGACGCAGACCAGGCCGGAAACCAACACGGCGATGCGAAGGTGCTGGGTGATCGTCATCGGTCTCTCCTCTGAAACAGATTTCGGCCAAGCATAGTCCCGACGGCAAGTGCTGCGGTTATGGATGGCCAAATCGACTGTGGGCGAGCCCTCAGGTCTGCGCTGGCGCAACCACCTCGACCTTGATGCGGTCCGGATCTTCGCAGTACAGGGCGTAGTAACCTGGGCCGCCAGCATACGGGTACTCGGACTCGTAAAGCACCGTGTGGCCGGCTGCGCGAACCCAGGCCGCCATGTCGTCCACCTGGGCTCGCGATTCGGCCTTGAAGGCCAGGTGGTTCAGGCCCACCCGCTTGCGGTGGTAACCCGCTGCCAGGTGCTCGGCCGGCGCCGGCAGAAAACACAGATAGGCCTCGCCGGGCTTGACGTAGTTCATGCCACCCGACCAGCGGTCGGCTTCGTAACCCAGCCGGGCCATGAACGGCGTCCAGAAGCCGATGGACCGTTCCAGGTCGCCGACATAGATTTCGATGTGGTGCAGCGACATGGTGGGTCCGGGTGGTGAACGTGGCAGGGATTCTGGCGTTGAGGCGTCAGGACGCAGCGCGCCGCGCGACCTCGTAGCGCAACTCGGCAAAACCGGGTCCGAAGCGCTGCACCGACTGCAGCCGCAGTGCCTGGTCACCCACCAGGCGGCGGGGCAACAGCGGCTTGCCGGCGCCCAGCGTCACGGAACCCACCTGGACGATGATCTCGTCCAGCAGGCCGGCGTCGAGGAACTGCCCGACCAGGTCACCGCCGCCGACGATCCACAGGTTCTTTCCTCCAGCGGCTCGGGTCATCTCGGCATGCACAGGCCTGACGTCGCCGCGCACTGGGCGCACATCGGCACCTTCGATGGCTGGCACGGTTCGGCTCGAAAACACCCAGGTGGGCTGCGTGTAGGGCCAAGTTGCGCCGGTGCCCGTGTCCGGCTTGACCACGTGGCGCAGCATCCAGGTGTAGGTTGCGGAACCCATGGCCAGTGCACCCACTTCGCGGAAAAAAGCCGGGTAGCTGGTTTCGTTGACATCACCCAGCGGGAACAACCAGTCCAGCGAGTCGTCTTCGGTGGCGATGAATCCGTCCAGGCTGGCGGCGGTGTAGTACTGGGTTTTCATCGTGACCTGCAGCGGTGGCTGGGCGTCACGGCTCGGCCGGTGCCGGCGTGCCCTGGTGATAGAAGAGCTGCCAACCGGCCGGGGCCTTCAGCCAGACCGATGAGCGCAGCGCACGGTGCAACAAGGTGCCGTCCGCTTCGCGGTGTGCCGAGGTGTAGGTGAGCAGGGCGCAGTTGTCCGCAAGCGCGTGCACCGCGAAGTTGCCGGATTCGACCTGCGCAGGCTGCTGCAGCGAACCCAGGTAGCGCAAGAGGGTGGCACGGTCGTAGCGCGACCCGGAGCGCCCGACCTCGTGGAAGCCTGGGTGCAGCAAGGCCTCCAGGCGCGCGGGGTTGCACCTCACGCCGGGGTGGTGCAGTTCGACTTCCAGGGCCCGCAGTTCGTCCAGCAGCGCATGCATGGGCAACATTTTGACGCCGCGCGGGGATCAAGGCTGATGAAGCAGCGCGGCGTCCAGTGCCGGCAAGGACGACAGCATGGGTGTCTGCCGGATCGCGTCCCGGGCGACGGGGTCTTTTTCGAGCAGCCGGATCTTGTGAATGCCGGCGTCCACCGCAGGCAATGCCATGTCGAACAGTTCCCGCAGCGACACCGGCTGACGGGCCGTGCGCAACACGCCCAGCAGCGCATGCGTGAACACGCCATGTTCGGATTCCACCGAGTCGTAGGACGACTCCACACCACTGGCGGCCGACATCACCGCCAGCTGGGCCGATGCACTGCGCTTGAGCAGCGTGTGTGGGTTGGACCTGCCGTCGGCCGCACTGGACTCACAGGTGTCCAGGATCAGGATGCGGCGCCCCGGCAGGCGACGCAGTGCGCCTGTCAATTCAGTGCCGGTCAGCAGCGAGGGTGCCGCACCGGGTGCCAGCCGGGCCCGTGCCTGCTGCGCCTCGTGCACACGCACCGCGTCGTCCAGCCGGCTGTCCTTGGTCATGAAGTAGTACTCGGCGGCGTCGGTGGTGCCGTGCGAGGCCAGGAAGACCAGTGTCGTGTCTTCGGGCTGCACCTGCTGCAGGGCCTGCAGCTGCTCGACGATGTTGGCCTTGGTCGGCTTGGCCGATGCGGCTTCGCTGATCACCACCGTGCGCACCTCGGTGAAGGCACGGCCGGCCTGGCCGGCCAGCGCCGCGGCCAGTTCGCGCGCGTCGTTGGTGGCAAAGGGCAAGGGTGTCATGTCGGGCACGTGGTCGAAGCGGTGCACACCGGCGGCCACCACCCACAGGCGGCCGCGACGGGGTTGCGTCGCCGGCGGCGGCTGCACCGGCAGGGACTCGTCGGTGCCGATGGACTCGTCGGTTTCGGCTTCGACACGCACCTGGGCCGGGCCGCCGGCCACCGGTATGCGCAACTCGCGCATCAGCCCCGCTTCGGCGCTGACCTGGCGTTGCGCCGTGGTCAGCACCGGCAGGCCGTCGACGTAGACGCCGATCTCGCGCACCGCGCGGCCCGTGGCCTGCACGCTCAGTCGAAGGTTCAACCAGCCAGGCTGCGGCGCGGGCGTCAGCGACTCGATGGTCACGCGCGGCGCGGCCAAGGCCCGCAAGGTGCCGGCCAGGTCGGTGGTGTCGACGTTGCGCCGCGTGGTTTCGCTCAGGGCAGCCTGCACCAGGTCGGGCCGGTACAGGCGGCGCTCGAAGTGCACCGCCCGGTGGAAGTCGGGCGTGGATTCGTCGCCGCGGTTCACCAGCCAGCCGATGTAGGCATCGCCGCCAGGTGACGACGTGTAGTAGCCGTCGTGCCGCCAGGCCACCCAGTCGACACCGCCAGTGTGCAGGAACAGCCCCAGCCGCTCGCGGCCTTCGCGGTCGTACCAGCGCAACGTGCCGTCGCCGACCGCGGCCACCACCCAGCGGCCGTTTGGCGTGATGCTGACCTGGTAGGCCGGGGCCGGCAGGTCCTGTTCCCACAGGACACGGCCGCGGGCATCGGTCATCAGCACCGACCACTGCGTGCCCATCGCCACCGCGTCTTTTGCGGGGGCCGTGGCCCAGCTGCGCACTGACTGGAAGGGCTTCAATCGCACAGGCTGGGCACCCACCTGCACCGGGTGGCGGTAGCCGAACTCGTCGAGTACCGCGCTGACCGCGAGCGCCGCGTCGCGCAGCGGCGGTTGCAGGCCTGCATCGGCGGCGGCCGACGTGGCCGCGCGGAACGCCCGGTCGGGTGTGGCCATCAGGTCGAAGTGGCGGATTTCGCTGCCGTCGGCGCGCATCGGCAGCGCCAGCTGCCTGCCGTCGGCAGACAGGCGGAAGCTTCGCCAGTCGAAACGGAAGTCACCGTTGGGTGGCAGCGCCTGGGCCAGCAACCGCCCCTGCGGGCTGACACGTGCCAGCGAAGGCGTGGTGGTGGAAAAGAGCAGATCGCCACCGGGCAGCGGCAGCACGTTGGTGAAGCGCTGCTGACCGACGTCCATGCGCTGCTGCACACCGTCGGCCAGTGTCACCCGGTGCAGGGGCGTGGGGCCGCTGCCGGCGTGGGCGCCGTGCATGAAGAGCTGCTGACCGTCGGCAGCCCAGTTCGGGCAACACAGGGAACGTTGCGCCGGGTCTTCCACCTTCAGCACACGCAGCAGGGTGCGCTGCGCCACGTCCATGACCAGCAGCTCGTTGCGGTCCTGGAAGCCAAAAGCCAGCTGCCGCCCGTCGGGCGAAAAACGCACGCCACCCATCGCCGCGCCCGGACAGGCCCGCGCGCCCGTTGCCGCAGGCGGCGGATGGGCGGCGCGAAAGTTGATCTGGCCGTCTGGGCCATACAGGCGCAGGCAGCCGTCGCCCGAGGTGGTGGCCAGCGTGCCATCGGACGCGAAGTCGACGAAGTTCACCGCACCGGCATAGGCGCTGTCGGCGCTCAGCACAGCGCCAGTGCGCACGTCCAGCACACGAAGGCCGGCGCTGCCACCCAGGCCCACCGCCAGCCGCTGGCCATCGGGCGAAACGGCCAGCGACTCGACGATCGACGGCAGGCCTCGCACCGTCTGCAGCAGCCGGCCAGTGGCCAGGTCGATGCGGTAAAGCTGGCCCTGGCCCGACCAGGTGACGCCTGTCCAGCCACCCACCAGCGCCTGCCGGCCGTCGGGGGTGACGGCCACCGCGCGCAGGGCGCCTTCTTCGCCCGCATCGCTGGGTACGTGGATGGTGCGCAGCGCCTGCAGGTCTGTCAGTCGCCAGACGCGCAAGGTCTTGTCCTGGCCCACGGTGACCAGGCGCTGCAGGTCGGGTGTGGCCCGCATCTGGTTGATGCGCGCACTGTGCATGGCGTAGGCCACGCGCGGCTGCGCGAGTTCGGACGGCAGACCGGCCAGCGCCGCGATCGGCGCGCCCAAGCCCACGCAGGCCACCCACGTGGCCCGCGCCAGTTGCCACCTCACACTGCGCAAGCCCACTTACTTGGCTGCGGGCGGGCAGTCGCGCGGGTTGCCCTGCTTGGCCTTGGCGGCGGGTTGCACGTCTTCTTTGGCGCAGACGGACGTGTCGGTGGCCTTGGCGATGCGGTAGCGCTTGCGGAACACCGGAGTGGCGGCGCCAGCCAGCGGCGCGGACCTGCCCAGGTCGGCTTCGGCTGCCGGCGCGGTGCCGATGGTCACCCCCGCTTCGTCGTCTTCCGGTCCTGAACCCGATTCCCCGGGCGCGACGGCAGGCCGGACCACGCTGGTGGTGTCGGTGCCCGGTGTGACGTCTGCGCCTGGCGCGGGTGCAGGGGAGGGCACGGGTGCAGGCGCCGGGGCTGGGGCTGGGGCTGGGGCCGGGGCCGGAGATGGTGTGGGCGCCGGCGCAGGAGGTGGTTCTGGCGCAGGCGGCGGCACGGGCGCGGGCGGAGGAGCCGGCTCGGGGGCTGGGGCAGGCGGTGGCGCCGGCGCCGGAGGTGGCGGCGGGGGCGGCGGTGAAGGTTCAGGCGCAGGAGCCGGCGGTGGGGGCTCCGGTGCAGGCGGCGGGGGAGGCGGGGGAGGCGGCGGGGGAGGAGGAGGCGGCGGCGGTGCCGGAGGCGTTGGCGCGGGCGGCACAGTGAAGCCATTGCCCGTCCCTGAACCAGGCGCACCCGGCACCGCCGGGTTGCCGACGCCCGACCCCGCCGTACCCGGCGTTCCGAAGTTGCCAGGGTTCAACGGGGCCGTGCCATTGTTGAAGCCGCCGATCGGGGCAAAGTCCTGCACGCCGGCGGAGCTGTTGCCAACGCCGCCCATGCCGGGACTCGTCCCCGTGGGCGTGCCGTTGCTGCCCTGCAGACCGCCCACGTTGTTGAAAAACGCGTCGCTCTGCGAGCTCTGGGTCACCGGATAGAACAGCAGCCGCACCAGACTGCCGTTGTCGTCGCTGGCCACTTGTGTGAGGCGGTTGCGCACCTCGAAGCCGACGGTGCCCACGTTCGGGCCGGTTTCACGCACGACGGTGGTGATGGTGTCCGCGTTCGCGGTCAAGCCACCATGGCGCACGGCAAACCTGAACAGAACGAAGCCGTCGGGTGAGTACCCCGCGTAGCCGACGGTGCGGTTGCCGGGATCGTTGAGCGGAGCGCCGGGGTCGAAGCCCCCCAGTTGTTCGAGTCCGATCCTGAACCTCCGGTCGAACGACGTGCCGTCCAGCAGCCGGCCGTCCACGTCGCGGATGCCCAGCTGCTCGTAGGTGCAGGAACTCAACGCCACACAAGCGCTGCTGAAGATGTCCGAGTAACGAACCGGGTTGACCACGGCGCTGCGCAGCGTTTCGCCTGGCGAGAAGGGTTGAGCGCTCAAGTAGCCGGGGTCGACGTGGAACTGCATCTTGAGTGAGATACCCCTGCCGGCCGAACCACCGGTGCAGTCAGCGCCACCCGCGCCACCGATGCAATGGGAACCCTGGTTCATGGGCACATGGGCCGTGGGCATGTTCGCCAGCCTCAGGGGTCCGCGGGTGTCGATGCCCACCGGCCCCCTGGAACCGCCAAGGGACGAGTCCCAACTGACGCCGACCATGGGGTGCGCGCGCAGGGTTTCCGTCGACGTGACAGCCAGGTTGCTGGCCTGCACCAGGCGGGGGTCCGGGGAACCATCGGCCCTGACATAGTTGGCCACGTTGTTGGCAATGATGATCTTGGCCACGCTGCTGACCACGCCAGTCAGGGTGTTCGTGAAGTCCGCCTGTTCAGCGGTGTTGTCGAAAAGCACCAACTGGTTGTACCGGCCGAACAAGGTATCGGAGCCGGGGTCGATGAAGATGCTGTACGCGGTCTTTCCCGCAGCCGTGTCATGGCCCCGTGCATAGACCGACTGGCCCAGGTAGATGCCGTTGGTCCCACCTACCTGGCTGACATTGAAAACCACGTCGCCCTTGTTGACGGCAATGAGGCCGTTGCTGACGATGCGGTTGCCGGCCACCAGGGCGAGCCCGGCGTAGGTGGTGCCGCCACGGTAGAAGACGTAGCTTTGGCTGTCCGGGTTGGGCGTCGCGTCTTCGCGTCCGTCCAGGTTGAGACCGTTGGTCTCGATGTCGCGACCGGCGGTTGCCACCACCCGCCCGACGTTCGGCTTGAGGCTGGGCTGGTACTTGTCCGCGAACAGCGCGTAGCCGGTGTTGCTGCCACCCAGCGGCTGCGCAAGCACCACGTCGCTCGCGGCGTCGATCCACAAGGTTCCCGAAGCACTGGTAGGGGTGTTGGTCGCCACCTGGTGCAGTTCGACACGGCCACCGGACGAGTCGATGCTGATCGTTCCACCAGCGGCCTTCAGCGGCCCGAGTGCGGTGATGTCACCCACGGCATTGATCGTCAGATTCGCCGCGGTGGCGATCTCCACACCCCCGGCAGCCGCCACCTGCACGGTGGCCGCGGAGTTCAAGCTCACGGCGCCGCTGCTGTAGACGGCATTGCTCAAGTTGATGGCACCTGCGGCGCCGCTGCCTGTGCCATTCACCGACAGGCCGCCACTGCCCAGTGCGGCGCCATTCAGGCTGACGGCGCCGGCCGTGATCACGTTCAGGCCGGTGGCCTTGGCCGTGCTGGCGCTGATCTGCGCGCTGCTCGAGTCCACCGCTTCGCCCGCCACCGCGCCGCTCAGCGTGATGGGTGTGCTGGTGCCCGTGCCGGTGAGAGAAACCGCGCCCAGGGAAACGATGGCCGCAGCGTCGAGGCCGGTGGCGGCGCTGATGGCCACATCGCCGCGACTGTCCAGCGTGGCACCAGAGGTGTTCACCTGGCCGGTGCGCGAGACCAGCGTCGTGCTGCCAGTCACGAGCGCGCCGCGGTCCAGCAGCACACTGCCGTCGCCGTCAAGCTGCAGCGATCCCAGCCGTGAGGTGCTGTTGCCCAGGGCCTGACGCACACGCACGGTGCCACCAGCGCCTGCCGCCTTCAGACTGACGTCGCTCAGCGACAGCATGGTGCTGACGTCGATGCCTGCGTCGGCCGTGATGTCGATGGCGCCGCTGCCGGTGGCGACGGTCGATGTCGCCGACTGCGTGAAGCGGCCAGGTGCGCTGACCGTGAAAGCACCGGCCAGCGTGCGCAGGTCGGCGTCGGCGTTGAACCGCACGTCGCGTGCGCTGCTCAGGCTGAGGTTGCCGGCTTCGACGTTGCCGTCGACCTGGATGTCGGCTGCGCCGGTGCTGGTGACGTTGAGCGAACTTCCTCCCTTCACCGGGCCCAGCGTCACGCCCACACCGGCCAGGATGATCGCACCTTGGCTGTCCAGCGGCGTGCTGCCGGTGTCCAGCGTGCCGCCGCGGGCCGTCAGCGTGCTCGTGCCGGCCACCAGCGCGCCGCCGCCCAAGGTCACCGTGGTGGTGGCGTCGATGGCCAGCGAGCCGGTGCGTTCGCTGTCGCTGCGGCCCAGTCCGTTGCGCACGGTGACCTGGCCGCCGCTGCCCAGGCTGTTCAGCACGACGGCGCCCGTGCTCAGGAGCGAACGGGCATCGATGCCGGTCGCGGCGCTGATGCTGATCGGTCCTGCGCCGGTGCTGACGGTGGTGTCGGCTGCCTGTGTGAAGTTGCCCGCAGCGGCGGCCACGAAGCCGCCGCTGCCGGCGCGCAAGTCGATGTCGGCGCCCAGGTTCAGGTGGCGCGCGCTGCTGCTCTCCAGCCGCATGCCGGCCACCGCGCCGGCCAGCAGCGTGTCCTGGTCGCTGGCGGTGCTGGTCAGCCGCACGGCGCCCGCTGATCGCAAGGCGCCCAGGCTCAGACCGGCACCGTTGAGCGTGATGTCGCCGCCGGCGTCCAGCGTCGCGGCGGTGGTGGTGATGCTGCCGCTGCCGGCGCTGATGGCGATGGTGCCACGGCTGAGCACGTCTCCGGCCAGGGTGACGGCCGTGGCCGCGGTCACGTCGAGCCTGGCTGCCGCGCCGCCCGCGCCGGAGATGGCGTTGGCCACCGTCACCGCGCCCGACGTGCTGCCGAGCTGCACCGCGCCTGTGCTCAGCAGGTTGCTGGCCTGGACACCAGCGGCACCGCTCACCGTGATGTTGCCACTGCCGGTGGCCACCGCGCTGCCGGCAGACTGTTGCACCAGGCGGCCGGCCGTGGCCTGGAAGTGGCCGTCGTTCAGCAGCACCAGCCCTTGCAGCAGCACGTCGCGGCCGGCGGTGAAGGTGAGTCCACCGCCAGCGGTGCCACCGCTGCTGAGGCGGCCGTCCACCACCGCGCCGGCCTTCAGCGTGATGTCGTTGCTGGCGGTCAGTGTCACCGAGGTGCCGGCCACCAGTTGCAGGTTCAGGGCCGAAGCTTTGACGGTGTAGTCGCCGGTGCCGCTGCCGGGCAGTTCGTCGGCACCGCTGCTGCCGTCGATGATCAGGTTGTCGGGGTCCAGCAGCAGGTGGCCGCCGGGCCCACGGCTTGCGCCTGCGTCGACACGGCCGGCAAAACCCAGGCGTTGACGGCCCGAGACCTCGACCTGCCCACCGGCGCCCGACTGCTGGCCGCCACGGGCTTGGATGCTGCCTGCAAAACGTGTGTCGCCGAGGGACCACAGCACCGCCTGCCCACCCTGGCCGTGTGCACCCGAGGCGCTGACATCGATGCTGGCGCCTTCGTGCATGTCCACGCGTTGGGCCTGCATCAGCGGGCCGCTGCCTTGCCAGCCACCACCCACGTGCACGGTGCCGCCGTCCGTGTCGCCCTTGGCGCTGAGTCGGGCGCCGCTGGCCAGGCTGACATCACGTGCAGTCAGTTCGAGGTGGCCGCCGGCCGCACCGGCTGCGCCGGCGACGTCGGCGGTGCCGCTGAGCGTCAGGCGCGTGCTGCCGTCGCCGCGAAGCGAGATCAGGCCCGGTGAGCTTGCAAACGAAGTGGCGCGCACCGTGCCGCTGAGGTTGATGACGTTGTCCAGCACCTTTTGCACGGTGGCCGTGCTCAGCAAGACCCGGCCCCCGTCGGCGGTGATGCGCCCTTGCTGGTCGACATGGGCCGACAGGGGTTGGCCGAGGGCGTCTGGCAGGTCGGCCAGGGACTGCGGGTCGATCACGATGTGGATCAGGCGGTCACCGGCCAGGTCCAGCACGAAGGCGTCACCCGCGGCCAGTGCCACGCGGCCCAGACGCGCTTCGATGACACCGCTGTTGGCCACCTGCGGCCCCAGCAGGGCCACCAATCCGCCATCGGCCACGGTGATGCGGCCTTCGTTCACCACCCGCGCACCGGGCCGTCCGCGCCCGCTGAGTGTCATGCGGCCGGCCATGAAGTCGGCGTCGGCCAGGCTGGCGGTGCTGGCCACCAGTCCACCCACGTCCACCTGCGCGGTGCGGCCGAAGAGGATGCCGTTGGGGTTGAGCAGCACCACCTGCCCAGTGGCCTGGATGCGACCGAAGATGGCCGAGGGGTCGGCGCCCAGCACGCGGTTCAGCGTCACTGATGTGGCACTGGGCTGCACGAAGTTCACGGTTTCCTGCACACCGACGTTGAAGGACCGCCAGTCGATGGCCGCCCGGGTCGTGCCCTGCGTGATGGTGGTGACAGCACCTTGCTGCTGGATCTGCGCCTGCCCCGCGCTGACACGGCCGCCTTGCGGCGCGGCCTGGGCCAGCGGCAGGCACAGCAGCGAAGCCAGCGCGCCGCCGGCCACCGGCCGGAACAGCTGCGACAGTGCGCGTGCCACACAAGACAGGGGCTGATGGCGATGGTGGACGTGTTGCATGGGGTGTCCTGCGGTAGGTTCAGAAGTCGATGCCGATGCCGGCAAAAACACGCGCCTTGTCATCGCCCTGGCTGGCCACGGGCGTGTCGATGGGCTGTGCCCATTCGATGTACCCGCGCAGACCGCGGGCCGCGCTGAAGCGCAGGCCGATGCCGGCGGCTTCGAGCTTGGTCTGGGTGGTCGGCGCGGTCACTTGCTGACGCCGCACCTGACCGGTGTCCCAGTAGCCGTAGAGGGTCAGCGCCAGCGGCCAGCGGCTGCCCAGTGCGCCGCTGTCCCAGCGCAGTTCAAGCTTGCTGGCGTGGCCCTTTTCGCCGATGGCTTCGGAAGGGTCGTAGGCGCGCAGGAACACGTCGCCGCCCAGGCCCAGTTGTTCCGCCGTGGGCAACTTGTCGCGCGAGGTCTGCTGGGTGTGCGCCAGCAGCAGCGAAAAGCCGCCGCCCATCGACTGCAGCCGGGCCAGGTAGAGCGTGGCCTTGCTGAAGGCCGGGTTGGCGCCCAGCAGCAGCGGGTCGTGCCGATCCGAAGCACCCAGCGCAGCCAGGCCGCGGGAGAACTCCACGTCCACCAGCGTGATGCCTCCGAAACTGTCGGCCATGTCACCGGTCAGGCCCAGGCGCAGCGCGCGGATGCGGTCTTCGGACACCCGGATCGACGTGGTCTCGGCCGCGTTGTCATAGGCATTGAAAGCGGCGCGCACCGTCAGGTTGGCCCGGCGGCTGCGCTGCACCGCATGGCTGATGCCCAAAGAGCCCGTGTGGCTTTCGTTGTCGAAATTGCTCACGGCGGTTTCGGGCTTGGAGCGCGTGGCCGAGGCCGACCACTGCACTCGCGTGCCCCGAGCGCCCAGCGGGGCATCACCGCTGTAGGACAGCAGCGACAGCCGCTCATCGCCCGAGCCCATCCAGCGCAGCGCATGGCGGTCGAAGTGGCCCAGCACACCGCGGCCTTCGATGTGGGCTTCGAGACGCGCGTCGCCCTGGCTTGGCGCCGTTCGGTTGTGCACGCTCAAGGACCCGGCAAAGCGCTGTTGTGTGGCCAGCAGTTCCAGGCGCGTGGACTGCGGTGTGGTGCCTGCGCTCAGGTTGGCCTGGCTGCGCACGCCGGGTTGCTCGGCCAGCAGCAGCAGGTTGCGCTCCAGCGTGGCCAGCGTCAGCGGCCTCTCGGCCAAGGCCGGGGCCAGCCACCGTTGTGCCGAAGCTTCGTCGATGCCTGTCACCCGCACCTGGTCCAGGTGACCTTCGAGCACCTGAATGCGCAGCGTGGCGGGCTGGTCGGTGGGCAGGTCCTGTGCTGGCACGATGGCCTGCGACAACAGGTAGCCGGCGCTGCGGTAGTAGGCAGAAACAGAGGCCGCGATGCCAAAGGCCTGTGCCAGCGTGATGCGCTGGCCCACCTGGTCTGACCACAGTGCCTGCAGCCCCTCCGTCGGCAGCCGGCTGTAGCCGGTGACGAGCACGGCGCCGAGCGTGAAGCTCACGTCTTGGGCACCTGGCGGTGCTTGTTCTGCAAAACGCGGCGCATCGATGCGGATGCGGTCGCGGGGCATGGCCTGGGGCGGCGGCCGACTGTCCTGTTCCACGCGGCCGGTGGGCGGCGGGGGGGCAGCTCCCTGACCCCAAGCAGGCGGGTGCATGAAAACTTGTGCCACCAGTCCGGTGCACACCAGCCACAGCGGCATGGCGCCGCCCGTTCGGGTTCTCGTCACGGTGATCCCCTCAAAGGACGCCCGCGTGGTGTGCGGGTCTGTGCTTTACGCGTTAGGCCGGCATTCTTGTCCTTGGGTCCGCATTTGTCATCCCCAGGCTGAGTGAAGGCGGCTGGCGTGGGTTCAGCGCCGCCTGACAGCGCAGGCCGGGGCGGCGCGCAAGCCGGGGCAAGTCCCAGGGGGCAGGTGAGGGCGGCTGCCCTGGCCTGCCCCGACAATGGGCTTCGAACAGGTCTTCCGGAGCAAGCAGTGGCCCAGAGCGACATCCAGATCGCGCAGCAAGCGCGCATGTTGCGCATCACCGACCTGGCGCGCGACCGCCTGGGCATCGACGACGAACACCTGGTGCCCTATGGCCACCACAAGGCGAAGATCGCGCTGCCCTACATCGACAGCCTGAAAGACAGGCCCGAGGGCAAGCTGATCCTGGTCACCGCCATCAGCCCCACACCGGCCGGCGAGGGCAAGACCACCACCACGGTGGGCCTGGGCGATGCGCTGAACCTGATCGGCAAGAAGGCCGTGATTGCCTTGCGTGAACCCTCACTGGGCCCCGTGTTCGGCATGAAGGGTGGGGCGGCCGGCGGCGGCCACGCGCAGGTGGTGCCGATGGAGGACATCAACCTGCACTTCACCGGCGACTTCAGCGCCATCGCGCTGGCCAACAACCTGCTGGCCGCCGCCATCGACAACCATGTGCATCACGGCAACGCACTGGACATCGACGTGCGACGCATCACCTGGAAACGGGTGATGGACATGAACGACCGTGCGCTGCGCGACATCACCGTGGGCCTGGGCGGGCCCGGCAACGGCTACCCGCGGCAGGACGGCTTCGACATCGTGGTGGCCTCGGAAGTGATGGCCATCCTGTGCCTGGCTTCGTCGCTGGCCGACCTGAAAACCCGCCTGGGTCGCATCGTGGTGGCGCACACCCGCAGCCGCCAGCCCGTGCGCGCTGCCGACCTCAAAGTGCATGGCGCGATGACCGTGCTGCTGAAGGACGCGCTGGCCCCGAACCTGGTGCAGACGCTGGAAAACAACCCGGCCATCCTGCACGGCGGACCTTTTGCCAACATCGCCCACGGCTGCAATTCGGTGCTGGCCACCCGCACCGCGCTGAAGCTGGCCGATTACGTGGTCACCGAAGCGGGTTTTGGGGCCGACCTGGGTGCCGAGAAGTTCGTCGACATCAAGTGCCGTATCTCGGGCCTGCGCCCGGCGGTGGCCGTGGTGGTGGCCACGGTGCGGGCGCTGAAGTTCCATGGCGGTGTCGAACTGCCCGACCTGAACCGCGAGAACCTGACCGCGCTGGAAGCGGGCCTGGCCAACCTGCAGCGCCACGTGCACAACGTGACGCAGCAATACGGCCTGCCTTGTGTGGTGGGCATCAACCACTTCGGCGCCGACACCGAAGCCGAACATGCGCTGCTGCGCGACAAGATCGGCGCCCGGGGTGTGCCGGTGGTCACCGCCCGCCACTGGGCCGAAGGGGGCCGAGGTGCCGTCGACCTGGCCCAGGAAGTGGTGCAACTGGCTGACCTGCCCAGTCGCTTCCGCTTTGTCTACGAAGACACGCTGTCGTTGTGGGACAAGATGCGCGCCGTGGCGCAGGACATCTATGGTGCTGCCGACATCAGCGCACCCGCCGATGTGCGCCTGCGCATCCAGCAACTGCAGGACGAAGGTTATGGCCACTACCCGGTGTGTGTGGCCAAGACGCAGTACAGCTTTTCCACCGACCCCAAACAGCGCGGCGCGCCCAGCGGGCACACGGTGAACGTGCGCGAGGTGCGGCTGGCCGCCGGCGCCGAGTTCGTGGTCATGGTCTGCGGCGACATCATGACCATGCCCGGCTTGCCCAAGGTGCCGTCGTCCGAACGCATCGACCTGGACGAACAAGGGCAGGTGGTCGGTTTGTCCTGACCACACGCCGGCAACCGTGGCCAACAACACCGCCCGCCTCTACCGCATCGAGGCCCTGATCCGCTCTCGCGGCCACGTCAGCTTCAAGACGCTGCTGGAAGAACTGGAGGTGTCGCCAGCCACCTTGAAGCGCGACCTGGAATACCTGCGCAGCCGCATGGGTGCGCCGATCGAATACGACCGCGACCTGAACGCCTATGTCTTCGGCCCCGACGTGGGCGCTGGCGGTCGGCAGGAACTGCCGGGCCTGTGGTTCAACGAATCCGAACTGCATTCGCTGCTGACCGCACAACAGCTGCTGGCCAGCGTGGACAACGACGGCCTGCTGAGCCGCCACCTGCAGCCGCTGCTGGAGCGCATTCACCAGCTGCTGGGCAGCGGCGAGGGTGTCGAAGCCGCTGACCGGCTGGTGCAGCGCATCCGCGTCGTCACCGCCTTGCGCCGGCCGGTGCCCAGCAAGTTCTTCGAGCGCGTGACCACCGCCTTGCTGCATCGCCAGCGACTGCACCTGCGTTACCTGACTCGCGGCCGCGGCGAGGTGTCCGAACGTGTGGTGTCACCGCAGCGTTTGGTTCACTACCGCAACACCTGGTACCTGGACGCCTGGTGCCACCGCACTGAAGCTTTGCGGCGCTTTGCGCTGGACGCCATCGAAGAAGCCACGGTGCAGGACAGCAAAGCCAAGGAACTGGCCATGAAGCGGGTTCAGGCCGAGATGGACGCGGGTTATGGCATCTACGCCGGCGGTCGCCGCCAATGGGCCGTGCTGCTGTTCAACCCCCAGGCAGCGCAATGGGCCAGCCGCGAAGAATGGCATGCCGAACAGGCGGGCCGATGGCTGGACGACGGCAGCTACGAGATGCGCTTGCCTTACGTGGATGCGACGGAACTGGTGATGGACGTGCTGCGGCAGGGCGAGCAGGTTCGGGTGGTGTCGCCGACGGCTTTGGTGGCGGCGGTGAAGGAACGGTTGCGGGCTGCGGGCGCGCTGTATCTCGAGTGAGCTGTTGCGCCTGCTGTACTTGACATAATATACATCGTACACTATCTAGGTCATGCCCTGGTGCCTCAAGATCGGTGACTTCAACTCCTTGGCGCCGCTCGGTCCAGCGGCATCCGCGCAGCCCGAGAGCTGCGCGACACCCTAAGCGAATCAGACCTTGTCGCTGTCCAGCGGCACTTCGTCGCTCACGTCTTCAAGTTCACTGATCGGCGTTTTCGCGCCTGCCGGCGCGGGCCGGTCGAGCGGCCGGCACAGGTGCCGGTTGAGCTGGCCCAGGCGCTCGGACTTCTCGATCGCAGCAAGCACGATCTCGGGGTTGAGCATCAGCATGAACGGGTTGTGCGCCGGTACGGGTTGCGACATGGCTTTGACTCCTGGGGCTGAGATGCCAACCCTATCGACAACTCTAAGCGTGGCCTCAGCGCAAAGGATGTCAGGGCGCCGCCAAATGGCGTGTCGGATGACTTCTGACACGAAGCTGGGCGGCCGCCCTGTGGCTTGTCTACCTGGTGGCCGCCTCGATGCGTGCTGCCAGGGCCTCCCGCCCCGCTGCACGCGCGAAGTCGGCAGCTGTCAGGTCGCGTTCGTTGCGGGCTTTGGTGTCGGCACCACGCGCCAGCAGCAGCTCTGCAGATTCCGAAGCACCGTACCGCGCCGCCATCATCAGCGGCGTGCTGCGGTTCGGTGAACTGGCGTCGATGGCCGCACCGCGGTCCAGCAACAAGTTGACCAGGGCCGTTTGCGACCCGCTGGCGGCGTAGTGCAGCGGGGTCCAACCGGCGCGGTTGAGCGCGGCGCCGCTGTCCAGCAAGCGTCTGGCCCATTCGATGTTGCCGCGCAGGCAGGCCATCATCAGCGGCGTTTCGTCGGCGGGTGTGGTCGCATCCACCCGCACAGCCGGGTGCGCCAGCAGCACCGCCGCGACCTTGGGCGATTCGTCACGCATGGCCAGGAACAAGCCCACCTGGCCCTGCGGGTTGGGCGTGTTGGGATCGAAGCCCTGGTCCAGCAAGGACTTGACGGCGCGCTCGTTGTCGGTGTTGACGGCGCGGAAGAAGTTAACTGCCGGGTTGGCATGAGCGGAAGAAAAGCAAACAGCAGCCAACAGATAGATCACATATCTGAAGTAGTTTCTCATGATCGTTCGACCTCGGTTCCTGCGTCGACACTGCGCGCAAAGAGTTGCTCGAAATTGCGGCTGGTGGCTTGGGCAACGGTTTCCAGCGGCAGTTGTTTCAGGTTGGCCAGCGCAGCCGCGACATGGCTCACCCACGCCGGCTGGTTGACCTTGCCGCGGTGCGGCATCGGGGCCAGGTAGGGGCTGTCGGTTTCGACCAGGCACCGGTCCAGCGGCACCAGACGCGCCACTTCACGCAGCTCAACGGCGTTGCGGAAGGTCAGGATGCCGGAAAAGGAGATGTGAAAACCCAGTTCCAGCGCCGCCTGGGCCACCGCGACGGTTTCGGTGAAGCAATGAAAAACACCGCGCACCTGGCCCTGCCCTTCTTCTGCCAGCACGGCCAGCGTGTCCGCACTGGCACTGCGGGTGTGCACCACCAGCGGCAGGCCGGTGGCCCGCGCAGCGCGGATGTGGACGCGGAAGCGTTCCCGCTGCCAGGCCATGTCGGCCACGCTGCGGCCGTTCAGGCGGTAGTAGTCCAGGCCGGTTTCGCCGATGGCCACGACCCGTGGCAGCGCAGCACGCTGAAGCAGGTCGTCCAGTGTCGGCTCCTGCACCCCTTCGTTGTCGGGATGCACCCCCACGGTAGCCCAGAAGTTGTCGTGGTCCAGCGCCAGTGCATGAACCGTGTCGAACTCTTCCAGCGTGGTGCAGATGCACAGCGCGCGGTCGACACCCGCGGCCTGCATTTCGCGCCGGATCTCGGGCAGGCGCTCGTGCAGCCCGGGGAAGCTCAGGTGGCAGTGGGAGTCAACGAACACGGCGGCAGGCGGCGCAAGCAGGCGGGCGGGCCGCCATGCGGGGAAGTGTCAAAGCGTTTGCGTCGGCTTGGACGACGAGATGCTGGTGCCCAGGATCTCTTCGATCTTGATCTTCAGCTGCCGCGACTTGTCGTCGTTGGGGAATCGCACACCCACACCCTGGGTGCGTCCGCCCGAGGTGTTGGGCGGCGTGATCCAGGCCACCTTGCCGGCGACCGGAAAACGCTGCGGATCTTCGGGCAGCGACAGCAGCAGGTAGATGTCTTCGCCCAGCTTGTATTCACGCGTGGTCGGCACGAACAGGCCCCCGTCGGTGAGCAGCGGCATGTACGCGGCGTACAGCGCGCCCTTTTCCCGGAACACCAGCTGGATGACGCTGGGGCGTGCCGACCCGCCCGTGCTGGACTGGCCAGGCACGACTGGGGGGCCTAAGCCGCCGGTGCGGGTGGGAACTCGATCGTTCATGGGGGCAGTGTATCGAACCCTTGTGTTATCGCGGCCCAGCGGTGCGCACCCCAGGCTCCCGGTTTGCGGCCGGGCTTGTGCCATCTGCCGCAGTTGCGCGCAGCGCGTGCGAAGCCGCAGCCAGCAGCGCGTCGAGCATCAGGCCTTCGTTCCACGGGTGATCGTCGTGGCGCGTCACACGGCCCAGTTCGCGTGACCAGGCCGAGAGCGCCGCGAGCGACGCGCCCGCCGGCACGCTGCCGGCCGGAAAGTAGCGTGGCACGGCGCCGCTGGCCAAGGCCATGGCGTCGTGGCACAGCTTGTGCAAGGCGTCCAGCACACGCGGCAGCGGCCAGCCTTGAAGCGCGCCGGCCTGGCCGCGGGCCACGGCCGCCGGCAGTGCGCGCCACTGCTCGGCCTGCACGCCGCCTTGTGCCAGCGCCCAGGCTTCCAGCGGCCGGCCACTGCTGGCGGCCAGCAGCACGTCGGCCTGCAACACGCCCTGCCCCGTCAGCCAGGCCTGTGCGTCGGCCGCGGCCGGGGCCGCCAGCCGCAGGTGCTGGCAGCGGCTGCGCACCGTGGGCAGCAGCAGGGCCGGATCGGCCGTGGTCAGCACGATGCGGGTGCCGGGCGGGGGTTCTTCCAGCGTTTTCAGCAGTGCATTCGCCGCCTGCGGGTTCAGCGCTTCGGCCGGGTGCAGCACCACCACCTTGCCGCGGCCGCGGGCGCTGGTCTTGAAGACCCAGTCGATGACACTGCGCACTTCCGGAATGCGGATCTGCTTGCTGGGCTTGCGTTTGTCTTCGCCCTCGGGTTTGTCGTCGACACGCAGCCACTCGTGCTGGCGGCGCAGCACTTCGGGCATCAGCACCTGCAGGTCGGGGTGCAGGTGGGCCTGAATGAGGTGGCAGCTGGCGCAGTGGCCGCAGGGTTGGGCGCCAGCCGATTCGGCTGCCGATTCGCACAACCAGGCCTGGGCCAGTGTCAGCGCAAAGGGCAGCATGCCCACGCCGTCGTTGCCATGCACCAGCAGCGCATGGCCGCGGTGGCTGGCCAGCACGGTGGCCAGTGGCGCTTTCAGCCAGGGCAGCGGCAGGCTGCCGTCAGGGCCTACCACCATGGGCGGCTCTGCAAAGCGGCTTCGATCTGTTGCCAGACGGTGTTGCGTTCGCCACGTGCATCGATGCGCACGAAGCGCCGCGGCATCTGCTGGCGGCGTTTTTCGTAGCCGGCGATGGCACGGTCGAAAAAGGCTTCGTCCTGGGCTTCGAAGCGGTCGGGCACACGGGCCGCGCTGCGCCGCTGTGCGGCGGTGGCCGCGGGCAGGTCGAACCACACGGTCAGGTCGGGCTGGCGGCCTTGCTGCACCCAGTTTTCGAGTTGCGCCAGCACGTCCAGGTCGAACCCCCGGCCGCCACCCTGGTAGGCAAAGGTGGCGTCGGTGAAACGGTCGCACAACACCGTGACACCTTGCGCCAGCGCCGGCAGGATCTGCTGCTGCAGGTGGTCGCGGCGTGCGGCGAACACCAGCAAGGCTTCGGTCAGCGGGTCCATCGGCTGGTGCAGCACCAGTTCGCGCAGCTGTTCGGCCAGCGGGGTGCCACCGGGCTCGCGCGTCAACAGCACCGGGTGGCCGCGTTCGCGAATCCACTGCGCCAGGGCTTCGATGTGGGTGCTTTTGCCGGCGCCGTCGATGCCTTCGAAGCTGATGAAGCGGCCCGGTTCTGTTGGCGCGCTCATGAGCCGCCGCGCTGGTACTTGTTCACCGCACGATTATGGTCGGCCAGGTTGTCGCTGAAGACGCTGCTGCCGTCGCCACGCGCCACGAAGTACAGCGCCTTGGTTGGCTGCGGACGCACCACGGCGCGCAACGACGCCATGCCCGGCAACGCGATGGGCGTGGGGGGCAGGCCGCCGCGGGTGTAGGTGTTGAAGGGTGTGTCGGTCAGCAGGTCGCGTTTGCGCAGATTGCCATCGAACTTGTCGCCCAGACCGTAGATCACCGTCGGGTCGGTCTGCAGCGGCATGCCGATGCGCAGGCGGTTGACGAAGACACCGGCCACCAATCCGCGGTCGGCCGCGAGGCCGGTTTCCTTTTCGACGATGCTGGCCAGCTTCAGCACCTCGTCCGGCGACTTCAATGGCGAATCGGGCGGCTTTTCAGCCCACACCGCGTCCAGCCTTTCCTGCAGCGCTTTGTGCGCGCGGCGCAGCACGGTCAGGTCGCTGACGCCGCGGCTGTAGACGTAGGTGTCGGGGAAAAAGCGACCTTCGGCCGGCTGCCCGGGTGCGCCCAGCGCGGCCATCAGCTGGGCGTCGCTCATGCCGGCCGTCTGCTGTTTCAGGTGCGGCGCCTGCGCCAAGGCGGCGCGCAACTGGCGCACGGTCCAGCCTTCGATGAAACGCACGCGCTCCATCGTTTCGTCGCCCTGCACCAGCTTGGCCAGCAGGCCGCGGGGTGTGGTGCCGGCGTCGATTTCGTAGCTGCCGGCGCGGATGCGGCGCGCCTGGCCCGACCAGCGGAACCACTCGTACAAAAAGCGGGGCTGGGTCTGCACCCCGGCGTCGACCCAGGCCTGGGCGACTTCGCGCGGTGTCGAGCCGGCTTCGATGGACAGCTCGGCCGAGCTGCCGCCTAGCGGCAGTGGGCGGTCGACCCAGGACCAGGCGGCCGCTGCCGCTGCTGCGGTCAGCAAGACCAGCACGACAAAAAGGCCCAGCAGGGCCAGCAGCAGTCGAGACCCCAATGTTCGGCGCGCCATAGATCGCTCATGATAATGAGGGCATGAGCCCCTCGCCTGCCGACCTGCCCCTGCCTGCCACCCAAGGCGCACGCGCCGTCCGCCTGCACGATTGGGGCGTGATCCGCGCCGCCGGCGACGATGCCCGCAAGTTCCTGCATGGGCAGCTGACGCAGGACGTCGAACACCTGGAACCGGGCCGAGCCCGCCTGGCCGGTTTCTGCTCGGCCAAG
This sequence comes from Rubrivivax sp., assembly GCA_030653385.1. Lineage (GTDB taxonomy): Bacteria > Pseudomonadota > Gammaproteobacteria > Burkholderiales > Burkholderiaceae_C > Rubrivivax. The sequence goes on along the minus strand of JAURZM010000010.1, from coordinate 1,974 downwards.
GGCCGGCTGATGGCCACCTTCGTGGTCTGGGGCCGCGACAACGGTGACGTGCTGCTGGCCTGCAGCGCGGACCTGCTGCCCACCGTGCTGAAGCGGCTGCAGATGTTCGTGCTGCGTGCCAAGTGCAAGCTCAGCGATGCCAGCGCCGACGTGCCGCTGTGGGGGCTGGTCGGGCCGCTGGATTCAAGTGCCGCGGTCTGGGACTGCAAACAAGCTGGCGCGGCGGACTGGGTGCGCCTGCCGGACGGCGGTGAAGCCGTGGCCCGCTGGTTGTGGGCCGGCGCCGAGCCCGAAGGCGCTGCCGCCCTGCAAATCGACACCTGGCGGGGCCTGGAAGCCAGCAGCGGTGTGGCGCGGGTGATGGCCGCCACGGCCGAGCAGTTCGTGCCGCAGATGATCAACCTGGAACTGGTCGGCGGCGTCAATTTCCAGAAGGGCTGTTACCCGGGCCAGGAAATCGTCGCCCGCAGCCAGTACCGGGGCACATTGAAACGGCGAGCGCAGGTGCTGCACAGCGATGAGGTGCTGCAGCCCGGTCAGGAGGTGTTCCATGCAGCCGACCCCGGCCAGCCCGCGGGCCGGGTTGTTCTTTCCGGCAGGCTGCCGGGCGGCGGTCCGGTGGCCTTGGTGGAATTGAAGTTGTCGGCGCTGGATGGCGGCACCCTGCACGCAGGCGCAGCCGACGGGCCGCCGCTGCGGCTGGGCGCCCTGCCCTACGCCATTCCCGCCGAACAGGCGTGAGTCGCGAGCTGTTCATCTACTGGCGCGTCCAAGCGCAGCAGTTGCAGCTTGCGGTGCAAGCCATGGCCCGATTCCAGGGTGAGCTTTGCGCCCGTCAGCCGCAACTGCAAGCGCGCCTTTTCAAGCGTGTCGATGAAGACCAGGCCTTGGCCACGCTGATGGAAACCTACGCGGCTCCAGGCGGCATCGACAACAGCTTGCACCAGGCCATTGTCGTGCAGGGCACGCAGGCGGCAGCGCCCTGGTGCCAGGGCCCGCGCCACGTCGAGGTTTTCGAGCCGGCCGGCGGCTGACGGCCCATCAAAGCATGCGCCGCATTTCCTGGTGCGGCACACCGGCTTCGTGGAACACGTCGCCGTGGGGTGTGAATCCGGCGCGCAGGTAAAAGCCATTGGCACTGGTCTGCGCGTGCACCATGACCTCGTGGTCGCCGCGCGCGCGGGCCTGCTCCATCAGCGCGCGCAACACGCTGGCACCCAAGCCAGCACCCCGCACGGACGCGGCCGTGGCCATGCGGCCGATCTTGGCCACGCCCGGCGCTGCCTGCAACAGGCAGCCGCTGGCCAAGGGCAGGCCGAAGCGGTTGAAGGCCAGGGCATGCACGGCGTCTTCGTCGGCCGCGTCCGACATCAGGTCAGCCGCAATGCCCTGCTCGGCCGCAAACACCTGGTGGCGCAAGACCCGTGCTGCAGGGCCCAGTTCGGCCCAGTTGCCCAGCCGCACCTCGGCCACGGATTCGCCTGCTTCGTAAGCCGTGAACAGTTCGCGCAGCGCCGGCGGCACCGGCTTGCTGGTCTGCGTGGCCGGGTCGGCAAACACGTAGACCAGTTCGCCGTGCACCAGCAGCTGTTCACCGCGGAAGATGCCGGTTTGGAACTGCAGCGAAGAGTTGCCGATGCGGCCGCAGCGGATGGCCACCACCAGTTGTTCGTCGTAACGTGCCGAGCCCAGGTATTCCAGCGTCACCTTGCGCACGTACAGGTCACCCTGCAGTTGCTCCATCGTCTCGTGGTACGGCATGGCCAGCGCGCGCCAGTAGCCGGCCACGGCGGTGTCGACATACATCAGGTAGTGGCCGTTGAAGACGATCTTCTGCAGGTCGACCTCGGCCCAGCGCACACGCAGGCGCTCGAGGTGGCGGAAATCGCTGCGCTTCATGGTGCCAGGCTCGCTTTCAGCGCCGCGGCGGCGAAGTCCAGCGCGGTGCCGGCCTCCTTCAGCGCGCGGCCCATC
>JAURZM010000064.1 GCA_030653385.1 Rubrivivax sp. | reverse complement strand
AACCGAGCGTTCTCAGGGTAGACAAGTGGCGCGCAGTTTCGTGCCCTACGCTCGGGCGTCAATTCATCGGCGTTCACAGCCTTGCGCTGAACAGAAGAGCAAGCTGCCATCGAGAGGCAGGCTGCCACAACGATCAAGAGGATTGCGGGAGAGTTTTGAGGCATCTGTTCTCGGCTCGCCGCGGTGGGCACTTGGTCGGTCGTGTGAAGCCTAACGTTCGAGTTAACCTGGAGACAACGGTATGACGCAAGGCCTGCGCTACAGACAATGCACGCCTGTACTGTAGCGCAGGCCTTGTGGCATGCCGTTGGCTCTCAGGTTGAACGAGGTGTTAGGCGTCACTGGCAGCGCTGAGTGGGGACTGAGTTTCTGCCATTTCAACTGCTGCACGATGACCGGCAAGGTACTGTGACAGGCGAATCCTCTTGCCACTTCGGAACGCCAACGTGTACCAGCTACAAGAAGCAACGAACTCCATAGAGACAAGATCGCTCCACTTCTCATCCTTCCGACCGCTCCACGGCGTATAGAAGGCAATGCCGTGCTCATTGAAGGAGCCCTTCACCATCGCCGCTTCACCAAAGCAATAGATTGAGCCGATTCCAAAGCCGATAAACAGTGCAACCTTTGCCCAGAAGTCCTTGTCATTGCCAGCAAAGGAACTGGCGACGGGTAGCAGTGCAAAGACGAGGCAGGATACTGCCAGTATCCACATGAACTTGCCGTACCGGAGTTGCCCAGGTTCGGCACCTTTGCCTACGCGATTGGCAATGTAGGCAGTCAGTAGGGCCGCTATGAGGCCACCGATGAGGCCTGAAATGATGGAGCGCATGGGTGTGCGGTGTGACGCCTAACGTTCGAGTTAAGCTGGGACCGACGGCGAGGCGCCAAGCCCAGACTGGCGAGAATGTACCGCGTACCGCCAAACTGGGCTTGGTGACTTGCCGTTGGGCCTCAGCTTGAACGAGGGGTTAGGCCGCGCGTGTGTCACGAACATGCTCGACAGCATATTGGAAAGGAGGGTTGCATGGCGCTGTGAGCGTGGTGCTTTGCTGAAGATGGGGGTGGGCCCTCCGGAGCCGGCTGTCAGGAGCGGGCTCCAAACCACCGCAAGCTGCTGGGGTAAAGAGTCCTGGTGGTGAGCGTTGCGGGAAAAGGCGCAGCTTGACTGCGTCAGGTGCGGTCCTTGGAGACGAACGAAAGTGAACCGCTGCAGACGTGTCGAAATTCCCTTAAACGGCGTCGAAACCGGGGGCGGTGCGGTACCCCGGGATGAAGGTCGAGGCGAGCCTGAGATGTGCTCGACCGGCGCCCGGCATGAAGGCGGCGTGAACAAGGATCAGGCTTCAGTGAGGAACGTGAGAACCTGTCGTCCCGATGTGAAGGGAGAAGCTCAAGTGGCTGACACCACGAGAGCCAGAGTACCGATGCGGGACACGGGGGCGGAGGTGCGCGTAGTAGGGAGGAAGGTCCTGTAATGGGACTGGACCGAAGGGGCACCGTCGTCCAGCCGGAGGCATGCAGCCCAACCCGCCAGGGGATGAGGCGCGAGCAGCTGGCAAAGTCGTTTGATGTGAGTAAGCGCGAGGTGTGGGAAGCGTACAAGCGCGTGAAGGCCAACCGAGGTGCCGCAGGGGTTGACGGGGTGACGTGGGAGAGATTTGAGCGGGAACTGAGCAAGAACCTGTACCGGATCTGGAACCGTCTGGCCTCGGGCAGCTACATGGCGCCGCTGGTCAAGCGCGTGGACATACCCAAGGAGCCGGGCAAGACCCGGCCGCTGGGGATACCGACGCTGGCTGATCGCATAGCGCAGATGGTGGTCAAGAGGCGGCTGGAGCCGCTGGTGGAGCCGGAGTTCCATGCGGACTCGTATGGGTACCGGCCAGGTCGCTCGGCGCACGATGCGCTGCGGGTGGCGCGCCAGAGGTGCTGGCGGCAGGACTGGGTGCTGGAGTTGGACATCCAGGCGTTCTTCGAGAACATCGACTGGACGCTGATGATGAAGGCGGTGCGCAAGCACCTGGGCGCGAGCTGGGAAGTGCTGTACATCGAACGCTGGCTTGCTGCCGGTGTGCTGATGCCCGATGGCACGGTCCAAGAGCGCGAACGGGGCACGCCGCAAGGCGGTGTGATCAGCCCATTGCTGGCCAACCTGTACCTGCACTACGCCTTCGACAAATGGATGGAACGAGAGCATCCAGGGGTGCCGTTCGAAAGGTACGCCGACGACATCATCTGTCACTGCGACAGTCGGCAACAGGCCGAAGACCTGCGAGAGCAATTGAAGAAGAGGCTGGCTGAGTGCCGCCTGACGATGCACCCGGAGAAGACGCGAGTGGTGTACTGCGTGGATGCGAATCGACGTGGCGACTACGAGCACAAGCAGTTTGACTTCCTGGGCTACACCTTCAAGCCGCGGACGACAAAGAATCGTCGCGGCCGACTGTTCACGAACTTCTCGCCGGCCGTCAGTGACAAGGCGGCCAAGGCTGTACGCAGCGAGATCAGTGACTGGGGGTTGCAGAGGAAGGTACACAGCAGCCTGGCCGACTTGCTGCAGGACCACCGCTCGGTCATTACCGGGTGGGTGCGGTATTACGGCCTGTTCCAGCCATCGAGGCTGTTGGTTGTTCTGAGGAGCCTGGACGCACATCTTGTGCGCTGGGCGAGGGCGAAATACAAGACGCTGCGAGATCGCGCTGATCGGGCCTGGGCTTGGCTGCGCGGCATGCAACAGCGCGAGCCCACGCTGTTCCCGCACTGGCGCGCAGCCATCATGACGACTGGACGATAGGAGCCGTATGAATCGAGAGGTTCACGTACGGTTCTGGGAGGGCCTGGGGGTGCGATTCCCCCGGGCTACTCAACTCGCGGAAGGTGGAGCGCGGAGGTCAAGTTGGTGGAGCCACAGTAGTGAACGCGAGCGTGCTCAGGCTGTTTGCTCGACCAAGCAAGGACCGAAGCCGGAGGGCACAGGGGATTGTTCTCGTACAGGCGGCACGCACATGCGAAGGGACTGTTCTCTCTGGCGGTGAGCGCGCGGCCGGACGTTGGTGTGGTGGCCACAATTGCTGAGCGCGTTGGGGCCAACGGCCGCCTTGTCTTGCGTGCACTGCTGCAGGGCAAGCCACGAAGGCTGATGAGACTGCGAGGCGACGGTTTCATGGCAGGCGGTGGCCGAAGTGTGAAGACGCTTGACGCGGCAGAACCTGTATTGGTGCGCGGCCTAACGTTCGAGCTAACCGGGCGCCGACGGCGGGACGCCAGGCCCGGGCTGGCGAAGATGTACCGCGTACCGCCAGACCGGGCCTGGTGGCCTGCCGTTGGTGCTCCGGTTGAGCGAATACGAAGGGACTTCCCACTTTCCAGTAACGGTGTCGAGGCACCAAGATTGAGCTTGTGTTTTCAATCTGAACCTTAGAAAGGGGAAGTCCCATGAGCGAGATTACACGAGGCACGATGAGCGCGATAGTGC
>JAURZM010000059.1 GCA_030653385.1 Rubrivivax sp. | reverse complement strand
AACCGCAGCCCGTGTCCAAGTCCAGCATCAGCGCGCTGCGCACCCGCACCGGCTCAGCACCGCTGCGCGACCTGATCCGCGCTTGCTGCCTGCCGATGGCCGACCCGACGCGTCAGCCCCAGGCGTTCTACCGTGGGCTGCGCCTGATGGCCATCGACGGCAGCCGCATCGAGTTGGCCGACGAGGCCGATGTGGCGCAGGCCTTCGGCCGCCCGGGCAGCCGCACCGGCGAGGCCGGCTACCCGCAGGCGCAGTGCGTGGTGCTGGCCGAATGCGCCACGCACGCCGTCGTTGCGGCCGAGTTAGGGCCCTATCGTGGCGTCGAGTGGGAACTGTGCCAGTGGCTGCTGGGCGCACTGGAGCCCGGCATGCTGCTGCTGGCCGACCGGGGCTTCAACGGCTTCGAGCACTGGCAGCAGGCGCTGGCCACCGGCGCGCAGTTGCTGTGGCGGGCCACCGAGTCGCGCGTTTTGCCCGTCAGGCAGATGTTGGCCGACGGCTCGTACCTGAGCGTCATCGAACCCACCGGACAGGGCAGACGCAGCACGTCCGCGCAGGCGCTGCCCGTACGGGTGATCGAGTACCAACTGCCCGGCGTGCCCGACGCCGCGCCCCGCTACCGGCTGATCACGAGCCTGCTGGACCCGCAGGAATCGCCTGCTCTGGAGCTGGCGGCGCTGTACCACCGGCGCTGGCAAGTGGAGGCCGTGTTCGACGAGCTCAAGACGCATCTGCGGCAAGGTCGGCGCGTGCTGCGCAGCAAGACGGCCGAGTTGGTGCGCCAGGAGTTCTACGGCTGGGTACTGGCGCACTACGCGGTGCGCTGGCTGCTGCACGAAGGCGCAGCTCGATCGGGCCAAGCCGACGACGAACTGTCCTTCACGAGCCATGTCCACCTGGTACGCCGTGAGCAGCCCCGGTCCGGGGCTTTTCCCCCCAGCGAAGCCCAGACGCCACGGGCAATGGCTTCGTGAACTGCTGCAAGCCAGCGCGCGCGCCAAGGCCGTGCGCACGCTGGATCAGCAGCGCCCACGCATGGTCAAGCGCCGAAACTCGGCCTACGCTCCATTCAAGCGCCCAAGAACACAGGTGGCATGTGACTTCACGCCCACGCTCAGCCCACCCGCAGGAAGCCGGATCGCCAAGACCAAGCGGGCAGCGAAAAACGAGTTCATCCGGCATTAATGGAACAGTATTGCGGCCTAACCCCTCGTTCAAGCTGAGGCCCAACGGCAAGTCACCAAGCCCAGCCTGGCGGTACACGGTACATTTTCGCCAGTCTGGGCTTGGCGCCTCACCGTCGGTCCCAGCTTAACTCGAACGTTAGGCATCAGAAAACCGCAGCCTCTCGCCAACTCATCGGTGTTTGTTCAGCTTGGCTTGCATAGCACGTGTGGCTCCGTCGGCAATGCCCAAATGGTTTACCTGATTCAGCAGCCGCTGGGCCTCGTCAAATCGGCCCAGGCTGAGTTGGTAGTCGGCTTCGGCGGTGTAGAACGCAGGATTGCGTGACCCTGCCTCGATTTGCTCGCAGCGCAGTTGCGAGGCAGCCTGCTCATTCCCGCTCTTTGCCAGTACCGTGGCGCGGATGGAGACGCTGTAGCCATCCGCCACCCCTCGCTGCTGCGCAATATCCAGCAAGCGCAAGGCTTCGTCGAACTGGCCCAGGCTGAGCTGGTAGTCGGCTTCATCGTTGTAGAACGCAGGATTGCGTGACCCTGCCTTGATTTGCTCGCAGCGCAGTTGCGAGGCTTGCGCAACTTGACCAATTTCGATCAGGCATTGTGCGGCGATGGCCAGCACATGGTCATTCACTGCTTCGGCGTGCTTCTGGCGATGCTGGTCCAGGCGATCCAGGAAGATTTGTGCGACATCAGCACCGCGGGACAAGAGGACATGGCCCAGGTTGGCCAAATACGGCGGGAAGCTGGGGCTCTCCTGAAGCGCCCGTTCAAAGCAGCTCTGCACTCGCTCGCAAGTCGCGCCTGCCCGGCGCAGGCTTTCGCCCAGAAAGCGCCACGCTTTATGGTCATACTCATCCAGTTGCGTTATCAATTCCAGGACCGTGATCTGCTCTGCCAATGGCAGCCGACGTTCCCGCTGAGTGGCGTGGTACTCCCAAAGTCGCCGCAGCATACGCCCCTCGTCTATCCCCCCCAGCAGCTCCACCGCAATCGTCCCCAGCAGGTCAGCCCGGTCCGCGGATAACAGGTGGTGAAACGCTTCACGCGCGCGCAGCAAGTTGGGTCGGGTTATGCGTCGGGCACCATCCAGTTGCTTGAGCCAGCACTCGGCCACGGCGGCGTGCCAGCGTTGCAGGAGCTGGCGCTGGTCGTAGTGCAGGTCATCCGGCAGGCAGCTGTCCATCCAAAAGTCGTCCGCGGTGGGGTAACCCAGACGGTGGCGCACCCAACCGGCCACAAAACCGTGCAAAAACCAGCGGTCACCATTGGCATCGGTTGCCAACATGCAGCGACGCTCTAGGCCGTCCCAACTGTTGGGCAGATGCAGGGCGGCTTCCAGCTTTTCAATGTGGTCGGTGGGCACCGCGTCTCGGTACAACGCTAGGGTGTTTAGCAATTCGCGCTCCTTGGCGCTGAGCACGCTGTCGTACAGGTCGGCCAGAAGAGCCGTGTCCACCCGTTGCTCCACTCTCGACAACAGCCGCTGCAGCACTTCGGTTGGTGTGCTTCCCTGGGCGGTGGCCACCTCAATCAGCAAACGAGTCGCCAGTGGGTTGGCCGCCTGGCTCCGGTCTTCATCGCGCCGATTGCCCAGCCATTGGTAAAGGCGCTTGAGTTCGTCACCGCTGTAGCGCCAGTGCACCTCCTGGCCAGGAGGCGCGCTGGCCAGCAACCATTCGGCCAGACCGGTGCGGTCGATTCCAGGCACCTCCAGCACCATCACCCCGGCACCTTGCAAGGCGGCGCTGGGCTTCTCGCGCAGTTCTAGCACCCAGCGCCAGCGTTGGCCTAAGGCTTTGCGCAGGGCACGGAACAGCTTACCCAACTCCTCGTCCACCCAGCGCTCACCCTGGTTGAACCAGGTATGCGCCTTGTCCACCCAGACTACGATCGCCTGTGGCTGGCGATAGCGTTCTCGCAACTCGTCAGCAATCTCGTCCACCGTGCCGGGGGGGGGACAGAGGGCGATCATTCCGGTCTCCCAATGCGTCGGCCACACGGGCGAACAGCGTGGCCGCGTTCTGCTCGCTGGCTGCGTTGACACGCACCCACTGCGCAGGCAGATGCGCGGGCGGGGTTCGCTGCACCTGCTCGATCAACACCGATTTTCCGTTACCCCGGAAACCGTACAGAGCCAGCACGTCATGCGTGGCCATCCCCTCGGCCATGCGGGCTTGCAATGCTCGGCGGCCGTAGAGGGTTGATGCCGGACCACGGTACCTGTCACTCGGCGCCGGGGGCAGCGGCTCGACGACGACGGGGCCATCCGTAAGAGGTAGGGCGACCGGTTGGGCCGCGGGAACCACCGAGGCAGGCTTGGGAGCCGACGCCTGAGTGTGCAGCCGGTGGATTTCACCGGCAAGGCTGGACAGCATTTCGTCCACTTTTGCTTTGCCCAACTTGCTCAACGGCTTGCCATCTGTTGGGCGGGCCTGCAACGGGGCCAGCCAGGGTACCAACTGCCACTGGCACGGACCGAGAATGATCGGGATGACCCGCACTTGCGCTTGCACTCTGCGCTCTAACAGCCGGGGCACCTCCTCATCCAGGATGAACTTCGAGATGAGGAAGTCCGCAGATATCAGCAGCAGCGCGATGTCACAACCCTCTATGGCTTGGCGGATTTCCTGCCGCCAATCATCACCACCCTGAATGCGCCGGTCGTCCCAGACATCCAGCGCAACACCGGCTCGCGTCAATACGGTCAGATGCTTGTTTAGCGTATTCTTCTTTGCCTCGTCGCGGTGGCTGTAGCTGATAAACAGTTTGGTCATGCATCACTCCTGTTTTTGTTGTGCCCCTCTCGGCCGCATTGTGCACATGACGCCACACGGGAGGACGATCCGCGCAGCGACAGCGGCCGAAGGCCAGCAGGGCTTTTGGCGGACGCCGCAGACGCGGGGTACCGCGACTGCTCGTGCAGTGGCGCGAACTGGAAACTGGCGCCCCACGCATACGAACCAAGCCCGCTCGCCAGTCGCGCATGAGCGACCGGGGGGATAGGTAACACTCTCTCTGGGCGGATGGGTGACACTTGGTTGACATTACAGCTGCATTAGCTGTTCGTAGTTTTATCTTAGTTCAAGGCCCCGCCAGGCCGCCGGAGGCCCCCGGTTGTGCAATGTACTCATTGCATTACCTCCTGCTCTGCGCTTGGTGCTGGTCCCTCATGTGCAGCGCCTGAATCGGCCCATGTGATCTTCGATTCTCATGTGCCTCTCATGCAGTCGGCCCAGCTTCTTCACCCCGAAGTACACGTCCCACAATCCGTCATCCACCGCCTCCAAGCCCACGTGCTGGCCCACCAGCGCGCTGCTGACGTTGACCCACTGCTTGTGCCACCGCATACCGCCGTTGGCGCTGACGTAGCGCACCTCGAAGCGGTCGGGGTAGTTCATCTCCGGCAGCTTCGTTGGCATCGACCTGGGTGAGGGCCGCTGCATCCATCCCGGCGTGCTCATGTCCAGCGACTCGTGCGGCCTGACTTCGTTGTACTCCTGTCGCCAGGTGTTGAACTTCCTTTGCTGCGCACGCCCGTTGGCTCCCGGTGGCTTCGTCGCCTCGGCCTTCAGCGTCCTG
>JAURZM010000049.1 GCA_030653385.1 Rubrivivax sp. | reverse complement strand
TGGGCGCGCTGGCGCCGCTCGCCGGCGAGGCCGCGGCCGCCGGCGGCGGCGCCACGATGGGCAGCGCCAGGTCGCCCGTGGACTGCGCGTTGCTCCACTGCCCACCGCGGGCGAAGTAGATCTGCCACTGGCTGGCACCTTCGCTCAGCACCACCGTGCCGGGCTCGTTGCCGAGCAACTGCTGGCTGCGCAGCCAGGCTTCCTGCAGTTCGCCGGTGCGTACGTAAGGCAGGCTCGTCCAGCGTTGCCACTGGCCGCCACGCAGGCCCCAGGCCACCAGCATCACGCCACCTTCGGCGCGCCGCGTCAGCCGCAGCGTCTGGCCGTCGAAGGACAGCGCCGGCACGGCCAGCGTCTCGTGCAGGGCGGCCAGGTCCTGGTCCCACTGCGTCATCACGGTGGACAGGCGCACGGTGCGGTCGATGGACACGCGGCTGTGGTCGCGCGAGCGCAGCACGCCGTCCAGCGCCTGCCACGACAAGCCGGCCAGCAGCGCCATCATCAACAGTGCGACAAGCACCTCGACGAGCGTGAAGCCGCCGGCGCGGCGCCGGGCCGCCGATGCGGGCACGGTGCGCGCCTGCCTCATGGCCGCGCCAGCACCGTCGACAGCGTCAGCAAGGACCGGCCCTCGGCGTCGCTGACCACCGCGTCGACGCGGCGGAAGCTGGGGTTGGGCGTCGGCCGCGTCACCAGCTTGCCGGGGTAGCTGCGGCCGAGCTGTTCGCAGCCGAAATCCGCGTCACCGACACCCGGGAAAGCGCGGCTGATGCGCAGCCCGGTGAGCTGGTTCTCCGCGCACCACTGCGCCGCGATGACGTCGCTCAGGCGCTGCGCGTTGTCGGTGAGCACACCGGCGGCACGCAGCCCGGCACCGAGCGTGATGGCCACGATGGCCAGTGCCACCAGCACCTCGATGAGCGTGAAACCCGCCTCTCGGGACCGACTCGGCGCGGTCAAACCGGCCTCTCGGGGCCGGTTCGGCGCAGCCCAACCAAGCTGGCGCATCACCACGGTCAGGGCGTGGCCGGCGGCAGCGCCACGGCGAAGGGGCCCAGGCCGTCGCTGGCGAGTTCGAGCCGCTTGCCGGCAAGCCGCAACACGATGCGCTGCGGTGGCAGGATGGCCTCGGGCCCCAGCAGCACGGTGGCCGCCCCCACCACCTGGGCACGTGTGGCCGTGTCGAGCCAGCGCGTGGGCAGCGGTTGCAGCGGCGACAGCCCGACGAAGCGGAACTGCACGGCAGTGTCGGGGTCGGCACCGTCGTCTTCGCGTGGCACCCAGTGCACGGGCACGCCGGCCACGCGCGCCTCGGCACGCGCCATCTCCAGCAGCGCGCTCAGGCGCGCGCCCTCTTCCTCCAGCCGGGCCTCGTCACCGTCGCGCAGGCTCAGCGCGATGAGGCCGGCCGAGACCGCGACGATGGCCACGACGATGAGCAGTTCGAGCAGCGTGAAGCCGCGCGCGACGAAGCGCCGGCGCCCGCTGCGTGGCCGCGTGGCCCTACTGCCAGGAACCGATGTCGGCATTGACGCCTTCGCCGCCCGGCTGGCCGTCGGCGCCGAAGCTGAAGACATCGATCTCGCCGTTGACTCCCGGGTTCAGGAACTGGTAGGGCCGGCCCCAGGGGTCGGCAGGCAGCTTGTCGAGGTAGGGCTTCCAGGCCGGCGGCGTGGGGCCGGCGGCAGGCTTGCGCACCAGGGCGTCCAGGCCCTGTTCGGCGCTGGGGTAGCGCTGGTTGTCGATCTTGTAGCGCTTCAGCGACTCGACCAGCGTCTTGATGTCGGTGCGCGCCGCGGTGGCCCGCGCGTCGTCGAGGCTGGAGAAGAGGTTGGGCACGATCAGCGCGCCGAGCACACCGATGATCACCAGCACCACGAGCAGTTCGATGAGCGTAAAACCGGCGCGGGCCCGGTTCGCCGAAGTCAAACCGGCCCCGCGGGCGCGGAGCGGCCAGGGGCGGCGTGCGATGGAAGGCAAGGCGGTCATGTGGGTCGCCGCGGGGGCGCGCAAGGTCGGGTTGCAGGCCGGGCCGGCCGCATCGCTTGAATCATAATCGTCCGATGTCGGCACGCTGGTGGACAGGTGGGGTGTGGGCGCTGGCCGCGGGCAGCGCCCTGTTCTGGGCTTTCAAGGTCTTCGTGACGCCGCCCGCGGCGCCGCCGCACACGCAGACGGCCGCCCCGACCGTGGCCTTGCGCGGAGACCTCACCCGCCTGCTCGGCGCTGACCCGCCCCCGCCCGCGGTCGCCGCAGCCGATGAGCCCGCCGCCGATGCGCGATTCCAGCTCATCGGTGTCGTCAGCCCGCGTCCGCCGGGCGCCGCGAAGGAAGGGCTGGCGCTGATCGCCGTCGATGGCAAGCCGCCCAAGGCCTTCCGCGTCGGCGCCGTCGTCGACGGCACGACCGTGCTGCAGTCGGTGGCCGCGCGTGGCGCCACCCTGGGCCCGCGCGATGGCGCCGCCGCGGTGGCGCTGAACCTGGCGCCGCCCGCGCCGGCGGCCACGGGTGTGCTGCCCGCACTGGGCAGCGGCGCAGCACCCCCCATGCGCCCGATGCGGCAGCCCCCCAGCGGGTTGAGCACGCGCCCGCCGGTGCAGGTGGAACAGGTGGAGCCCGACACCGAGCCGCCGCCGCCGCCGTTGGCCATGCCACCGCAGGGCGCGCCGACGCGCTGAGGCCTCGGGCCTCGGCGGCAAGCCCGGCCCCCGACGCACGTCGCAGTTCAGGCCCCCTGGGTGAAGTCCCTGTCGGGCCCTTGCCCGCCGTGCAAACCCTTCCGGGCTCGCAGACGCGGGCTTCAGTAAAGCGCTTCGCCGAACGGCGAGGGTGGCGCGGTACCCTTATCGGCCCCGGCATCGACGGGTGCGGACTCGGCGCCCTCGCCTTCGTCGACCTCGGTCAGCAGCGCGGCCGCGCTGCGCACCATCGGCCAGGCCAGCGTGGCGCCCGTGCCGTCGGTGCTTTCCATGCCGAGCTCCAGCAGCGCCGAGGCGTGGAACAGGTTCAGCGCCTGGTCCAGGCCCAGGTGGCTGTGGCTGCGGCAGAACATGCAGTAGTCGGTGACCGGCTGCGCAATCCGCGCGGCCAGCATCAGCGCCGCGCAGGCCGGGACGCCGTCGACCATCAGCAGGTGGCGCTTGCTGGCGGCCATCAGCATCACGCCGACCATCACCGCGACCTCGAAGCCGCCGAAGGCCGCCAGCACCTCGATGGGGTCGACGACATCTCGGTGCCTGACCTGCGCCGCCTGCAGCACCATCATCAGGTGCGCGAGCTCGTCCTTGTCCATGTGCGGGCCGCTGACGATGAGGTCGCGCACGGGCGTGTCGGTCATGCGCGACAGCACCATCGCCGCGCTCTCGTGTGCACCGACGCCGACGCCGGCCATCAAGGTGCAGTTGCCGCGCAGCTTGTCGCCGATCTCCATGCCGGCGCGCATGCCGGCGTGGGCCTGCTCCAGGCTCATCGCGGCGGCCGCGCGCGCGTTGCGCGTGGCGTGGGCGATCTTTCGCACCAGCAGCCGCTCGTGCGGCGGCAGGCTCTCGGCCATGCCGCAGTCGACGACCGTCAGCTCGAGCTGCTGCGTGTGCGCGAACACCGTCAGCGGCAGCTGCCTGCGCAGCAGCAGGCGGACCGTTTCGTGCGTCGTGCGGCCGTGCGTGTCGCGGATGCCGTCGACGGCGATGCCGTGGTCGGCCGCGAACACCAGCAGCTGGGGCTCGGAGAAGCTCGGCCGCAGCGTGTTCTGCATCAGGCCGATGCGTATGGCCAGCGGCTCGAGTTCACCCAGGCTGCCGCCGACCTCGTTGCGACGCCGCAGCTTCTCGCGCAGCGCCGCTTCGAGCTGCGGATTGGTGGTCGGGGAGACCAGCGAACGGTTCGATGACGCCATGGCCGGCGAGTGTAGCGAGCACCGCCGGCCCGGCAGGCGCTGCCCGCTACTTCAGGAACAGCGCAACCAGGGGGTTGCGTGTCTCATCGGTGCACGGGTAGGCCAGCGTGCGCAGGAAGAGATCGAAAGCGGCCTCGTCGCCTGGCGGCACCTGGATGCCGACCAGGATGCGGCCGTAGTCGGCACCCTGGTTGCGGTAGTGGAATAGGCTGATGTTCCAGCCCGGGTGCATGGTGTCCAGGAAGCGCATCAGCGCACCCGGCCGCTCGGGGAACTGGAAGCGGAACAGGCGCTCGTCGCGCGCCAGTTCGCTGCGCCCGCCCACCATGTGGCGCACGTGTTCCTTGGCCAGTTCGTCGTCGGTGAGGTTGACGGTGGCAAAGCCCTGCCTGACGAAGCTGCGCTCGATGCGCTCGGCCTCGTCGTGGCGCTGCATGGCCAGGCCGACGACGACAAGCGCGGCCGTCGCGTCGCCGCTGCGGTAGTTGAACGCGGTCACCGAGCGCGGGCCGATCAGTTCGCAGAAGCGCTTGAAGGAGCCGCGCTCTTCGGGGATGGTCACCGCGAACAGCGCCTCGCGCTGCTCGCCGAACTCGGCACGCTCGGCGACGAAGCGCAGGCGGTCGAAGTTCATGTTCGCGCCGCATGTGAAGGCCACCAGCGTCTGCCCCGTGAGTTTGTGCGTGGCCACGTACTGCTTGATGGCCGCCACACCCAAGGCGCCGGCGGGTTCGAGCACGCTGCGCGTGTCCTGGAAGACGTCCTTGATGGCGGCGCAGACCGCGTCGGTGTCGACGACCACGTAGTCGTCGACCAGCTCGCGGGCGATGCGGAAGGTCTCTTCGCCCACCAGCTTGACCGCGGTGCCGTCGGAGAAGAGGCCCACGTCCTTCAGCGTCACGCGGCGGCCCTTCTTCACCGACTGCAGCATGGCGTCGGAGTCGACCGTCTGCACGCCGATCACGCGCACCTCGGGCCGCACGGCCTTGATGTAGGCGGCCACGCCCGAGACCAGGCCACCGCCGCCGATGGCCACGAACACGGCGTCCAGCGGGCCCTGGTGCTGGCGCAGGATCTCCATCGCCACCGTGCCCTGGCCGGCGATGACGTCGGGGTCGTCGAAGGGGTGCACGAAGCTCAGGCCGCCCTGCTGCTGCAGTTCGACCGCATGCGTGTAGGCGTCGGAATAGCTGTCGCCGTGCAGCACGACCTCGCCGCCGAGTGCCTGCACGGCGTCGACCTTCAGGCGCGGCGTCGTCACCGGCATCACCACCACGGCGCGGCAACCCAGTTTCTTCGCCGCCAGCGCCACACCCTGGGCGTGGTTTCCGGCCGAAGCGCAGATGACGCCTCGCGCCAGCACATCCGCCGGCAGGTTCACCATCTTGTTGTAGGCGCCGCGCAGCTTGAAGCTGAACACCGGCTGCTGGTCCTCGCGCTTGAGCAGCACGTGGTTGCCCAGGCGCCGCGACAGGTTGCGCGCCGGCTCCAGCGCCGTTTCGCGTGCCACGTCGTAGACGCGCGCCGTGAGCACCCGCTTGAGGTAGGCCGCGGCGAAACGCTGGCCCTTGGGCGTCATGGTACGTGCCGGCGGCGCGACGACCGGGCTCTTGGAGGGGTTCTGGCCAGCGGGCATCGTGGAGCTCGGTGCAGGGGAACCGAGAATGTTAAGCCGGCGCCCCGGGGCCACTCCCGGGCGCGGCCAGGACAGAAAAAGGGCCCGGGGTTTGGGGCCCCGGGCCGAATCCACCGTTGTTGGAGGTGGAGGAGACAATCGGCCGGTGGCGCTTTCAGCGGCCACCGATGAAGCCAATATATCACCGGAATGCTGCGGTGCAATATGCTTGTTGCAGCGGCGCCTAGTGCGACCAGTCCAAACACGCGGCACACCGCTTTCCGGTGCGCCAACGAGGGGCAGCAGAGACATGGAATGCACCATCAACTGGATGCCGGGCACCGGCATGGGCTTCGTTGCCGAGACCGGCAGCGGGCACTTCATCACCATGGACGGCGCGCCCGACGGCGGCGGGCGCAACCTGGCACCGCGTCCGATGGAAACCGTGCTCGCCGGCACGGGCGGCTGCACGGCCTACGACGTGGTGCTGATCCTCAAGCGCGGCCGCCACGACGTGCGCGGGTGCCAGGTCAGGCTCACCTCGGAACGGGCGCCGGCCGACCCCAAGGTGTTCACGAAGATCCACATGCACTTCGTCGTCAGCGGCCGCGGTGTGCCGGCCTCGGCCGTCGAACGCGCCGTGGCGCTTTCGCACGAACGTTATTGCTCGGCCAGCATCATGCTGGGCAAGACGGCAGAGATCACGACCAGCTTCGAGCTCCTGGAAGCCTGACGCGCGGGCAGGCCGGCGCTCTGCTTCAGATGCGGTGCGCTGTGGTCGTCATCACGCGCGCCGCGCCGCGCATCAGCCAGCGCACCGGCGCCGGCAGCGTGGCGGCGCCGGCGGCGACGGCGTCGTCGGCGTGGCGCGCCTCGTCCTCCTTCATGCGCTGCACGATGGCGCGGGAACGTTCGTCTTCCAGCGGCAGGCGGTCGAGGTGGCCGGCCAGGTGCTGCTCGACCTGGCGCTCGGTCTCGACGACGAAGCCCAGGCTGGTGCTGTCGCCCAGGCGCCCGGCGAGCAGCCCGATGCCGAAGGCACCGGCGTACCACAGCGGGTTGAGAAAGCTCGGCCGGTCGCCGAGTTCGTTCAGGCGCTGCTGCGTCCACGCGAGGTGGTCGGTCTCCTCGCGCGCGGCGCGGTCCATCTGCTGGCGCAGTTCCTGCGTGCGGGCCGTCAGCGCCTGGGCCTGGTAGAGGGCCTGGGCGCAGACCTCGCCGACGTGGTTCACCCGCATCAGCGCGCCGGACAGGCGGCGCGCCTCGTCGTCGAGGCCATCGTCTTCGGCAACGGCGGGCGGCAGCGGCCTTGCGGCATGCACGGCGCCCGAGAGGGTACGCAGGGCGTGATCGAGGCTAGAGAGCAGGCGGTCGGTGGTTTCCATGGTTGTTCAGCATAGCGGAGCGGCCAGCGTGTGACGGCGCAGCCAACGTTGTTGCCACACAACGGGCAGAGGCCTTTTCGGCTCTAAACGTTGGCAAGGGGTCGAGCCGTCTGGTGCAATACCCTCTAACCCCCGCGTAGGAGGTTGGCCTGATCCGCCCCTTGCCGGGTGAGCACCTTGATCGGGGCCTCTCGTTCAACTTAGGAGATAGCTGCAATGAAAAAATCCCTGCTCGCCCTGGCCGCGCTGACCGCGTTTGCCGGCGTGGCTTCGGCTCAGTCGTCGGTCACCCTGTTCGGTATCGTTGATGCGGCTGCCCGCAACACGAAGAACGGCAGCGCCGGTTCCATCAAGTCGCTGGTCAGCGGTGGCGGCGCCACCAGCCGCCTCGGCTTCCGCGGCATCGAAGACCTCGGCGGCGGCCTCAAGGCCGGCTTCTGGCTCGAAGGTCAGGTCGACACCGACACCGGCGGCACCGGCTACAACTTCCAGCGCCGTGCCACCGTCAGCCTGATCGGCAACTTCGGTGAACTGCGCCTGGGCCGTGACTTCACGCCGACCTACACCAACTGGGGTGCGGCCGACGTTTGGGGTTACGTCGGCGTGGCCACCACAGCCAACCTGCGTGCCGGCTTCCTGGGCCAGGGTGGCATGGCCACGGCCGTGCGCACCAACAACCAGATCATGTACTTCCTGCCCGCCATGGGTGGTCTGTTCGGTCAGATCAACGTCGGCGCCGGTGAAGGGACTG
The DNA here is from genome assembly GCA_030653385.1 of Rubrivivax sp. Classification (GTDB taxonomy): domain Bacteria; phylum Pseudomonadota; class Gammaproteobacteria; order Burkholderiales; family Burkholderiaceae_C; genus Rubrivivax. Next base: position 55,610 of record JAURZM010000049.1, on the reverse strand, counting down.
GCGACAAGTACGTCGGTGGTCGCCTCGGCTACGCTGCCGGCCCGGTGAGCATCGGTGGTGCCATTGGCAAGACCGAGCGTGGCGCTGGCGAAATCGAGACCAAGAGCATCACCGCTGGCTACAACATGGGCTTCGCCCGCCTGGTTGCTGGCTACGAGACCAGCGACTACAACAATGGCGTCGCCGGGGCCGGCAACGTCAACAACGACATCGACCTGATTACCGTTGGCATGACCGTGCCGATGGGCAAGGGTGTGTTCAAGGCGCAGTACACGAAGGCCGACAGCAGCAGCGCCAACTACGACGCGACGATGTTCGGCGTGGGCTACGTCTACAACATGTCCAAGCGCACGGCGCTGTACACCAGCTACGGCAAGGTCAACAACGACGGTAACGCGACCGCTGGCGGTCTCTACACCGCTGGCTCGGCCGGCCCGGCTGGCATGCGTCGTGGCGAAAGCTCGACAGGCTACGAGTTCGGCATCACGCACTCGTTCTGATCGGGCAGCGCCTGGCAGCAGGCGCCTTGCACCACTGCAGTTGGCCGCCTTCGGGCGGCCAACTTTTTTTGTGATGCGCGCTTTTGCTCGCGGCACCACGCGCCGGCCCCCAAGCCCATGAGTTACCGTCTTCGATGCGCACTGCCCACCGCCCTGCTGCTGGCAGCATGTGCAGCCACGCCGCCACTGGCCGAGGTCGGTTCGACGGCACACGGTGCCGGTTGGCATGCGGTGCCCCTGCCCGGCAAGCAGGCCACGCACTACAGTTGGGCGCACAAGGACGGCCGCACCGCGCTCGCCGCCGTTTCCGAGGACTCGGCCAGCATGTACCGGCAGCCCCTGCCGCGTGCACCGGGTGACTTCGGCGACGTGAGCTTTTCGTGGTGGGTCCAGGACCTGGTTGCCGGCGGAAACGTTGCCGACGCGGCCCGCGAAGATGCCCCTGCACGCGTGATGTTCGCCTTCGACGGCGACATCACCAGCTTGTCCATGCGCACGCGTGCGCTGTTCGAACTGGCCGAAGCACTGACGGGCGAGAAGCCACCCTACGCCACGCTGATGTACGTCTGGGACGCCCAGGCGCCTGTCGGCAGCGTCATCGTCAACCCGCGCAGCGACCGCATCCGCAAGATCGTCGTTGATTCCGGCCCGGGTGAGTTGCGCCGCTGGCGCCTGCACAGGCGCAATCTCGTCGCCGACTTCCGCCTCGCCTTCGGCGAAGAGCCGGGCGCCCTGGGCTCGGTCGCGGTGATGACCGACAGCGACAACACACGCTCGCGGGCAGCTTCCTGGTACGGACCCGTCGAACTGCACTGAAGCGGTGCCATCCTGTGTCGCCCAGGTGACGCAGCCCAGGGATACCGCGTGTGGACCCGGCGCAACAAGCGCACCACTGTCGCGCGTCACAGCACCAAAATATCGGTATGGCGCCGCAGGCGTAACGGAGACGGATACCCATCATGAAGAAGACCTTTGTTTTCACGGCCCTCGCCAGCGCCGCCCTGGCCTGCAGCGCGCAGACCAGCGTCACCGCCTACGGCATCCTCGATGTCGGCGTGGCCCAGGTCTCGGGCATGAAGGGCGGTTCGGTGAAGCAGCTCGTCAGCGGCATCATGGACGGCACCCGGCTCGGGTTCCGCGGCACGGAAGACCTGGGTGGCGGCTGGCGCGCGCTGTTCACGGCCGAAGCCCGTATCGAGGCCGACACCGGGCTCAGCACCAACCGGCCGCAATCGGGCTCGCAGCTGCCCGACCGTGTGTCGCAGGCTGCCCTGCTCGGCCTGCCCAACGCGCTGCAGCCCGTGGTCAACGCCGTCTCGGGCAGCATCGGCAACACCGTCGGTGTCAACCTGGCCGGCGCGTTCTGGGACCGCCAGATCTACGTCGGGCTGGTGACGCCCGTCGGCGCCATCCTCGCCGGCCGCCAGTACACCCCCGCCTACGAGGTCAGCGCCACCTTCGACACGCTGCAGACGCAGTCCAGCCTGGCCGCCGGCCAGGTCGGTTCGCTGCCGTCGTCGGTCGACATCCGCGTCAGCAACTCGCTGGCCTACCGCATCCAGCTCGGCGGCTTCTCGGCCGCGCTGATGGCTGCAGCGGCAGAAGGCTCGACCAGCACGGGCAAGCTGCTGGGTGCCAACGCGATCTACAAGACGCCGGCCTTCTCTGTCGGCCTGGGCTACAACACGCGCGAAAACGAGCGGGGCGCGAAGTCGCTCACCAGCACCGTGCTCGGCGCGACCGTGGCCCTGGGCCCCGGCTCGGTGTCGGCCCTGTTCGGCCAGGTCAAGGACGACAACCCCACGGGTCTGTCCACGATCGCGGCCACGGTGACGCCGAGCGTCGGCGCAGCCACCGCGGCGCTGGTCCAGGGCGCCTACGTGAACGGCTTCAAGCAGGACGCACGGCTGATGCACATCGGCTACAAGCTGGTGTCGGGCGTCAACACCGTCTACGTCGCCTACAGCAAGCTCGACGACAAACGCGCCGCCAACGCCGACACCGTGTCCTACGGCGTCGCCTACAGCTACGCGCTGTCCAAGCGCACCGACATCAACGCCGTGGCCACGCGCTTCGTCAACAGCGGCCTGGGTCAGGCGGCACCCGGTGGTGCAGGCTACCTGGGCGGCGTGACGGCCAAGGCCGGCGATGACTCCACGAGCCTGGCGCTGGGCGTGCGTCACCGCTTCTGATCGGCGACGCTCGGCGCCCTTCTGCATCGGGCCCCATCGGGGCCCGATGTCAATTCCAGGCTCCGCCGCGGTGTGAGTGCGGGCCTGACGCTGGCGGCTACAGCAGCCGCTCGCCGGCGAACAGCGCGCGCACGTCCTCACGTTCGCGGATGAGGTGCACACGCGGACCGTCGACCATCACCTCGGCGGCACGCGGCCGCGTGTTGTAGTTGCTGGCCATGGCCATGCCGTAGGCGCCGGCCGACAGCACCGCCAGCTTGTCGCCGCACTCGACGGCCAGACGCCGGTCGCGGCCCAGCCAGTCGCCGGACTCGCAGACCGGGCCGACGACGTCCCAGGTGTGCGGCGCGACGCCGCTGCGCTGCACACAGGGCTCGATGCGCATCCATGCCTCGTAGAGCGCCGGGCGCAAGAGGTCGTTCATCGCCGCGTCGACGATGCAGAAGTTCCTGCCGCCGTCGTCGACCTGCCCGGGCTTGAGCACCAGCACCTCGGTCACCAGCACGCCGGCATTGCCCACCAGCGAGCGCCCGGGCTCGAACAGCAATTCGCGGTGTCCGTGGCCACGCGCGTCCAGCCGGGCCAGCAGGGCTCGAACCATCTCGGAAGCCGGCGGCGGCGTCTCGTCGGTGTAGGTGATGCCCAGCCCGCCGCCGACATCGACATGGTGGATCGTTATGCCCGCGGCCTCGACCTCTTCGACGAGGTCGAGCAGCCGGTCGAGCGCGTCGAGGTAGGGCGCCAGCTGCGTGATCTGCGAGCCGATGTGGCAGTCGATGCCCAGCACCTGCAGGCCGGTCAGCGCCGCGGCATGCCGGTAGGCGGCCAGCGTCTGGCCATGAGCGATGCCGAACTTGTTGCCCTTCAGTCCGGTGGAGATGTAGGGGTGCGTGCCGGCGTCGACGTCGGGGTTCACGCGCAGGCTCACCGGCGCGCGGCACCCGAGGGCCAGCGCTTCGACATTCAGCGTGTCGAGCTCGGCAACGCTTTCGACATTGAAGCAGCGCACGCCGGCCTGCAGTGCCTGCCGCATCTCGGCGCGTGTCTTGCCGACGCCCGAGAAGACGACGCGGCTGGCGTCGCCGCCGGCGGCCAGCACACGCGCCAGTTCACCACCCGAGACGATGTCGAAGCCTGCGCCGGCCTGGGCGAAGGTCTGCAGCACGGCCAGGCTGGAATTGGCCTTCATCGCGTAACAGACGAGGTGGCGGCGGCCCTGCAGCGCACGTTCGTAGGCCTGGAAGGCATCGCGCATCGCCGCGCGTGAGTACACGTACAGCGGTGTACCGAAACGTGCCGCCAGTTCGGCCAGCGCGTGGCCTTCGAGCCGCAACTCGCCGACCTCGCGCGCGAGGTAGGGCGCTCCGGGCAGGGTCATCGCACCGGCGCCGACGCAGCGCTGCCGGCCGTTGGCAGGCTCAAGGGGCCCTTCTGCCCGCAGCCCGCCAGCGCAGACGCCGTGAGCACCAGGCACGCCCACGCCAGCAAGGGGGTGAGCACACGCGCCGCTAAACTCGATCGAATACGACTCTGCATGCGAAGGATTCTATGAGCACGGCCCCCGCCCACCCGGCGCTGAGCGACGCCGACTACCAGCGCGAAACCGCGGCGCTGCTGGCGCGCATCGAGGCGACGGCCGACCGCTGGTTGCAGGACGACGTCATCGACATCGACACCCATCGCACCGGCGGGCTGTTGGAACTGTCGTTTCCGAACGGCAGCAAGATCGTCATCAACACCCAGCCTCCGCTGCACGAGCTGTGGATGGCGGCGCGCAACGGCGGCTTCCATTACCGGTGGGTCGACGGGCAGTGGTGCGACACGCGCGACGGCAGCGAATTCATCGCCGCGCTGTCGCAGCATGCCAGCCAGCAAGGCGACAAGCCGCTTCAGTTCTGACTAGCGTCTGAAGAGATCGAGGATGCTGCCGCGTTCTTCGGTGGTGGGTGCCTCGGGAATCTTGTCACCGAGGCCGACGCTGGTGATGCCGCCGCCATGCGCGTACTCGTCGAAGACCCAGTAGGGGCCTACCTGCACGACACCCTCGGGCGGCTCCGGCTGCTGCACCGGCACGCCGCGCAGTGCATGTTGCATGAACTCGATCCACACCGGCAGCGCCAGGCCGCCGCCGGTCTCGCGGTCGCCCAGCTTGCGCGGCGTGTCGTAGCCTATCCACACCACCGCCGTCAAGGTCGGGTGGTAACCGGCGAACCAGGCGTCCATCGAGTCGTTGGTGGTGCCGGTCTTGCCATAGAGGTCGGGCCGCTTCAGCGTGGCCTGCGCGCGCGCGGCAGTGCCAACACGCGCCACTTCCTGCAGCAGCGTGCCCATCACGAAGGCATTGCGCGCCGGCAGCGTGCGCAGGCTCTCATCCAGAACGGGCACACGGGTTTCAAGCACCACCTTGCCCTTCTGGTCGACGATGCGCTGGATGAGCTGCGGCGGCAACGCGAAGCCGCCGTTGGCGAACACGCTGTACGCGCTGGCCATCTGCATCGGCGTCACCGAACCGGCGCCCAGCGCCATCGTCAGGTAGGCCGGATGTTTGCTGCCTTCGAAGCCGAACTGCTGTATCCACTGCTGCGCAAAGTCCAGGCCCGTGCCCTGCAGCACGCGGATCGAGACCATGTTCTTGGACTTGGCCAGCGCCGTCTGCAGCGGCATCGGTCCGTCGAACTTGCCGTCGTAGTTCTTCGGCTCCCAGGGCTGGCTGCCGGTGGACGCGGCATCGAAGAACAACGGTGCATCGTTCACCACCGTGGCCGGCGTGAAGCCCTTTTCCAGTGCCGCCGAGTAGATGAAGGGCTTGAAGCTCGAGCCAGGTTGGCGCCAGGCCTGCGTGACATGGTTGAACTTGCCGCGCTTGAAATCGAAACCGCCCACCAGCGCACGCACGGCACCGGTGCGCGGGTCTATCGCCACGAAGGCGCCCTCGACCTCGGGCCGCTGGGTCAGCGCCCAGGCGCCCTTGGCATAGCCGGGCGTGCGGTAGCTGCGCACCACGGCGCCGCGGCGGATCTGTATCTTCGGGCCGGCCTTCGCCGACAGCCCCGAGGTCACCGGCCGCAGGCCTTCTCCAGTCACGGTGATCGTGTCGCCTGACTGCAGCATGGCCACGACCTTGCGCGGATCGGCCTCCAGCACCACCGCGGCACGCAGATCGCCGTTGTCGGGGTAGTCCGAAAGCGCCTCGGCCACACGGGCGTCGATGAGCGCCGGGTTGGCGGGCAGATCGACGTAGGCCTCGGGGCCACGGTAGACCTGACGCAACTCGAAGTCCATCAGGCCCTTGCGCAGCGCGCGGTAGGCGACCATCTGGTCGGCTGCGGTCACGGTCAGGTAGACGTTGAGGCCGCGTGTGTAGGCGTCGTCACCGTACTGCGCGAACACCAGTTGCCGCGCCGTCTCGGCCACGTACTCGGCGTGCGGTGCGCCCTCGCTCTGGGTTCGGTAGCGCAACTGCTGGGCCAGCGCCTCCTCGTGCTGGGCTTCGGTGATGAAGCCCGTCTCGAACATGCGGTCGATGATGTAGCGCTGCCGCTGCGTCGCGCGCTTCGGGTTCGACACCGGGTTGTAGGCCGAGGGCGCCTTGGGCAGGCCTGCCAGCATCGCGGCTTCGGCCACCGTCACGTCCTTGAGTTGCTTGCCGAAATAGATCTCCGACGCGGCGGCAAAACCGCTGGCGCGCTGGCCCAGGAAGATCTGGTTCATGTACAGCTCGAGGATCTGGTCCTTGCGCAGCAGCCGCTCGATCTTCAGCGCCAGCAGGATCTCGTAGATCTTGCGCGTGAAGGTCTTTTCGGTCGAAAGGTAAAAATTGCGCGCCACCTGCATCGTGATCGTGCTGGCGCCCTGGCTTCGCGCATCGCGCAGGTTTTCCAGTGCCGCGCGCGCAACGCCTTTGTAGTCGACGCCGCCATGCTGGTAAAAGCGTGCGTCCTCGGCGGCCAGCACCGCGTCCTTCATGACCTGCGGCACTTCCGCGATGGGCATGAAATTGCGCTTTTCCTCGCCAAATTCGGCCAGTTGAATGCCGTCAGCGGAGAAAACACGCAAGGGAAGCTTGGGACGGTAGTCGGCCAGACTGTCTATCTCGGGCAGGTTGGGGTAGGCCACGGCCAGCGCCACGCCCACCAGCAGCAGCAAACCCAGGACCGCAGCGAGGGCCAGGCTCGCCACCCAGGCCAGGCCGCGCAGCACCGGATGCAGCAGCGCCGCACGCCGTTCGGGGCGTTCGGGGGTCTCGGAGGGGTCTGGGGTGGACTCGGGCGGGGCCATAAAGAACCCGTCATCCGGGTCGAAAGATTATAGGAAGCCCGACCCGGGGCCTCTGAGCCCTTGGCGCCGGATAACCGGGCCGGTATGCCATGAAGTTCTGCACACACGCCGGCCGGGCGGCATCGTTCAGGCCTCGGGGGCACCTTGCGGCTTGTTTCAACTGGGCTGCGAGGCGTCAGACAATGGCAACGACACGTGGGGTCGGCGGGCGGCTTTTTCTTTGGTATACAAGGGCTTTACTGCTAGCATTGAAGTAACTTCTTAACAAGCCTGGGGCTCTTTTCGGGTTCTCGACGATTGAAGGCCGCAGGGCTGGGGAGTGTGGGACTTGGGTTTTCTCGACACATTGCTGGGGCGGAAATACCCGCCCATGATCGGCCTCGATATCAGTTCGTCCAGCGTCAAGCTGGTTGAACTCGATCAGACGGCCACCGGTGAATACGTGCTGGAGCGTTTTGCCTCCGAGCCTTTCGAGAAGGGCTGGATCACCGACGGCCAGATCGAGAAGTTCGACGAAGTCGCCGCCGCCGTCAAGCGCGTGGTCAGCAAGAGCGGCACCAAGACCAAGCAGGTCGTGATGGCGATGCCCCAGTCGGCCGTCATCACCAAGAAGATCATGCTGCCCGCGGGCCTGCGCGAAGAAGAGATGGAAATCCAGGTCGAGTCCGAGGCCAACCAGTACATCCCCTTCTCTCTGGACGAAGTGAGCCTCGACTTCTGCGTCGTCGGCCCCAGCCCCACATCGGCCGGCGACGTCGAGGTGCTGATCGCCGCCTCGCGCCGAGACCGCGTGCAGGACCGCCAGGGCCTGGCTGAAGCCGCCGGCCTGAAGCCCGCCATCCTCGACATCGAGTCACATGCCTCGCGCATGGCGATGAGCCGTGTCGTCGCGACGCTGCCCAATGAAGGGCGCGACGCGCTGGTGGCGCTGTTCGAGATCGGCGCCGACACCACCAGCCTGAAGGTGCTGCGCGACGACGAGATGCTCTACGACCGCGACCAGGCCTTTGGCGGTTCGCAGCTCACGCAGCTCATCTCGCGCCAGTACGGTTTCTCGTTCGAGGAAGCCGAGATCAAGAAACTCAGCGGCGACCTGCCCGAGGACTACGAGAGCGTCATCCTCGCGCCCTTCGTCGACAGTCTGTCGCAGGAAATCGGCCGCGCGCTGCAGTACTTCTTCACCAGCACGCCGCACCACAAGGTGCATTACGTGATGCTGGCCGGCGGCACGGCCACGCTGCCGGGGCTGAAGGACCGCGTCACCGACCTCACCGGCTTTGCCTCCAGCGTCGTCAACCCCTTCGACCAGATGCAACTCGGCTCGGCGGTGCGCGAAAGCCGCGTGCGCCGCGAGGCGCCGTCCTACCTGACGGCCTGCGGCTTGGCGATGCGGAGGTTCCTCCAGTGATCCTGATCAACCTGCTGCCGCACCGCGAGGAAAAGCGGCGCCAGCGCAAACGTGCCTACTTCGTCGGCTTGGTGGCCAGCGCGCTGGCCGGTGTGCTCGCCGTCGGTGTGTGGTATTCGGCGCTGGAGCAGATGGCCTCGGCGCAGGAGTCGCGCAACGCCTTCCTGCAGGCCGAGATCGCCCGCCTCGACACGCAGATCAAGGACATCGCCACGCTGCGCGCCGAGATCGACGCATTGAATGCGCGCAAGAAGGCCGTCGAGGACCTGCAGAACGACCGCAACGTGCCGGTCTACCTGCTCAACGAACTCGTGCAGCAGACGCCCGAGGGTGTGTTCCTAACCAGCATCCGGCAGAACGGCCAGGTGGTGTCGATCACCGGTGTGGCGCAGACCAACGAGCGTGTATCCGAGTTCCTGCGCAATGCGCTCTACAACTCCACCTGGCTCGAACGTCCCGACCTCGTCGAAATCAAGGCCTCTAACGTTGCCGTCGGGGCGCGCGACCAGCGCCGCCTGTTCGACTTCTCGATGCGCGTGACGATCAAGCGGCAGCAGGCCGCGGCACCCGGCGTGCCGGCCTCGGGCGCAGCGCCTGCCACGGCCGCAGCGCCGGTGAAAGCGAGCTGAGGGCGCCATGGCCAAGTCATCCACACAGAGTTTCGACGCCACCGGCTTCGTCGACAACGCCGCCTCGCAGTTCCGCGGCCTCAACCCCAACGAACCCGGGCAGTGGCCGCCGCTGCCGAAGATCGCGACATGGGCCGCGGCCTGCGCGGCCGTCGTGGCCGCTGGCTGGTTTGCACTGCTGTCCACGGCCACCGACGAGCTCGAGGCCCTGCGCCTGAAGGAACCGCAGCTCAAGGCCGTCTACAAGGACCGCCTGGGCCAGGCCGTGAACCTGGGCGAGTACCGCAAGCAGAAGCTGCAGGTGCAGGAGTACGTGACGCAGCTCGAGAAGCAACTTCCCGGCAAGGCGGAGATGGACGCGCTGCTGTCGGACATCAACCAGGCCGGCCTTGGCCGGGGCCTGCAGTTCGAGCTCTTCCGCCCGGGCCAGATACAGGTCAAGGACTACTACGCCGAGCTGCCGATCGCCATCCGCGTCACCGGTCGATACCACGACGTGGGCTCGTTCGCGGCCGACGTGGCCAACCTCTCGCGCATCGTGACGCTGCAGAACCTGACGCTCACCCCCGTGGGGCCTCGCGATGCCACCGGCATGCTGGCGATGGACGCCACTGCACGCACCTACCGCTACCTCGACGCCAGCGAGATCGAAGCCCAGCGCAAGCCGCCGGCGCGGGCGCCGGGAGCCCCCAAATGACGCGCGCCACCCACCCCGTCGGCCTGGCGATCCTGGCCATGGCTTTGCTGGCGGGCTGCAGTGCAGACCACGACGAACTGCGCGGCTGGATGGAACAGCAGCGCCGCGAGGCCAAGCCCAACGTGCCGCCGCTGCAGGCGCCCAAACGCTTCGACCCGCAGCCCTACACCGCGGCACAGGCCGTCGAACCCTTCAGCACACAAAAGCTCTCGGTGGTGCTCAAGCAAGAGGCGCGGCAGCCGAATTCACTGCTGGCGGCCGAAATGAACCGCCGCAAGGAACCTTTGGAGTCCTACCCGCTGGACAGCATGAGCATGGTCGGCAGCGTCAACCGTGAAGGCAAGCCTTTTGCGCTGCTGCGTGTGGACAACCTGCTCTACCAGGTGAAGGTGGGTGACCACCTGGGCCAGAACTACGGCCGGATCATGAAGATAGCCGAGACCGAGATCGTGTTGCGCGAACTGGTCATGGATGCCGGCGGCGAGATGACCGAGCGCCCCGCCACGCTGCAACTGCAGGAGAGGGCGCGATGAGAACCTTTGAGGAGATACGCACCATGTCGCATTGGCGAGCTGCCGTTGCTGCCTTGACCGCTGCCGGCGCCCTGCTCGTGCCGCTTGCCACCTGGGCGCAGAACACGATCCAGTCCATCACCAGCAGCCAGCAGGCCGGCACCGAAGTCGTGCGCGTCGAGTTGAGCGAAGCGCTGACGGCCGTGCCGAACGGCTTCTCGGTGCAGGCGCCGCCGCGCATCGCCATCGACCTGCCGGGCGTGGGCAATGCGCTGGGCCGCAACACGGTCGAGATCAACCAGGGCAACCTGCGCTCGGTGAGCGTGGCGCAGGCGGGCGACCGCTCGCGCCTGGTGCTGAACCTCAAGCAGGCTTCGAGCTACCGCGCGCAGGTGCAGGGCAAGGTGCTGCTGCTGATCCTGGACGCCGCGGGGCCCGATGTCGCCGCGGCAGGCCCCGCAGGTACCGCGCAGGCCGTGCAGTTCGCGCCGCCGCAGAACACTTCGACGCAGGCGCTGCGCGACGTCGACTTCCGCCGTGGCCAGGATGGCTCGGGCCGCGTCATCGTCAACCTGCCGAGCACGCAGGTGGGCGTGGACATCCGCCAGCAGGGCCAGACCCTGGTGGTCGAGTTCCTGCGTTCCAGCCTGCCCGACACGCTGCGCCGACGCCTGGACGTCACCGACTTCGGCACCCCGGTGAAGACGATCTCCACTTTCCAGACCGGCGACAAGGTGCGCATGGTCGTCGAGCCCACGGGCGCCTGGGAACACAGCGCCTACCAGAGCGACAACCAGTTCGTGCTGGAAGTGCGGCCGGTGAAGATCGACCCGAACAAGCTCACGCAGGGCCCCGGCTTCCAGGGCGAGAAGCTGAGCCTGAACTTCCAGAACATCGAAGTGCGCGCGCTGCTGCAGGTCATCGCCGACTTCACCAACTTCAACGTCGTCACCAGCGACACCGTTACCGGTACGGTCACGCTGCGCCTGAAGGACGTGCCCTGGGATCAGGCGCTGGACATCATCCTGCAGAGCAAGGGCCTGGGCGTGCGCAAGAACGGCAACGTGCTGTGGATCGCGCCCAAGGACGAACTGGCGGCCAAGGAACAGGTCGACCTCGAGGCCAAGAAGAAGGTGGCGGAGCTGGAGCCGCTGCGCACGCAGTCCTTCCAGCTCAACTACACCAAGGCCGAAGAGGTGGCCAAGGGCCTGACCGGGCAGAGCACTGCCGGCGGCGGCGCCGGCAACCAGGCCACGCGCATCATGTCGCCGCGCGGCAGTGTCATCTTCGAGAGCCGCACGAACCAGCTCTTCGTCAACGACATCCCGGCCAAGCTGGAAGAGATCCAGGCCCTGATCGCGAAGATCGACATCCCGGTGCGGCAGGTGCTGATCGAGGCACGCATCGTCGAGGCCGAGGACACCTTCGGCCGCGCCCTGGGCATCAAGCTGGGCGGTTCCGACCTGCGCGGCGTGCGCGGCGGCACACCGGGCTACGGCATCGGCGGTGACAACCGCATCGCCGTCGGCGGCAACTACGCGGCCATCGGCACGACCACCGGCCAGGGCGGGACGTCGACCTATGCCGACAACCAGTTCATCAACTTCCCTGCCAACGCCACGGCTTTCGGCGGCACGAATGCGGCCACCTTCGCGCTGTCCCTGTTCGGCGCCACGGCGAACCGATTCCTCAACCTGGAACTGTCGGCGTTGGAAGCCGAAGGCAAGGGCAACATCGTGTCCAGCCCGCGCGTCATCACCGCCGACCAGACCAAGGCGCGCATCGAGCAGGGCGAAGAAATCCCCTACCAGCAGGCCACGTCCAGCGGCGCCACCGCGGTGCAGTTCAAGAAGGCCAGCCTGCGCCTGGAAGTGACGCCGCAGATCACGCCCGAAGGCAACGTCATCCTCGACCTGGAAGTCAGCAAGGACAGCCGCGGTGCGCTGACCGCCGCCGGCCCGGCCATCAACACCAAGCAGGTGAAGACACAGGTGCTGGTGGAAAACGGCGGCACCGTGGTCATCGGCGGCATCTTCACCCAGGACGAACTGACCGAGGTGAACAAGGTGCCGCTGCTGGGCGACATCCCCTACCTGGGCTACCTGTTCCAGAACCGCGTGAAGAGCACCCGCAAGACCGAACTGCTGGTGTTCATCACACCCAAGATCGTGACTGACCGGTCGGCGGCGCGATGAGCGGGCATCCATTGCCGCGCGACAGACAGACACGGGGCTGCCCCAGGAAATGAACATGACGACGTTGCGACGAATCTTCTCGATCCTGGCCGTGTTGACGCTGGCCGCCTGCGGTGGTGGCGGGGGCAGTGCAGGCACACCAACCTTTGGTGGCGGCTCAACACCTGGCGGTGGGAGCACAGGCCCGACAGTCAGCGATCTCACAGTCGTCTTGTCGGCACCAACGATTCCCAACACCGGAGTCGGCGCAGTCACCGCGACGATTACTGCCTTGGACGGGAACCGCAACGCATTGCCAGGGGCCACGGTCACAGTTTCGGCCAACAGCGGGGCGATCTTGACCGTTCAGGGGGCGCTGGGATCGGTCACGGATGCCGATGGACAGATCGTTGCAAGTGTCGGTATAGGAGCCGACTCGACGAACCGCGACATCACCGTGTCTGCAACCTCCGGAAGCATTACCCGCAGCGCGATCCTCAAGGTGGTGACGAGCGCGAGCAACAACGCCGCCAGCGTCGAGGTGCTGTCAAGCGCCAGTTCAGTCACCACCGGCGGTGGTGAAGTAACGATAACCGCGGTCGTCAAGGACGAACGCAACGTAGCACTGGCCAACACGGTCGTCAGCTTCGCATCGGACACCGGAACCCTGCTTGGCGCGTCCGCGAGCACCAATGCCTCGGGCGTCGCTACCGCCCGATTCACCGCAGGCGCAAACCGGACCAACAGGGTTGCCACGGTCACTGTCGCGGCGGGCACCGTCAGCGGCAACGTGACTCTCGAGATTACGGGTTCCCAAGTGCAGGTTTCGGGACCACAGACACTGTCGGTGGGCGAGAGCAGTCAGATCCGCGTGTTGGCGCAAGATGGCAACAACTTGCCCTTGGCTGGCATCGCGATACCAATCACCAGTTCTCTCGGCAACGGACTGTCGAACCCCTCACCCACCACCGATGTACAAGGCATTGCCCTGGTCACCTACACCGGCACCAGGGCCGGAAGCGATGTACTGACCGTCGCTGCCGCCGGTACCACCTCCACGCTAGCCGTTCAGGTGGCCAACCAGGACAACCTGATCTTCGTTGCGCCCCTTCTCGGTGACCGCACAATCCCGCTAAATGCCGCACCCCCGACCCCGATCACGGTGGAGTACAGGGTCAACGGCACGCCGACCAGCGGAAGCACCTTGCGAGTGCGATTTGCCGCCACCTCGGGCATCATGTCACCCGCTAGCGCGGCGACCGGGATCCCCCTTGGTGCCAACGGGCGCGCCACAGCGAACATCACGTCCAGTTTCGCCGGTCCTGCAACGATACAGGCCACACTCATCGACAGTTCGAACGGTTCGACCATCGCACAGGCGCAGCTGCCACTTCAGTTCGTCGCTCGCGAACCCACCAACTTGCTGCTGCAGATCACGCCCAAGTCGACCGGACCCAACCTCGCTGGCAGTACCGCCAACCAGGTGGAAGTGCGGGCTACGGTCACCGATGGCAGCAATCCGGTGCAAGGGAGCGTCGTCAATTTCAGCAAGGTGGCCGACCCCAGTGGCGGCAACCTGTCAGAGGCGTCTGCCGTCTCGGACATCAACGGACAGGCCACGGTGCGATTCGTCGCGGGGGCAACTGCCACTGCTTCGGACGCGATTCGCATTCGCGCCACAGTCGCCGATAACGTTGCTGTGTTCGACGAGGAAACCTTGACCGTGAACCAGAGCGCACTGTTCATCGCGCTGGGTACCGGCAACACCATTTCCAATCTTAACGAGACCACCTACGAGAAGGTCTGGACGGTCTACGTCACTGACTCAAGTGGTGCTGCAGTGCCGAACCAGCTGGTCACAGTCAGTGTGCTCCCGACCCGTTACCGTAAGGGGAGCTATGTGCTTGTAGACGATGTTTACGTGTCCGGCGCCTGGAACGGTGCCGTCGACAGCGAAGGCGATATGGCCGCCGGCAACTATTTCACCTGCGGTAACGAGGACGCGAACTACGACGGCATCTGGACGACACTCAAGGACAAAAACGGAAACCTGCGCCTCGACCCGGGCAACGTGATCACCGTCAATGGCGGTACCAACGTGACGACCGTGACTACAGACGCAAGTGGATTTGCGCTGCTCCGTTTGCGGTATGCCGAGTCCTACGCGCATTGGGTGGAGGTCGACCTGAGAGCCAGCGCGACCGTCGGCGGGACCGAGTCAACGAACGTAGCTAGATTCTTCGCTGTCGGCCTGAAGAGTGACTACACCGTGGGTGGAGGCCCGCCCGCAGGTTTGATCAGCCCGTTCGGACAAAGGCCCAGCTGCACCGACCCGCTTTGACCGTTGGGACAGCGCTGACCCTCTCCCTCGTCGGCATGCCCGGCTGTGGCAAGTCCACGGTCGGGCGTCACCTGGCGCGTCAGCTCGGGCTGCGTTTCGTCGACAGCGACAGCGAGATCGAGCACCGCATCGGCATGCCCATCCGCGACTATTTCGCGGCCCATGGTGAAGACGCCTTTCGCGACGTCGAGCAGGACGTCATCGACGAGCTGACGCAGCGCCCCGGGCACATGCTGGCCACCGGCGGCGGTGCCGTGCTGCGGCCGTCGAACCGCGACGCGCTGCACTCGCGCACCCACGTCGTCTACCTGCGCAGTTCGCCCGAGGAGCTGTTCCGCCGCCTGCGCCACGACACCCACCGCCCGCTGCTGCAGGTGGCCGACCCGCAGGCGCGGCTGCGTGAGCTCTACCGCGAGCGCGACCCGCTGTACCGGCGCACCGCGCACTTCATCGTCGAAGGCGCGCGGCCGTCGGTGCAGTCGCTCATCGGCATGGTGCTGATGCAACTGGAGCTGGCCGGGCTGGTCGACCCGTCGAAGGTGCCCTCCACCATCGACCACGGCCCGGCCTGAGCGGGGCCCCTGGCCGGCCCCTGGCGCGCCAGGGGCGCGGCTTAAACTTCCCGCATGAATGCTGCCCCCGCAGGCGCCGTGACGGTGACCACGCCCGACACGCGTTACGACATCCTGATCGAGAGCGGCCTCTTCGGCCACGCCAGCACCTGGCAGGGTCTGCCGGCGGCGTCGCAGGCCGTCATCGTCAGCAATCCGACGGTCGATGCGCTCTACGGCAACGCATTGGCCACCGCCATCGCGCCGCAACACCGCCAGGTCAGCCGCGTGCTGCTGCCCGATGGCGAGGCCTACAAGACCTGGGCCTCGCTGAACCTGATCTTCGATCACCTGCTGGCCCACGGCTGCGACCGCAAGACCGTGCTCTACGCTCTGGGCGGCGGTGTGGTGGGCGACATGGCCGGCTTCGCCGCCGCCACCTACATGCGCGGCGTGCCTTTCGTGCAGGTGCCCACGACGCTGCTGGCCCAGGTGGATTCGTCGGTGGGCGGCAAGACCGCCATCAACCACCCGCTGGGCAAGAACATGATCGGCGCCTTCTACCAGCCGGCGCGTGTGGTCTGCGACCTCGACACCCTGTCCACGCTGCCGGCGCGCGAGCTGGCCGCCGGGCTGGCCGAGGTGATCAAGTACGGGCCCATCGCCGACATGGCTTTCTTCGACTGGATCGAGTCGAACATCGACGCGCTGCTGGCACGCGACCGCGCCGCGCTGGCGCACGCCGTGCGGCGCTCGTGCGAGATCAAGGCCGCGGTGGTGGGCGAGGACGAACGCGAGAGCGGCCTGCGCGCCATCCTCAACTTCGGCCACACCTTCGGCCATGCCATCGAGGCCGGCCAGGGTTACGGCGCCTGGCTGCACGGCGAGGCCGTCGGCTGCGGCATGGTGATGGCCGCGGCGCTGTCGGCCGAGCTGGGCCTGGTGCCCGCCGCTTTCGTGGGCCGGATGACGCGCCTGGTGCAGCGCGCCGGGCTGCCGGTGCAGGCGCCGGCCATGCCGGGGGACCGCTGGCTGGAACTGATGCGCGTCGACAAGAAGGCCGAAGCCGGCAACATCCGCTTCATCGTCATCGAGACGCCTGGCCGCGCCGCGCTGCGCAGCGCGCCCGACGAGACCGTGCTGCGTGTCATCCGGCGCCACAGCGCGCCTCTGTGCGCAGGCCCGGGCGTGGGTTCAGGCGCTGCCACGTGAACCCGGGCGACCTGGCGCGCTGGGCCAGCGACCCGCGGCACACACGCGGGCGGCGCATCGCAGAAGCACTTTCGCCGCCACGCAACGAACACCAGCGCGACCGCGACCGCATCGTGCACAGCACGGCCTTCAGGCGCCTGGTCTACAAGACGCAGGTCTTCCTGAACCACGAGGGCGACCTCTTCCGCACGCGCCTGACCCATTCGCTGGAAGTGGCGCAGCTGGGCCGTTCCGCGGCGCGTGCGCTGCAGCTGAACGAAGACCTGGTGGAGGCCATCGCGCTGGCCCATGACCTCGGCCACACACCCTTCGGCCACGCCGGACAGGACGCGCTGCACGACTGCATGGCCAGCCACGGCGGCTTCGAGCACAACCTGCAGAGCCTGCGCGTCGTCGACCGACTGGAGGTGCGCTACCCGACCTTCGATGGCCTGAATCTGTGCTTCGAGACGCGCGAGGGCATCCTGAAGCACTGTTCACGGCACAACGCCGAACGCCTGGTGCAGGCCGAAGCCGAAGGCCCGGGCCAGCGTTTCCTCGATGGCACCCGCCCGAGCCTGGAAGCGCAGCTGGTGAACCTGGCAGACGAGATCGCCTACAACGCGCACGACATCGACGACGGTCTTCGATCGGGCCTCATCACGCTGGAACAGATCGGCCAGGTACCGCTGTTCGCCCGCTGGCGCGACGAGGTGTTGGCCGAACACCCGGGTCTGGCCGAGCAGCCGGGCCGCCGCCTGCTCTTCGAGACGCTGCGCCGGTTGCTGTCGGCGCAGATGGGCGATTTGGTGGCCAGCACCGCGCAAAGCCTGGCCGACGCCGCGCCTGCCGACGCCGACGCCGTGCGCGCGCTGCCGCCGCTGGTGACGCTGAGCCCCGGACTGCGCGCGCAGAACGCCGAACTCAAGCGTTTCCTCTTCGCCGAGCTCTACCGCCACCCGCAGCTGGTGCAGTCGACGGCACTGGCCAAGACGGTCGTTGCCGAACTCTTCGCCGCCTACCTCGCGGCGCCCGCCGAGATGCCGCCCGACTTTGCCCAGGCCCGGGATATCCCACGCGCCGTGGCCGACTACATCGCCGGCATGACCGACCGTTACGCCCTGCGCGAACACCACCGCCTGACGGGGCGGCGGTTGTTCGCCTGAAGCGCTTGCACCCATGGCCCGCCTGCCGCGCCTGGAGTGGCCGGGCCAGATGCATTACGTCATCCTGCGCGGCCACGGGGCGCTGACCAGCCCGGGCGTGTTCACCGACGCCGCCGACCGGCTGGTCTTCCTCGCCGCCCTGCGGGAAGCGGCCGCGGCCGAGGCGCTGCGCGTCCACGCCTACGCGCTGCTGCACGACGAAGCCCAACTGCTCGTGACACCCAACGCACCCGGCGCCCTGGGTCGCCTGGTGCAGACCGTGGGTCGCCGCTATGTGAGCGCCTACAACCGCCGTCATGGGCGCCGCGGCAGCCTGTGGGCGGGCCGCTTCCACAGCGCCGTGATCGAGGGTGGCGCGCTCGCCCTGGCCACGCTGCGGCTGGTGGACGGTGCATCCACCGAACCCGGCGCCAGCAGCGCCGGGCATCGCATCGGCGCGGCGCTTGAGACCTGGCTGAGCGATCCGCCCGAGGTCTGGGCACTGGGCAACACACCCTTCGAGCGCGAAGCCGCCTACCGCACACTGCTCGCTCAGGGCGTACGCCCGGAAGAGGCCGTAGCGCTGCGGCGCGCTGCGCTCGGTGGTTGGGTGCTGGGCTCCGCGGCCTTCGTCGCGTCGGCCGAGCGCATCACGGCGCGGCCCGCAGCGCCCAGGCCCCGCGGTCGGCCGCGCAATTCGACCTGATGCCTCCGACTGGCACGGGGCCTGCATGCCCGTCGAAGGCAACATGCGCGCGCACCATGTTGATATGTCCCTATTTAATTGCCATTCAATGACTTGTCTCATTTAATAGGGTCTGTCCCCACTTATTTGAACTTGCTCATATTGCTGCACTGCAGTAACCTCGCGGTCCCCTTTCGCCCTCGCCCCATAGGAGCGCGCCATGTCGACGCACGCACCCCCGCCCGCCTCCGCACAAGAGATCGCCGCCCTCGCCGAGCAGGGCTTGTACGACCCGGCGGGTGAACACGATGCCTGCGGCGTCGGCTTCGTCGCCCACATCAAGGGTGTGAAGGGCCACGCCATCCTGCAGCAGGGCCTGAAGATCCTCGAGAACCTCGACCACCGCGGCGCCGTCGGCGCCGACAAGCTGATGGGCGACGGCGCGGGCATCCTGATCCAGATCCCCGACGACTTCTACCGCGCCGAGATGGCTGCGCAAGGCGTCACGCTGCCACCCCCGGGGGAATACGGCGTCGGCATGATCTTCCTGCCCAAGGAACAGGCCTCGCGCCTGGCCTGTGAACAGGAACTGGAACGCGCCGTAAAGGCCGAGGGCCAGGTGCTGCTGGGCTGGCGCGACGTGCCGGTCGACCGCGAAATGCCGATGAGCCCGGCCGTGCGGAAGAAGGAACCCGTGATCCGCCAGATCTTCATCGGCCGCGGCGCCGACGTCATCGTGCCCGACGCGCTGGAGCGCAAGCTCTACGTCATCCGCAAGACCGCCAGCGCGGCCATCCAGGCGCTGAAGCTCACGCACAGCCGCGAGTACTACGTGCCCAGCATGAGCTGCCGCACCGTCATCTACAAGGGCCTGCTGCTGGCCGACCAGGTGGGGGTGTACTACAAGGACCTGGCCGACCCGCGCGCCGTCAGCGCTCTGGCGCTGGTGCATCAGCGTTTCTGCACCCACACCTTCCCCGAGTGGCCGCTGGCCCACCCCTACCGCATGGTGGCGCACAACGGCGAGATCAACACCGTCAAAGGCAACTTCAACTGGATGCGCGCCCGCGAAGGGGTGATGAAGAGCCCCGTGCTGGGCGACGACCTGCAGAAGCTCTACCCCATCAGCTTCGAAGGCCAGAGCGACACCGCCACCTTCGACAACGCGCTTGAGCTGCTGACGATGAGCGGCTACCCGCTGGCCCACGCGGCGATGATGATGATTCCCGAGGCCTGGGAGAACCACGAGCTGATGGACGCCCGCCGGCGCGCCTTCTACGAATACCACGCGGCCATGTTGGAACCCTGGGACGGCCCGGCCGCGATGGTCTTCACCGATGGCAAGCAGATCGGCGCCACGCTGGACCGCAACGGCTTGCGGCCGGCGCGTTACATCGTCACCGACGACGACCTGGTGGTGATGGCTTCCGAGTCCGGCGTGCTGCCGGTGCCCGAAAGCAAGATCGTCAAGAAGTGGCGCCTGCAGCCGGGCAAGATGTTCCTGATCGACCTGGAACAGGGCCGCATCGTCGACGACGAGGAGCTGAAGAACCAGTTCGCCAACGCGCGCCCGTACCGTCAGTGGATCGACAACGTGCGCATCCGGCTCGATTCCATCGAAGCCAGCGCAGAACCGGTGCCGGCGAAAGAATCGCTGCTCGACCGCCAGCAGGCCTTTGGCTACACGCAGGAAGACATCAAGTTCCTGATGGCGCCGATGGCCGCCAACGGCGAAGAGGGCATCGGCAGCATGGGCAACGACAGCCCCTTGGCGGTGCTGTCGGACAAGAACAAGCCGCTCTACAACTACTTCAAGCAGCTGTTTGCGCAGGTGACCAACCCGCCGATCGACCCCATCCGGGAAGCGATCGTGATGAGCCTGAACAGCTTCATCGGGCCCAAGCCCAATCTGCTGGACATCAACGCCGTCAACCCGCCGATGCGACTGGAAGTGACGCAGCCGGTGCTGGACGCCGATGACATGGCGCGCCTGCGTGCCATCGAATCGCGCACCGGCGGCAAGTTCAAGAGCCACGAACTCGACATCACCTACCCGCTGGCCTGGGGTCGCGAAGGCATCGAGGCCAAGCTGGCGTCGCTGTGTGCCGAAGCCGTGGACGCGCTGAAAAGCGGCCACAACATCCTGATCATCACCGACCGCCACCTGCACCGCACGCAGGTGGCCATCCCTGCCCTGCTGGCGCTGTCGGCCGTGCACCACCACCTGGTGCGTGAGGGCCTTCGCACGACGGCGGGCCTGGTCGTGGAAACCGGATCGGCGCGTGAGGTGCACCACTTCGCGGTGCTGGCCGGTTACGGTGCAGAAGCCGTGCACCCCTACCTGGCGATGGAAACGCTCACCGCGCTGCACGCGTCGCTGCCGGGCAACTTGAGCGCCGACAAGGCGGTCTACAACTACGTCAAGGCCATCGGCAAGGGCCTGTCGAAGATCATGTCCAAGATGGGCGTGAGCACCTACATGTCCTACTGCGGTGCGCAGCTGTTCGAGGCCATCGGCCTGGACAAGCCCTTCGTCGACAAGTACTTCCGCGGCACCGCCTCGCAGGTGGGCGGCATCGGCGTTTTCGAAGTGGCCGAAGAAGCGCTGCGCATGCACCAGGCGGCGTTTGGCAACGACCCCACACTGGCCACGATGCTGGAAGCCGGTGGTGAATATGCCTGGCGTGTGCGCGGCGAAGAGCACATGTGGACACCCGACGCCATCGCCAAGCTGCAGCACAGCACCCGCGCCAACAAGTTCGACACCTACAAGGAATACGCGCAGCTCATCAACGACCAGAGCAAGCGCCACATGACGCTGCGTGGTCTGTTCGAGTTCAAGGTCGACCCGAGCAAGGCGATCCCGCTGGACGAAGTGGAATCCGCCGCCGACATCGTGAAGCGCTTCGCCACCGGCGCCATGAGCCTGGGCAGCATCAGCACCGAAGCCCACAGCACGCTGGCCATTGCGATGAACCGCATCGGCGGCAAGAGCAACACCGGCGAAGGTGGCGAAGACCCGGCGCGTTACCGCAATGAACTGAAGGGCATTCCGGTGACGGCCGGCACCAAGGTGTCGGACATCGTCGGCACCAAGGTCATCGAAGCCGACTACGAACTGCAGGCCGGCGACAGCCTGCGCAGCAAGATCAAGCAAGTGGCTTCGGGCCGCTTCGGCGTGACCACCGAGTACCTGGTCAGCGCCGACCAGATCCAGATCAAGATGGCGCAAGGCGCCAAGCCCGGAGAAGGTGGTCAGCTGCCGGGTGGCAAGGTCAGTGAATACATCGGCATGCTGCGCTACAGCGTGCCGGGTGTGGGCCTCATCAGCCCGCCGCCGCACCACGACATCTACAGCATCGAAGACCTGGCGCAGCTGATCCACGACCTGAAAAACGCCAACCCGCGCGCCAGCATCAGCGTCAAGCTGGTGTCCGAAGTGGGCGTGGGCACCATCGCCGCGGGTGTGGCCAAGTGCAAGGCCGACCACGTGGTGATCGCGGGCCACGACGGTGGCACGGGGGCATCACCCTGGAGCAGCATCAAACATGCCGGCACCCCGTGGGATCTGGGTCTGGCAGATACGCAGCAGACGCTGGTGCTCAACCGCCTGCGTTCACGCATCCGTGTGCAGGCCGACGGCCAGATGAAAACCGGCCGCGATGTCGTCATCGGCGCTTTGCTGGGCGCCGACGAGTTCGGCTTCGCCACCGCACCGCTGGTGGTGGAAGGCTGCATCATGATGCGCAAGTGCCACCTGAACACCTGCCCCGTGGGCGTGGCCACGCAGGACCCGGTGCTGCGCAAGAAGTTTGCCGGCAAGCCCGAACACGTCGTCAACTTCTTCTTTTTCATCGCCGAAGAAGCGCGCCAGATCATGGCGCAGCTGGGCATCCGCAAGTTCGACGACCTGATCGGCCGCGCCGACCTGCTGGACACCAAAAAGGGCATCGCGCACTGGAAGGCGCGTGGCCTGGACTTCAGCCGTGTCTTCCACCTGCCGCAGATCAGTGCCGACGTGCCGCGCTTCCAGACGGAAGAGCAGGACCACGGCCTGGACAAGGCGCTGGACAACAAGCTCATCGAACGCTGCCAACCCGCCATCTTGCGTGGTGAGAAGGTGCAGTTCATGGAAGACACCCGCAACCGCAACCGCAGCGTGGGCGCGATGCTGTCGGGTGAGCTCATCCGCCACCGGCCCGAGGGCCTGCCCGACCACACCATCTTCATGCAGATGGAAGGGGTGGGCGGCCAGAGCTTCGGTGCCTTTTTGGCCAGCGGCATCACGATGTACCTGATCGGCGACGCCAACGACTACACCGGCAAGGGCCTGAGCGGCGGCCGCATCGCGGTGCGGCCCAGCATCGACTTCCGGGGCGACGCCACCAAGAACATCATCATCGGCAACACGGCGCTGTACGGCGCCACCAGCGGCGAAGCGTTTTTCCGCGGCGTGGCTGGCGAACGTTTTGCGGTGCGCCTGAGCGGCGCCACCACGGTGGTCGAAGGCACTGGCGACCACGGCTGTGAATACATGACCGGCGGCACGGTGGTGGTGCTGGGCAAGACCGGCCGCAACTTCGCTGCCGGCATGAGCGGCGGCGTGGCCTACGTCTACGACGAAGACGGCCACTTTGCGCAACGCTGCAACACCAGCATGGTGGCGCTGGACAAGGTGCCGGCACGTGCCGAACAACAAGGCGTGCTGGTGGGCATGCACCGAGAACAGCCCGACGAGGTGCTGCTGAAGAAGCTGATCGAAGACCACCACCGCTGGACCGGCAGCCTGCGGGCGCGAGAACTGCTGGACAACTGGCCCGACGCCCGCGGCAGGTTCGTGAAGGTCTTCCCGCACGAATACAAACGCGTGCTGGCCGAACGTGCCGCCAAGGCCGAGGCCGCCGCGGCCACCAGCAAGGCACAGAGCACGGCAGCTGCCGTCGTCGGCAAATAGGCCTTCAAGGCATCACAGAGCACAGGACACAACATGGGCAAGGTCACCGGCTTCCTGGAATTCGAACGTCTCGAAGAAGGTTACGAGCCGCCGCAGGCGCGCCTGAAAACCTGGAAGGAATTTGTCATCACCCTGGCCGAGGACCAGGCCAAGGTGCAGAGCGCGCGCTGCATGGACTGCGGCACGCCGTTCTGCAACAGCGGCTGCCCGGTCAACAACATCATTCCGGACTTCAACGACCTGGTCTTCCAGGGCGACTGGAAAAACGCCATCGAGGTTCTGCACCAGACCAACAACTTCCCCGAATTCACCGGTCGGGTCTGCCCTGCGCCCTGCGAGGCCGCCTGCACGCTGAACGTCAACGACGACGCGGTGGGCATCAAGAGCATCGAACACGCCATCATCGACCGCGCCTGGGCCGAAGGCTGGGTGATGCCGATGCCTGCCGCGGTGCAAACGGGCAAGACGGTGGCCGTGGTGGGCAGCGGCCCGGCCGGCCTGGCGGCGGCGCAGCAATTGGCGCGTGCCGGCCACGCCGTGACGGTGTTCGAAAAAAACAGCCGCATCGGTGGCCTGCTGCGTTACGGCATTCCAGACTTCAAGATGGAAAAGAACCACATCGACCGCCGCATCGCGCAGATGCAGGCCGAGGGTGTGGTGTTCCGCACCAGCGTGCTGGTGGGCGCGATGCCGGCCGACACGAAGATCACCAACGACGCCAAGGAAACGGTCAGCGCCGACGAACTGAAAGCCCAGTTCGACGCCGTGGTGCTGACCGGCGGCAGTGAAATCAGCCGCGACCTGCCGGTGCCCGGCCGTGACCTCGACGGTGTGCACTACGCGATGGAGTTCCTGCCGCAGCAGAACAAGGTGGTGGCCGGCGACAAGCTGAAGAAGCAGATCCGCGCCGACGGCAAACACGTCATCGTCATCGGCGGTGGCGACACCGGCAGCGACTGCGTGGGCACCAGCAACCGCCACGGTGCAGCCAGCGTCACGCAGTTCGAACTGATGCCGCAGCCGCCCGAGGTGGAAGACAAGCCGCTGACCTGGCCCTACTGGCCCTACAAGCTGCGCACCAGTTCCAGCCACGAAGAAGGCTGCGAGCGCACCTTCGCCATCGCCACCAAGGAATTCGTGGGCAGCAAGGGCAAGCTCACGGCACTGAAGACGGTGCAGGTGCAGTGGCAAGGCGGCAAGATGGTCGAGGTGCCCGGCAGCGAAAAAGAATACAAGGCCGACCTCGTGCTGCTGGCCATGGGTTTCACTGCGCCGGTGCCGACGGTGCTGGACGCCTTCGGCGTCGAGCTCGACAACCGCGGCAACGCCAAGGCGCCCACCGAATCCACGGCCGCCTACAAGACCAATGTGGCGAAGGTGTTTGCCGCCGGCGACATGCGCCGTGGGCAAAGCCTGGTGGTGTGGGCCATCCGCGAAGGCCGCCAGGCCGCGCGCGCGGTGGACGAGTTCCTGATGGGGTCGAGCACACTGCCGCGTTGAGGGCGCCCAACATCACGCCTGACAACAAAACCGTGAGCAGTTCGACCGCCGGTCTGGTGCGCGCCCTGGTCGACCGCGGTGCGGCCGACGAAGCCGAAGCGCTGGCCCACCAGGCACTGCTGGACAGCACTGGCACCGAACGCGCCGAGTTGTTGCTGGCGCAATCGGTGGTGCAGGTCAGCCGTGGCCAGTACGTGCCCGCGCTGGCTGCCACGGTCGAGGCCGGTGAACTGTTCCAGGCCGCCGGCCAGACCGCGCGGGTGTGCGATGCGCTGCTGGGCACGGCCGGCACCTTGCGCGCGGCGGGCGACCACGACACTGCGCTGGCCACGCTGGAACACGCCGAAACGCTGGCGCGCAGCGCGGGCGACGAACTGCAGACCGGGCGGGTGTTGCGCCAGATCGGCATCGTGTCGTCGATCGTCGGCCGTCATCAGCATGCACTGTCCTGCCTGGAAGAAGCCTGCGCCATCCTGGCGCGCCACGCGGGCGCCGACGAGCAGCGCAACGCGCGGCTGTCGCTGCTGAATGCACGCAACCGGCGCATCGATGGCCAGCCCGACAGCCCGGCGCTGCGCGCCCAGGCCGAGGGCATGCTGCAAGACTGGGTCGACCTCGCCCAAGCCATGAGCGACGCCGGCCAGGCGCGGATGGCAGTGATGGCCTGGGGCAACCACGCCATCACCTTGCACCCCGCGGGCCGCCACCGCGAGGCCGCAGATGCCCTGCGGGCGCTGATTCCGCGTTACCAGGCCTACGGCATGCGGCCCAACGAAGGCCTGGCCCACACCGAGCTGGCGCGCTGCCACGAAACCCTGGGCGAGTGGGACCGTGCCCTGCACCACCACCGCGAGGCCACGGCCATTCTTCGTGAAGGCGGTTCCAGCGACGACCTGATCGAATCGCTGGCCGGCCAGTCACGCGCTCACGAACAAGCGGGCGACCTGGCCGCCGCACTGGCGGCCCTGAAAGAGGTGCGCGCCATCGAGCAGACAGGCCGCGCCGACGCCGCCCACCAGGCCCTGCTGCAACGTGAACTGCGCGTGGAACTGGCCCGCATGAGCAGCCTATGGGCACGCCAGGCGGTGCAGGACCCGCTGACCGGCCTGGCCAACCGGCGGGCGCTGGAGCATTGGGTGGCCGATCACTGGCCGCGGGTCGAAAAGGGCCAGCGCCTGGCCATCGTGCTGCTCGACCTGGACCACTTCAAGCGCATCAACGACACCTTGGGCCACGACATGGGCGACCAGGTGCTGCAGGAAGTGGCGCAGCTGCTGAAGGCCCAGTGCCGCGCTTCAGACCTGGCCGTGCGTTATGGCGGCGAAGAATTCCTGCTGGCCATGGCCGACTGCAGCGTGGAAGAAGCGGCGCCGTCGGCCGAGCGGCTGCGGGCCCTGATCGCCAGTCAGCCCTGGTCGCAACTGGCACCCGACCTGAACGTGACCTCCAGCTTTGGCGTCGCCGACACAGGCGAAGCGCTGGAAGCGTCGGCCCTGTTCACGTTGGCCGACAGGCGCCTGTATGCGGCCAAGTACGGCGGGCGCAATCGCGTGGTCGCACGCGACTGAAACCGGGTTCGGGCGACTTTGCAAGCTTGAAACATGCGGGTTTGCCCCTGCATGCGAGAATCCGCGCCGTCTTGCCCCAGGCAAAGCCACCGGGCCCTGAAAAGGGGCCGCCAGCCTTCTTGTCTTCCAAACTCTTCATCGAGATCGACCGCGTCACGTTCGGCTACGACGTGAGCAAGCCCATCCTGGCGGACATCTCGTTGACGTTCCCACGTGGCAAGGTCACGGCTATCCTGGGCGGTTCGGGCTGCGGCAAGACCACACTTCTGCGCCTGATCGGCGGTGTGCACGCCGCCGACAAGGGCCGGGTCGTCTTCGACGGCGAAGTGGTCAACACCCGCGACCGCGCGCAGCTGTACCGCCTGCGCCGCCGCCTGGGCATGCTGTTCCAGTTCGGCGCCCTGTTCACAGACCTCACCGTGTTCGACAACGTGGCCTTTCCGATGCGCGAACACACGGCCTTGCCTGAGGCCATGATCCGCGACCTGGTGCTGATGAAGCTGAACGCCGTGGGCCTGCGCGGTGCGGCCGGCCTGCGCATCAGCGAAGTCTCGGGTGGCATGGCGCGGCGCATCGCGCTGGCGCGGGCCATTGCGCTGGACCCCGAACTGATCATGTACGACGAGCCTTTTGCCGGCCTGGACCTGATCAGCATGGGCGTGGCCGCCAAGCTGATCCGCACGCTCAACGACGTGACCGGCGCCACCAGCCTGGTGGTCAGCCACGACGTGCCCGAATGCATGTCCATCAGCGACCACGTGGTGCTGTTGGCCAACCAGGGGCGCATCGTCGCGCAGGGCACACCGGCCGAGCTGATGGCCAGCACCGACCCCGAAACCCGGCAGTTCGTGCGCGGCGAGCCCGACGGCCCGGTGAAGTTCCACTACCCTGCGCCTGAACTGGCCAGCGACTTCGGCTTGACGGCAAGATGAACTTCGTTCACCGCCTGGGTGTCATCGCCCTCGACCAGTTCCGCGGCTGGGGCCATGCGGCCTTCTTTTTCCTGGACCTGCTGAAAGCAGTGCCGGCTTCGCTGCGGCGCTTTGACCTGGTGGTGGCGCAGGTCTATGCCATCGGCAACCGCTCGCTGATCATCATCATGGCCTCGGGGCTGGCGGTGGGCTTCGTGCTGGCGCTGCAGATGTACTACGCGCTGGTCACCTACGGCGCGGCAGAAAGCCTGGGGCTCATCGTCAACCTGGCGCTGGTGCGCGAGCTGGGGCCCGTGGTCACGGGCTTGCTGTTTGCCGGTCGCGCCGGCACCTCGCTCACGGCCGAGATCGGCTTGATGAAGGCGGGCGAGCAGATTGCCGCGATGGAACTGATGGCCATCGACCCCAAGGCCCGTGTGCTGGCGCCGCGTTTGATCGGCGGCATCGTGTCGATGCCGATCCTGGCGATCCTTTTTTCCGCCGTCGGCATCCTGGGCGCCTACGTGGTGGCGGTGATGCTGATCGGCGTGGACTCGGGCAACTTCTGGTCGATCATGCAAACGCGTGTGGACGTCTTCCGCGACGTCGGCAACGGCCTCGTCAAGGCCACCGTGTTCGGCATCATCTGCACCGTGGTGGCGCTGTACCAGGGCTTCGAAACCGAAGCCACGCCCGAAGGCGTGGCCTATGCCACCACCCGCACGGTGGTGATCTCATCGCTGTGGGTGCTGGGCATGGACTTCGTCCTGACCGCCCTGATGTTTTCGACGCCGTGAATATCGACCACCCCCGGAGCGGCCCGCGGCCGCTCCCCCTCAAGGGGGCGACCCCAGCGGCCCGGCTAAGCCGGTTCCGCGGCGTCCACTTGATGGCCCCTGTGGCCAGTAACTGATTGGAGCAATAACGTGGGCAAGAGAGGCATTGAAACCCTGGTCGGCGCGTTTGTGCTGCTGGGCATGGCGGGGCTCGTGTTCCTGGCGCTGAAAGCAGCCAACCTGGGCAGCGTGGGTGGCGGCGATGCCTACATGCTGACGGCCAATTTCGACAACATCGGCGGCTTGAAGCCACGTGCACCAGTGCGGGCGGCCGGTGTCACGGTGGGCCGTGTGAAGTCCATCCTGCTGGACCCCAAGACCTTCCAGGGTGTGGTCACGCTGGACATCGACAAGTCCTACCTCTTTCCCAAGGACACCGCGGCCAAGATCCTGACCGCAGGCCTGCTGGGTGACCAGTACGTCGGCCTCGAACCCGGCGGCGACGATGCCAACCTGGCCGCAGGCGAGACCATCGCACAGACGCAGTCGGCGGTGGTGCTGGAAAACCTGATCGGCCAGTTCCTCACGGGCAAGGCCG
This sequence comes from Rubrivivax sp., assembly GCA_030653385.1. Taxonomy (GTDB): domain Bacteria; phylum Pseudomonadota; class Gammaproteobacteria; order Burkholderiales; family Burkholderiaceae_C; genus Rubrivivax. Next base: position 27,000 of record JAURZM010000049.1, on the reverse strand, counting down.
ATACCGCAGCCGCACCGGCAGTCGGTGCCTCGGGGGCCGGCCAGTGAGGCACCCGGGCGCGCTGCGCACCCTGTCGCTGGTGATGCTGGTGGCCGTGCTGACCGGCTGCGCCACCGTGCCCGGTGGCGCGCCACCTTCCAAGGAAGACCCCTGGGAAAACTTCAACCGCAAGGTTTACAGCTTCAATGAAGCCGTCGACGAAGCGGTGCTGAAACCCGTGGCCACGGCCTACCGCAAGGTGGTTCCGCAGCTGGTGCGCACAGGCGTCAGCAATGTGCTGGGCAATGTCGGCGACGCCTGGTCGGCGGTGAATCACCTGCTGCAAGGCAAGGTAGGCAGCGGGCTGGACATGGGCATGCGCGTGCTCAGCAACACCTTCTTCGGTCTCGGCGGCGTGCTCGACCCGGCCACCGAAATGGGGCTGACACGTCGCTCCGAAGATTTCGGCCAGACGCTGGGCCGCTGGGGCATGGGGCCCGGCCCCTACCTTGTGCTGCCACTGCTGGGCCCGTCGACGGTGCGTGACACCGGCGGGCTGCTGCTGGACCGGCAGGCCGCGGCGTCCACGCTGACTTCTCGCGATGCACTGGCCTACGGCATCACGGCACTCGAGGTGGTGAATCTGCGCGCCAACCTGCTGGACGCTGGCAAGCTGCTCGACTCGGTGGCGCTGGACAAATACACCTTTCTGCGCCAGGTCTACCTGTCGCGCCGGCTGGAGGCGGTTTACGACGGTGCACCGCCGATGGAAACCTTTGAGGACGAATTCGACTCAGAGCCTGCAGCGGCGGGTGACAAGCCCCAGACAGCGCCCGCTGCCAAGCCCGCCCCCCTTCCCGCGTCTGCTCCGGCATCCGCGCCCAAGTGAACCCCACAGCCACCTGCCGCGTTAAGGGCAGGCGGCACATCCAGTGCCGTTGATGGAAAGGACCCTCGTGTTGAAGAACCTGTTCAAGTTGTTGTCTCTGGCCCTGCTGTCTTTCGCGGCCAGCCAGGCCCACGCCCAGGCTGGCGCCGATGCCCTGGTGCGCCAGATCTCGGTGGACGTGATCAACACCGCCAAGACCGACAAGGCCGTCCAGGGCGGTGACCTGGCACGCATCCAATCGCTGGTGGAAAGCAAGGTCATGCCACACGTCAACTTCGAGGTGGTCACACGCTCTGCCGTGGGCCCGCAGTGGCGCAGCGCCACACCCGAGCAGCGTGGGTTGCTGCAGACCGAGTTCAAGACGCTGCTGATCCGGGTCTACGCCGGGGCCATTTCGCAGCTCGGCGACCAGTCCGTCGAAGTCACCAAGACCTTGCCGGTGTCGGGCAGCAAGCAGGTGGTGGTGCAGACCGAAGTGCGTGGCAAGGGCGAGCCGATCAAGCTGGACTACCGGCTCGACCAACCGGCCGACGGCAGCTGGAAGATCATCGACGTCAACGTCGGTGGCCTGTGGCTGGTGCAGAACTACCGCTCGCAGTTTGCGCAAGAGCTGGGCAAAGGTGGCATCGACGGCCTGATCGCCACGCTGGCCGAGCGCAACAAGGCCGCCGGCAAGAGCTGAGGGCCGGGCCGTGCAATTGCCCGCCGATGCCACGCTGAACCACGCCGCCGGCCTGGCGGCGGCGCTGCCACAAGCCGTGGCCACCGGCAGCGGCCCCTGGCTCGTGGACGCCTCGGTGCTGCACGACTTCGACAGCAGCACGCTGGCGCTGCTGCTGCAGGCGCAGCGCCTGGCGACGGCCGCAGGTCGCGAAATCCAGATCCGTGGCCTGCCGCCGCAGCTGATGGGCCTGGCGCGCCTTTACGGCGTCGACGAACTGCTGCCGCTGTCCGACACACCGGTGTCGGCGCCACGAGCCACCACCGACTGACGTTCGGCATAGCGTTTTTCACGCAGGTTCTTCTTGATCGCCTGCAGCATGGGCCGCAACTGCGCAGAGCCCAACCGCAAAGCCACGCCTGTGGCCAGGATGTCGACGATCAGCAGGTGCAGCAAGCGCGACACCATGGGGCTGTAGCGGTCGGCGTCTTCGGGGTGGTCGGCCGACAGCAGGATGTGATGCGAGCCGTGGCGGGTTTCCTGCGCCAGCGGGCTGCCGCTGGCCGTGATGACGATCACCGTGGCACCGCGCTTGCGCGCGATCTCGGCCACGTCCAGCAGGTCTCGGCTGCGGCCCGAATTGCTGATGATCACGGCGCAATCACCGGGCTTGAGCATGGTGGCGCTCATGACCTGCATGTGGCCGTCGCTCACCGCCGCAGCCGTCACGCCCAGGCGGAAGAACTTGTGCTGCGCGTCCTGCGCCACGATGCCGGAATTGCCCACGCCGTAGAACTCGATGCGCCGGCCTTGACCCGACTGCCGGCCGGTTTCGGCCAGCGCCTGGATGGCACGCTCCACCGCAGGTGCGGCGGCGGCGTTGCGGTAACGCAGCATGGCTGCCACCGCGTTGTCGATGACCTTGACGACGATGTCACCGGCCTTGTCGTCGTCGTCCACCGATCGGTGCACAAAGGGCACCCCTTCGTTGACGCTGCCCGCGAGCTTGAGCTTGAAGTCGGCCAGTCCGTCGTAGCCCACGCTGCGACAGAAGCGCACCACCGTCGGTTTGCTGACATGTGCACGTTCGGACAGCTCGGACACCGGCAGCGTGGCAAAGCTGCGTGGGTCGGCCAGCAGCAGCTTGGCCACCCGCTGTTCTGCCGGCGGCAGCGCGGGTATGGAAGCACGGATGCGGTCAAGCATGTCTACTCCTGAAACGGCGGCTGGAAGGCGCCCGGTGACCAGGCCTTGGGCGGCCGGATCGCGCGCGTGCCCACCGGCTGCGTGTGTTCGAAGGTGGGCTGCAGATCAACGCCGCGTGCCGTGCCGGGCTCGACGCCGCGGCCGCGCAAGAGGCTCATCGGGTGCAAGGTGTACGCGCCCACATCGGCGTCCAGCAGCACGGTGGGAGAAGCCAGGAAGTTGCCCAGCGCCAGGTCCGACAGCCGTGCATCGGGCAGGCCCAGGCCCAGGAACAGGTTGTTGGCCAGGCGCTGTTCGACCTCGGCCTTCAGCTTGTCGCGGTGCACGCGCACGAAGATCGCCGGCCGCAGGCCGCTGTTGATGAAGGTGTTGTTGACCACGTGCAACGCATGCGGGCGGCCGTCCGAGCCTTCGGCACCAAAGGACAGCAGCGCCGGGTTGCTGCTGTGGGCACTCTGGCCGATGACGTTGCCCACCACGAAGGCCAGGCCGCCGTTGGGAAACTCCAGCTCGTAGGCCGCCCGGCCACCGGCGCCGTCCACCAGCTGGTTGTAGCGCACGTGGTGTTCGCGGGCACGGCTCTTCACCAGGTGGCCCTGGTTGCCGCCGCTGAAGCGGTTGCCGGTGAGCGTGACCCGCGCAATGCCGCCCGCGTACAGCAAGTGCGGCAGCGTCGTGCCGGCCGGGGCCTGTGCAAACTCGCTGTCCTGCACCGTCAGTTCGGCGCTGCCGAAGTTGGCAGTCAGGATGCCGTTCTGGTTGTCGATGAAGGCACAGCGTGTGACCCGCAAGTGGCCCCGTTCGAAACGGATGCCGGCGCCGTTGTGGTCGGGCACCCGTGCGCCGCGAAACTCGATGTTGTCGATGTGCACGTCGCCATCGCGCACCACCAGGATGGCCTTGCCCTCGGCGCTGGCGCCGGCGGCGTGAAGCACGGGCCGGCCGCCCACACCACGCAGCGTGAGCCGCTTCTGGTGGATGACACCCACTTGCGCGTGGTGTTCACCGGCCAGCAGCTGGATCTCGTCGCCGTCGGCGGCCTGTTTCAAGGCGGCCGCCAGGCTTTGGCCGGGGGCCACGGTGTGCACCGCCGCCTGGGCGGTCAGCGCACACAGCAGCACGGCTGCCCAGGCGGCTGAGCGCAGCGCCCGGGCAGCGGTCTTCACTGCTCTTCGGCCCAGGTGCAGCCGTCGCGCGCCACCATGGCACTGGCCGCCGCCGGCCCCCAGCCGCCAGCGGTGTAGGGCCGCGGGCCGACGGTGTCGTGGCTCCAGGCATGCAGGATGGGCTCGACCCAGCGCCAGGCCTGAACCTGTTCGTCGCTGCGCACAAACAGGTTCAGGCGCCCGGCAATGGCGTCCAGCAGCAGGCGTTCGTAGCCACCGACACGGTCACTCGCAAAGGCCTTGTCGAAGTCCAGGTCCAGGCTCACCGGCGACAGCGCTTCGGGCCGGGTGCTGTTGGCACTGCCACCCTTGGCCGCCAGCAGGTGCAGTTCCAGCCCGTCTTCGGGCTGCAGCTTGATGACCAGCTTGTTGGCCTGGCGCGTGCCTGGGAAGATGGGGTGCGGGACCTCGCGGAAGTTGACGACGATCTGCGCGTCGCGTTGCGCCAGCCGCTTGCCGGTGCGCAGGTAAAAGGGCACGCCGGCCCAGCGCCAGTTCTGCACCTCGGTGCGCAGCGCCACGAAGGTTTCGCAGCGGCTGTCGGCGGGCACCTTCACTTCGTCCAGATAGCCGTTCACCGGCTTGCCGTCCACGGTGCCGGCCTTGTACTGGCCACGCACCACGTCGCGCGCCACCAGCTCGGGCGTGAAGGGCCGCAGCGAGCGCAAGACCTTGAGCTTTTCGTCGCGGATGGCGTCGGCGTCGCTGCTGGGCGGCGGCTCCATCGCGATCATCGTCAAGAGCTGCAGCGCGTGGTTCTGGATCATGTCGCGCAACGCGCCGGTGCGGTCGTAGAAGTCGCCGCGGGTGCCCACGCCGATGCGCTCGGCCAGTGTGATCTGGATGTTGGCGATGCTCTCGCGCCGCCACAGCGGTTCGAACAGCGCGTTGCCGAAGCGCAGCGCCATCAGGTTCTGCACCGCCGGTTTGCCCAGGTAGTGGTCGATGCGCAGCGCCTGCTCTTCCGTGAAGGCCGAGCTGACGGCGCGGTTGATTTCCTGCGCGCTGGCCAGGTCGTGGCCGAGCGGCTTTTCCAGCACCACCCGCACGTGCGGGCCGTTGATGGCTGCGCTGCCCAGCTGTTCGCAGATGACCGGGAACAGGTGCGGGCTGGTGGCCAGGAACAGCACCACCGTGTCGGCACGGCCACCGCCGCGGCCTTCTTCGGCCGTGGGCTCGTCGAGCCAGCGTTTCAGGCCGCGGTAGTGCTCGGGCTGCGACAGGTCCATGCGGCGGTAGTGCAGCAGCTGCGCAAAACGCGCGAACTCCTCGTCGCTCGGGCGTTTGTCCGCTTCCACGTCGCAGAAACGTTCGCGGATGAAGTCTCGGTAGGCGTCGTCGCTGCGTTCGTCACGCGCCACCGCCAGGATGCGCCCGCCTTCGGGCAGCTTGCCGTGGCGGTGCGCCTGGAACAGCGCGGGCATCAACTTGCGCCAGGTCAGGTCGCCGGTACCGCCAAAAAGCACGAGGTCAAAGGACATGACGATGTAATTTAGTTACAGCGCTCATGATGCCTTTGTTTCACGGGACCGTCAACGCAGGATGCCTGCTTCGGGCGCGCACCAGGTGCCCCCCGAAGCCGGGGGTCTCTGTGCGCTTGCCCACAGACCCGTTTTTCACCCCCACTTACAACCCGCTCACTGAAAGCCAGTCCGCTCGTACCTCGTCACTCACTCTCCTATCGGATACCCATGAAACTGAAAACAGTCCTTGTCGCCACCACACTGGCAGTTGCCGCTTCGGCCAGCTTTGCCGCTGCCGTGGTCAGCACAATCGACCTCAGCGAGGGCAATGCACGTTTCGGTCGTGACAACGCGGTGGGCACCTTCATGGACACCTACAACTTCACGCTGGCCGACAGCGCCTACCTGCTCAGTTCCACCGCCAGCACCGCGGCATCCGGCGACAAGGACCTGGACTTCCTCAGCCTGGCGATCTTCGATGCCCTGGCCAACCTGGTCGCCACCTACAGGGGCAACCTGGGCGACGACCAGAACGAGTTCTACTCACTGAGCTCCACCTACCTTGAAGCCGGCAACTACCAGCTGGTGGTGCGTGGCACCAACTCGCCGACCCAGGCTTCCTACTCGGGCAACATGACCATCTCGGCCGTGGCCACCGCCATCCCCGAACCCGGCACGCTGGGCCTGTTGCTCGCCGGCCTGGGTGGTGCGTTCTTCGTGAGCCGTCGCGGGGCCAAGCAGCGCTAAGCAGCCGCCAGGGCCTGTTCCAGGTCCTGGATCAGGTCAGTGGCATCTTCGATGCCCACCGACAAGCGCAGCAGGTCGGTGGGCGCTGGCGTGCCGGCACCTTCGACGCTGGCGCGGTGTTCGATCAGGCTTTCGGTGCCCCCCAGCGAGGTGGCACGCTTCCACAGCCGCGTATTGGCCGCCACGGCGATGGCCGCCGCCTCGCCGGCCTTGACGCGAATCGACAGCATGCCGCCGAAACCGCCCGTCATCTGCAGCTTGGCCACTTCATGGCCCTGGCAATGCGGCAGGCCCGGGTACATGACCTCCAACACCCGCGCGTGGCCGTGGAAATGTTCGGCAATGCGCTGCGCCGAGGCACACGCCGCCCGCACCCGCAGGTGCAAGGTGCGCATGCCGCGCAGCAGCAGCCACGATTCGAAAGAACCCAGCGTGCCACCCAGTTGCGCACGCACCTTGCGCACCCGCTGCCAATGGTCGCTGTCGGCAGCGCCTTCGCGCACCACCAGCACACCGGCGATCAGGTCGCTGTGGCCGTTGAGGTATTTGGTGGCGGCATGCATCACCACGTCGGCGCCCAGCAACAGCGGTTGTGTGAGCAGCGGCGTGGCCACGGTGGAGTCCACCGCCAGCAACGCGCCGGCCGCGTGTGCGATGCGTGCCGTGGCGGCGATGTCGGTCACCGTCCACAGCGGGTTGGCCGGGGTTTCGATCCACACCAGCTTGGTCTGACCCGGCCGAACGGCGGCCTGCACCACGGCCGGGTCGCTCATGTCGATGAGTTCGACCTGCAGGCCCCACTGGGTGGCAAAGCTCATCAACCAATTGCGCAAGGACCAGTACATCACCTTCGGTGCCAGCACGTGGTCGCCGGGCGCAAGCGCCTGAAACACCGCCGTGGCCGCCGCCATGCCGCTGGCAAACAGCAGCGCCTGCTGGCCACCTTCCAGCGCGTTGATGACGGCTTCGGCCTGGTCGAAGGCCGGGTTGTCGGCCCGCGCGTAGATGCGGCCCGAACGGTACTGGTTGTCGGGGTCGCGCAGGTAGGTGGAAGAGACGTGGATCGGCGGCGTCACGGCACGCGTCTGTTCGTCGATCCAGCCCAGGGCCTGGGCAGCGATGGTGTCGGGGTGGGTGGTCTTGGGGTCCATGAAGGTGATGCTAATGCCCGCCTGTGCCCGAGCCCGCTTTCGCCACCAAGCTTCCCCCCACGGAACCGGCTTCGCCGGGCCGTTGGGGGACGGCCCCCTCGGGGGGCAGCGAGCGCCAGCGAGCGTGGGGGCTCAAGCTTGGGGGCTCACTAGTTCTGAAAGGCGCCGGGGGCCCAGCTGCCGCGCTCTGCCGGCGCGGCCCTGGTGCCTGCGGGCCAGACGTACTCGGCCGTGGGCGCCAGGTTGTGGCCATTCACCGCCCGTGGGTCGATGCCGCTGCTGCGCCACATGCTGCCCGGCACCAGCTCGAAGGCATAGGTTTCCGCGTCGCGCAGCATGCCGCGGGTGGCGTGGCGGTTGCCTTCGAAGCGCCCCGGCGCACCCAGGCCGAACACACCGCCGCCCACCAGCAGGTTGTTGACCGCCACCACCTCGGTCTGCGGCGGCAGCTTGTCGCTGAGCACCCGCAGGAACCAAGCCGGTGTCCAGCCCCAGTTGACGAAGGTGTTGTGGGCCACCAGCAGCACGTTGCGGTCCCAGCCGCGGTCTTCGGTGCCATAGGCCAGCATCACCGGGTTCTGCGTGTCCGAGCCCTGCCCGATGACGTTGCCGATGACGGTGGCGATGCCTCCGTTGGCGATGTCGATCTCATAGGAAGCACCCCCACGCTGGCCGTCGTGGATGAAGTTGTAGGTGATGACGTTCTCGCGTGCCCGGGTCTTGATCAGGTGCCCTTCGTAGCCCTGCTGGAAGCGGCTGCCAGTGACGCTGAGCTTGGCGATGCGACCCACGTTCAGCAGGTGGTGCAGACCGCCCACCACACGCGGCGCCATGCCAAAGACGCTGGCTTCGATGGTGATCTGCGCCTGGTCGTCATTGGTGCTGAAAAGACCGTGTTCGTTGTCGAAGAACTGGCAGCCTTGCAGCCTCAGTTCACCACCTTCGTGGCGCACACCGGCGCCACTGCCATCGGCAGAGCGTGCGCCGCGGAACTGCAGGTTCTGCAGCGTGACCTGACCACCACGGATGGTCCACAGCGCCTTGTGGTTGCCGGCCTGGCCCTTGCCGTGGATCACGGTGGCCTTGTCGCCGGCCAGGCCGCGCAGCGTGAGGCGACGGTTTTCGATCAACACACCGCCACGGTACTCACCGGACAGGAGCTCGAGGGTGTCGCCGTCGCGCGCCTGCTTCAAGGCGGCGTCCAGCTCCAGCGCGGAGCCTTCGGGGCCCACCAGCCAGATCGTGGCACCCGCCGGCCCGGGCACGCTGCTGGCCAGCGGCGTCGACGCCACACGGGCCTCGTCGGCAGCCTGGCCCGCACCCGCCTGGCCTGCACCACCGGCCGCCAGCAAAAGCAGCATCGCCAATCCGTGCCGCCAAGCCTTCGAAAACACCGGCACCTGCCCTTGCCGCTCGCTGTCAAACCAAGCACCAGCCATGGACTTTTCTGTTCCGCGTTGACAAGTTACCGAGAGTATCTCTCCGCCGCGACGGTTCAGCCGTGCACACTCACCCTGCCTGCCCCTCGGCCAAGGGGGTCGACTGAGCCGCAGTCGGCGCTACAGCGGCAGCTCGACGCGCAGCTCGCGCCACCGGAAGACCGCCGACTTGGGCTGGATGCGGTCCAGCACCAAGCCAGGCGCAACAGTTTCCCCTTCGCGCAGCACCTGGCCATTGACGATGACAAAACGGCTGCTGGCACTGTCTGACCACACCGAACCGCCCAGGTTGAGCGCGGGCCACTGCGCACGCAAGGCCGGTGGCAGGTCACCGAGCTTGATGGCCGCGGCTTCGGCCGCGGGCGGCATGACCTTGGCAAGCGACGCTGGCGGCGGCGTGGGCGGTGCTGCTGGCGCGGCCACAGCGGCAAGAGGTGGCGCCGACACCACGCGGGGCAGGGGCGCCACGGTCGCCACGGGCTCGGCCAGGGCACGCTCGACCGGCAGGCCAGCCGCGCCAGGTGGGGGCGAGGCCTGCACGGGCGGCGCAGCCGCTGGTGCCTGCCACCACCAGACCAGTGCCGCGGCCAGCGTCAAGGCCGCCAAGGCCAGCAACAGCAGAAGTGGCTTGCTTGCACGCTGCGATTGCACAAGCCCAGCCTGCCTGGCTGACATTGCAGGCACGGCGGCCAGGTTCGGCACCTGTCCCCTTTGCCTTTCCGATTCCGCGCGCCGCAGGGCGTCAAGGATGTAGGACATGGTTCAGCGCTCCGGCGGCTGCAACAGGCGCGGCTCTTCCACGCCCGTGCTGCGGTTCAGTTGCATCAAGGTCAAGGGTCCGGCCTGGCCATCGACGGGCAGGCCCTGCAGCAACTGGAAGGCGGCCACCTGGTCGGCCTGGCTGCGTGGCGGTGATGCCGCAGCCTCGGGCATGGCCTGCGCCAACTGCGCCTGCAGCCACACGCGGCCCGCGGCATCGAGGCCGGGACGCCAGCCCGGTGGTGTGCGCCAGAAGGTGGCGAACTCGCCGCGCCAGACACCGGCCAGCGCGGCCAAGGGCACCTGGAAGCTGCGTGCCCCCACCTGCAAGGTGGCCTGCCGGGCATCCAGCGCCACCAGCACGGCATGCACACGCGGCTGGGTGCCCTGGCGCAGCACCAGCAGCGCCGGGCGCTGCAGTTGCCGCAGCTGGGCCAGGCCCCCAGTGCTGCTCTTGAAACAGGCCAGCTGGGCCTGCGCCGCGACGCTGCACGGATCGCCGTCGCCAATGGACACGTTCCAGCGCAAGGCCAGTTCACGCCAGGCCAGGGCTTCGTCGCGGTGGGCGGCGCTCAGCAACTCGGGCAGGCCGTCGGCGGCGGGCGCTGGGACAGCAGCAACGGGCGATGCCCTTGATGCATCGTCCACACCCGAGGCCGCCAAAGCAGCCGCCTCACCCACCCCAGGCGATGCCAAAGCCACCGCGGGTGCTTCATCGACGGGGGCAGCGGGCCGACCCAGCCACGCCAGGCCACCACCCAGCAGCAGCAGCGCAAATACGGCAGCAGCCCACGATCGACCCGGGCCGCTCAGCCAGCGGCCCCAGCCCGCGCCGACAGGTGCAGGATCGAACACTTCCTGCGCAGCGTGCTGCACCATGCCGCGGTCGACACCGGGTCGCTGCTGCGCGTAGGCACCCAGCAAGGCCCGGTCGGCCAGCAGGTTGATGCGGCGCGGCACACCGGCGCTGTGCTGGTGGATGGCGGCCAGCGCGGCGGCGTCGAACGGCAGGGGCCGGTTCAGGCCGGCCACGGCCAACCGGTGTTCGACGTAGTGCCGTGTTTCCGGCGCCGTCAGCGGGCCCAGGTGGTAACGCGCGATCACGCGCTGCGCCAGCTGCTCCAGCCCCGGCTGCGCCAACATCGTGCGCAGCTCGGGCTGGCCGATGAGCACGATCTGCAGCAGCTTGCGCTCGGCCGTTTCCAGGTTGGTCAAGAGCCGCAGCTGCTCCAGCACGGCGGCATCCAGGGCCTGCGCTTCGTCGATGACCAGCAGCGCATGGCGGCCCCGTGCGTGGGCGTCCAGCAAGTAGGCATTCAGCGCATCGACATGCCGCTTCACGCTGGCCCCCGGGGCCAGCGCCGGAAGGCCGAATTCGCTGCACACGGTCTGCAGCAGCTCGATGACGCTCAGGCAAGGGTTGAAGATGTAGGCCACGTCGCAGTGCGGCGGCAGCTGTTCCAGGAAACAGCGTGCAACCGTGGTCTTGCCGGCGCCGATTTCACCCGTCAACAACACAAAACCACCACCGCCGCCGACGCCATACAGCAGGTGCGCCAACGCCTCGCGATGGCGCTCGCTCATGAACAGGAAACGGGGGTCAGGTGCCAGCGAAAAGGGCTCGCGGCTCAGGCCGAAGTACGGTGCGTACATGGGCGAGAGTATCGGGGCGGTCGGACAGGCTTGGTTCGGGGCCGAGCTGCACCAGATCCGGCCTAGGCATGCGGTGCTGGCTGCACCGCAGCAAGGTCTTGTCGGGTGCCGGAATACTTGACAGCCCGCCGGCTTGGCCACCTGTCGGCTTCTGCCACCGTGACGCAAACTGCTGATGGCTCAGGCATTTCCCGACGCGGTACGCTTGATGCTATTGGACACCCCCAGGCTGCGTGGCTTGACAGGGATCCCTAGCTCTAGGGGCCGGCCAGCGCGGTGATCCAAACGGGAGCATCCCCATGAAACGCCTGACCCCCTTGTGCGCAGCCGCTGCGGCTGCGTTTGCGCTGGCCACCCCTGCGCAGGCCGTGCCAGTGGCACTGGAGCTGTACCTGGCTGCCGACATCTCCGGCAGCGTCGACGGCACCGACTTTGCGCTGCAGCGCCAGGGCTTTGCACAGGCCTTCCAGAGCGCTGCGGTGCAAAGCGCCATCGCGTCGGTGGGCAGCGTTGCCGTCAAGCTGGTCGACTTCGCCACCGGCCTGTCCGTTGCCGTGGACTGGACGCTGATCAGCAATGCCGCGCAAGCCAACGCCTTTGCCGCGGCCGTGCTCGCCGCCCCCCGCGGCTCGGCAGGTTCCGGTGACAACCAGAGCGGTCTCATCGATGCCGCACTGGCCGACATGAACAGCAACGCCTTCGAAGGCACCCGTCGTGTGCTGGACATCGCTTCTGAAGGTGCACAAAGCACCGGCGGTTGCGCCAGCGGCCTGGTGTGCGTGCCGGTGCAGACCGCACGCGACAACTTCCTGGCCAATGGCGGCACGACCATCAACGCGATCTGGCTGAACGACCGCAACTTCTTCGGCCTGGACCCGGAAGACGCGGTGAATGCCTATGAATACGGCGCACTCAACGTCATCGGCGGCGCCAACGCCTTCCAGACCTTTGCCGTGGACTTCACGGCCTTTGCCGAAGCCATCGAACGCAAGATCGAGCGCGAGATCATCGGCACCGTGCCCGAGCCGGGCGGCTTGACGCTGGTGGGCGCTGCGCTGCTGGCCGCCGGCCTGGCGCGCCGCACGGCTCGCCGCGCCTAGGCAGCCTGGCCTTTGCTGCCACCGAAGCCGGCCAACAGGCCGGCTTTTCACTTTGCGCCGGAACCTTCAGGTGCGCCAGATGCGCGGCGGTTCGGCAGCCAGCCCCCAGGCTTCGCGGCGCCAGGCCGCACGCAGCGCCGACAACAGCCGCATGGCCGGCTCCACATGCGGGGCCAGCACCCGCACCACCAGCACGGCAGACTGCGGTGCGGTCACGCCGGCACGGATGGCGTCCGGCGTGTTGTCGATCAGCGCCGTGGCGCAGTCCAGCAACTGCTGCCGCCGCGGCGCCGCCAGCGCTTGCCCGGCGGCAAACCACAGCGTGGCCGACACGGATTGCCCGCCCCAGCCCAGCGGCGACTGCAAGAGGCGGGTGTCGCTGGCCGCCACCGTGGCGCGTTCCAGCCAGACACCGGGCACCTGCAGGTGCTGCCTGAAGGCACCTGCCACGAAGGGCTGACCGGCAGCGGGCAGGCCCAGCGCCAGCACGTCCCAAGCCATCATCTCGGCGCCCGGCGCCAGTTCGGCGACGACACGGCTCTCGGCCAGGCAGCCGCTGTAGGCGATGGTCTCCATCGGCAACCACTCCAGCCGCGTGCCGGCGGCCAGTTTCAGGTGCACCGACTGCAAGGCCGGCGCACCTTCACTGCGGTAGAAGCGGGTGGCGCCAGGCGTGGTGATCAGCGCGTGGCTGCCGCTGTCCAGCTGCGCGTGAAGATGCAGTTCGTCGCCCGCCACGACACCGCCGGGCGGGTGCACGACGACGTGGTGGCAGATCGCCGGGCCTTCGGGGTACAGCCGCTGCAGCACACGCAGCGGACCTTCGTGCTGGTCGTGTGCACCGGTGCGGCCGTGCTGATGTGTGTAGTGCAGCGACAGCCGCGCTTTCCAGCCCGGCGGGCTGCCGTGGCCAGCTGCTGGCGGCACTGCCGGATGGAGGCTTCGAAGCACTAAGGCGTGGACCAGAAACCGCGGTGCAGCGCCGCGATTTCTTCTTCCACCTCGGGCACCGGGCCGACAACCTGCATCAACTTCTGGCCGCGCGCAAAAACCTCGCGGCAGGGCAGGTCCAGCGTCGGGTTTTCTGCGTGGCTGCCAGTGATCTGCAGCAGCCGGCTTTCGCTCAGGCCGTAGACCAGGCGCCCGATGTGGGCCCAGTACTGCGTGCCGGCACACATCGCGCAGGGCTCGACCGTGGTGACCAAGGTGCAGTCCCACAGCTGCTGCGGCGTGAACCGTTGTGCGGCCTCGCGCGCCAGCACGGCTTCGGCATGGTTCACGCTGTCGACATTGGACTGGTCCAGCAGCACGGTGTCGCCGTCGGGCCCCACCAGCAGGGCGCCGAAGGGATGGTGGCCCTGCTCCACGGCGTGGCGCGCCACCGCGTTGGCGTGGCGCAGGTGGCGCAGGATCTGTTCGTCGGTCATGCGCGGCGTGCCCTGCCCCTCACTCACCTTGTGTGCCGCGGTGGGCCCAGCCGGTGGTGCGCTTTTCGACCCAGCTGAAAAGTTCGTACATGGCCATGGCCATCGCGCCGATGGTCACCAGGCCGGCAAAGGCCAGCGGCGTGCGCTGCTGGCTGCCGGCCGAGCTGATGAGGTAGCCGATGCCCGAATCGCCCGCCGTCATCTCGGCCAGCACGGTGCCCACGAAGGCCAGCGTGATGGCGATCTTCAGCGAGCCATAAAAGTACGGCATCGACCTTGGCAGGCCCACCTTCACCAGCACGTCCCAACGCTTGGCGCCCAGCACGCGCAACACGTCTTCCAGCTCGGGCTCCAGCGTCGCCAGACCGGTGGCGATGTTGACGGTGATGGGGAAAAAACTGATCAGGAAAGCCGTCAGGATGCCCGGCCCCAGCCCGATGCCGAACCAGACCACCAGGATCGGCACCACCGCCGCCTTGGGCACGGCGTTGAAGGCCACCATCAGCGGGTACAGCGCCGTGTAGGCCAGCCGGCTGCTGCCGATCAGGAAACCCAGCAGCACACCCACCACGATGCTCAGGCCGAAGCCCACCATCGTGACCCAGAAGGTCTTCCAGGCGGCTTCGAGCAGCGGACCGCCGAATTCGGTGAACTGCAATGCAATCTGCCAGGGGCTGGGGAAGATGAAGTCGGCGACGTTGAACACCGTCACGATCACCTGCCACAGCAGCAGTGCAAACACCAGCACGATGACCGGTGACCAACGTTCAACGTTCTTGGAGACTTTCATCGCGGCGCCTTTATTGGGGAACGGCAACGCCGGTTTTTCCAATCGGGTTGCGGACGGCACCGATGTGTCCGCGCAGCTCGTGCACGATGTCGGTGAAGTGCGGCGTGTAGGTCACTTCCAGGTCGCGCGGGCGCGGCAGGTCGATGTGGCGCTTGACGACGAATCGGCCCGGGCTGCGGCTCATGCAGTACACGGTGTCGGCCAGGAACACACTCTCGCGCAGGTCGTGTGTGACCAGGATGACGTTGAAACGCTGCGCCGCGTGCAGGTCACGCAAGATGCACCACAGCTCTTCGCGCGTGAAGGCGTCCAGCGCGCCGAAGGGTTCGTCCAGCAGCAGCATCTTGGGCTCGTGCACCAGCGCACGGCAGATGCTGGCGCGCTGCTGCATGCCGCCGCTCAGCTGCCACGGGAACTTGTCTTCGTAACCGGCCAGGCCCACGCTCTTCAGCAGGTCGCGCGCACGCGCTTCGAATTCCTTCTTCTTGGCCTTGTATTGCGTGCGGTAGGGCTCGACGATTTCCAGCGGCAGCAGCACGTTCTGCACCGTGGTGCGCCAGGGCAGCAGGCTCGGTGCCTGGAAGGCCATGCCGCTGATCTTCAGCGGCCCCGTCACCGGCGCACCGCCGATGTGGATGCTGCCCTTGCTGGGCATCTTCAGCCCCGTCGTGAGCTTCATGAAGGTGCTCTTGCCACAGCCGCTGGGACCGACGATGGCGATGAACTCACCTTCGTCCACCTGCAGCGAGATGTCCTCGACCGCAAAGTTGCCCTGCGCCAGCAACTCGTCGTTGTAGGCCAGCCAGACGTTCTTGAAGTCGACGAAGTGGGTCATGGTGATGTGCTGCGGGTGGGTGGAGCGGGTAAACGTTTGCCGGGGCTCAGGAAGTCACGAAAGGCCTGCTGATAGAGATCGGGCGCTTCCTGCTGCAGGCGGCTGTGAGTGCCGTCTGGAAACTCGACCCAGCGCACGCCGGGCCGCGCGGCATCGCGCAGGCGCCGGCCCAGTTCCACCGGCACGGTCTTGTCGCGGCTGCCGTGCAGCATGAGCACCGGGGCGTCGACCTGGCCGATGCGCGAGATCGAATCGAACTCCAGCGTCGTGGCCCAGCCTGCGACGCTGCCCCAGAAGCCGACCGCCGAGGCCACGTCGGGCATGCGGGTGAAGGTGCTTTCGAGCACCAGCGCGGCGTAGTCCTGGCCGTGTTTGAGTTCGCTGGCCAGCCGCACCGCCACCGCACCGCCCATCGAGTGGCCATAGATCACCCGCTTGCCGGCGTCGGGCTGGCGGCGTTGCATCTCGGTCCAGGCCAGCCGCGTGTCGGCCGTGATGGTGTCTTCCGACGGCACCAGGGCCGTGCTGTCGCCCCAGCCGCGGTAGTCCACCGCGACGATCGAAAAGCCGGCCTTGCGCAGCGCGTCGATCTTCGGCAGGTTCTGGTACAGGTTGCGGAAAGTGCCGTGCAGGTACAGCAGCGTCGGCGCCGCCGCGTCGGGCTGCGGCAGCCACCAGACGGCGAGCTGCTGGCCGCCGGGCAGGCTGAGCAACTCGCGGATGTCGCCCGGCTGCAAGGAAGCAGCGGCCATGGCCACGTGCTGCGGCAGGGTGGGTGTCGGGCGCAATGCGATCCGGCGCTGGTGCTGTTCGAGCCAGGCGCAGGACGACAGCAGTGGCAGCCACAGAACCAGGCTCAGCGTGAAGACCTGCGCCCAAGTGCGCCCGGCGTCGGGTGCCCTGGCAGGTGGGTCTTTTGCGCAAGCTGTGACAATAGCGGCCATGAAGTACCTTGCTTGCCGGCCCCTGGGGGCCGTTTTTGTGTGGGCGGCCAGTATCGGCGGCGTTCAGATGGCCAGCGCAGCCGAGGGCCCGGGTCTGCTGGGCGAAGGCCATTGGCGCATCGTCGGTTCGCCCTTTTCGCAGCACGTCCGGCCCAGCGAAGAACACCGCCACGTCTGGGCCCTGGGCGTCGAACGCCAGCGCAGCGACGACTGGCTGGCTGGCGCCTCCTACTTCCGCAATTCCTTCGGACAACCCAGTGCCTATCTGTACGTGGGCAAACGCTTCCCCGGCCTGTTTGGCCAGGACCGGCTCTTTGCTCAGGTCACGGGCGGCCTGATGTACGGCTACCGCGGCAGATACGAAGACAAGGTGCCGTTCAACAACAACGGCTTTTCGCCCGGCGCGACCGTGTCGCTGGGCTGGCTGTTCAACAAGAACTGGGCCCTGACCGCACACGCACTGGGCGACGCGGCCATCATGTTCCAGCTGTCCTACGACTTGCGCTGAGACATTTGCACGGCTCCCTCTCCCCCTGGGAGAGGGTTGGGGTGAGGGTTCAGGGGCGCCGCGGCCCTCACCCCTGCCCTCTCCCAGAGGGAGAGGGAGCAAGGCCAGTGGCATGTCGCCCTACTTCTTCGCTGCCGGCGGCAGGATGTTGAGCTCGGCCTTGGAAGGCAGCAGCGTGTCGGTCCACACCGCGGTCGGGTCGATGCGGGTCTTGGTGCCGAAGGCGTCCGACACCTGCGAAGCCATCAGCGCCAGGCGGCCGGGCACGACCACACCAAACCCTTCGGCGCGAGCGTCGGGGCTGGCCACGACAGCGTCGATGGCCAGGCGCAGGCGGCGCTTTTCCAGGTCGACATTGATGATGCCGTCACGGGCTTTCACGTACTCGATGGCCGGGTCCGGGTTGGCCATGACTTCCTTGGCGCCCTTGGCAAAGGCGCTCAGGAAGGCTTTCACCGCCGCCGGGTTTTCCTTGATCATCTTCGGGCTGGCGATGATGACGTTGCCGTAGAGCTTCACGCCATGTGCCGGGTAAGGCAGCACGACGATGTCTTCGGCCTTCACGCCACGCGCTTCCAGGTTCAGCAGGCTGGTGAAGGAAAAGCCGGTGATGGCGTCGATGTCTCCGCGCACCAGCATCGTCTCGCGCAGCGGCGGGTCCATGCTGGTCCACTGCACACCGCTGATGCCGTTGGCCTGCGCGAAGATCGGGAAGGCCTTGCGGCCGGCGTCGAAACCGGGTGCGCCCAGCTTCTTGCCACTCAGGTCCGATGGCTTGGTGATGCCGCTTTTCTTCAGCGCCAGCACCGCAGCCGGCGTGTTGTTGTAGACCATCATCACCGCCACCGGCTTGTTGGGCGCGTCGGGGTTGTTGGCGTGGAACTCCATCAACGCGGCCATGTCGGCAAAACCCATGTCGTAGGTGCCGCTGGCGACCCGCGTCACGGTGCCGCCGCTGCCGTTGCCGGCGTCGATGGTCACGTCCAGACCTGCGGCCTTGTAGTAACCCTTGACGGTGGACGCCAGGAACAGCGCAGCCGGCCCTTCGAAACGCCAGTCGAGCTGGAACTTGATGGGCGTCTGCGCCAGCGCCAGTGCGGGTGCAGCCAACAGGCTGGCCGCGGCCAGCAGCGTGCGGCGCTTGAGTGAAGTGAACAGCGGATTCATGGGCAAGGCTCCGTGGTGGTTGTCTCTGGGGACTGAAAGGTCTGGGGAAGGGGACAGGGACCGAGGGGTCGGGGGTTCTGGGCCGCGATGGCAAATTCTGCAAGTTCCGTGCTCAGATGGCTCTTGGTGCTTGCACCACAAACGGGCGAGCTGCACCTCGAAGTGACAGCAACAAACAACATCAAGGCTGCAGCAGGTCGAACAAGGTGCGTGCAATGACACGCGTGGCGCCGCGCAGGTCGGACAGCTGCAGGTGTTCGTCGGCACGCTTGGCATTGCTTTCGAGCACCGTGTGCGGTCCGGCGCCATAAATGACGGCCGGCACGCCGTGTTCGCCATACAGGCGCACGTCGGTGTACAGCGGTGTGCCGCTCTCGGCAATGTGCTCGCCGAACACCGCTTCGCCGTGGCGCTGGATGGCTTGCACCAGCGCCCGGTTGCCCGGCAGTGGCTGCAGCGAACGGGCCATCAGCAGGCGCTTGATTTCCAGCCGCACCGCCGGGCTCTGCTTGACGGTGTTTTCGATCAAGGTGCGCAGTTCGGTTTCGACGGCGGCCGTGTCTTCTTCGGGAATCATGCGGCGGTCCAGCTTGATCACCACCTTGCCGGGCACGACATTGGTGTTGCTGCCGCCTTCGATGCGGCCCACGTTCAGGTAAGGGTGCGTGATGCCGGCCACCTTCGAACGCCGCTGGCGCAAGACACCGTTGTAGGCGTACAGCGCGGTCAACAGCTGGTTGGCGGCCTGCAGCGCGTCCACACCCGTTTCCGGGTAGGCCGCGTGCGAGGCCAGGCCGTGCAGCGTGACTTCCATCTGCAGGCAGCCGTTGTGTGCGGTCACCACCTGGTAGCTGAAGCCGGCAGCGATCAGCAGATCGGGTTTTGTCAGGCCGTGTGACAGCAGCCAGCCCGGGCCCAGTTCGCCGCCGAACTCTTCGTCGTAGGTGAAGTGCAGCTCCACCGCGCCGCGCAGCGGCGTGATCGCTGGGTTCGCGCCTTTCAGCGGCGCACCGAGCGACTGCAGGGCGCGCAGCGCAAAGGTGAAGCTGGCGAAGTCGCTTTTGCTCACCGCCGAGGCACGGCCGTAGAGCTTGCCGTCGACCACCTCGCCCGAGTAGGGACCATGTGTCCAACCTTCACCCGGCGGCACCACGTCGCCGTGCGCATTGAGTGCGATCACCGGGCCGCCGTCGGCAAAACGCTGGCGCACGACGAGGTTGGTGATGGACTGCAGGCCGTGGGCACTGACCTCGGCCTGCGGCACCGGGTGTTTTTCGGCCACCAGGCCCATCGCTGCCAGCAGCTCGGCGGTGCGATCGGCGTGGGGTGCGTTGTTGCCCGGTGGGGTGTCGGTGGGCACCTGCACCAGGGCCTGCAGAAAACGCACCTCTTCGTCGAAGTGTGCATCGATCCAGGCGTCGAGTTGTTCGTGGGCGTTCATTTGCGAGCCAGGTCTTCGACCAGTTGGGTGTAGGCGGCAACACACAGCTCGGTGTCGTCGGCGCTGATGGTTTCCAGCGGGTTGTGGCTGATGCCGGAATTGCCGCCGCGCATGAACAGCATGGCCTGCGGCATCACCTCGTGCAGTTTCATCGCGTCGTGGCCAGCGCCGCTGGGCATGCGCAAGGCCGGCAGGCCCAGCGACTTCACCGCATCTTCCCAGCGCTGTTGCCAGGCCGGCGCACAGGGTGCGGCGCTGGCGGCCATGGTCAGCTCCAGGGTGTGGCTCAGGCCCCGTGCGCTGCAGATGCGGTCCAGCTCGGCCAGCACGTCGGCGCCCAGCTGGTCGCGGGCTTCGTTGGTGGTGGCACGCAGATCCAGGCTGAAGTGGCAACTGCCCGGCACGACGTTGATCGAACCACCGGGCACCTGCAGCATGCCCACGGTGCCCACCACGTCGGCCACGGCACCGGCACGCTGTTCCACGAACAGGATCAGCTCGGCCACCGCGCACGCGGCGTCGCGGCGGCGGCCCATCGGCGTGGTGCCGGCATGGCTGGCCTGGCCGGTGATGGTGCCCACGTAACGCAGACCGCCGTTGATGCTGGTGACCACGCCCAGCGGCAGGTCCAGCTCGTTCAGCACCGGGCCCTGTTCGATGTGCACTTCGACAAAACCCAGGTAAGCCGAGGCATCGCGTTTCAGTGCGTGGATGGCGTCCAGCGTCGCGGGTAGACCCGCGGCTTTCATCGCGTCCTGCATGGTCACCCCGTCGGCATCCTGCTGCTGCAGCCAGGCCGGGTCGAAGTCGCCGGTGAGCGCGCCGCTGCCCAGGAAGGTGGCCTTGTAACGCTGGCCCTCCTCTTCCGAAAAGCCCACCACCTCGATGCCAAACGGCAATCGCCGGCCTTGGGCATGCAGCGACTTCACCACCGCCATCGGCACCAGGATGCCCAGGCGGCCGTCGTACTTGCCGCCGTTGCGCACGGTGTCGTAGTGGCTGCCGGTCAAGAGGCGCTTCGCACCCGGCTCGGTGCCAGCGTAGAGGCCCACAACATTGCCGACGGCGTCGATGTGCATCTCGTCGAAGCCGCAGTCCTTCATCCAGGCCTGCAGTTGCTGCGCCACCGCGCGGTGCGCGTCGGTGAGGTAGGTCACCGTCAGCTGGCCCTGTTCCTTGAAGCCGGGGTCGCTGTGCGCGGCCAGGGCTTCGGCCCAGTCCCACACCTGCTGGCCCTGTGTGGGCGTGACGCCGAACTTGTCGTTCAGGCGGATCTCGGCGATGCGATGGATGTTGCGCAGCGCCTCGGCCATTTCGAAGTCGGGGTGGCCAGCGAGGCGGCGTTCGAAGGTGTTGATGATCTGCGCGCGGCTCAGACCCAGCCCCCGCGGGCCGCGCACGGCCAGGATGAAGGGCCAGCCGAACTTGTTCTTGTAGGCCGCGTTGAGCTGCTGGATGCGCAAAAACTCGTCGGGGGTGCAGTCGGTCAACCCGGCCTTGCCTTGTTCGTTTGTGCTTTCTGCCGTCAGCGTCTGGCTGACCATGGCCTTGCCCGCCAGTTCGGGGTGGGCGCGGATCAGCTTGAGCTGCGCTTCGCGGCCGATGCCACGCACGCTGTTCACCAGCGCCAGTTTCAGGGCCGCCAGGCTGGCAAAAGGCCGCTGGCTGGCCGCCCCTTCAGCCACCCAGGGTGAGTGTTCGTAGGTGCCATCCAGCAGCGCGACGAACTCTGTCGCACTGGCGCTGTTGATCTGTTCGAGCGTGAGCATCTGTGCCCCTCCTATCGCCACACGAAGGCCGTCGCCGCGTCGAAAGGATGTGTGGCCTTCCAATGCCGAGCGATGTCGATGCGGCGGCAGATCCACACCCGCTCGCGCGACTGCACGTGGTCCATGAAGCGCTGCAGCGCCGAAATGCGCGCGGGCTTGCCCAGCAAGCGGCAGTGCATGCCGATGCTCATCATCTTCGGGGCCTCTTCGCCTTCGGCATACAGCGCGTCGAAGGCGTCGCGCAGGTAGGTGAAAAAATGGTCGGCGGTGTTGAAGCCCTGGGCCTGCACACAACGCATGTCGTTGGTGTCCAGCGAATACGGCACCACCAGGTGCGGCGCGTAACTTCCGCCGGTGCCTTCGGCCCCGGGTGAACCGTCGCTCTTCTTCACATTCAGCCAGAAAGGCAGGTCGTCGCCGTAGTAGTCGCTGTCGTATTCGTAGCCGCCCTGGTCGACCACCAGGCGGCGGGTGTTGGGGCTGTCTCGGCCGGTGTACCAGCCGGTGCCGGTGTCGGCCCCGGTCACGCCGGTCAGCTGCTTCAACAGCTCGGTGGCCACGCCAATGTGCTTGCGCTCGGTGGCCTCGGGCATGTGCTGGTGGTGGATCCAGCGCAGGCCGTGGTTGGCGATTTCGTCTCCACGCTTCAGGAAATGCTGCACCAGTTCGGGGTAACGCTCGAGCGCCGAGACAACACCAAACACCGTCAGCGGCAGCCCACGCTGGTCGAATTCACGCAGGATTCGCCACACGCCCACGCGTGAGCCGTATTCGTACATCGACTCCATCGTCATGTGGCGGTTTTCGTAGGCTTGCGCGGTGATCAGTTCGGACAGAAAGGTTTCGCTGGTGGCGTCGCCATGCAGCGGGTTGTTTTCACCACCCTCTTCGTAGTTCAGCACAAACTGCACGGCGATGCGGGCATGGCCGGGCCACTGGGCGTGCGGGGGGTTGCGGCCGTAGCCGCGCAGGTCTCGGGGATAGGCCAAGGCGTTCATCAGACGTGCAGCAGTTGCGCGAGGTCGGCGACCCGCGGGTGGAGTTGGAGGTTTTTTTCGACGTGGCCGAGGTGGCTTTCCATCAGCCGGGCCGCGGCACGGGCGTCGCGGCGCTCGATGGCGTCGACGATGGCCACGTGCTCGGCCGCCGAGTGTTCGGCCGAGTGCGCCGACTGGTACATCAAGGCGATGAGCGAACAGCGTGCCAGCAGGTCGCCCAGCAGCTGCGCCAGCACCTCGTTGCCCAGCAGCCGCGCCAGCACGACGTGGAAGTCGGCCAGCAGGTGCGTGCGGCCGGCCACGTCCACACGCGACACGGCGTCGGCCTCCTGCACCAGGTGGGCGCGCAGCTGCGCGATCTGGCTGTCGGTGACCACCGCACACAGCTGGCGGGCCATCTGCGATTCGATGATCTTGCGCACCTCGAAAACCTGACGCGCTTCATCGACGCTGGGCTGCGCGACAAAAGCACCACGCGCCGGCTCCAGCGTCACCAGGCGGTCGCGGCTGAGCTGGTTCAGCGCCTGCCGCACCAGCGTGCGGCTGACCTTGAAGAGGTCGGCGATCTGCTGCTCGACCAGCTTGGTGCCCGGCATCAGGCGGCGTTCGACGATGGCCGCGGTGATGGCGCTGACGATGCGCTCGGTGCTGCCGGGTGGCATGGCCACGGGCGCGCTGACGGGCACCACTTCAGCCCGCGGCCTTTGCGCCCGCGGTGCAGCGCTGCGCCGTGGCGGGCTGATGACCTGAAGGTTGGCGCGGCTGCGGGCCATGGCGGGTGAAGGAAGTGGGGTGAGCAAGTCGAACCGTGCAGCCTGAAGCGTCAGCGGCGTCAGGGGCGTCAAAGTTGCAGGACCGGCGTTGACGTGTATTCTGGAATGTATACACTTTGCCACCCCGCACACCCTGGCACAAGCCCCAAGAGCCACACCGATGGGACATCTCAGCACACACGTGCTCGACACCGCACACGGCTGCCCGGCCGCCGGCATGCGGGTGACGCTGCAGCGCCTGGACGCTGGCGGCCCGGTCACGCTGCAGCAGCAGGTGCTGAACGACGACGGGCGGGCTGACGGCCCGCTGTTGAGCGCCGCGCAGATGGCCGTGGGCCGCTACCGCTTGCTGTTCGAGGTGGCGCCCTACTTCCATGCCCGCGGCGTGGTGCTGCCCGAGCCGGCCTTCATCGACACCGTGCAACTGGACTTCGGCATCGCCGACGCCCAGGGTCACTACCACGTGCCGCTGCTGGTCAGCCCGTTCAGCTACAGCACCTACCGCGGCAGTTGATGATCCACCGACCGGGTGCCAGCGGCGTCCTGCTCTGCAGGCACGGCCTGTGCATCCCCGGCTCACAGCGCCCGCTGTGGTGAGCATTTGCCAACCGCCCACCCGAACTGCCGCCGATGGACACCACCTACCTTCTCGACTGGGTCAACCTGCTTTTGCGATGGGCACACGTGATCGTGGCCATCGCGTGGATCGGCTCCAGCTTCTACTTCGTGTTCCTGGACAACAGCCTCACGAAGCCTGAATCAGACGAACTCAAGGCCAAGGGTGTCGACGGCGAACTCTGGGCCGTGCACGGCGGTGGTTTCTACAACCCGCAGAAGTACCTGGTCGCACCGAAATCACTGCCCGAGCACCTGCACTGGTTCTTCTGGGAGAGCTACTCCACCTGGCTGACGGGATTTGCGCTGTTCACGGTGATGTACCTGTTCAATGCCCGCACCTTCCTGATCGACACCCAGGTCTACGCCTGGTCTTCGCCAGGGCTGGCCGTGGCCGCAGCGCTGGCTTTCCTGGTGGTGTTCTGGGTGGCCTATGACCTGATCTGCCGTTGGGTAGGAGAGAAAAACGGCAAGGTCGGTGGCGACGCGCTGGTCGGCCTGCTGGTGCTGGTCTACATTGTGGCCGCTTCCTGGGCCGCCTGCCAGCTGTTTGCCGGCCGTGCCGCCTTCCTGATGGTGGGCGCGATGATCGCCACCGCGATGAGCGCCAACGTGTTCTTCTGGATCATCCCGGGCCAGAAAACCGTCATCGCGCAGATGAAGGCCGGCCAGCCGGTGGACGCCATCCACGGCCAGCGCGCCAAGCAGCGCAGCGTGCACAACACCTACTTCACGCTGCCGGTGCTGATCGCGATGCTGTCCAACCACTACGGCTGGCTCTACCAGGGCCCGCACAACTGGGCCGTGCTGGTGCTGCTGATGCTGGCCGGTGCACTCATCCGCCACAGCTTCGTGGTGCGGCACAAGGCCCTGGTGCAGGGCCAGCGCGTGGCCTGGGAATACGCTGCGGTCGGCACCGCGCTGCTGCTGGGCCTGGCGGTGTGGATGGCACCGCCGCCCAAGCCCAAGGTCGCCGCAGGCGCGCCCTTGCCCACCCTGGCCGAGGTGAAGGCCGTGATGGACCAGCGCTGCACGATGTGCCACAACGCGCAGGTGCAGCAGAAAAACGTCGCGTTGCACACGCCCGAACTCATCCAGCAGCACGCCCAGGCCATCTACCAGCAGAGCGTGGTGCTGAAGCTGATGCCGATGAACAACTCGACGCAGATCACCGACGCCGAACGCCTGCTCATTCAACGCTGGTTCGAGGGCGGCGCACCCGGGGCCCGCGTGGCGCCCTGACGGCGCGGCAACCGCAGGCGCCAACGCGGTCTTTGCACCTGGTGACAGGGCACCGACCCGCCGCGCGTAGGATGCTGCGCATGCACGACTGCACCACATCCTCATCCACGCTGGCCTGCCCCGCCAGGCGGCGGTCCATCGTTTCGGCATTGGCCTCGCTGTCTGCGCTGGCCGGGCTTCAGGGCTGCGCGACATCACCCGCGCCCGCACCGGCACCCGCTTCACGCGCACCCGGCGGCACCACAGCCACGCTGCCACCCGCGGGCGCCGGCCGCACGCCGGGCAGTTCGGGCACCGCACCCATGGCGGTGCCCGCGCCGGCACCCGCACCGGCTTCGAACCCGCTGGCCGCTGAACGTGAGTGGTTGCGGTCCTGGTTCGACGGCACGCCAGTGCAGATCGAACAACGGGGCGAAGGGCCGCTGAACATCGACGTGCCCCGCGAGTTCTGCTTCGATGCTGGCAGCAGCCGTGTCCTGCCCGCGCTGGCCGCCGTTCTGGACAAGGTGGCCGAAAGCCTGCGCCGCACACCGCAGGCCCAGTTGCAGACGGTGGCCGCCCCTGGCGACAGCGCCGCCACTTCACCGCTGGCGATGCAACGCGCCCGGCAGGTGCGCGCCCGTCTGCTGTCGCGTGGCGTGGCATCGGTTCAAATGCCCCCAGCAACGGTCACCGCCCAGGCAGCGGTGCAACTGCAGCTGACGCTGATGGCACCCTGAGCGCCCGCCCCTTCGGCGGCGTGGCGGCCGGGCCGGCGCACTCCCCAACGAACTGCCCGATGAACCGCACATCCCCATGAGCTTTGCACTGTGGTTGACCATCGGCGGCGCGCTGCTGGTGTTCATGGCGCTGGCCGGCACCATGCTGTCCCGGATGCCGGCCAGCACGTCCATGCTCTACCTGCTGGCCGGACTGGCGGTGGGGCCGTGGGCGCTGGCGGCACCCAGCCCGTTCGAAGACACCCAGCTGCTGGAGTACACGGCCGAGGTCATCGTGCTGCTGTCGCTGTTCACCTCTGGACTGAAGATGAGCGTCGGCCTGCACGACCGGCGCTGGTTTCCGCCGCTGCGCCTGGCGCTGCTGTCGATGGTGGCCACGGTGGCGCTGATCGCCGCGGCCGGTGTCTGGCTGCTCGGTCTGCCGCTGGGGGCGGCCGTGTTGCTGGGGGGCATCCTGGCCCCCACCGACCCGGTGCTGGCCACCGACGTGCAGGTGGACAACCCCGAAGACCGCGACCAGCTGCGTTTTGCTCTCACCGGCGAAGGCGGGCTGAACGATGGCACCGCCTTCCCGGTCGTGATGCTGGGCCTGGGGCTCTTGGGCCTGCACGACATCGGCGAATGGGGCTGGCGCTGGGTCGCGGTGGACGTGCTGTGGGCCAGCGCGGCCGGCCTGCTGATCGGGGGTGCTCTGGGCAGCGGCTTGGGGCGCCTGGTGCTTTACCTGCGGCAGCGCTACCAAGAAGCCGTGGGCTGCGAAAACTTCCTGGCGCTCGGTCTCATCGGGCTGTCCTACGGTTTTGCCGTGCAGGCCAGTGCCTATGGCTTCCTGGCCGTCTTTGCTGCCGGCCTGGCGCTGCGCCACACGGCCAAAGACCTGCCCTCGGCACGCGACGCCGGACCGTGTGTTTCACCGTCGCTGCCAACCGCGGCCCTGAGCGAAGCTGCCACCGCCACCCACCCCCAGCATGCCAGCCGCCACATGACCCACGCCGTGCTGAGCTTCAATGAGCAGCTCGACCGCATCGGCGAGATGGTGGGCGTGGTGCTCGTGGGCATGCTGCTGTGGGCCGTGCCCTGGCTGCCCGCCGCCTGGTGGTTCGTGCCGCTCGTGCTGCTGGTGGTGCGACCCGCGGCCGTGGCATTGGGGCTGGCCAGGTCCACCACGTCGCAGAGCCAACGCCTGCTGATCGGCTGGTTCGGCATCCGCGGCATCGGATCGCTCTACTACCTGATGTATGCGGTCAACCACGGCCTGCCCGAGCACTTGGCGCAGACCCTGGTGTCGCTGACCCTGGCCGTGGTGGTGACCTCGATTGTCGTTCACGGCATCTCGGTGACGCCGCTGATGACACGGTACCGCCGTCGCAAGCGGGGTGGCCGGGCGAGGCCGGTGTGACGCGCGCCGGGTTCCAGGACCCTAAGGCAAGACTGATCAAGTTCCCTGGCCCGGCAATTGCAGCGGTTTTGTCAGAGTAACAGCTTGAGGCTCGGCGATGAAGCAGCAGACACTGGCGATGGCGGCAGACCAAGGCGCGGGATTCGAGCAGTACCGACGC
>JAURZM010000045.1 GCA_030653385.1 Rubrivivax sp. | reverse complement strand
CGGGCGGATCACGATCTGACCGTTTTCGACCACGGCGCGGTCCTTGGTGGCGTGTACGCCCAGGATGGCCGACTGAGGCGGGTTGATGATCGGGGTGGACAGCATCGAGCCGAACACGCCGCCGTTCGAGATGGAGAAGGTGCCGCCGGTCAGGTCTTCCAGGCTGAGCTTGCCGTCTCGCGCCTTGACACCGAACTCGGCGATCTTCTTTTCGATCTCGGCGAAGGTCATCTGATCCACATTGCGCAGCACCGGCACCACCAGGCCACGCGGGCTGCCCACCGCAATGCCGATGTCGAAGTAACCGTGGTAGACGATGTCGTTGCCGTCGACCGAGGCATTGATGATCGGGTACTTCTTCAGCGCCGCCACGGCCGCCTTGACGAAGAAGCTCATGAAGCCCAGCTTGACGCCGTGTTCCTTCTCGAACTTCTCCTGGAACTTCTTGCGCATGTCCATCAGCGGCGCCATGTTCACTTCGTTGAACGTGGTCAGGATGGCGTTGGTGCCTTGACTCTGCACCAGGCGTTCGGCGATGCGGGCGCGCAGGCGCGACATCGGCACACGTTGCTCGGGACGGTCGCCCAGGTTCGGGCCCTGCGGCGCGGCAACGCTGGGCAGCAGCCGAGCGAGGGCCGGTGCCGGCGCGGCCTTGGGCGCGGCGGGTGCAGCCGTCGGCGGGGCGGCCAGCGCACCCAGCACGTCACCCTTGGTCACGCGGCCGTCCTTGCCGGTGCCGGCCACCGAGCCTGCGGCCAGCTGGTTGTCGGCCATCAGCTTGGCAGCAGCAGGCATCGCGATGTCGCCCTTGCTGTTGGACGCGGCGACAACCGGTGCTGCAGGTGCAGCCGCCGTTGCAGCAGGCGCAGGCACCGGTGCAACCGGCGTGGCACCAGCCGTGGCCGCGGTGTCGATGCGTGCGATCAGCTGCTCGGCCGCCACGGTGGCGCCGTCACCTTGCACGATCTCGACCAGCACCCCGGCCGATGGCGCCGGCACTTCCAGCACCACCTTGTCGGTCTCGACCTCGATCAGGATTTCATCGATGGCCACGGCTTCGCCGGGCTTCTTTTTCCATTGCAGCAGGGTGGCTTCGGCCACGGACTCGGACAACTGCGGAACCTTGACTTCAACGATTGACATGAATCTTCTCAGCGTGTGTTTTTGATGGCGCTGCCGCAATGCGGCAACGCCTGTGCTTCACTTCGAAAGCACGTAGCCCTTGAGCTTGCCGAAGGCCTGCTCGAGCAGCGCCTTCTGCTGCTCCTGGTGCAGGTGGGAATAGCCGACCGCCGGCGAAGCCGAGGCCGAGCGGCCGGCGTAACCCAGGCGCTGCCCTTCGAGCATGTTTTCGTGCACGTAGTGCTGCACGAAGAACCAGGCGCCCTGGTTCTGCGGCTCGTCCTGGCACCACACCACCTCGGTGGCATTCGGGTACTTCTTCATCTCGGCCGCGAAGGCCTTGTGCGGGAAGGGATAGAGCTGGGCCACGCGCAGGATGACCACGTCGTCGGCACCCTTTTCGGCACGCTTGCGCGCGAGGTCGTAGTAGACCTTGCCCGAGCAGCAGATCACGCGCTTGACCTTGTCGGCCTCGATGTCCTTGTTCGACTCGGGCACCACGGTGCGGAATTCACCGCGGGTGAATTCGCTCAGCGGCGAAGTGGCGTCCTTCGCACGCAGCAGGCTCTTGGGCGTGAAGATGATCAGTGGCTTGCGGAACTGCCGCACCATCTGCCGGCGCAGCAGGTGGAAGATCTGGCTCGCGCTGGCCGGCTGGCAGATCTGCATGTTGTTGTCGGCGGCCAGCTGCATGAAGCGCTCCAGGCGCGCCGAGCTGTGCTCGGGGCCC
>JAURZM010000031.1 GCA_030653385.1 Rubrivivax sp. | reverse complement strand
CCGAGCTGACCGCCTCGGCGGTGCCTTGGCCGTCGGTGTAGCTGGCGATCACGGTGATGGCCTTGCCTACTTCAGCTTGAGTGAGCAGGTAGCTGCTGCCGGTTTCGCCGCTGATCGCCGTGCCGTCGTCATGCCAATGGTAGGCGACGGTGCCAGGGCCATCGGCGTCGGCCAACGTGTGGCTGGCACTCAAGGTCTGCCCTTGCGTGGGCGTGCCGCTGATGTTCACCGTGCCAGTGGGTGCGTCATTGACGTTGGCAACCAGAGCCGTGGCTGCCGAGCTGACCGCCTCGGCGGTGCCTTGGCCGTCGGTGTAGCTGGCGATCACGGTGATGGCCTTGCCTACTTCAGCCTGCGTGAGCAGGAAGCTGCTGCCGGTTGCGCCGCTGATCGTCGTGCCGTCGGCATGCCAGGTGTAGCTGACGGTGCCCAGGCCGTCGGCGTCGGCCAGCGTGTGGCTGGCACTCAAGGTCTGGCCCTGCGTGGGCGTGCCGCTGATGTTCACCGTGCCGGTGGGTGCGTCATTGACGTTGGCCACCGGTCCTGCGGCATCGCTGGTCAGGCTCTCCGCCGTACCGCCGCCGTCGGTGTAACTCACGACAACACGAATCAGCGTGCCGACGTCGGCGTCGCCCAGCGTGTAGGTGCTGCCGGTCGCACCCGCGATGTCCGCGCCGTTGCGCTGCCACTGGACGTTGAAAGCGCCCAGGCCATCGCCATCCGCGATCGCGCTGGTGTCGACCGTCAGCGCCTGGTCCTCGGTCGGCGTGCCGGTGATCACCGGTGCACCGGTGGGACCCTCGTTGACGTTGGTCGCGGTCACGCTGACCATCTGCAGCACCATCGCGCCCAGGCTGTCCGTGACCCGGATCTGTACGCGGTAGATGTTGTCGCCGTCCTCGTCCCCGGGCGCCTCGAAGTCGGGCGGCGACGTGAACAGCAGGCGGTTGCTGCTGTCGATGATGAAGCGCGCCATGTCCGGCCCGTCGGCGATGGCGAAGGTGAGCGCATGCGCTTCGGCGTCGGTGGCGGTCAGCGTGTGGACAAGCGTCTCACCCTCGGCCACGTTGGCGCTGCTCGGCGAAGTCATCACCGGCGGTGTGTTGGTCGCGGCGGTGCTCACCACTGTCAGGCTGCCGAGGTTGAGCGCCAGTGGGTCGCTGGCCGCGTCCAGCCCGAGGTCCGATGCGTCGAACAGCAACTGGCCGGTGGCCAGCGTGCCGCCGTTGAGCTGCGTGCGTGTGATGTTGAGCGCAACCACGTCGAAGGGGTCTTGCGACACGCCGGCGAAGGTGTTGCTGCCATTGACCGCAACCAGCAGCGTGCCCGCCGCCAGC
Source organism: Rubrivivax sp. (assembly GCA_030653385.1). Classification (GTDB taxonomy): domain Bacteria; phylum Pseudomonadota; class Gammaproteobacteria; order Burkholderiales; family Burkholderiaceae_C; genus Rubrivivax. The sequence continues at coordinate 15,376 of JAURZM010000031.1, read as the reverse complement.
GCGGTGCCGTCGAAACTGGTGGACTGCGTCAGCAGGTGCAGGCCCTGGATCTGGTGCCCGGCCAGGCCCAGCGTGCTGCCGTTGATGAGCTGTTGCTTGGCCGCTGTCTGCGAGGTGCCGACTCCGGTGCCGACGATCGACGTGACGTAGACGCTGTTGTGGATGCTCGGGTCCGAGTGCGCCAGCACGATCGTCCCGGCGCTCAGCAGCGTGCCGCCGACCAGGGTGTCGGCCTCGACGAGCGAAATCGCGTGCGGGTTGTAGACCGTCGCGCCGTCGCGGATCGCATCGTCCAGCAGCATGTGCCAGGTGCCGCTGCTGTAGTCGCCGGCCACGCTGGGCCGGAAGACGACGACGTCCCTGCGGTCCACGACGATGTCGTTGCCGGGGTCGGCGTCCAGCAGGTTCAGCGTCAGGCTGGCCGGCGCCGCGCCGGGGTCGAGCACGATCAGCAGGTCGCCCGGATTGACGACGAACTGCGGCCCGGTGGTGCCCAGCGTCAGCGTCGTCTGCACGTGGTGCAGGCCGCGCAGCGTGACCGGCGCCGTGAAGCCGGGCAGCAAGGACACCGTGCCGCCGGTGACGCCGCCGCTGGTGTCGAAGGTGTCTCCGGCATCGCCGAAGCGCGCGATCTGGCCGGGCAGCCAACCGGTACCGCCGGCGGACAACACCGTGCCGCGGGTGCTGAACCACAGTTCGCCGGTCGCACTGGCGCTGCCCAGGATGTCGAAGGTCAGCGTGTTGGGGGTGGGGTCCAGGTCGACACCGCCGTGGGCCACGCCGCCGTCGTCGCGCACCTGGAAGGTCAAGGTGGCATAGCCGGCGCCGCTGGCCCCGGCGGCGGGTGTGAAGACGAGCTGGCTGGCGGTGACGAATGCGCGGTCGACCTCGGTGGGGGCGGTGATGACCACGCCGTCCAGTGTCAGCGTGCCCGCGCTCGGCGGGGCGACGATCACCGACTCGAAGTCGTGGCTTTGGCCCGGCGCGTCGGCAAAGCCGAAGTCGACCACTTGCAGGATGTAGCTGCCGCCGGCGGCCACGGCCAAAGTGTTGTCCGTGCCGCCGGGCGCCTCGTTGACGTCGGTCACGGTGACGGCAATCGCCTGTTCGTCCCACTGCGCGCCGTCGCTGGCGCGCACGACCACGTGGTAGACGTTGTTGCCATCGGCGTCCAGCGGCAGCTCGAATCTGGGGGCGGAGATGAAGCTCAGCACGCCGCTGGACGGGTCGACCTGAAACTTCACCGCGTCCTCGCCCCCGCTGATGCTGTAGCTGAGGGCCGATCCCTCGGGGTCGGTGGCGGTCACCGTGGTCACCGCCGTGCTGTCCTCGGGCACGCTGACGGTCGCACTGGCGCCGCCGCCGTTGCTGGTGATCACGGGCCGGCCGGCCGGCAGGATCGTTGTCGCCAGCGACACCCACTTGTCGCTGCCACCGCCGATGCTCGTGAAGCTGTGGCTCATCGTCACCGCGGCAGCGCCCGGCTCGGTGCTGCTCACGGCCCAGACGTCGCCGTTGCCGGTGCCGTTGGTGTTGCTCCAGGCCTGGGTCTGGCCGGCGCCGACGGTGTGGCTGGTCACGCGCCGTGCGCCGGCCAGGTCGAGCACACGATCGCCGTCCTGTGAGGCCAGCGAGAGTCTCGGCGCTGCATCATTGGCCTTGTTGTAGAAGACGGTGCCGGTGGGCGTGGCCTGGTCGACGCCTGCGAAGCTGGTTGCACCGGCAACGATCTTGGTGCTGCTGGCCGTCGTCACGACGACGCTTGCGCTGCCCACCGTGGGTGCCGTGAGGCTCCAGAATTCGGCGCGCACTTCGTTCCCGGAACTGCTGCCCGAACCCAGCAGCGTCAGCGGCACGCCGCCGTACGTGACCGATGCCACGGCCACGGCGTCGCCGCTCATGACCTGCACCACCAGCAGCCCGTTGGCGCCGGTGCCCACCGTGTGGGTGAAGGTCAGGCTCGCCTGCACGCCGGCCGTTGCGCTTGAGCTGGTGCCGGTGTCGGTGATGGCCAGCACACCGCCCCATGCCTGTTGCGCTGCTGCGCTGATGGCCACGGTGGTGTCGATGCGTCCTGTGGCCATCTCCAGCGTCCAGTTGCCGCCCAGCGCCGTCGCGCCGTTGGCGTCGGAGGACGCGGCGACATCGGCACCGGTCAGCGCTGCCAGGTCGCGCACGAACTGCCGGCCGGTCTCGCTTTGTGCCACCTCGCAGCCGTAAAGCAGCAGGTCGGCACCCGGCGCCAGCGCTGCGCCCCAGGCTGCCACTTCACCGGCGCGCTGCATCAGGGTCTGCGCGTCCAGCGTCGCACTGCCCAGTTGCAGCTGGCCGTCGGCGCCATGCGTGAGCACGTGCACGGCGGTGATGTCCTGTCGGCCGGCCAACGTGCGGGAAATGGTCAGCAGGCCGTCTTCGCCGCCCTCCAGCGTGACGATCTCCAGCGGTCGGCCCGCGCTGCGCTGGGCCTGCAGGTCGGCCAGCAGTTGGCCGGCGTCGGGCAGCGTGGCGTCGACGAAGACGATCTCCTGGCGCGCCACCGCGGCGTCGGGCTGCGCGGTGTGCAGCGTGGCGCCATCGAACACGCCGGCGCCACCCAGCAGCAGCGGCCCGATGTCGGCCGAGTGCAGGATGCGGCGTTCCATGGCCTCGGCCACGGGGCGCAGGCAGGCCGGCAGTGTGCGTGTCACGGTGTTTCGGGTGCCAGGGGTCGGTTCAGAGCGGCCCGCGCGGCGATGCCGGCCGGACCACGGGGGCCATCACTGGCTTGATCCCGGCTGCTGCCGCAGGTGCGGTGGCATTCACTGCGCCGGGCAGGTCGGCCTTGCAGCGCAGCCCGGCGGGCAGGCGGTAATTGGGGTTGGGCAGCGACAGGCGCACACGGAAGGTGTTGCTGGCGGGGTCGAGCACGCGGTCGACGTGGTTCACCGTGGCCACCACGGCGTCGGTGCCCGGCAGTTCGGGGCGGATCGTGATGCGGTCGCCGGGGGTCAGCGTGCCGTACTGTGAGGTGGGCACCATCAGCTCGACGCGCAGGGGGTCGATGACCGCCACGCGCAGCAGTGGCCTTTCCTCCACACGCTCGCCCATGTTGACGTAGCGCTCGACCACCACGCCGGCGAACGGGCTGCGCACCGTGCGCAGCGCCAGTTGCGCCTCGGCGACACGGCGTTCGTCGGCATAGACACGCTGCTGGCCGCGCACCTGCTGCAGCTTCTGGCGCGCCAGTTCGGCCTCGCCGCGTGCCTGGTCGGCGGCCTGGTCGGACAGGAAGTTCTGCGCCACCAGCGCGTCGGCACGGCGCACCTTCTGATCGGCCAGCGCCAGCGTGGCGGTGGCGGCCTGGATGTCGGCGTCGATGCGCGCGCGGCTGTCGGCAGCGGCGGCGTTGGCACGCTCGACCTCGGCGCGCAGCGTCAGCAGCGGCTGCCCGGCGGTGACCGGCTGGCCACGTTCGACATGCACGCGGTCAACCAAGCCGATGACCTGCGAGCCGATCTCGGCCACGCGGTCGGGCTCGATCAGGCAGCCCAGGGCCCTGGAAGCTGGCGCAGCCGGCGCGGCAGCTGCGCCGGCCGCTGCCGCGGCCAGCGCGCCGGCCAGGCTCAGTCGGAGGGTCCGGCGAAGGAGAGTCTGCGCTCCCAGTGCCGGTCCTGTTCCAGCAGTTGGTGGCGTGCCGCGGCTCGACGGCGCTCTTCGAGCCACTGGCGCCATCGTTGTGACATCGTGATCATCCATGGCGGTGGGTTCTGGTGGTTGGTGGGTCTGGTTGACATCACCTTATCGGCAGCGGCCGCGAAACCTTTTGTGCTGAAACGGTGCACAAGCCAGGCTTCTGAGCTGCCGGGCTCGCCGTGGCGGGCCGCGCGGCCGGCCAGCTGGCGGTCGAGCCGGCGCGAGGGGTTGTGCTGGCACGACAGCACGTGCAGGCCGCCGGCGGCGCGGGCCCGTTCGTCGAGCGCGATGTCGGTGCCGCGACCGGCCATGCGCGTGGCCACCGTGACGCGGCCGCCGTGGCCGGCCTCGGCGACGATGGCGGCCTCGTCGCCGTCGTGCAGCGCGTTGAGCACGCGGTGCACGACGCTGTGCCGCGCCAGGCATGAGGACAAGGCCTCGGAATCGGCCACGGAGTCCGTGCCCACCAGCACCGGCCGGCCAGCGGCCTGCAGCGCTGCCACATGCAGCGCCGCGGCATCGAACATGGCCTGGGCGTTGTCCCAGACACGCGGCGGCAGCGTCACGCGGCGACAGGGGCGGTGCAGCGGCACCCGCACCACGCTGGCGCCATAGACCTGCTGCAGCTCGGCGCGCGCTTCCCACAAAGTGCCGCTGATGCCGCACAACCGCCAATAGCGCTGAAAGAAGCGCTGGAACGTGATCTGTGCCACGGTTTCGGTGTCGGGCGGCGGATTCAGGCCTTCCTTGAGCGCCACCAGGGTGTGCAGGCCGCGCGACCAGACGCGGCCTGCGGCGACGCGGCCCGTCACCTCGTCGAGCAGCTCGATGGCGCCGTCGCGCACGAGGTAGTCCAGGTTGCGCCGGCAGGCATGCAGTGCCGCCAGCGCCAGTTGCACGGCCTCGCGCCGGTAGCGCGTGCGCTGCCAGGGGCCGCCCAGGCCGTGCGCGAGCGCAGCCAGGCGGTCCTCGCCGGCAGGCTCGAGCCAGGCGCCGCGCTCGGTGGGCAGGGTCCGGAAGTCGCGCCCGGGCTCGAGCTGGCGCGCCAGTGCCAGCGCCTGCCAAAGGAAAGCCCGCCGCGCGGCCTGCGGCACGCCCTGCGACAGGATCAGCGGCACCTCGGCCTCGTCGAGCAGGATGCTGTCGGCTTCGTCGAGCAGCGCCATGCACAGGCCACGCATCAGCGGCGCCGGCGGGGCGTTAGCGCTCAGCGCTGCGGCGGCGCGTTCGAGCTCGTGCGAGCGCGCCTGCATGTGGCGGTCGCGCAGGTGGTCGAAGGCCAGCGCCTTGGCGGTGGCGTACAGGATGTCGTGGCCGTAGGCCTGGCGGCGGGCCGCGTCGTCGCCAGCCGGGGGCAGGGCGGTCACGCGCAGGCCCAGCGCCATGAACAGCGGCGCCAGGCCGGTGGCGTCGCGCGCGGCGAGGTAGTCGTTGGCGGTGACCACGTGCACCGGCATGCCGGCCAGCGCTGCCGCCGCGGCGGCCAGACCGATGGCCAGCGTCTTGCCCTCGCCCGTGGCCATTTCGGCCATGCGGTTGTCCAGTAGCGCGGCGGCGGCCAGCAACTGGCCCGGCCGCGGTGTCCAGCCCAGCGTGGTGGCGGCGCAGGCGGCCGCGGCGCCCAGGGCCTCGGCGGTGGTGGCAGGCAGCAGGCCCTGCTGACGCAAGCGTCGGCGCAGCGCCTGCAGCGCGGCGGCCTGCGCCGCTGGCGCCAGTGCCTGCCAGTGCGCGGCCTGCACCGTCGCGGCGTGGGCCACCCGGCGCAGCCGTGCCCCAGTGCCACCCCAGGCCGGGGGGCGCCAGGGCGGCGCGGTGTCGTCGGCGGGCCGCTGCGGCTGCGCACCCCAGACTGGGCCCGGGCGTGGCAGCAGGGTGGCGAGCGCGGTGTTCACGGCGGCTCAGAACTGCGGGTTGAAGTGGCGCTGCAGGCTGCGCTGCAGCGCCCGCGCGGCCTGCCACCCGGCCGGCGCCAGGCTGCCGTCGAAACGCACCCAGGCCCGTTCGCCGATGCGCTCGGCGCTGCCTGGGGTCGACCCATGCAGCCGCACGTCGAGCAGCACCACCGGGCGCACGGGCCTCAGGTCGTCGCTGTCGCGCGGGTCGGTGGCGACGCTGCCACCGTGGCGCTGGCTCAATGCCGCGCTGGGCAGTTGCAGCACCGCGCCGCCACCGTCGCCCAGCAGCGTGCCGCCGAAGGCCAGCGCGGGCGCCGATGCCAGGCGCACGCTGATGCCCTGCGAGCCGCGGCGCAGGTCGGCGAGCTCGGACTCGGGCAGCGCCGCGCGCACGCGCGGGGCTTCGTCGGTGAGCACACGGCCCAGCAGCTGGCCGCGGCGCACGAAGCGTGCGTCCAGGTCGGCAGCCTGCGGCAGCGCCAAGCGGCCCGCCGCCTGCGCGCGCACCTCCAGCGCCTGCACGCGCTCGATGAGGCGGTCGAGCGCGGCCTGCTCGGCGCCAAGCTCGGCACGGCTGTCGCCGGCGCGTGTGCTGCCCGGCGGCGCACGCGGCGCGGCGCTGGCCTGCACACCCTCGGATTCGAATGCCGCCACACGCGCCTGCTGGCGCAGCAGGTCGGCCTGCAGCTGCGGGTTGCCCAGGCGCAGCACCACCTGGCCCGGCTGCACGGTGCTGCCGTCGGCGGCTTCGATGCTCTGCACGAACCCGTCCTCGGCGCTGCGCAGCTGGGCCTGGTCGGCGGGCCACACCACCGCCTGCACCAGGGTGTGCTGGGGCAGCGGCAACAGCAGTGCCACGGCGAGTGCCAAGGCGCCAGCCAACGCCGCGCGCCGCCAGCGCTGCGCCGTGGCCGCCTGGCCCATGGCGGCGCGGTACAGCTGCTGCAGCAGGCGCAGCGGCGGCGCCAGCAGCAGCTGCCAGCCCAGCACCGCGCCGCACAGCACCCCCAGCGTCAGCGACAGGCCGCCGAGCCAGAACAGCGCCAGCGCCACCACCAGCAGGCCGTACAGCCAGGCCAGCGGGCCGTAGGCAGCGAGCCAGGGTGTTTCACCGCGCGCCACTGGCATGGCCTCGGCGCCGGGCAGGTGCAGTCCGCGTCGCAGCAGCAGGTCCAGCCACCACTGGCGGCTGCGCGGCCCCAGGTTGGGCAGCTCGAGCGCATCGCACAGCATGAAATAGCCGTCCAGCCTTTGCAGCGGGTTGGCGTTGAACAGCAGCGTGGAGATACCGGTGATGAACAGCGTGACAAAGGCGATGTCGCGCGGCAGGCCATCGTCGAGCAGCAGCCACAACGGCAGCGCGACCGCGGCCAGGCTCAGCTCGGCCATGATGCCGGCGGCGCCGACAGCCAGCCGCTGGCGGCGCCGCACAAAGCCGGTGGCCGCCGAGGCGTCGACATAGGGCACCGGCAGACCCATCATCAGCGTGATGCCGGCTTCGCGCACCGACCCGCCCCAGCGCCGCACGGCCAGGCCATGGGCGAGTTCGTGCACCAGCTTCACCGGCACGTACAGCGCCAGCGCCAGCAGCCCGTAGCGCGGCGTGTCCAGCCACAGCCGGCCATGCGCCCACAGGGCCGGCGCGTGCAGCAGCACCAGCCCCACCAGCAGCGCCATCGCCAGCAGCCACAGCCACCAGGCCGTGCGCGAGAACAGCGCCTGCTGCGCAAACACCAGCCGGTCGAGCAGCCGTGAAGGGTCGGCCAGCGGGATGCGCCAGGCGAGCAGGCTGCGCCCGCCGCGCGGTCGCGACAGCGTCTCCTGGTGCGGAAGCAGCCGCGCAAAGTCGGCCGGCCGGTCGGTCTGCGCGAGCCCGTTTTCGCCCAGCCGGGCCAGGGTGTCGATGAGCTCGTCCTGGGTCGGCGGTTCGCCGGGCAGGGCCTGCAGCAGTTCCCACAACTGCTGCATCGTGCGCTGGCCGTCCAGGCGGCCGGCGAAGGCGTAACCGGCGGCGTTCAGGCGCAGGCTGCGCTGGCCTTGCACGTCCAGCAGCAGCACCCAGCGTTCACCGCGCAGCAGCTGCCGCTGCACGCGCAACTGCGGCGCCAGGCGCGGCCGCAATTCGGCCACACGGTGCCAGCGCGGGCTGTGCAGCGACGTCATCCCAGAGCCTGTGAATGAAGCCGGGGCGCACGAGCGGGTGTGGTGGATTTGTTCACAAGCACTCAGGCCACCCACGACCACCACACCACGCGCAGGCGGTTGGCGGCATGGCGCAACCACACCCACAGCGGCGGCGTGCGGTCCACCGCCAGCGCGGCGCGCCCGAGCAGGCCCGGCCGCAGCGCGGCGTTGGGGGCCACCAGACGTGCCTGCACCTCGAAGACATTGCGCCCCTCCACCGCCTTGGCCAGCGGGGCGATGCGCTCCACCACCACGGCTTCGCCACCCCAGGGCAGCGACGACAGCGACAGCCTGCCGGCCTGGCCGGGCTGCACCCGCGCGATGTCGGTCTCGTCGACCTCGACGATGACGCGGTGGCGGTCCAGCGTGGCCAGCGTGAGCAGCGTGTCGCCCTGGCGCACCGGGGCGCCGATGGACTGGCTCAGGTCACCCTGGATCACCAGCGCGTCGAAGGGCGCCACGACGCGGCCGCGCGACAACTGCTCGTCGACCAGCGCGAGCTGGCTCTGCGCTTCGTCGGCTCGTGCCAGGCTGACGGCCGCCAAGGTACGGTCGGCGCGCGCCATGGCCGCGGCGTAGGCGTTTTCGTGCTGGGCGAGCTGGCTGCCCCAGCGCTCGCGCTCCAGCCGCAGGTCGCCTTCGAGCAGGTCGACCAGCGGCGCACCGGCTTTGACGCGGTCGCCGGGGCGCACATGGGCGCTGCCGACAAAACCGTCGGTCGGCGCCGCCAGCACACGCTGCTCGGCGCCTTCGACGCGGGCGCGGCCGCTCACCGTGTGCTCCAGCGGCGCCAGCGCCACGAAGGCCAGCGCCAGCGCGGCCGCGGCCACCAGCCGGCGGCGCGCGCGGCGCTCGGGCCGGCGCCAGTCGGCCATGGCGTGGCGGGCATCGGCCCAGGCCCTGCGGTGCCAGGGCAGGCTGCCCTGGTGCATCCAGCGCAGCGCCGGCAAGGCCAGCGACAGCAAGGCATCCAGCTGCTCGATATCGGCACGGCTGAAGGCGGGGCCGCGCTCGCGTTCGACACACAGCGCCGCGAAGGGCTGGCCGTCGCGACCCAGCGGCAGCACCGCGACGCAGCCGCCCTGGGCCTGTTGAAGCAAGCGCAGTTCCACGTCGATGGGTGTCGCGGCGTCGGGTGCGTCGGCCTCGGCCGGCGGCCAGGCCAGGCTCTGCGCCTGCTCGATGGCCTCGTCCATGGCCCCGATCAGGCGCTGCCGCAGGTCGCTCTGCGGCTGTGTCAGGTCGAGGTGCGAACTGGCCAGCAGCGAGGTGCGGCCGGCCTGGTGCAGGCCCAGCGTGGCGCGGCTGAGGTGGCGGTCGAGCGCCAGCCTTGCCACCAGGCGATGCGCGGCGTCGGCAAGGCCGGCGGCGGCCAGGACCTGGGCGTACAGCTGCAGTGCGGCGGCCGCGTCGTGCGGCGGCGCAGCGGCCATTGCAGTGGGTACGGGCGTCGCCCCGAAGGGCAGGAAGTGCGCCAGCCCGGCGCGCGGCCACGGTTCACCCATGGCGCGTGTGCCTGGATGGGCAGGCCGTGGCAGCTTCTGTTTCGGGCTCGGGCAGGTTCATGGTGCAGGCTGCGGAAAGGGGCGAGTGGGGTCGGGCCGGGGCGCCGTCCACGGGGTCGGCACGAGCCTGTGGGATGCCCACGCGAACCCTCACTCCTGTGACGAGCCCGCCAAGTCATTGTTCAGAGGCGCAGCCACAGCCAAGCCGTGAAATGGCCGGGCTTCGGCGCACAGTTCGCGCGACCACGTGCTGGGCGTCGCTCAAGGGGTCGACGCGCGCGAACCGTGTGAGAAGGGCGCTGGGTCGGCGCAACGCCGTCTCCGCCAGGCCAGGGGCCCGCATGTGGCGCAAAACAGCGGCGGCTTCACCTGCCGCGTTCAGCGGGCCACCCTTGATATGAACACTGGCACTTTGGAAGCCACTGACCCAGCTGACCCACCAGCGTCCTGGCCATTGTCGATGTCAAAGGCAATTGCTGTGGCCGCGGCCACCACGCGTTAGAAGCGCGCCGGGGCGCGTTCTTTCTTGTCAGAGCGCGGGCGCATGCGCCGCCGGCTTGCAGGACCCAGGCGCTGAAGGGCCTGCGCCAGGGGTCGCCATGAAAAAAACCGGGCGCGTGGCCCGGTCAGTCGCTCAGACGCTCGGCGTTGGAGCTGGCGTAACAGACGGTCAGGACTTGCGACGCGTCGAGGCACCCAAGGCCAGCAGGGCCAGTCCAGCCAGAGCCAACGTACCCGGAGCCGAGACCATGCTGGTCTGCGTCAGGAGCAGGCTTCCAATCAGACGCCGGTCGCTGTCGGAGTGGCTGCCACCGAGATTGAAGCCAAACACCTCGCCTGCCGTCAGGCCAGTGAAGGTGTAGCTGCCGCTGTAGTTAAAACCGGCAGATGGCTCGGTGCAGCAGCTCTCCGGCCCAGCGTTGACCAGTGTGTCCCCGTCCGTCGACCCCAGGAACGCGGTGACCCGGAAAAACGCATGAAAGCCGGAATAGTTCCAGTCGAAGCTGTAGTCGCCAGCCTCAACGGCCGTGCCGCGCACCTGCCAAGTGCCGGTTGAGGCCGGGCTGTGGTTGTACGACAGCGTGGCAGTGACGCCCGCCTGCAATGCGCTCGTTGTGCCGGGGCCTGTGATGGCCCAGACCACCGGCGCGGCTTGAACAGCGCCTGCAACCAAGAACGCTGCAGCTGCAAGGGCTGTACGGCCTGAGGAAAAAAGACTGAGCATGGAAAACCCTCTTTGTGTGTTGGTCGATGACGAACGTCCGCGTCCGTCAGGGCAGATCAAGCAGCGACCATGCCAATTCAAGAAGTAACAATCTATTCATTGACTTAGGGGGGCGGCCCCCGTGTTGAGGATCGACTTGTAAGCCACGCCGACATTCGGGATGGTGAGTTTTCACAACCCCTGCACGGTTGGCACGTGAAGTGCCTCACGCCCCAGGCGCCACCAGATCCACGAGGCTGCTCGGGAATTGCTGCCGTGAGGCGCGTGGCGGCTGTCTCTTTGTCTTCACAGGCCCAGCACCAGCGGCGCGCTCGGGGCGCGGCCGCAGCAGGGCGTGAACGGGTCGTTTGCGGCCTGCTGCTGCGACGTGAGGTCGCTGTTGCGGTGGTCCGGTATACCGGTCAACACCCGCGTCAGGCAGGTGCCGCAGATGACGTGTTCGCAAGGCAGGGTCCATCTTGTCAGCGTGGCTGCTGGCCTACGTGGGCGAATGCTTGGCGTACCACTCGCGCGCTACAGCTTCGAAGGATTCGGGAACGGGCAGTCCTGCATCCAGCAACTTCGCGATCCGCCGTCTTTGGCAATCGAGTGCCGCTGTTGTTGACGCACCTTTATCGGGTTCACGATCAAGAGCAGGTTCAGCCCGGGCCCATTGCCGAGGCGGCGTCGGGGGTCACCGGGCCTGATGGCCTTGAGGCTGGTGGGCGAAGGGATCAGGTGCCGGGCCATGCGGTCACTTCGATGAGCGAGCCAGAGAAATTCTCTGGTTACTGCGGAAGTTCCTGCAACGTGATCTCGGATGTCGCGGCAACATCCGGGAAGACCTGCAGCCAAAGGAAAACCCAGAGCGTTGCTTGCTCTGGGGTTTTGCTGCGTTCCGGGGCGAAGCGGGATTGCCCGGGATCTGGCGGTGGTGGAGAGGAGGAGGCTCTATCCCCAGGGGCCATTTTTCATAGCGGTCCTAGGTGAAATTAGGCGGAACGTGTGGGGAAAACGTGTGGGGAATCGGTGTTAGTCTGTCCCCCCGTTTCCCCTCCCTGACGCACCCATGCAGATCAAGATTCCGCACGCTGAATACCGGCGCCAGCGTTGGTATGCCGTCCTTGATGTTCCCGCCGAAGTTCAGCACGTTGTCGGGAAGGCGCGCTATCTGCAGTCCACCCTGACCGGCGAACCTACAGAAGCCCGCCGCAGAGTTCCTGTCCTCATTGCTCAGTGGAAGGCCGAAATCGCCAAAGCCCGGGGCACGCTGCCCGACCCCAAAGACACCTTCTGGCAGACCCTGCGGAAGGACCACATGCAGGCCCAGGCTGAGGGGAACACCGGGGCACAGTTCGTGGTGGAAGACCTCATCCGGCAGGCGCTACCCCCAGACCCTGACACGTCCTCGAACCTGTGGAAGTTCGCCACCGGCCTAAGCACCCCCCTGGCTCCCTTGGTGACTGGGTGGAAGGACTCCCTCACCAAGCTGGCGAAGAAGACCGTTGATCAAGCACACCGCGATGTCTCCCGGATGGCGGATCACTTCATCAACGTGGAAGCCTTGCAGCCTAAGCGCGTCAAGGCGTGGACTGACAAGCTGCTGGCCGATGGCATGACCGCATCCAGCTTCGAGCGCATCGGCAACGGGTGCCGTTCCTTTTGGGCCTACCTACAGGATGCAGGAGTGAAGGAGGTTTTGGACCCTGATCCGTTCGCCGGTCCCTTCAGGCTTGCCACAAGGCGGGCCGTGGCGACTGACACGGGCAGGGGAGGGAACGCCTACACACCCGAGCAGGTAGAGAAGCTGTATCTCGCGGCGGTTGCGAAGCAGGACCAGCCGTTGGCCGACCTCATCGCCCTGGGTGCCTACACCGGGGCCCGGATTGGGGAGCTATGCCAGATCACCCGGGAGACGGGGAAGGGCGGGGTCTTCTTCATTGGGACCAAGACTCCGAAGAGCAAGCGGTTCTTACCGATTCATCCCGCGATTGTTCCCTTGGTGGCCCGCATGTTCGATGCATCGGCAGACGGGTTCCTAGTCCCTTCAGCGGCGGACAACCAATACAGGAACAGGTCGGGCCCGCTGGGTCAACGCTTCGGGCGTCTGAAGAAGGCCCTCGGGTACGGGGCGGCCCATGTGTTCCACACCATGCGGGGCACCCTCATGACGCTCCTACGGCATGCCGACGTGGACCCGGCCGTTATCTCTGCGGTTGCGGGGCATGCGACGGGGAATTTCTCACTCGACAAGTACACCAAGGGCGGCAGCTACGCCCAGCAGTTGAAGGCCCTTGGGGCCGTGAGCTACCCCGGCAGGCTGGCCCTGGGAGCCCTCTAGAGACTCCCAAGCTGGGTAGGTAGCTTGAGGGTGGCTAGAGGGCCCTGGCGGGGCTGTGGGCCGTGCTGTGGTTCGTTCCGACGTGTGTTCTTGGTGAGGGTCGTTTTCCCTGGTGCAAATCCTTTCCACGCACCTAAGGAAGACGCACCCATGAACACCACAAGGAACGCCATGAACAACGCATCCGCTCACGCAGCAGCAGTCACCGTCATCACCCCCGCGCTTCGCGCTCAGTCACTCATCAGGAAGGGCCAACGGGCCTGGAAGGCAATCAAGGGAACCGCCGAAGAACAACGCTTCTGGTGGTTCGATGTCGGCACCGCGCTGGCCGAAGGGAAGGCCCTGTCGAAGGACGAGCGGGGCGGCCTGCTGTTCAGCGAGTGGTGCGAAGCGATGGGCTTCGACATGGGCGTGAAGACCCGCGCCGATGCCATCTGGCTTGCCGAGAATTTTGTGGTCGCCACAAAAAGCGTCGAGCTTGGCCTCACCCATCCGACCAACATCCGCCGCGCCTTTGAAGAGCAGACCCCCCAGGCAGCCCCCTGGGACACCAGCGAGCCGGCCCCTGAAGTCGTCAAGGTCCCCGAGTCCAAGAAGTTCAAGACCCAGCGGGATGCCGAGAAGTTCATCAAGGTGGACCAGCGTGCTGAGTCGGGCCAGGAAGGCGCAGACACCGCCAAGCGCCACCGTGCGGCCTACGCCAAGGCCCACGACACAACCGTTGAAGCCCTCCGCAAGGAATCGGCCAACGCTGCCCCCGACGCCTTCTTCCGATTCGCCCCGACCCTGCAGAAGCAGATCGACGACTTCCGCGCCGGGCTCAACGCCTCAGTCAAGCAGATGCAAGCCGCCGGCATCCCCAGCGAAGCCATCCGCGCCATCTACATCAACCTCGCCAACGCGATCTGAACACCTGAGGTTTGCCCGAAAAATGTCTGAGGGGTACACGGGAGTGCGTGACGGGCAATCCCCCCCCCGTGCCCCCCCTCGGGTTGCCGGAAGTAAACGGGGGGTGCCTTGAGATTTCAAGTGACTACTGGGTGTCGTCAGTTCTGAGGAGCCCGCAGTCTTGCGGGGTCCACCACAGGGGGTGCCCCCAGTTCTGGAGAGACCCCCGCAGTTTTGCCTGAAGTGACGGCAGCAGGTGCCTCGCCCCCAGAGAGGTGCCGCTGGCCGGCGCTGTGTCATTCCGTGGGTCAACCCTGCGGCGCCCAGAACCGGGCCGGAGTGCTGCCCTGAACGCTCGATCTCGACCCTGCCACGCAGAACTTGTCCCTCATTGACTACAGACGTACTACACTCTGGCTCTGTAGTCACCGAGAGCCAACATGCCCCAGCAAGCTAGCAAGGCCGTTTCGTACCTTCGCGTTTCAACAGAGCGGCAAGGGAAGTCTGGGCTTGGCCTTGAGGCTCAGCGTGAGGCCGTCACTCGCTACCTTGCATCGGTCGGCGCGACTCTGGTGCAGGAGTTTGAGGAAGTCGAGACTGGGAAGGGGAGCGATGCGCTGGACAAGCGCCCGAAGCTGAAGGCTGCGGTTGCTCTTGCGAAGAAGCAGAAGGCGGTGCTGGTCATTGCGAAACTTGACCGACTGGCCCGCAACGTTCACTTCATCTCCGGCTTGATGGAAACGGGTGTCGAGTTCCGTTGCTGTGACTTCCCGACTGCGGACCGGACCATGATCCACATCTATGCCGCGATGGCAGAACACGAAGGCCGCAGGATCAGCGAACGCATCCGCGATGCCCTGGCCGCGAAGAAGGCCCGCGGTGAGGCAGTAGGCAACCCGAAGGCACTTCAGCCATTCAACGGGGCGCGGGCCGCTGCGGCTGCAGAGTTTGCGTCACGGGTTCAGCCCACTATCGCGGCGTTTGTCGCACAGGGTTTGAAACAGCGGGCAATCGTTGCAGAGTTGAACGCAGTAGGTATCAAGACCGCGAACGGCGGTGCGTGGGGCTTGATCCAGCTTCAGCGCGTGCTGGCCCGAGTTCCGGCCGCCTGAGCCCCAGGAGGCCCCGGAAATCTACCGCCAGAGGCCACTTTCGGCCCACTTTGAGGCATCCGGAAGTCGTTGATTCGTAGGGGGTTTTTGAAAGCCCCACCTTAGGGAGAACTATAGCCCCGCATGAAACTGCCCACGGCCCGGAATGTGGCACTGGCACCGAGGGCAAATCGATTAGGGCCGACCATAGGAGAGGATACGAACCTTCAATCCTTTCCACGCACCTTTGGGAGAACTACAGCCCCGCTTGAGCCTGCCCGAGACCTCGAAATCGGGGACCTGAGTTTTCAGGCCGGTTACAGGGACGGCACCGGGCGCATTTTGAAACCTGCACCATAGGACTCCTTACAGCCGACCCGAGCCCCTGCCATTGGGGGTTCCGGTCGGCTTTCTCACGTCCGCTCAATCCAAGTGGCAGACGCTCACTGTGTCTGTCTGAACCGCACCGGGTTTCGAGGAGGCCTGTTGGCTTGAGTCAGACCGGGTTGGCCTGACTGTCTTGGGTTCGGACTTCCTCTCTTCCAGCCCCCCCGCAGGGGCCGCCGGAGGCCCTCCGGTTGGGCCATGTACTCATG
>JAURZM010000022.1 GCA_030653385.1 Rubrivivax sp. | reverse complement strand
ACGCGCGGTCGCCGGTTCGCGCGGGAGCGCAAGCGACGGGACTGTCGTTGGTCTGGCGCTGCATGGCGGGCATGGCGGCGACCTCACCGCAGGTCCGGCAGCGGCGGAAGTTGCGCCACCAGCGGCTCGGCCGCGGCGAGTTCCCGTGTGCTGAAACGTGGCAGGATGTCCTCTTCGAGGATGCGCAGCTGCGGCGCGTAGAACGCCTGCCAGCGCGCCGGATGAAGCGTCAGTGCCGCGGCGCGCAGGTGGTCGCGCGCTTGAAGCAGGCGGGCCATCGTGCGCGGCTGCGGCGGGATCACCGCGTTGGGACAGGTGAAGCAGCCCATGAAATTGGTGCAGATCTCGCCCCGGCGCGTGCCGGGCGCGGTGCCGGCCAGCGGATCCGTGCAGTCGAAGCCGAACATCGACACCGTCTTGCCCGGCGGGACAGCTGCGCTCGACGACGTAGCCGCGACCGCCGGCGCAGGCGACGTGGCAGGCGAGATGGCAGGCGGTGCGGCGAGATGCTCGATGAAGGCCCCCTGCAATGCGGCGATGCGCGCATGGTTCTGCTGCCGGACGATCGGCGTCTGGACATAGCGAACGGTCGTCGCGATGCTGGCGTGGTTGGCCACCGCCCGCGTTCGAAGCAGGTCGCCGCTGGCGCGGTAGAAGCTGGACAGCACGCTCGGCCGGATGCTCGCCAGCGAGAACGCCGCCAGGCCGTGGCGCTGGCAGAATTCGCCGAGCAGGTGGTGGACCGTGATGGTCGACATCGCGTTTACCGTTCGCAGCCCCTTGAAGATGAAGAGGCGGTCGCGTTGTGCCGCTGGCGCCAGCGGCCGCAGGCGCTCGTTCCAGGTGAGACGGTCCCTCACCAGCGCCGGTGGCTCGAACGGTGCGTCGCGCTCGAAGCTGCGTCGCTGCAGACGCCCGGCGCGCGCCTTGAACCAGACCAGCGCCTGGCGGTTCTCCAGCAGCGGGACGTCCTGGAGGCAGTCGCGCCCGAGGTCGGCGATGGGCTCGGGATTGCCGGCCGCGTGGATCAGGATGGCCAGGTAGTAGGGCAGCAACGAGACGGCGCGCGGATACAGGCACGGCTCGATCTGCTTGGCACCACCCCAGCGGCGCACCGCCAACTGCAGCGGATGGTTGCCGCACCGTTGCAACTCGAGGCTGCTGGGCACGATGCCGCCGAAGCGCCGATCGACCTCCACCAGCAACCAGCCCAGGGAGCCCGGCTTGTCGCCGTCCGCAGCGCGTTGCGCGGCAGCCGAAGCGCGCACCTCCTGCACGGCTGCGATGTCTGCCTCGCAGGCACGCAGGATGTCGCGCAGCTCGCGCGGCGTCGGCGTCGCGCGTGGGGGCCGGTCGCTGCCGCGGCCCGGGAAGGGTGTGAAGGGATAGTCGATCCGGCTGACGAGATCGGGACGACAGCGCTCGAGCCAGCGCAGCAACTGGCGTAACGCGCTGTACGCCGCGCTCCGCGTGGAGATCGCCCATGCTCCGCCGTCAGCGCGCTGTTGCGCGTTGAGCCATTCGATGTAGCGCAGGAGCATCCGGCATTCCAGGTCCGTGAGCGATCCGACCGCTCCCGATTCGGTCGCGAAGCGGTTGAAGGCCAGCACCCAGGTCCAGCAGGACTTGATGCTTCGCGGCGACCGGGCTCCAAGGTGGCCCCAGAACGCCAGCGCCAGCGCAAGGCGCACGTCTTCGGCCAGGCCCAACGACGAGAAGTCGATGACCGTGCGGCGAACCAGACGAGGGGCATCGATGCGAGCTGGCTGCGCGTCGGGTGTTGGCGCTGGCGTAAATCCGCTTCTATTTGCTGCCGCGGACCCCTGCGACAGGTGCCGGTGGATGCGCTGGCCGGGTGACCTCATGGCGTGCAAGTCTCCGCAAGCAGCGTGTCGAGCGCGTCCTTGAGGACACACGGGTCGACCGCCAGGGCGCGAAGGTAGCCGTCGGTGGTCTCGATGCGCTCGTGCCCGAGCAGCACCTTCACGACCAGCAGCGGGTTGACCTGGGCGCCTCGGGCGGCCAGCTGCTCCAGCCGGGCCAGCATCATGCACGCGAAGGTGGCCCGCATCAGGTGCGTCGTGGCCTTGAAGCCGCAGACCCGGCCCGCTTGGCGCACGGCTCGCTGGTAGGCGTTCTTGCCCACGGCACTTCCGCGTGCGTTGATGAACAGCGCCATGGGCGTGGCGGTCCGGCCTCTGCGTCGTGCGCGTGCAAGCCAGGCGAGACGATGGCCGCTCACGTAGCCGTCGGTCTCGTCGAGCAGGCTGGCCGGCACGACCACGTAGCCGGGCTTGCGGCCCTTGCGGATGACCTCGATGGCGCGATGCGGCGTG
>JAURZM010000028.1 GCA_030653385.1 Rubrivivax sp. | reverse complement strand
ATCCTGCCGGCAGCAAGCCAGAGTGTTCGCGACAGCGGCGACCAGCTCGAGTTGGGGACGCCTCGTCCTGAACCCAGCGATGCCGTCCCGCAGCGCGTTCATACACTGCCGGACGAGGTCCTTGTCGGTGTCGGTCAGCATGGGACCAGGCTACGGTTCAGCCCAGCGCCATCAAGTCCTCCGTCCGGTACCCGGGACCACCCACGCGCGACAGAACCACACGCCTGGCAGACCGCAGTGCGTCCCACTTGCTCTTCGGCTTGATCGTCGCATTGCGAGAGCTTTGCAGCGGATGCGGTCAGTCGTCGCTGCCAGGCGTACGTCGGGCAGCGCCAGCATGCCGACATTCATGCCGGCGGCTGACGCCTTCACGAGCGTCAGCTTTGCGAAGGACAGCCGTCGCCCGTGCTGCTGCGGTGCCGTCGAGCCGTCTTCAACGGCCGATCCCTCGCGGCGCGACGGGCTCGAATCGACCCTTGGCCGAAACTCGGCGCCCTGAATTGATCGCCGTGAAGCAGTCATTCGCACGAGGCAACTGCCGCA
The DNA here is from genome assembly GCA_030653385.1 of Rubrivivax sp. Classification (GTDB taxonomy): domain Bacteria; phylum Pseudomonadota; class Gammaproteobacteria; order Burkholderiales; family Burkholderiaceae_C; genus Rubrivivax. The sequence continues at coordinate 3,232 of JAURZM010000028.1, read as the reverse complement.
CACTGCAGTGGCGGCAGGAACTGGTTTACGGCGGGCGACTCGAACTCCGCTTTGGCCCGTCATGGTCAATGTGGCCTGTCGTGAAGAGCTGCTTGTGAGCAACTTGCATGGTCGGCGTTACTGTGTGCCAGCTGGCCGGGACCTGTAAACAGGCTGGAACACGTCCCTGCGCCTGGGTCATGGCCCGACCGCCGCACGGTCGGCCGGCTCGCTCGCAACCAATTCATCACCGCGCGCATCGTGCACGTCATTCGATCTGCACTTTGCCGCCAGCACACTCGAGGCTGACGCGCTCACGGCGGGTTGTGAAGGCTGCTCACAGGCACCCAGCGCCATGACTTTCAGCGAGCTGCCCGCACACTCAGTTCGACGCCACAACCTGGCCGCCCCGACAGCGCTGGCATCAGCTGCAGGCGGCCGTCGTGAGCTCGTGCCACCAGGTCGGCGAGCATCAGACCCAGACCGGTGAGCTTGTCGTAGTCCTGGCTGTCCAGCGCATCCTGAAGGCGCTGCCTGTGGGTGTGGGCAATGCCGCTGCCGTTGTCGCGCAGCAGCAACCTCGTCAGCCCGCCCTCCTCCCGAGCCACGCTGAACACCACCGCCGTGGCGCCGTGGCGTTGTGCGTTGTCCAGCAGGTTCATTACTGCGGCTGCCAGCAAGTCGGGGTCAGCGCTGACGTTGGCATCGGCTTCGATCTGCAGGTCCAACTCGGGGAAGGGCAGCTGGGACGCCAGGTCGTCCAGGTTCACGGTCTGGCGCTGCGCCTCGCCGCCGGTGCGGAACATGGTCAACAGTGCACTGACCACGCGACGCAGGCGGTCGGCGGCTTCGCGCGTGCGCTGCAGCTGGACGCGATCGTCAGGGCCCGCGCGTCGCTGCGCCACGGCCAGGTTGGCGGCCATGGTGGCCAGCGGCGTACGCAGTGCGTGAGCCGCATGCGCCACGAAGGCACGCTCGGTGGCCACGCGACGCGCCAGGCGCTGGCCGAGTTCGCTGACGGCGCCGTGCATGGGCACCAGCTCGGCCCGCGTGGCGTTGACCAGCTTCGAGCCCGGCTTCAGCGGATCGAATGCCTTCACCGCTGAAGACAACTCGATGATCGGGCGCAGTTCTCGCCGCACCCGTACCCGCAGCCAATAGGCGCCCATCAGACCCACGAGCAGCGCCGCAGGTACGAGCAACTGGATGGCTTGCATGCGCGCCGCACGCCGGTCCTGGAGGCGCTGGGCCACGTAGAGCACACGGCCCTGGCCGTTCAAGGGCATGCCGAAGACACGCCAGTCCTCACCCTGGTTGGCGAAGCCCGCCACCTGCCTGGTGTTCAGCGGACGCGTGGGCGCCTGAAAAGAGCGGAACAGCACTTCGTCGCCCGCCCCTACCACCTGCCACACCACCCGCTCTTGATGTGGAGGTGCCGGCAGGGCATCACCGGCCATCGGCAGCCGACCCGGGTTGTAGGCCAGCAGCCCCTGCAGCGCTTCAGCCGACTCGTGCAGCGCACTGTCCAGCAGGTCGTCGACCGCAAAGTTCACGACTACGCCGACCGTCGCGGCTACCGCAACGCCCCAGGCGAAGGAGACGGCGACCACGGCCGACGACAACCGACGGTGGATGGATGGCAGGTCCTTCATGTCGGGATCCTGTAGCCCAGCCCGCGCACGGTCTCGATGAAGCAGCGACCCAGCTTGCGGCGCAAATTGGAGATGTGCACCTCCAAAGCATTGCTGGCAGCCTCGCTTTCAAGGTTTGACACCAGCACCTCGAGTTCGCGCTTCTTGACCAGGCGGCCCGATCGCAATGCCAGCGCCTCCACCAGGGCCCACTCGCGCGCCGTCAGCTTGGCGCGAACACCGCTGACGTGCGCCGCCCGCGCAAGCAGGTCGACCTCGACCTCACCGAACACCAGCCGAGGGCTGCCCGAGCCGCTGGCGCGCCGAGTGATGGCGCGCAGGCGTGCGCTCAGTTCCTCGGGGTCGAACGGCTTGACCATGTAGTCGTCGGCGCCCGAATCCAGGCCGCGCACACGGTCATCCAGCAGGTCGCGTGCGGTCATCAAAAGCACTGGCGTGTGGTCGTTCTTGCTGCGCAGCGAACGCACCCATTCCAGGCCCGAGCCATCGGGCAGTTGCCAGTCCACCAGTAGCGCGTCGAAGGGCTCGTTATGCAGCGCCTTGGCTTCGCCGAGGCAGCGGCACCACACCACCACGTGGCCATCGGCCTGGAGAAACTCACGCAGGCCAGCCCCGAGACCGGCGTCGTCCTCGATGAGCAGCAGTCGCACGAAAAGAACCCTTTCGAAGGCGCCCAAGGTAGCACCTGCCGTCGAAAGTTGGCTTCACCTTCGCTTCAGCTTCGAGGAGGTGCTGTTACGTGAAGTGCACAGACCGCGGCCTGCATGGATCGGGCAGCCCGGCCGCGCGGTCAGAGCAGCGCAGCCGGGTGTTGGCTTCGACAGACGCACACAGGCCATTGACGCGCGCGGCATGTCGGGCGCCCGCCGCCATCGGGGGGGGGGGGGGGCTCTTTATCGGCGCTTCAGGTATGTAAGCTGAGGTGCGTCGGTTGCGGCAACTTGACCTATCGCAAATTTGTCACGGAAGGGGAGGAAGCCAATCACTACCGAAGCGCAGGCAACCCGCTCAAGCGCATTGAAGGGGTAGTTCGCTACCACACAGGAGAAGATCATGACTGTCCGGTTCTCTCGTTTGCTAGGCCAATGTCTGGGCGCCGCCCTCTTGATTTGGGGCGCAGGCGCGGCGTCTGCGGCCACCATCACCGGCTCGGCGCACGATTTCAGTGGACAGGGCTGGTCGCAGGGCCAGATCTGCCTGCCCTGCCACACGCCGCACAAGGCCAACACGACGGTGGCCGACGCACCGCTGTGGAACCACGCGCTGTCGACCGCCGTGTACACGCTGTACAGCAGCCCGACGCTGAACGCGACGATGGCCCAGCCTGGCGGCGGCTCGAAACTGTGCCTGTCGTGCCACGATGGCACCGTCGCCATCAACAGCTTCGGCGGCACCACGGGTACGAGCTTCATCGGCAGTGGCGACAAGATCGGGCCTGACCTCCGTGGCGAACACCCGATCGGCTTCACCTATGACGCGGCGCTGGCGACCAGCGACGGGGCGCTGAAGAATCCGGCCACTGCCACGGTGACGATCGGCTCGGGCGCGCAGACCAAGACGGGCACGATCGCGGCGACGGTCCTTTACGGCAACAAGCTCGA
>JAURZM010000015.1 GCA_030653385.1 Rubrivivax sp. | reverse complement strand
GCCACTGCCGCCAGCCAGCACGTTGTTGCCCGCACCGGCGGTGAGCACGTTGTCCAGGCTGTTGCCGTAGGCATCCACGGCGCCAGCCGCAACGATGGTGATGTTCTCCAGGTTGGCACCCAGCACCAGGCTGCCCAGGATACGCACCTCGTCGATGCCGCCGGTGGAGGTCTCGACGATCACGTCACCGGCGTTGTCGACGACGTACACGTCGTTGCCGTCACCGCCGACCATGCTGTCGGCGCCACTGCCGCCGTCCAGCGTGTCGTTGCCCAGGCCGCCGATCAGGGTGTCGTTGCCACCCAGCCCTTCCAGGACGTTGGCCACGGCGTTGCCGGTCAGCAGGTCAGCGAAGTTCAGGCTGCCTCGCAAGTCCTCGATATTGCTGAGCGTATCGGTAGTTCCGTTGCCGTCGAGGGCCACGCCCGTGAGCAGGTTGGCCGTGACCGCGCCGCGCGCATTGCTGTAGTCGGCCACGTCGATGCCGCCACGGCCGTCGATCACGTCGTTGCCGGTGCGGCCCTGGAAAAACTCGTAGGCAGCGCTGTCGCTGCCGGTCAGCGTGTCGGAGAACTCGGAACCGCGCACGCCTTCGATGTTGACGAAGGTGTCGGTGGTGCCGTAGCCGTCCAGCGCCGTGCCGCTGCCGGTGCCGGTGAAGGTCACGGTCACGGCACTGGGGCTGTTGTTGAAGTCGATGCGGTCGAAGCCCTGGCCGCCGTCGATGTGGTCGTTGCCGGCGTCACCTTGGAATGCTTCAAGGCCTTCGCGCGGCCCAACGCCGTTGGCGGCATTGCCGCCTACCAGCGTGTCGTCGAATGCCGAGCCGCGCACGGCTTCGATGTTCGTGAACGTGTCGGTGGTGCCATGGCCGTCGCTGGCGATGCCGGTGGCCAGGTTGACGTTCACGGCGGCCGGAGAGGCCGCGTACCGCACCTGGTCAAGCCCGCCGGCACCGTCGATCGTGTCGTTGCCTGCCCGGCCTTCGATTGTTTCAGTGACGTCGGTGCGGTTGCTGCCCGTCAGCAGGTCATCGAAGTTCGACCCACGGACAAAGTTGATGTTGATCAACGTGTCCGAGCCAGCCGCGCCGGTCGCTGTGCCGGTCGCCAGGTTCACGGTCACGGCGCCGCTGGCGTTCTGATACGAAGCCCGATTCGAGTCGGAGAAATGGGTATCCAGAATGGCGCCGCCGTTGATCGTGTCGTTGCCCAGTCCGCCCTCGAAATGTTCGAAACCGCCGGACAGGCCGGAACTGCCGATGAAACTGTCGTTGTGCGCCGAGCCGGTGTAGAAGTTGAAGTTCGTGAAGGAGTCGGTGGTGCCGAAACCATCGCTGGCGATGCCGGTGACCGTGTTCACGGTGACCGCGCCGTTTGAGGTGGCCCAGCTCAGCGCGTTGCCGTCGTCCAGGTTCACGAGGTCGAGCGCAACGCCCCCGTCCATCGTGTCGTTGCCGGCGCCGCCTTGCATGAAGTCAGCACCCGCGCCGCCCAGCATGCTGTCGTTGCCGTCTTCGCCGAACAGGCTGTCGTTGCCACCGTTGCCGATGAGGGTGTCGTCGCCACCGCGGCCCTGGAAGTCGTTGGCGCCACCGTCACCTTCGAGCACGTCGCTGAAGTTGCTTCCGCGAAGGTTTTCAATGTTGATCAACGTGTCGGTGCCGAAACCGGTTCCCGTGACAGTGTTCGTGATGAGGCTGGCATTCACCGAGCTCGACCCGGCGGGACCGAAGTCGTAGGCAGCGCGGTCTTGGCCGGCGCCGCCGTCGATGGTGTCGTTGCCGGCGTTGCCGCGCAGGAAGTCACCCGCTGAGGTGCCGATCAGGTGGTCATTGCCAGATCCGGCGATCACGCCCTCGATGCTGATCAAGGTGTCGTTGCCGCCAGCGCCCGTGGCCGTGCCCAGCGCCAGGTTGACGACGATGTTTCCGGTGATCGCACCGTAGGAGACGATGTCGAAACCGCCAGCGCCGTCAAGGATGTCGTTGCCCAGCCCACCGGTCAGCAGGTCGGGTGTGCTGGCGCCCACGAGCGTGTCGTCGAAGGCCGAACCGGTGATGCCTTCGATGCCGACCAGCGTGTCGGTGCCAATGCCAGCGCCGGTGGCGATGCCGGTGGTGAGGTTGACGTTGACCGACGCCGATGAATCGTTGTAGTCGACACGGTCGAAGGTGGTGGACAGCACGTTGGTGCCGCCGTCGATCAGGTCGTCGCCAGCGCCGCCACGCAGCGTGTCCTCGCCGTCGCCGCCGTACAAGCTGTCATTGCCGGCGCCGCCGTCGATGAAGTTGTTGCCGGCGCTGCCGGTCAGGCTGTCGGCCAACGGCGAGCCGGTCAGGTTTTCGATGCTCACCAACGTGTCGGTGTGCCCCCAGTTGTCGCTGGCCAACCCAGTGGAGAGGTTGGCGGTGACGCCCTGGGTGGCGGGCCCACCTGCATCGAAATCAGCGCTGCTGTAGTTGGCCGTGTCGGTGCCACTGCCGCCGTTGATGGAGTCGTTGCCGCTGCCACCAAAGATGTTGTTGCTGCCATTGCCGCCCACGATGGTGTCGTTGCCGGCACGCCCGAACACGTAGCTGTTGCCGTTGCCCAGCGTGAGATGGTCCGAGAAGTGCGTGCCGTGCAAGTTCTCGACGTCGAAAATCGACTCGGCGTTGCCGTAGCCGTCGTTGCTGATCACGCCCGTCAACAGGTTGACCGTCGCGCCCGCCGGCGCGTCTTCGAAGAACACGACATCGCTGTCTGCGCCGCCCATATAGAGGTCGGTGCCGGCGCCACCGGTCAGCCAGTCGATGCCGGATTCGCCATTCAGCGTGTCATTGCCGCCGCCGCCCATCAGGGTGTCGTTGCCTGCACCGCCAAAGAGCAGATTGGCGGCACCATTGCCGTTGATGTTGTCGGCAAACGATGAGCCGAACAGGTTGTCAATGCCGACCAGTGTGTCGTTGCCATAACCGCCGGACACGACGCCGAAAGCCAGGTCGGCGTTGACGCCAAAGGCCGGAGATTCTTCGTTGTCGTTGCCGTACTGGGCAGTGTTGTTGCCGGTGCCGCCGTCGATGAGGTCGTCGCCCAAGCCGCCCGTCAGGTAGTCGTCACCGGCATCGCCACGCAAGGTGTCGTTGCCCCTGCCACCGGTCAGGTAGTCCGAGCCATCGCCACCAACGATGGAGTCGTCACCCGCCTCGCCACCAAGGAAGTTGCCGCCGGCGTTGCCGGTCAGGGTGTCGTTGAAGTCGGATCCAACAGCGTTGTCAATGCCAACCAGGGTGTCATTGCCACCGCCGCCTGTGGCCAGTCCGGTGCTCAGGTTGACATCGACACCTGCGATGGCAAATGAAACGCCCAGAAAGCGGCCGTAAAACACCTCGTCAGAGCCGCCCCCGCCTACGATGCTGTCGTTGCCCAGATAGCCGACGAAAACATCGTCGCCAGTGCCGCCGATGAGGGTGTCGTTGCCGGCGGAGCCGATGACAGCCTCGATGCCCGTGAACGTGTCGCTACCGCCCCCACCTGTGGCCGTGCCCAGAGCCAGGTTCACGGTGACAGAGGTCCCGGTGGTGTGATACGAGATGATGTCGAAGTCGTCGCCGCCGTGGATCGTGTCGTTGCCGCCACCGCCAATGAAAACCTCGGTGTCGGCAGCACTGCCGGTCATCGAGTCGGCAAAGTCGGTGCCGTAGACGCCTTCGAAGCCGCTCACCGTGTCTGTTCCACCGCCAGATGCGACCGTGGCCACACCGGTCAGCAGGTTGATGGTCAGCGCGGCAGCCGAGCCGCGGTAGTCGAGAACGTCTTGGTTGTCGAAGTCGCCAAAATCGTCTGCAGGGTCTGAGCTATCGCCGTTGAGCAGATCGTCGCCGAGGCCGCCGATCACGGTGTCGTTGCCGCGGCCGCCATAGATGGTGTCGTTGCCAGCCAAACCATCGATGCTGTCGTTGCCGGCGCCGCCTTCCAGCAGATCGTTCCCGCTGCTACCAATCAGGGTGTCGTCGAAGTCGGAGCCCATGGCCCCTTCGATGCTCAGCAGCGTGTCGTTGCCGTCAGCCCCGCTGGTGGTGCCGGCCCCCAGGTTGACGGCCACTGGGCCCGTGGCTTCTTCGAAGAACACGACATCGAAGCCGCCCCCGCCGTCGATGCTGTCGTTGCCCTGGCCGCCGGCAAAGTACTCGTCAGCGGCGCTGCCGATGAACGTGTCGTTGTGGTCCGAGCCGTACAGGCCGCGGATGCCGCTGAGCGTGTCATTGCCCCCGCCGCCGGTGGCCAGTCCGGTACTCAGGTTGACGGTGACGGCGCTGGTGGCGCCGAGATAGCCCACCAAGTCGAGGCCGCCACCACCGACGATGCTGTCGTCTCCGGCACCGCCGATGAAGTCCTCGTCGGCGCTGGAGCCGACGAAGGTGTCGTTGAAGGCCGAACCGAAGACCGCCTCGATGCCCGTGATGCTGTCGTTGCCCGAACCACCGGTGACGACGCCTGTGAGCAAGTTCACAGAGACCGCTGCCGCCGCCGCGTTGTAGTACAGCTTGTCGTAGCCGTCGCCACCGTCAATGGTCTCGTTGCCGGCGCCGGCAGTGATCTCGTCGTCACCCTGTCCGGCGCGGATCAGGTCGTTGCCACCGCCACCATCGATGGTGTCGTTGCCCGCCAGGGCGTCGATCACGTCGGCCCCCGCAGTGCCGAGCAGGCTGTCGTTGTTGTTCGTGCCAGTGATGATGCTCATGGTGTGTCCGGTGATTCTTGGTATCTGATTCAGGGGCAGACTTCGTAACCGTTTCTAACAGACGCCCTGAGAGGCGTCCATCAGTCAATTCAAGTAGGCGCGCCGACTTTGTCTGCCGGGAAAACTTGGGCCGGCCGATGGCCCAAGATCAGCTCAAGCAGCGGCCCCAGGCAGCGGCCTTGCAGGTCGTACTGCTCGACCACGCCCTGGCGCGCGCGCTCGCGCAGCGCCATCTGTGCACCAGGATTGGCGAGCACCTCAACCACCTGTGCCACCAGCGCGTCGCGGTCGAAGAAGTCCACCAACCAGCCGTTGTGGCCGTGCTCGATGAACTCCTGCACCGGTGGTGTGCGGCTGCCCACCACCACGCAGCCGGCACTGAGCGCTTCGACGCAACTCCAGGACAGCACGAAAGGATAGGTCAGGTAGACATGGCAGGCCGACACCTGCAGTACTCGCAAATAGTCGCGGTAGGGCAGGATGCCCAGGAAGTGCACGCGGTCCATCGGCAGATCTGGCGTCAGTTCCTGCAGCAGCTTCTGCCGCCAGGTCCCGCCGCCGGCGGGAGGCTGACCGTAGCTGACGCTGTCACCGCCGACGATCAGGCAATGTGCGCGCGGCCGCGCTTTCAGGATCGCCGGCAGGGCCCGCATGAAAACGTGGAAACCGCGGTAGGGTTCAAGGTTACGGTTCACGAAGGTCAGCACCTCGTCGCCAGCATTCAAGCGCACGCCATCGCGGCGCAAGCTCAACCAAGCCTGCGCGTCGGGTGCAGCCGTGCGGGTGTCGATGCCGTCGAAGATGACGTCGAAGCGGCTGCGCAATGGCGGCGGGATCTGCGCGTGCTGCCACCGGGTGGGCGCATAACCACCGTCGGCGGTGGCCAGGGCATGCAGCAGCGCCGTGTTCTTCAGCCTCAAGCGATGCTGGGCCAGCAGCCCGGGCCGATGAAACTCCGGATCGAAACCGAAGTCGCTACCCTGGCCCCCGTAGTAGAACTCGGCAAACACCAGCAGGCGAGCCGTTGGCCACACGTCCTTGCAGAACAAGGCTTCGCCCCAACCCGGATGGGCCACCACGACATCGGGATCGAACCCCTTTTCCTTGAGTTGCTGCATGGCCTGCGCGCAGGCCAGCCCACGGGCAATCTTGGTTTCGAAGTCGCGTGCCGGCTCCAGCGCCGAAGGCTGCGGTGGTGGGTTCACCCGATAACGCACGCAGCGCATGTCCGGCATCCCGCGCGTATGGATGCCAAGGGCCACCACCTCGTGCCCGGCGGCAGCCAGGGCGCGTGCGGCGTGGCGGAACTGCCCCGGGAAGTTCTGGTGGACGAAGAGGATGCGCATCTCAGGGCGATGAAGAGCGCGCTGCGGCCCTGGGATCCTCCGCATCCATGGCTGACTCACTGCTCACGGAAAGCGCGTCGCAAGCCGGCCGTGAGCGGGTCCAGCAAGAACTGCAGCACACTGCGCTCCGAGGTCACGATAAAAACCTCGGCAGCCATGCCGGGTGTGATGGGCATGCCTTGCAAGCGCGCCAATGCATCGGGCAACAGTTCCACCAGCACCGTGAAGTACGAGCTGCCGCTGCGCGCATCGCTCAGAGCGTCTGGGGAGACATTCAGCACCTTGCCGTGCAAAGTGCCCACGTACCGGTAGGAATGCCCCGGGATGCGAATGTCCACCATCTGCCCGGGCCGCACTTCACTCACGGCGTCGGCTGCCAGGCGCACCTCGATGCGCAGCGGCACGTCGCTTGGCACGATGTCGACGATGGGTTCGCGTGGGCCCACGGCCGAACCGACGGTGTTGACGCGCAAGCCCACCAGACGCCCCGCCACTGGCGCCACGATGCGCTGGCGAACAGCGGTATCCACACCTGCACGCAGGCGCGCTTCCAGGTCGGTAAGGCGGGCCGACGTTTCGCGCAAGTCGTCGGTTGCAGCCTGCACATAGGCCAGGCGCAGGTTGAGCAGTCGGCCCTGAAGCTCGGCACCGCGCTGCCGGGCTTGGGCCTGATCTGCTTCGATGGTCTGTCCGCGCGACTCGTACTCGGCCAGTGCGCGCTCGAGCGACAGCACACGCGCCCTGGCGACAAAGTTGTCGCGTTGCAAGGCCTGCGCGGAGGTGACTTCTTCCTGCGCCAGGCGGATGGCGGCCGTCAGGGCTTCCCGGTTGCGCTGGTGCGCAGCCACTTCTCCTTCGGTGTCCTTCAACTGACTGCGCACCGAAGCCAGCTGGCCTTCGAAGCTTCGCCGCCGCGCTTCAAAAGCTGCACGTTCACGCGCCAACGCCTCAGGCGCACGGAGCGCTGCTTTTTTGACCAAAGCGTCACCGGTGACGGACCACTGCGTGGCCACTGCCGCCTCGGCATGCAGCCGGGCGCGGCGCAGGCGCTCACTGTCGAGTTGCGCTTGGAGCAGGTCCACGGACGCATCCACTCGCGCATCTTCCAGCACCACCAGTGCCTGACCCTGCGTGACCGATTGACCTTCACGCACCAGCACCTGGGCCACGATGCCGCCGTCGCGGTGCGTCACGGCCAGTCGGTCCGACTCGACCTTGACCGCGCCGTAGCCCACCACGGCACCCGAGATGGGGGCCCAGGTGAGCCACGCACCCAGCAACAGCGCCCAGACCCCGATGGCCCACAGGCCACGCCGCTGCCAGCGTTGCACCAGCGCCGCCAGGGCCGCCGGGTCTTCGCTGTCGCCGGTGGCGTCGGCAGGGTGGGAGACGCTGGTGTTCATCAGGAACCTGTGCTGGCAGCGGCCAGGGTCGGAGGCTGGGCGTTCGGCTTGACGGGTTCCACACGTTCAGCCACGCCTTCACGCAAGACCAGCACCTGGTCGGCCACCGCCAGCACGGCCCGGCGCTGGGTACTCACGACCACCGTCACGCCGCGCTGCTTCAATCCACGGATGGCTTCCAGCAAGGCCTGTTCGCCTTCGGCGTCGAGGCTGGCGTCCGGTTCGTCCATCACCACCAGCGCAGGTTCGCCGAAGAGCGCGCGGGCCAGCGCCACGCGCTGTCGCTGGCCGGCAGACAGCGAACGGCCGCCCTCGCCGACGGGTGTGTCGTAGCCCGCCGGCAGGCGCACGATCAGGTCGTGGACCTTGGCGTGGTGAGCGGCCGCCAGAAGGGCGTCGGGGTCGACGTCGCCCATGCGTGCAATGTTCTCTGCCACGGTGCCTTCGAACAGCGCCACGTCCTGCGGCATGTAACCCACCCAGCCGCCCAGACGGCCGGGCGCCCAAGACCGGGTGTCGATGCCGTCGAGCCTGACCACGCCAGCATCCGGGGCCAGCACGCCAGCGATCACCCGCGCCAGCGTCGTCTTGCCGGCACCGCTGGCGCCGATGAGCGCCAGCACCTGACCCGGTTCAGCCAGCAAGGTGACACCGCGCAGTGATGGGCGCGTCGCACCGGGCGGGGTGTAGCTCACGCCTTCCACCGCCAGCCGCCCGATGGGTCGTGGCAGTTCGGTGCCGACGGCCCCTTCCGGTGCCGCCTTCAGCACCGGCTGCAGGCGTGCCCAGGCGGCGCGCGCCTCGATCAGGCCTTTCCAGCTGCCGATGAGCTGCTCCAACGGCGCCAGCGCGCGGCCCAGGATGATGGTGGTGGCGAGCATGATGCCCGGCGTGGCGTTGTCGTGCACCACCAGGTAGGTGCCAAAGCCGAGCATCAGCACCTGCACCGCCTGGCGCATGACACGACTGGTCGCATTGATGGCACTGCTGGTGCGCGACAGCCCCAACTGCACCCCTTGCGCCTGCACGCTGCGGCGCTGCCAGCGTGTGGTCATCGCGCGGGTCAGGCCCATCGAGGTCACGGTTTCTGCGTGGCGCAGCATCGCGTCCACCACCCGGCTGGCCTGTTGCGAGGTTTCGCGCAGGCGGGCTACGGCGGGTTGCGACAGTCGCTCATTGAGGATCGCCAGGGCGATCAGTGCCAGCGTGCACACCGCGGCCAGCAGGCCCAGCGCGGGGTGGAAGAGAAAGATGATGAGCAGGAAAACCAGCACCCAGGGCGAGTCACAGAGGGCGATGAAGCCGGGGCCGCCCAGGAATCCGCGTACCGTGGCCAGGTCGCGCATGCCCTCGACGTAGCCGCGGCCGCCCTGGCGCACCGACGCGTTCATCAGCTGTTCCAGCAGCCGCGGACCGTGCCGCTGCTCGAATCGAATGCCCGTGCCCGCCAGGATGCGCGCGCGGTAGTGGTCGAGCACGCCCATCAAGCCCAGCGTCAGCAAGGCAATGGCGGCGAGCATCAGCAGGGTTTCGAGCGATCGCGTGGACAGCACGCGGTCGAAGACCTGCAGCATGAAGATCGACGGCGCCAACAAGGCGAGGTTGATGAACAAGCTGAACAGCAATACCGTGCGTAAGCCCTTCTTGAGATCTGCGGACAGCACGGTTTCCATCAACGCATGATGTTAGCAGTCGCCCCAGCATCAGTGGGGTCTACTTGGGTGCAGCAGGATTTGAGTGTGAAGTCTGGGACTCAAGGTCCGAACAAAAGGTCCCCCGTGCGCCGCTGGTGCGGTCCCGAGCACCCGAGTGGAGGGGGGCATGCGACTTCCGATCGTGGTTGGCTCGGCCCGCATTCTGACCGGGCGACAACCACTTTCAGATCAGCTTGCGGTCAAGCCGGTGCAGGCAGGTTGTGGTCGAGACCGTTGCGCCCAAGAAAGCCCACGAAGCGGCGGTAAAGCGCCGCGTAACTGGCCTCGAAGCGGCTGAACGAGATCGACGCCAGGCGTTCGGCCAGCAGGGCTGCACAGTCGGTGCCGGCAGTCAGTTCCTGCAAGTGCACGGAAGGGGCACCGATCAAGGTGCAAAGCTCCATCGTGCGCGAGTCGTGAATGATGAACAGCGCCGGCACGCCGTTGGTCAACGCAATGAGGTTGCCGTGAAAGCGCGTGCCGATGCTCAGCGAACTGCTGCGCATGAAGTTCGCCCAGCTGTCGACATCGTGGAACCAGCGGGTGCGTGTCTTGAAGAACTCGACCACCTGCGCGGGGTCGCTGCCGGCGAAGTACTTTTCCAAGCGGCGCGTATCGACTTCGGCACCGGCGTTCAGGGCCAGTTCTTCGAGTTCGTCCTGCGCGATGAAAGTGCTGTCATGCTGCAGCGCCATCTGCAGCACGGCGTTTTCCACCGCCTGCATCTGCCCGGCGTTGAACGAGTGTTCGATGACGCGGCGCGAAAAGTTGACCGCCAAGGTCTTCGGCTGGCTCAGGCCCTCGGTGTTGATGTGCACCGTGGGGCAGCGGCTGGTGTACAGCGACGGGCAGCCGATGACCTCGACGTTGTGGATGCCGTTGGCTGCCAGCACCTCGGCGGTATAAAAACCGCGTACGCCCAGCGTGGCCGAACGTTCGGCGATCAGCCGCATCAGTCGCATCGTGTTGGGGTGGATGGGGCTTGTGATGGTGCGATCGTTGGTCTGTGCGCCCAGGCCGACGATGGTCACCGGCAACTGCGTTTTTTCCAGGAAGTTGGCAATGTCTCCAAAGTCAAAGTCCTTCCAGAGCCAGTTGGCGGCCGGTATCACCACCTGCGAACAGCGTTCCTGCGCCTCTGCTGGCGACTTCAGTTGCGGCGGCGTCAGGATCTCGTTCTTCGACAGGAAGGAGTGCACCGCGTTGCCAATCAACATGTTCCCGAAGTTGTTGCGGCTTTGCTCGAACGCCGTCGCGTAGTCGACACCGGCGTCGACGCGCGCTGGCGCACCCCAGATCAAAACGGCTTTGTTCATGGGGTGGACAGCGCCGCCGCACCCGAGGCAGGTTTGCCGGCGACTGAGTTGAGAAGTTGGGTGATGGCGCTGAAGGCGACGCCGGGTTTGCCTTCGATTTCCAGCAAGCTCTGCAAGGAAAGCGTTCGCATCGAAGACCGTTGCAGCTCCAGTGCCAGGTGCGAGCCTCGCGATCCACCGTCAGGCATCGCAACCAGCATCAGGTCGCCGTGATCGGAGAACGCCGCTGGGCGGTCGAAGAGTTGAATGAGCTCGATGCCCGGATCCTGCTGCGCCAGCGGCTGCAACTCGTTGACGGCTTCGCCCCAGGCCAGCAGCCGCACCTGCACCGGTCGGCCACAGCTGGCGGCCGCAGCACGCAGCGCGCGGGCAGCGGCTTCCCACTGTGCGCCCGTGGCCTGGCTCGCAATACCCAGTGCGCGAATGGGCCGTTCAACGCCGTTGTGGTTTCGCGCCTTGGGCGCTGCCCCAAGGCGCAGTTGGTCGATCGGCAGCAGACGTGCTTGAGCCATCCGTCCGAATGCATGCGGCAGTACCGCACCCACAAACTGACCCGAAGTGCATCGTGCAATGGCCATGCGGACGCCGCTGATGGTGACGCCCGCGGTCTTGGGCGGGTGGCCCAGGATCGGTTCGAATTCGGGGCCTGCCACCAGCAGCCAGTTGTCGCAGCGCTGCCCGACCCCCGCTGCCACCAGGCAGTTGGCGAGAAGGCCATGGCTCACGATGGGCCCGTCGCTCAGCCTGCCATGCACCTCCAGAGCGGCCTGCAGCCGATGTTCCAGTGACTCCGTTCCGCTGCCGCCACACGCGCTGGTCATGGCATTTTCAGGCTCGGGCGGCACCACGGTGACCTCCAGGCCGTGCAGGGCCAGTCCCTGCATGAAGCTGGTGGCGTCGGGCTTTGGCGCCACCAGCACCAGGCGCAAGTGGCCGACATCGCCCTCGAAATGGCGCACCAGGGCGGCGCCGTACATCTCGGGCGTCATCACATCATGCGAGATCACCAAGGTCGTGGTTGCCACTTGTCGCGCGGCATGTGCCGCCCCGGCATGGGCAAATCCCTGCATCAGAGCGGCGTACTGCGGTGCCAGGGTGCGGTGCTCCGAAATGCGCGGCGCCGCAGCGGAAAGTGCGGGGAACATGTCGAACAGTCGCTGCAGTCTCTCCAGCACTTGCAGACTCGACTTGGGTGTCAGGCATTCCGGCTTGTGGGCGATCACCCGCTCATAGAAGGCCATGGTCTCAGGCAGCAGCGACTCGCCAGCCCGCAGCACTTCGCCCATGACACTGCGGGTGTGGCGGCGGTGGTAGTTCAGTGGCTGGTCGCAATAGGTCACGTCCCCCGCCTGAGCCAGGCTGAGCCAGAACCACCAGTCGCCCGAGAACCGGTACTGCTGGATCAAGTTCAGGTCTTCGGCCGCCACCGCACTTCGTCTGAACAAGGCGGCGCTGGCGTTGGGCACGACGTTTTCGGTGAGCAGGCAGTCTTCGATCAGGCGGCGCCCGGACATGCGAAAGCGCTTGTGCCACTTGGCGCCGTAGTTGCGCTCGTAGTAGTGCTTGTACTGGGCTCCCTGGCTGTTGCCGGCTTCGTCCACCATGATGGAATCGCACCAGACCAGCGACACGGCGGGGTCGATGATCTCGGCCGCCAGCGTCTCCAGCAAGGTGGGTTCGCAGTAGTCATCGGCTTCGGCGATCCAGATCAGCTCGCCACTGGCCGCTGCCAGCCCCTTGGCCCATTGCACAAATGGGTTGCCGCTGTTGGCCGCATTGCTGATCACGCGAACAGGGATCGTCGACTGCGCGGCGAGCGCCTCGATCAGCAGCAGGCTGCTGTCGGTCGACGCGTCGTCCAGCACGATGATCTCGTCCGGCGGCAGCGTCTGCGCCATCACCGTGCGCAGCCGCAGTTCAAGGTGGCGCGCGTAGTTGAAGTTGGGGACGATGGCCGAGATGGTGGGCCGTGGCGCGTTGCTGAACCAGGGCTGGCGCTTGAGCAGACCCGCCATGACTTGCTGACCGGGCACGTCGCCCAGCAGCGCGAGCAACTTCCTCATGTAGGGTTCGTAGCCGAAACGCTCACGGCACCGAAGGTGATTGTCCAGGCCAACGGCGTTGCGTCTTTCGGGCTCGCGCAGATAGCCCAGAGCCGCCTGCGCCATGGCCGGCACGTCAAGGTAGGGGATCAGTGCGCCGGACTCGTCGTTGACGATGTCGACATAACCGCCGGCACCGTTGAACGCCAACACCGGCAGCCGGGCATCGAAGGCCTCCATGACGACGCTGGGGAAGGGGTCTTCGCGGGATGTCAGCGCAAACAGGTCGCTTGCCATGAAGTAGCGGCCCGGGTCGGTGGTGCGGCCGGTGACGCGGAAGACGGAGCTCAGACCCATGCGCGCTGCATCGGCATGGATGTAGGGGTCGAGCTGCCAGTCCAGGGTACCCACCCAGACAAACGCCACCGTGCCAGGTTCGCAGGCTCGAGTGACTTCGGCCATGAGCTGCACGAAGAGGTCGATGCCCTTGCGCGTGTCGCCGTGTCCGCAGCCCAGCACGATGGCAGCGTGGGCCGGCAGCTTGAGTTCCTTGCGGATCTCGGCACGCACCGCTTCGCGCTCGTCGTGGTAGCGGTTGAACGCGATGCCTTGCGAGGCGATCACGATCTTGCCCGCCTCGGGCCAGTAGCGGTTGCAAAACTCGTCGGCCACCACGCGAGAGGCACAAACGATGTGGTCGACCTTGTCGGCAACCGTCCAGCAGCGGCCGCTGAGATCGTAGGACTCGATCAGCGCCGGCAGTTCGTGCACCAGCCCCAACACCTTGAAGCCCTCGCCCTTGAGCACGGCGGCCACATCACCCGTGACCACGGTGTTGCAGATGGCCTTGCGGGCACCCAGGTCGGTGATCTTGCGCAGCTCTGTCTTGAGTGCTTCCTGCCAGCCTTCGGCACGACCGATCAGGTAAGTGGGTGCCACACGCTCGTAGTCGGCCAGCAAGTCGCCGCCTTCGATCAGCATGATGGTCACGTCGATGTCGAGTTGCCGCTTCAGGCAACGCGCCATGTTCAACAGATTGGTCTGCGCGCCGGCAAAGAAGGCGTCATGACCGACCAGCACGATGCGCTCGCGATAGGCCAGCCGGTCTTCAGGGAACTGCGGCTGGCCCTTGTGCCAGTAGGTGCCACGTGGATCGAAGTTGGCGGTGCGCTTGGCGCGGCGCGTGGCCTCCAGGATTTCGTAGCCGAAGTGCACGTCGGGCTCCATCACCGAACCCTCGGCCCATTCGTTCCAGGCGTTGACGAAGTTCACCGCGTCGTCTTGCTCCACGGCGGCACGTCGTGCATTGGCCAGCACCCAGCGTTCATAGGTGTCGAGCGTGAAGTGGTGAAACACATGGGCCGTCTTGCCGCGGCGCGCGGTGTTGTCCCACGCCACCATGGCGGCGCGGTGCAGGGCAAAGGGTTCGCGCGGGCGCTTGATGCTCCCTGCGGCAAACACCTGGTAGTCGAAGACCTTGGCCTGGAAACCAGGCACGCGGCCGGACAGCGTATGGAGCTCTTGGTGGAACTCCCAGTCGGGATAGACCGTTGACGGGCTGTGAGGCGGAAACTCCACCGCCGCGTCAAAACCGAACGGGCGCGGGTCATAGAAGCCGAACGACTGCACCACGCAAAGATGCAGCTCGCCGATGCCCTCGCTGCGGCACCACTCGCGCCAGCGCTGCACGGTTTCCTTCGGCTCCGCCAGTTTCTCCGCCCGGTAGACCATGACGAGCGGTTTGCCATCGACGCGGATGTAGTCCTTGTGACGCAGCAACGGTGCCAGGTCCTTGATGAAGTCGAGATCGGACTCCACGGTGTGGTTCTGTGCCAGCAACACGTCGCCCGAGGTGCCGTCCCAACTGCGCGTCCATGGTTCGTTGGCCCAGCAGACGCAGAACGGGAAGGGGCCAGTCCGGCCAGCTGCAAGGTCCATCAGCGGGCGTTCGAGGATCCGGCGGCCGTTGAACCAGTAGTAGTAGTAACAGAAGCCGTCGATGCCGTACTGGCGGGCGAGGTCAAACTGGGCGTTCACCGACTCCGGCAGTCGCAGATCGTAGTAGCCCAGACTGGTGGGCCTGCGCGGCTGCAGATGACCGTCAAACAGCGGGGTGGCTCCGCCCACATTGGCCCATTCGGTGAAACCTTTGCCCCACCACAGATCATTCTCCGGCGTGGGGTGGAACTGCGGCAGGTAAAACGCCACCGTGCGCACGCTGCGCGGCTTGCGGCGGGCCGCCAACGCGTCCACCAGCCGGTGCAAGTCGCGGTCGTCGGGGAAGTCCAGCAGCGACTTCTGGAGCCGCTCTTGCGCCAGGCCCTCGTGCCCTGATTCCAGAAGGGCGCGCACAGCGCCCACACGGGGCCGCACCGCCTTGTCGTCCAACGCGGCGCCGGCATCGAACTGTTCCAGCGCCTGATCGCTTAACCCGGCATCCAGCAGTGCATTGCCAAGCTCGCAGCTCAGGCGGACGATGTTCTCGTTCTCGTCCTGGTTCTGGTTGCCAACGCTTGCTCTGTCCTCTGGCCAGCCCATCTGGCCAGCCTTGTCGGCCAGGGCCTCGTCCAACGCCAAGCGCGCCAACTGCACGGGTGTGGCGGCCGCCCTGAATGTGCGGTTCTTGCGGGCGGCCACCACCGCAGGCAGGGTGTCCCACTCGGGTTCGATCACTGCGGCTGCGCTGACCGGAGCAGATCCGGCGGCCGGAATCAGAAAACTCCAGGTGCCAAGTGCGCCACCAAATGCCGGCACCCGCAGCGCCAGACGGTGCACGTCCCCGTCCAGCATCTGGTCCGGCAGATTGAACGAAAAAGCGTGTTCGTCCTGTGGGTCACAGCGGGCCACCGACATCACCTCGGCACCTTCCAGCAGTTCCACGGTCAGGGCGTCCTGGCTTGCCCAGCGGTCTGCCAGATTGCCGCTGATCGCGCGTGCGCTCACCAGGCCGCGCAGCACAAGATCGCTTCGAAGCTGGGTCAAGCGATCCAATAGCGCTCGCAAGCGACGCAGGCTGCGCTCGGAGGGCTGGCGCAGCAGCCAGGTGTGCATGCGCAGCAGGATCTGATGCAACTCGTCGTTGAAATCGGCATCGGCTGTCGCCTCGCAGAAGGTGAGCGCACGGTCGACGAATGCGCGGCGGCTCAGGCTGTCGTCGTCCCCCGAGCTGTCCCAGCGATGGCAGGCGTTGAAGCGGATCGTGTGCGGGCTGCCCTCGAGCAGCGTGCCCGTGCTGGTTTCTCGCACTTCGACGATATGATCCTGGTCGTCGAAAGCGAAGTCTGGCAGAGGCAATCTGAAGCCATGGTGGCCACTGCCGATCGAGGCTGCGGCGAGGTCGGCGCGGTGCAGACTTGCAACGCTGCGCGCCGTTGCCTCACCGTCGACAAGCAGTTCGACCTCCACCACGAAGCGGGTCGCTTCGGCCCTGGCGGCCCAGCCGACGATTCCCGTCGGCAGGAAGTGGTCCAGGCAGCCGACGACTTGGTGCGCGGCCTTGGGTGCGGGCATGGCCGGCGCCGGCGTTTCCGCGGGTGCCACGGTGGACTCGAGCTGCTCTGGCGCGGCGGCCGGAGCGGATACCACGTTCGAGGTGAACAGAATGGGTCCCCCTTCCAGCAGTCTTCCGCTGTCCACCTCGCGCACTTCGAGTCGCTTCTGTTGGCCGTCCATGAACGCAGTCGGAAGCGCCAAGGAGAAGCCGAACCTGCCATCGCCATAACCAGCGGCCTCCACGTCGGCGCGATACTCGTCGGCCACGCTGCGGCACACGGCAACGCCATCCACGATCAGTTCCACGCCCAACCGGCGGCCCGCCTCGTCGGGCCGTGCCGCCCAGCCGACAACCATGTCGGCCTCACAGCGATCTACACGTCCGTGCAGCGCGGGTAACTCACTGCTGTGGCTGAACTTTGGGTCTGCGGCGGAAGTCGTCAACATCTCGATGGGCGTTCAGGTGGCAGGGCTGGGGCAGCTGCTGCGGTGTTGCGGGTGGCGAAGATTCCGGCTGGCGCCAGGAAGGTCAGGTTGCGGCGGCGGGGCGCCGAAAAAACAGGAACACGCCGAGTTCGCCGCCGTGATCCGTGAACTCGCTGTGAAACTGGGCGATGCCTGCCATCTGCATGAGGAACGCGATCTCGCTCAGGTTGTAGGCGTTCATCAGCATGACGGGATCGCCATCGGGGTTGGCAAGCTCTGCGCCGGCTGTGGCAGCCTTGCGCAAGAACCTGCCCAGTGGACCAACCGCGCTTGCCGGAGAAGGCTCCGCCGCAGGAGGCTGGCCGAAGGTTTCGGGATGATAGGCTTTGCCAAAGGTCAAGTGCAGCGCCGCCACGCCGCCTGGCGCCATCAGTTGCAGCAGTCGCCTGAAGATGACGCGGCCCCGCGGCACCTGGATGTGCTGCAGCACGATGGCACTGTGCACGAGGTCGAACTCACCCACGACCTGTGTCAGCTCATCGTCAGAGCCGGCGAGCACGACGTTGCCGATGGCGCGCGCTTCGCAGTTGCGCTGCGCTTCTGCCAGCATGGACGGTGAGACGTCGACCCCCACGACCTGTTCGCTTGCCGCGGCAAACGGAATCAGCAACCGGCCCACGCCACAGCCGAAGTCGAGCACGCGGCGGGGCGAAAAGGCCGGGTCGAAATAGCGGCGGCATGAGTGCAGCACGTAATCCACGTGCATCTGACCGGACTCGAAAAAAGCGGCCAGGGCCGGTGCGTCCAGTTTGCCAGCCCGGAACATGTCCCACGTGATGACCCCGAAGTAGGGGTCCTGGCGACCCCACTTTTCCCATTCGATGTCGGTGCTCATGTCAGGCGTCTGATCTGGGCCGATGGCGGTCACGGCGGCGGTCACTTGGCCGCAGCTGCAGCCAACTCCATCGTGGCCTCGACGAAGATGTCTTTGGCCGGAATGTCCTCCATGCTCACGCCTCTGGCGTGCGAAAAATCGTTCCTGATGCTCATCTCCTCCTCCGCAACCACGAAGTCGTTGATGTTGGACCAGCCCTTGTCATGGAAGATCCTGGTCATCAAGTCCAGCTCAGGATAGTTGGCGCCGACATGGACAGAGAAGCCGCGCGTCACGCTCCTCAGCATGCGGGCCGACACCGAGTTCTCGCATCGATGCGCATTGGAAACCCTGAATTGGGGAATTGCCATCTTTCTGCTCCAGTAGTCCTCAGCCGTCCAGCAGCCTGTTCAGCAGTCGATGCTACCGACGCCCGCCAAGACCAGGTCCTCGAAGGACTGGGCATACGAAATTTTGTGATGCGGCGTGCTCACGTGTGCCGCCCCCTAGCCGCCAAACATGCGCTTCAACAAGGGCCGCCGTTGGCGCCGCCGCTCGGCGAGTGCCTCTTCCAGGCCCGCCAGCTTGACATCGCGCGCGCGACCCTCGGTCGAGTGGGCCAGGGCCTCGAGGATGTCGACCTTGTGGGCGCCAGCGCCAATCTCGTCGACGTAGGTCCGCAGTCCACTCTCATCGGCTGGGCGAAGCAGCAAGGTGGCGTAGGCGTGTTCGACAAAACGTCGGCCCTCCATCGTCAACAGCGTTGGCAGGTCGGTCGACTTGGCATCGCTCAAGGTGGCCTGCATGTCAGACGCGGGGGCTGCGGGCGCACCTGCCGGCTGCTCACGCAGGCTGTCACCGCGCCTGGCCCGTCGCAGCAGGTCACCGGCAGCAATTCTTGCGGTCAGTCGCTCGAAAACATCATCGCGGGCCGCCAACGCGATGCAGAACGCCGCCAGGCCATCGGACCAATCGTCCCAGCTCTTGCCGCGGCTGTCCTCGACTCGGCTGCTGCCTGCCTGCAGAGCCTGTTTGCACGCCGCTACCAGGCTGCTGTTGTCTTCAAAGAGGAAAACGCCCTGTGGGTTGTCCAGGGTCGCCATGATCTCCTCGGTGGCAGGAATGCGACGCGCCACCAAGGGGCGGCCCGCAGCCAGCGTGTGCATGAATCCGAAGCCGAAACCTTCTTCATGCGAAGGCAGCACGACCACAGATGCTTCGTTGAAGAGGCGCTCGATGTGTTCGGGCTCAAGCAGACCGGACCGGAAGCTGGTCAGGTTGCCGACCTGCAAGGTGTCGGTACCCAGCACCACCACGTTGATCGTGGGCAAGGCGGCTGCCAGTGTTCGGGCGGCTGTGTCGGACCCCTTGTGCGGGAAGTGGTTGCCCAGGACCAGCACGTGACTGCTTTGCGCTGGCGAGCCGACCTTGGCGTAGCTGGCCAGCTGGGTGGGCAGCAGTGACTGCCAGCGCGGCAGCTTGAACGCTGCGGGGTGGCGGTTGCAGAAGGTCCGCTCCGAGAACTGGCTGATGAAGAACAGGCCGTTGGCGTGGGTTGCCGTGTGATCCCAGAGTTCGATGAACCCGCCATCGACAGCCAGAGGCCCGCAGTCTTCGGCAATCGTGTCCAGCATCGCAAAGAGGTTGATGGGGGCCATGGCCTCCAGCACATTGATGTGGTGCAGGTCGAAAGGCTGCGACATGCGGACCGCCACGCCGTGAAGCCCCGGTGCGCCCGGCTCCACACGTTGCAAACCCTCGATGCGGTCCAGTCCGTGGAACCGGAAGGACTCTGCCGTCGCCATGCCGGCCAAGCGGATGCGATCGCGCTGCCGCCTGGCCATCGACCGCAACACGGCCACCGCCTGTTCGTTGGTGCCGTTGTGGTGTTGCCCCATGCCGGTGAGGTCGAAAACCAGCTTCAGACGACCGTCGGCGTCTTTCAGCAAGCCCGTCATCAGCCGTTCGGCGCGAAAGGCAGCCGATGCTTCGTAACGCCGAACCAACGGCAGAAATTCGGGGTGGAAGCCGGTCAGCTTCTGCAGGTTGCTTTGTTTGTGCGCGCCGAGGTCCAGGTCGGTCAGGCTGAACGACGCGGAACCCGCGTGGTAGGCAAAGGCATGGTTGGCGATGACCGCGCGGGTGCCCACTTTGCCGGCACGCATGACAAGGTCGTTTTCTTCTTCGTAGCCCAGCCCGAAGTCTTCACGCAAACCACCGTGATTGGCCAGCACGCCGTGCGCAATGAAGAGATAGAAGCCAACAGCGGTGGGTGCAAAGTGCAAGGCCGGCATCGTGCGGCTGAGCTCCGCCCAGCGCGCATGCGCCTGGGCAGGCGTGGGCAAGGTGCCCCCGAAGAAGTGCGGCAACGAACAGATCGACGCATTGTTGGAACGTGGGCAGGCGAACCCGATCTGCGGGTCGGCGTGTGCGGCTTTCAGCAATTCGGCCAGCGTGCCGGGAAAGGTTTGGGTGTCGGAGTTGACCAGCAGCACGTCGTGGCCTTGGGCTTGCGCCCGCGCCAGCCCCAGGTTGACGGTGCGCACGAAGCCCAGGTTCTTCTCGTTGTGCTGCACGGCAAGTGCTGCGCCGCCATCCAGGTACGCTTGCAGCAATGCCTCCACCGCTTCGTCGCCCGGTGAGTCGTTGATCAGCAGCAGCCGGGGTTTGTGCGCAGCTATCTCGGGCAAGTGCAGCAGCAGTGAGTCGACACAGGCGCGCACCAGTTCGGCGTTCTTGTATATCGGCACGATGACGTCGATTGGGCGCACGGGCATGGGCAGCAGTCGAATGGGGTGAAAGCGGGCAGTGCGGCAGGGCGCGGGAAGGCGCCTGACCGGAACTCAGCGGGTCAGGCTGATCGCGTTGGCCACCGGATAGAAGATCGAGAAGACGATGTTCAGGAACTTTTGCAGCTCGGCGGCTGGCGCATTGCTGACATAGAGCACGTCCTTGTTTTGCATTTGAAAGCCCTGCATCACAAAGAAGCTGTTCGCGCGCCGCAAGTCGATGCGGTAAACAACAGGCACCAGGCCGTCGGGACTGACTTCCACCGGTTCCTTCGGCCAGGCCAGCGCGGACTTCGGTTCCATGCGAAAAATGAAAACGCCTTGAGGGCTTGATCGTGTGTCCACCAGCCCGCCCGTGCGGGCGATGGCCTGCGCCAACGAAATGCCCTGGGTCTCGAAGCTCACCTCTTCGTTTCTGCCCGTTGCGCCCAGTGCCGTGAAGCTCAAGGGCTGGAAGAGGGCCGTCACCACATCGCCGGCCAGCAGGGGCACGTTCTGGCGCGGATCGCGGATCACCAGGTCCAGGGGCAGGGCGTGGGCGGCGGAGCCCCGGGTGACCTGCAAGGTCATCTTGGTCACCGGTTGCCGAACGCCACCGGCTGCAGCCAACGCATCGAGCAGCCGCTCGCCGCTGGCCGTCAGCGGCATGCGCAGACTGTTCGTGACCTCGCCGACCACCGTGACCATCGAAGATGCGTTTCGCGTCACGCGGATCACGACTTCGGGCTGGTTGGCCTTGCCCTTCAGGCGCTGGGCGATCTCGGCCTCCACCACCCGCGGCATCTGCCCCCCCACGCGAAGCCGCCCGACAAAGGGCACGACGATGAAGCCCTCGCGATCGACCACCTGCTCGGGCAGAGTCGTTGGGCGGCTCGTGGCCACGCCGATGCGGCTGTCTGCGGGACCGGCTCCAAACAGGGTGGCGGGTGGCGCCTCCCAGATGTGGACCTCCACGGTGTCGCCCGTGCCCAGGCGGCCTTGGTCCTGCGGGGCCTGCATGCCCAGCGAGTCCGAGAACAGTTGCACTTTTCGACTGCCGGCCAGCGCTCGCACCACGGACTGGTCCACGTCCACCAGCTGCACCGTGGGTGCTCCGGCATCCGCCCGCGTTCGTTCGATCTCTCCCTGGCTGGGGCCCGAGGTGGGCATCTGGCTGCAGGCCGACAGCGTCAACATCAGCACAAGCACCAGCGCGGCCAACCCAGATCGTGAACGTTCAGCAGTGGCGGTCATCAAGCTCCTCAAGGTCAGACTGCTACGTGCTGGCAGCTCGCGGCAAGCCCTGTAATCTACTCCAGAGCGCTCCGTCAACTTGCAGGCGGCAACACCTCGCGCTACCGATCGCCGTCAACGTCGAAGCTTGCGTCCGCTCGGCCTCTGCGACTGCGCCAGGCTTGAGCACCTGGCCTCTGTTCTTGCTCCCCTGATGGCCGCTTCAAATTCCTCCACCTGTGGCCACTCAAACTCCCCCAGGCAGGACAGGTCGGGTTACGGTTTTCGGGCCCCTCGGGGTTGACCGCGACGCACGAGGCCGGGGCCTTCCTTGAGATGTCTTCGGTGGCCTACCGCTCATCGACCCCGGCTCGGAATGGCGGCTGCACCGCCAGTGGTTCGACGCCAGAGCGATGGCCGACCTGCTGGACGCGGACTTCTGGCTGACCGAGAACACGCTACACCGCTGCCTGGATCGGCTTGTCGAACACAAGGACGATCTGTTCAAGTTCCTCGTGCGGCGCTGGGGAGAACTCTTCGGTGCCAAGTTCGACGTGCTGCTGTAGGACCTGACCAGCACCTGCTTCGAGACCGACGAAGAGCACGGCCCCAACGACCTGCGCCAGTTCGGCTACAGCCGCGACAAGGGGTGACTGCTCCACCACCTTGAGCGGCTCCCTGGACCGCATCGAGCATCGCTATGGCCGCGCCAACCGCATCTGGGTGATGGACCGCGGCATCCCCACCGAGGACAGCCTGGCCAAGATGCGCAGCGTTGGCGCGAGCTACCTCGTGGGCATCCCCCAAGGGCCGGCCGACGAAGCTGGAGCAGGCCTTCCTGGGCCAGCCATCGGCGAAAGTGCGCGACGGCGTGCAGGTCAAGCGGCTGGCCACTGAGGAAGACTCAGGCTCCATCCTCGTCCATCAGAGCATCCTTTACAGTTTGGGTCGTGTGCGCACCTCACGCTGGTGGTGTTGCACTTTTAGATTTCAGGCCGTCGTCTGTTCGTAGTGAATGACCGAAGAGGGCCGACTCGTGCCACTTGGGAGAGCCACAATGTTTCTTGACTTGAGTGCACAGCGTGACTTTGTCGAACTGAACCAAGGCATTTTGCAGGATAACGGAATTGTGCTTCGACAAGATTCTTTCATTCTGGACTACGGCTGCGGATCGGGCCGCCACACTTACAACTACAGGGATGCCGGTTTTCGCAACACACACGGATATGATGTTACAAATTATCTGAACCTGCGGTCGCCGGAGGACGTGTCGTTCTTCCGCTTCGATGATCGGCAAGGGCCAGTTGGCAGTTTCCCGCGAATGTCTGCTATCCCGTGGCCTGCTGACACCTTCGATTTCATCTTCGCCAATTCAGTTTTCGAGCACGTCATCGACCAGGAAACCGCCTACAGGGAGGTCGCCCGGGTGTTGAAACCCGGCGGCTGGTTTCTGAACAATTTCCCCTCGAAATGGCGCCCGATGGAGCCTCACATCTACGTCCCTTTCGGCGGCGTCACGCAGAGCCAGCTATGGTTTGCGATTTGGGCGGCGCTGGGAATTAGAAACGAGTTTCAGCGCGGCTTGGATTGGAAGGAAACCGCGGACAAGAACCACCACTATTCAATCCACGGCATCAAGTACCCTTCCGGCGGTGAGATAAATCGCACCTTGTCAGAGATCTTTTCCGTCAATCGCTATGTCGAGCGGTCGTTCGCGAAATACAGTCCCGGCAGATCGCGCCACCTTGCAAATCCAATGGCACTGTTCCCGCCGCTCGCGCTGCTGTTTCGATTTGCTCACACCCGGGTGATCTTGTCTAGAAAGTGAGCCACTTCACGCTCCACGTGGTCGATCAATTGGCGCCGAAGCAGTGCTCGCCATGGACGTCTCGGCTGCGTGTAGACGGCACCCTGCAGTTGGCCGCCCGAAGGTGCGACCGCACGTCGTCGGTGACGTGCGCACTATTGGATCGCTCCTCCGCATCCACAACAACTCCAGCCTCTGCCCAGGCACGCCGCTGACTGGCGAGGAGTCCGGCGATCGTCGGCAGTGCAAGGCGCAGCCGGGGCAGGTATGTCAGGCAGGGCGCAGCACGACGTCAAACTCCTTGGTCCGCAGTTCATCGTCATGCAGCTGGCGGAACGCCGGCGTCAGCGCGCCGCGACGCAGCGGCAATGCGCTCCAGCGCCTACGTTCGATACGCTGGACAGTGAACCCCGCTTGCTTGAAGTGTTCGATGATCTCCCGGTACCGCAGCCGGTTCGCATAGAAGCAGGAGCGGGCCATCCACTCCTGCTGGGAATCGGAGTTTGCAGGACCGACTACGTAGGCGCGCAGATTCATGGCCAACGAACCGTCGGCATGCCGAGCAACGGGTGGGCAACGCAGCGGGGCATGAACTTCGGGAAGCGATCCAGAGCGGGTTCAAGGGGGGACAGGGAAATCGTGCGCATGAGGGAATGACAGTCAACCGGTCGCCGTTTGCGGGCTGGCGCCACCGGAAACTTTCGAATCGTCCGTTGCCCGCCGTGCCCTGGCCGGGTGAACTGCAAGTTGCTCGATCAGGAGGCTGCCGCGCCGATGCCCGCAGCACTCGGGCCGACCAGCGCTTCCAGGTAGCGCTGGATCACGATGCGCTCGTCGAACTCGCGCTCCATCTTTGCCCGACCGGCGCGGCCCATGGCAGCCCGTTGCTCGGGGCTCAGCGCAGCAAAGTCGAGCAAGCGCTGCGCCAGGTCCTGCGCGTCCATCGGGCGGCAAAGGTAGCCTGTAATCCCGTCGTCCACGCACTCGCGGCAGCCCACGGCGTCGGTCGTGACAACGGGACGTGCCATTGCCGCAGCTTCAAGCAGCGAGCGCGGGACGCCTTCCCGATAATAGGAGGGCAGGACGACGCAGTTCGCAGCCAGCAGGTGGGGGCGCACGTCATCGGTGACGCCAAGGTACTCGATCACGCCCTCGCAGACCCACTTGTCCAGAGTCGGCTGCGACGCGCCCTGCCGAGCCGAGGACTCTGGTGGCCCGAGAAGCGCAAAGTGCAATCGCGGGTCCAGGCGGCGTGCGACACGGGCAGCCTCAACATACTCGCAGACGCCTTTCTCCCACATGAGGCGCGCCACCATCAGAAAGCGGACGGCAGAGCGCTCGTCAGTCTCCGGGCTCGGTGCCGGACTGAAGTGCACGAGATCGACTCCAGAGCCGGGCAGCAGGCGCGCTTGCGCCGTTTCTACCAGTCCGAGTCGCTCGAACAAGCGCAGGTCGTCGGCGTTCTGGAAGAAAACTCGCTCCGTGCGCCTTAACGTCAGGCGATAAAGCCAACTCGTCGCAAAAGTGAGCCATGACTGCCGCACGAATGCTCGACCGAGCCCGGAGATATTGGCGATGATCCGCACCCGAAGACCGATGAGCGCAAGCGCAGTGTAGATCGTGCCTTTGGGTGTGTAGGTGAGAGCGACATTCGCACCGAGGCGACGTAGCCTCTGGCGCAAGGCGAATATGGTCCGCAGTTCGCGCAGGGGGTTCACTCCCGCGCCGCTGAAGGGCACCGCATGGCATTCGAAGCCGGCACGGCGAAGCTTGTCGGTGTAGTCGTCGTGTCCGGCCACGACCACCGGCTCATGGCCGGCCTCACGCAGCGCAGTCATCAGGTTGCGCCGGAAGTTGTAGACGTACCAGGACGTGTTCGCGATGACTGCCACTTTCATGTCGGCGCGATCTCTTGCTGGCGCAGCCAAGCCTGGAACATCAGCACGTTCCAAAGCGGATATTGGCGGTTGGCAGCGCCATCCACGTGGGATTGCCACGCGCGCTGGATGGGCTCCACGGCGAGCAACCCGTCCGCTCGCAAGCGCTGTGGGTCCAGCAGCGACTCGGCCCACTCGCGCAGCGGGCCGCGCAGCCAGCTGTCGATCGGCACGCCAAACCCCATCTTCTGGCGGTCGACCAGGGCGCGTGGGACGTGGCGGTAGAGCACCTGCCGCAACGCCCACTTGGTGACGCCATCGCGCAGCTTGTGCGCCATCGGCAACTGCCAGGCGAATTCGATCACGCGGTGATCGAGCAGCGGCACGCGTGTCTCCAGCGAGACCGCCATCGCCGCGCGGTCGACCTTGACCAGGATGTCGTCTGGCAGGTAGGTCAGCAGGTCGAACGCCATCATGCGCTGCACGTCGGGCAGCGCGCGCAGCGGCGTCGCGGCGCCGGTTAGCACGGTGCGCGGCTCGTGCGCGCCGAGCACCAGCGCCCCGGGATCGGCCCACAGGGACACCAGGTTCAGGTACAGCGCATCGCTGTTGCGGCCGACCATGGCGCGCGCGCCCTTGTGCAGCTTCTCGCCCGGGCGGACGAAGCGGTCTGACAGCGGCATCACCCGTCCGAGGCCGTCGGCAATGCGGTCCCAGGACGCCTCGGAACCGGCCGTGATCAAGGCCGCCGCCGCGCGCCGGAGCGGCAACGGCACCGCGCTGATCTTGCCCCACAGCCGCTGTGCGAGCAGGTAACGGCTGTAGCCGCAGAACAGCTCGTCGCCGCCGTCGCCCGACAGCGCCACCGTGACGTGTCCGCGCGCCAGATGTGCGACCAGGTGAGTCGGAATCTGCGACGAATCAGCGAACGGCTCGTCGTACATCGACGGCAGCTGCGGCACGACCTGAATTGCCTGCTGGGGGGTGACGTAAAGCTCGGTGTGGTCGGTGCCCAGATGCGCAGCGACGGCCTTGGCGTGCTCCGCCTCGTTAAAGCCCGCCTCATGGAAGCCGATCGAGAACGTGCGTACCGGGCGCGCCGACTGCGCCTGCATCAGGGCGACGACGGTCGATGAGTCGATGCCGCCTGACAGGAATGCGCCCAGCGGCACATCGGCCACCATCTGTTGACCGACAGCACTGCGCAGCAGCTTCTCGAGCCGGTCCACCGCTTCGTCAGGGCCCAGGTCGAGTGGCTGACGGTGGCCCTGCAACATCATGTCCTCGGCGGACCAATAGCGCTGCAGTTCGGGCTCCGCTTCGGGCGACCGCAAGGTCGCCAAGGTGCCCGGCGGCAGTTTGCGGATACCTTCGTGGATCGTCCAGGGTGCGGGCACGTAGCCGTGGCGCATGAAGAGGGTCAGCGCGTCGCGGTCGATGGCGGCCGTGAAGGCCGGGTGGGCGCGCAGCGCCTTCAGTTCGGAACCGAAGAGCAGGACCCGCTGCGCCCCCTTTCCTTGCCAGCCGTAATACAGCGGCTTCTCTCCCACACGGTCGCGTGCCAGCACCAGTGAGCGCTCCTGCCGGTCCCACAAGGCCAGGGCGAACATGCCGATCGAGGCTTGCAGCGCGGGCGCGATTCCCCAGGCGTCGATCGCTGCCAGCAGGGTCTCGGTGTCCGAGTGGCCACGCCAGGGCAGGGCGTGGCCGGCCTCGCGCTCAAGCCGACTGCGCAATTCGTCGTGGTTGTAGATCTCGCCGTTGTAGGCGATCACGTAGCGGCCGCTGGCCGAGGCCATGGGCTGGTGGCCTGCAGCACTGAGCTCGACGATCGACAGACGGCGGTGGCCGAGGGCGATGCCTGCCTGGACGTCGACCCAGGCCCCGTGGTCGTCGGGGCCACGGTGGGCGATGCGCGCGGCCATCCGCAGCACAAGGTCTCGCGCCTGCCCGGGTTCGATGGGGGCGCGTTGCCAGAAACCGGTCAGGCCGCACATGGGAGACCACCTTGCAGATTCATGTAGAAGGTTTCGTACTGCCGCGTCACGGCACGGATGTCGAACTGAGACAGCGCCCGCGCGCGCGCCTTCCGCCTCAGTTCCTCGAGCTGGTCGGCGGGCAAAGAGAGCAACTCGAGGATGGCACGGGCCAACCCCGGGTTGTCGTCCGGGGGAACCACAATCCCGCAGCGTTCGACGATGAGACGCGAGTCGCCGACGTCGGTGGTCACGCACGGGACGCCACACGCCATCGCCTCGCCCAGCACGCGGGGAAAGGCCTCGCTGGTCGACGACTGCACCAGCAGATGGCTTGCCGCGATCAGGCGCGCGATGTCCTGGCGCAGCCCCAGGAGGTGGAAACTGGCTGCCCCCCCAGTGTCGGCAACGGCCTGCACGATCTCGTGATTGGCTGCGTCCACGTCGTTGCCGACCAGCACGAAGTGCGCCTCCGGCCGTTGACGGTGTACCAATCCCAGCGCGCGAATCAGGCCGCGATGGTTCTTGTGCGGATGGTACCGGCCGACATGAATGATCAACTCGGCCTCGGCGGGCAGGTCCAGCTCATGGCACACGGAGGCGCGCGCCCCGGGATCGGGCCGGAACTCCGAGAGATCGAACCCGTTACCGATCACGACGAAGTGCTGCGGTCGGTAGCCCAGGGCCTGGTGGACGTCGCGCGCCGCATGCGAACAGGAGACCACCGCGGCGGGCAGCCACCGCGACAGGCGGGCGCAGCCTGCCGCGACGAGGCGCGTGCTGCGGCGGCTGCCCTGAGGGTCCAGTGTCAGGTTGCGGATTCCCCAGACCACGTGACGCAAGCCCACCGTGCGCGCCGCGAGCCCGCCGATCAGATCGGCGTGATACATCCATGTCTGCACGACATGTGGACGAAGGTTCCTCATCAGCCGCCGCAGACCGGTCCAACTGCGCAGCGGCTGGCGAGCGAAGTCGAATGAGGTCACCGTGATGCCGAGCGCGGCAATCCGCGGCGCGACGTCGCCGTGCCCGGTCAGCGAGACGACGTGGGCTTCGAAGCGCGATCGGTCCAGGTGCTGCAGGATGTTCAGCAGCGAGATCTCGGCGCCGCCCACATCGAGGCCGGTCGCCACGAACAGAACGCGGATCATGGCGTGGGGCTCTGCGTGAAGTGGTCGGCGCGGCCGGAAGACCGGCGCCGCACGGAGATCGTCGCCAGCAGTCGCACTAGCACGCCGATCCCGATGAACTGGAATGTGGCCCAAGCGAAGTCGAGTTGCAGCCGATGGCGGGGACCCTGCAGCTCACCGTACACGGCGTACAGGGCGACGAAGACCAAGGTGTAAACGGCCAGGTAGCGGGCGAAGGGTGTGGGCGTGCGCAGCACGGTCAAGAAGCCCAGGACGGCGGCAGGCAAAAACAGCCAGTGAAGCAGCGCTGGGAAGTCGAGAAACGCATACTCCGGCGAGGTGTTGAACGGGATCGGCGTGAGCGTGAACCGCAACAAGCCCCACACCGGGTTGACGAACTCGGCACGCAGGGCGTCAAGCACGGACTGCAGACCCGCGCCTCCCATCTGCCAGACCAGACCCGAGCCGACGAGGGCTGAAAGGCCCAGCATCCGCCAGCGTGCCGTGCGGCTCATCCCAAGGGCCCCGACCACTGCGAGTGCGATCGCGAACAGGACAGGCACGTAGAAGCGCAGAAAGAGCAGCACCGCGGTCGCTGTGGCGGCCAGCACCAACGCGCGCCAGCGCCAGCCCTTCAGGAACCAGGAGACCGCGGTCAGCAGCAGTACGTGCAGCAGCAGCACCAGCGTGTCCTTTCCGTTGAGCACGGTGGACCAGGCCAGGATGTCAGGGTGCAGGGTCATGAAGGCGAAGAAGGCAGGTGCAAGGCGGGGGACGCACAGACCTTCGGCGACGACCAGCCGCGTCGCCAGCCACGCCACTGCCACCGAGATCACGACGTTGACGGCAACCGGAGCGAAGTAGCCCTCGCCGAAGGTACCGATCGCGGTGGCATTGAAGCTGTAGTACAGGAAGTGGTTGCCCTCACCGACCGCAAGAAGCAACGGCAGGCTGTCGAACATGTTGAACCAGCGCACGCCAGCGGCGTGAAGCGCCGCACCACGTTCAAGGTAGGTCCAGTCGTCGATGAACGTGAAGCTGCCGTCAAAGAAGACGCCGAAGTAAACGAAGTAAAGCGAAGTCTTTGCCAGGGCCAGCGCCCAGGTCAGTGCCGGGGAGGCGCCGACGTGCCAGCCGGCCAACAACACGGCGGCGAAGATCAGGGCCGACGGGGCGGCCAGCAGGCCGAGATCAAAAGCCGGCTGCACGACGGAGGACCTGTTCGTAGCGTTGCGCGATAGAACGCACGGCGTAGCGGTCAACCGCGGCGGCCGGGACGCGTTCGCGCTGCCCGTCGTGCCAGCGTCGCATTGCCCGGGCGAGCGCCTCGGCGCTGATCGCGTCGGCTGTCACACACTGCCGCAGCCCAGCCACGATCTCCAGCGCCGGAGGTGTAGGAGTCGTCAGCACCGGCGTGCCACAGGCCAGCGCCTCTAGGGCCACGTTCGGCAGCCCTTCGTACCGTGAGCTCAGCACCAGTGCGTCCGCGCGCTTCAGCCAAGGGTAGGGATTGGCGACGAAGCCGTGGAAGCGGACGCGATCGCCCAAGCCAAGGCACTGCGCCAGGCTTCTGAGGGCGTTCTCTTCCGGGCCCTGCCCCAGCAGATCCAGCCGCAGCGGCAGGTCCCGACAGGCGGCCAGCGCTTGGAGAAGCAAGTCGAAGCCCTTCTGCGGCGCGAGACGTCCGACAGCTACAAGCTGTATCTCCTGAGAGGCCGGTTCTCCGATCGACGCCGCGGCGAGCCGATCAACACGCTCGACGTCGACCGGGTTGGGAATGACAACGGTGCGTCCAACCGGCATGCCGAAGTGACGGCACAGGTCCTCCTGCATTGCGACCGATTGGCAGATCACGAGGTCGAGCCGCGGATAGAAGTGCCGGTAGCCAAAGCGCCAGAGTGCGGGCCGACGCTCGGTCGCGATGCCGGCCGACAGGGTGATCGACTCGCGTCCGATCACGCGTACGTTCCGTGGCAGCAGTGGCCGCAGCAGTGCCAACATCAGGTTCAGGTGGCTCAGAGTGGACAGCACGATGTCAGGCCGGAGCCGACGCACCAATCGCACGATCGAGATCGCCGCGGCGCGGACGCTGCGGCGCTCCAGATCGAAGAACGGCAGGTCCGCCGGTCGGTCGGCCTCCAGATCCGCGGTGCGCCCGTCGACGACGGCCAGCATCGGTTCGAAGCGCACACGGTCAAGGTGGCGCAGCAGCGTCAACATCACGCGCTCTGCCCCGCCTCCTTGTAGCGACGGCAACAGCACAAGCAGACGCAGGCGCCGCGCGGTGGCGGGCTGTTCCTCAGTCGCCATCATCGGCCCGGTTGCGCCGGAATACGTACTCGTTGCAGGCGGTGCCGCCCGCGGAAGTGCTCAATTGGCGCAGCGTGAACTCGCGGTCGCGGTAAAAGGAGAAAACCTGTTCCGGCTTGGCGACTTCGAACGGATAGCCACCGATCCAGTCGACCATGTCGTGCCAGTAGTTCATGCCGCGACGACTGCCGCGAGCGTAGTCGCGAATCTGCCGCAAGTAGGCCATGGGCCGGCCGCGCACGAGCTGCACCAGGAAGAAGAGGCCCTCACGGGGACCCATTACCAACAGCATGTAAGGTGAACGCAGCAGGCGAGGCAGCTTGTTGTAGATGCGTTTGAGATGCCACCAGCGCCGGCTCGCACCGCCCTGGTCGTTGTAGATCGCGATGAACAACCGACCCCCTGGGGTCACCAGCGGCGCGACGTTGGCCAGCGCCTGCCACATCGCCCCGGTGTGGTGCAGCACTCCCCACGAGTACACGACGTCGAAGTTGCCCAGTCTGGCGAGGTAGCCGGTGTCGAGCACCGATCCTTGTTCCACCACCCAATCGGGGTCGTCGTTGAAGTAGCGCCGACGCAGCTCGCGTGTACAGGCCACCGACTGGGCGTCATAGTCGAACGAGTGCACCTGTGCGCCGAGTCGCCGCGCCGCCAAGCTGAACAGGCCGCTGCCGGAGCCGATGTCGACAAACCGTAGCCCGGCCAACGTGTCGACTGCGAGCATCGTGCGCAACGATGTCTCGGCTTCCTGAATGCGCCGTTCGTCGAGCACCTCGAGGAAGCGTGCCCAGTTGACGCCGAAAGCAAAGCGGTCGCCTGCGGCCAGTTCTGCGGCATGGGAAGCAGCGTCGGTCACTGCGGCCCCATCCCGGCGGCAGGCACCGTTGCGTTCTCCACTGCACGCCGCTGGAGAACATACTCGTTGCAACCATGTCCACCGGCGCAGGTCACCAGGCGACGCAACTCGAAGCCCTGGTCTCGCAAGTGATCGAAGATGCGTTCGGGCTTGGCCACCTCGAACGGCAGCCCGCCGACCCAATCGACGACGTCTCGCCAGGGATCCATGCCGCGGTTGCGCTGGAAAGTCCGCCAGGTGGCGAAGGGGCGGCCGGCGAACAGGTCGCGCAACGTGGTCGGGCCCCACAACCGCAGGAATGTGGGCCACAGCACCAGTGCGCGAAGCGGGCGCGGCAGCGCGTTGTAGGCCTGCTTCGTGCGCAGCCACATCCGGCTCGCGCGCCCCTGGTCGTTATAGATGGCGATGAACAGTCGTCCGCCCGGCGCGACGCGGGCGGCGGCGTGGTCGATCGCCTGCCACATTGCCCCGGTGTGGTGGAGGACGCCCCATGAGTACACGATGTCGAAGCAGTCGAAGCTATCCATGAAGGCGGCGTCGAGCACCGATCCCTGCTCCACGGTCCAGTGGGGGTCGGCTGGGTCATTGCGCTCGCGCAGGCGTCGGGTACAGGCCACCGACTGCGGGTCGTAGTCGAAGGAGTGAACCTGTGCCCCAAGCCGACGAGCCGCCAGGCTGAACAGGCCGCTGCCGGAGCCGATGTCGAGCAGCCGCAGGCCGTCAAGCCGTGACAGGCCGAGCATGGCGCTCAGCGACGACATCGCCTCCGCAATGCGTGACTCATCCAGCTTGTCCAGGAAGCGCGTCCAGTTGGCGCCAAACTCGAAGCGCTCGCCTCGGTCAACTTCGGTAGCGTGTGTGTTCATGTCTTTGCGCTCGCCGACGCCGCGGCGAGGATTTGTTCCCAACTGCCGAGCATGCGCCCGGCTTCGAATCGGTTGCGGACGGCCATCGCCGCTGCCCCGAGACGCCGGCGCAGGACGGCATCGCTCATCAGCATACGCAAGGCGGCGGCCAGCGACGGCACGTCCTCGACCGGGACCAGCCAGCCGTCGTGGCCGTGTGTGATTAGCTCGCGCGGCCCCGACCGGCAATCCGTGCTGATCACCGCCGCGCCCATGCCCATCGCTTCCAGCACGACGTTCGGGAACCCCTCGAAGCGCGAAGCCTGCGCGACGATAGCGGCACGTGCGTACCAGGCTTCGACGTCGCTGCGCTGCCCGGCCCACTCGACACGATCTTCGATACCCAAGGTTGCGGCGCGAGTTCGAAGGTTGCCGGCCAGGGGCCCCACGCCAACGATTGCCAGCCGCCAGCCGGGGAAGTCGCGATGCACTGTGGCGAATGCTTCGAGCAGAAGGTCGAAACCCTTCGCCGGATCCAGGCGGCCGACCGACAGCAGCAGTGGCTCGCGCGCGGCCGAGGCCGGCGGAAGCGGGCGCAGCGCGTTCGCCAGGATCGTCACCGCACAGTGGCACTGTGCGCGCAGCCAAGCCCCGGCGGCCTCAGTCTGCGCGACCACCATGCTGGCCCTTCGGTACAGCACCTGTCTCGCCAGTCGCCAGGGAGCCGGGACGGTTGTGTGTTGGGCCGGATCGGTGCGCTCGGCTACGACGATGGGGACGCGCAGGCCGCGCACGGCAAGCAGACACAGCACGTTGGTTGTCTCGAGGAAGGAAAGCACGACGTGCGGCCGCTCGTGCGCCAGCAATTCGCGCAAGGCGCGTATGCGCTGCAGGTTAGCGGAAATCTTGCCGAACGTACCCGAAGCGGGCGCCGGATTGGCGAGACGAACGCGGCGCACCGACGGGTCGAGCGGATAGAAGTCGGGTTCGACCGTGCCGCTGATCGTGGTAAGCACGACCCCCCATCCTCGTCCTGCGAGGAACGTAGCCAGTTCCGACATGGCGCGCTCAGCGCCACCGGCGCTCAACCCATGGATCACGAGCAGCACCTTCATCGCCGGCCATCCGACGCCGGGCAGTCGACGTCATGTGCCGTGATCAGCCGCGAGAACTCGAGCAGCCGCTCGGCCGCAGCCCGCGGCGTGAAACCGGCGGCCAGTTGGAGCGAGCGCTCTGACATTCGGCGCAGGTCACTGTCTGCGAGTGAGAGGAACCGCCCGATGCGCTCCGCCAGCGCATGGGCGTCGCCGGCGGGGAACTGATAGCCATTGCCGTCGACCAGGTCGGCGATGCCGCCCGCGCTCGAGTAAATCACCGGGCAGGCCGAGCCCAACGCCTCAAGCGCGAACACCGACATGCCTTCATAGCGCGAGGCCAGGATCACGCAGTCGACGGTCTGAAGGTGTTCGCGCACGGCGTTGTTGGGCATGGACTCGATGAACTCGACAGTTGCGCCCTCGATGCCGGATGCCAGTTGCATCAGGCGCGCCCGCTCGGTGCCCTTGCCGACGACCGTGAGCTGCACCCGCTGGCGCGCGGCCGGGTCGAGGTGCAGCAGGGCGAGCAGAATGTCGTCAAAACCTTTCTGATTGGCACCCTGCCAGTCCATGCGCCCCAGGGTCATGAAGTGAACGCGATCGGGGCGCGCGAAACCGTGGCGCGGCACGCCGCCGAGCATCGGCGCCGAGTTCTCGATCACGCAAAAGCGCTTGCCGGCAATCAGCAACTCGTCCTCGCGCAGGTACCACCTCTTGACGAACCCGAGGTAATAGTGCGAGGTGGCCGCGATGAAGCGAACGTGGTGCCGCAGCACATGGCCGATCAGGCGACGACGGAGGGCGAAGACTGCGCCGCGGCCCCACAGCACGACCTCGGTTTCCATGCAGGCATGCACACGCACCATCGTGCGCGCACGCAGCTCGGCAGGCAGGAAGCGCAGCGCCAGCGGATCCTCGATCGTCTCGGCGACCAGGAAGTCGTAGTCACGATTCCGGTGCTCCATCGCGATCGTCCGCGACGTCAGCCAAGGCTTGGCGAACAGATTCCACAGCGCCGGCAGCACCGGGACGCCGGCGAAGCGCGCCGGCAGGTCGACGCGAATGACCCTGACACCGCGCAGAGAGACCTCCTCGGCCGAAGCGAGCGGTACGGGCGTGAAGACATCGACCTCCACACCGGCAGGGTGCTCCCCGAGACCCCGCACCAAATCCTGGAATGCAAAGGAGTAGCCAGAGACCGCCGGGTAGTAGTCGCAGCAATAAACGGCAATGCGCAGGGGCCGCTGGCTCACGACTGGGCGGATCCCTGACCAGAGCTCAGACGGCGCGCGCAGGCCAGTGCCGCACCAACCACCTGGTCCATGTTGTAGTAGCGATACTGTGCCAGGCGACCGACAAACGTGACGTCCGATCGATCCTCGGACAATGCCTGATAACGTTTGAACAGTGCTTCGTTCTCGGGCCTCGGAATCGGATAGAACGGCTCCCCCTCGGCTTGCGGGAACTCGCGCATGATCGACGTCCCGGGGTGCTGCTGGCCAGTCAGATGTTTGAACTCGGTGATGCGGGTGAAGTCCTCGTCATTGGGGTAGTTCACCGTCCCGGTCGCCTGGAAGTGCGGCGTGTCGGGCAAGTGCTGGTGCTCGAACCGAAGGCTGCGATACGGTAGCTTGCCGTAGCAGTGGTCGAAGAAGGCATCGATCGGCCCGCTGTAGACCATGTGGCCCCAGCGTATGCCCTCCAGGCGTTCAAACTGTTGCCCGACCCTGACGTTGATGCCAGGGTGATCCAGCATCTGCTCGAACATCCGCGTGTAGCCGCCGGCCGGCATGAGTTGGTATGTGTCCGCAAAGTAGCGATCATCGTCGCTCGTTCGAGTTGGGATGCGCGCCGCGACACCGGCGGACAGGTCGGCGAGGTCCAGGCCCCATTGCTTTCGGGTGTAACCGCGAAAGAACTTTTCGCACAGGTCGCGGCCTACGCTACTCAGCACGACGTCCTCGCTCGTGCGCGGCTTGGCACGCGGTTCGCGCACCGAGGCTAGGTAAGCCTCCACCGCTTCGTCGGTTTCGAGCCTCAGGCCGTAAAGGCTATTGATCGTCGTCCGGTTGATCGGGATCGGGTACAGCCCTGCGCCGACCTTCGCCATCACGCGGTGCTCGTAGAAGCGCCAGTCGGTGAAGCGCGAGAGGTACTGCACTACCTCGCGGCTGTTTGTGTGAAAGATGTGCGGGCCGTAGGGATGTATCAGCACGCCATGCGCATCAAGAGTGTCGTAGGCGTTGCCGCCGATGTGCGGGCGCTTGTCGATCAAAAGCACGCGCGCGCCTGCGTCAGCAAGCTGCCTGGCGCTGACGGCGCCAGCATAGCCTGCGCCGACGATCAGGAAGTCGTAGGAGTTCTGAGGGGTCACGTGCGCAGCCAGAGTTGGGGTTTACGGGAAAGGTACAGGGCCATCGCGGTGGTCACGAAGCACTCCACCACAACCACGGTCGCTGCGGCGCCGCGGGCGCCCCCAAAGCTGATGAGTGGCCAAGCGAGGAGCAAGCCGAACACCGCGGCCGCGCCGAGGATGCGGTTGAAGGGCAGCGTGAGTCGATTGGGAAGCATCACCTGCACGCCGAAGACGTTTGACAGACCGACCGCGAGGGGCAACAGCGCCATCAGTTGGAGCACGGGCACGGCGTCCTCGTACCCGGGCCCGCCGAGCAACGTGATCGCCGGGCCCGCAGCGGCGAACAACGCCAAGCTTGTACAGGCAGCCGTAACGAGTGTGACGCCCAATGCGCGCCGCGCCAGGTGCCGTGCTGCGGCACCGTCCGATGCATAGAGGAGGCTCAGGCGCGGGTACAGTGCCTGAGCGATGGGCGTCAACAGCGATTGAGCGGCGGCGCGTACCTTGTCGGCAAGACTGAAATAGGCGACTGCCGTGGTGCCGGCCACGATGCCGAGGACGACCGGTACGAGCGACGTGTAGCAGCCAATCGCCAACTTCGAGATGAACAGCGACAGCCCGCCACGCATCGCTTCCTCGACCTCGGCGCCGCTCGGAAGCTGCCAGTCAATCCAGCGCTGTCGTGCCATCCACAGCAGGGCGCCAGCGCCAGCCACGAGCCCGGCGCCGGACTGAATGACCAACGCCAGCCAGGCGTCTTCCGGCCTGTCGACGAAGGCGAAAATGAACGGGATCGTCGCGATGCGTGCTCCGACCTGCAGCCAAGCGATCTCTGCCATCCGCTCGAGGCCCTGGAACAGCCACAGGGGGAACAACGTGTTGCCGACCACGATCAGGAATCCGATCGCGTACAGGGCTGGACCATCTCCAGGCGAGCCGGCGAGCCACAAGCCGAGCAAGAGCAGTAGTCCAGCCAAGGCTGTGAGCAGCCACTGCGCCGCCCAGGTCGCGCGGAAGACGCGGGACACGGCGGCGCGATCGTGTCGTCGTGCTGCGATCTCTCGCGTAGCACTCCACGAAAAGGCATAGTCGGTGAGCAGCGTGAGGTAGGTCATCACGGCCTGC
This sequence comes from Rubrivivax sp., assembly GCA_030653385.1. Classification (GTDB taxonomy): domain Bacteria; phylum Pseudomonadota; class Gammaproteobacteria; order Burkholderiales; family Burkholderiaceae_C; genus Rubrivivax. Next base: position 81,911 of record JAURZM010000015.1, on the reverse strand, counting down.
ACGTAAGCGATGGTGCCAAACCCCGAGGTGCCCAGCACGCGTGTAAGGTAAGGCAGCGTGATCAGAGGTACCAGGTAATGTGAAGCCTGGAGCAGCGACAACGAGGCGATGCTGTTTCGTAGGCGGCGAGTCTTCACCATGGGTCCAGGCATTCCAATGCGTCTCGACGACTCAGGACGATGCTGATGAGCGTGGAGACGCCGGCGGAACACGCAGGTAGAGAGCTCGGCGCCAGGCCTGACGCACCAATACCACCAGGATGATGAAAACGGCGGCCGCGGCAGTCGTCGTCAACACGATCTGTGCGCGCTTCGGCCGCGCTCGCCGTTCCGGCGGCTGCGCCGCGTCGACAACTTGGACCATCGCCCCTTCGCGCGCCTCGTCCACCCGGGCGAGCTCGTACTGGCGGGAGAAGAGCTCGAACAGCATTTCGTGGTACTTGAATTCGCGATACACAGTCAGGTAAGTCGAACTGCCACCGTCTTGCGACGTCTTCTCCGCCCGGCTGATGCGGTCCCGCAGGCCAGCTAGCAACTCGAGTTGTTGCTGGACTTCGGGGGCATTGCCGGTCAAGTTCGTCCTCAAGGCGCGCAGGCGCAATTCGGCAGCGTCGGCCTCGGCGCGCAGACGGGCATAGCCCTCGGCGGCGGCGCGAGGTTCGGCGCGCAGGGCGCCTTGGCTGAAACCGGAAGCCTGGAGGGTCTGCTGTGCCTGCGCCAGCTGGCCGCGCGTGCTCTCCAACTGCGTCTCGAAGAATCTGCGTCGTTGCTGTGCCTCGGTCAGTGTCAATTCGTTGCTGAGCCGGCGCAGCTCGACGACATAGCGGTTCGTCAGGTCCGCCGCGCGCTTCGCATCGCTGTCCTCGGCCTGGATGACAATCAGCCCGTCACGGCGCCCCACGCTGATTTGCGTGCGCATTGCGAGCCCTCGTCGTGCGTCTTCGCGGAATTTCGCGCCGTAGACCTCCATCAGCGAGAACGCGTCGATGAGACGGTCGGCGATCGTCTCGCTCTGCAACAGGCCGACGAACTGATCGGTAGGGGTCTTCAGGCCGGCCGCCGAACCAGCCAGTGCGCCCAGTGCGCTGAGGGCACCCGGTGCCAGGCCGGACAGGCTTTGCGCTTGCTGGGGTGGGAGCAGCGTGGTGCGGGCGACGTAGACTGGTGGCAGCAACATCGAAACGCCTGCGGCGACCATGCCCGCCAGAAGCGCGCCTCCGACGATCAACTTCCAGCGCGAAACCAGATGAAGAAGTGTGTCGAGTAGGCCTACGACTGCCTCATCGTCGGGGCCGGCGTCGTTGCCAGGGCCGCGCGCGCTCGCGTCGCGTGAGCCAGTGTTGATCACCAGCCCCGCCTCACTTCAACACCTGAATCGCCGCCATCCCCAGCGCAAACTGCGACAGGACTTGAGTCCAGTCCTTCACGTTCTGCAGGAAGCTGGTCTTGTTCATTTCCTCGGGCACGAAGACTGTGTCGCCGGGTTCGGCCTTCAGGTCTGCCAGCTGGTTGCTGCTGAACCAACCCGTGCGCTGGCGCGCGCTGACCACACTGCCGTTGGCGCGGATGACGAAGGCACTGCCGGCGTCGGCGCCGCGCGTCGGGCCGCCGGCCAGGCGCACGTACTCGTCGACGTTGCGGCCGCCGGCGTACAGGTAGTTGCCGCCGTTGAAGACGCTGCCAAAGACGCCCACCGTGGTCGCGCGCGGCGGGATGTAAAGGCGGTCGCCGTCTTCCAGCGCAAGGTCGGGCAATTCCAGGCTGTCTGGCGGCAGCTGCAGCACCACGCGGCCGCTCGGGCGGATGGCGCGCAAACTGGTGATAAGCCGCTCGGTGCCGGCGCTTCGTGCGGCAGCCTCTTCGGTGTTGCTCGTGCGCTGGGTGGCAGCGGCGCGGGTGAACTCGATCTCCAGGTCGCGCAGTGCGCGCTCGTAATTGACCTGCTGCGTCTGGCGCACGCTTTGGCGTGTGAACTCGGTGCCGTAGATGAACGCCGCCGGGGTCAGGCCGCCGGCGGCACGCAGGGCGTCGGCTATCGAGCTTGCCGGCGGCAGCACATGTTCGCCCGGGCGCAGCACTTCGCCTTCGACCATGACGCGCTTGTTCTGGCGCTGGACGGGCAGATTTGCGTCCACGGCACTGAAGGCGCGCAACACGTCGCCGCTGGCCAGCGTCTTGGCGTTTTCGGCGGGCAACTGCAGCTCACGGATGCGCACGTCGCTTCGGTCGCCCAGCCGCTCCACCGAAAGCCGGCTGGTGTCGGCCACCGGCGTGAAGCCGCCAGCCATTGCAAGCAACTCGGCCACCGTCTCGCCGGGCTTGATCTCGAACACCGCGCTACGGTTGACGCTGCCGATCAGGCCCACCTGGGGCCCTACCGCGCCCACGTGCACCACGTCGCCGGCCTGGATGACGGGGTCGGCCGAGCGGTCGCCTTTCAGCAACAGGTCGTAGAGGTCGAAGCGTGCGACCGGCGCGCCGCCGCGCTTGAGGTCTACCTGCCGGAAACTGCCGGCCGACGAGGGCCCGCCGGCATGCATCAGCGCACCGACCACGGTCGACAGGGCGCTCACGGTGTAAGTTCCCGGCTTGGTGACGAAGCCAGTGACGAAGACGCGGATGCTGCGCAACTGCCCCAGCGACACGCTCAGTTGGAAATTCTTGAACACCTGCGCCACGCGGCGCTCCACGACGGCAGGCAGGTCGGCGTTGCGCACGCCCGCAACTTGGATCGCGCCCACGCGCGGCACGCTGATGCGGCCACCGCGGTCCACCATCAGGCGCAGGTCGGCATCGACTGAGCCCCAAAGCGTGAGCAGGATCTCGTCACCGGGTGCCAGCACGTAATCAGGCGGCACCAGCGGGTTCAGGTCCGCGCCGCGGCCATCCAAGCTACCGGTAATCAGTTCTGCACCGAGGCGGCGTACCTCTGGCGCCGCCGTTCCGGCCAGGCGCTGCACGAAGCGCTCGAACTCTCCCGGGACATACGGCGCCTGAGGCACTTCGGACAGTCGGCCGGCGGCTGCAGCGGTGAATGGGTCTTGCCCTGGCAGCGCCCCGGTTTGCCGCAAGCGCACGGGGCCCCCGAGACCTTGTTCAGCTTGTGTCGCAGATGCGGCCCCAGCCCCGTCCAGCGGCGTCACCTGCGCTTGCGCAGCGCTTGTCAGCAACAGGGCTAGCAGCAGGTGGGTCAGGCGGGGCCAGCCCCGGCGCAGTGGAAAATCTATGGTCATCGCTCGGCAGCGTAATGATCGGTGTGGCGCCATGTGGCCGGTGTTGCCCGACAGTCGCGGTGGGTGAAGGGCGGGCTGAAGAACCGGCGGATTCTACGCAGTGCAGCCACGCGGCCTCTGTGCGGCCAGTGCCATCTCGCAACTGCCGGCGGCGAAGCGCGAACCTACACGGCCGGCCGTGCTCGCACTTGTCCTCACCTTTGAGGTCTCGCCTGGTGTCACCTTGATGGTCATCCATTCGTCTAAGACGCATGGTCGCTTCTCGCTCGACCACGACCTTTCGGGACCGCAGAGATTCCGCGCCCACGCGGTGTCGCGCGTCGGCGGCATCGTCGCCGGCCTGGGGTGCGCCATCCCGGCGCTGTGGTTGCTTCAAACGTCGGCCGCCAAGATGATGGTTGCCTTGCTGCTGTGCGGGCTTCCGGCCTTCGGTGCCGGCCTGGTGGAGGACGCCTGGTGGAAGACATCACCAAGCGCGTCAGCCCTCACCACCGTCTACTGGCGACGGCGCTGTCGGCGGCGCTGTTGGCGGCACTGATGGTCGGTTCCTGGACGCCGTCATCACCCGCAGCGATATCCCCGGCCTGGATTCGGTGTTCGGATTCGGCGCCGTCGCTACACTGCTAACCGTGTCTGCGGTGGCGGGCATCGCCAACTCGGTCTGCATCATCGACGGCTTCAACGGCTTGTCGTCGATCTGCGTGGTCACTGGGCTCGCCGCGCTGGCCAACGTGGCCTTCCAGGTTGGCGACGCGGTGAGCGGCACTCGCGCATAGGCCGGCATCGATGCGGTGCTCGGCTTTTTCGTCTGGAACTCCCCGGCCGGGCTGATCTTCCTGGGCGACGGGGGCGCCGCCTTACACGGTTTCTTCGCCGCCGAGTTCCATCCTGCTGCTGGGGCGCAATCCCGAAGTGTCGCCGCTCTTGCGCCTGGGTGATCTCCGGGCGCTTGTCCGCGCCGGTGCAGCCCGCATCGGCGTGCACGCGCTGTTCCTCGCCGTGCAGCACCTCGTGCGTGTGGGCCACGTCGATCTCGTTTGCCGCTGTGGCGTGCACGCTGTGCATCAGGCCAGACTCGGCATCCACCACGACGTGCGCCTTCATCCCGAAGGGCCACTGGTTGCCCTTCTCGGCCTGGTGCGTCTCGGGGTCGCGGGCGTGGTCCTTGTTCTTGGTCGAGGGCGGTGCCGCGATGATGGTGGCAGCCACAGCTTGCCCCTGGTGACCCGAACAGATCAGCGTTTCCCTAGCGGCGGCGACTAAAGTCTCCAAGCTGCGCCCGACGGTGGTATCCCTTCTTGATCGCAGCCCGCGGGGCGGGTGCGTCGAAAGCGCCTCCTACAATCTCAGCATGCTTGTCCTCCTCATTGCTTTTGCCGTCTCGCTGGGCGTCACCCTGTTGGTCGTGCGCTCAGCTAAATCCCACGGGCATCTGTCGATGGATTTGGACACATCCGGGCCGCAGAAATTCCATGCCGCACCGGTGCCGCGCATTGGCGGGGTCGGCATCGTCTGCGCGTTGGCGGCCGCGACTGCCATCACGGCTTGGCTGGCACCAGATATCGGCCGCTCGAGCGCCCTGCTGTTGGTCTGCGGTGCGCCGGCTTTTTTCGCCGGTCTCGTCGAAGACCTGACCAAGCGGGTCAGCCCCGCCCAGCGCCTGCTGGCAACGGCAGGTTCAGCGACTTTGGCCGCCTGGTTGCTGGGCGCAGTGATTCACCGTACAGACATCCCTGGCCTTGATGCGCTGGTAACCGTGACTGCCTTGGCGCTCGCGGTGACCGTCTTCGCAGTCACCGGTATAGCCAATTCCGTCAACATCATTGACGGCTTCAACGGCCTGGCATCGATGTGCGTGGTGCTGATGCTCGTCAGCCTGGCCTATGTTGGATTCCAGGTTGGCGACGACTTGGTCGGCATGCTGGCATTGGCTGGCGTTGGCGCCGTGCTAGGTTTCTTCATCTGGAACTTCCCTGCTGGACTGATCTTCCTTGGTGATGGAGGCGCTTACTTTCTTGGCTTTTATGTCGCCGAGATCGCAATTCTGTTGCTTGTTCGCAACCCCGAGGTGTCCCCGCTATTCCCCTTACTGGTTTGTGTCTACCCCGTCTTCGAGACCCTCTTTTCGATCTACCGCCGGAAATTCCTGCGTCAGGTTCCTCCGTCGATGCCCGACGGGATTCATCTGCATTCGCTGATCTATCGCCGCGTGATGAAGTGGGCCGTGGGCAACCGTAGCGCCAAGGCAATGACGCGGCGCAATTCGATGACTTCACCCTTTCTGTGGCTGTTGTGCATGCTGTCGATCGTGCCGGCGGTGCTGTGGTGGAACAACTCGGCCGTGATGGCGATGTTTCTCGTGGCGTTTGCAGTTTCTTACGTGGTGTTGTACTGGCGCATCGTGCGCTTCAAGTCGCCGCGTTGGCTGCGCTACCCGCGACGCCGGCCGGCTGCCTGATCGTCGCTCTGGCATGGGTTTGTCAAGAACGAACCCCGGCCGTCGGATAATGCTGCACCAATGATCGATCCCAACACTCCCGAAACCGGCGCGCCGGACGAGGCTGCAGCAACGTTGCCCGAAGCCGCTCCCCCCCTCTTCAACACCCTCCCGCTCGACCCCAAGCTCCTGCGGGCCGTGATCGATTCGGGCTACACGGCGATGACGCCGATCCAGGCCAAGGCGATTCCCATCGTGCTGGACGGCCGCGACGTGATGGGGGCAGCGCAGACCGGCACCGGCAAGACGGCGGCTTTCACGCTGCCGCTGCTGCAGAAGATGATGCGTCACGAAAGTGCCAGCGTGTCGCCGGCTCGACACCCGGTGCGCGCGCTGGTGCTGGCCCCGACGCGAGAACTGGCCGATCAGGTCGCCGAAAGCGTCAAGAAGTACGCCAAGCACACCAAGCTGCGCTCGGCGGTGGTCTTCGGCGGCATCGACATGAAGCCGCAGACGCTGCAGCTGAAGGCCGGTGTCGAGGTGCTGATCGCCACGCCCGGCCGGCTGCTCGACCACATCGAGGCCAAAAACGCGGTGCTGAACCAGGTCGAGTACGTGGTGCTCGACGAAGCCGACCGCATGCTGGACATCGGCTTCCTGCCCGACCTGCAGCGCATCCTGGCCTTCCTGCCCAAGACCCGCCAGACGCTGCTGTTTTCGGCCACTTTCTCGCCCGAGATCCGCAAACTGGCCAACAGCTACCTGCAAGACCCGGTGCTGGTGGAAGTGGCGCGGCCCAATGCCACCGCCACCAATGTCGAGCAGCGTTTTTTCAGCGTCACCGACGACGACAAACGGGCCGTCGTGCGCCAGTTGCTGCGCACGCGCGAACTGTCGCAGGCCATCATCTTCGTCAACAGCAAGCTCGGTGCGGCGCGCCTCGCACGTTCCTTTGAACGCGACGGCCTGAAGACCCAGGCACTGCACGGTGACAAGAGCCAGGATGAACGGCTGAAGGCCCTGGCGGCATTCAAGGCCGGTGAAGTGGACTTGCTGGTGGCCACCGACGTGGCCGCGCGTGGACTGGACATCGTCGACCTGCCGGCGGTGTTCAACTTCGACGTGCCCTTCAATGCCGAAGACTACGTGCACCGCATCGGTCGCACCGGCCGTGCTGGCGCCTCCGGCCTGGCAGTGACCCTGGTGACACGTGACGACACCCGCCTGGTGGGTGACATCGAAAAGCTGATCAAGAAGAAAATCGAGCTGGAGCCCATCGAGCTGGAAGACGACCGGGCGCCACGGCGTCCGCCGCGCCGTCGCGACGATGACGAAGCCGAGCGTTTTGCCGCGCCTGCGCGCGTTGAGCCGGTAATGGCGGCAGCCGCTGTGGCCACCGAGCGTCCGCGCCGTGCGGCACAGAGCCGGGACCCCTTTTTCGACAAGCCCTATGAACCCACTGGCGCTGGTGGTGCATCGTGGGAGACGGTCAACAAGGCGTCCGCACCGGTGCCCACCCGGGGCCTGTCGCCGAACATCAAGCCCAAGCGCAAAGTGGCTTCGCTGCTGGGCGGCGGTAGCTGAGCCGACGCACACACTGGTGCGCTCAGCGGGCGCGCTCAATTGGCCAGGAAAGCAAACACGGCGGGCAAGCGGTCGGGCATCTGTGCCGGCTTCTGCCGCCACGTTGAAACCGGCCCCGACCGCGTCCAGCCATCGGGCAAGGTCAGGCCGCAGCTCACGCTCAGGCTCGTGCCTGCCGTCAGGCCCTCGGTCAGCGCCGCCAGCAGGGCAGCATTGCGGTAGGGCGTTTCGATCACGAGTTGTGTCTGCGAGGTGCGGCGCGACAGCAACTCCAGTTCCTTGATGCGGGCCAGTCGCGCGGCGGGCTCCTGCGGCAGGTAGCCCGCAAACGCAAAACTCTGGCCGTTCAGGCCGCTGGCCGCCAGTGCCAGCAGCAGCGAGCTGGCACCCGCCAGCGGCAGCACACGCACGCCGGCGGCGTGGGCTGCGGCCACCAGCAGCGAACCTGGGTCGGCCACGGCGGGCAGGCCGGCTTCGGAAATCAAGCCCACGTCGTGGCCTTGCAGCGCTGGCTGCAGCAGCTGCTGCCATTCCTGCGCGGGCACGGCTTCCCGGCTGCCCTTGCGGGCTCGGGGCAGTTCGCGGATGTCCAGCGCCTGCAGCGGTGCGGCCAGTGGCTCGATGGCGGCCACGCGCTTCAAGAAGGCACGTGTGCTGCGCGCGTCTTCGGCCACCCAATGCTGCAGGGCCGCCGCGCGGCGGATCACGGCATGGGGCAACACCTCTTGCAGGTCGACCTCGGCGGCGCCCAGGTCCAGCGTGTTGGGCACCAGCAGCAGCGTGCCGGTCATGGCAAAAGCGGGTCGAGGCCGGCCGCACGCAGCAGGCGGCAGGTGCGGATCAGCGGCAGGCCGATCAGCGCCGTGGGGTCGTCGCTGTCGATGGCATCGAGCAAGGCGATGCCCAGCGTCTCGCACTTGGCGCTGCCGGCGCAGTCGTAGGGTTCTTCGGTCCGCAGGTAGTGTTCGATCTCGGCGTCGGACAAGTTGCGAAAGCTCACGGTCACGGGTGCCAGCAGCGTCTGGGCAAAGTGGCGGTCGGCCCGCACCACCGACACGGCGGTCTGAAAAACCACGCGGTGGCCGCGCATGCGCTGCAGTTGCTCGACGGCACGTTCGTGGCTGCCCGGCTTGCCGATGGGCTGGCCGTCGAGATCGGCCACCTGATCCGAGCCAATGACGATGGCGCCGGGTCGCAGCGCGGCGACGGCCTGCGCCTTGGCCAGGGCCAGCCTTTGTGCCAGCGCAGCAGGTCTTTCGCCGGGCAGGGGCGTTTCGTCGACCTGCGGCGCCACGGCTTCGAAAGGCAGGTGCAGGCGCTGCAGCAGTTCGCGCCGGTAGCGCGACGTGGAGGCCAGGATCAGGGGGGCAGGGTCTGCTTGCATTGCCGGATTGTCAGCGCACAGAAGTTGGCGCTTCAGTCGGCGCATCGAATCTTGCCAGCGCGCTTGCGCCGTCGTGTCGTGCTGGGCTGGTGCACAGGCGCAGCTGGCGGCGCTGCAGCGTGTTGAACAGCACCCCGATTTGGCGCCTGTGTTCAAGCGCCACTGGCCAGGGTGAACGCCGCCGACAATGCGGCCATGAAAGAACGTCCCTACGACTTCCTGGCCTTGAACGTGCGCGGCTTCTGCACCGACAGTGCCTTGCTGACCAGCACATGGCCCTTGTCTGGCATGCCCCGCCTGCTGGAAAGCCTGTTCGATACCGTTGACGGCGCGGTGGCGGTGGACTGGTCGGCGCAAGGTTCCTTGCTGCCGGCCGCTGGCGGCGAAGCCGAAGTCTGGCTGCACCTGAAAGCCGAGCTGTCCGTGCCGCTGCAATGCCAACGCTGCCTGCAAGCTGTGCAACAGCACTTGCAGGTGGACCGGCGCTTCCGCTTCGTGCGCACCGAATCCGAAGCCGAACGGCTGGACGAAACCGCCGAAGAAGACGTGATGGTCCTGGGCCAGGGACTGAACCTGCACGACTTGCTGGAAGACGAGCTGATCCTGGCTCTGCCCCTGGTGCCCCGCCACGAAGGCACCTGCCCCACGCCCTTGCCCATGCCGGTGGACGACCTGCCGGAAGCAGAACCCGCGCCCAACCCTTTCGCCGCGCTGGCAGCGCTGCGCGCTGGCAAGGGCGGTGCCAAGTAAGTCCAGGCTCCGGCCCTTCGGAACCTGACGCCCGGTGCTATACTGGTGGGCTTTGCGAATGGTGCAATCCACCGCAAGATCTATCGCCCGATATTGACCGAGCGCTCTGAAGCGTCGGCCAAGACCGGCCCGAATCAGGCCTGAACCAGGCCCCTGACGGCACGGATTGGCCCGCTTGAACCGGGGGCGCCACCCCCAAACCGCTGCTACTGCAGGCTCTTGATGGCCTGCCGCAGCCCGCGCCGACCCCAGGAGATCCCATGGCCGTCCAGCAAAACAAGAAGTCGCCTTCCAAGCGCGGCATGCACCGTTCGCACAATGCCGTGGCTGCGCCCGGCACTGCCGTCGAGCCCACCACGGGCGAGGTGCACCTGCGCCACCACATCAGCCCCACCGGCTTCTATCGCGGCCGCAAGGTCCTGAAGACCAAGGCCGACGCCTGAAGCGGCTGACCGTCGAGCCGGCCCTCTGTGTGGCCACTCGACCGTGAGCAGCCCCGCCCAGCGTCGGTTCTGAGCTGAATTCCCTGCCTGCCGCCGTGTCCGCCAAGGTCGCGCCGCCCGCACCCCTGCAGTTGGTGCGCATTGCCGTCGACTGCATGGGTGGCGACCACGGCCCGCTGATCACGCTGCCGGCCTGCCGGGCCTTCCTGGACAAACATCCCAGCGCGGAGCTGGTGCTCGTGGGCGCCGCCGACGCCTTGCGCCCGGCTGCCCAGTGGCCACGCTGCAACGTGGTGGTGGCCACCGAAGTGGTCACGATGGACGACTCGGTCGAAGTGGCCTTGCGCAGGAAGCGCGACTCTTCCATGCGGGTGGCCCTGCAGCAGGTCAAGGCCGGCGCCCATGCCTGTGTCTCGGCCGGCAACACGGGCGCCTTGATGGCCGTGGCGCGGTATTTGCTGAAGACACTGGACGGCATCGACCGCCCGGCCATTGCCACCGTGATGCCCAATCGGCGTGATGGTTACACCACCGTGCTCGACCTCGGTGCCAACGTCGATTGCACACCCGAACACCTGCTGCAGTTTGCGGTCATGGGCAGTGCGCTGGTGTCCGCCGTCGATGGCAAGGCCGAGCCATCGGTGGGCCTGCTCAACATCGGCGAAGAAGCCATCAAGGGCAGCGAAACCATCAAGCGTGCGGGCGAACTCCTGCGGGCTGCGGGTGAGGCCGGACAGATCAACTTCTTCGGCAACGTCGAAGGCAATGACATCTTCAAGGGAACGGTGGACGTGGTCGTCTGCGACGGTTTTGTCGGCAACGTGCTGCTCAAGACTTCCGAAGGTCTGGCGTCGATGATGTCGGACTTCATCAAGCAGGAATTCACCCGCGGCCCGATGTCCAAGCTGGCGGCCCTGGTGGCCATGCCGGTGCTGCAACGCTTCAAGCACCGCGTGGACCCGCGGCGCTACAACGGCGCCGCTTTGCTCGGCCTGCGTGGGCTGGTTTTCAAAAGCCACGGTTCGGCCGACGCCTACGCCTTCGAGCAGGCACTGGCGCGGGCTTATGATGCCGCGCGCAACCGGCTCCTGGACCGCGTGCATGACCGGCTCGGCCCCACGCTCATGGCGTTGCCTGCTGGTGATGGCGCGTCAGAACAAGCGGCATGAACCCCCTGCCTTCCTCACCCACCGCCCACGTCTCTTCGCAAGCCCCGCGCTTTGCCCGCATCGCCGGCACCGGCAGCTATCTGCCGCCGCGGCGCTTGAGCAATGCCGACATGGCGGCCTTGCTGGCGGAAAAGGGGCTGGAGACCAGCGACGAGTGGATCGTCGAGCGCACCGGCATCCGTGCCCGCCACTTCGTCGACGACGGTGTCAACAGCAGCGACCTGGCCTTGCACGCCTCCCGCGCCGCGCTGCAGGCGGCCGGCCGCACCGCCGACGACGTGGACCTGATCATCGTGGCCACGTCCACGCCCGACATGGTGTTCCCGTCCACCGCCTGCATCCTGCAACAGAAGCTGGGTGTGCATGGCTGCGCAGCCTTCGACCTGCAGGCCGTCTGCTCGGGTTTTGTCTACGCGCTGGCGGTGGCCGATTCGATGATCAAGGCCGGCAGCGCCAACTGCGCGCTGGTCGTGGGTGCCGAAGTTTTTTCGCGCATCCTCGATTTCAACGACCGCACCACCTGCGTGCTGTTTGGTGACGGCGCCGGCGCCGTGGTGCTGGAAGCCAGTGCCGAACCTGGCATCCTGGCCACCGAACTGCATGCCGACGGCCGCCACGTGGGCATTCTCTGCGTGCCCGGCACGGTGGCCGGTGGCCAGGTGCTGGGCGACCCGCTGCTGAAGATGGACGGGCAAGCTGTCTTCAAGCTGGCCGTGGGTGTGCTCGACAGCGCGGCGCGCGCCGTGCTGGAAAAAGCCGGCCGCAGCGCGGAAGACCTGGACTGGCTGATTCCGCACCAGGCCAACATCCGCATCATGCAGGGCACGGCCAAGAAGCTGCGCCTGCCGCTGGACAAGCTGATTGCCACCGTTGACGAACACGGCAACACCTCGGCGGCCTCGGTGCCGCTGGCGCTGGACGTGGCGGTGAAAAGCGGCCGTGTGAAACGTGGCGACACTGTGATGCTCGAAGGTGTGGGCGGCGGTTTCACCTGGGGTGCGGTGCTGCTCGATTTCTGAGTGCCACCCACCACCTATCACTGTCCATCAAAGCCATGACGCCTTTTGCATTTGTCTTCCCCGGCCAGGGCTCGCAGTCCGTGGGCATGCTGGACGCCTGGGGCGACCACCCCGCGGTGCGCCAGACGCTGGAAGAAGCCAGCGCTGCGCTCGGAGAAGACCTGGGCCAACTGATCCACGCCGGCCCCAAGGAAACGCTGGAACTCACCACCAACACCCAGCCGGTGATGCTGGCGGCGGCCATTGCCTGCTACCGCGCCTGGCGTGCCGAAGGTGGTGCCGAGCCCGCTGCGGTGGCTGGCCACTCGCTGGGCGAATACAGCGCCTTGGTGGCAGCCGGTGCGCTGACGTTGGCCGATGCCTTGCCGCTGGTGCGCTTCCGTGCCCAGGCCATGCAACAGGCGGTGCCGGTGGGCGCCGGCGCGATGGCCGCGATCCTGGGCCTGGACGCAGCCGTGGTGAACGATGTGTGTGCCGCTGTGGCCGCTGAAAGTGGCGAAGTGGTGGCGCCGGCCAACTTCAACGACCCCAAACAGACCGTGATTGCCGGCAGCAAGCTGGGCGTGGACCGCGCCTGCGAACGGCTCAAGGCCAAAGGCGCCAAGCGTGCGCTGCTGCTGGCCGTGTCGGCCCCTTTCCATTCAGCCTTGATGAAGCCGGCGGCCGAAGCCTTGCGTGAACACCTGGTGGGCGTGGCCATCGCAGCGCCGCGCATCCCGGTGGTCAACAACATCGACGTGCTGGTGCAGACCGAGCCCGACGCGATCCGCGAGGCGCTCTACCGCCAGGCCTTCGGGCCGGTGCGCTGGGTCGAGGTGACCCAGGCCCTGCGGCAGCGTGGCCTGCTGCACGTCCTGGAATGTGGCCCCGGCAAGGTGCTGGCGGGTCTGGTGAAGCGTGTCGATGCCGACATCCAGACCACCACCGTGCTCGACCCCGCCAGCCTCAAAACAGCGCAGGAGATGCTCGCATGAGCGACGCAGTGCAGACAGCCCAGGTTGCCCTGGTCACCGGCGCCTCTCGGGGCATCGGCCGTGCCATTGCCAAGGCGCTGGCCGACGCGGGTTTCCAGGTCGTTGGCACTGCCACCACCGAAAGTGGCGCTGCAGCCATCGGCGAAGCTTTGGCCGCGCAAGGTGGCCGCGGCATCGTGTTGAACGTCACCGACGGCCCGGCGCTGGACGCCGCGGTCGACGGCATCGTGAAGGCACATGGCGGCCTTCACGTGCTGGTCAACAACGCCGGCATCACACGCGACACGTTGTCCATGCGCATGAAAGACGACGACTGGGACGCGGTGATCGACACCAACCTCAAGGCCGTCTTTCGCGCCTGCCGCGCGGCCACCAAACCGATGATGCGGCAGCGCCTGGGCCGCATCATCAACATCACGTCGGTGGTGGGCGTCAGCGGCAACGCCGGCCAAGCCAACTACGCGGCGGCCAAGGCCGGCGTGGCCGGCCTGACCCGATCGCTGGCGCGTGAACTCGGCGCGCGCAACATCACCGTCAACTGCGTGGCGCCCGGTTTCATTGCCACTGACATGACCGAAGGTCTGCCCGAAACTTCCAAGGCGGCACTGCTGGCCAGCATTCCGCTGGGCCGTTTGGGGCAGGCCGAAGAAGTGGCCCACGCGGTGGCCTTCCTGGCTTCGCCACAGGCTGCTTACATCACAGGGACCGAGCTGCACGTCAACGGTGGCATGGTCATGAATTGAGGCCCTTGCCGGGGCCAAGAAATCCGGCGCCTGCCCGGCCGGTAGAATCCTGGGCTGTTTTTCCGATCCCACTCCTGGAGGAGTCATGAGCGATATCGAAGCGCGAGTCAAGAAAATCATTGCGGAACAACTCGGCGTTCCCGAGTCCGACGTCACGAACGAAAAGGCCTTTGTCGCCGACCTCGGAGCCGACTCGCTGGACACGGTGGAACTGGTGATGGCGCTCGAAGACGAGTTCAGCATCGAGATCCCCGACGAAGAAGCCGAGAAGATCACCACCGTTCAGTTGGCGATCGACTACGCCGTCAAGCACCAAAAAGGCTAAAGCGCCCATGTCCGGTCGCCGCCGCGTTGTCGTCACGGGCCTCGGGCTCGTCAGCCCCGTGGGCAACACGGTGGCTGAGGGCTGGGCCAATATCCTGGCCGGGCGGTCGGGCATCGACCTGATCACCAAGTTCGATGCATCGGCCTTTTCCTGCCGGTTCGCGGGCGAAGTGAAGGGCTTCAATGTCGAGGACTACATGCCCGGCAAGGAAGCCCGCCACATGGACACCTTCATCCACTACGGCATGGCCGCCTCGATCCAGGCCGTGCAGGATGCGGGGCTGCCGCATGGCGACGCGCTGAACGAGGTCACCGCCGAGCGCATCGGCGTGATGGTGGGTTCGGGCATCGGTGGTCTGCCGATGATCGAACAGACCGAAGACGAGTACAAGGCACGCGGGCCGCGGCGCATCTCGCCTTTTTTCGTGCCGGCGTCGATCATCAACATGATCTCGGGCCATGTCTCCATCAAGTACGGTTTCACGGGGCCCAACCTGGCCATCGTGACGGCGTGCACGACGGGCTTGCACTGCATCGGCGAGGCTGGCCGCCTGATCGAATACGGTGACGTCGACGTGATGGTGGCCGGTGGTGCCGAAAGCACGGTGTCGCCACTGGGCGTGGGCGGTTTTGCTGCGGCCCGCGCGCTGTCGACCCGCAACGAAGACCCGCAGACCGCGTCCCGTCCCTGGGACAAGGACCGTGACGGCTTCGTGCTGGGTGAAGGTGCGGGTGTGCTGGTGCTCGAAGAGTACGAACACGCCAGGAAGCGCGGTGCAAGAATCTACGCCGAACTGGCTGGTTTTGGCATGGGTGCCGACGCCTTCCACATGACGGCGCCCAATGTCGACGGCCCCAAGCGCAGCATGATGGCGGCGCTGCGAAACGCGCGCATCAATGCAAGCGAGGTGCAGTACCTCAATGCCCACGGCACCAGCACCCCGCTGGGCGACGTGAACGAAACCAATGCCATCAAGTTGGCCTACGGCGACCACGCCAAGCGGCTGGTCGTGAACAGCACCAAGTCGATGACCGGCCACCTGCTGGGTGGCGCCGGTGGCATCGAATCGGTTTTCACCGTGCTGGCCACCCACCACCAGGTGTCCCCGCCCACCATCAACATCTTCAACCAGGATCCCGAGTGCGACCTGGACTACTGCGCCAACGAAGCGCGGCCGATGAAGATCGACGTGGCGGTGAAAAACAACTTCGGCTTCGGCGGCACCAACGGCACGCTGGTTTTCCGGCGCGCCTGAAGGCCCGTGTCTGCGGCGCCGGCCGTCAGCGTGCAGGGCAGCGGCGGGAACGCCTGGCGCCTGTTGCAGTCCGGCTTGCCTGCCGTGTCAGCCGCTGCCTTGGTCGCCTGGGGGCTGGGTCACTGGCAGTTGCCGCTGTGGCCCGCCTGGACCACGCTGCCCGTGATGGCCTTCGTGGCGTGGCGTGGGCTGCGACCCCGAGCCATCCACCTGAGCTGGGACGGCCAGATCTGGCAAGCAGACGGCCAGCCAGGGCCTGTCGAAGTCATGGTCGACCTCGGGCCTTGGTTGTTGCTGCGGCTGAAGCCCGTGGCACCCGCAAGCGGCAAGACCAGCGCCTCCGTGTGGATTCCGCTGGCCGCCTCAGAGGCCGGCCCGGCGCTGCATGCTTTGCGTGCTGCGGTATATTGCCCTGCACCCGAACCCACCCCCGGCGCCCGCATGGCCAGACCCGGCCCGCACGCGGCTCAGCCCGATTGAATGACTGATGCGGACGCCGACGCTGCCCTGGTCGAGCGAGTCAAGCTCGGCGATGTCCGTGCGTTCGAGATGCTGGTGGTCAAGTACCAGCGCCGCATCGAGCGGTTGATCGGCCGCATGGTCCGCGATGTCGACCTGGTGCAGGACATCGCCCAGGAGACCTTCATCCGCGCTTACCGGGCGTTGCCGCAGTTCCGTGGCGAAGCGGCCTTCTACACCTGGCTGTACCGGATTGCCGTCAACTCGGCCAAAAAGGCGCTGATGGACCTGAAGCGCGACCCGCTGGTTTCCGAGTCGGCGATGCGCAACGATGAAGATGGTGAGGAAACTTCACGCGCCGAGAATGAACTAACGGACGGCGAAACACCCGAAGCCCTGTTGGCCAGCAAAGAGATCGCGGCGGCAGTGAACTCCGCGATCGAAGCGCTGTCTGACGACCTGCGGCAGGCGATCACGCTGCGTGAAATCGAAGGCCTGAGCTACGAAGAGATTGCCGAAGTCATGAATTGCCCCATCGGAACCGTGCGCTCCCGCATCTTTCGCGCCCGCGATGCCATCGCCGTGCGCCTGAAGCCTTTGCTCGACACACGCGACGGGGAACGCTGGTAGCCCGCAAGCTCCGATCCTCCCGCATGCCCCACCGTTCGAACTTCAAACCCCAACCCGGCCCCAAGCATGAGCCAACAAGCTGCCCCCGCTGCTGACGACACGCCTGAAAACGACCCTAGGCGCTGGCTGTCCGGCGCCGTCGATGGCGACGTCGAATGCCTGGACAAGGCCTGCCGCGCGTGGCGCGATGACCCGCAGGCCCGTGCCACCTGGCACAGCTATCACCTCATCGGTGACGTGATGCGGTCCAGCGAACTGGCGGCCGCACCTTCGCACGACGCCCGTTTCCTGGCCCAGCTGCGTGAGCGTCTGGCCGATGAACCGGTGGTGCTGGCACCCTCGGCGCCAAAACGTGCGGCACCGGCCTGGCGGATGCCGGCGGCGGTTGCCGCGGGCTTTGTGCTGGTGGCCGGGATGCTGGTGGTGTCTCAGGTCTCGGGCCCGGAGGTCGATGGCGCCGCCGACACACTGGCGGCGGCCGGCACTGTGCCGTCCGGGGTGGTTCAGGTCAGCAACGCTGCAGGCAGGGCGGCAGCGCCCACGGCAGCCGGTGCGCTGATCCGCGATGCCAGGCTGGACGAGTTCCTGCGTGCGCACCAGTCGGCACGCGGTGGTTTTGCGGCTGCTGTTCCGGGCAGTGCCTTGCGGCGGGTTGACGCTGAGATGCCGGCGGGTGTGCAGCGGTGAATTCGGTAAACCCGGTGCTGATGGGCCGAGGCTGCAGGATCGCCGTGCTGAGTGCACTGGCTGTCGCCTTGTTGCCCCTGGCTGCCCAGGCCCAGCTGGGCAACGCCGCAGCGGCCACACCGGCTGCACCGCTGGCCACCGGTGTGCTGGCGCCGGCCGATGCCCGTGCCTGGCTGGCACGCATCCAGGCTGCGGCGCGTGGCGGCAACTACCAGGGCACGCTGGTCTACAGCACCGGCGGGCAGGTCTCGAGTTCGCGGGTCTGGTACTTTTCGGTCGCCGACCAGGCCTACGAAAGGCTCGAGGCGCAAGACGGCCGCCAGCAGCGCATCGTGCGCCACAACGACCGGGTGCACACCTTCTGGCCGCAGTCGCAGGTGGCGGTGGTCGAAAAGCGCGAGACCCTTGCGGCCTGGACCACCACGCCGCAGGCCGTCGACCCACAGGCCCTGGAGCAGTACGAGCTGCGCCGTGAAGGCAACGCCCGCGTGGCGGGCCGTGATGCCGCGGTGCTCTTGCTCTGGCCCCGAGACGCCTTGCGCTACGCGCAGCGCCTGTGGGCTGACATGGCCAGCGGCCTGATGCTGCGGGCCGACGTGATGGCCGAGGCCGGTGGCGCGCAACGTGTGCTCGAGTCCACCGCCTTCTCGGAAGTGGCCATCGACGTGCGGCCGCAACCCGACAGCGTGCTGCAGATCATGCGCAAGCTCGAGGGCTACCAGGTGCTGCGCCCGCAGCAGAAGCTGACCACGCTGGACGCCGAAGGGTGGATCCTGGCCCGGCCCATTGCCGGTTTCCGGCTCGCTGGCTGCATGCGCCGCGGCATGGAGACGGCCGGGGACGGCGAGTCCGTGCTGCAAGCCGTTTTCACCGACGGGCTGAGCCATGTCTCGGTTTTTGTCGAACCCTTCCGACCCGACCGCCACACGGCCGAAGTCCAGGCCCAGCAAGGGGCTACCGCCACCGTGATGGCGCGCCAAGGTGAACATTGGGTCACGGTGGTCGGCGATGCGCCGCCCGCCACACTGAAGTTGTTTGCCGTTGCCTTCGAGCGACGGCGGCCCTGAGGCGACGCCGGGCGCCTGCGCCCCGTGTGTCGCAATCCGTTGTTTAGAAAGTCCGAGTCCAACGCATGATGCACTGCTCTTCCAAGACAACCCTTGCCCGTTCCTGGGCCGCCCGTGTGGCACTCAGCCTGGCCATGCTGGGCCTGGCGGCGCCGCTTCTGTTGCCGCGCCAGGCGCAAGCGCAGACCGTGCAACTGCCCGACTTCACCGAACTCGTCGAGCGTGTGAGCCCGACCGTCGTCAACATCCGCACCACTGAAAGGCGCGGAGGCGCCAGCGTGGGCGGCGGTGGCGAAATCGACCCCAACATCGAAGAGTTCTTCCGGCGCTTCGGCATTCCCATGCCCAACCGCCCTGACCGCAGGGGCAACCCACGCGGCAATGAAGACGAACCGCAGCAGCGCGGCGTGGGGTCGGGTTTCATCCTCAGTGCCGACGGTTTCATCATGACCAACGCCCACGTGGTGGACGGGGCCGAAGAGGTCATCGTCACGCTCACCGACAAGCGTGAGCTGAAGGCCCGCATCATCGGCGCCGACAAACGCACCGACGTGGCCGTCGTCAAGGTCGAGGCCAGCGGGCTGCCCTTCGTGAAGATCGGTGACGTGAACCGCCTGAAGGTGGGCGAATGGGTGATGGCCATCGGCTCGCCCTTCGGCCTGGAAAACACCGTCACCGCCGGCATCGTCAGCGCCAAGCAGCGCGACACCGGCGACTACCTGCCTTTCATCCAGACCGATGTGGCCATCAACCCCGGCAACAGCGGCGGCCCGCTGCTGAACCTGCGCGGCGAGGTGGTGGGCATCAACTCGCAGATCTACAGCCGCTCCGGTGGCTTCATGGGCATCAGCTTTGCCATTCCCATCGACGAGGCCACGCGGGTAGCCGAGCAGCTGCGCAGCACGGGGCGTGTGATCCGTGGCCGCATCGGCGTGCAGATCGGGGCCGTGACCAAGGAAGTGGCCGAATCCATCGGTCTGGGCGCTCCCCGCGGTGCCCTGGTCACCGGTGTCGAAAAAGACCAGCCGGCAGAGAAGGCCGGCGTTGAAGCCGGCGACATCATCGTGAAGGTCGATGGCAAGGCCGTCGAGAAGGCCGGCGACCTGCCGCGCATCGTGGGTGGCCTGAAGCCCGGCGCCCGCGCCACGCTGCAGGTTTTTCGCCGCGGTGCCACCCGTGACCTGAACGTCGCGATTGCCGAGTTCGAAGCCGAAAGACCCACCCGTCGTGCCGCAGCCGAACCGGGCGCCGCACCGCAGGCTGCAGCCAAGACCGCTCTGGGCGTCACGGTGGCCGACCTGACCGACGCGCAGAAACGCGAGTTGCGTGTGCGTGGCGGCGTGCGTGTGGACGCAGTCGAAGGTGCGGCGGCCCGCGCGGGCTTGCGTGAAGGTGACGTGATCCTGTCGATCGACAACGCCGAGGTCAGCGACGGCAAACAGTTTGCGGCGCTGGCGGCCAAGATCGACAAGGGTGACAAGGCCAAGCCGGTGTCGGTGCTGGTGCGGCGCGGCGAGTGGGTCAACTACATCGTGATCCGTCCCAACCGCTGAAAGCCCCGTGGCGCTGCGCTCCCCGTGGCGCAGCGCGCACACCCGCTGGGTGTGTTTCAGTTGAGTCGCGCTGCGGGTCTTTCCACATCGTGGGAGCCCGCAGCCGTCCAGTTTGGGGCACAGCACGTCCGCACCGGTTAGCCAAGTTAGTGACCTTTCACTTCAATCCGGGCCACGCCCGGATTCAGACTGCAGCCGTCTAGAATGGTGGCTGATGGGGCTGGATTTACCCGCCTCAGGACCCCTGAGTGGTCACTCACATGGCCAATCGCCGAGTGGTTATCGGCTTGTGAATAATCTGTGTATAACTTCTGCCTGTCGGTTGTCCGCAACGGCCGGAAATCAAGCAACGACGCGGGTTCCCGGCCGATTCTTTTGGTTAGAATGAACGCCCAACAAGCAGTTGCCAAACGTTCTGTTGGAAGGCGCGTCACCCATTTGGACGCGCCTTTTTTTTAGCTGTACGCGAAGGCTTGCGGCACCACCCGACGCACCCTCACGCAGCCCAACGCGCAGAACGCGGCATCCGTCGCTGAACACGCGCACAAGCGGCAACGCCGCGATGCAATCACGCTCGATGAACCACATCCGCAACTTCTCGATCATTGCCCACATCGATCACGGCAAGAGCACGCTGGCCGACCGCCTGATTCAACGCTGCGGCGGCCTGTCTGACCGCGAGATGGAAGCGCAGGTGCTCGACTCGATGGACATCGAACGCGAGCGTGGCATCACCATCAAGGCACAGACCGCAGCGCTCAGCTACAAGGCCCGCGACGGTCAGGTCTACAACCTGAACCTCATCGACACGCCGGGGCACGTCGACTTCTCTTATGAAGTGAGCCGTTCGCTCAGCGCCTGCGAAGGTGCGCTGCTGGTGGTGGACGCGTCGCAAGGTGTCGAAGCCCAGACCGTGGCCAACTGCTACACCGCGCTCGACCTGGGTGTGGAAGTGGTGCCGGTGCTCAACAAGATGGACCTGGCCAGCGCCGACCCCGACAACGCCAAGAGCGAGATCGAAGACGTCATCGGCATCGATGCCGACAACGCCATCCCGTGCAGCGCCAAGACCGGCATGGGCATCGACGAGATCCTGGAAGCCGTCATCACGCGCATGCCACCGCCGCGCGGCAACCCCACGGGCGCGCCACGCGCGATGATCATCGACAGCTGGTTCGACAACTACGTCGGCGTCGTGATGCTGGTGCGCGTGGTCGACGGCAGCTTGAGCAAGGGCGAGCGCATCCGCCTGATGGCCACCGATACCGTATTCGGCATCGAACACATGGGTGTGTTCACGCCCAAGAGCGTGCCGCGCGACAGCCTGAAGGCCGGCGAGGTGGGCTTTGTCATCTGCGGCATCAAGGAACTGCAGGCGGCCAAGGTGGGTGACACCATCACGCTGGAAAAGAAGCTGCCCAACAACGCCGGCCCCGCCACCGAAGCGCTGCCGGGTTTCAAGGAAATCCAGCCGCAGGTGTTTGCGGGCCTGTACCCCACCGAAGCCAGCGAATACGAACAGCTGCGCGACGCGCTGGAGAAGCTCAAGCTCAACGACAGCAGCCTGCGCTACGAGCCCGAGGTGAGCCAGGCACTGGGCTTCGGCTTCCGCTGCGGTTTCCTGGGCCTGCTGCACATGGAAATCGTGCAGGAACGGCTGGAGCGCGAGTTCGACCAGGACCTGGTGACCACCGCCCCCAGCGTGGTCTACGAGGTGGAGCTGAACGACGGCGCCGTGATCCAGGTCGAGAACCCCAGCAAGATGCCCGACCTGGGCCGCATCGCGGAAATCCGCGAGCCCATCGTCACCGTGCACCTGTACATGCCGCAAGACAGCGTGGGCCCGGTGATGACGCTGTGCAACCAGAAGCGCGGCGTGCAGCTGAACATGGCCTACCACGGCAAGCAGGTGCACCTGAGCTACGAACTGCCGCTGGCCGAGATCGTGCTGGACTTCTTCGACAAGCTGAAGTCGGTCAGCCGCGGCTACGCCAGCATGGATTACGAATTCAAGGAATACCGCGCTGCCGACGTCGTGAAGGTCGACATCATGATCAACGGCGAGCGTGTCGACCCGCTGGCCATGATCGTGCACCGCGCACAAAGCCAGCCGCGTGGCCGAGCGGTGGCGGCCAAGATGCGCAAGCTGATCCCGCGCCAGATGTACGACGTGGCCATCCAGGCCACCATCGGCGCCAACATCATCGCGCGTGAAGACGTCAAGGCGCTGCGCAAGAACGTGCTGGCAAAATGCTACGGCGGCGACATCACCCGCAAGAAGAAGCTGCTTGAAAAACAGAAGGCCGGCAAGAAGCGCATGAAGCAGATCGGCTCTGTCGAGGTGCCGCAGGAAGCCTTCCTCGCCATCCTCCAGGTCGAAGACTGATGAACACCCCCATGAGCACACTCACCGCGGCGCTGTACGCCGTCCTGGTCGTCTACCTGGGCGGCTGGTTCCTGGGTTTCTGGACCGGCAACTTCTCGCTGCTGCTGTTTGTGCTGACCGTGGCCACGCTGGCCTTCTGGCTGGCCGAACGCTTCAAGTTCGCGCCGGCGCGTGTGGCGGCCGCGGCTGAACTGGAAAGGCAAGACGCGGCGCGCCGCGCCGAGCTGGCCAGCAAGGGCATCAACAAGGTCGACGGCGACGTGGCCGCCGCGCGCGAAAAGCTGTTGATGCAGCCCTGGTGGCTGGACTGGACCGCCGGCCTGTTCCCGGTGATCCTGATCGTCTTCCTGTTGCGCAGCTTTCTCTTCGAACCGTTCAAGATCCCATCGGGCTCGATGATCCCGACGCTGCTGGTGGGCGACCTGATCCTGGTCAACAAATTCCACTACGGCGTGCGACTGCCGGTGATCAACAAAAAGATCATCGACAACAACGCCGTGCAGCGTGGCGACGTGATGGTGTTTCGCTACCCGGTCGACCCGCGCCAGGACTACATCAAGCGTGTGGTCGGCCTGCCCGGCGACGAAGTGGCCTACCTGAACCAGAAGCTCAGCATCAATGGTCAGCCCGTGCCCATCGTCGCCAAGGGCGAATTCTTCGAGGCCGACAGCCTGCGTTACGAGCCGCAGTTCAGCGAAAAACTGGGTGAGCGGGAGCACGACATCCTGGTCAACCCGCGCCGCCAGGCCTACTTCGGGCCCGAACCAAAGAACTTCCCCATGGCCGAGAACTGCCGTTACTCGCCCGAAGGCGTGGTGTGCAAGGTGCCGGCAGGTCACTATTTCATGATGGGTGACAACCGCGACAACTCGCAAGACTCGCGATACTGGGGTTTTGTGCCGGATGAGAATATCGTCGGCAAGGCATTTTTCGTGTGGATGAACTTCGGCAACCTCGGGCGCATCGGTGCATTCCACTGAAGCAGGTCGCCCACTCAACGACAGAAGGCGCTTCATGACCGCTGGCACCTTTGGCAAAACACGCTCGCAACAGCGCGGCATGACGCTTTTCGGGCTGTTGTTCTGGGCCGTGGCGATCGGTTTTTTGGCCTACGTGGCGGTGCGTGTGCTGCCCACCATCAACGAATACGCCACCATCAAACGCGCGGTCGAGAAAATCGCGGAAGCGCAACCCGCAACCGTGGCCGAAGCCCGCCAGGCCTTCGACAAGCAGCGCGATCTTGAATACTCGATCACCGCCATCGCCGGCAAGGATTTGACGGTGACCAAGGAAAACGACCGTGTCGTGTTGGGGTTTGCCTACGACAAGGAAATTCCCATCTACGGCCCGGTGTTCATCCTGATCAAGTACGAAGGGCGCACCCGCTAGGTCCGATGGACGCCCCACTCGACACGCTGCAGCGCCGGCTGGGCCACCGTTTTGGCAGCGCCACGCTGCTGCAGCGTGCGCTCACGCATCGCAGCTTCGGTGCCGACCACAACGAGCGGCTTGAATTCCTGGGCGACGCGGTGCTCAGCTTGACGGTGTCCGAACTGCTGTACGAACGTTTTTCTGGCAGCGACGAAGGTGACCTGACCCGCGTGCGTGCGCACCTGGTGCGTGAAGACAGCCTGCATCGCGCGGCCCTGGTGCTGGGCCTGCCAGAGCTGATGCGCTTGTCCGAAGGTGAAGCCCGTGGCGGCGGCGCACAGCGCCCGTCGATCCTGGCCGATGCGGTCGAGGCGCTGATCGGTGCCGTTTTCATGGACGGTGGTTACGCCAGCGCCAAGGGCATGGTGCAAAGCCTCTTTGGCGACATCATCCAGGCCACCGAGGCCGACAGCTGGAGCAAGGATGCCAAGACCGAGCTGCAGGAATGGCTGCAGGCCAGGCGCATCGCAGTGCCGGCCTACCGCATCTCTGCAACCCATGGCCAGGCACACGCACAGACCTTCGAGGTTGAGTGTGCAGTGGCTGCGCTGGGCCTGACCGAACTGGGCGAAGGCAAGTCGCGGCGCACCGCCGAACAAGAAGCGGCACGCCGCATGTTGGCTGCCTTGAAGGCCAGCGACCAACCCGGCGGACCCCTCCGTTCATGACCGATGCCATAGCCGCCCCGGAAGGCGAGGAGACACCGCAACGCTGCGGCCTGGTCGCCATCGTCGGCCGCCCGAACGTGGGCAAGAGCACGCTGCTCAACGCGCTGGTGGGCCAGAAGATCAGCATCACCAGCAACAAGGCGCAGACCACGCGCCACCGCATCACCGGCATCCGCACCCAGGGGCTGGCGCAGTTTGTTTTTGTCGACACACCCGGCTTCCAGCTGAAACACAGCGCGGCCTTGAACCGCACGCTCAACCGCACCGTGCTGTCATCGCTGAGCGACGTGGACGTGGTGCTGTTTGTCTGCGAGGCCGGCCGCTTCGGCATGCCCGACGCCAAGGTGCTGGCGCTGCTGCCCGAAGGCAAGCCTGCGCTGCTGGTGGCCAACAAGCTGGACACGCTGACTCGCCGCCAGGACGTGCTGCCCTGGCTGAAAACGATGCAGGAGCGTCACGCCTTTGCCGAGTACGTGCCCATGTCGGCCACACGCGAAGCCGACGTGCAGCGCCTGCTGGGCATCGTCGAGCCCTATCTGCCGGCGCAGCCCTGGCTGTACGAAGAAGACGCGCTCACCGACCGCAGCGAACGTTTCATGGCCGGCGAGATGATCCGCGAAAAACTCTTCCGGCTGACTGGCGACGAACTGCCCTACAGCTGCACGGTGGTCATCGACAAGTTCGAAGAAGAGGGCAACCTGCGCCGCATCGCCGCCAGCATCGTGGTCGAACGTGACGCGCACAAGGGCATGGTCATCGGCGACGGTGGCGAACGCCTGAAGCGCATCGGCAGCGAAGCGCGGCAGGAGCTGGAGCACCTGTGGGAAGCCAAGGTCTTCCTCGAACTGTGGGTCAAGGTGCGCTCGGGCTGGGCCGACGACGAGGCCCACCTGCGCAGTTATGGCTACGAATGAAGAAGGCCCCAGACCGCGGTCGTTGACGCGGCCTTCGGCGCGGACCGCCGCTGCACGCCCCCATGCGCCGCTGCTGGCCTATGTGCTGCACAGCCACGACTGGAGCGAAACCAGCCTGATCGTCGAGCTGTTCACGCGCGACCGCGGCCGCATCGTGCTGGCAGCCAAAGGCGCCAAGCGGCCCACCTCGAATTTCCGGTCTCTGCTGCTGCCCTTTCAGCCACTGCACGTGGTGCTGGGCAAGACCCCGGTCGACGAACAGGCCGAGATCCTGACCCTGCGCAGTGCCGACTGGGCCGGCGGCCGACCCTTGATGCCGGCCAGCGCACTGCTCGGCGGCTACTACCTGAACGAGCTGCTGCTCAAGCTGCTGGCGCGCCAGGACGCGCACCCCACACTCTTCGACAACTACGCCGACACCGTCGCTTCACTGGCCAGCGGTGTGGACGAAGCCGTGGCGCTGCGGGCCTTCGAGCTGATGCTGCTGCGCGAACTGGGTGTGCTGCCCGAGCTGTCCACGGCCACGCTGAGCGCCGAGCCGGTGCAAACCGACGCGCGCTACACACTGCAAGCCGAAGCCGGTCTGGTGCGCAGCGCGCAAGGACTGACAGGTGCGCAGTGGGTGACGCTGGAAGCCGCCCTCTCGCACGGCAGCGCACAGGCCGTGCAACACGCCTGCAGACCCGTGGCCGCGGCCTTGCGCGTGCCACTGCGCGAGACGCTTCACTATCATCTGGGCCACTTGCCCTTGCGCACGCCCCAGGTGCGCCAGGGTGTGCAGAAGCTGGCCAACAGCGCACGGGCCTTGCCTGTCGCCACCCCATGAATCCACTCATCGCCCCTGATTCCGAACGTGGCTCCGAACGTGGCCGCACGGCCCTGTCGGTCAACGTCAACAAGGTGGCCCTGTTGCGCAACACGCGCCACCTGGGCATTCCCAGCGTGATGCAAGCGGCCACGCTGTGTTTGCAGGCGGGTGCCGATGGCATCACCGTGCACCCGCGGCCCGACGAGCGGCACATCCGCGCGCATGACGTGCACGAGCTGTCGGCGCTGATGAAGGCCTGGCCGCAGGCCGACTACAACATCGAAGGCAACCCCTTTCAGAACCTGATGGGCTTCATCCGCGAGTGGCGGCCGCACCAGGCCACCTTCGTGCCCGACGGCGAAGGCCAGTTCACCTCAGACCATGGCTGGGACCTGGCGGCCGACGGCGAACGCCTGCGCCCGCTGATCACCGAGTGCCACGACTTGGGCGTGCGGGTCAGCCTGTTCATGGACGCCGACCCGCAGGCCATGGCGCTGGCGCGTGCCGTGGGTGCCGACCGTGTCGAGCTCTACACCGAACCTTACGCCGCGGCCCACGGCGGTGACACGCAAACCGCGCAACTGCAGGCCTTCGCTGCAGCCGCCGCAGCCGCACAAGCCGCCGGCCTGGGCGTGAACGCGGGCCACGACCTCAACCGCGACAACCTGGCCGACTTCCTGCGCGCCGTGCCGGGTGTGCTGGAAGTGTCGATCGGCCATGCGCTGATTGCCGACGCGCTGGAACTGGGCCTGGCCGAAACGGTGCGCGCCTACCAGCGCGAGATCCGGCGTGCCGGGGCGTCGGCATGATCGTCGGCATCGGCACCGACATCTGCGACATCCGCCGTATCGAAGCCACGATGCAGCGCCGCGGCGACCGTTTCCCCGAACGGGTGCTGGGCCCGGCCGAACTGCAGGTTTTCCATGCCCGCCGCGCCCGCACGCCGGCCCGCGGCCTGCGTTACGTGGCCACGCGTTTTTCCGCCAAGGAAGCCTTCTCCAAGGCCATCGGCCTGGGCATCCGCAGCCCGATGACCTGGCGCGGCTGCGAGATCCTGAACCAGCCCAGCGGCAAGCCCTACATCCAGCTGTCGGGTGAACTCAAGACCTGGTTCGAAGCCCAGGGCTGGGTCGCCCACGTCACCGTCACCGACGAAACCGACTACGCCGCATCCTTCGTCGTCGTCGAAACCCGTCCACCCGCACCCTGAAGAGCCCATGACACAACATGCACCCGTGGTGCTGGACATCGCCAGCACCAGCCTCACCAAAGCCGACCGCCAGCGCCTGAAGCACCCGCTGACCGGCGGCCTGATCCTGTTTGCACGCAACTGGGAAAGCCGCGCGCAGCTGGTGGAGCTCACGTCGGAAATCAAGAAAACACGGCCCGACTTGCTGATCTGCGTCGACCACGAAGGGGGCCGTGTGCAGCGTTTTCGCACCGACGGTTTCACCGCCTTGCCGGCCATGCGTGTGCTGGGCGAGATGTGGATGAAAGACCCGCTGGCCGCCACCGACGCCGCCACCGCGGCCGGCCATGTGCTGGCCGCCGAGCTGCGGGCCTGTGGTGTCGACTTCAGCTTCACGCCCGTGCTCGACCTGGACTTCGGCGCCAGCAGCGTCATCGGCGACCGTGCCTTCCACCGCGACGCGCGAGTGGTGGCCCTGCTGGCCAAGAGCCTGATGCACGGCTTGCTGCGCGCCGGCATGGGCAACTGCGGCAAACATTTTCCTGGCCACGGCTTCGTGAAGGCCGACAGCCATGTCGCCGTGCCGGTGGACAAACGCAGCCTGAAGGCCGTGCTGGCCGACGACGCCAAACCTTACGAGTGGCTCAGCACCAGCCTGAGCGCCGTGATGCCGGCGCACGTGATCTATCCCAAGGTGGACTCGCACCCGGCCGGTTTTTCACCGCGCTGGTTGAAAGAGATCCTGCGCGGCCAGATGGGCTTCACCGGCGCGATCTTCAGCGACGACCTGTCGATGGAAGGTGCACGCCACCTTGAAGGTGGCACGCTGACCTACGCCGAAGCCGCCACGCTCGCGCTGGGCGCCGGTTGCGACCAGGTGCTGCTGTGCAACCAGAGCCTGGACGGCGGCGCTGCAGTCGACGAATTGCTCACCGGGCTGCTGGCGGCTGCGGCCAGCGGGCACTGGCATCCCGACCCCGACAGCGAGCAACGCCGGCTGGCGCTGCTGCCGCAGACCGCGCCGCTGCCGTGGGACGAGCTGATGCACGACCCGGTCTATCAGCGGGCGCTTGAGCGCCTGCCTTAGTTTTTCACGGGCGCTTGAGCGCCTGCCTTAGTTTTTCACGAGCGCCCGAGCGCCTGCCCTGACCCGGCCCTGATCAGACGACCTGGATGCGCAGGTCGGGCAGGCCCGCCACGCTGCCGACCATCAGGTCACCCGACACCACGGCGCCCACACCTTCGGGCGTGCCGGTGTAGATCAGGTCGCCGGCCTGCAGCTCCCACGCGGCCGACAGGTGTTCGATGGTCTCGGCCAGGTTCCAGATCAGCTTGCTGACCGTGCTGCGCTGGCGGTCCTTGCCGTTGACCTGCAACGCAATCTGCGCGTTCAGCACATCACCGGCCTGCTCGGCCGGCACGATGGGGCCGATGGGCGCGCTGTGCTCGAAAGCCTTGCCGATGCACCAGGGGCGGCCCTGCTTTTTCATGTCGCCCTGCAGGTCGCGGCGGGTCATGTCCAGGCCCACGGCGTAGCCAAAAACATGGGCCAGCGCGTCGGCGGCCTTGATGCCCTTGCCACCCTTGCCGATGGCGGCCACGAGCTCGATCTCGTGGTGCAGGTTGGACGTCAGCGTGGGGTAGGGCATCTGGCCGGTTTCGCCGGCGTTCACCACCACCAAGGTGTTGGCCGGCTTCAGGAAAAAGAAGGGCGGCTCGCGGCCGGTGAAGCCCATCTCCTTGGCGTGGTCCTCGTAGTTGCGGCCGACGCAGTAGACGCGGTTGACCGGGAAACGCTCGCTGCGGCCGACGATGGGCACGCTGGGAATGGTGGGCGGGAAGAGGTAGCTCATGGCGGGGCCTGGCGGTTGAAGTGGAGTGGAACTGCGGGAAGTGTGCACCGGCGGTGGCGGTGGCGGTGGGCCGGTGTTGGCTCAGGTCGTGGCGTCGCCACCTTCGACGATGACATTTTCGACGACACCACCACCATCGCGCCGGAAGGCGGCGGCGGCGCCGTATTCGGACGACTGGAAGCAGCCCAGATCTACGATGCAGCCATGGGCATGGGCCACGCCAAACACGACACGGCTGCAGTTTTCGACGTGCAAGAGCGCATGTCGTCACCCGCCGCGCCCACGGAAACCAGAAGCGGCGCCAAGCGCAAAGCCCGCACCTGAGGAGCCTGCCATGTCCTCGTCGCTGGCCTGCAGCAGTACCTGGGTGACCGCGGCGCCGACTCGCTGCAAGGCAGTGGCGCGGTCGACCACGTGGCGTTTTTTGCCACCGGGTTGCAGGACATGATCGCGCGGCTGAAGGACATGGGCATCGTGGCCCGTGAACGCACGGTGCCGGGCCTGGGCCTGCACCAGCTGTTCCTGGACGACCCGAACGGCATCGTGGTGGAGCTGAACTACCCCAGCGCCGAGAAGCAGACAGTGGACGTTGCACAAGCCACGGCGCCCGCCGCGGACCACTGAGAGTCGAAGGGGCAAGCGGTGGCCAGAATTCTGGTGGTGGGTGGTTCGCTGGGCGGCCTGCTGGCCGCCAACATGCTGTGGCGCGACGGCCACGATGTGCAGGTGCTGGAGAAGGTGCGCGGTTCCATGAACGGGCGTGGCGCGGGCATCGTGTCGCACGATGCGCTGACCGCAGCCCTGGAGCGCGCGGGTGTCAACGACGGCACCAACCTGGGTGTCGAAGTGCCGGGCCGTGTGCTGCTGGACCCTGACGGCAGCACCCACACGCAATTGCCCATGCCCCAGGTGCTGACCTCGTGGAGCCGGCTGTACGCCTTGCTGCGCCATGCCCTGCCGCCTGAACGTTACCTGCAGGGCGCCAGTGTGTCGGGCGTGGACGCCACGGCTCGGGGTGTCACGGTGCACGGTCAGGTTGACGGGGTGGCAGAAGCCTGGTCGGCCGACCTGCTGGTGGCCAGCGACGGCATCCGGTCCACCGTGCGCCAGCAACTCTTGCCCGACGTGCAGCCGCGTTACGCGGGCTACGTGGCCTGGCGCGGTGTCTGCGACGAAGCCCTGCTGTCACGGCACACCATGGAAACGCTGTTTCCCTACTTCGGTTTCTGCGTGCCTGAAGGCGAGCAGATCATCGGCTACCCGGTGGCCGGCGCCGACCGCGACACAGCCGTTGGGCACCGCGCCTACAACTTCGTCTGGTACCGGCCGGCCGCTGCGGGTGCGGCACTGAAGAGCCTGATGACCGACGCCGACGGCCAGCACCACCCGCTGGGCATCGCGCCCAACAAGGTGTCGTGGCGGCAGGTGGCCCGGATGCGCGAAGACGGCCGCGTGCTGCTGGCACCACAGTGGGCCCAGGTGGTGCAGAAGACGGCGCTGCCCTTCCTGCAGCCCATCTACGACCTGGCCTGCGACCAACTGGCCCACGGCCGCGTGGCCGTGATGGGCGACGCCGCTTTCGTGGCGCGGCCGCACATCGGCATGGGCGTGACCAAGGCCGCGCAGGACGCGGCGGCCTTGTGCGACGCCATCCGCGAGCACGGCGCCACCGCCGACGCGTTGCTGGCCTTCGAAGCCAGCTGCCTGCCGCGCGGCAGGTCTGCCGTGGCGCGTGCACGCTGGCTGGGGGCGGCGCTGGAAGGTGTGGTCGAGGCCGGCAGCGTGGACCGGCCGCAGCAGGCGATTGCCGAAACCGCGATCGACCTGGGCCGTTATGGCCACCTGTCGGGGTTCAAGGACAGAATGACCGCATGAACCCCATCGACCGCCTGCCCCCCGTCGACCCGGCCACGTGGACCGAAACCCAGCGCAGCTGCGCCGAAGAAATCATCGCCGGGCCACGCGGTGCGCTGATCTCGCCCTTTGTGCCCCTGCTGCGCAGCCCCGAGTTGTGCACCCATGCGCAGCGCATGGGCGAGTACCTGCGTTACCGCAGCGCCATCGGCCTGCGGTTGTCGGAACTGGCCATCCTGGTCACCGCCAGCCACTGGGACCAGCAGGTGGAATGGTCCATCCACGTGCCCATCGCGCTTCGCGAGGGCATCGATCAGTCGGTGGTGGACGCCATCGCCGAACGGCGCACGCCTGTGTTCACACGCACCGATGAACAGATCGTCTACGCCGTGTCGCAGCAGTCGCTGCAAGACAGGCGGGTCGACGATGCCACCTGGGCCGCCGCCTGCGCGCAGCTGGGTGAGCAAGGCGTGGTGGACCTGACCGGCATCGTCGGTTACTACACCATGCTGTCCATCGTGATGAACGGCGCGCAGACACCACCACCGCCGCAATGCACGCAGCGGCTGCCGGCGCGGTGCTGAAGCGCCGACTTGTCCAGAGCGCGCCCAACGTTCAGGGCTTCAGCTTCAAGAGCCGCGCCGCGTTGCCACCGGCCACCAGTTCGCGTGCCACCTTGGGCAGGCGGTTGACCTGCGCCAGCGTGCCCATCGGGTCGTCGTCGGCCATGTCGTAGGGGTAGTCGGTGCCCAGCACCACGTGGTCGGCGCCGTACTGCTCGATCAGCCGGCCCAGCATCACCGGGTCGCGCAAGGTGGCCGGCCGTTCAAGTGCGGCGGAAAACGCGGCCCAGGTGAAGGGTGCGTCGAAGCGCAGCGTGTGGGTCTGGATGGACTTGTCGTGCAGCGGCGAACGGCGCGACAGCGGGCGGTCGTCAACATCGGCAGCCGCCTGCGGCCGCTCCCTATGCAGTGTTTCGCCCAGAAAGCTCAGCGTGGCGCTGCCCGCGCGTGCGCTGTCCAGGCCCTGACCGGTCAATTCGTCCGGGTCGATATTGCCTAGCGCGTCGAAGGGCGGGGCGGGGAAGGTGCCGATGGGCACCGGGTTGGCTTCGTTGCGGGCTTCGATCATCCACACCAGCTTGGGCCAGTCGGCGCCGTTGTCCTGCACACACCGAGCAGTGACACGGCTGCACTAGCACCGGGGGCTGTGAACGAAAAAAACGCGCCGCGCCCCCCCACCAAGACTGCCAAGACTGCCAAGACCACCAAGACCGCCACGTCGACGGCGGTACCCCCCGAAGTTGCGGCTGGCCCCGGCCAACCGTGAGCGCCAGATCATCGACGGCGCGATCGCCTACTTTTCCGAAGCCGGGTTTTCCGGCCAGACCCGTGAGCTGTCCAAGCGGCTGGGCGTGACCCAGCCGCTGCTGTACCGCTACTTCGCCAGCAAGCAGGCGCTGATCGAACGGGTTTACCAGACCGTGTTCGAAGGCCGCTGGAACCCGGCCTGGATACCGCCGCTGCAAGACCGGTCGGTGCCGCTGCGCGAGCGGCTGATCCACTTCTACCGCCAGTACTCGGAAGCCACCTACCGGCCCGACTGGATCCGCATCTACATGCACGCCGGCCTGAGCGACCCGACGCTGAACCGGCGCTACATCCAGCTGGTGCGGCGCGAGCTGATGCCGGTGTACTGCCGCGAGCTGCGCCACGCCTGCGGCCTGCCCGACACCGATGCCGAGGTGACCGAGCAGGAGATCGAGTTTGTCTGGAGCCTGCACGGCGGCATCTTCTACATGGCCATGCGGCAGCACGTCTACAAGACACGCATCAACGTCGACTTCATGACCCACGTGGCCCTGGTGGTGGACAACTTCCTGGCCGGCGCGCAGACCACATTCCCGCGCCTGCTGGCGACCTTTGCGCCCGACGCATTGGGCGCGGCTGGCGCCGCTGCACCGGCCCGCAAACGCAAGACTGCGACCGCCGCGTCACGCTGAGCGTGCGCCGGCTGCCGCCAGCGCGCGCCGGGCATGAAAAAGCCCCGCCAGGGCGGGGCTTGCGTGGGGTGCAGGGAATCAGGCGCCCGGCTGCTGCTGCTGTTCGAAGGGCAGCTTCAACTGCGACAGGTCCTTGCGGGTTTCGACCAACACCAGCGGGCCGTCGTCCACCAGCACCTGGCGGCGCGGTTCACGCGGCTGGCGCGCAGGGGCGGGCTCGGCTGCCATCGCGGCCTGAACGGCGCTGATCTTGTCGGCATCGCTCTGCACCCACTGCAAACCTGCCGATTCGGCCAGCGAGGCCAGTGACGCGGTGGGCAGCTGGTAGGGCTCGACACGGACCGGCTCCGGCGCCCGTGCTGCCGGCGCCGGCGCCAGTGCCGGAACTGCGACGGGTGCCGCCAGCGGCACCATGCGCTCCGCCGGTGCTTCTGCCGTGTCGGTGGGGGTCGCTTGGGCTGGGGCTGCCTCGGCGGTCACGGCGGGCGTGCTCGTCGGGGTGGGCTCAGCGGCGGCCGACGGCTCGTCGGCGCCTGCCAGGCCATTCGGCTCAGCGGCCTGTTCGCCACGCGGTTCGCGCGGTTCACGTGGGCCGTCGCGGTCACGGTCGCGGCCGCGGCCGCCACGGCGGCGGCCACGTTCACGTTCGCCACCGGCTTCGCTGCCTTCGACCGCAGGTGCAGCGGGCGCTCCGCTGCCACTGTCGCTGTCGCTGACGGCGGCGGCATCGGCGCCTTCGTTGCCCGCGCCGGCGGCCAGCGCCAGGTTCGGCTGGCCCTCTTCACTGCCACGGCCTTCGCCGCGGTCGCGCCCACCGCGACGGCGGCGGCGGCGGCCATCGCCACCGCTGCCTTCGACGGGCAGGCTGCCATCGGCACCCGGCACGGGAATGGTGTCGACGAAGGGTTGCACCACGCCGTCGGCGCTGATGGCCTCGGCGCGCGGTGCACGCTCGGCGCGCGGGCCCCGGCGGTTGTTGCCTTCGCCACGCGGGCCGCGGTCTTCGCGCTCGACGGCCACGCCCTCGGCATTCACGGCATTCGCGGCACCTTCGGCACGTGGGCGGCGGTCGCCTCGTTCGACGCGCTCGGCGCCGCGGCCTTCACCACCACCTTCGCCACGGCCACCGCGGCCGCCGCGGGCGTTGCGATCACCACCACGGCCACCCCGTTCGCCGCGACCTTCACCACCCCGCTCACCACCCCGCTCACCACCCCGTTCGGTGCGTTCACCCCGACGCCCATCGGCGCGTTTTCCGGGCACGGCCGGCGGCACCGTCGGCGGTGTCACGGGCACGACCACAACCGGCGCTGGCGCCGGTGCGCTGCCAAACAGCTTCTTGACCCAGCCGAAGAATCCGCTGCCTTCAGGCTGCGGTGCCACGGCGGCCACCGGCGCCGGGGCGACCGGTGCCACAGCCACCGGTGCCGGCCGGGGCGCGGCCACGGGGGCCGGCGGCGGCGCGGGTGGTGCCGGCAGGTCGGGCAACACGCCCTTGATGACCGGCTCTTGTTTGGCCTTGGCCTTTTCGCGACGCGTGATGCCAACTTCGTCGTCCGGCTCCTCGATCATCGTGTAGCTGGCCTGCAGGCCTTCCAGGCGCGGGTCGTCGTGGCGCAGGCGTTCGAGCTTGTAGTTGGGCGTTTCCAGGTGTTTGTTGGGCACCAGGATGACGGTCACACGCTGCTTCAGCTCGATCTTCGTGATCTCGGTGCGTTTTTCGTTCAGCAGGAAGGACGTCACTTCCACCGGCACCTGCACGTGCACGGCGGCGGTGTTTTCCTTCATCGACTCTTCCTGCACCATGCGCAGGATCTGCAGCGCCGAAGACTCGGTGTCGCGGATGTGGCCGGTGCCGTTGCAGCGCGGGCAGGTGATGTGGTTGCCTTCGCTCAGCGCCGGGCGCAGGCGCTGGCGGCTCAGTTCCAGCAGGCCGAATTTGCTGATGCTGCTGAACTGCACCCGCGCGCGGTCGAAACGCAGGCCGTCGCGCAGGCGTTGTTCCACTTCGCGGCGGTTTTTCGACTCTTCCATGTCGATGAAGTCGACCACGATCAGGCCGCCCAGGTCACGCAACCGCATCTGGCGCGCGATCTCGTCGGCGGCTTCGATGTTGGTGCGCGTGGCGGTTTCTTCGATGTCGCTGCCACGTGTGGCACGCGCGCTGTTCACGTCCACCGACACCAGCGCTTCGGTGTGGTCGATGACGATGGCGCCGCCGCTGGGCAGGTTGACCGTTCTTGAAAACGCGGTTTCGATCTGGTGTTCGATCTGGAAACGGCTGAAGAGGGGCGCGTCGTCCTTGTAGCGCTTCACGCGATTGGCCGTTTCCGGCATCACGTGGTTCATGAACTGCTGCGCTTGTTCGAAGATGTCGTCGGTGTCGATCAGGATCTCGCCGATGTCCGCGGTGAAGTAGTCGCGGATGGCGCGGATGACCAGGCTGCTCTCCTGGTAAATCAGGAAGGCGCCCTTGCCGGCCTTGGAAGCGCCGTCGATGGCGTCCCACAGCTTGAGCATGTAGTTCAGGTCCCACTGCAGTTCGGCAGCACTGCGGCCGATGCCGGCTGTGCGCGCGATCAGCGACATGCCCTTGGGGTAGTCCAGCTGCTCCAGGTTTTCCTTCAGCTCTTCGCGCTCTTCACCCTCGATGCGGCGGCTCACGCCACCACCGCGCGGGTTGTTGGGCATCAGCACCAGGTAACGGCCGGCCAGGCTGACAAAGGTGGTCAGCGCCGCGCCTTTGTTGCCACGTTCTTCCTTTTCCACCTGCACCAGCAGGTTGTCGCCTTCGCGCACCACGTCCTGGATGCGCGCGTTTTTGACGTCGGCGCCTTCGCGGAAATAGTTCTTGGAGATTTCCTTGAAGGGCAGGAAACCGTGGCGGTCTTCGCCGTACTCGACGAAGCAGGCTTCCAGGCTGGGCTCGACGCGGGTGATGACCGCCTTGTAGATGTTGCCTTTGCGCTGTTCGCGCCCTTCAATTTCGGTCTCGAAGTCGAGCAGTTTTTGTCCGTCGACGATGGCCAGCCGCCGCTCTTCGGGCTGCGTGGCGTTGATCAGCATGCGTTTCATGGGCACTCCTGTGCGGGGCGGGTTGGTCCAGGTGTTCTGGAACCGGCCGCCTTCTTGCGTCATTGCAAGATGCACGAGGGTCGTGAGGGAACCGTTGGCGCGAAATGCCCTGGACTGCGCTCAACCGCCGGCCAAGCCGGCGACGTCAGCTGCGCAGCGTTGGCCCGTGCGTGCCGGCCGGGGTTGCAGCGTCTTCGTCCGCCTGCCCGCTGCAGGGCCGCGGATCACGCGGCGATGCGTCCGCCTCGGCCGCGCCGGCAGTGAGCCGGGGCCAATTGAAGCGGGTGTGGGAAGAGGGGGACAGCATGATCTTGCAACAGCGTGCCAACACGCGGGTTCAAGGACAGGGTGTCGGACCGGCAAGTGCCGGACGACGGTCTGGGCCTCGAACCCTTTGAATTTTCGGTGCTTCGGGTGAGCGAAGCGGGGTTCTGGTACGACTCTCTGCCACCTGCTGCCGGGGCCCGCCAAAGTCAAACAGGGACTGTTGGCCAAGCGCCGGCTGCCGGCGTTGCATCACCTTGTGGTCGGTGCCAACACGGCACAGACCGTTCCACGATAGAGCTGCGGGCGCCCGCGTAAACTCCGATAAATCAAGCACTTACAGCCTAAACGTGGAGTTGCGGAGTATAGCGGGCAAAGCAGGCGCACCCCCCGGTCGGGCTGGGGACAATCCCTTGCCGGCCGTTCGAACCCTGACCGTGGACGCCGAGTCGGCCGGTCAGCGCCTGGACAACTACCTGATGCGCTTGCTGAAGGGGGTGCCCAAGACCCACGTCTACCGGGTCATCCGCTCGGGCGAGGTGCGGGTGAACAAGGGCCGCGCCGGTGCCGACACCCGGGTGGCCGAAGGCGACCAGATCCGCGTGCCGCCGATGCGCCTGCCCGCGCCCAGCAGCGCGCCCCCGGCGCCGGCACGTGAGTTCCCGGTGCTGCTGGAAGACGAACACCTGCTGGCCATCGTCAAACCGGCCGGTGTGGCGGTGCATGGCGGCAGCGGCGTCAGCTTCGGCGTCATCGAGCAGTTGCGCCGTTCGCGCCCCGACGCGCGTTTTCTGGAGCTGGTGCACCGGCTGGACAAAGAAACCTCGGGCGTCCTGCTGCTGGCCAAAAAACGCAGCGCCTTGACCGCGCTGCAGGACCAGTTCCGCGACCGCGCCACCGGCAAGACCTATGCCGCGCTGGTGTTCGGCGACTGGCCGGCCAGGCTGAAGGTCATCGACCTGGCCTTGCACAAGACGCTGGATGCGGCCGGCGAACGTCACGTCAAGGTGGTGGCTGCAGAGCACGAAGACGGCCGGCGGTCGATCAGCCTGGTGAAGATCGTGCGGCAGCTGCCCGGCCTGACGCTGCTGGACGTGACCATCAAGACCGGCCGCACGCACCAGATCCGCGTGCACCTGGCCAGCAGCGGCCACCCCATCGTCGGTGACCCCAAATACGGCGACTTCGCGCGCAACAAGCTGTTGGCGCGTGAAAGGCAGTTCGTGCGCATGTTCCTGCACGCTCGCGAACTGGCCTTCGACCACCCGGCCACGGGTCAGCGCATCACCCTGAACGCACCGCTGCCGCCAGAGTGCGAGACACTCCTGGCCCGCTGAGCGGTCCGCCGGCCGTCTTTTTCAGCATCACCCCTGTTCTGCAGAAGTGCCATGGCCCGTCCACCCCACCGCCGTTTTGACCTGATCGCCTTCGACTGGGACGGCACGCTGTACGACAGCACGGGCCTGATCGTGCAGTGCATCCAGTCGGCCTGCGCCGACCTCGGCACCGCCGTGCCCAGCGTGTCTGACGCGGCTTATGTCATCGGCCTGGGCCTGCATGACGCGCTGAAACACGCCGCTCCCGGCCTGCCACCCGAGCGTTACCCTGAACTGGGCAACCGCTACCGCCACCACTACTTCGCGCGCCAGGACGACCTGGTGATGTTCGACGGCACCTTGCCCATGCTGCAGGCGCTGAAGGCCCGCAACCACTTGCTGGCCGTGGCCACCGGCAAGGGCCGGCGCGGGCTGGACGAAGCGTTGGCGCATTCGCAGCTGCACGGCATGTTCGACGCCACGCGCACGGCCGACGAAACCGCCGGCAAGCCGCACCCGCTGATGCTGCAGCAGCTGATGGCCCAACTGGGCGTGCCGCCCGAGCGCACCTTGATGATCGGCGACACCACCCACGACCTGATGCTGGCGCGCAATGCCGGTACTGCACGCGTGGCGGTCAGCTTCGGTGCCCACGAACCGTCGGCCTTTGCAGAACACGAACCGCTGTTCGTGGCCCACAGCACCGACGAACTGCACCGCTGGTTGCTGGAACACGCTTGAACACGGCCCCGAGCTTGGACACCCTGACACCAGCGGCGCCCGAGCCGCTGTGCACGTCCGCCGACCTGGAAGAACGTGGCCAGGCCTGGGTGTGGGACGTGCTGGAGTACGGCCGCCCCGCGCGGGCCTTTGCGATGCGCTTCGACGGCGCCGTGGTGGCCTACCTGAACCGCTGTGTGCATGTGCCCACCGAAATGGACTGGCAGCCCGGTGTTTTCCTGGACATGGACAAACGCTGGATCCTGTGCAGCATCCACGGCGCCAGCTACGAACCCGCCGACGGCCGCTGTGTCGGCGGGCCCTGCGGCCGCGGCCGGCTGACACCGGTGCGGGTGCAGGAGCACCAGGGCCAGGTGACTTGGTATCCTTCCCGCGACATTCGCCCCGTCTCGTTCGAGACCCTTGACGAGCCGCCGGCACCACCTGCCGCGGCCGACCCCACATGAACACGCAAGAACCGGGTTCGACCCCCGCGCCGGAACCCGTTCCGCCGGTCGAACCGCTGACCGTCACCGCCGCGGCCGCCCTGGCCCAGCAGCACGCCACCAGCAAGTCCACCAGCGGGCAGGGTGGCATGGAAGCCGTGCTCGAACGTCTGGGCGGTGAAATGCTGCGCCAGCAGCGCACTGACCGCCGCTGGCGCGTGTTTTTCCGCCTGGCATGGCTGGGCCTGGTGCTGTTGGTGGTGTGGGCCGCCTTCCTGAGCCGATCGGCCAGCACCACGCCCAGCACGCGGCACACGGCCCTGGTGGAGGTGCGTGGTGAGATCGCCGCCGACAGCGAAGCCAGTGCCGAGATGCTGGTGGGCGCGCTGAAAAGCGCCTTCGAAGACCGTGGCGCGCAGGCGGTTGTGCTGCGCATCAACTCACCCGGAGGCAGCCCGGTGCAAAGCGGCATCGTGCACGACGAAATCCTGCGCCTGAAGGCCAAACACGGCAAAAAGGTCTACGCGGTGGTGGAAGAGGTCTGCGCCTCGGGCGCTTACTACATCGCCGTGGCCGCCGACGAGATCTACGTCGACAAGGCCAGCATCGTGGGCAGCATCGGCGTCTTGATGGACGGCTTCGGCTTCACTGGCCTGATGGACAAGCTGGGTGTCGAGCGGCGGCTGCTGACCGCGGGCGAAAACAAGGCCATGCTCGACCCCTTCAGCCCGCAAAACCCGAAGCAGACGGCGATGGCCAAAGCCATGATCGAACAGATTCACGGCCAATTCGTGGCGGTGGTCAAGGCCGGTCGCGGCGACCGCCTGAAAGAGACGCCAGACACCTTCTCGGGCCTGTTCTGGAACGGCGAAGAAGCCGTCAAACAAGGTCTGGCCGACGCCACCGGCAACCTGGACTTCGTGGCGCGCGAAGTCATCAAGGCCGAAGACATCATCGACTACACCACCCGCGACAACATCGCCGAACGGCTGGCCAAGCGTTTTGGCGCCGGTGTCGGCGCCGGTGCGGTGAAGGCCCTGCGCGAGCTGGCTCCGCTGCGGTGAGCGTGCCACGGGCAGAACGTGTGGCCGTGGCCACGCAGCACCTGTTGCCCAAGCAGGCGCTGACCTCCTTCGCCGGCGTGGTGGCTGGCTGGCGCGGCGGCAGCACCACGACGGCACTGATCCGCTGGTTCATCGGCCGCTACGGCGTGAACATGGCTGAAGCTGCCGAGCCCGACCCTGCCGCCTACGCCTGCTTCAACGACTTTTTCACCCGCGCGCTGAAGCCTGGCGTGCGGCCGCTGGCCAGCGCCGAACTGGTGTGCCCGGTGGACGGCGCGGTCAGCCAGTTGGGCGACATCCAGGAAGGGCGCATCTTTCAGGCCAAGGGCCACGACTACACGGCCACCGCGCTGCTGGGCGGCGACAGCGCGCTGGCCGCACACTTCCACGGCGGCCACTTTGCCACGCTCTACCTGAGCCCACGTGACTACCACCGCATCCACATGCCCTGTGCCGGCCGCCTGCTGCGCATGGTGCATGTGCCGGGTGCGCTGTTTTCGGTCAACCCGGCCACCGCGCGGGGTGTGCCCGGGCTCTTTGCGCGCAACGAACGGGTGGTGTGTGTCTTCGAAGGCGCCGACGGCAGGCCCTGGGTGCTGGTGCTGGTGGGGGCCACCATCGTCGGCAGCATGGCCACCGTCTGGCATGGTCTGGTCAACCCGCCGCGGCCGGGCACGCTGCGTGAGTGGGCCTACACCGACCAGCGCATCGAACTGGCGCAAGGCGCCGAGATGGGCCGCTTCCTGCTGGGCAGCACGGTGGTGATGCTGTTCCCGCAGCAAGCCGGCCGGCCCTTGCACTTCAACCCAGGCTGGCAGCCCGGCACGGCCATCCGCCTGGGTGAAAACATGGCGGGCCGCTCGACGGTTGTTGCATGAGCTTTGCCGCCCAGGTGCCGGCCAGCGGCAAGGCGCGGCTGCTTCTGTGGCTGGTGCCTCTGCTCTGGTCGTCCAACTACATCATTGCGCGGCTGGGTGACGGTGTCATCGCACCGCACGCACTCGCACTGGGCCGCTGGTCGCTGGCGGCGTTGATCCTGCTGCCCTGGATGGGCCGTGGCCTGTGGTCCCGGCGGGACGTGGTGCGGCGTGAGTGGCTGCACCTGCTGGTGTTGGGCTTCCTGGGCATGTACATCTGCGGCGCCTGGGTCTACGTGGCCGGGCACACAACCACCAGCACCAACATTGCGCTGATCTACGCCGTCACGCCGATGGCCATTGCGGCGGCCAGCGCCATGCTGCTGCACGAGAAGCTCAGCCGTGCGCAGTGGGCCGGCGTGGTGTTGGCGCTGCTGGGGCTGCTGTTCGTCATCGCCAAGGGCGACCCGGCGCGGCTGCTGGCGGTGCAGTTCGTGGCCGGTGATGCCTGGATCACCGCCGCGGCGATCAGCTGGACGGCGTATTCGGTGCTGCTCAAGCGCTGGCCCTCGGCGCTGGGGCCCGGCGAAAGGCTGGTGGCCATCATCGGTGGTGGCCTGCTGGTGCTGCTGCCCACCACGGTGGCAGAAGCGCTGGTCACCACCACGCCCGCTTTCGGCTGGGGTGCGGCCGGCCTGGTGCTGCTGGCCGCGGTGCTGCCGGGTGTGTTGTCCTATGGCGCTTATTCCTACCTGCAGCGCGAGCTGGGCGCGTCGCGCACGGCGATGATGTTGTACTTGGCGCCGGTGTATGGCGCGCTGCTGGCCTGGCTGGTGCTGGGCGAGGTGCCCGGCTGGTACCACGTGGTGGGCGCAGCGATGATCCTGCCCAGCATCTGGCTGGCTTCGAGGAAGTAGTGTCAGCCCCCAGCTCGCTGCGCTCGCGCCAGCCGCCAGAGGCGGCCGCCCTTCGAGCCGTCCAGTTCCGCGCAGGCGGAACTGGAGCCGCGGCTCTCAGCCCCCGAGGGGGTGCGTTTCGGA
Source organism: Rubrivivax sp. (assembly GCA_030653385.1). Lineage (GTDB taxonomy): Bacteria > Pseudomonadota > Gammaproteobacteria > Burkholderiales > Burkholderiaceae_C > Rubrivivax. The sequence goes on along the minus strand of JAURZM010000015.1, from coordinate 40,313 downwards.
CCGGGGAACCCGGATCCGAAACCTCGCCTAGCCGAACAGACCCGGCGCCGAAATAGGGTCTTCGTCCTGGCTGTAGAAACAACTGGGGCAGACCGCGCGGTAACTTTCGTTGCCGCCGATCATGACCTGCTCACCTTGTTTCACGCGCCGGCCCTCGCCGTCCACGCGCAGGTTCATGCTGGCCTTTCTTGCGCAGGCGCAGATGGTCTTCATCTCTTCCAGTTCGTCAGCCAGCGTCAGCAGTGCGGCGGCACCGGGGAAGGCGTCGCCGCGGAAGTCGCTGCGCAGGCCGTAACAGAGCACCGGCACCGGGTGCTGGTGCGCCAGGCGGTGCAGCTGGTGCACCTGGTCGGGCGTGAGGAACTGCGCTTCGTCGATCAGCAGGCAAGCGACGGGCTGTATGGCGGCAGTCGGGCGCCCGTCTTCGAGCCAGGCCGAGTCGAACACGGTATCGGCGCCAAAGGTCTCGGCCTGGCGCGACAGGCCCAGACGCGAAGCGATCACGCCCACGCCGCTGCGGTCGTCATGTGCGGCGGTGAACATGCGCACCCGCATGCCGCGCTCTTCATAGTTGTAGGCCGCCTGCAGCAAGTGGGTGGACTTACCGGCGTTCATGGCGGCGTAGCGGAAGTAGAGCTTGCTCACAGGCGGATTGTCACCGCGCGGCCGCAAGGCCCCCAGCCAAGCACAAGCCGCGGAACCGGCTTTGCCGGGCCGCTGGCGGGCGGCCCCCTCGGGGGGGCGCAGGCCGCGGCTCCAAGCCCGCCTGCGCGGGCTTGGACGGCCAAGCAAGCAACGCCTCTGGCGTTGCGTGGAGCGCAGCGAGGTTGGGGGCAAACTACAGCGGCGGAATGCGCAGCGCCTGGCCCGGGTAGATCTTGTCCGGGTGGCTCAGCATGGGCTTGTTGGCCTCGAAGATGACCGGGTACTTGTTGGCGTCGCCGTAGAACTTCTTGGCGATCTTGCTCAGGTTGTCGCCGCTGACGACGACGTGGAACTGGGCCTCGGGCGTGGGGTTGGCCACCGTGATCATGTCGTTGACGGCCGTCACGCCGGCCACGTTGCCGCAGCACAGCAGCACCTTTTCCTTGATGCCCTGGTCTTCGACCTGGCCCGAGACGGTGACGGTGGCGCTGGCCGCATCGAAGGCCACGTCCAGGCTGTTGCCCGGCAAGCCTTGTGCGTTGATGTAGCCCACGATGGCGTCGCCCGCGGCCTTGCTGAGCGCAGCCACGTTCTCTGGCGTGGGCGCCGCCTTGGCTGCAGCTTCCGCAGCCTTGGCCTCGCCTTTGCCGAACAGTTTTTCGCCGGCTTCCTTGATGAAGGACATCAGACCCATGGTGGTGCTCTCCTGCTGTTGGGAAAGCCGCGATGGTAGGCGCATGGCATGACCCCACGGCCCGGCCGCAAGGATGGGCAAATGTTAAGGTGAGTGCCGGCGCGGTCAGGTGGTCAGCAAGCCGCGTTTTTCGATGAAGGCCACCACCTCGGCCAGGCCCTGCTTCGTGCGCAGGTTGCTCATCACGTAGGGCCGGTTGCTGGCCCAGGCCGGGCGCATGCGGCGGGTGTCCGCTTCCATTACCTCCAGGCTGGCGCCCACATGGAGCGCGAGGTCGATCTTGTTGATGACGAAGAGGTCGCTCTTGGTGATGCCGGGGCCGCCCTTGCGTGGGATCTTTTCGCCGGCGGCGACGTCGATGACGTAGATCGTCAGGTCGCTCAGTTCGGGGCTGAAAGTGGCGGCCAGGTTGTCGCCGCCACTTTCGATGAACACGATGTCGGCGTCGGGAAACTTTTCCAGCATGCGGTCGACGGCTTCCAGGTTGATGGACGCGTCTTCACGGATCGCCGTGTGCGGGCAGCCGCCGGTTTCCACCCCCATGATGCGTTCGGCGTCCAGCGCGCCCGACACCGTCAGCAGGCGCTGGTCTTCCTTGGTGTAGATGTCGTTGGTGACGACCACCAGGTCCCAACGTTCACGCATCGTCTTGCACAGCATCTCGACCAGCGTGGTCTTGCCGCTGCCCACCGGGCCACCCACACCCACCCGCAGCGGGGGCAGTTTTTTGGTGCGGCCGGGAATGTGGTGCAAAGCGGTGTTCATGAGCGAAAGAGTCTCGAGTACTGGGTTTCGTGGCAGGCCGACAGGATGGCCAGACCGGGGGTGTGGGCCTGGCGCTCGTCGTCGGGCAAGTGCAATGCGGCTTCGACCGCAGCCGGGATGTCGGCCGCCAGGCGAGCAAGCATGCGCTGTGCCGCGGCCTGACCCAGCGGCACCGCCTTCATCGCGGCTTGCGCCATGTTTTCTGCCCAGCCCCAGGCAAAGGCCAGCAGCGTGTCTTGTGCCGTGGCACCGGCCAGTGTGGCGGCCAGGGCGAAGCCGGTGGGCCACAAGGGCACCGGTGGCAGGGCAGCCAGCGTGGCGATGCGCGGATCGGCGGCATGCACGCCGTTGCGCAGCCAGTCCAGCAGCGAGCGGCCCATCTGTTCTGCCTGGGCACGCAATTCGGCACTTTCGCGCGTTTGGTGCAGCCAGTCGTTGAGGGCCCGCACACGCGGCGTGTCGTGCTGCGCCCAGGCTGCGCAGGCCTGGGCCAACGCGGGCAGGTCGGACCGCGACAGGCTCAGGTGCAACTGGTCCAGCAGCCAGTCACCGGCTTGTGCTTCGCTGGTGACCAGGCCGGCTTCGACGGCAGCTTCCAGGCCTTCGGAATAGCTGAAGCCACCCACCGGCAAGGCCGGCGAGGCCAGCCACATCAGCTGCAGCCGTGTCGCGGCGCTGGAGGGCTCAGTGGCCGTGGGAGCCATGGTCGTGGCCACAGCCTGGGCCGTGCACATGGGGTGCGGGCGCCGCGGCGATGGGAATGGCGACCGGTTTGCTTGGGCTTGGGGCGTGACCGTGGTCGTGGTCATGGCCGTGATCGTGTCCGTGCTCGTGCTCGTGCTCGTGCTCTTGCTTGTGTGCATGGCCATGTGCAGGCGCCGCGTAGGCGCCGCTTTCCGGCTCGAAGGCGGTGTTTTCTTCGCTGACGATCAGGTGCATGCTGCGCAGCATGTCGGCCAGCACGTGGTCAGGTTCCAGCAGCAGGCGGTCGGGCTGCAGTTCCAGTTGCACGTGGCGGTTGCCCAGGTGGTAGGCAGCCCGCAGCAGGTCGAAGGCGCTGCCGTGCTGGCTGCAATGGCGCACCACCAGCACCGCCTGCGGCGCGGCTTTCACGACGATCAGCGAGCCGTCTTCGGCCACCAGTGCGTCACCTCCGCGCACGGCAGTGCCACGTGGCAGAAAAACTCCCAGCGTGCGGCCGCTGGAGTCGGTGGCGTCGAAGCGGCTCTTCTGCCGCACGTCCCAGTCCAGTTCGATGGTGGTGGCACGTTTCAGCAGCACGGTGGCCAGGCCACGCGCGCCGGGGATGAGTTTGTTCACGGTGAGCATGTCCTGCTGCTCCGGTTGGGTCGAGGACTGGGCTTGTGAGCCCGGGAAGCTGCGGTTAGTATAACTTTCGTTATAACTTTTTGGAGCCCACCATGACCGCACTCAAGCTCACCCAGATCGGCAATTCCGTCGGCGTGATCCTGCCCAAGGAAGTGCTGGCGCGGCTGAAGCTGGAGAAAGGGGACATGGTGTTTGTCACCGATGCGGTCAATGGAGTCACGTTGACACCTTACAGCCCCGGCTTCGAGGCCCAGATGTCCGCTGCGCGCGAGGTGATGAAGAAGCGGCGCAATGTGCTGCGTGAGTTGGCCAAGTGAACAACACCTGGATCTGGATCGACCCTCAAGTTTTGCTGGCGGTTCACGATGAACAACTGGCCGAGCACGGCGGTGCGGCCGGCACGCGCGACATGGGCCTGTTCGAATCGGCCCTGGCGCGGCCGCAAAACCTGGCGCTGTGCGGCAAACCCGATGCGGCCGATCTGGCTGCCGCATACGGCTGTGGCATCGCCCGCAACCACCCCTTCGTCGACGGCAACAAGCGCACGGCATTCGTGGCCGTTGAACTCTTCCTGCTGCTCAACGGGCTGGAGCTGACCGCTGATGACGGCGATTGTGTGCTCACGATGTTGGCTGTGGCCGCCGGAACCCTTGGCGAGGTGGAGTTCGCCGCCTGGCTGCGCAGCCACTTGCAAACACGGGGTTAGAACAGGAAGTACTTCTGCGCCATCGGCAGCACCGTCGCCGGGTCGCAGGTCAGCAACTGCCCGTCGGCCCGCACGCGGTAGGTCTGCGGGTCGATCTCCATCTTGGGCAGGTAGCCGTTCAGCACCATGTCGCCCTTTTTCACGCTGCGGCAGCCCTGCACCGCCGCCATGCGCTTTTTCAGGCCCAGCTGATCGCCCAGCTCGTTGTTCATCGCGGTGTGGCTCATGAAGGTCAGGCTGGTGGCGTGCCGCACGCTGCCGAAGCTGCCGAACATGGGCCGGTAGTGCACCGGCTGCGGCGTCGGGATGCTGGCATTGGCGTCGCCCATCAGCGAAGCCGAGATGAAACCGCCCTTCAGGATCAGGCTGGGTTTGACGCCAAAAAACGCCGGGCGCCACAACACGATGTCGGCCCACTTGCCCACTTCCAGGCTGCCCACTTCGTGGCTGATGCCATTCGCGATGGCCGGGTTGATCGTGTACTTGGCGATGTAGCGCTTGACGCGGAAGTTGTCGTTGCGTGCGCTGTCTTCCGGCAAGGATCCGCGCTGCCCCTTCATCTTGTGCGCCGTCTGCCAGGTGCGCACGATGACTTCACCCACCCGCCCCATGGCCTGGCTGTCCGACGACATCATGCTGATCGCGCCCAGGTCGTGCAGCACGTCTTCGGCGGCGATGGTTTCGCGGCGGATGCGGCTTTCGGCAAAGGCCAGGTCTTCGGCGATGGACGCGTCCAGGTGGTGGCACACCATCAGCATGTCCAGGTGCTCGTCCACCGTGTTGGCGGTGTAGGGCATGGTCGGGTTGGTCGACGAGGGCAGGAAGTTGGCTTCGCCCACCACACGCAGAATGTCGGGCGCGTGGCCACCCCCGGCGCCTTCGGTGTGGAAGGCACACAGCGTGCGGCCACGGGTGGCTGCGATGGTGTCTTCGACGAAGCCACTTTCATTCAGCGTGTCGCTGTGGATGCTGACCTGCGTGTCGGTCACTTCGGCCACGTCCAGGCAGTTGCTGATGGCCGCCGGTGTGGTGCCCCAGTCTTCGTGCAGTTTCAGGCCGATGGCGCCGGCGGCAATCTGCTGGCTCAGCGCGGCGGCCTGGCTGGCGTTGCCCTTGCCCAGAAAGCCCAGGTTCATCGGGAACGCATCGGCGGCCTGCAGCATGCGGTGCAGGTTCTCGGGCCCGGGTGTGGCCGTGGTGGCCAGCGTGCCGGTGGCCGGGCCGGTGCCGCCGCCCAGCATCGTGGTGATGCCCGACATCTGCGCTTCTTCGATCTGCTGCGGGCAGATGAAGTGGATGTGGCTGTCGATGCCACCGGCGGTGACGATCAAACCTTCACCGGCAATGATCTCGGTGCCCGGGCCGATGACGATGTCGACACCCGGCTGCACGTCGGGGTTGCCGGCCTTGCCGATGGCGGCGATGCGGCAGCCCTTGATGCCGATGTCGGCCTTGACGATGCCCCAGGTGTCGACGATCAGCGCGTTGGTGATGACGACGTCGTGTGCTTCGTGGTGGCCGGGGCCGTTGACCACCTGGCTCTGGCCCATGCCGTCGCGGATGGTCTTGCCGCCGCCGAACTTGACCTCTTCGCCGTAACCGCCGGCGTTCAGCGTGAAGTCCTTTTCCACTTCGATGATCAGGCCGGTGTCGGCCAGGCGCACGCGGTCGCCCACGGTGGGGCCGTACATCTCGGCATAAGCGCGGCGGCCGATGGTTCTGCTCATCAGACAGCTCCGTTCACAAGGCCGCGGAAGCCCCAGACCTGCCGGCGCCCGCCGTACGGCACCAAGGTGACCGTGCGTTCCTGCCCTGGCTCGAAGCGAACCGCGGTGCCGCTGGCGATGTTCAGCCGCATGCCCTTGGCCGCCTGGCGGTCGAACACCAGCGCGGCATTGGTTTCCGCGAAGTGGTAGTGCGACCCAACCTGGATGGGCCGGTCGCCGCTGTTGGCCACCGTGATGCTGAGCTTGTCGCGACCGGGGTTGAGCTCGTGCTCGCCGTCGTCGATGAGAAGTTCGCCAGGAATCAATTCAACGCTCCAAGGCGCCAAAAAGGCGCCGCAGTCCAGATCAAGCCTCCCGCCACGGAACCGGCTTTGCCGGGCCGTTGGCGGACACCCCCCTCGGGGGGCAGCGAGCGATAGCGAGCTTGGGGGCTCATGCAATAGGTTGGTGCACGGTCACCAATTTGGTGCCATCGGGGAAGGTGGCTTCGACCTGGATCTCGCTCACGATGTCGGCCACGCCCTCCATCACGTCGTTGCGCAATAGCACGGTTTTGCCCTCGCTCATCAACTGGGCCACGGTCTTGCCGTCGCGTGCACCTTCCAGGATGGCGCAGCTGATCAGCGCAATGCTCTCGGGCACGTTCAGCTTCAGTCCGCGTGCCTTGCGGCGTTCGGCCAGCAAGCCGGCGGTGAAGAGCAGCAGCTTGTCTTTCTCTCGCGGGGTCAGGTCCATGGCAGCGGTGTGTTCACGTTTCGTGCCATCGTAATGCGGGCGTGGGGCCGCGCCATGCCGGGCAAGCCCGGCCCTGGCCCGTGGCTTGCGGTGTACGGGCTGTCCATGGAAGCCGAAACCCCATCCCCTTCATCGCAGCAGCCGCCGCAGCCGCCCCAGCCGCAGCAGCGTGTCATCAAGGTGCGCCGCGACTACAACGCCTGGGTCGCCAGCGAAACGCTCGAAGACTACGCGCTGCGTTTCACGCCACGTTCTTTTCGCAAGTGGAGCGAATGGCGCGTGGCCCACACCGCGCTGGGCGGCGCCGCCAGTTTCCTGGTGCTGGAAGCGCTGGGGGCCACGCTGCTGCTGCAGTTCGGCTTCGTCAACACCTTCTGGGCCGTGCTGGCCACCGCGGCCATCATCTTTGCCGCGGGTCTGCCCATCAGCGTGTATGCGGCCAGGCACGGGCTGGACATGGACCTGCTCACCCGCGGGGCTGGCTTCGGCTACCTCGGCAGCACCGTCACGAGCCTCATCTACGCCAGCTTCACCTTCATCTTCTTTGCGCTGGAAGCGGCCATCATGGCCTACGCGCTGGAGCTGCTGTTCGACATCCCGCCGGCCTGGGGTTACCTGATCAGCGCGCTGGTGGTGATTCCGATGGTCACCCACGGCGTCACCGTGATCAGCCGCTTCCAGGTCTGGACACAGCCGCTGTGGCTGGTGCTGCTGGTGGTGCCCTACGTCTTCGTCTTCCAGGCCCACCCCACGCTGGTGGCCGACCTGCGCACCTACGCCGGTGAAGCCGGTGAAGCGGGCGGGGGCGGCAGCTTCAACCCGCTGCTCTTCGGCGGCGCGCTGACGGTGGGCGTGGCCCTGATCACGCAGATGGGCGAGCAGGTGGACTACCTGCGTTTCATGCCCGAAAAAACACCCGCCAACCGCGTGCGCTGGTGGGCTGCGGTGCTGGTGGGTGGGCCCGGCTGGGTGCTGCCCGGTGTGGCCAAGATGCTGGGCGGCGCGTTGCTGGCCTACCTGGCGCTGACGCTGGTGCCGGCCGACCGTGTGGTCGACCCCAACCAGATGTACCTGGCGGCCTACGAGCTGGTGTTTTCGCAATACGGCTGGGCGTTGGGTGCCACCGTGCTGCTGGTGGTGGTGAGCCAGCTGAAGATCAACGTCACGAATGCCTACGCGGGCAGCCTGGCCTGGAGCAATTTCTTTGCACGTGTCACCCACAGCCACCCGGGGCGTGTGGTGTGGGTCGTGTTCAACACGCTGATCGCGCTGATGCTGATGGAGCTGGAGGTCTTCAAGGCCATCGGCGGTGTGCTGGGCCTGTACAGCAACATCGCCATCAGCTGGATCATGGCCGTGGTGGCCGACCTGGTGGTCAACAAGCCGCTGGGCCTGAGCCCCAAGGGTGTGGAGTTCAAGCGTGCGCACCTGTACGACATCAACCCGGTGGGCGTGGGCGCGATGGGGCTGGCCTCGGTGCTGTCCATGCTGGCCTGGCTGGGGGTCTTCGGACCCATGGCACAGGCCTTTTCGGCGGTGATTGCCATGGTGGTGGCCTTTGTCACGGCGCCGCTCATCGCCTGGGGCACGAAGGGCCGCTACTACATCGCCCGCCGCAGCGAACCCGGTGCCTACCTCGGCGCCAAGCTGCAGCGCCACTGTGTCATCTGCGAGCGGGAATACGAAGGTGAGGACATGGCGCAGTGCCCCGCCTACGGTGGGCCCATCTGCAGCCTGTGCTGTTCGCTCGACGCCCGCTGCCACGACCTGTGCAAGCCCGAAGAAGCGCGCGCGCGGCTGCAGTTCAATGCCGTCCTGCAAGGCCTGACACCGCGCGCCTGGTGGCCGCAGCTGGACACCGGCCTCGGCCGCTACCTGCTGCTGATGGCCTGGGTGGCGCCTGCGCTGGCCGGTCTGCTGTACATGCTGTACCAGGTCGAACTGCGGCAACTGGCCGAGCCCGACCTGGCCAGCGCCGCCCCCGCGTTGCGGGCCGGTTTCATCAAGGCCTACTGCGCGCTGCTGCTGGTGGGCGGTGTCATCGGCTGGTGGCTGGTGCTGACGCAGATCAGCCGGCGCGTGGCGCAGGAAGAAAGCAACCGCCAGACCGAGGCGCTGGTCAAGGAGATCGAATCTCACGCGCGCACCGACGAAGAGCTGCAGCGCGCCAAACGCGCCGCCGATGCGGCCAACCAGGCCAAGACCCGCTACATCAGCGCCATCAGCCACGAACTGCGCACGCCGCTGAACAGCATCCTGGGTTACGCGCAGCTGCTGGACGAAGACCCGGCCATGCCACCACACCGCAAGCAGAGCGTGGGGGTCATCCGCCGCGGTGGGGAACACCTGCTGAGCCTGATCGAAGGCACGCTGGACATCGCGCGCATCGAAGGGGGCAAGCTGGCGCTGGAACCGCGGCCGATGCGCCTGCGCGAGAACCTGCAGCAGATCGTGCAGCTGTTCGAACTGCAGGCCGTCAGCAAGGGCCTGCACTTCGAACACGACATCGAAGGTGCGCCGCAGCTGGTGCGGGCCGACGAAAGGCGGCTGACGCAGATCCTGATCAACGTGCTGGGCAATGCCGTCAAGTTCACGCAGCAAGGGCGGGTCACCTTCCGCGGCGCGCACGTGCGCGACATGGCGGTTTTCGAGATCGAAGACACCGGCCCCGGAATTGCGCCGGCCGACATCGAGCGCATCTTCGAACCCTTCTCGCGTGGCGCGCACGCAGCCGGCGCACCTGCCGGCAGTGGTGCCGGCGGCACGGGCCTGGGCCTGACCATCGCCAAGATGCTGACCGACCTGATGGGTGGCGAGATGACGGTGTCTTCACGCACCGCCGGCGCCGCTGGCGACATGGCCGCCGGCACGCTGTTCCGCGTGCGCCTGTTCCTGCCCGAGCTGCGGGGCGTCAGCGCGCCGCGGCCGGCAGCACCGAGGGCGGGGTTTGCAGGCGCCCGCCGCCGCATCCTGGTGGTCGACAACGAAGAGGTCGACCGCACGCTGCTGGCGCGTCGCCTGCAGGCCCTGGGCTTCGAGGTCATGGAAGCCGGCTCGGGCACCGCGGCGCTGGGCCTGCTGGCCGAAAAGAGCGTCGACGCCATCCTGATGGACCTGGCGATGCCCGGCATCGACGGCTGGGAAACCATCCGCACCTTGCGCCGCCAGCACTTGAGCAGCGCGCCGGTGGCCATCGTGTCGGCCAATGCCTTCGACAAGGGGCAGGACAACGACGTCGGTATCGGCGCGGCCGACTTCATCACCAAGCCCGTGCGCTTCGACGAGCTGCTGGACTGGCTGGGCACGAAGCTGGCGTTGCAGTGGCTGACCACGGCGCCCGCGCCACCCCCCGCGGCCGTGCCGGCCAACGCACCACGCCCCACACGCGAGCAGTTGCTGGCCTTGCACGAGGTCGTGAACCTGGGCTACCCGCGTGGTGTGCATCAGGTGCTGGACCAGATCGAAAGCACCCGCCCCGACACCGCCGCCTGGCTGGCGCCGCTGCGCTCGCTGGCGCACAACTTCCAGTTCGACCGCATGACACCGGTGATTCAACATGCCCTTGCCCACGCTCAACCCACCTGAACCGGTGCACCACCCCATCGACCTGGCCAACCCGCGCAGCGCCGGTCTGGTGCTGATCGTCGACGACGTGCCCGACAACCTGGCTGTCCTGCACGACGCGCTGGACGCCGCCGGCTACACCGTGCTGGTGGCCACCGACGGCAGCAGCGCCTTGCAGCGCGCGGCGCAGGCCGACCCCGACATCGTGCTGCTGGACGCGGTGATGCCGGGCATCGACGGCTTCGAGGTCGCACGCCGCCTGAAGGCCGGGCCGGAAACCGCGCACATCCCGATCATCTTCATGACCGGCCTGACCGACACCGAACATGTGCTGGCGGCGTTTGAAGCCGGTGGCGTGGACTACGTCACCAAGCCGATTCGCGCGCCTGAAGTGCTGGCCCGAATGGCCGCCCACATGCTGGCCGCCCGCCAGGCGCGGCAGGCGCGCAATGCGCTGGACGCCTACGGCCACGCCACCATCGCCGTGCGCCTGCAGGGTGGCCAGGCGCGGCTGGTGTGGCAGACGCCGCTGGCACGGCGCTGGCTGCCGGCTTACTTCGACACGCTGCCCGACCAGGTGCCGGCAGCGCTGCTGGCCTGGCTGCAGCAGGCCGAGCAGGGCCGCGAGGTGCGGCCGCTGTCCACCGCCGGTGTGATCGGCGGCAGCGCCCGCCAGCTGGTCGCCACGCTGCAGGGCAAGACGGTCGACGAGGACTGGCTCGTCGTGCTGCGCGAAGTCAGCGACGCCGCCACGGTGGAGGCAACGATGCTGGCCTTCGGCCTGACGCTGCGCGAAAGCGAGGTCCTGTACTGGGTGGCCAAGGGCAAGACCAACCGCGACATCGGCGACATCCTGGGCAGCAGCCCGGCGACGGTGAAAAAACACCTGGAACGGGTGTACGAAAAACTGGGTGTGGAAACACGCACCGCGGCGGCGTCGGTGGCCATGCAGCGGGTGCGCGAGCTGGCGCCGATGTAGGCCGCCAGAGCCCGGACTTTCGCCAACCTCACTGATCACGCCGATGACGATCTGGAACGAGATGGCGGGCTGCCGGCCCTGACCTCAGCGCACGTGCCAGGGCCGGTTCATCAGCGGCATCTTGTCCGAAGGCTTCGTGACCTTGGCATCGAAGCCGTGTCTCATCAGCCCACCGGCTGCCTGCACGATCTTCCACACGTACTGCCGCGTCTCGGCATAAGGCGGCACACCGCGGTAGCGGTCGACCGCACCTTCGCCGGCGTTGTAGGCCGCAGCGGCCAGCACCACGTCGCCTTCGTAATACGCGAGCAGCCAGCGCAGGTAGGCCATGCCACCGCGCACGTTCTGCACCGGGTCCATGGCATTGCGCACACCAAAACGTGCGGCCGTGTCGGGAATCAGCTGCATCAGCCCCTGCGCGTTTTTGGGTGACAGGGCGGCGGCATCGAAGTTGGACTCGGTGGCGATGAAGGCCAGCACCAGGTGCGGTTCGAGCTGGTACTCGGGCGCTGCCAGCTGCACGTAGCGCACCAGGGCTTCGGGTGCGTGGCGGGGCAGCGGTGGTGGGGAGGGCCGCTGCATTGCAGCCTGGCCCGCCACGGTGGGGCGGGCAGGGGGCGCTGGTGCGACCGCGGCTGCCACAGCCCGGTCTTCTTCAGGCGGCCGCAGGCACAGCGGCGGAGCGCCCAGCGGCTGGCCCATGCGCGCCAGGATGTTGCTGGCCTGCACGTAACCCTGCTCGGCGGCAGCCGCAAACAGGTGTGCCGCCTCGGCTTCGTTGCGTTCGATGCCACGCGAGTTGGTCATCATCCAGGCCAGGCTGTACTGCGACTCGGCGTCGCCATGGCGTGCGGCGCGGCAGTACAGCTCGGCCGCACGCACCGGGTCGCGTGGCATGCCTTCGCCGAATTCCAGCGCCTTGGCTTCCTGCCGCCAACGTTCCACACGCGCCGGCACCACCGGCCCCTTTTCCGGCGGCGGTGCGCTGGGGCGCGGCAGGCCATCCAGTGTGGGCAGGGTGGGCGGCAGCAGCTGAGCCTGCGCCGCAGAAGGTAGCAGAACCAGGGCCAAGGCCAGGGCATGCGCAGCCATGAGCGCAGCCGTCCGCCCGCGTCTGGGGGGAACAGGCACTGACATTTGAGCAGGTGGCTTCAACACCCCTGCAGTCTAGGCGCTGCACCTGCGCCGACCCCATGCCTGTACGCCAGACGGCGTATTTCCGCACGCTGCCAGCCTGCCTAACCTGCAGTTCCGGCGCTGCCCCATTGCACATCTGCTGAAGCCAGCCCGCCCGATCACCCCACCCATCCCCTACCGATCACCCAGGAGCGAGAACCCATGAGCACCACACGCCGCCAAGTCGGCAAAACACTGTCCGCCATGACCCTGGCGCTGGCCACGCTGGGCTACAGCAGCCTGTCCAGCGCCCAAGAGACCATCAAGGTCGGCGTCCTGCATTCCCTGAGCGGCACCATGGCCATCAGCGAAACCGTGCTGAAAGACGTGGCCCTGATGGCCATCGACGAGATCAACGCCAAGGGCGGCGTGCTGGGCAAGAAGCTGGAGCCGGTGGTTGTCGACCCGGCGTCGAACTGGCCGCTGTTTGCCGAAAAGGCCAAGCAGCTGATCAGCCAGGACAAGGTGGCAGCCGTGTTCGGCTGCTGGACCAGCGTGTCGCGCAAGAGCGTGCTGCCGGTGTTCGAAAGCAGCAACGCGCTGCTCTTCTACCCGGTGCAGTACGAAGGTGAAGAGCTCAGCAAAAACGTGTTCTACACCGGTGCTGCGCCCAACCAGCAGGCCATTCCCGCGGTGGAATACCTGATGAGCAAGGACGGCGGCAGCGCCAAGCGCTTCGTGTTGCTGGGCACCGACTACGTGTACCCGCGCACCACCAACAAGATCCTGCGTGCCTTCCTGAATGCCAAGGGCATCAAGGACGCCGACATCATGGAGGAGTACACCCCCTTCGGTCATGCCGACTACCAGACCATCATCGCCAAGATCAAGAAGTTCGCTGGCGAAGGCAAGAAGACGGCCGTGGTGTCCACCATCAACGGCGACAGCAACGTGCCCTTCTACAAGGAACTGGGCAACCAGGGCCTGAAGGCCACCGACGTGCCCGTGGTGGCCTTCAGCGTGGGTGAAGAAGAGTTGCGCGGTGTCGACACCAAGCCGCTGGTGGGCCACCTGGCCGCCTGGAACTACTTCATGAGCCTGAAGAACCCGGCCAATGCCGACTTCGTGAGCAAGTGGACTGCCTACGCCAAGGCCAAGGGCATCGCCGGCCACAAGGACCGTCCGCTGACCAACGACCCGATGGAAGCCACCTACATCGGCATCCACATGTGGGCGCAGGCGGTGACCAAGGCCAAGACCACCGACGTCGACAAGGTGCGCACCGCCATGTACGGCCAGACCTTCAAGGCGCCGGGTGGTTTTGTCAGCACCATGGACAAGGAAAACCATCATCTGCACAAGCCGGTGTTCATCGGCGAGATCAAGGCCGACGGCCAGTTCAACGTGGTGTGGAAGACCAAGGGCCCGGTCGTGGCCGACCCCTGGAGCGACTTCATCCCAGAAAACAAAGGCAAGAAAAACGTGCCTGCCAAGTAAGGCCTTTGGCGCATGCACCTCGGGGTGCATGCGCCGCCCCCGTTTTCCCTGATCGGTGACCCGTGTTCCGACTCGTTTGTCTTTTCCTCTGCGCGGCCTGTCTCGGTTTCAACGCCCATGCGTTGACCACCGAACAGGCCGCCCGCATTGCGGACGGCGACAGCGAAGACCGCATCGCTGCGCTGAACGAGGTGGTGACCGCCGTGGACCCGGCACTGGAGCCGCTGCTCGAAGCCTTGCTGGCCGACGAAGTGAAAGTGGCCGGCGGCAAGGCCTACATCGTGCGGGGCGACACCGTCACCGAAGCCGCCACGGGTGCAACGGCCACTTTGCCCGCCGACGCCGAAGACGTGGTCAACAACAACCGCGTGCGGCGTGAATTCGAAGCCGCGCTGGCGGCGCTGAAACTGTTTTCGCCGAATGCGGCCGTGCGTGCCAAGGCCATCGACGACCTGCGTGACGGTGCCGACGTAGGCAAGCTGGTGGTCATCGAAAAGGCCATCGCGGCGGAAAGAGTCGAGGGCCTGAAGGCGCGGCTCGAGCTGCTGCGGGCCGCCGTGATGATTTCTTCCGACGACATCGCCAAGCGCCTGTCCGCGGCACAGCTGCTGGCCGACAGCGAACAGCCGGCGACACGTTCATTGCTGATCGAGAAGCTGGCCTCCGAGACCGACGCCGAAGTGAAAGCCGCCATCTCGGCTTCGCTGTCCAAGGTGCAGTCGCGCCTGGCCTGGGGCGAAAGGCTGGGCGTGATGTTTTCGGGCATCAGCCTGGGCAGCATCCTGCTGCTGGTGGCCCTGGGCCTGGCCATCACCTACGGCCTGATGGGCGTCATCAACATGGCGCATGGCGAGTTGATGATGATCGGTGCCTACGCCACCTACCTGGTGCAGAACCTGTTCAAGGCCTGGCTGCCGGATGCTTTCGACTGGTACATGCTGGCCGCCATTCCCGCCAGCTTCCTGGCCGCCGCGCTGGTGGGCGCGGTGCTGGAACGCACGGTGATCCGCTGGTTGTATGGCCGGCCGCTGGAAACCCTGCTGGCCACCTGGGGCATCAGCCTGATCCTGATGCAGCTGGTGCGCACCATCTTCGGCGCGCAGAACGTCGGCGTCGAAAACCCCAGCTGGCTGTCGGGTGGCCTGCAGGTGCTGCCCAACCTGACGCTGCCCTACAACCGCATCGCCATCGTCGTGTTTGCGATGCTGGTGCTGGCCGGTGTGGCCTTGCTGATCAGCCGCACCCGCCTGGGCCTGTTCGTGCGCGGCGTGACGCAGAACCGCCGCATGGCTGCCTGCGTGGGCGTCAACACGGCGCGGGTCGACACCTATGCCTTTTCGCTGGGTGCCGGCATCGCGGGCCTGGCGGGCTGTGCGCTCAGCCAGGTGGGCAATGTGGGGCCCGACCTGGGCCAGGGTTACATCGTCGACAGCTTCCTGGTGGTCGTGCTGGGTGGTGTGGGCCAGTTGGCTGGCACGGTCTACGCTGGCCTGGGCCTCGGGGTGTTGAACAAATTGCTCGAAGGCTGGCAGGGCGCAGTGCTGGCCAAGATCATGGTGCTGGGCTTCATCGTCGTCTTCATCCAGAAGCGGCCGCAGGGCATCTTTGCGCTCAAGGGCCGGAGCGCAGAATGAACACGAACACTGAACTCGGCGTGAAGGGCTGGACCGGCGTGCTGCTGGCGGTAGTGGTGATCGCCGTGCTGGTGCCGCTGCTGAACCTGGTGGTGCCGGCGGACAGCGCCTTGCACCTGGACGACTTCTACGTCAGCCTGGCCGGCAAGATCCTGTGTTACGCCATCTGCGCGCTGGCGATGGACCTGATCTGGGGCTACACCGGCATCCTGAGCCTGGGCCACGGCCTGTTCTTCGCGCTGGGCGGTTATGCGATGGGCATGTACCTGATGCGCCAGATCGGCACCGACGGCCAGTACAAGAGCCACATGCCCGACTTCATGGTCTTCCTGGACTGGAAGGAATTCCCCTGGACCTGGGCCCTGAGCGACAGCTTCATTGCGCAGATGGCGCTGGTGGTGCTGGTGCCTGGCCTGCTGGCGTTTGTGTTCGGCTACTTCGCCTTTCGCTCGCGCATCAAGGGTGTGTACTTCAGCATCATCACGCAGGCGCTCACCTTTGCCGCGATGCTGCTGCTCTTCCGCAATGAAACGGGCTTCGGCGGCAACAACGGTTTCACCGACTTCAAGCGCATCCTGGGCGCGCCGATCACGCCGAACATGAAGGTGCTGCTCTTTGTGTTGAGCGGCCTCACGCTGGTGGGCTTCTTCCTGATGTCGCGGGCCATCGTGGGCAGCAAGGCCGGGCGGGTGCTGCAGGCCATCCGCGACGCGGAAACACGCGTGATGTTCAGCGGCTACGACCCCATCGCCTACAAGCTGGCCATCTGGACACTGAGCGCGGTGATGTGCGGCGTGGCCGGTGCGCTGTACGTGCCGCAGGTGGGCATCATCAACCCCAGCGAAATGAGCCCGGCAGCCGGCATCGAGATCGCGATCTGGGCCGCGGTGGGCGGGCGCGGTACGCTGATCGGGCCGATCATCGGCGCCTTTTTCGTCAACGGCGCCAAGAGCTGGTTCACGGTGGCCTTCCCCGAGTTCTGGCTGTTTTTCCTGGGTGCGCTGTTCATTGCGGTGACGCTGTTTCTGCCGCAGGGTCTGCTGGGGCTGTACCGCAAGTTGCGCAAACGAGCACCGGAGAAAAAGGCATGACGCCCGACCTGATGGAAGCCGGCGCCAAGGCCCGCGCCGCCTACGAGCAGCGGGTGGCCACGGCCGGCAAGGGCGGCGGCTTCGGCCGCCCGCTGAGCGCCGGCGAAGTGGTCTTCACACAAGGCGTGGCGCTGTACCTGCAGGACGTGACGGTCAGCTTCGACGGCTTCAAGGCCTTGAACAACTTGAGCCTGACCATCAACGTGGGTGAACTGCGCTGCATCATCGGCCCCAACGGTGCCGGCAAGACGACGATGATGGACTGCATCACCGGCAAGACCCGGCCCGACAGTGGCAAGGTCTTTTTCGGCAGCAACATCGACCTGCTGCGCCTGAACGAACCCGCCATCGCGCAGGTGGGTGTGGGCCGCAAGTTCCAGAAGCCCACGGTGTACGAACAGCTGAGTGTGTTCGAGAACCTGGAACTCAATCTGCGCAACGACCGCAGCGTGCGCGCGGGGCTGTTTTCGCGCCTCAGCGGCGAACAGTTGGACAAGCTGGGCGAGCTGCTGGCGCTGATCCACCTGAAGGACGAAGCGCAGCGCACCGCAGGCTTGCTCAGTCACGGCCAGAAGCAGTGGCTGGAAATCGGCATGCTGCTGGCGCAAGACCCCAAGCTGCTGCTGCTGGACGAACCCGTGGCCGGCATGACCGACGAAGAAACCGAACGCACCGCCGAGCTCTTCCTGACGCTGGAAGGCCAGCATTCGCTGGTGGTGGTGGAGCACGACATGAAGTTTGTCGACCAGCTGACCGAAGGCCGCAAGAAGGTCACCGTGCTGCACGAAGGCAGCGTGCTGGCTGAAGGTCTGTTGAGCGACGTGCAGAACAACGAAAAAGTGGTCGAGGTGTACCTTGGCCGGTGACACCAACAGCCCCGCCCTGCTGCAGGTGGAGGGCCTGAACCAGTACTACGGCGGCAGCCACATCCTGCGCAACGTGTCACTGGAAGCGAGAGTCGGGGAAATCACGGTCATCCTGGGTCGCAATGGTGTGGGCAAGACCACGCTGCTGAAAAGCCTGATGGGGGTGGTGCCGGTGAAGACAGGGCGCATCACGCTGGGCGGCGCCGACATCACCAAGGCCACGTCCTACGACCGTGTGCGCCTGGGCACCGGCTACGTGCCACAGGGCCGGGAGATCTTCGGCCGCCTGACGGTGGAAGACAACCTGCGCATGGGCCTGGCTTCGCGCCCTGGCAGCACGGCGATACCGCCCGAACTGTTCGAGCTGTTCCCCGTGCTCAAGCAGATGATCAAGCGCCGCGGCGGTGACCTGTCGGGCGGCCAGCAACAGCAACTGGCCATCGCACGTGCGCTGGCCGCCGGCCCCAAGCTCTTGATGCTGGACGAACCCACCGAAGGCATCCAGCCCAGCATCATCAAGGACATCGGCCGGGTGCTGCGCATGCTGGCTGAGCGCGGCATGAACGGCCAGAAGATGGCCATCGTGCTGGTCGAGCAGTACTACGACTTTGCCGAGGAACTGGCCGACCAGTACCTGGTGATGGAACGCGGCGAAGTGGTGATGCGCGGCCGGGGCGCCGACATGAAGGCCGACGGGGTGAAAGAGCGCATGTCCATTTGAAGTTGGGCCCCCAAGCTCGCTGGCGCTCGCTACCCCCCAAGGGGGCCGTCCGCCAGCGGCCCGGCAGAGCCGGTTCCGCGGCGGGAAACTTGGTCGCGATCGTCAGACAATGGCTCATTTTTTTGCGGGAGCTTTGTATGAGACCAGTGCTTCGTCGGGCCGCTGTGATGGCCTTCGCCATTGCAGGCAGCGCCCACGCCGCCGATTTCAACGCCATCGGCCTGCTCACCCAGGCCGAGTTCCGCGCCTTCAGCGAAGACGTCGCTTCGGCGGTGTCGTACAAGGGCATGATTCCCTCGGAAGGCCTGGGCATCACCGGTTTCGATCTGGGTGTCAGCGCATCGGCCACCGAAGTGGCCCACCGCGAGGTGCTGCGCAAGGCCGCCGGTGGCGCCACCGTGCCCAAGGCTGTGCCGGTGGTGGCCGTGCGGGCGGTCAAGGGCCTGCCTTTCGACATCGACATCGGCGCCGTGCAGATGAGCCTGCCCGACACCAATGTGCGCGCCACGGGGGGTGAACTGCGCTGGGCGTTTGTCGGTGGCAACACCGTCGTGCCGGCGGTGGCACTTCGCATTTCGGGCACCAGCCTGTCGGGTGTGCCGCAACTGAAGATGCGCACGCTCAGCGGCGACATCTCCATCTCCAAGGGTTTTGCCTTCCTCACGCCCTATGCCGGCGTCGGCACCGTCGAGGTCAAGTCCTCGGCGCCCGGCACCACGCTGCGCGAAGAGAACTTCCGCCAGAGCAAGGCCTTTGTCGGCGTCAACATCGCGCTGGTGCCGCTGGCGCTGGTGATCGAAGCCGACAGGACCGGCGACGCCACCAGCTACGGTGTCAAGCTGGCCATCCGCTGGTGACGCGCAGGCCTGCGGCGCACGGGCGGCGATAATCCACTCTGTGAAGCAGGCCAGACCGCCGCTGGTGCGATCGTGGAAACACGGCACTGGAGGAAGGTCCGGACTGCACAGGGCGGCGTAGCAGCTAACGGCTGTCCACCGTGAGGTGAGGATCAGAGCAACAGAGACGAGCCGATTCAGTTCGGGTGAAACGGGCAATCTCTACGCGCAGCAATACCAAGTAGGCACACGTTGACCTGGCCCGGGGAGTGTGCGGGTAGGTAGCACCGAGCCGAAGGGTGATCTTCGGCCCAGAGGAATGGCGGTCACGGCGGGGTCTGGCAACAGGGCCTGCCGCACAGAATCCGGCCTATCGGTCTGCTTCACACTTTTCTGCAAGGCCTGGCGCAGTCAGGCCGGCACCACCAGCGTGTGCTGTGCCGTCCAGCGCAGGCCGCTGTCGGCGGGTGCGGCCTGCAGCACCAGTTCCAGCGCTGCGCGGTCGG
This sequence comes from Rubrivivax sp., assembly GCA_030653385.1. GTDB lineage: Bacteria > Pseudomonadota > Gammaproteobacteria > Burkholderiales > Burkholderiaceae_C > Rubrivivax. The sequence continues at coordinate 20,902 of JAURZM010000015.1, read as the reverse complement.
CCTGTGGCACCCGCCGCCACAGGAAGTCGCCCGCGTTGCCGGGGTCGCCAGCCAGGAAGAGCTGCGAAGTCAGCTCGCCAAAGGCCGGGTGCCGCAGCTTGACGTGGATGTGCGGCGTGCGGCCCGGGTAGCGCACCGGCTTGATGGTGCGCAGGCTCAAGCCACCGTCCTTGCCGCTGCGCACCACACCAAAACCCTGGAAGCCTTCGTCATAGCGGCCGGCAGTCAACGCCACATCGGGGTGGCGGTACTGAGACAGTGCATCGCACTGCCAGAACTCGGTTTCGGCGTCGTCGATCAACCGCCCGTCGGTGTCGGCCACCCGCAGTTGCAGGCCCAGGTGTTCGCCGCGCGCGATGAGCACCCGGCCGCCGCGCTGCACACGGCTCAGGTCGGCGTCCCAGTCACCGGCCAAGGGGCCCTGGTCGCGCCAGCTGCGAGGTGGGTAGAAGGGGCCGTCGGTCATGGCCACGATGGCGCGGCGCGAACTGGCCAGCGCCGGGGTGCCCAGCGTGGCGACGGCTGCAAGCGCGCCCGTGGCGGCGGCAGAAATGAAGGATCGTCTGCGCAACAGGTTCATGCGCTTCATTGAAGCACCGATCGGGCGCGGCCACTAGACTGCACGGTTTGCCCCTTCGATGAACCCCGACGATTCCCCCCTCTGGCGCGGCCGGCGCTGGACGCTGGCGCTGCTGCTGGCCTGCCTGGGCATGATCGGGCCCTTTGCCATCGACACCTACCTGCCGGCCTTTGCCGGCATCGGGGCCGCCATCGGCGCCACGCCGGTGCAGATGCAGCAGACGCTGTCGAGCTACCTGCTGGGTTTTGCGGTCATGAACTTGTTCCACGGCGCGCTGGCCGACAGCCTGGGCCGCCGCCCCGTGGTGCTGGTGGGCGTGGCGGTGTTCACGCTGGCTTCGGTGGGCTGCGCGCTCAGCGACTCCATCGGCACGCTGGTCTTCTTCCGCGCGCTGCAGGGTGCATCGGCGGGGGTGGGCATGGTGGTGTCGCGCGCCATCATCCGCGACCTGTACGCACCGGCCGACGCGCAGCGCATGATGTCGCAGGTGACCATCTTCTTCGGCATCGCGCCGGCGATTGCACCCATGATCGGCGGCCTGCTGTTTGAATGGGCCGACTGGCACTCGATCTTCTGGCTGCTGGCCGTGCTGGGCCTGGCGCTGCTGGTGGCCAACTGGCGCTGGCTGCCTGAAACCTTGCCACCTGCGGGCCGGCAGCTGTTCAGGGCCGGGCCGCTGATGCGCGGCTACGTGCCGCTGGTGAAAAACCCCCGTTTCGTGGCCCTGGTCTTTGCCAGCGGCGTGCCCTTCAACGGCATGTTCCTGTACGTGCTGTCGGCGCCGGTGTTCCTGGGTGAACACCTGCAGCTCGCGCCGACACAGTTCTTCTGGTTTTTCATGCTGTCCATCGGCGGCATCATGGGTGGCGCGCTGGTGTCGGGGCGGCTGGCCGGGCGCATCAAGCCCCGGCACCAGATCCGCCACGGCTTCGTGATCATGCTGGCCACCACCGTCGTCAACGTGCTGCTGAACGCGGCCTTCGAGCCGCACCCGGCCTGGTCGATGCTGCCGATTGCGGTGTTTTCCTTCGGCTGGGCGCTGATGGTGCCGGTGGTCACGATCATGGCGCTGGACCAGGCGCCCGACCGGCGTGGCACCGCGTCTTCGGTGCAGGCCTTCGTGGGCAGCCTGGCCAATGCCGCGGTGGCCGGTGTGCTGGCGCCGCTGGTGATGCACTCTACGCTGGCACTGGCGCTCACGTCCGCCGGCATGCTGAGCGTGGGCATCGTGGCCTGGCTGTGGGTCAAGCCACGACTGGAGCAGGTTCAAGTCGTGGGCTGAGGCTGCCGATATGACCGGCAGGAGCCCTGTCCATGAGTCCTGCCCGCCCACCCTTCACGCCTATGCACCGCTTCGCCCCGCCCGGCCCCCGGCAGGGTTCTGCTTGGGCGCTGGCCCTTGCGTTGGCCCTGGTTTCCGGCACGCCGGCGGTTCGTGCCGACGTGCCCGCGCTCAAGCCGATGAAGGGTGCCAGCAAGGACAGCGCCGGCGCAGAAACAGCGGCCCCCCCCGCTGCAGCGGCTTCGGCGCCGATGGACCCGCTCGAACAATTGCGCCAGCGGCTGGCCGGCAAGCTGGCCAACGTGAAAACCGGCGCCAGCACCGAACCCGGCAGTCTGCGTCTGGTGACCCAGACCTCCGGCGGCCCCGGGCCCACCGAAACCGTGCAACGTTCGGTGGTGCGCAAGGCGGCGACGGCCAAACCCGCACCGGCCGTGCCGGCCGGCGGCCACGGCGCCCCGACACACTGGTCCTACCAGGGCCCGGCCGGCCCCCAGACCTGGGGCGGCCTGCGGCCCGAATTCAAGCTCTGCGGCGCTGGCCAAAGGCAGAGCCCCATCGACATCCGAGGTGGCCTGGCCGTCGACCTGGAGCCGGTGAAGTTTGCCTACCAGGCCAGCCGCTTCGGTGTCATCGACAACGGCCACACCGTGCAGGCCAACCTGGCTTCGGGCAACCACATCGAGCTGGGTGGCAAACGTTTCGAGCTGGTGCAACTGCACTTCCACCGGCCCTCGGAAGAACGCATCGACGGCCGTCAGTTCGAGATGTCGGTGCATCTGGTGCACAAGGACGATCAGGGGCGCCTGGCCGTGGTGGCCGTGCTGCTGGACAAGGGCGAAGCGCAGCCTGCCGTGCAGCAGGTGTGGAACAACCTGCCGCTTGAACGCCACGACGAAGCGGCCGCCCGTGTGACGCTGGACCCCAGCGAGATCCTGCCCGCCGACCGCCGTTACTACACCTACATGGGTTCGATGACGACGCCGCCGTGTTCGGAAGGTGTGCAGTGGGTGGTGATGCGCCAGCCGGTGTCGATGTCGGCCGAACAGCTGGAGCTGTTTGCGCGCATCTACCCGATGAACGCCCGGCCTTTGCAGCAGGCCACCGGGCGGCGCATCCTGCAGTCGCAGTAGCGCACAAACGCCTGTCGGCGTGTTTCAGTCTGCGGGTGGCGGCGCCTTGCGCGCGCCCAACAGCAGCAGCGGCCACAGCCACAGGCTGCCCAGCCACATCAACACCCGGCCCGGTGTCACCGGCCGAGTTTCGTGGCGCGCCACCTTGGCGAACAGCACCCCGGCACCCACCACCACGTGCAGCAGCAGCAGGCCGTAGACGGTGACGCGCGTGCCGTACTCACCGCCCACCAGGTCGCCCAGCAGCCGGCCCGCCAGTGCCGCCAGCAGCACCGACAGCAGCAGCGCCAGGGCCAGGCCGATCAGCGCATGGCGCATCTTCCACAGCGGGTCGTTTTCGTACACGGTGCTTGTTCCTGCGCGGGCTCTCAGGCGATGCGCCAGAAGTCGAGGATGACGCGACGCTGCTCGCGCTGGCCCACGGCCAGGGCCATGACCTTGTTCAGGTGCAACCAGTCGGGGTGGCCGGTGGTCAGCCGCACCCAGGTGCGGAAGAAGTAGTCCTGCGGCGGCACGGGCTCGCCACGTGCCAGCCGCGCCATCACCTCGGGCGGCCCGTGGCGCAGGCCGTCGCTCTGCACCTCGACCAGCGCACCGTCCGGCGTGCGGATGACGTAGTGCGCGCTGATATCGGTCACGCCGTCGGCACGTTGCACCTGCCAGTCCACACCGCCTTGCAGCAACTCGCCGTTCAGTTCCGGCCCGGCGGCGGTGCCGCTCAGGATGGGCACATAGCGACGTTCGCCGTGTTTGGCCGGGCCGCCCAGCGAAACCACGGCGCCGACCTCGCAGACCACGCGGGTCAAGTGCAGCAGTTGAGGTGCCTGGACAGGGGGCAAGGAGCTGTTCATCGCCGGCGACTGTAGCTTGCACCGGCAGGGTGCCGAAGTGGGGGTGTTTCCGCCTTTCGGCTGGGGTCCTGACCCTGGTGCTTCGCAGAAAGCACTTTCATTCATCACCCCAAGTCCTTCATTCAGAAGGAGTTTTTGGCCTCAGCTGGATGATTGAACAGTGTCCGGTAAGTGCTTGATTTCAATGGACTTTTACCTGCGCGCGCCATTGACCCGCCTGCTTTGTGCAGCTAAAGTGCAGATCGGTGTGGGTTAATGGGTTTTTGTGTCAATCATGGTCTTCAGAGGTGGTCCGGTGCTGCTGCTGGACGGGAAGGGGCGCCTCACGGTGCCCACCCGTTGGCGAGAGCTGCTCGTGGCCAACGTGAACGGCCAGCTGGTGGTGGCCAAGAACCCTGACGGTTGTCTGTCGCTGTACCCCCTGCCGGTGTGGGAAAAGTTCGAAAACGAACTGTTGTCGCTGTCGGCCGAAAACGATCCCTGGCGCCGCCTGTACATCGGCAGCGCCACCGAAGTGGAAATCGACAGCGCAGCGCGTGTGCTGATCCCGCCCGAGCTGCGGCTGTGGGCCGGTTTCGATCGCGAGGTGAAGTTCATGGGTGTCGGTCCGCACTTCGAATTGTGGGACCAGGCGCGTTATGAAACACGGGAAGCTGCGGCCATTGCCGCCGGCCGCCCCGAGCCGCTGCGCAACCTGGTCATTCGGTGAACAGCGCCGGCGCATGGTCCCACACCACCGTGTTGCTCCCCGAAGCCGTTCAGGCCTTGGTGACGCAGCCGGCGGGCACCTACGTGGACGGCACTTTCGGCCGCGGCGGCCATGCCCGCGCGGTGCTGGCGGCGCTGGCGCCGCAGGGCCGCTTGATCGCTTTCGACCGCGACCTGGAAGCCGTGGCTGCAGCCGCGCTGATCGACGACCCGCGGTTTTCCATCCACCACGGCAACTTCGGCGACATGGCGCCGCTGCTGCGCGAGCGTGGCATCACGCAGGTCGACGGTGTGCTGCTCGACCTGGGCATCAGCTCACCACAGGTGGACAACCCGGCGCGCGGTTTCAGCTTCCGCGCCGACGCGCCGCTGGACATGCGCATGGACACCTCGCGCGGCGAAACCGCCGCCGAGTTTCTGGCCCGCGCCGATGCGCGCGAAATCGAAGGAGTGCTGCGTGAACTCTCAGAAGAACGGTTTGCTGCTTCGATTGCAAAGGCGCTTGTCGCTCGCCGCGAAAGCGGGCATCCCGTGCGCAGCACACTCGAGCTTTCCGCGCTCGTGGCTGGTGCAGTCAAAACCCGCGAGCCGGGCCAGAACCCTGCAACGCGCACATTTCAAGCTCTTCGGATTCATGTCAACGCCGAGCTTGAGGCGCTGCAACAGGGCCTGAAGGCGGCACTGGCGCTGCTGGCCCCGCAAGGACGCCTGGTCGTGATCAGCTTCCATTCGCTGGAAGACCGCATCGTCAAGACCTTCATCGCCGCCGAAAGCCGCGACGTGGTGGACCGCCGTGCGCCGATGGCACCGCCCAAGCCGCTGAAGCTGAAGGCCATCGCACGCATCAAACCCGGCGCGGCCGAAGTGGCAGCCAACCCGCGTGCACGGTCGGCGGTGCTGCGGGTGGCCGAGCGCACTTTGGTGCCTGCATGAACAAGATCACCGCGATCCTGATCGTGGCGCTGCTGGGCAGCTGCCTGGCGCTGGTGCGCAGCGCCTACGAATCGCGCCGCGTGTTTGCCGAACTCGACCGCGCCAAGCTCGAACAGCGCCGCCTGGACGCCGAGTTCCGCCGCCTGGACGCCGAGCGCCAGGACCAGGCCACGCACCGCCGCGTCGAGCGCGTGGCGCGCGAAAAACTGGCCATGGCCAACCCCGCACAAGGCGGCACCGTCTTCGTCGACGACACTTCGCCCACCGGAGCCGCCCGGTGAGCGCACCGATGAGCGGCAACCGCGGCAACCGCAGCGCCCGCAACAGCGTGCGCAGCGTGGACTACGCCACCAGCCCGCTGCTGGCCAGCAAAACACCGCCCTGGCGTTCGCGCTTTGTCGTGCTGCTGGTGTTCCTGTCTTTCCTGGTGCTGCTCGCGCGGGCGGTGCACCTGCAGATCATCAACACCGACTTCTACCAGGCCGAAGGCGAAAAGCGATTCGTGCACAAGGAATCGCTGCCCGCCAGCCGGGGCCGCATCCTGGACCGCAACGGCCTGGCGCTGGCCACCAGCGTGGCCATGCCCACGGTGCAGGTGGACCTGAAGCTGTTCAAGGCCGACACCGCGCAGCGCAAGTCGCTGGCCAAGTTGCTGGCCATGCCACTGCCCGAACTGAACGACCGACTGGAAGGCAACACCGGCACCGTGGTGCTGCGCCGGCATGTCGAAGAAACCGCCTGGGCCGAGATCCAGAAGCTCGACCTGAAAGGTGTGCACCAGGTGCGTGAGTTCAAGCGCCGCTACGCCGAAGGCGAAGCCGCAGCCCACGTGGTGGGCTTCACCGACGTCTACAGCAAGGGCATCGACGGCATCGAAAAGGCCTTCAACGACCAGCTGGTGGGCCACAACGGCCAGCGCACCGTGGTGCGCGACCGCCTGGGCCGCGTCATCGAAGACGTGGGCGAACAGGCCAACCCGGTGCATGGCAACGACGTCATGCTGACGATCGATTCGAAGGTGCAGTTTTTTGCCTGGCAGCGCCTGCGTGACGCCGTCATCCAGCATGGTGCACAAGGCGGCAGCGTGGTTGTGCTGGACGTGCAGACCGGCGACATCCTGGCGCTGGCCAACTACCCCAGCTACGACCCGGCCGTGCGCGCGACGATGAAGTCCGCGCGCCTGCGCAACCGCGCGCTGACCGACATCTTCGAGCCCGGCTCGACGATGAAACCCTTCACCGCCGCGATGGCGCTGGAACACGGGCGCTGGACACCGGCCACGCGGATGGAAACCGCGCCGGGCCACATCACGATCGGCGGCTACACCATCCGCGACTCGCACCCGCACGGCACGCTGAGCGTGGCCGAGGTGATCCAGAAGTCCAGCAACGTGGGCACCGTGAAGATGGCGCTGCAGATGGAAGCCCGCGACATGTGGGGCATGTACACCGCCATCGGCCTGGGCCAGAAACCGCGCATCGACTTCCCCGGCGCGGTCACCGGCCGCCTGCGCCCCTACAAGAGCTGGCGCCCGGTGGAGCAGGCCACGATGAGCTACGGCTACGGCCTGTCGGCCAGCCTGTTCCAGCTGGCGCGTGCCTACACCGTGTTTGCGCGTGACGGCGAGCTGATCCCGGTTAGCCTGGTGCGCAACCCCGAAAACGCCGGCCTGCCGGTGGGCGGCCAGCGGGTGATGTCGGCCAAAACCGCGCAACAGGTGCGCGAGATGCTGCGCATGGCCGCCGGCCCCGGCGGCACCGCGGCCCACGTGCAGCAGCAGACGCTGGGTTTTTCGGTGGGTGGCAAAACCGGCACCACACGCAAGCTGGAAGGCAAGACCTACAGCACCACCAAGTACAACGCCTTTTTTGTGGGCCTGGCGCCAGTGTCGCAGCCGCGCATCGTGGTGGCGGTGATGGTGGACCACCCCAGCAAGGGCAAGTTCTACGGTGGCGACGTCGCTGCACCGGTGTTCAGCCAGGTGGTGCAGCAGACGCTGCGCATCATGAACGTGGCGCCGGACATGGACATCAAGGCGCAGATCAACGCCAAGCCCGTCGCGGCAGAACCGGAAAGCATCTGAGATGCTGAACCGGCTTTCACAACCCCAGGCCGCTGCGCAGTGGCTGACGTCCCAAGTCAGGGGACAGCTGCGCACCGACAGCCGCCAGGTGCAAGCCGGTGACGGTTTCATCGCCTGGCCGGGTTACGCCGTCGACGGCCGTCAGTTCGTGCCGGCGGCGCTGGCGGCGGGTGCGGCGGCCTGTCTGGTCGAAGCCGATGGTGTCGAGAACTTTGCCTTCGACGACAGCCGCATCGCTGCACTGTCGGGCTTGAAGATGGCCACTGGCGAGATCGCGGACGGCTTCTTCGGCGCACCCAGCGAGCAGCTGGACGTCGTCGCCAGCACCGGCACCAATGGCAAGACCAGCACCGCGTGGTGGACGGCGCAGGCCTTGTCGGCACTGGGCAGACGCTGCGGTGTGGTCGGCACCTTGGGTGTGGGTGAGCCTGGGTCAGTCGAGTCCACGGGCCTGACCACGCCCGACCCCGTGACCCTGCAGGCTGCGTTGCGCAGCATGGTCGACCAGGGTTTTGCCGCCTGCGCGCTGGAAGCTTCGTCGATCGGCATCGTCGAACACCGGCTGGCCGCCTTGCGGGTGCGCGTGGCGCTGTTCACCAACTTCACGCAGGACCACCTGGACTTCCACGGCAGCATGGCCGCTTACTGGCAAGCCAAGCGGGCGTTGTTTGCCTGGCCCGGCCTGCAGGCCGCCGTGATCAATGTCGACGACGAGCGGGGTCGCGAGCTGGCCGCCGAATTGAGCGGCAGCGCGCTCGATGTGTGGACCGTGTCACTGCAAGCCCCGGCGCGGCTGCAAGCGCTGAACCTGAACTACGTCGATGGCGGCCTGGGTTTCGATGTGCGGGAAGGCAGCGAACAGCAAGCCGTGCGCACCCAGCTGGTGGGCAACTTCAACGCCAGCAACCTGCTGGTGGTGATGGGCGGCCTGCGCGCCCTGGGTGTGTCGCTGGCCGATGCCGCGCGGGTGGCGGCGCAGCTGACGCCGGTGCCCGGGCGGGTGCAACGTGTCACGGCGGACCCCGCACAGGTCGGCGAGCGGGCCGGCGAGCAGGCCGTCGAAGTGGTGGTGGACTACGCCCACACGCCCGACGCACTTGAGAAGGCCCTGCAGGCGTTGCGTCCGCTGGCCAGCGCACGGGGTGGAAAACTGTGGTGTGTGTTCGGCTGCGGTGGCAACCGCGACGCCGGCAAACGGCCGTTGATGGGCGCCATCGCCGCACGCGACGCCGACCATGTGCTGATCACCAGCGACAACCCGCGGCTGGAGTCGCCGGCGCTCATCCTGGCGCAGATCCTGGCCGGCGTGACCGGCCACGACGAGGTGGACGTGGTCGAAGACCGCCGCCAGGCCATCCGCGACGCAGTGCTGCGGGCGCGGGCCGGCGACGTGGTGCTGGTGGCCGGCAAGGGTCACGAGGACTACCAGGACATCGGCGGCGTGAAGCTGCCGTTTTCCGACGTGCTGGAAGCACAGGCCGCCTTGCGCGCCCGACAGGGGGCGGCCACATGATGACCCTGGCACAAGCCCATGCGCTGCTGCCGCACAGCACGCTGGTGGGCAACGGCGACATCGAAGTCGAGCGGGTGCACAGCGACACCCGCACGTTGCGCCCGGGTGACCTGTTCGTGGCCTTGAAGGGCGACCGTTTCGACGGCAACGACTTCCTGGCCCAGGCCCGCGCCAGCGGCGCCGTGGCGGCCTTGGCCGAACGGGGCCTGGGCGAAGAAGTGCCCGGTCTGCGGGTGCCCGACACGCTGGCCGCGTTGCAGCAACTGGCCGCCGCGTGGCGCGCCCGTTTCCACCTGCCGCTGGTTGCGGTCACCGGCAGCAACGGCAAGACCACGGTGACGCAGATGGTGGCCAGCATCCTGCGCGCCTGGCACCCCGAAGGCACGCTGGCCACGGCCGGCAATCTGAACAACCACATCGGCGCACCGCTGACGCTGCTGCGCCTGCGCCAGGACGACGAATCCTGGCACCGCGCCGCGGTGGTCGAACTGGGCATGAACCACGTCGGCGAGATTGCCTTGCTGGCGCAGCTGGCTGCGCCCACCGTGGCCCTGGTCAACAACGCGCAGCGTGAACACCAGGAATTCATGAGCAGCGTCGAAGCCGTGGCGCGGGAGAACGGCAGCGTGATCAGTGCACTGGGCGCCGGTGGCACGGTGGTGATCCCGGCCGACGACCCCTACTCGCCGCTGTGGCGCGAACTGGCCGGCACGCGCCGTGTGCTGACCTTCGGCGCACCGGGCCCCGCCGACGTGACCGCGCTGGCCACCTGGAACGCCGCTGCCGCGCACTGGGCGCTGTCGCTGCAGACCCCCGCCGGCACCGCAGCCACCACGATGGCACTGCCCGGTGTGCACAACGTGCGCAACGCGCTGGCGGCCACCGCCTGCGCCTTGGCTGCCGGTGCGCCGCTGTCGGCCGTGCAGCAAGGGCTGGCGAGCTTCGTGCCGGTGGCCGGCCGTTCGCAAGTGAACACGCTGCGCATCGACGGCCGCACGGTCACGCTGATCGACGACAGCTACAACGCCAACCCCGATTCGGTGCTGGCCGCCATCGACGTGCTGGCCACCATGCCCGGCCCGCGCTGGCTGCTGCTGGGCGACATGGGCGAAGTGGGCACACAAGGCCCGCAGTTCCATGCCGAGGTGGGTGCGCAGGCCCGGCAGCGCGGCATCGACCAGGTCTGGGCCGTGGGCGAGCTGTGTGTGCACGCCGGCGCGCACCGCCACTTCGACACCGTGACTGCGCTGCTGGCGGCCCTGCCTGCCGCGCCGCGCGCGGTTTCCGTGCTGGTCAAGGGTTCGCGGTTCATGAAGATGGAGCAGGTCGTGTCGGCTCTCAAACAAAGGGCCGACGATGCTGCTTAGCCTGAGCCAGTGGTTGATGCAGTGGTCACCCGAGCACCTGGGTTTTCTGCGGGTCTTCCAGTACCTGACCTTCCGCGCCGTGCTGGCCGCGATGACCTCGCTGCTCATCGGCCTGGCGTTCGGGCCCTGGGTCATCCGCCGCCTGACCGAAATGAAGATCGGCCAGCCGATCCGCGAATACGGCGTGCAGTCGCACCTGGGCAAACGGGGCACACCCACGATGGGCGGTGTGCTGGTGCTGATCGGCATCGGCGCATCCACGCTGCTGTGGTTCGACTGGAGCAACCGCTTCGTGTGGGTGGTGATGCTGGTCACCTTCGGCTTCGGTGCCATCGGCTGGGTCGACGACTACCGCAAGGTCGTGCACAAAGACCCCGAGGGCATGCGCAGCCGCGAGAAGTTCTTCTGGCAAAGCCTGATCGGCCTGGTGGCCGCGCTCTACCTGGCCTTCAGCGTGGCCGAGACCAGCAACCTGCGGGTGCTGGAACTTTTCATACGCTGGGTCAGCAGCGGCTTTTCGAACGACCTGCCACCGCGTGCCGACCTGATGGTGCCCTTCTTCAAGAGCGTGAGCTACCCGCTGGGCGTGTTCGGCTTCATCTTCCTGAGCTGGTTTGTCATCGTCGGCGCCAGCAACGCGGTCAACTTCACCGACGGGCTGGACGGCCTGGCCATCATGCCGGTGGTGATGGTGGGCAGCGCGCTGGGTGTGTTCGCCTATGTCGTGGGCAACGCCGTGTTCAGCCGCTACCTGTTGTTCCCCTACATCCCGGGTGCCGGCGAACTGCTGATCTTCTGCGCCGCGATGGCCGGTGCGGGCCTGGCCTTTCTGTGGTTCAACGCCAGCCCGGCGCAGGTGTTCATGGGTGACGTGGGTGCGCTGTCTTTGGGCGGTGCTTTGGGCACCATCGCGGTCATCACGCGGCAGGAAATCCTGCTGGGCATCATGGGCGGCATCTTCGTGGCCGAAGCGCTGAGCGTGATGATCCAGGTCGGCTGGTTCAAGTACACGAAAAAACGCACCGGCGTGGGCAAGCGCATCTTCCTGATGGCGCCGCTGCATCACCACTTCGAAAAAAAGGGCTGGGCCGAAACGCAGGTGGTCGTGCGTTTCTGGATCATCACGATGCTGCTGTGCCTGGTGGGCCTGGCCAGCCTGAAGCTGCGGTGAACATGGGCCCCCAAGCTCGCTTGCGCTCGCTTCCCCCCAAGGGGGCCGTCCGACAACGGCCCGGCACAGCCGGTTCCGTGGCGGGAAGCTGGGTGTCGCTGTGCCAAGGAGCGTCCCGATGAGCTGGCTTGACGGGCTTCCCGTGCTGGTGCTGGGCCTGGGTGACAGCGGCCTGGCCATGGTGCGCTGGTGCGTGCGCCACGGCGCAAGAGTGACGGCATGGGACTCACGCGAAGATGCCCCAGGCGACGTCGTGCTGCGAACCGACCTGCCCCAAGTCCACCGCCTGTCTTCACTCCCTCTCCCTGCGGGAGAGGGCTGGGGTGAGGGCGGCGCGCCTCAGCTCATCCTGAAAAGCCCAGGACTGGCCCCCACCGACCCGCGCATCGCCGCCTTCGTGCAGGAAGCCCGCGACACCGGCATCGCCGTGCTCGGTGAAGTGGACCTCTTCGCCCGCGCGCTGGCCGACCTGAAAGAAACCCAGGCCTACGCGCCCAAGCTGCTGGCCATCACCGGCACCAACGGCAAGACCACCACCACGGCCATGACCGCCTTGCTGGTCGAACGTGCCGGCAAACGCGTGGCGATGGCCGGCAACATCGGCCCCACGCTGCTGGACACACTCAGCACCTGCCTGGACCGCGAAGCGGCCGAATGGCCCGACGTCTGGGTGCTGGAACTGTCCAGCTTCCAGCTCGAAGGCGGAGGCCACGGTGTGCAGCGCGGCCCGCTCGGTTTCGAGCCCGACGCGGCCGTGGTGCTGAACATCACCGAAGACCACCTGGACTGGCACGGCAACCTGGCCCAGTACACGGCGGCCAAGGCGCGTGTGTTCGGCAGCCACGCGCTGATGGTCATCAACCGCGACGACCCGGCGGTGGAAGCCCTGGTGCCGGTGCCCGTGCCCGCCAAGGGCAAGGTCAAGCTTGCCGACAGGCCCGTGCCACGTGCAACCCTGCGCTTCGGCCTGGACGCACCACGCCGTCCCGGCGACTTCGGCCTGGTGGTGGAAAGTGGCATGGCCTGGCTGGTGCGTGCACTGCCGGCCGACGAAACCTTCAAGAAGAAGAAGGACGAAGAAGAAGAGATCCACCTGCAGCGCCTGATGCCGGCCGACGCGCTGCGTGTGCGCGGCCGCCACAACGCCGCCAACGCATTGGCTGCGCTGGCGCTGGCCACGGCCATCGGCTGCCCGCTGGCACCCATGCTGCACGGCCTGCGTGAATACGAAGGCGAACCGCATCGTGTGCAGTTTGTCGCCGTGGTCGACGGCGTGGAGGTGTTCGACGACAGCAAGGGCACCAATGTCGGCGCCACCGTGGCCGCGCTGCAGGGCCTGGGCGCTGACAAGGCACCGGGCCAGCTGGTGGTCATCCTGGGCGGAGACGGCAAGGGGCAGGACTTTGCGCCGCTGGTCGCGCCGCTGCGCCAGGTGGCGCGGGCGGTGGCCACCATCGGCAAGGACGCTGCGGCCATCGAAGCCGCCATCGAATCCGGTGGCCGTGCCGTGCCCGTGCAGCGCTTCGTGTCGCTGGAACTGGCCGTGGCCTGGGGCTTTGCTCAAGCGCGCAGCGGTGATGCCCTGCTGCTGAGCCCGGCCTGCGCCAGCCTGGACATGTTCCGCAACTACGTGCACCGAGCCGAGGTCTTCGTGGCGGCGGTGCAGGCACATGCAGCTGATCGGGGTATCGCATGAATGCCGTTTTGAGCAACAGCCTCGGTGCCCTGAAAGGCTGGTTCGGCAAGAAGCGCCAGCGTGATGACGAACTGCCCGTGCGCGCCCACCTGGAATCGGGCGGCGCGCGCCCGGTGCGCTTGATGGCCTTCGACCAGGCTTTGGTGGCCGTGGTCTGTACGCTGGTCGCGCTGGGTGTGGTGATGGTCTATTCGGCCAGCATCGCCATGCCCGACAACCCCAAGTTCGCCAACTACTCGCAAAGCTATTTCCTGCAGCGTCACCTGCTGGCGCTGGCAATCGGTTTCGTGGTGGCGCTGGTGGCCGTGCAGGTGCCGATCTCGGTGTGGGAAAAACACGCGCCGGCGGTGTTCGTCGTGTCGCTGATCCTGCTGGTGGTGGTGCTGGTGCCCTTCATCGGCAAGGTGGTGAACTTCTCGCGCCGCTGGATTCCGCTGGGCGTGATGAACTTCCAGCCCAGCGAGCTGGCCAAGCTGGCGGTGGCGCTGTATGCCGCCAACTACATGGTGCGGCGCATGGACGCCCGCGAAAACTTCTTCCGCGCCGTGTCGCCGATGGTCGTGGCCGTGGCCTTCGTGGGCGTGCTGCTGCTGCGCCAGCCCGACATGGGCGCGTTCATCGTCATCGCCACCATCGCCATGGGCATCCTCTTCCTGGGTGGTGTCAACGCGCGCATGTTCTTCCTGATCGCGCTGGTGATGCTGGCCACGCTGGCGCTGTTCCTGGCTTTCGACGACCTGCGGCGTGAACGCATCCTGGCTTACCTGGACCCGTGGAACCCGAAGTACGCGCAGGGCAAGGGCTACCAGCTGACCCATTCGCTGATTGCGCTGGGACGCGGCGAGATCTTCGGCCAGGGCCTGGGCAGCAGCGTCGAAAAACTGCACTACCTGCCCGAGGCGCACACCGACTTCCTGCTCGCCGTCATCGGCGAAGAACTGGGCTTCGTGGGTGTGGCCACCGTCATCGTGCTGTTTTTCTGGCTCACACGGCGACTCTTCCACATCGGCCGACAGGCGATTGCGCTGGACCGTGTGTTTGCCGGTTTGCTGTGCCAGGGCATCGGCATCTGGATCGGCTTCCAGGCCTTCATCAACATGGGCGTCAACCTGGGTGTGCTGCCGACCAAGGGGCTGACCCTGCCGCTGATGAGTTACGGCGGCAGCGCGATCCTGATGAACCTCATTGCGCTGGCTCTCGTGTTGCGGGTCGATATCGAAAACCGCACCTTGATGCGCGGGGGGCGGGCTTGATGGCGCATCTCGTCGTGATGGCCGCAGGCACGGGCGGGCACATCATGCCGGGCCTGGCCGTGGCGCGCGAGATGCAATCGCGCGGCTGGACGGTCAGCTGGCTGGGCACCACGCACGGCATGGAAAACAAACTCGTGCCGCCGACGCAGATTCCGCTGGACACCATCAGCTTCAGCGGCCTGCGTGGCAAGGGCCTGCTGCACACCGCCACTGGCGGCCTGCGGCTGATGAAGGCTTTCTGGGACTGCATGGGCATCCTGCGCCGGCGCGGCGCGAACGCAGTGCTGGGCATGGGCGGTTATGTCTGTTTTCCGGGCGGGCTGATGGCCAGCTGGCTGAACAAGCCGCTGCTGCTGGTCAACGCCGACGCAGCCTTGCTGCTGTCGAACAAGAGCCTGCTGCCGGTGGCCGACCGGGTGGCTTTCGGCTTCCCGGGCGCGGCCGCCGACAAGACCAAAAACGCGGTGGTCACCGGCAACCCGGTGCGTGCCGAGATCGAAGCCGTTGCTGCACCACAAGAACGTTATGCAGACCGTCAGGGTGCCTTGCGCCTGCTGGTGGTGGGTGGCAGCCTGGGCGCGCAGGTGCTGAACCAGACCGTGCCCGCCGCGCTGGCGCTGCTGCCGGCCGATCAGCGGCCGCAGGTCACCCACCAGACGGGCGCGGCGCAGGCCGACGCCGTGCGCGCGGCCTACGCACAAGCCGGTGTGCAGGCCGAGGTGCTGGCCTTCATCGACGACATGCCGGCGCGTCTGGCCGACTGCGACCTGATGGTCTGCCGCGCCGGCGCCATCACCGTCAGCGAACTGTGTGCGGCCGGTGTGCCGGCGGTGCTGGTGCCGCTGATCGTCAGCACCACCTCGCACCAGCGCGACAACGCGCAGTGGCTGGCGGGGCAGGGTGGCGCGGTGCACCTGCCGCAGAGCGAGCTGACGGCGCAAAGGCTGGCCGATGTGCTGCGCGGACTCGACCGCCAGCAGTTGCTGGACATGGCCAACAAGGCACGCGCACTGGCCCGTCCAAAAGCCGCCGCCCGTGTCGCCGACGAAATCGAAAAGTTGATGCGCGCATGAAACACGCCATCAAGCACATCCACTTCGTCGGCATCGGTGGTGCGGGCATGAGCGCCATCGCCGAAGTGCTGTACCAGCAGGGTTACCGCGTGTCGGGCTCGGACCAGAGCAGCAGCAGCGTCACGCGCCGGCTGGCAGAACTGGGCGTGGCGGTGTTCACCGGCCACGACGCAACGCACATTGCCGGCGCGCAGGCGGTGGTCACCAGCACGGCCGTGAAAGCCGACAACCCCGAGGTGCTGGCCGCCCGTGCCGCGCGCGTGCCGGTGGTGGCACGTGCCGTGTTGCTGGCTGAACTGATGCGCCTGAAACAGGGCATCGCCGTTGCCGGCACCCACGGCAAGACCACCACCACGTCGCTGGTGGCCAGCGTGCTGGCCGCCGGTGGCCTGGACCCGAGCTTTGTCATCGGCGGCCAATTGATGAGCGCAGGCGCCAACTCGCGGCTGGGCTCGGGTGAATTCATCGTCGTCGAAGCCGACGAAAGCGATGCCTCCTTCCTGCACCTGAGCCCGGTGGTCAGCGTCGTCACCAACATCGACGCCGATCACATGGAAACCTACGGCCACAGCCTGGAGCGGCTGCACGGCGCCTTCGTCGAGTTCATGCACCGCCTGCCGTTTTATGGCCGCGCCGTGCTGTGCAGCGACGACGCCGGTGTGCAGGCCGTGCTGCCGCAGATCGCACGCCCCGTCACCACCTACGGCCTGGACGTGGGCGCCGACCTGCGTGCCGTGCAGGTGCAGGCGCTGGCCGGGGGCTGCATGCAGTTCGTGGCGCAGCAGGCCGGCCATGCCGACCTGCCGGTGACGCTGAACCTGGCCGGTGAACACAATGTGCGCAACGCGCTGGCCGCCATCGCGGTGGCGCGTGAACTGGAACTGCCCGATGCACCGATTGCCAGCGCGCTGCAGGCTTTTGCCGGCGTGGGCCGCCGCTTCCAGCGCCTGGGCGAAGTGCCATGCGCAGGGGGCGGCCACTTCACGCTGATCGACGATTACGGCCACCATCCGGTGGAGATGGCGGCGGTCATCGCGGCCGCGCGCGGTGCCTTCCCGGGCCGCCGCCTGGTGCTGGCCTTCCAGCCGCACCGCTACACCCGCACACGTGACTGCTTCGATGACTTCGTGGCCGTGCTGGGCCGTGCCGATGCCGTGCTGCTGGGCGAGGTCTACCCCGCCGGTGAAGCGCCGATCGCCGGTGCCGACAGCCGTTCGCTGTTGCAAGCGCTGCCGGAATCTCTGGGCTCACAGCTGGTAACCGACATCGGGGACCTGCCCGCGGCGATTGCGCGCACCGCACGTGCCGACGACGTGCTCATCACCATGGGCGCCGGTTCCATCGGTGCGGTGCCGCAACAGGTGCTCCAACTCATGGGAGGTGCAACATGAGTTTCGATCCCAGGTCCCTGGGCAAGGTGGCCGTGCTGCAAGGCGGCAGCAGTGCCGAACGGCCGGTGTCGCTGATGTCCGGCGGCGGTGTGCTGGCCGCGCTGCAAAGCCAGGGTGTCGACGCCCACGCCTTCGACCCCGCCGAACGCAACCTGCTGGAACTGAAACACGAGGGCTTCGACCGTGTGTTCATCGCGCTGCACGGCCGCCACGGCGAAGACGGCACGGTGCAGGGTGCGCTGGAACTGATGGGCATACCCTACACCGGCAGCGGTGTCATGGCCAGCGCGGTGGCCATGGACAAGGTCATGACCAAACGGGTTTGGCAGGCCGAGGGCCTGACCACACCGGGTTGGGTGTGGATGGCACCTGGCCAGCAGGCGCGTGAACAGGTCATGGCCGTGCCCGACACGCTGGGCCTGCCGCTGATCGTGAAACCGCCGCGTGAAGGGTCCAGCATCGGCATCACCAAGGTCACGGGTTATTCGCAGATGCAGGACGCCGTGACCCTGGCCGCGCAATACGACGCCGACGTGTTGTGCGAAGAGTTCATCGACGGCATCGAACTCACCTGCCCGGTGCTGGGCCAGGGCGCCGATGCACGTGCACTGCCGGTGGTGCGCATCGACGCACCCGAGGGCAACTACGACTTCCAGAACAAGTACTACACCGACGTCGTGCAATACCGCATCCCCAGCGGATTGAGTGCTGCAGAAGAAGCCGAGGTGCAGCGCCTGACGCTGGCCGCCTACCGCACGCTGGGCTGCCGCGGCTGGGGCCGCGCCGACCTGATGCTGCGTGCGTCGGACCGCCGCATCTTCCTGCTGGAAATGAACACCAGCCCCGGCATGACCAGCCATTCGCTGGTACCCATGTCGGCGCGTGCCGCCGGCATGAGCTACGAAGCGCTGTGCCTGCACCTGCTGCAAAACGCGTCGCTGGACAGCGCCAGAAACTGACATGGCCACCCTGCGCCGCACCTTCCCCAAACCCGGCAGCGGCGCCACGCTGCCGCTGCCGCCGGACGTGCGCCTGATGAACTTCGTCTCGGGCACGGTGTTCGTGATCGCGGCGGTGGGTGCGCTGGTGGCCGGTTTCCTGTGGCTGATGCGCAGCCCGCTGTTCCCGATCAAGGGCATCCAGCTCGACGGCGAACTGGCTCGCAACAGCGTGCCCACCATCCGTGCCAATGCCGCGCCGCGCCTGGCGGGCAATTTCTTCAGCATCGACCTGCAACAGGGCCGCGAGGCCTTCGAGTCCGTGCCCTGGGTGCGTGCAGCGGTCGTGCGCCGTGTCTGGCCCGACCGCCTGGCGGTGCGGCTGGAAGAACACCGCGCGGCCGCGCTGTGGGCCGGCGAAGACGTGGCCGACGGCGTGGCCAACCGGCTGGTCAACAGCCACGGTGAAGTGTTCGACGCCAACATCGGCGACCTGGACGACGACAGCCTGCCCACGCTGGAAGGCCCTGATGGCACCTCGGCGCAGATGCTGATCCTGCTGGGCCGCCTGCAACAGGCGCTGGCGCCGGCCCAGATGGTGATCGAACGTCTTCACCTGTCGGGCCGCGGCAGCTGGCGCGCCGAGCTGGTGGGCGGCGCGACGCTGGAACTGGGCCGCGGCACCGAAGAAGAAGTGGTGGCCCGCACCGAGCGCTTCGTGCGCACGCTGCCGCAGGCCACCGCGCGCTGGAGCGCGCCGCTGGAATCGGCCGACCTGCGCCACCGCGACGGTTATGCCGTTCGCCTGCGCGACTACAGGCCCGCATCTGCTGCCGCGTCGAACCCGACCGGCCAACCACCCGCTGCTTCGGCAGCGGCAAAGACAAACTGAGGGGCGGTACTGACATGGCCAAGGAATTCAAGGAC
The DNA here is from genome assembly GCA_030653385.1 of Rubrivivax sp. Lineage (GTDB taxonomy): Bacteria > Pseudomonadota > Gammaproteobacteria > Burkholderiales > Burkholderiaceae_C > Rubrivivax. Next base: position 2,003 of record JAURZM010000015.1, on the reverse strand, counting down.
ATGGTGTTCGGCCTGGACATCGGCACCGCCAAGGTGATGGTGGTGGCGGCCGAGGTGCTGGACAACGGCGAACTGCGCCTGGCCGGCCTGGGCATCGCGCCCACGCATGGCCTGAAGCGGGGTGTGGTGGTCAACATCGACGCCACCGTGCAGAGCATCCAGCAGGCGCTGAAAGAGGCCGAGATGATGGCCGCCTGCAAGATCACCAGCGTCTACACCGGCATCACCGGCAGCCACATCCGCGGCCTGAACAGCACCGGCATGGTGATCGTGCGCGACAACCGCGAAGTCACGCCGGTGGACGTGGCGCGTGTGGTGGAAACGGCCAAGGCCATCAACATCCCGAACGACCAGCGCCTGCTGCTGGTAGAGCCGCAGGAATTCGTGATCGACGGGCACGAAGTGAAAGAGCCCATCGGCATGAGCGGCAGCCGGCTCGAGGTGAAGGTGCACATCGTCACCGGCGCGCAGAGCGCGGCCGAAAACATCCTGAAGTGTGTGCGCCGCTGCGGCCTGGAAGTGGAGCGCCTGGTGCTGAACCCCAGCGCCAGCAGCAGCGCGGTGCTGACCGACGACGAGAAGAGCCTGGGCGTGGCCGTGGTGGACATTGGCGCCGGCACCACCGACGTGCAGATCTACACCGACGGCAGCGTGCGCCACACCGCGGTGATTCCGATTGCCGGTGACCTGATCACCAGCGACATCGCGATGGCGCTGCGCACACCCACGAAGGACGCCGAAGAGATCAAGGTCGAATACGGCGTGGCCAAGCAGCTGCTGGCCGACCCGGCCGACCAGGTGGAAGTGCCTGGCCTGGGCGACCGTGCACCGCGCATGCTGAGCCGCCAGGCGCTGGCCGGTGTGATCGAGCCGCGGGTGGAAGAGATCTTCTCGCTGGTGCACCAGGTCATCCGCGAAAGCGGCTACGAAGAACTCTTGTCCAGCGGCATCGTCATCACCGGCGGCAGCTCGGTGATGCCGGGCATGGTGGAACTGGGCGAAGACATCTTTCTGAAACCCGTGCGCCGCGGTCTGCCCACCTATGGCGGCACGCTGTACGACATGGTGGCCAACCCGCGGTCGGCCACGGTGATGGGTTTGCTCGAGGAGGCGCGCATCGCACGTTCGCGCGGCCACAAGGCGGCGGCGCAAGCCGGCTCGGTGAAAAACCTGGTCGGCCGGGCCAAGGACTGGTTTCTGGGCAATTTCTAGGAAAGGGGCTCGATGACACACCGACGACAAAAAACGTCTACCAAGAAGCCCCGCGCTCTGTTTGTACTTGAACGGCAACTGCAACTATTTTTCAGGAGGCTCACATGCCCATCGAAATGATCGACGAATTCGACCAAGGCACGCAGATCAAGGTGATCGGCGTGGGGGGTGGCGGCGGCAATGCCGTTGAACACATGATCAGCCAAGGTGTGCAAGGCGTGGAATTCATCTGCGCCAACACCGACGCACAGGCCCTGCACCGCAGCAACGCCGGCACGCTGGTGCAACTGGGCAGCAGCGGCCTGGGTGCGGGCAGCAAGCCGCCGATGGGCAAGGTGGCCGCCGAAGAAGCGGTGGACCGCATCAAGGAATGCATTGCCGGCGCGCACATGCTCTTCATCACCGCCGGCATGGGCGGTGGCACCGGCACCGGCGCGGCGCCGGTCATCGCGCGGGTGGCCAAGGAGATGGGCATCCTGACCGTGGGCGTGGTCACCAAGCCCTTCGACTTCGAAGGCAAGCGCCGCGGCAAACAGGCCGACGAAGGCGTGAGCGAACTCGAAGCCAATGTCGACAGCCTGATCGTGGTGCTGAACGAAAAGCTGCTCGAAGTGATGGGCGACGACGTGACGCAGGAACAGGCCTTCGCACACGCCAACGACGTGCTGAAAAACGCCGTCGGTGGCATCAGCGACATCATCCACATCCCGGGCCTGGTGAACGTCGACTTCGAAGACGTGAAGACGGTGATGAGCGAGCCCGGCAAGGCGATGATGGGCACGGCCGTGGCC
>JAURZM010000003.1 GCA_030653385.1 Rubrivivax sp. | reverse complement strand
CATCGAAAATGGTTGCGGCGACCCGCTGCGGATGCTGGCTGGCGCTGTTCGCCGCGTAGGTTCGAAAACGACTGGAGCCCCGAATGCCCGAAAAGACCCCCAACGCCTGCGAGTCCTGCGGTGTTGAGCCGCGCCCGTTCGATTCAGTCCTCTATGGCAGCAGTGACGGTGGACCCTCACGCCTGCTGTGCGGCCGCTGCTTCAACCTCGAGGCTGCCCGCCGCGGTGGACTGGTCGACTTCGAGCACATCGATTTCGAACCGTTGACCATGAGCGACGCCCATGGCCGCGAGCATGTTTTCCAGTTCCGCACCCACTTGTTCGCTGCCGGCGTCACGATCGATGCGATCGAGTTCAACGAAGACCAGTCCGAGGGCTATTGCTTCAAAGTCATCGGGGAAGAGGAAGGGGATCTGTTCGAATTGCTCGCTCGGCTCGTCACCAAGATGCGCCGAGGCCTTGCCAATTCGCACCTCGAAGAGGGCAGGCATGGGCTGCAAATCAGCGACCCTGGCATCGTTCGCGCCAGAATCGAGAGCGACCCCGAGGGCGAAACCGATATGCCCGTGGTCGTGATCGACGGCCGCAACATCTCCTGGGACGAGTTCGGACGCATGGTGGCGACCTACATGGGCTTCCAGTTCAAGCTCGAACTGCACGACCTCAGCGACGAGATTTGAGCGTTGCGCAATGGGCTCAGCGATGGCAAGCAAGACTCGGCGTGGCCCGCCGGCAAAAGGCCCCCTGGACCTCGACATCATCCTGCAAGCGCTGCGCGGCGACGACGCGCTCGTCATCCTGCGCAGGCTTGCCGATCGCGATCCGGAGTGGGCCAAGGTCATCGAGACCATGGCCAAAGACCTGCTCAGCGCGGTCGATGCGGGCGATGTGGCGGCGGACGTCCTGGCCGAGTTGGAATCGATGCGTGTCGAGGACGTGTGGGACCGCGCCGGGCCCCGGCACGATGGCTATTCGGACCCCGGTGAGGTGGCCGCCGAGATGATCGAAAAGGCGCTTGAGCCCTACGCCGACGAAGTCGAACATCTTGTCGGCTTGGGTATGCACGTGCAGGCCGATGGCTTGTTCCGCGGCATCCTCCGTGGCCTCTACGACTTCGGCATTGCGCCGGCAACGCCATTCCGCGATGAAGCCGCCGACTCGGTTGAGGAACAGTTCGGCGCCGAACTGTTGAACTGGCGCAAACGTCTCCCCAGCCACGCGACGCTACCGCGGCTCGACGCATTCCTGGCCGAGTTCTGTCCCAAGTGGGCGGATTGGGCGAGCGAGATGCTTCGGAGGATGCGCTGAGCCGCGAGGCGTCGAGGTCTTGGGCGTTGCTTGATCAAGAGGGCCGATTACGCAGACAGCAGGGTGAACTGAGCTCTCGGAAGCAGGCGCTTGAAGTCGCTGTCGAAACTTGCCACGTGTTCACCCTGGTGAATGGCTGCAGCCGCGAGCCATGCGTCGGGGATGTCATTGGCGGCGAGCGAGTGGTCGATGCACAGCTTGCGCAGCACGGGCCATTCGGCGCCTAATTCGGGGCGCTCCACGCTCGGTGCGGCCAGCAGCGCGTCGACGAAGCGCAAGGCCTCGGACACGGGGGTCGGGTGAACGAAGATCTTCGGGTGCGTCACCAGCCGCAGGAAGCTCGCGATCACCATGGGTTGCAGCTTGAGCGCCGCGCCCTGGTTCGCATCGACGAGGGCTTGCTCCAGCCAGGTACGAGCGGCGGCGTGGTGCGGATGGTCGCTACGGGAGGCAGCGACCAGGACGTTGACGTCGGGCGTCATGGCTTACGCGTCCTGATCAGCAGCGTCCAGCATGGCCTTGTTGTTCAGTCCGCTGAGTCCTGGAGCCAGTCCGCCCTTGCCGCGGTAGACGGGCAGGCGCACGTGCTTGGCGCGCACCTGCTGTGCGCGCAGGCGCAGTTGCAGGCCTTCTTCGATCAGGCGGGTCAGGCTCGTGCGCTGCTGCGCGGCGAGCGACTTGGCCTTGGTCAGCAACGCGTCGTTCAGGTCGAGCGTGGTCTTCATGGGCGTTCCTCGAGCGGGTAGCTGATACAGATTTCTGTATTTTACGGCCGGGCCAGCCGATTCTCAATCCTGTGCGCCGATGCAGGCCGCACAGGGAGCATGTCGTGGCGTGCCGCCCCGTGGGTTGACACCTCACGGCCGCGGGGGAGACTGGTCTGGTCTTCTCGATCGGAACCTCTCATGCAACCTCTGAAGCTGACCCTGAAGGGCTTCCGCGGCATCCGCGATGGTCTGGGACTGGAAGAGATCACGCTAGATCTCGAAAGGCTCGCCGACGGTGCCGAGTTGATCGCCATCGCCGGTGCCAACGGCAGCGGCAAGACGACGATCATGGACAACCTCACGCCCTACAACCTGCTTCCCAGCCGGGCGGCAGCGGCGGGGCCTGGCGGCTTCACGTTCTACGACCACGTCTACCTCCCCGAGAGCGTCAAGAACCTGACCTGGACGCACGAAGGCCGCTGCTACCGATCGCAAATCGTCATCCGGATGAGTGGCCGGCGCAAGACCGAGGCATTCTTGCTCGGACTGGACGACGATGGGCAATGGCGACCCGTGCGTGTCGACGACGGCACGGTATCCGACGGACGCGTCGAGTCGTACACCCGCTGCGTCGAGTGCATCTGCGGCAGCCCGGAGACCTTCTTCACGTCGGTATTTGCCTCCCAGGGCAAGCGCCAGCTCAACACCTACCGCAATGGCGAGATCAAGACGCTGCTGGCCGATCTGCTGGGCCAGGAAGAGATTCGCGCCATCGGCCAGAAGGCCGCCGAGGTCGCACGCCTGCTGAAGGCGGGGCTGGTCGCGATCCGGCAGGAGCAGTCCAGCCTGGCCGACGAGATCGCTGCAGTCGAGGCCGCCAGACAAAGGCTCGACGGGGCGGACTCGAGGGTGGCCGGTGCCGAAGGCGCCAAGCGGGCGGCCCAGACCAGGCTGGACGAGGCGCTCGAGCGGCACGCCCGCTTGACGGCCGAGCGCGAACAGTCCCGCGCGATCGAGGCGCGACGTGCCCAGCTCACAGCCGAACGGCAGGCCGAGCTCGACGCGACCCGGCAGTCGGCAGAGGCACTGCAGGCCCAGGACCTCGCGGAGGTGCAGCGGCTGGAACGTCTGGAGCAGCGCATCGGCGCGCGCCAGCAGCAGGAGCAGGCGCGGCGGCAATCGCTGATGCAGTCGCGACGCCGCTGCCTGGAGGTGCTCGGCGCGGCCGATGCGGTCGGCCGGTCGGTCCGGCGGCTGGCGCTGGCACAGCGCGCGCACGAACTGCGCTGGGCGCGCACGCAGGCGGGCCGTCAACAGGTCCAGTTGCTGACCCAATGCCAAGGTGCTGTCCGTCTCGCGGAACAGAAGCTGGCCAGCATCGAGCGCGACGCGGGCAAGGCGGTGCTTCGGGCGCAGGAGCTTGCCCATCGCCTCGGCCTCACCGCCGACGTGCCTTGTTCGGGCACCGACCTGCAAGGGCACTGTAAGCTGCTCGGTGATGCGCGCGAAGCGCATGCCCTCATGCCCGATGCACGGACCCAGGTGGCACGCTGTGCCCGCGAGAAGGAGCAGGTCCAGGGGGAGTTGAACCAGGCGCGCCGACGACACGAAGCGCTTGCCGCAGCCCCGCAGGCATTGGCCTGGACAGAGGATCGTGAGAGTGCTGCACGCGAGCGCCTCGACCGCATGGCCGTACTCGCGTCGAAGGAGCAGGCGTGCGCGCAGGCCAAGGCCACATTGGCCGATATCGATCGCGATCTTGCTGCCCTGGGGTCGCCGACCATGCAGGTCGTGCAGACCCCCGAGGAGCAAGCCGAGCGCGGGCAGATCGGGGTCTCGCGCCTGGCCATTGCGCAGCAGTTGCAGAGGCAGCAGCAGCGATCCACCGCGGCACTCGCCCGAATCGAGCGGCTGTTGGTGGAGCTGCCGGCGGCCTACGACGAGTGTCCGCTCAAGGCCGCTGCCGAGGCGGTGACGGGTGCGCGCGGCGCGCTCGCGACGACCGAGCGCTCGCTGCTGGAGGCCGCGCGCGACGCGCAGGCGCAGGTGGAACTCGGCAGGCAGTCGGCGGCACTCGTCGCTCGCCGCGATAGGGTCCAGGCACGCTGCACGAAAGTCGAGAACGAGCTTGCCGACTGGAGCCTGTTCGCGCGCTGCATGAGCAACGACGGGCTGATCGCGCTGGCGATCGACGACGCCGGGCCGGCCTTGTCCGGCCTGGCCAACGAGCTGCTGCTGGCCTGCTACGGACCCCGCTTCACGGTGTCGATCCACACGCTGCTCGGCAGTGGCAAGGGCGAACAGAAGGAAGGCTTCGACATCGTCGTCCACGACGGCACCACCGGCGATGCCAAGAGCATGGGCCTGATGAGCGGCGGCGAACGGACCTGGGTGGAGGCCTGCCTGACGCGCGCCATCGCCTTGTACCTGGCGACGCACACGGGGCGCCGGTACTCGACGCTGTTCTGCGACGAAGCCGACGGTGCGCTCGATCCCGACCGCAAACGCATGTTCATGGCGATGAAGCGCGAGGTGCTGCGCCTGGGTGGTTATGAGCGGGAGTACTTCGTCTCGCAGACGCCGGAGCTGACCGCGATGGCCGATGCCGTGATCGACCTGGAAGCGTTCAAGGCGCAGGCTGCAGAGGAAGTCCTCGTCGTGGGATGACCCGTGACGCAGGGGGGCGCGACTTCAGGCGTTCACAGGCGCGCGCGCTGCGGTCAGCCGTCGCGGTGCTCCGGCGCGATCGATACCATGCGCAGCTTGGCATCGCGGCGCGACTCGGCCAGCTCGCGGTCGCGCCGCTGCAGCAGCAGGCGGGTCTCCTGCCACGCCGCGAAGTAGTGGTCGACCAGCGCTGCCATCTTGGCGATCTGTTCGCGCAGGACGGCATTGTCCTGGCG
>JAURZM010000071.1 GCA_030653385.1 Rubrivivax sp. | reverse complement strand
ATCCTGCCGGCAGCAAGCCAGAGTGTTCGCGACAGCGGCGACCAGCTCGAGTTGGGGACGCCTCGTCCTGAACCCAGCGATGCCGTCCCGCAGCGCGTTCATACACTGCCGGACGAGGTCCTTGTCGGTGTCGGTCAGCATCGGAGCAGGCTACGCGTCAACCCAGCGCGATCAAGTCCCCGCGTCGCACTTGTGCGCCTGGTTCTTCGAGGTCTGACCGAGCAGGACGGATTCGGCCAGGGTCGAAATGACGTGAACGACCAAGGGCTTGCCCCCCGACAATCGAAACCATGTGCCGATACGTCTTCCTCAACAGCGAAGCCCAGGACGTCAAGGTCCTGGCGGCGGCAAGGAAGGCTGCGCGCTCGCGCGGGTTACGGTGGTGCAGTCGCTGACCGGCACGATGCTGCAGGAGTTCGCCCCGACGCAGGCAACCGAGGTGGCGCAGGCCCCGCGGGGCTGGCGCTATTCGGTCGAGCGCAAGGCGACCAGGGTGCCCGAGCGCAAGCACCAAGGCACGGGGCGGGCCGGCTGTTGTCGCAAAGGGAGAGACTAGGGCTTGAGGCGGATCGGGGGCCCGGGAGAGTGCACCACGCTGCCGCCGATAGTGTTTATGTCAACTTCTGAGTGCCGATCAAGCCGTTGAACACTCCAGTTCTTACTATCGCATGAGTCCGAGTTGCTGTTCATCCATGCGTTTGGGGGGCCTTGCCGGTGACGGCGTCGATGTAGCTGAAGTCGATTGAAGTGCCGTCGACATGATGTACATGGAAACCATCGCTGACCCATCCTTCGCCGACATTCAGCTCTTTCGAAAAGTGCGAAATGCCAGAGCCGCACTTTGTCTCGGCTCCGAGGGGCAGCAATGCGTCGTATCGCTGCAGCAACGCTACCAAGTCAGCGTGATCTTGAGCGTCACTGACCCGATCACCTCGCCCATGCCGTCCCAGCATCTCCTTGAAATGCCTAAGCGCCTCGGTCTGCGTTCGCCACTGACGCCCATTCGGCAATTGCACTGGCTTTGCCATTTGGGATCTCTCCTTTGGTGTTCACGAGCCAACCGATCCGCTTCTAAGGGGCAGGGAAATTCTGGGTTCGATGGCTTTGAGCAACCCGTGGCTGGCAAGAATATCCCCGTGGAGGTCCGTGTGCTTCGGCGCACGTACTGTCAGCACCAACGCATAGCGAATTAGTTCAGAGCCTGTGCCTGCGTTGGCGCCGCCGTCACGGGCGTTGTAGTGGATGTCGAAGCACGCCTGATTCAGACTGCTACCGAGCATTCCGTGCGTCGCGTGAAGCACTGTCTCCCACTTGCCGAGATCGCTGCGCTGCTCCTGCTCGGTCCGGAACTCCTGCTGTGAGAAGAACGCCTTCGTCGCAGCCGACCTGGCGCCCTTTTTGGTCTTTGCCGCATGCGGCCGGAACGCAATCGTGAGGCCAGCCTTGGTGTAAGCCGCCGCATCCTCTACGTCCACCGGGCTTGCATAACAGAAGGTCGCCGACAGCGACACGCGGCCGGTCAGGGGCGCCTTGGGCAGTGGCACTGGCGCTCGAAGGTATTTCCCGGGCCGCAGCAACCCTTGGTAGAGGATGCGCGCCTCGCCGTCGCTGCACATGATGATCTCGTTCAAGTCGGTTGGAATTCGTCCCCAGCCGACCTCATCCGCGTTTGCGCCAGGGTCGCTGCGTGCTGCGTGGATCATCAAAGCCTTGATGGTGAGCGGATGCACGGCCTCACCAAGCACTGCCCGAATGCCGACTGCCGTTCGCAACACGTAGGGCGCTGCGAAACTGGTCCCCATCGTGGCAGTAAGGCTTGGCTTGGAACCACGGGTAGGTACATGGAAGTACTCTTTGGGGCTTCCGCCAAAGGCGACCACATCGGGCTTCCGACGACCTGGACTCCGCCCCGGCCCCTGAGCGCTGTAGGTGGCGCGTGTCCAGTCGGCCGAAGTCCGATTCGCGGCGCCCACACTCAGCGCGTTCACGCTATCGCCCGGGACTTGTATTCGATGCAGACCTGTTGCCACGTCCGCCTCGCCGTTGTTTCCAACAGCCACGGTCATCAGAGTCTCGCCGTCGCTCAACATCGTGTCCAACACGGCCGTCCAGGCGTGCACGTCCCCATCGTCGGTAGAAAGGTTCGGGCCGAGGCTCAGATTAATGAACTGGTACTGCCGCGACAGCAGGACATCTTCAACGTGTCCGAGTGTGCGGTACAACTCATACGGATCCTCTTCGTCGGACAGAGCATCAAGGACGCGAAAATGATCCGCTGAAGCAAAGGGCCGCGGCGCGACCGCGCCAGGCTCAATCGGTCCAAACAGGAATGCCGACGTCACACCGAGGCCATGCTCGTTGTAGTCGTCAATGTCATTGGCTGAGTCGTCTGACTTCAGGTATCGGCCCACATACCGCTTTACCACATTGTCCTTTGGAAGCCCGCCATCAAGGATGGCGACCGATGGTTCATCGGATAACGGTGCGGCCGCCGGCAAGGTGAAGCCGACACTGACGGGTGTGCCACGCGTCATCGGACGAGCCCCACGAATTGCCGGCATCGCCCGAATGGCTCTCACCAAACTGAATCGAGCAAGCGCAGGGATCTTGCTTGCGGGTCCTGCGACGGCTAAGAAGAGCATGCGCCCAACCGGGAATTGCCATTGATGGTTCACCTCGAAGCCAAGCTTCTTCGCATAGCGGTCGAAGCGAACGCGCACCTCATCTGCACCGGAACCAGGCAGCAGGTGCAAGCCGACTTCAAAGACGCTGGTCGTTGCTTTGATCTCGCCACGAATCCGGTCTTCGATCGTCATGGGATCGAACGTTTCGATCTCGGCGAGTTGTATGCCTGGCTTGCTTCCGTCGACGAGTTCACTTGCGATGCTGGGAAGCTTCGCGAATGCCGCACGGGTGCCGGCGACAAAGAGTTGTGTTGTGTCGCAAACTTCAGGCGCCGTCTTCCGAGTGTCGCTTCTTGGCTTGACTCGGACCGTTCTGCTACCGACGGACGTGAGATTCGCCGCGCGAAGGAGATCCCTTGGGAAGAAGGACTTCGCAATGTAGGCAGGGTGGAGATTGAGCTTGGCTACTGCCACGTCTTCGGGGCATGCATCAGCCGGTAGGGCCTGCATGGCGAGTGCTGTATCCAGCATACGCGGGACGAGATACTCCTTGGCCTGCGCCAAGGTGTAGGGGTGTGCTTTTGAAGGGACGATCGGTGGCGCAGGTATGTCGTAGGTGAGCAGTTCACCTTGTCCGATTAGAAAGCGCGCTGCCATCTCATGCATCCTTTCTTCCGCTGCGCCCCTTAATAGGGGAAGGTCCAGCGTATTTGCGGATCGTGTCCCGAGAGACACCCGTCAATTCCATGATGCGATTGTGCGAATAGGCCTGTGACTTGGCCAGTTCAATGGCCAAGGTTTGCCGATGCGCCTTATCGAGTTCCTCGATATGAGGCGAGACCAGACTCACAACCACCTCAGCAGGCGAAGCCTCCTTCAGCAGCACCCGTCTCCGAAGCGTGGTCACCGACCGCTCGACATCGGACAGGGAAGACCCCTTGAGGGCATCCGCCAGCATCCCGATGTATGTCTCGAAGTTGCCTGCATCCCTGCCGAGAAATCGCCTGATACCCCGTTCGACGGTCGTGACGTCAGCGTTCGGAAACTGAAAGATCGCGTCGAACCTCCGCCAAAGTGCTGGGTCGATCAGTTCAGGGTGGTTGGTTGCGGCGAGGAGCAGGCCCGAGTCAGGCCAACTGTCGACCTCCTGGAGGATTGCAGTGACCAGCCGCTTCAACTCTCCGACATCGGACTCGTCGCTGCGACGCTTGGCAATCGCGTCGATCTCGTCCAGGAGCAGCACCGCCTCGTTCGCCTTGGCATGGTCGAAGACCATTCTGAGGTTGGCACCCGTCTTCCCCAAGAGGCTGCTCATCACCGTGGTCAGATCCAGAACCCAGAGAGGCTTGTTCAGGCGAAAGGCGATCCAACGGGCGGACAGGGTCTTGCCGACACCAGGGGGCCCGACCAAGATGGCCGATCGTGGCGGTCGGATTCCATGAGCAAGCAGCTTGTCCACCTCGAACCGCTCTCGAATGAGGCCATCAATCTCGGTGGTCAAACCATTTGGCAACAGGGGCGCTTCCAGCCCAGATGCGCGGTCATCGCAGACGCGCAGAAGCGACATTCGGGTGTCAGCGTCAACAGGTAACGATGCCTCGGGCGGCGAGAACTGAGGCGTGACCCCCCGCCGAAGCGCTGCGGATCCTGTCGAACGGGTGTGCGTTGCCTTCAACGTCTCGTTGAGGCGCTCAGCGAGCGAGGGATGTCGCGTGCGATACCGACGCACCAACTTCGCCAGCCACAGTCGAACGTCCTCCTGGGCCCCTGCCGCTGCCAGCCGTGCTAAATTGGCGAAATCGTCCTCCAACTGGAGATCTTCCTCGGCAGTCACGTTGTCTTCCTGTCTTCTTGTCGGCTCATCAATTGGCTAATGATACCAGAAAATTGACGATAGCAGCAAGTAGCGGCCGAGTTTTTGCTGGCAGCAGGGGCTGTACTCGGCTAGTGAAAATCCCTGCTGCTCGTCGCCAGCCCACCCAGCAACGCCGTCAGATCCTCGACATGCCCAGCGATCAGGTTGCGCACGTCGCCATCGCGCTGCCAGGTGCCCTTCACCGCCATCAGCTTTGAACGCAGCAGCGGCCCGCGCAACTGCGCCTTGAGCTTGGGCCACACGATCACCTGCACGCTGCCGGTCTCGTCCTCCAGCGACACGAACATCACGCCCTTGGCGGTCTCAGGCTGCTGCCGCACCGTCACGATGCCGCAGGCCCGCGCCAGCCGGCCGTCGGGCAAGTCGTGCAGCTCGGCCGCTGTACACCAACCCTGCTTGGCCAGTACCGGTCGCAGGATGGCCAGCGGATGCCGGCGCAGCGTGAGGCCTGTCGCTGCGTAGTCCCAGACGACCTCTTCTCCCTCCGGCGCCGCCGGCAGTTCGAGCTCTTCCTCGTTGACCGGCGCCTGCTTCAGCAGCTGCGGTGCCGAGCGCTGCCCCGCGGCCTCCCAGACCTGCTGTCGTCGATGGCCAGCAAGGCTCATCAGCGCATCGGCAGCGGCCAATAGCGTCATCTCGTGCTGCTCGATCTCGGCCCGCCTGGCCAGGTTATCGGCGCCGTCGAACGGCCGCTCGCGTCTGGCCTTGAGAATGCGCAGGGCCGACTCGGCCTTGAGCCCCACCACCAGGCGAAGCCCGAGGCGCACTGCCGGCGGGTGCGGCAGGCCTTCCAGGGTGCAGTCCCACTCGCTGCTCATCACGTCCACGCGCCGCACCTCGACACCGTGGCGCTTGGCGTCCTGCACCAGCTGGCTCGCCGAGTAGAAGCCCAAGGGCTGGCTGTTGAGCATCGCGGCCAGGAACTCGGCCGGATGGTGGCACTTGATCCAGCAGCTCGCGTAGACCAGCAGCGCAAAGCTCGCCGCGTGACTTTCCGGGAAGCCGTACTCGGAGAAGCCCTTGATCTGCTCGAAGATCGCCTCGGCGAACTCGCGCTGGTAGCCGCGAGAGGTCATGCCGTTGACGATCTTGTCGTAGTACTGCGCGAGGCCGCCCTTGCGCTTCCAGGCGGCCATCGCGCGGCGCAGCTGGTCGGCCTCGCCCGGCGTGAACCCTGCGGCCAGCATCGAGATCTGCATCACCTGTTCCTGGAAGACCGGCACGCCCAGCGTGCGACCGAGCGCCTCCTCCAGCGCCTTGCTCGGAAAGGTGACCGGCTCCTTGCCTTGCCGCCTGTTCAGGTACGGGTGCACCATGCCACCCTGGATGGGCCCGGGACGCACGATCGCGACCTCGATCACCAGGTCGTAAAAGCAGCGCGGCCGCAGCCGCGGCAGCATGCTCATCTGGGCGCGGCTTTCGATCTGGAAGACGCCGACGGTGTCGGCCTGGCAGATCATGTCGTAGGTGGTCTGGTCCTCGGCCGGGATGTCCTGCATCGCGAAGGCATAGCCCTTGCGCATGCCGATGAAGGCCAGGCTCTTGCGGATCGCGGTGAGCATCCCCAGGGCCAGCACGTCGACCTTGAGCAGGCCCAGCGCGTCGATGTCGTCCTTGTCCCACTGGATCACGGTGCGGTCGGGCATCGACGCGTTCTCGATCGGCACCAGGCGCGACAACGGCCCCTTGGTCAGCACGAAGCCGCCCGGGTGCTGCGACAGGTGCCGCGGCAGGCCCATGATCTGGCCGGTCAGATCCACCAACTGCCGGATGGCCAGGTCGTCAAGCGAGAGGCCGAGTTCCTCGATCCGCTCGGTCTTGATGCCGGCGCCGTCCCACCAGGTATGGTTCTTGGCCAGTGCCTCGATGGTCTCCTCGGGCAGGCCCAGGGCCTTGCCCACGTCGCGGATCGCCGACTTCGGCCGGTAGGTGATGGCTACGGCGGTGAGCGCCGCGCGGGCGCGGCCATACTTGCCGTAGAGGTACTGGATGACCTCCTCGCGCCGCTCGTGCTCGAAGTCGACGTCGATGTCCGGCGGCTCGTTGCGCTCCTTGGAAATGAAGCGCTCGAAGAGCACCGACATGCGTGCTGGATCCACCTCGGTGACACCCAGGCAGTAGCAGACCACCGAGTTGGCCGCCGAGCCGCGCCCCTGGCAGAGTATCTGCCTCGAGCGCGCAAAGGCCACGATGTCGTAGACGGTCAGGAAGTAGTGCTCGTAGTGCAGGTCGCCGATCAGCTGCAGCTCGTGCTCGATCTGCGCCTCGACCTTGGCCGGCACGCCTTCGGGCCAGCGCCGCCCTGCCCCTTCATAGGTGATGCGGCGCAGGTAGGTCGAAGGTGTCTCGCCGGCCGGGACGACTTCATCGGGGTACTGGTACTTCAGCTCGTCGAGCGAGAAGCTGCAGCGCTCGGCCACCTGGATCGTCTCGGCCAGCAGGTCGGCGGGGAAGGTCTGTGCCAGACGCAGTCGGGTGCGCAGGTGCCGCTCGGCGTTGACCTGCAGCTCGCGGCCGCACTCGGTCAGCGGCCGGCCGGTGCGGATCGCGGTCATCACGTCGTGCAGCGCCTTGCGCGATCGCACGTGCATGTAGACGTCGCCGACGGCCACCAGCGGGATCGCCGACAGGTCACTCGCCTCGCGCAGCTTGTGCAGCCACATCTCGTCGTCGAGCTGCCGCAACAGTTCCACGCCCAGCCAGCAGCGACCAGTGAAGTGGGTGAGCAACCAGCGGGCGAGGCCCACCAACTTCACGTCGGTCGATCCGCGTACCGGCGAGGCCACGACGACGCAGTCGGCCAGTTCGTCCGAGGCGATGTCGCCAAAGTCCAGGTGGTAGGTCCCCTTCTCGGAAGCGCGTCGGAGCTTGGTGATGAATTCGCAGAGGTTGCCGTAGCCGTTCAGGTTGCAGGCAAGCACGCCCAGGCTGAAGGGCCCCGGCGCGTCATCGCCGGACGGCTCCGGCACGGCCACGCTGAACTGGCTGCCGATGAGCAGCTTGAGGCCGATCTTCTTGGCCGCCACGTGGGCGCGCACCACGCCGGCGGCCGAGCACTCGTCGGTGAGCGCGAGCGCGCGGTAGCCCTGCTTGTGCGCACGCTCGACGAGTTCCTCGGGCTGGCTCGCCCCCACCAGGAAGCTGAAGGTGCTGACGCAGCGCAGTTCGGCGTAGTCGGGCAGCCCGGCGGCCGGCACCGAGGAAGCGGACCTGGGCACGGGCGTGCCCGCGCCCTGCCCCTGGCGCCCTTCCCTCGCCGTCATGCAAACACCCCGTGCAGGTACCAGGCAGTCTCTTCGCTCGCCAGCCGCTCCTGGTAGATCCACAGCACGCCGGCGTGCTCGCTCAGCGCCACCCAGTAGTCGCGCTGGACATGCCCGGTCGTCGCATCGCAACCCTCGCCCAGCCGATGCCACCAGCCGCCTTCGACGCGGTGCGGTCCGGTCAGCAGATGCAGCACGCCCTGGTACAGCGGGCGGTGGCCGCGCGTTGCGAGCTTGAGCGGCGTCGGCAGCACCCAGGTCGGCTGGGGCATGTTTAGCGGCTCTGCGGCCTTGCGGGGGCGCGGCATCGGCACCGGCTGCCACATCTGCATCCACTCGAGCCGGTGGTCCTCGGTGAGGACCGGGCGGAGCACCCGGTCAGGACCCAGCCGGGCCGCGATGCGTTCGAGCACCAGCTGCAGGGACTCGCCCAACTGCGCCTCGTCGGGCAGCAACGACACGCTTTTCTCGTCCAGCGAAACGACTTCGGTCGCGTTCAGCCAGATTTCGCCGACCGGCGCCTTCAGCTCGGTCTTGGCCAGGTGCTCGGCGAGCAGCCGGCAGAGGTGTTCGAGGTTGCGGCTGGGCTCGGCGGTGCGGATCGTGATCTCACCCCCCTGCCCTGCCTCTTTCGAGCGCATCACATCGTGGGCCCACTTCAGGGTGAAGGCGGTGGTCCCGCTGTGGCGCGCCGCCAGCCAGCCACACATCTGCAGCAGCAGCCGGCGGGCGCCGAAGAGCAACGCCGGCGCCATCTCGACGCGTGACATGAGCTCCAGGCGCGCGTCGAAGGTCTCCGGCAGGTCGACCCACGCATGGGCCTCGGGCTGCAGGCCGTAGGCGCGGTCCAGGGCGCCCAGCAGCAGCTTGTCGAACCGCCGGCTCACACCCCCGCGGGGGAGCCGGCGCACATCCCCCAAGGTGCGGCACCCCAGCCGGGAAAGGATCCCCTCGTGGGGGGCCACCGCCGTGAGGGCCCTCATCGGGAGGGCATCGAGCAGTTCCTCGAGCGGGCGCTTGAAGCCGTTCTCGATGCCGGCCCGTGCCAGCAGGTGGGCGGCCAGGCTGTTGGTCGCCCAGGCGAGCGCACTCACCCCTTGGTCGTCCCCCTCCTGGAGGATGCGGTCGCGCAACGCGCGCTTGCCCCCGAACAGGCGTGCGCTGGCCTCCAGCTCGAGGAGGACGGCTTCTTCGGAGGTGGCAACCCGGGGTGTGAACTGCAAGGCCCACGTTGCGACTCCGCGAAGTGCCTCATCGGACGGTGGCGCGCCGTCGGGCCCGGGCGGAAGGAGTAGCGCCGCCCAGAGCATGGACTGCTGCCTCGTGAACCACAGGGCGCGCCGCGCCCTCCGAAAGAGTCGGACGCGCCGGCGTGTGGTGAGTCCCGTCGCGTGGAGCGCCCTCGCGCGTCACGATGAGTCGGCTGGGCATCTGCAGGCGTGGCGTCAACACCGCTTCAAGCCCCCCGGGTACCGATCGCAACCGGACCACGCCCTCATGGGTGGGCCCACGGCGCTTGAGCACGTGGACCTGGATCTCCCAGTCCAGCGCGAAGGTGGCCATCACCCGCAGGCTCGCGGCCGAGGCTTCGTGCTGGGCCGCGGCCGGCCGGAAAAGGAACACCGGACCCTCGCAGGCCTGCGCGCACACCTGCAGGCGCCGGATCTGCTCGGGGCGCGCCTGCGGCAGCCACGCGACGAGCGCGCCACAGGCGCCGGACTTCACCAACTGCTCGGTGCACCACAGGCGCTCGGCAGGCGTATCCGCACGGACCCACTCGAGGTGCTTCTCGTCGATGCCGCTGTGTCGCAGTCCAGGCAGGTGCGGTGTCTTGGGTGGCCCGACGACGACCACATTGCGCCCGGCCGCGACGATGGCGCGCAGCGCCGGACCGATCACGCGCCACTCGAGAACGGACGGCTGCGGGCTGAGCACCTCGGCGATCGACTGGCACGGCCAACCGCCGCCGGGCAGTTCGGCGTCGAGCGCCGCGAAGCCGCTGGAGACGACCTCGCCGGCCTGCGCACCCAGGTCGCAGCCGCGCCAGATGGCCTGCTCGATCTCAGGCGGCAGCTCTCCCGGCTGGGAGCGCCGCGCACGCGATCTCGATGGATGAACAAGGGCCTGGGTCGGCAACCCATCGTCGTCGCCGGCCCACGACAGGACAGCGGACATCGAAAAGCCTGGTACTGTATGGGCATCCAGTATTGCACCAGTCCGGCGGAATTGCCAAGGGGTCGATAAATGCGGGGCTGGCCAGCCTGGTCGCCGCGTGACGAAGTGCCCTTCCGTACACTGGTCCGGGCAGCCTCGAAGGAGAGAGTCCGTGTGCTACAGCGCCCAGGTCCAGGCGGACTACAAGAAGTACGTGGTGATGTTCGGCGCCACGATGAGCATTCGCGACTTCTACGAGATCTTCTATCGCCGGGGGCTGGACCCGAAGATCAAGATCCCGAAGGCCGTCGAGGCGAGCTTCGGGGATCCCCAGAGCGACGATGAACGCGCGATCAAGGCACTGATCGACGACTTCAACGACAAGCAGGCCACGAAGTTCGAGGAAGAACTCTTCAAGCAGCGCAAGCGCCTGGCTGACGCCGAGCGCATCCTGCAGACCAAGCCGACGAAGAAGGCGCAGGACGATCAGCGCATCGCCACCGACAAGGTCAAGCAGTTGATGGGCCGGCACGCCGACCTGAAGCGCACGGAGCTGCGCGATCGGGACAGCCGGATCTTTCCCGGCTGGTATGTGCCGGTGATGGTCTGGGAGGACGGCAATCGCGTGATCAAGCCGATGCGCTACGGCTGCAGGCCAGCGGGCAAGCCCGCGTTCTACGACGTCAAGTACCCGGGCACCTACAACGCCCGCCGCGACAACCTCCAAGGGTTCTGGAAGAACCAGTTCGGCCACACGCACGGGCTCATCGTGGTCAACGCGTTCTACGAGAACGTGAACCGGCACAAGGCCGAGGGACACGAGCTTGCGGCTGGCGAGGAAGTGGAGAACCTGGTGCTCGAGTTCAGACCACGGCCGACGCAGGACATGCTGATCGCATACTTGTGGTCGAAGTGGACGGGGACAGGAGAGGCTGACCTCCTGTCATTCGCGGCCATCACCGACGAGCCACCAGATGAAGTCGCCGCAGCGGGCCACGATCGCTGCATCGTCCCGATCAGGCCAGGCTACATCGACGAGTGGCTGAATCCGGGGGCGACAGACGCCAAGTGCCTCTTTGAGATTCTCGACGACAGAGAGCGGCCCTACTACGAGCACCGCATGGCGGCTTGAGGCGCACCACGAGACCGATTTTGGTTCCAGCGCCACCGCCATGCGGAAGTGGCCGACATGTAGCACCTCGCCGCGGAGCGGTGTAAAGTTACTGCGAGGCTCTCGGCAGGAGCCTGCCGCCCGTCACTGCGAAGCCGTCATCGGCGCTGCCAGGTGAACTCATTCGACTCTGGTCAACTTTTCGGCCGGGGCAGCGGTTGACGGGCGACGCTGGTACCAGTGGCCGAGGAGCATCCAGCATGTCACTCGAGTTCGCCCTTCGTCCCTCCTCCATCGAGGGCATCAAACGTCTTGCCGATCGCATCCAGCGAGACGAAGCCATCCAACGTGCCGAGGCCCTTGAGCGGGCTTCCCGCTCGGCCGGCTATTCGAACTACGCGCACGCGCGCCGTTCGCTTGCCGATTCGCTCGTACCCGCGCGTCCACGGCACGACATCCACATCACGGCGTACTGGCACGATCTGCCCACCGGGGAGACAGGCCGTGAGACGTTGGTGATCGTGGTTGACCACCGCCTCGACGAACGCATCGATCGCAGGCAGTTCGCCAAGAATCGACACCTGCTGTCCTTCCGCCGCAAGCAGAGCGACCACGTCGAGGGCAAACGGGTCTTCGGAGATCAGCGTACAGCTCGCAAGGCCGTTTGCGGCGCAGCCCGCGCGCTGCACTTCATCGACGCAACCGGTCTGCAACCGTACTCGCGGTCATTGGTGTCTCCGATCGAGCGTTGGCAGTCGGACCCACTTCCGGGTTCCGACCATGCGAGCACATGGCGCGACCCCGCCTCAGGCGAGCTGGTGATCACCGATGAACCTTATCGCCCCGCCATCTCCAGCCGGGACGCGGAGCGCTTGGCTTGGGCCGAACGACATGGCTTGACGCTTAGTGCCTCGAAATGGCCCGGCATGTATGGGCCAGGGGCAGGGTCGAGCCTGCACCTGCTGGCGCGCGACACGCAACTTGCTCAGCGGGTCCTGGCGAGCACCGACCGACTGCGGGTGTGCCCAGTAGATGAGGCATGGACCGGGACCTCTGCGCCGAGCCGGCCGGTATACCGGTCGCCAGTGGAGGCAGCTGGCAGCAAGAGCGTGAGGGCACCGAGGGATCCTCGCCTTGCCCGCTCCACCGCAACGACCACACCGTACGCCCTCGTGTTGTCAGGTCACTCGCGCAAACCCACCGGACGCATGCCGCTTGATGCCCACGATCGAGTGGGCCGCGATCTACGCACGGCGATCGGCAGTGCCGAGTACCGCCCCGGTGTGCGAGAGAAGCTCGATCGTGTCCGCAGCGAACTCGACGATTGGGTGCAGGTGGAGTACGACCGTCAGGAACTGGACATGGAGCGTTTCTCCGCGATGTACTACGGGGCGTTGGGCGCGCCTTTCAAGCGGAGACCGACAGCTGCCGAGCGATCAGCTCTGCTGGAGGCGATCGAACGGATCCGCGAACAACTCGGGCGACACTACCCTGATTGCGAGCCACGTCGCCGGCTGGATCGACTTATCGATCGCGCAGAGCGTTCGGCGCAGAGTTGGCCCGTCGGCACGGGTTCGAATCCTTCGGCCTAGGGCTGACAACAAGGGAGCCGCTTGGTGGCGCCTTGCGGTCAGTCGGGGTACAAGGGTGGCGGACAGCAGACGACCCATTGCGGAAGCTCAGCGACTTGAGAAGCGGCCTTCCACGGCACGGTGGTCCAAACTCAACCTCCGATAGAGCGTCCACTTCTTCAGGCCGCTCGTGGCTCGGCCAGACCAGGCATGGGAAGGGGGCGGCCACCTCGTGATTCAAGCCTGACCCGCAGCGGCCAACGCGGCAGCGACGGCACCGCCCAGCGCGAGGTACAGCAGGCATGGCAGCAGCGTGCGGCGAAGGATCACGGCCTCGCGCCCGGCCAGCCCGACGGTGGCGGCCCCGGCAACGATGTTGTGTGGGCACACGATGTTGCCGACGGCCGCACCAAAGCCCTGCGCCGCGACGATGGACGTCACCGGCAGCGCGAGCGCGGTCGCGGTCTGTGCCTGCAGCGTCGTGAACAGCACGTTGGACGCCGTGGCCGAACCGGTCACGAAGCTGCCCAGCGCGCCGACGGCCGGTGCGACCCAGGGCCAGGCCGCGCCGACCGTTTGCACGGCAGCCTGCTCAAGCGTGCCGATCAGGCCGGCGTGCAGCATCAGGCGCGACAGCACGAGCATCGCCAGCAGGGCTGCGGTCACCGGCAGCAACTGGCGCGCGGCGTGCGCGAGCGCCGCCACCACAGCTGGCAGCGGTACGCGCTGCAGCGTGGCGCCGAGCAGCAGCGCAGTCATCAGCAAGGTGCCGGGGTGCATCAACGGCTGCATGCGCCCCTGGTAGCGGTCGAACAGCCGCCATTCGATGGCGACGCCACCCAGCGCGTGTGCCAGCGATGGCACCACACGCGTGACGACGACCAGGGCCACCAACACCGCGTAAGGGGCGAGCGCGCGCGCCAGCCCAGGCACGTGCCCGCTGCCGCTGCGCCGGCGCAAAACCACCACGAACAGAGCGCCGCCGATCAGCGCACCACCCAGCGTGGCCAGCTCCGGTCCGACCAGCGCTGCCAGTGCCAGACTTGGCAGCAGGAAGCCGGCTGCCGCCAGCGTGGCCCAGCGGAGGCCGGGCGCGTGTCCACTGGCAGCCAGCGTGCGCACGAAGAAGGCCATCAGGACACCACCGAGCAGTGTGTGCAGCAGTGCGGTGCGCCACGCAATGTCGACCGCGTCCAGGCCCGTCAAAGCCACCTGCGCGAGCACCGGGGTGCCGAGGGCGCCGAACGACACACCCGCAGCGTGGCCGAGCAGCGCGAGCACGACCGCATGCACCGGTGCGAAGCCCAGGCCGACGAGAATGGGTGCCGCCAGCGCCACCGGCGTGCCGAAGCCGGCGGCGCCCTCGAAGAACAGCGCGAGCAGCCAACCCACCAGCAACGCCTGCAAGGCCGGCTGCGCGGTCAGCCGCGACAGGCCGCTGCGCAGGGTCTCGATCGCGCCGCTGGCCTGCTGGAGGCGGTGAAGGGCAAGCGCCGGCCACAGGATCCACAGGATGGTCAGCGTGAGGAAGCCGCCTTCGGCGGCGACGCCGGTGTAGGCCTGCGCCGCATCGGCGCCTGGCGCCGGCCCGCCGAAGCCGAAGAGCGCGTGTGCGAGCCACGCCGCCAATGCGAGCGCGACAAGCCCGGCACGCGCTGCTGACCATTGCAGCGCCAGCATCAGGCCGAGGATCAGCAGGATCGGCGCTGCGGCAGCGAACTCGAGCATGGGCGTTGGCGCAGTGTCCGGCCCCTCAGGCGAGGTGCTCGACCGAGACGACGTGCAGGGCGCACCCTTCGGCCTCGAAGGTGTCGAGGTTGGCGATGGTGCACTCCGCGATCGCGCTCATTGCGTCTTCGGTGAAGAAGGCCTGGTGACCCGTGACGACGACATTGGGGAAGGTGAGCAGGCGCGCGAACACGTCGTCGTGGATGACCTCGGCGGACAGGTCGCGGAAGAACAGATCGCCTTCCTCCTCGTAGACGTCCAGCCCCAGGCTGCCGAGTTGCCCTGATTTCAGTGCCCGGATCACGGCACGTGTGTCGACCACCGCGCCGCGGCTGGTATTGATCAGCATCGCACCCGGCTTCATCTGGGACAGCGCCCCGGCATCGATGAGATGCCGCGTCTGCGGCGTCAGCGGGCAGTGCAGGCTCAGGATGTCGCTGGTGCGCAGCAGTTCGGGCAATTCGACGTAGCGCACGCCGAGAGCGTCGCACTCCGGATTGACGTCCGGGGCCGTGGCCAGCACGCGGCAGCCGAAGCCGGCCATGATCTGCGCGAAGCAGGCGCCGATGCGGCCTGTGCCGACGATGCCCACGGTGCGGCCGTAGAGGTCGAAGCCGAGCAGACCTTCGAGCGCGAAGTTGCCTTCGCGCACCCGGGCGTGGGCACGATGGATCTTGCGATTGAGCGTGAGCACCAGGGCCGCGGTGTGCTCCGCCACCGCATGCGGCGAGTATTCCGGCACGCGCCCGACGGCGACGCCCAGAGCCGCGGCCGCAACCAGGTCGACATGGTTGAATCCGGCGCAGCGCAGCGCCACCAGCCGCACACCAATTGCATGCAGCGCATGCAGCACGGCGGCGTCGACTTGGTCGTTGACGAACACGCACACCACCTGCGAGCCCTGGGCTGCCGCCGCCGTGGCGGCGTCCAGGCGAGCGTCGACGAAGACCAGTTCATGGCGGCCCGCCGCATTGGCACGTGCCAGGAACTCGCGGTCGTAGGGGCGGGTGCTGAAGACGGTCACGCGCATGAATCCACGGTATCACGCCCACGCGGGGTGGCCGCGCCGATGCGGCAAGGGTCGGTCGCTGATCGGCACCGTGCCGACGCGAACGATCCATCTGAGCGCTAGAAACTGCCGAAGAAGCTGCCCAGCGTCACCACACACACCAGTGCCAGCACCGGCACGGCGACCGCCACCACGAAGATGTCCAGATAGCTCTGCCGGTGCGTGAGCTTGCAGATGCCCAGCAAGGTGATGACGGCGCCGTTGTGTGGCAGCGCATCCAGGCCCCCGGTCGCAATCGCGGTCACCCGGTGCAGCAGGTCCGGCGCAATGCCGGCAGCGCCCCCCATCTCCAGCCAGGTGGCCCCGAGGGTCTGTAAGGCGATGCTCATGCCCCCCGATGCCGAACCGGTGATGCCCGCCAGGATGTTGATCGCGATCGACATGGACACCAACGGGTTGCCTGGCGCGATGCCCAGCACGGCGTCCCGGATCAGCGCAAATCCGGCCAGTGACGCAATCACGGCGCCGAACCCCACCTGCGAGGCCGTGTTCATGAGGGGCATGACCGAGGCCCCCGCCCCCTCCTCCAGCGCCGCCCTTAAGCCGATGCCCTGGTCGCGACGTGCCCTCTGTGCCAGCCACCACAGCACCGCGAGCAGCACGATGGCGGCGCTGAGCGCGCCGATGACCGCCCAGATGCCGCGCACGGCTTGAACGGACGTGGCGCCAAAGCGGGCATCGGCCAGGTAGGACGTGTCCAGCGCAGGCCACAGCCAGGTGGCGAGCAGGTAGTTCAGCGCGATGACGAGCACCACCGGCGCGATGGCCATGCCGAAGGGCATCGATGAAGGCGCCTGCGGGGCTGCCGCATCGGGCTGCAAGGGCGCTGCGTCCTCGGCGCCATAACCCTCCCCGGCCCGCCGGGCAGCCGCGGCACGCCGGATGAGCCACCACCAGCCGAAGCCCAGCATCACGGCGCCGCCGATCAAGCCCAGACCGGGCGCCGCGAAGGGGGTGGTGCCGAAGAACGGCATTGGGATGGCGTTCTGGATCGCCGGCGTGCCCGGCAGCGCCGTCATCGTGAACGTGAACGCACCCAGTGCGATCGTGGCCGGGATCAGCCGTTTGGGAATCTGCGCCGCGCGGAACAGCGCGGCGGCAATCGGAAACACCGCGAAGGCGACCACGAACAGCGACACGCCGCCGTAGGTGAGCACGGCACACGCGCCGACGATCGCCAGCACCGCTTGCTGTGCGCCCAGCCATCGCACGATGGCCTGGGCGATGGCCAGGGCCGCGCCGCTGGCCTCCATGAGCTTGCCGAACACCGCGCCCAGCAGGAAGAGCGGGAAGAAGGCGATCACGAAACCGCCCAGGGCCTTCATGAACACCTGGGTGTAGCTCGCGAACAGCGGCGCGTCAGGACTGAACAGCACCGCCAGCAGTGCGCATAGAGGTGCCAGCACGAGGACGCTCACACCACGGTAGGCCAGCGCTATCAGCAGCACCAGCGCGAACACGATGCCGGCCATGCCGATCATCCGGGGAACACCCTGCCCCGGTCGAAGATTGCTCGACGTCCCAGGCCGCTGCCGCGCCTGTGCCGCCCGCGCTCGCCGGCGCGCTGCACGGCCGCGTCGATGGGCTGTCGTGGCGTGCGGGCGCATCCGGAGGTGACCATTCGTTCAGTGTGACATCAACGTGGGCGCGGCCACCGCAATGCGCATGCTGCAGGTAGCACCACCGGCCCCCGGGCCACCGACGGCAACAGGGTTGTTGACATACCTCAAGCACCGGTGAGGAACCAGGCGCCTCGTGGATCGCTCTAGCCTCGACCAAGCGGCCCAGTCCGCGTCATGACACGGGAGGCTTCGATGTGCCAGAGCGTTGACGGAGGGTTCCTTGCAAGCTGACGCTGAATCGACCGCACCAGACAAGCGCAGCATCTGGCACGCGTCCCCGTGCACCGACGTCCTGCTGGCCCTGGGCTCGGCGCCCGATGGGCTGGACCAGGCCGAGGTCAGTCGTCGCTTGGAGTTGCACGGCCCCAACCGCCTGGCCGAGGCGCCACCCCCGGGGCTGCTCGCGCGATTGGTCCGCCAGTTCAACAACCTCCTGCTGATCGTGCTGATGGTGGCGGCGGTGGTGACCGTGGCGATCGGCCACTGGATCGACGGCGGGGTCATCGCTGCGGTCGTGGTGCTCAATGCCCTGATCGGCTTCATACAGGAAGGCAAGGCCGAGCGGGCATTGCAGGCGATCCGCCACCTGCTCTCGCCGCACGCGGTGGTGCTGCGCAACGGCCGGCAGCACGACATCGATGCCGCGGACCTGGTGCCCGGCGACATCGTCCTGCTGGCCTCGGGCGACAGCATCCCGGCCGACGTGCGCCTGCTGCAGGCGCGCAACCTGCGTGTCGATGAATCCGCCCTCACCGGCGAGTCGGTGCCGGTGGACAAGGTGACCGGCCCGGTGGCCGCCGATGCGTCCATCGGCGACCGCCTGTGCATGGGCTATGCCGGCACGCTGGTGACCCAGGGCCAGGCGCGGGCGGTCGTCGTGGCCACCGGAGCCGCCACCGAGATCGGCCGCATCGGGCGCATGCTGGCTTCCGTCGAGCAAGGCACGACACCGCTGCTGGCAAAGATGGCCGTCTTCGGCCAGCGATTGACGGTCGTGATCCTGGGGGCCGCCGCGCTGTTGTTCCTGTTCGGCACGCTGGTGCGCGGCATGTCGGCCGCCGAGACCTTCATGGCCGCGGTCGGCCTGGCGGTGGCGGCGATCCCAGAAGGCCTGCCGGCCATCCTGACCATCACCCTGGCGATCGGCGTGCAGCGCATGGCACGTCGCCATGCGGTGATCCGTCGCCTGCCGGCGGTCGAGACGCTGGGTTCGGTGACCGTCATCTGCTCCGACAAGACCGGCACGCTCACCCGCAACGAGATGACCGTGCAATCGGTCATCTGCGGCGGCCAGGCGCTCGAGGTGCAGGGTGCTGGCTATGCCCCGCAGGGTGCGGTCATGCTCGACGGCCAGGCCGTCGACACGGCGGGACTGGCGGCCAACTCCCCGGTGGCGCTGCGCCTTGCCGAAGTCGCTGCCTTGTGCAACGACGCCAGCCTGCATGAAGACGGCACGGGCTGGCACCTGGCCGGCGACCCGACCGAGGGCGCCCTGCTCACCCTGGCGATGAAGTCCGGAATGAACCCGGCCGAACTCAGGATTGAACGCGAGCGGCTGGACGTCATCCCCTTCGAGTCCGAGCACCGCTACATGGCCACGCTGCATGCGCGAGGCGATGCCGCGGTGCTGCTGCTCAAGGGCGCGCCCGAGCGGGTGCTGGCCATGTGCACGCAGCAAGCCGGCCCCGACGGCCTCGTGCAACCGCTGGCGGCCGATGCGTGGCGCGACGCCATAGACGCACAGGCGCGTGCCGGGCGGCGTGTGCTGGCGCTGGCCGAGCGCGAGCTGCCGGCCGGCCGGCAGGAGCTGCAGCACAGCGATGTCGAACAGGGGCTGACGCTGCTGGGCATCGTCGGCATCATCGATCCGCCGCGCGCCGAAGCCGTCGACGCGGTGGCACGATGCCATGCCGCCGGCATCCGTGTCGTGATGATCACCGGCGACCACGGCGTGACCGCCAGCGCCATCGCCGGCCAGCTCGGCATGGGCGATCACCATCGCGCCATCACCGGGCCCGAGATCGAGGCCATGGACGACGTTGCCCTGCGCGAGGCGGTGCGCGATGCCCGCGTGTTCGCGCGTGCGAGCCCTGAACACAAGTTGCGCCTGGTGCGCGCGCTGAAGGCCAACGGCGAGATCGTGGCGATGACCGGTGACGGCGTCAACGATGCTCCGGCGCTGAAGCAGGCCGATGTCGGCGTGGCCATGGGCATGAAGGGCACCGAAGCCGCCAAGCAGGCCGGCGCGATGGTGCTGGCCGACGACAACTTCGCGTCGATCGCCCACGCGGTCGAAGAGGGCCGTACCGTCTACGACAACCTGAAGAAGACCGTCACCTTCCTGCTGCCGATCAACGGCGGTGAGTCGCTGACCCTGCTGCTGGCCGTGCTGCTGGGCGTGGCCTTGCCGATCCTGCCGGCGCAGGTGCTCTGGGTGAACATGGTCAGCTCGGTCGCGCTGGCGATGGTGCTTGCGTTCGAGCCGACCGAAGCCGACGTCATGCGCCGGCCGCCCCGGCCTGCAGGCGAACCGCTGCTGTCTCGCTTCCTCGTCTGGCGCATCGTGTTCGTATCGACGCTCTTCCTGGCCGGCATCTTCGGCATGTTCGAGTGGGCGCTGTGGCACGGTGCCAGCGTGGAGGCGGCCCGCACGGTGGCGGTCAATACGCTGGTGTGCATGGAGGTGTTCTACCTGTTCAGCGTGCGCTACCTGAAGTCCCCGTCCTTCACGTGGCAAGGGGTTCGCGGCACGCCGAGGGTGCTGGCCGCCGTCAGCGGCGTGTTCGCGCTGCAGCTGCTCTTCACCTATGCGCCGCTGATGCAGCAGCTGTTCCGCACCGAGGCGCTGCCGCTGGCCTGGGGCCTGCGCATCATGGCGGTGGGCGTCGGGCTGCTGATGATCCTCGAGGTCGAGAAGGCCGCGCTGCGGCGCCTTGGTGCGCTTGCATGAACGCTGGCCGCTCGATCGGGCCGGCGTGCCGCACTACTTGACGATCATCACCGGCACCGGCGAAAGCATCAGTACCTTGCCAGCCACGCTGCCCAGGACCACGCGCGCGACACCGGTGCGGCCGTGCGACCCCATCACGATGAGGTCGGCGCCGCAGCGGCGCGCGGTCTCGACGATCTGTTCGGCCGGACTGCTGCCTTCGACGGTCTCGGTGCTCAAGGTCACGGCTGGCACGTCCGCTGCCGCTCGGATGCGGGCAAAAGCTTCCACGGCCTGGCGCTGCGAATCGGCCAGGTACGCCTGGACCCCGGCGCTGTTGGTCGAACCAATCCCCGTGTAGGGATAGGGCTCCAGCACGAAGACCACGTGCAACTCGGCCCCCGCGAGCTTGGCCAGCGCAACCGCGCGCTCCGCAGCGCCGAGGGCCACGTCCGATCCGTCGGTGGGGAGCAAGATCTTGTCGAACATGAGGGTGACTCCTATCGATCTTCAGGAACGCTGAGGCAGAAGACCATACTCCGGCTGCGGCCCAAACTGTCCGCCCGTCGATCCGATCGATGTTGATGGGGAGTGCGCGAGCCGTGGGCGCCGGGATCGTCAGGTTCGTTGATCCCTGTCAAGCAACCGTCTTGCAACAGGGTCAGGCTGGCCCAGGCAGGGGAACCTTCGGCGCGCATGGCCCGTCTCCTCAGGACACTGCTCGTTCGTTCCCGCCTTGGCGAGCAACGCCTTGGTCCATCGACATCAGGAGAATCGCATTGCAGAAGCCACTGGTACCCATCGATGGTTCTGAGAGCGCGATGCGAGCATTGAGCCATGCCATCGCCGAGTTGCGTGACAGGGCCGGGGTGCAAGTGCATCTGCTCAACGTGCAGACTCCACCGGTGCACACCTTTCCGGGCAAGCTGGTGCCACCGGACCTGTTCAGCCAGGAACTCCGGCGCGAAGGTCAGGCCGTGCTGGATCAGGCTCAGGCTGTGGTGCAGTCTGCTGGCCTGTTGTCCGTGTGCCACGTACGCATCGGGCGCCCTGGCGAGGAGATTGCAGCCTGCGCCGCAGAACAGGACTGCGATGCCGTCGTGATGGGCACAAGAGGCATGGGCGCCGCGGCGGGCCTGCTGCTCGGTTCGGTTGCGACCAAGGTGGTGCACGCCGCGCAAGTGCCTGTCACCCTCGTCAAGTGATTGCCATGGAACCACCAGCCGATGAGGTTGGCTGTGTGCTGCTAGCTGAATGCCGCCCCCAGGGGCTTACTCGTGGCTTGAGGGCAATTCAGCACTTCACCGTCACCCACAATCACCGGAAGCCGCCCGCACGTCTTTTACGGCCTCATGGCAATCGATCCCTCCTTCTCACAGATCCTGCTGCTGCTCGGCTGCGCCGTTGCGGTGGTACTGGTGTTCCAGAAGCTGCGCATCCCCTCCATCCTTGGCTATCTGCTCGTCGGCGTGCTGCTGGGGCCGCACACCGTCGGCCCGGTGGTCGAGGCAGAACCGATCCAGGCGATCGCCGAATTCGGCATCGTCTTCCTGCTCTTCACCATCGGGCTGAACTTCTCGTTGCCGCAGATCCACGCACTGCGCCATCTGGTGTTGGGCCTGGGCACGGCGCAAGTGGCGCTCACCACGACTGCGGTCGGGCTGCTGGCGTGGGCTGCCGGGCTGGAGCCGGCGGCGGCCTTCGTCATCGGTGCGGTCTTTGCGCAGTCGTCGACCACGATCATCAGCAAGCAACTCGCCGACCTCTCGGAGGAGCATGGGCGGCATGCCCGACTGGGCGTGGCGATGTCGGTGTTCCAGGACGTCACCGCGGTACCTTTCGTGGTTGTCATCCCTGTGCTCGCAGCCGCCAGTGCAGCATCGCTGGGTGGCGCGCTGGCCTGGGCGCTGGCGAAAGCAGCGCTGGCCTTTGTGCTCGTCTTCTACCTCGGGCAAAAGCTCCTGCGGCCACTGTTCCACCTGGTCGCTGCCCGCCGCTCGCCCGAACTGCTCACGCTGACGGTGCTGTTCGTCTCGCTGGCAGCCGGCGCGACGACGCAGTCGCTCGGTCTGTCGATGGCCTTCGGCGCCTTCCTCGCTGGCATGGTGCTCGGCGAGACCGAATTCCGTCATCTGGTCGAAACCACCATCCGGCCCTTTCGCGACGTGCTGCTCGGTCTGTTCTTCGTCGGCGTCGGCACCCTGATCGACCCGGCTGCGGTGGCGCGCATCTGGCACTGGGGCCTGCTCGGCGCGGCCGTGCTCTTGTTGGTGAAGGGGACGCTGGTGGCGGCCATCGTGCGAAGCGCCGGCATCGACATGCCCACCGCCTGGCGCACGGGCGCGCTGCTGGCGGTGGGCGGCGAATTCGGCTTTGCGCTGCTTTCGCTCGGCCTGGGGTCTCGGCTGCTCGATGAAGCGCTCGGCCAGATCGTGCTCACCTCGGTGCTGTTCTCGATGGTCGCGGGGCCGGTGCTGATCCGCTACAACCATGCGATCGCACGGCGACTGTCGCCCCAAGCGGCGAGCTCGGGCGGATCGGAAGTCGAGCTGAGCACGCCGGAGCCGGCGCCGCTGGCCGGCCACGTCATCCTTGCAGGTTACGGCCGAATCGGCCAAAGCCTGGGTCACTTCCTCGAATCCGAGGGCATCGCCTACGCGGCGCTTGACCTGGATGCAGACCGCGTGCGCGAAGCGCGCCTAGCCGGCGAACTCGTCCACTACGGCGACAGCGCCCAGGTCGAGCTGCTCGAGGCCCTGGGGCTCAGCGCCGCGAAGCTGGTGGTCATCACGCACGAGGACACCGCCGCCGCGCTGAAGACCCTGCAGCAGATTCGCGCTCGCCATGCGGACTTGCCGGTGATGGTGCGCACGCGCGACCAGAGCACCGTCGACGATCTGCGAGCGGCCGGCGCCACCGAGGTGGTTCCTGAGACGCTGGAGGCAGGGCTGATGATCGCCTCACAGGCCCTGCTCCAGCTTGGCGTCCCGCTGGCCCGCGTGCTGCGCCGTATGCAGGCCGAGCGCGCCGGCCAATACCGCCAGTTGCGCGAACTGTTCGCGGGCGACAAGCTGCACGACACGTTCGAGGCTGACCCTGACGCAGATCGGCTGCACGTTGTGAAGATCTCGGCCGAGTGCCTCGTCGTCGGCCAGGCCCTGTCCGAGCTGGCGCTGGAAGGCGTGGCGGTGACAGCGCTGGTGCGCCAAGGGCGGCGCCAGTTGCAGCCTGCTGGGGATACTCGCATCGAGGCCGGCGACTCCCTGGTGCTCTTCGGCCCCGCCGACGCATTGGCGCGGGCCGAGGCCCGCACTCTGCGTTGAGCTGGTCGTCTCGATTCGTCTCGACCAACGCGAGGAGCCGACATGAGCCCGCTGAACCCCATCCTGGCCGCGACCGACTTCTCGCCGTGGTCACTGCAGTCGCTGGTACGGCGCACCGCGCCGCATGCGCACCTGACGCTGCTCACCATGTTCCAGGTGCCGTTGAAGGAAATGCCGTTCTTCGCCGGGGTCTGTGCCGCCATTGTCGAGGTCTACCAGCAAAAGGCGCGCGCCAAGACCTCACAGCGCATGCGCACCGAGGGCAGCACCGACAGGCCGATCTCCACGGTGCACGAGGCATGACTTGGCCAACGGGTTCGCTGCCGCGCGCGCTCGGCTGCCTGGCTCTGGCAGCGCTGGCCTACGGCATTGCACCGCCGCCCGAGAACCTGCGCACTGGGCTGGCGCTCTTCGTGCTCATCGGCGGTCTGTGGATGACGCAGGCCCTGCACCTGAGCGTTACCGCGCTGCTGGTGCCCCTGCTTGCGGTGCTGACCGGGCTGATGGACCTACACACGGCGCTGGCGTCGTTTGCACACCCGATCATCTTCCTGTTCCTCGGCGGGTTCGCTCTGGCCGCGGCCCTGCAGCGGCAGGGCCTGGACCGCGCCTTGGCCGTGGCGGTGTTGCGCCTGGCCGCTGGCCGACGCGACGCCGCCGTGGCGCTGCTGTTCGCCCTGACGGCGCTGCTGTCGATGTGGATCAGCAACACGGCAACGGCCGCGATGATGCTGCCGCTGGCGCTGGGCTTGCTGCGTGAAGACGACGGGCCCGCCGAGCGAGCCTTCGTGCTGCTGGGCGTGGCCTACAGCGCCAGCATCGGCGGCATTGGCACACTGGTGGGTAGCCCGCCCAACGCCATTGCGGCGGCGCAGGCCGGCATCGGATTTGCGGAATGGATGCGCATCGGCGTGCCCTTGATGCTGTTGTTGCTGCCGCTGATGGCCGGCGTGCTATTCCTGACGCTGCGCCCTAGGCTGGGCGAGCAGGCAGCGACTCCAGAAGGGGACGCACGGTCGTTGCGTTGGACCCGCGAGCAGCGCATCACACTGGCCGTGTTCGGCCTCACGGCCGCGGGCTGGATCGGTGCGGCGCCGCTCGGCAGAGCACTCGGCATCACGGCCGACGTCGACAGCGCCATTGCCCTGGCGGCGATCGTCGCTCTGGTGGCCAGCGGTGCCATCGGCTGGACGGACATCGAAAAGCGCACTCAGTGGGGTGTGCTGCTGCTCTTCGGCGGCGGACTGGCGTTGAGCGAGGTGATGGCAGCCAGCGGCGCCAGCCGGTTCATGGCCGGTGCGCTGACCGCTGCTTTGCAGGACGCGCCGACCTTGCTCTTGCTGCTCGGCGTTGTGGCCTTCGTCGTCTTCCTGACCGAGCTGGTCAGCAACACGGCATCGGCCGCGCTGCTGGTGCCGATCTTCCTGGGCGTGGCCGCGTCACTGGGCCTGCCGCCCCCGCTGTTCGCCGCCGCCATCGCGGTGTCGGCCTCCTGCGCGTTCATGCTGCCGGTGGCGACGCCGCCAAACGCCATCGTCTACGCCACCGAGCAGGTGACACAGGCGACGATGATGCGTTGCGGGCTGTTGCTGAACGGGGTGTGCATCGTGGTGATCACGGCCTTGGCAAGCTGGGTCTTCGCGTGATCGACCTGCAGATGCTCGGCACGATGGCCGGCGGGCTGGGCCTGTTCCTGCTTGGCATGGGCCTGATGACCGATGGCCTGAAACTGGCCGCCGGGCCGGCATTGCACCGCATCCTGGTGGGCGCCACGCGAACCCGCGGCCACGCGCTCGGTTCCGGGCTGCTGGTCACGGCACTGGTGCAGTCGTCCAGCGCCGTCACCGTGGCGACCATCGGATTCGTCAACGCCGGCCTGCTGGCACTCGGTCCGGCGCTGTGGGTGCTGTTCGGGGCCAACGTCGGCACGACGATGACGGGCTGGATCGTCGCGCTGGTCGGGCTGAAGTTCAAGGTCGAGCTGCTGGCGATGCCGCTGGCTGGCCTGGGCGCGCTGCTGAGGCTGACCGGCGAGGGCCGGCGCAGCGGCGCCATCGGTACCGCATTGGCCGGGTTCGGCCTGTTGTTCATGGGCATTGCCCTGCTGCAGCAGGCCTTTGCCGGGCTGGCGGGCCAGATCAGGCTACCGCAGGGCGAAGGGCCATGGGTGCTGCTGGCGCAACTCGGCATCGGGACCCTGATGACGGGGCTGATGCAGTCATCCTGCGCGGCGATGGCCATCACCCTCACCGCCGCGCAGGGTGGGCTGATTGAGGCGCAGGGCGCAGCGGCGGTGGTCATCGGCGCCAACATCGGCACCACGGTGACGGCGCTGCTGGCGGCCATCGGTGCGACGCCCAACGCGCGCCGAGCCGCATCGGCCCACGTGGTGTTCAACCTGCTCACGGGGGTGGTCGCGCTGCTGCTCCTGCCCTGGCTCATCGGCGCACTGGGTCTGGCGCGCGAGGCGCTCGGCTTGCCGCCGGACCCTGCGACCCAGCTGGCCCTGTTCCACACCACCTTCAACCTGATCGGTGTGCTCCTGATGTGGCCGTTGGCGCATCGGCTCACGCGCTGGCTGCAGCAGCGCTTCCGCGCCCGCGAGGAAGACGAGGCGCAGCCGCGGTTCCTAGACGACACCGTGCTGGCCGTGCCCACGCTGGCGCTCGACGCCCTGACCCGCGAGGTGGCTCGCGCCGGGCAGGTGGCACTGCGCATGATCCGAAGCGCACTGGCGGGTGCCGATACGGCCGCGCTGAAGCCCGACCACACGGTCCTGCTGAGCCTGGATGCCGCCATCGAGCGCTTCGTCGAGCGCCTGCGCAGCGCATCGATGTCGCAGGTCGCGAGCGCTCGGCTGGCCGAGTTGCTGCGCATTCAGCGTTACCACGAAGCGGGTGCAGAGCAGGCGATGGCGGCCGCCGCGCTGCCACCGCTGACATGGGCCGATGCACGCCTGGCCGCGGCGGCTGTGGCGTTTGTCGACGCGACCCGCTCGCTGCTGCTACAGCAGTGCGATCCGACCGAGCTGCCGAACGTGGCCGCACTGGACACCCACCTCGGCACGATGGAGGCGCGCTACGAAGACCTCAAGGCCGACCTGCTGGCCGCCGGCGCTGACGCGCGTCTGGCGCTGACCGACATGGAGCAGGCCCTGCGCCGCTGCAGTGCGCTGCGCCGGGCCGCGCAGCAACTTCACAAGTCACGGCGACGGCTCGCCGAAGGAGCAACCCCATGAGACTGACTTTCATCGGCGCAGCGCAGGAGGTGACCGGCTCGTGCTTTCTGGTCGAAACGGACTACGTCCGCTTCCTGGTCGACTGCGGCATGTTCCAGGGCGGGCGCGAGGCGCGCGAGCGCAACCTGCAGGCCTGGTCTTTCGATCCTCGGCAGATCGACTTCGTGCTGCTCACGCATGCGCACATCGACCACAGCGGCCTGCTGCCGCGGCTGTGCGCCTTGGGGTTTCGTGGGCCGATCATCACCACGCGCGCCACCGTGGACCTGCTGTCGGTGATGCTGCTGGACAGCGCCTTCATCCAGGAAGGCGAATGGGCGCGAGCGCAGCGCAAACGCTCCCGGCAGTCGCGGGCCGACGCACCCGCCCTGCTCTACACCGTGGCGCAGGCCGAGGCGTGCCTCGAACAGCTGCAGGGCACGCCCTACGACGAAGACGTGCAGCCGCATGCATCGGTGCGCTGCCGCTTCCGCGACGCCGGCCACATCCTCGGGTCGGCCATCGTCGAGGTCTGGGTGACCGCAAAGGGCCACACCCGCAAGCTGGTGTTCTCGGGCGACCTCGGCCAACCAGGGCGGCCCATCGTGCGCGACCCCACGCCGATCGACTCTGCCGACGTGCTGGTGGTCGAATCCACCTACGGCAACCGCCTGCACCGGCCACTGAACGAGACGATCGACGAGTTGGTGTTCGTCATCGAGGACACGCTGCGGCGGCGCCAGGGCAACATCATCATCCCGGCCTTCGCGCTCGGCCGCACGCAGGAGTTGCTGCACTTGCTGTTGGATCTGTGCCGCCAGGGCAAGTTGCCCCACCTGCAGGTGTTCGTCGATTCACCGATGGCCAACAAGGTGACCGAGATCACCTGGCAACACACCGAGTTCCTGGACGACGAAAGCCGGGCGCTGCTGTCGCTGCGCCGGTCGCACCCGGAGTGGCTGGACCTTCGCTTCACGCGCAGTGTCGAAGAGTCGATGGCGCTGAACCGCATCAAGGCGGGCGCCATCATCATCTCGGCCAGCGGCATGTGCGATGCCGGCCGCATCAAGCACCACCTGAGGCACCACCTCGGCCGCCCGGAGTGCGCGATCGTGATCATCGGCTTCCAGGCCGCAGGCACGCTGGGGCGGCGCCTGGTGGACGGAGAGAAGCAAGTGCGCCTGTTCGGCGAGGACATCCGCGTGCGCGCCAGCATCCACACGATCGGGGGCCTGTCCGCCCATGCCGACCAGGCGGCGCTGCTGAAATGGCTGAAAGGCTTCGAGAAGGCACCGCAGCGCAGCTTCGTCGTGCATGGCGAGGCAGCAACGGCATGTGGCTTCGCTGATCGATTGGCCGACGAACTCGGGTGGAACGTCGAGGCGCCAGGACCTGGCACGAGAATCGACCTGTGAAAATTCAGTCGTCTAGCCACACCAGACTGCAAACCCACGCGGCGCGCACGGTGCCAGCGGTCCGGTGTTTCGACCCGATCAGCCCCAGGAGGCAGGCCCGATGAACATGCAACCGACGATCGTCACAGCGACCGATTTCTCCGCGCCGTCGCGGCATGCAGCGCAGCGGGCGGCCTTGATGGCCAAATCCAGCGCTGCATCGCTCACGCTGTTGCACACGGTCGGCGGCTCGGCACTTGACGATCTGCGCCGCTGGCTGGCCGATGGCAGCCAGGCCGCCCATGCGATCGAAGCCGACGCGCGCCAGCGACTGCAGGATCTGGCGGCCGAACTGAGCCGCTCGCAGGGCATCGTCGTCCGAGCGCAGCTCAGCATCGGGCATCCCGTGGAGCAGGTCATCCGGCACGCCGACGATGTCGACGCAGGGCTGGTCGTGACGGGAACACGCGGCGCCGGGTTCTTCCGTGGGGTGGTCGGATCGACCGCCGAACGCATCGCCAAGCGGTCGTCCAGGCCCGTGTTGATGGTGCGCCAGCTGCCGCACGAGCCCTATCGTCGCATCCTGGTGCCGGTGGACTTCTCGGCCTGGAGCCGAAGCGCCATCGAACTGGCCCTGCAGGTCGCGCCCGAGGCCACGCTGGTACTGATGCATGCAGTCGAACTGCCTTTCGAGGGGAAGATGCGCATCGCAGGCGTGGCCGAGGAAACCGTGAGCCGGTACCGAGACGCTGCGAGGCGAGAGGCGCAGCAACGCCTGCACGACCTTGCCGCCGACGTGGGACTGAACGCGGATCGCGTGCGGCTGAGCACCCCCAGCGGTGCGGACCCCTGGATGCTGATCGTGCAGGACGAGCAGGAGCAGGACTGCGACCTCGTGGTGATTGGCCGGCAAGGCCGCCATGCCGTCGACGAGTTCCTTCTGGGCAGCACGACGCGCATGGTCATCTCCGAGGGTGCAGCCGACGTGCTAATCGCCAGCCGGTGATCCGTCTGAATCGTCAGCCCCAAACAGGTTGTCGCGGGGCCTGTCAGTAGACTCTGCGGCAATGTCGTTACTTTTCCTGCTCTCGCTGCCCTTCATCGGCAGCGCGGTCGCCGCGCTGTTGCCGACGAACGCCCGCAACCTCGAGTCCCTTTGGGCCGGGGCCATTGCGCTGGTGATCACCGTCCAGCTGGCCCTGCTGTACCCGGACATCAGCGCCGGCACCGTGGTGACGGAGCGCCTGGTCTGGCTGCCCAGCCTGGGCATCGACCTGGTTGTCCGCCTGGACGGCTTCGCCTGGATGTTCGCGATGCTGGTCAGCGGCATGGGCCTGCTGGTCATCGTATACGCGCGCTACTACCTGTCGGCCGACGACCCGGCCGCGCGCTTCTATTCATTGCTGCTGGGTTTCATGGGCGCGATGCTGGGTGTGGTCGTCTCGGGCAACCTGGTGCAGCTGGTGGTGTTCTGGGAGCTCACCAGCGTCTTCTCGTTCCTGCTGATCGGCTACTGGACCCACCGCAAGGACGCGCGCCGCGGAGCCCGCATGGCCTTCACCGTCACGGCCACCGGCGGCCTAGCGCTGCTGGCGGGCGTGCTGATCCTCGGCCACATCGTGGGTAGCTACGAGCTCGACGCGGTGCTGGCCGCGGGCGACGTGGTGCGCGCGCATGCGCTGTACCCGCTGGTGCTGGGCCTGGTGCTGCTGGGCGCGCTGACCAAGAGCGCGCAGTTCCCCTTCCACTTCTGGCTGCCGCACGCTATGGCGGCGCCGACACCGGTGTCGGCCTACCTGCACTCGGCCACGATGGTGAAGGCCGGCGTGTTCCTGCTGGCCCGGCTGTGGCCGGTGCTGTCGGGCACCCCGGAATGGTTCTGGATCGTCGGTGGCGCGGGCCTGGCGACGCTGCTGCTGGGCAGCTACGTGGCGATGTTCCAGAACGACCTGAAGGGGCTGCTGGCCTATTCCACCATCAGCCACCTGGGCTTGATCACGCTGCTGCTGGGCCTGAACAGCCCGCTGGCCGCCGTGGCGGCGGTGTTCCACATGATGAACCACGCGACCTTCAAGGCGTCGCTGTTCATGTCGGTGGGCATCATCGATCACGAGAGCGGCACGCGCGACATGCGCCGCCTGGACGGCCTGTTCCGTTTCATGCCCATCACCGGCACGCTGGCCATCGTGGCCTGCGCAGCCATGGCCGGCGTGCCGCTGCTCAACGGCTTCCTGTCCAAGGAGATGTTTTTCGCCGAGACCGTCTTCGTCACCGCCCACCCGGCCATCGAGTACGGCCTGCCAGCCGCCGCCACGCTGGCCGGTGTGTTCGCGGTGGTGTACTCGCTGCGCTTCGGCCACGATGTCTTCTTCGGCCCGCCGCCCACCGACTGCCCGCGCACCCCGCACGAGCCGGCGCACTGGATGCGCGTGCCGGTGGAACTGCTGGTGCTGGCCTGCATCGTCGTGGGCACGCTGCCGGCCTGGTCGATCGGCCCGGTGCTGGCGCTGGCCGCGCAGCCGGTGGTCGGCGGTGCCTTGCCCGACTACAGCCTGGCGGTCTGGCATGGCTTCAACACGCCGCTGGTGATGAGCCTGCTGGCCACCGTTGGCGGCCTGCTCGTCTATCTGCGCTTCGCCAGGGCCTTCAAGCAACGTCGCGGACGCGGCGCACCGGGAATGATGGGCCTGGACGGCAAGCGCCTGTTCGAGAACGCCCTGGCCCGCGCCTCCGACGCCGCGCGGCGGCTGGTGCGCTGGCTGGGCACGCGGCGCCTGCAGCCGCAGCTGTTCGCGATGCTGGCGATCGCCGGCCTGGCGGGCCTGGCGTCGGCCTTGATCGTACCGCTGACCTGGGGCGACCGGGCAAGGGTGCCAGCCACGCCGGAGTTCGTGCTGATGTGGGTGATCGCCGGCGCCTGCGCCATCGGCGCGGCCAACCAGGCAAAGTTCCACCGCCTGGCCGCGCTGGCGATGCTCAGCGTCGTCGGTCTGGCGCTGTGCATCACCTTCGCCTGGTTCTCGGCGCCCGACCTGGCACTGACGCAGCTCGCCGTCGAGGTGGTCACCCTCGTGCTGTTTCTGCTGGGCCTGCGCTGGATGCCCAAGCGCGTGGAGCATGACGACCCACGCACGGCCTCGCGCGCCTGGTGGCGGCGGCGCCGCGATCTCGTGCTGGCGGGGGCGATCGGCATAGGCCTGTCGGCGCTGTCCTATGCCCTGCTGACGCGGCAGGCACCGCTGTCGATCTCGCCCTTCTTCATCGAGAAGGCGTTGCCCGAAGGCGGGGGCACCAACGTGGTGAACGTGATGCTGGTGGACTTCCGCGCCTTCGACACGCTGGGCGAGATCACCGTGCTGGGCATTGTCGGGCTGACGGTCTACGCGCTGCTGCGGCGCTTCCGCCCTGCCGAGGAGGCGATCGAGCCGACCGAGCAGCAGCGCGCGCCGGCCGATGCCACCGGCGCCGACCTGATCGACCGCGACGGCGATGGCGATGACCACCTGCCGCCCTACCTGGAGGTGCCGGCCGTGCTGGTGCGCCTGCTGCTGCCGGTGGCCGGGCTGTTCGCCTTTCACCTCTTCATGCGCGGCCACAACGAGCCCGGCGGTGGCTTCGTCGCCGGCCTGGTGGTGGCCATCGCCTTCATCGCGCAGTACATGGTCAGCGGCACCCGCTGGGTCGAGTCACGCCTGCACCTGCTGCCCACGCGCTGGATCGCCGTCGGGCTGCTGATCGCGCTGGCGACCGGGCTGGGCTCGCTCGCGCTGGGCCATCCGTTCCTGACCACGCACACCGCCCACGTCACCTGGCCGCTGGTCGGCGAGGTGCACCTGCCCACCGCAGCGATCTTCGACCTGGGCGTGTTTGCGGTGGTCGTGGGCTCGACACTGCTGCTGCTGACCGCCATCGCCCACCAGTCGCTGCGCGCAAGGCGACGACAGGGCCTGGCACCGGCCGACGGGAGGGACGGCTGATGGAAGTGGTGATCTCGATCGCCATCGGCGTCATGGCCAGCGCCGGCGTGTGGCTGGTGCTGCGGCCGCGGACCTTCCAGGTGCTGATCGGCCTGACGCTGCTGTCGTATGCCGTCAACCTCTTCATCTTCAGCGTCGGCAGCCTGGCCGTGGACCGTGAGCCCATCGTGAAGCCGGGCGTGGCGGCCGACCTCTTGAACTACACCGACCCATTGCCTCAGTCGCTGGTGCTGACGGCCATCGTCATCGGCTTCGCGACGACGGCGCTGTTCCTGGTGGTGCTGCTGGCGCTGCGCGGGCTGTCCGGCGGCGACCATGTCGACGGCCAGGAGGAACGCCCGTGATGGTGGCGATGGACCACCTGCTGGTGGCCCCCGTGCTGCTGCCGCTGGCCACGGCGGCGCTGATGCTGTTGCTGGGCGAGGGCAGGCGCGGGATCAAGGCGGTGGCCAACGTGCTGTCAACGGCACTCGGGCTGGCGATTGCCGTGAGCCTGCTGCTGGGCGTGGACGGCCGCGATGCGCCGGCCGCCTTCGGCATCTACCTTCCAGGCAACTGGCCGGTGCCCTTCGGCATCGTGCTGGTGGCCGACCGGCTGTCGGCGCTGATGGCCGTGCTGACGGGCTGCGTGGGCCTGGCCTCGTTGCTGTACGCACTGGCGCGGTGGCAACACGCGGGGGTGTACTTCCACGTGCTCTTCCAGCTGCAGCTGATGGGGCTGTACGGCGCCTTCCTGACGGCCGACCTGTTCAACCTCTTCGTGTTCTTCGAAGTGCTGCTGGCGGCCAGCTACGGCCTGCTGCTGCACGGCGGGGGCCGCGAGCGGGTGCGCGCCGGGCTGCATTACATCGCCATCAACCTCGTGGCCTCGCTGCTGTTCCTGATCGGCGTGGCCGTGCTCTACGGCGTCACCGGCACGCTGAACATGGCCGACATCGCGCAGAAGCTGCCGGCGGTGCCCGCCAGCGACCGTGGGCTGCTGCACGCCGGGGCGGCCATCTTGGCCATCGCCTTCCTGGCCAAGGCGGGGCTGTGGCCGCTGAACTTCTGGCTGACGCCGGCCTATGCCGCTGCCAGCGCACCGGCTGCGGCGGTGTTTGCCATCCTCACCAAGGTGGGCGTCTACGCGGTGCTGCGCTTGTGGACGCTGTGCTTTCCGGCCGACGCCGGGGCCTCGGCCGGCTTCGGCGGCGGGGTGCTGGTCTGGGGCGGCATCGCCACACTGGCCTTCGGGGCGGTGGGCATGCTGGCATCGCAGCAGCTGGCGCGGCTGGCGGGCTACGCAGTGATCGCATCCTCTGGCACGCTGGTGGCGACGATCGGCTTCGACGCCCCGGCGCTGAGCGGCGGCGCCCTTTACTACCTGGCCAGCTCCACCCTGGCTGGCTGCGCGCTCTTCCTGCTGGTGGAGCTGCTGGAGCGCGCCCGCCAGGTCGAGGTCGGGCCGCAGCAGCTGGACGACGGCAACGACGCGCTGCCGGCCTTCCTGGATGCCGAGCCGCCGGCCGGCACCAACCTCGACGACAACGAAGAGGCGCTGATCGGCCGGGCCCTGCCTGCGGCGCTGGCCTTCCTCGGCGTGGCCTTCACCGTCAGCGCGTTGGTCACGGCCGGCCTGCCGCCGCTGTCGGGCTTCGTCGCCAAGCTGGCGATGTTGTCGGCGCTTCTGGAGGAGCGCACGCCGGCCGCCTGGATCCTGTTCGGGCTGCTGATCGGGTCGGGCCTGTTCGGCGCCATCGCGCTGATGCGCGTGGGTGTGCGCCACTTCTGGACCGCCCAGGACCGTCCGGCGCCACGCCTGCGCGTGATCGAGTCGCTGCCGATCGCGGGCCTGCTGGCGGCCTCGGTCGCGCTGGTGCTGTATGCCGAGGCGGGTTTCGCCTACACCCGCGCCGCGGCCGAATCGCTGCATGCGCCCAAGCTGTACATCGACGCGGTGATGGGCGCGCGTCCCGTGCTGCGCAGCGCCGGGGCTGCACCATGAGGCGCCTGCTGCCTTCGCCCTGGCTGTCGCTGGGCCTGTTCGGCGGCTGGCTGCTGCTCACGCGCAGCTTCAGCATCGGCCAGGTCCTGCTGGGCCTGGGGGTGGCCATCGCGATGCCGCTGCTGATGGCACCCCTGCGGCCCCGCCCCGGCCCGCTGCGGCGATGGGGCCTGCTGGTGCGGCTGATCCTGCGCGTCGGAGCCGAGGTGGTGCACTCCGCGCTCGTGGTTGCCGCCGGCGTGCTGCGGGCCCGGTCGCGCCCGCCTCGCGGCAGCTTCGTCGTCGTGCCGCTGGACCTGCACGACGCCCACGGGCTCGCGGCGCTCGCCATGATCTCGGCGGTCATCCCGGGCACGGTGTGGTCGGAGCTGGCGCCCGACCGCAGCGCCCTGCTGATGCACGTGTTCGACCTCGAGGACGAGGCCGCCTTCATCCAGCACTTCAAGACCGACTACGAACAGCCGCTGAAGGAGATCTTCGAATGAGCCACACACTGTCGCTGGCGATCACGGCCACGTTGATCCTCTACGCGGTTGCCATGGGCATCGGCATGGCGCGCCTTTTCCGCGGCCCCAGTGCGCAGGACCGCGTGTTGGCGATGGACTTCGTCTACGTCGTCGGGATGCTGGTGATGCTGGTGCTGGCCATCCGCTACGACAGCGAGATGTACTTCGAAGGTGCGCTCGTGATGGTGCTGTTCGGCTTCGTCGGGTCGGTGGCGATGGCCAAGTTCCTGCTGCGTGGGGAAGTGATCTGACCATGCAAGCCCTGGCCGAGATCGTGGTGGCGCTGCTGCTGGTGGGCAGCGGCCTGGTGGTGCTGGTGGCCGCGCTCGGCCTGTGGCGCCTGCCCGACTTCTTCCTTCGCATGCATGCGCCGGCGCTGGCCTCGACGCTGGCGGCGTGGATCGTCACCTTCGCCTCCATCGTCCACTTCAGCGCACGTGGGGAGGGGCTGTCCCTGCACGTGTGGCTGATCATCATCGTGCTGTCGATCACGGCTCCCGTCACGACCATCGTGCTGGCCCGCGCCGCGCTGTTCCGCCGGCGCCAGGCCGGCGACGACCTGCCGGCGCCGCTGAAGGCGCGTCGCTGAAGGGCGGCTGCCGGGCTCAGGCGCTGAGGCGCGTCGACACGAGCACGTCGGCGCTGCCCTCGGCCAGTACGTGCTTGGTCACGCTGCCCAGCAGCAGGTCCGCCGTGGCCGACTGGCCATGCTTGCCCAGCACGACCAGATCGCAGTCGTGCGACTGCTCGTTCTCGACGATGCGCAGCGACGCGTCGCCTTCCACCACGCAGGGCTCCCACTGCGCGGGCGTCAGCCCGGCTTCGTCGGCCAGCGCGAAGACGCGCTGGCGGGCCTGGGCGCGCGCCTGCTGCCGATATGTCTCGACCGTGGCGGCATCGACCCCGGCAAAGTGCAGCTTCTCCTCGAAGGGCACTTGGAACACGGTGAGCAGGACGAGATGCGCGTTCGGCGCCACCCGCCGCGCGAGCGTCACGGACTCGCGGGACCACTGTGAGAAGTCGACGGCCACCAGCACGCGCCGGTAGGGCTCGTGAGGGGTCTGCCGCACCACCAGCAGTGGCCGGTCGGTGCGGCGCATCAGCCGCTCCGACGTGGTGCCCAGCACCAGGCGGCGAAGGAAGCCGACGCCACGCGCCCCCAGCACCAGCAGGCGCGCGTCGAGGCGGTCAGCGGCCCGCAGGATCTCGTCCAGGGGCGACCCGGCGGCATCCTCGGTGTTCACCTGCACATGCCGGGCGCTGCCGAGCGCAGCGGCCATGTCCAGCAACTGCTGATGCGCCTCTTCACGCATCTTCTGTTCCGGCGCGCTCGATGCGCCGAGCCACTCGCGGATCTGCGCCAGCGGCTCGCCCGGCAGCACGTGCAGGAGGGTCAGCGCCGAGTGGGCCTCGTGGGCCAGGCGAGCTGCCCGGTCAGCGGCATGGCGCGCATGTGCGGAGAAGTCGGTGGCGACGAGGATCGGGCCGAGTACGGTCATGGCGGGGTCTCGGTTGGCGCTGCGGTGAACTGGACTTTCAGGTCGTTTCGGATCGTGATCTTGATCGGGGACAAATCTGCGGCGATCGACACAGTCGGTCCCAAGCCTGGCCTGTCCGGCTGTGCGCGACCGTTCCATGCAGTGGATGACCCGGGCCCGGTTTCGTTCCTTGGCGAGCCCATGCCGCCTCCTTCAGGCAGGCACAGCACAGCGGCCAGGATATGGTAGCGACCCCTGGCTGCACAGGGACACGCCGCGCCAGTGCGCTGCC
Organism: Rubrivivax sp.; assembly: GCA_030653385.1. Taxonomy (GTDB): domain Bacteria; phylum Pseudomonadota; class Gammaproteobacteria; order Burkholderiales; family Burkholderiaceae_C; genus Rubrivivax. The sequence continues at coordinate 2,184 of JAURZM010000071.1, read as the reverse complement.
CCTCGTTGACCGTCCCCGGAGTCTTGTTCTGATGCCCGGCGACGGCGTGGGAGCAAGTGCCGGGAGCGATCACAAGGTGGACATTCGGCAGAATGCCTGCGACAACACCAGCGACGATGAAGCCGGGCAGCCCTGACCCCACTCACCAAGTGCTGTGGAACGCACGGTGGCTGATCGCGCCCGCGGCCTTGCTGGCGCTGGTGGCCGTGCTTGGCTGGATGACGGATACCCCAGTTCGCAGCCTCTTCCCGTACGGCATCGCCGTCGGCCTGGTGTCCTGGCATCACGGCATGAAGGCCGGTTTCGTGTTCGCCGGACTGGGAACGCTCGCGGCGCTTGCGACTGGCGCGTTTCCGAGCCACGAAGGGCTGCGGGGGCAGGAGCTGGGCGAAGGGCTGTACACCTATTTGAAGCTGTCGGCGGTGGTGGTGGGTGTCACGTTGGGAAAGCGCTCTCGGTATCGCTAACGTACGGACACAGGCACGGTGCCGCACCCCCCAGCAACCGTGCCGGGGGACAGGGGCCGTCTATGCACCACCGCCTGAGCGCCGCCCGCGGGAGTGGCGAGAGCGACCGCCGCACAATGGGTAGCACACTCCTGGACAAAGGGCCATGAAAATCCTCGTCCCCGTAGATGGCTCGGCCCACGCACTGGATGCCGTCCGCCACGCGTTGCGCTTGCGTCAGGAAGGCCTGAACGCCACCTTCGTGCTCGCCACCGTGCAGGAACCGACCTACCTCTACGAAATGGTGCTCGCGCCCGATGCCGACGTGCTGGAACGGGTCAGCGGCGCAGTGGGCTCCCGAGCGCTGGCGGGCGCCGAAGCCCTGCTCGACGCGGCCGGAGTCGCTTACGAGCGAGAGATCGGGTCTGGCGAGACCGTGCCAGCATTGATCGAAATGGCGGAACGCCATGGCTGTGACGCCATCATCGTCGGCGCACGGGGCCTGGGCGCGCTACGCAGCGCGCTGATGGGATCGGTGTCGCAGGGCGTCCTTCAGGCGTCAAGACTGCCCGTGACGGTCGTGAAGCATTCCGATGCGGGTTCGGCAGCGGCCTGAGCAGGCTGCGGCCTTCGGGCAGCGCGCACGGAACCTGCCAACGCCGCGACCTTGTGTCCAGGCGGCAAGGAACGCATGCGTCGACTGATGTCGGTAATCCAGTCAGGACGGGTTGACCTCAGCCAGATGGTCACGCACCGCTTCAAGCGCGACGACATCGAGAAGGCCTACGACCTGTTCGGGCATCAACGCGACGGTGTGCTGAAGGTCGCGATCACGCCTTGATCGGGTAGATCGGCAAGCCATCGCTTCCGGACAGGGTAAGCGTTGCTACGCAGCGACCGATTTGTGGGCGACTCGTCGCCCTTGGACAGGCGCGACCTGCATCAGGGCCCGTCTGGCGCAGCCCGCAACTTTGACTTCCGCAGCATCAAGTGACGTCCTGATCAGAACACTTCTCAGGACATCGGCTTGGGGACGGCAAGGAGGTGCCCGCTGAACAATGTGTACGAAATCCACCTTTGGCCGACCGGAGGCCTGCTATCAGGCAGCACTCCGAAGGACGGCTCCTGGCCGAGCAGCGACACACGCGACTCGCGCCCGACCGTTCACTTCAATCAGATCGCGAGCCTTCAGCAAGCTCATCCAAGCTTCAGCAATGCGGTAGCCAGCGAAGCACGGCCTTCCGAGGCGGGCTTACCTTGGTTGTCGATGAGGAACATCCGCGAGCGTCGGTAGTGGTTGGCGAGAGTAGATCGCTGGAGTCAAAGGCACTGCTTTCGGAAGCATGAGAAGCGCCGTGCCTTTGGCAACAAACAAGGCAATGCGGCGCTGGAGATTTGCTCGCACTACTCGCCAGCTACCTCGGCGACCAGGGCGATGTCCGCGCCCGCTCTTGCATCGACCTGCATGGCATCCAGGTCGATGATTGCGTCGGCCATCGCTGCGAGGTGCGGGGTCTGGGTGATGAAGAACTCCTGCCGGTAGCCGCCGAGCCGAAGGACTTCGCGCTTCATGGCCATGAACATGCGCTTGTGCTCTGGGTCCAGAGGCCCATCGGCCTCGTCGGAGAACAGCGTGGCGTAGCTCCGCCCGGTGTTCTGGGCCAAGTACAGGGCGATCGCGCGCGTCAGGCAGGCGTCGATGAACGTTCGCTCACCGCCGCTCATCAGGCTGAGGCTC
>JAURZM010000053.1 GCA_030653385.1 Rubrivivax sp. | reverse complement strand
CTAGGGCGTGTTAACACAAACGAAGTCCGTCGGCGATCAGCGCGAAGCTGATGAAGCCGATGAACATCACGTCGAGCTTTTCGAAGCGCGAGAAGATGCGTCGGTAGCCCTTCAGGCGTCGGAACAGGCGCTCGACCTCGTTGCGACGCTTGTACATCGCGCGGTCGTATTCCCAGGGCTCGATGCGGGTCTTGAGCGGCGGCACGACAGGGATGAAGCCCAAGTCGAGCGCGAGCTGGCGCGTCTCGTTGCCCTCGTAAGCCCGGTCCATGAGCAAGTGCAGAGGCCGATTCGGAGCGCCCAGGCGGCTCAGCAGCGCCCGACCCTCAGGCGCGTCATGCGCCTGCCCGGGTGACAGCGAGAACGTCACGGCCGTGCGAGCATCCGCGGCAACCATATGAATCTTGGTGTTCCATCCGCCGCGAGACTTGCCGATGGCCTGCGGGCCGTTTTTTTTAGCGCCCCGGTGCCATCCGGGTGCACCTTGACGCTGGTGCTGTCCAGCGACACGGCTTCGATCTTGATGCGCACGACCTGCGACCGTTGCAACTGCTCGAACACGCGGTCCAGCACGCCGGCCTTGGACCAGCGGTTCATTCGCGTGTAGATGGTGTGCCAGTTGCCGAAACGCTTGGGCAGGCCGCGCCACTTGCAGCCGTGCTCGGCGACGTAGAGGATGGCGTTCAAGACCTGCAAGTTGCTCAAGCTGACATTGCCGCGCTGCGTGGGCAGGCAATTCTCGATTTGCGCGAATTGGGCTGCTGTGATCTCCATGCATGAAGTATCTCGCGTCATGCATAGCCAACTCAATTAGTGTTAACACGCCCTAGTTTGAGGGGAAGGGCCGGGTGGCTCTAACCCCACTTCAAGATGAATGGGAGGGAGTCATGAACAACGAAGCACTGATCAGCGCGCACCCGATCGACCTGGCGATGCGGGAGCAGATCCTAGATAGCCTGCAGCGACTCGAGGTCGATCACGACGTCAAGGTGCTGTTCGCTTGCGAATCCGGAAGTCGCGGCTGGGGCTTCGCTTCGCCGGACAGCGACTACGACGTGCGCTTCATCTACGTGAACCGCCTGTCGTGGTACCTGACGGTGGAGTCGGGCCGCGACGTGATCGAGCAACCGATCAGCGGCGACCTGGACGTGAACGGCTGGGACCTGCGCAAGGCGCTGCAGCTTCTGCGCCAGTCGAACCCGACGCTGCTGGAGTGGTTGCGCTCGCCGATCGTCTACCTCGAAGAGGCCGACACGGTAGCGCGCCTGCGTGCGCAGGCAGAAGACGGCTTTTCGGCCGTGCGTGGCTACCACCACTACGTGTCTATGGCGAAGAAGAACTTCCGCGAGCACCTGCGCGGGGAAGAGGTGCGCTACAAGAAGTACTTGTACGTGCTGCGGCCATTGCTGGCGGCTCGGTGGATTCGCGACGGGCGAGGCGTGCCGCCGATGCGCTTTGCAGCACTGGCGGAGGCCACCCTCGACGATCGTGCGCTGCTGGACGAGATCAACCGACTGCTCGAAGTGAAGATGCGCGCCGGTGAAGCAGCGACGAGTCCGCGGTGGGTTGGCATCCACAACTTCATCGAGAACGAACTCGAGACCGCTGGCGCGCAGCTGGTCGTGGATTCGTCTCGACCGGACACCTCGATGCTGGACGCCTTCCTGTACGAGACGGTTCAGAAGAATGAACGAGAGAAGAATGGAACTGATTGAACTCGATGGCTCGACCGGCGAAGGCGGTGGCCAGATCCTGCGCACGGGCTTGGCGCTGTCGATGTGCACGGGCCGGCCCATGGCGATCCAACGCATCCGGGCGAAGCGTCCGAAGCCGGGACTGATGCGCCAGCACCTGACCTGTGTGCAGGCGGCTGTGGCCGTCTGCGGCGCGAAGGTGGAAGGGGCCGAACTCGGCTCGCAGACCTTGGTCTTCGAGCCCGGCCCGGTGCACGCCGGCGACTATGCCTTCAATGTCGGCACGGCGGGCAGTTGCGCCCTCGTTCTTCAGACGGTGCTGCCAGCGCTGATGCTGTGCGCCGAGCCCAGCAGGGTGTCGCTCAGCGGCGGGACGCACAACCCGATGGCGCCGCCGTTTCACTTCCTCGAACGCAGCTTCGCACCGCTGCTGCGGCGCCTCGGTGTGGGTCTGGATCTGGAACTGCGCCGGCTGGGCTTCTATCCGGCCGGCGGGGGCGAGCTTTCAGCGGTGGTCCAGCCGACTGCCGGGGGTCTGCAGCCCTTCGACCTGACCGATCGCGGTCCGGTGCAGGAAGCGTACGCAGAGTGCTTCGCGCCGGCCTTGCCGAGTGCCGTGGCGGTGCGTGAACTCGCGGCACTGGCGCGCGCGCTGGGCTGGTCGGGAGAGCAACTGCGCACGCCGGCCGTGCGGCAGAACGAGGGCCCTGGCAATGCGCTGTTGGCCACGATTGCCTATGCGCATGTGAGCGAGGTCGTCACCGTTTTCGGTGAGAAGGGCGTGAGTGCAGAGCAGGTTGCGGGCGCCTTGGTCAAGGAGGTCAAGGCCTACCAAGCGAGCGAAGGCGCGCTGGGCCAGCATCTGGCGGATCAGTGGATGTTGCCGCTGGCACTCGCCGTCCTGGAACGAGGCGGCGCGGCGTCTTTCACCTGCACCGAGATGACTGAGCATGCCACGACCAACATCGGGGTGATCGAGAAGTTCCTGCCAGTGCGATTCGATGTCGCGCCGGGCGATGCCAGCTCGTGCGTGCGGGTCGTCGCCTTGGCGCGCCAGTGACATCCCGAGGCTCTGGTCGTGGGCGCCGGGCGGAAGGCTGCGGTGGGGTGCCCAAGCGCTAGGATGGCTGACAACATGACAGGGACGCCGGGCGATGCATCGGGGAGGAACTACTACGACGAGTTGTTCGACCGCTTGTCGGTCCGCTCGTCGACTCCGTTGGCTGTCGAGTCGGTGGCGGAAGCCTACCTCGACGGCAAGCCGCAGGTGCTCCGAAAGAAGAGAACCACGAGGAGAGAACGCGACAGCCTGTTCTGGTCCAGCCGGTCCCTGGTCGAGTGTTCGCCTGAGTCGTGGAACTCGGAGGTGATGGTGCTCGCGCTGGCGCGATACCTCGGGCAAGAGCCGGTTGTTGCTGTGGGGATGCTCGCTCGCGTTGCGAAGGTCGCGCCTGCTGCCTTGGTCCGTGCGGTCAGGTACTCGGGACTGGTTCTGAACCAGCACTCGCCGCGTCGCACCGAACTGGACGAGGCCGCTGTCGGACAGGCGGAGGTGCTTGAACTGTGTCGCGTGCTCACGATCTTCGATCTGGCCTATCGAGACCGGCTGGCGACACTGCACATGCAGAAGGCGTTGCTGTCCGACCTGTCGGCCTTCGACCTCCTGGTCTATGCCAGCCTCTACGCCTTCGAGCGGTTGGTGCCGAGGGACTTCGAGACCCGGACGCTTGCGCCGGCAACAGGCGCTGATTCTCAGGTCGCCTGGGGCGCGATCAATGATCTGCTGACGTGGAAGCTGGAAAGCGCCGAGGCGTCTTCGCTGAAGTTGTCCGACGATGACATCGGCCGCTCGGTGGTCGCTCATCTTCGCCCCATCCTGTTTGAGGACGCTCATGGCGACGCCGGGGCGGCGCTTCACCGTTTGCGTGCCTTTCACGATCTGGTGGCCGCCCAGATCGAGTTGAACGAGTTCGTCCAGAGGTCTGCAAATGCCTTCAGCTACGACGACAGCATCCGGTTTGTGCGGCAGGACGATCACCTTGAGATCATGGAGGTCGACCCTGGGGCGCGGACGGCCTGGCAGCGAGACGGGCGGAAACTTGAGCGGCTGCATGGTTACTGGCTTCATCGGGCGATGGATGCCTTCGTTGCCTATGTGGCCGCCGATCCTGGCCGGTGGGCCATCGGCCGTCCGGAGAATGGGGATGCCAACCGCCTGGCGTGGATTCGGGCCTTGCAGGCTCAGCTTCGTCTGCGTGAGGTGTACGGTGTGGCCGACGCCGTGGCGACCGATGGCGGCGAGCGGGTCGATGTCTTCCGGGCCCTGCTGTCGCTGAACCTGATGTCGATGTTCTTCCAGGCGGACTTCCTGGCTGCGTTTGCGACACGCATCGAGGCCGAGGCAGGCTGGATCGGGGCGTTGCAGCGGCTGGCCTTCGACGGCTTGCGGGAAGGCATGCAGAACAGGCTCCCGCTGACCTGGTCGGGCCGCGACGCGAAGGTGGCCAACATCACGGGGTGGACAGTGACGGCAGCGCAGCCGCAAGGCGATGCCCCCATGGCGTCCGCGATCCTGGATTTCTGGACCTACGATCTTGCCGCGATGTCAGCGCAATTCAAGGGTGCCGCGCCGGGTCTGCGACCGCACTTCTACGAACGGCCAGTGCTGAAGTTCGGGTCGACATTGGTTCAACTGCCTTGGATTGTCGGCCTGCAGAACAACAGCACCGCCGCGATCAACAACCTGCGTCGGCTGGGTGCGCGGCGTGGTCAGGCCCGCGAAGAGACGCAGCGCATCGAAGTTGCGCTGGCGCGGTTGCTCGAATCTCGCGGCTTCACGACCCTGCTCAACTGGAAGCCGCCGCGGGACGAAGACGATCCTGGCGAGGTGGACGTGATCGCCACGCTTGGCCAGCACCTCTTCGTGCTGGAGGTGAAGTCAACCTTCCTGCGCCGTTCGCAGGAGGAAGCCTGGCTTCATGCCAGCAGCACCTTGCGGAAGGCCGGTCGCCAGCTCCAGCGCAAGCTTGCAGCCGTGTCGCAGGCCATCGGCTCGGATCTGGAGTTCCGCACTTCGCTCGGCTTGACCGAGCCTCCGGCCCCGCAACATCACCATGGCTGGATCGTCGACACCTGCATCGAGTGCGACCACCAGCGCTTCTCTGGCTTCCTGAAAGTGTCGATCGAGGAGGTGTTGATCGCGCTTCGAGACGACCGTCACCTCCTGAACGATCCCGAGGGCTTGCTCTCCGGGACCTACGACGCGGACCAGTCCGTTGAGGACGATACGCATCCAGCCGCCTCGACGCTGTACCCTGAGGGCTTTCGCGTCGAGCGCTTCATTGAAGTGATCGAGACCGAGGCTGTCTGGAAAGAGACTGCCGCCGGTACTTCGGCGTGAGCCAGCTCACTCGGACGTCGGTCTTAGCGCTGCAGCGTCTGCTGCCTATCGGCATAGTTCGTAGCAGCCTTGATTGGAGCGTTGGAGATCGTTGGCGGGTGCTTCCCGGTGTGGCCTTGGCGAGTGCGACACCCAAGGCTGAACGACCGCTGGCCGCCATGACGCTTGCCCTAACGGAGCCTGCCAAGGGTCGATTGTGGCTGCCCCCTGTGCCGACTGCCGTGCCCCACCACTGCCGGTCACCACCGTCGCAGCCATTTTGCGGAATATGCTCGCAGCCTCGTCCACCCGCGAATGAACCCCTACATGGCAACGAAGAAGACCGGTCCGACCCTTGCCGCGCTGAACGCGCAGATTGCCAAGCTGCAGGCCCAGGCCGAAGCGCTTCGCGCCAAGGAAGTTGCCGGAGTCGTCGCGCGCATCCGCGAGGCGATCGTGCACTACGGCCTGACAGTCGCCGACCTCGGCCTCGGCAGCGCGAATTCAAAAGCGCCGAAGGGCGCCGCTGTAACTGCGACCTCGAAATCCAAGGGCAAGGCTGCCGGCAAGAAGACCGCCCGGACCATCAAGTTCGCCGACGGCAAGGGCGGAACCTGGAGTGGTATTGGGAAGCGCCCGAACTGGTTCAAGGATGCGCTGGCGGCCGGCAGGAAGCCGGAAGACCTGCTGGCCAAGCCGGACGCCTGAGGTTCGGGCGGACAGCAGGCCCCGCGATTCGACCCGGCGTCGCATGCGGTGCGAGCGATCAGACCGCTGAATGGAAGTCCCGCTGTCGTGCACCAACCGCAGCGGCCTGTTCTGCCCCCGTGACCTCGCGCGTGCGGAAGCCGACCGGCAACCTGACCTTGGGGTCGAGAAACACGAACAAGTGGTACTGGTTGGCGGTGTCGACGAGCCGGGACTCGGCCGGATAGATCTCGAAGCCCTCGTGCTCCGACCCGACGATCAGGTTCTTGATCACCTGCAGGTCGCGCCAGTCGTGGACAGGCGCCTTGTCGCGTCGCTTGATCGACAGCCAGATCAGGTCACCCACGAATTCGCCGAACGGCGCTTCCAGGGTCTGGGCGTTCACCTGATAACGGTCGTTCATGTGGACCGACTGTCGCCGCAACTGTTCGACCTGCACGGCAGCCAGGTCGTGCGGGACACCGAACTTCCTGGCGATCACCGCAGCATCGAAAGCATCCTCCGGCAGCCGTGCCGCCTGGAACGGCTCCATCGTCGCCGGCGGTGGGTCGCTGCCCACCCGTTGGAGTTCGATCCGGCTGTTGTCGAGGCGGTGCGCGAGCGCGGTCATCCATGCGGCAGGCTCTGTCGCGCAGGTGGGGCCAACCTCGGCCTCGGCCATACCGGGCTGCATCCAGCTGAACCAGAATCTGCCGAAGAGTTCCGGATCATCGGCACGATCGCCGCCATGCACGGCATAGCCGTCGGCCTGCAGCAGCCGGCGAACCTCGCCAGCAAAGTCGATTTCATTGTCGATCATGGGGTCAGCCCTTGCGGTCAGCGGACAAGCAGTCCGCAACTTCAGGATCTCCCGGGGCCGCAGACTTTCAACCCCGTCGGATTGCGCACCGCCTGCACCTCGGCTGGCAGAGCCGAAGGCAAACTCCTGCCATCGCCGCCGCTGTCGTCGAGTACGCAGCGGCCCCCTGACGGCCCTCTAAGGAATACGGATGGACAGCACACCCGAGGCGGATTTCCCGAGCAGCGAATCGTTCGTCGACTGCGCCGGCGCACGCCGCCATTTCGAGCTGGAGGTGCGCCACCTGCCGAACCATGGCTACGCGGCCGAGGCACGCGAGGTGACGACCAGCGAGCACGGCGGCTACGTCTTCAAGGCCTTCGCAGAGGCGAGCGGCACGATGGCGCTGGCCAGGCTGCGCGGGAAGGTCCGGCAAGGGCTCGCGCAGCGCTTCCTGATCAAGGACGGCGCGACGATCGAGATGCCGTTCTAGCGCATCCGCGGCCGCATCGACTCCGAGGGCGTGGTTGTCGATGGTCGCGTCGTCACCTGGGATGAGTTCCTCGAACTGCTGCAGCCCTACGAGGGCTGGGAGTTCGACCTGCGCATCCCGCTCGAGCCGGACTGGTGACAGACACCGGTCTGGGCCGTCGCAACTTCGCGTGCTGACCTGCCGGCACCTCTCCCCCGTGAGCACGTCACCTGGATGGCGCGCCCGAGAGCAGTTGCGCGTACCGCGCCAGCACGGCCGCCTCGTCCGTGTGCATGACCTCCAGCCCGACGGCCTCGGCTACGCGCCTGCGCACGTCGGCGATGAGGCGAGCCTCGGCCGTTGATGGCATCGCGGTCGGCCAGCCCTTTGTGAACAGCAGGTGCGCCGGAAGAAGCGCCTCGGCGCCCTGCCGCTCGGCGGCGCGCTCCTTGGCCACCTGCAGCCTCGCCAGCAGCGGCGCATCAAGCAGGTGGGGTGCCACGTCGCCCAGCCAGCGTGAGCCCTGGAACGAGAACGTGGACCGGGCTTCCAGTTCCACCATCTCCCGATAGATCGCGACGTTGTCGGCGCAGCCAGCCGATGCACGCAGGTCGCGCTCCGAGCCCATGATGCAGAACGCGCACGACACCCTGGTGGACCCGTAAGTCGTGTAGGCCTCATGCAGCCGGTCTCCGCGGCTTCGCACGTAGTCGATCACGTCCGCGCGCGACCAGCCCAGGATCGGATTCCAGGTGTGGCCCATGCCGGACTTGCGCACCGTGCGCTCGTCGCGGCGCCAGACCGGCATCCTGGCCCGCACGCTGCTCTCCTCGCGCCGGATGCCGACCGCCGAGACCACGTCGCCCGTGGGAAACCGCCTGCGCATCGCGCTGGCGATCACCGCGCTCTTGAGCTCGGCCGTGCAGAACCGCGTCGAGGGTGTGCTCCAGGGCAGGATCAACTTCACGCACTCCAGGTTCGCGTACCGCGCCACGTTGGCTTCCCATCGCGACAGCCAGCGGTCCATCATGTCGCCGGCCTGCCTGCGCACGACGACGAGTTCGACACCGAGCCGCGCCGCCAGTCTTTCGCACACCATCAGCGACTGACGCCACTCGACCCGGCCCAGGTCGCTGTGGATCAGCAGGCGGGGACCGGCATGCCCTCGGTTGTCGAGGTGGTCGCACAGCCGGTAGGCCAGCGCCTGTGAATCCTTGCCGCCGCTGACGCCGATGAACACCGGCGCCTGGCTGTCGAGTGCGGACTCGATCTCGGGCGTGGTCGCCACATCGAACCTGGCCAGCGCGACCTGATCGGCGAAGAGGTCGGGCTGCCAGCGTGACGGCAGTTCGATGGTGGCGGTGTGCATGGCCGATGGCAGGTCCTTTCGGACAGGCTATGACCCGGTCTTCCGCCTTCAACCCGCCGCCGCCAGGCGCCCGCGTCGCACTCATTGCGCGCCGTGAGGACACATGAGCATGCGACAGTGGGCGGCGGGGGTTTCGCTCGCGGCGGCACGGTGGCAGACTCCAGGAGCTTCCTGTCGGCGCTCGTGCTGGCACAGCCTTCACCATGGGCCGTCTTCGGTCCACGTTGAGGATCCGGGTGCTCACGCATCCGGCGTTAGCGGTCGTGACCCGCACTCGAATCGGCCACTTGCTGGCCTTGTCGCGCAAGCGATGAATCGGTCCGCACCTGCGGACTTCGAAAGCCATCGACACCTCGTTGTCGATGGCCGGGTTGCACTGTCCTCACGGACCGGCGTGATCCGATCTTCTCAGGAATCCAACGCTCGTGAGAGCGACATGCACCGGGATGCGACCATGACTTGCTGTCTGCCACATCGGCAGGCGCAGGCAATGGCTTGCGACTCCTGGCGCCCTGCCCCGTCGACCAGACGGTGGCCGGCATCAGCAGCGCATCGACAGCCCCTTCCGCGAGGAAAGGGACTGTGGATCGCGCGAACCACAGGTCAACGGCGCAAGCCGCCGACCTGAATCCCTGGGACGCAAGTCCTGAATGTGCGAGAGACCCATCGCTTCGGCATGGGTCCCCTCGCCGATCCACGGGCCCGCCGTTCGGTGGCGCCTTCAACCCGCATGGGGAACATCGTTTCTCCATCCGGGGACGTGGTGTGCCTCCTGCTCACGCAAAGGAGAACGACCATGTCAACGAACACGTCTCGCCACGTCGTCTGCCGCCTGCTGGGCGGCTCCGGCCGGCCATCGCTCGTCGCGGTGCCGACCCGCAAGCTTCCCGCCCTGTTTGCGCCCATCAGCCGCACGCCGGCCGACACGGTCGTCCTGCTGCTCCCGTTGCCGCTGGCGGCCTGAAGTCGTCAGGTCGTGCGTCATGGACAAGCAGGAGTGGAAGAGCTTCTTCCGTTTCATCGACGGAGGAAGCGAAGCCGAGCTTCAACAGCGCAAGGATGCGCTTGCCGGTGTCCTGCAGAAGGTCACAGATCCAGGTGTTCGCTCCGACATCCGTCGGATGCTGCGCCTGATCGACGAGGAGGTCCTGATCCGTCAGAACCTGTCGTCACGCAGGCAAGTCCGGCGTTCGAAGAGCGCGTGAGGCGCCTCGAGAGGGATTCCAGTGTGGGCCGGCCCAGTGCCGCCGCCCACATCAGTTCCCTTTCGAGCGTGGCCCTGCCGCCATCGATCACGCGAAGAGAAGTGCCGGAACGATTCATCGTGAAGGCCTGTCCGTGGAGTGTCGCAACCGCAGCCGCTGTTGCAACGTCTCCATGCTATCCCAATGGGGACCTGTCGTCCCCTGCCGGGGGTGGTTCGTCTCCACATCTTCCGAAGGAGAGAACCATGTCCGAAGGTCTCCAGAATGCACAGCCTCCCGCGCACTTCGACCCCGGGTCGAACCGCCGCACGGCCGACGAAGACCGTGCCTGGGCCCAGCTGTACGCCAGCGTCGGTCAAGCCGCCACAGCCGAAGAAGTGGTCAAGCAGCTTGATGCCGACGCCGAAGCCCGGCGCAGCCACCTGGCGCTGTACCTGCGCGCGAAGACGACCCTGCGGGAACGCCGGGTTGCCGACGTGCGCAACCAGCGTATCGGTGCCTTCGCGCGATCGGTCGTGGCCATCGTAGTCGTCGGCCCCTTCCGTCTGCTGCGTTCGCTTCTGTCGACCGGCAGCGACGTCGCGGTCGAGACGATTGCCCCTGCACGCAGGGATCCCGCCAAGGCCCGCGTCAGCACCCTCACCCGAGACCCCGAGTTCGCGAAAGCTGCAGAGAGGTTCACGGCGACGGCCGATGGCGCGACACCGATCGCGGGGCAGCACGAGGAATCACGCGGCGCAAAGGCAGCGTGAGCGTTCCTCGTCCAGGAGCCAGCGCAGGAAGCGCGCCTCTTGAGAGGCGCCCTGGTAGTAGTCCTTGCACCGGCCGATGTAATCGTCCAGGTCGTCGAGCGACTTCACGCCCACCGGCTCGATGCCGGTGATCCGCGTGAATCGCTCGACCTCCCGGCCCGTCAGGCGAAGCTGGTTCCCGAGGCGGATCATGTCGAGGCTGTTCGATGCGCTTGCGTATGTGCTTGGTTACGTAGCAACGGGAGGAGGTTCCGGTCGAGAACGAATCGGTGTACGAAATGCCTTGCGTTGCAACCCTGAAGCGCGCCGGACTCGCACTGTGCTAGTCCGGGTTGAAGACCGTCACGCGAGCACACGCCTCAACGTGTTCAAAGCAATTTCGGCCGGAGACACGGCGCCAACGCACGATGGAGCGAGGTTGATGGTGAAGATCGGCGACGTTGACCTCACCGGCCCTTCGCTATGCGCAATCGGTGTGCGACCGTCGACAAATCAGCGACATCCAAGGTTTGTGGTTGGTCCTAGCGCGGCCGCCATTTGCCCACAAGTCTCGCAATTACCCAGTCGCCGTTCGAACAGGGCGCCGAGTTTGATCAGCATGCTCTGCATGAACTCCGACGACCGCGCCATATGGGGACTACGGTTCCGTAGCCGGTGGAGTGTTTGACGACTCGACGGTGTGATCCTCCCACAGCGAGAGGTGGCCGCTCTGGACCAGCAGTTCTCGGGCCTATCGCGGGCACATCTGACTTGCCCCGGACGGGGGGTGACCGGCGGCAGTTGGCTTTGCGCTCGCTATACTGTTTATTCATACAGATCGAGGCCGCTGCCTGAGTAGCCGGACGCGCCAGGAGAGTGAACGATGTCGTCAGTGGACTACGCCGCACAGTGGGCCGACGCGCCGGTTGAGGAAATCGTTGCGCGCCTGGGCTCGCTGTTGGACCAGATGAAGTTGGGCTGCAACTGCGAGCCCGCCCGCCAGGAGGTTCGCCTGCGGACCACGTCGAACGGGTCCAAACACCATGTCATGCAGTGCATGGGCTGCGGGGAGCAGCGCGGGAACGCACTAGGCGGCAAGGCTGCCAAGGCTTTGCTTGGAGACCGCTCCGCCGAGGCGTTCGACGACCAGGTGCACACAGCCTACTTCTTAAGTCGCAGGGCACTGAGTGACGAACACTGCGCGTTGGACGAAATCTGGCTGTCGCGTGAGCGGCCTGAGGTGCTGCCGAGCTTGCGAGCGGCCCGCGAAGCAGACGAGGCACGCTCTGAACGCATCAAGGCTGCGGTCGCAAGGTGCGTCGAGGAACTGCAAGGTGAGGTCAGCGAATCGCAGGTGGCTGACGCTCTAGCGAAGGAAGCCGTGGCCATCCGCAAGCGCCATCGCCTGGCGCTGGTCGAGGCAACGAAGCGGTTTAAGTCCGAACCGGAGCTCAAAGCTTGGCTGGAGGCACATCTCAGCGAAGACTTCATCTTGAAACCGGAGGTCGTTGGCAAGCACATGTCCGAGGGCGTGCGGGTCCAAATCGACTACATCGCACATGCCAAGCCACATCTGATTGCCCACAGCTTCGAGCCGGTGTACTTTGGCATCGAGGTGAAGTTCCTGGACCAAACCGACGGTTTCACGCACAAGGCGTCTCGCGGAATCTGGCAGACCGTCAGTTACACCGACTCAACGTTCTTCGTTGACGGCGAGTGGAGACGATTGAAGTTCGCACTGTTCTTCTCGAACCTGTGTTTCGACGAAGAGCGCGAACTTTTGGAAGGCGTGGGCATGCAGCCGGAGAACGACCGCGTGACTTGGCGCGCACTGTTGCAGTTGGCCAATCATGCGAACGTCGGTTCGCTGGAGATTTTGGGTAATCGAGAGGCCTGGCGTGGCTGGGCTATGGCCTTCAGCAGCGGCCGCTACTTCAGGCGCAGCATGCGAGATGGCCAGGCGGTGTACCACCTCTCGAACGCCAACATGATCAACAAGGTTCGGATTGGCAACTTCTAGCGCTTGCCGAGGCTCCGGTTGAGCACGGCGGCCAGCCTCGATCCTGCGATCGCCAGTTGCTGCACCAGCACAGCGCGAACACCTGGCGGGTAGTCGTCGCCCAGCTTGTGGCCCCGTGGGTAGAACCCTTCCGCGCTCACCACGCGACACGACTCCTCGGCCCAGGCGCGCGCGCCGGGACCGGCATCGGTCTGATGCGTTGCGGCATCCACCGCTGCCTGCAGCGACGCAGCGCCACCCGGCCATTGCCTGATGAAGCCACTGTCCCAGAGCGCATGCAGATTGGTGCCACGGCCGTAGGCCTGCAGCTGGTAGCCGTTGCCGCCACGGTCATCCGCGAAGCCGGCGTGCAGTGGCTGGTGCACGTCGGCCACGAAGTGCACGACGTACTTCAACGCCTTCAGTCGTTCCTCGTCGGGCGCCTGGGACGCGAGCAGCGCGGTCTGTCTCTCTATCGCGCCGACGACGCAGGACCCTTGCAGGCACATTCGATCGGGCTCGTACCGGCAGGCCCCGTCACGGGGGAAGTTGACGTAGTGCCAGGAAGCGGTGGACGGGGAGCGAACCTCGTCGGCCCAGGTCGAGATCGATGCCAGAGTCGACCCGGGTTCGAGGGCCAGCAATCGGTCGATCTCGGCCCTCGCCGCCGCAGTCAACTGCCCTTGCGCGACCTCGGCGACCAGACGGTGGCCCTCGGATCCCCACGCGGATGCTGCCGTGGGCATCCCGGCCACGAAGCCGAGCGCGATCGCGATGGCACGCACGCCGTTGGCGACAACGCGCATTCGAAGGCGCCCCTGCTTCCACTCCGCTCGGCAGAACATCCTGTTCCCGTTCCGGCCCATCGGACCTGTCTCAGCGCTGCTGAAGGGCCGCGATTATCGGCGCGAGGTCCGCGGCGACCGCTTCCTCAGCGCTTTCCGAGACCGGGTCGCGGCCCAGCTGTTCGACGACCCGCTCCCCGATCACCTGGACCGCATGGGCGGCTTCCCGGGGCGGCAGCGACCTCGCCAGCACCGCCAGGACCATGCTCATGAAGTCCAGCCGCATGTTGATCACTTCCACTTGCTTCGCCTTCATGGTTGCCTCCGTAACCGGTACGTCACCGGCATGGGCGGCATGGTTTCCGGTGCGGCAACGGTTGTCGCCCACCATTGGCGTGCACCCCCACCTTCTGGGGGACCGCTCCTTCTGGCGAGGGGCACCCCTTGGTGTGATGGGCGCTTCACCCTTCCACCCCCGCCCACACACCGCCCGCTACGGCTTCCACCTTCTCGAGCATCGCCTCACCTGCCGGTCTCGCCCAGGCAAGGAAGCAAGACCGCCCGCCCGGAACGCCGCTTCGCAGTGCGCAGGCCCGGGTGTCATCGCAGCCCTGCCGTGCCGCCTCGCCTTCGACGCACAGCCTGGTGAACACGTCCCCGCCGTCCCACTCCACGATCACGGTGTCGGCCATCGGAATGCCGAAGCCGGCGATGAGACGACGGTGGGCCGAAGGCATCAGGACTCCCAGCGCATCCCTCAGGCTGGCGCCGTCGTTGCGATCCCATCGCCGCATGTCGACCAGCAGCAACTGTGCGAGCTGGGCGTCCTCGCAGATGGCGGCCACCGCCAGCGCCCCGTCGCGGTTCGCCTGCGGCATCGAGGTCGGCGTCGGGCAGTGGAACCGCAGGTATCGGATGATGGGCTTCGACATGGGGAGCGCCTTCGCGACAGGACTCCATGTTCCGGCCGTGCGGCCCTGCATCAACCCGTCAGCCCGGCAGCAGTCGCCTGTGGCGCAGCCAATCGTCGAAGGACTCGTTCAGCCGGATCGCCGCGCGTGCCCGGGTCAGCGCCACGTACAGGATGTTGACTTCCTCCTGGTCGACCTGGTCCGGCCGCAGTTCGCACCCGTTCTCGAAGAAGCGCATGAAATCGTCGGCGAGCCAGACCTGCTCGAACTCCAGCCCCTTCGCCTTGTGAGCGGTGCAGAAGTAGATGCCGTCGAAGTCCGCCCAGGCGTGCTTGGGCACGTCGGTGTGACGCGACCGGATGTCCTCGATCAGGTGCGGGATCTGGTGGCCGTAGTCGCAGACCACACGCACCAGTTGCCTGAGTTCGGGTTCTTCGTAAGCCTCGGCGAGCCCGACCAGTTCGTCGAAGGAACCGAAGCTCCGCAGGTACGGATCGCGCATCAGGCCGCGCTCGCCGACCCACAGCCGATACGCGTCCAGCGCCTTCTCCAGCTTGTAGCCTTCCGTGCCGCCGACGAAGTGGAAGCGCCGGTTCAGATCGAGGAAGGCGACGGCTTCCTCGAAGACCACCGCGTTGGTGCGCGCGATGACGGCAAAGGCCTTGCCGGTGTCCACTGTGAACCGTGTCCTCTGCGGCGCGCCTGCGCCCACCAGCGGTTGATCGAAACCGTGCCTGAAGTGCCCCAGCAGCGCATTGGCCAGCTGCGCGATTCCGCGCCCGAACCGGAAACTCCGTGTCAGCGGCAGTCGCTCATCGGCCTCGAAGAGGGTCAGCGCGTTGGTCGACCCCCTGAACGAATAGATGGCCTGGGCGGCATCGCCGACCATGACCACGGGCACGCTCTGCCGGCACACGATGTCGAAGGTACACGGGTTCAGATCCTGCGCCTCGTCCACCGCGATCAGATCGAGGTCGCGCAGCACCGGCCCGTCCATCTGGTACAGCTTGAGATAGCCGTCATGGGTCAGTCGAATTTCGCGCTCGTTCGCGTCGACCATCCGCTTCCAGACGGCCCGGGCCAGCGCCACCAGGCCGGCCGGGTCCGATAGGCGCGATGCGACTTCGGCGGGCAGGTGCTCGGCAGCGAGTTCCACCTCCAGCGAACCGCACCACTTCTGGATCGCCTGCAGGGCCGCCGTTGCCGCCAGCGGGGTGCACCCGAACGCACGCGACACCATCGAGGGGTAGGTGCTGCCGATCCGCTCGCCTGCGCGGTCACCGAACAGATCACGAGCCTTGCGATACGCCAGCGAATGCGTGGTGCGAGCGCTGACGTTCGCCGGCATCCGGGTGGCGGCTTCCAGCTGGATCGCCTTGTTGAAGGCGACGTACAGCACCCGCGACCGCGGTCGTGCCTGCGCGTAGGCGCACAGCGTCGTCGTCTTGGCCGCCCCGGCGCCGGCCTGGACTGCCAGCCGCGCCGCACTCGAACGGACGATGCGCTGCTGTTCCGATGTGAGTTGCATCCCTGTTCCTGTTCGTCCCTGGCCGGCAGGCGCCGGGCGCGGCCGCTTTCGGCGCAGCACCGACCATGGTGCCGGTCGTGGTGCGCCTGCGCCAGCAGGAATCCCGGTGGAAACTCCGTCGCGCGCGGTGGCTGCGCTGGCCTGCGGCTCAGTTCTCGCTCAGTCCTCTCGGTCGTCGGCGCCGGACGCCGAAACGCTTCCAGACGGCGGGGTCGACGTCGATGGGGCCGCAGCGCTTGGCGTCGAGGTTCACGACCACACCGTGCTGCCGCAGCAGGCCGGTCGAGAACAGTTCGTAGAGAAACTGCCCGGCCCACCGGACCACGATGTCGTTGACGAACAGGCCCTGCGAGGCCAGCGACATCCGGACCGAGCAGGACGGCGTGTCGTCTTCCTTGATCCCTTCATCGAGCAGCTGAGGGAAGAGTTCGGTCACGCAGGGCAACCGGGCCCACTCGTCCTTCGCTCCCCGGCACCGGGGTTCGCCGAGCACGATCTGACCGGTGGACTCGGTGTTGCCGAGGTCCAGCCAGTAGCGCGTGCCCGTCCAGTGTCCGAACAGCCCCTGGTGGACATCGCGCCTGGATCGGGCCGAGTCCACGCAACTGACGACGATGTCGGGTGCCGCGTGCCCGGCGCGCGGGCCTGCGTAGCGCGTCGGCAGCGCCTCCCAGTCCAGCCCGTAGAACTGGTTCAGCCGGTGGATGGTCAGCACGGCCTTGTGCTGTCCGATGTCGGACGGGCTGTAGACCTGCCGGCCCACGTTGGCCTCGCTCACCCGGTCGGCGTC
>JAURZM010000051.1 GCA_030653385.1 Rubrivivax sp. | reverse complement strand
CCTCTGCGTCGTGCGCGTGCAAGCCAGGCGAGACGATGGCCGCTCACGTAGCCGTCGGTCTCGTCGAGCAGGCTGGCCGGCACGACCACGTAGCCGGGCTTGCGGCCCTTGCGGATGACCTCGATGGCGCGATGCGGCGTGGCTGGCGCAGAGCGGGGGTCGATGTCGCCAATGTCGCCGGTGCCGAGGCGCAGCAACTCGCTGATGCGCAGGCCCGTATACAGCTGCCAACGTGCCATCAGGTCGTAGGGTGGCGCGAGCGCCGCAAGGAGTTCACGCGCCTGCTCGGAGACCAACGGCCGCGGCAACGCCTCGTACTGTCGAAGGATGAACAGGCTGCGCTCGTAGGCCGGGGTGTGACAGGCTCGTGTCGGCCGGTGCTGGCGCGCGAGGCGGAGATCGCGTGCCGGCTCCGCCAGCGGCGAGGTGCTCAACCAACGCGCGCGAACCGCCCACCCGTAGAACCGAAGTACGCCGCGAACACGATGGTTGATGGTGGAGGTGCGGTACGGTCTGCCGGTGTGTGCGCTTGGCTGCGCCATCATCCGGTTCCGATAGGCCACGAGGTCGACGGCGTCGGCCGTCTCCCACGGGATGTCGTTCTGCTCGAGTGTCTCGAACCAGTCGTAAAGGATCTCGGCGTAGGTCCTCAGCGTGTCGTCGGTATGGGCGCGCTGGATCGAGTGCTCGTGCAGGAATGCCACCGCCGGTTCGACCAGTTGCCAGTGCTTGGTGAACAGAAGCGGAAAGCCGCTTGGGCGAGGCTCGCGAACCGCGACGGCAGCCGCTTGTTCGGCAGCGGCGCGTGCTCGCCCGGGCACCTCATCGGCGGTTGGCAGCGATGCCTTGCGGATGATCTGCACCATGGGGCTCTACCTTGCGCATCAAGAACTTGACGGCGTCCACGAACGACAGGTCCAGGAGGTAAATCGCCAGGTCGATGGCGCCACCCCCGCCACGCTTCGTGCGTGTGTCGTACCACTTCGGGCCCGTGGTCACGATCTCGAATTCGCCGCGGCCGGTACTCAGGTGCCAGCGCGCGCTGCGATCATCCTTGACTGGCCGGTACGTCGGGTCAGGCTTGAGGTAGGTGGCCAGCAGCGCGAGCGTGTCGCAGGCCCGCATCTGGCGAAGCCGTGTCAACGTCGAGGCACTGAATGAATTGCGAAGTCGGCGCGCGACCATCTTCGCGACCTCCTGTGGCATTGCTCGAAAACGCGGGACGCGGCGGGGCTACTCGCCTCTGAGAGAGGCTTGGGCTACCCGGGCGTGAGGTCACTGTAGGCCGGGAGTGGCCAGTCAGTCCAAGGGCGTTGACACTGGCGAATGCAACCTAACATCCGTACCTCGTCATGCCCTCCCGCGCCGGTGCCGATGGTCTCGGTGCGTTCTCGTACTACGACCACGTCTTTCTACCGGAAAGCCAGAAGGAACTGACCTGGGAGCACCGGGGGCACCGCTACAAATCGCAACTTGTGTTTCGCGTCAATGGCAAGCGCAAGACCGAGGCCTTCCTGTTCGAGCAGGCCGACGGCCACTGGAAGCCGGTGGTGCTTGCCGACGGCACCGTCAGCGACGGCAAGGTCGATATCTACGAGCAGGCAGTGCGCGAATTGCTCGGCTCGCCGGAGACCTTCTTTACGTCAGTGTTCTCGGCCCAGGGCAAGCGGCCACTGTCAGCCTATCGCAACGGCGAGATCAAGGGCTTGCTGGCCGACCTGCTGGGCCTGGACCAGGTGCGGCAGCAGGGTGAGCACGCAGCGGAGACGGCCAGGCTGCTCAAGAATGGTCTGGCGCTGATCCGGCAGGAGCAGGCCAGCGCGGCGGCCGAAATCGCGCGCCTGGCT
>JAURZM010000047.1 GCA_030653385.1 Rubrivivax sp. | reverse complement strand
GCCGACAGCGTGGGCCGGCTGATGAAGCAGCTGGGCCGCGTGCACGCCGGGGACACGCAGGTGCTCGCCGTCACCCACCTGGCCCAGGTGGCGGCGTGCGCCGACCGCCACTTCGTCGTCAGCAAGTCGCTCAAGGGCAAGCAGACGCTGTCCGACATCCAGCCCGTGGAAGGCGAGGCGCGTGTGGCCGAGGTGGCGCGTATGCTGGGCGGCGAACGCCTGTCGGGCACGGCCCACGCGCAGGCGCTGCTGGAAGGGCCGAAGGAGGGTCAGTCGGGATGAGCGAATGGGCAGCTCTGGACGGCGTGCGGCGCGACGAAGTCATCCTCGTCACGGGCATCTCGGGCTCGGGCAAGTCGGTGGCGCTGCATGCGCTGGAAGACGCCGGCTACTTCTGCGTCGACAACCTGCCGCCCGAGCTGCTGCGCGACTTCATCCGCCTGGAGCACGAGCGCCACACCACACGCGTGGCCGCCGCGGTGGACGTGCGCAACGCATCTTCGCTGCCGCAGCTGGTGCCGCTGATCCAGCAGCTGCGCGAAGAGGGTCTGCGCATCCACCCCATTTTCCTCGACGCCAGCACCGACGCGCTGCTGCGCCGTTACTCCGAGACGCGCCGGCCACACCCGCTGACCGCGCGCACGGAAACCGACAACGCGCGGGCGCTGATGGAAGCCATCGAGCTCGAACGCAAGCTGCTGTCGGACCTGCGCGAGATCTCCACCGTCATCGACACCAGCCAGCTGCGACCGACCCTGCTGCGCAGCTGGGTGCGTTCGCTGGTCGGCGCGCGCGAGGCCGCGCTGACGCTGGTGTTCGAGAGTTTCGCCTTCAAGCACGGTGTGCCGCTCGACGCCGACTACGTCTTCGACATGCGCGTGCTGCCCAACCCCTTCTACATCCGCGAGTTGCGACCGCTGACCGGCCGCGACGCGCCGGTGGCCGCCTATCTCGAAGCCCAGCCCGAGGCGGGTGAGATGCTCGAGCAGATCCAGACCTTCCTGCAGCGCTGGCTGCCGGCCTTCGAGGACGACCAGCGCAGCTACCTCACCGTGGCCCTGGGCTGCACCGGCGGGCAGCACCGCTCGGTCTATGGCGTGGAGTGGCTGGCACGGCGCTTCGACAGCCGTTACGCGACGCTGATCCGCCACCGCGAACTCGACGCAAGAAGTTGACGGCCGCCGTCCTGCCCTCGCCGCTGCCGCTGTTCCCGCTGCAGACGGTGCTCTTCCCTGGCGCCTTGCTGGGCCTGCGGGTCTTCGAGGCGCGTTACCTCGACCTGATGGCCGATTGCCTGCGCACCCGCCAGCCCTTCGGCGTGCTCTGCCTGAAGTCCGGCGCCGAGGCCGGGCGCGGTGACGCGCCGCTGCAGGTGGAAGACGTCGGCGTGCTGGCCCACCTGGACGAGGTCGACGCCGAACGGCCTGGCATCCTGCGTGTGCGCTGCCTGGGCGGCGAACGCTTCCGCCTGCTGCAGGCGCCGACACAGCGCGACAACGGCCTGTGGGTGGCACCGGCGCAGCGTGTCGCGCCCGACGTGCTGCGCCTGCCGGGCCCGGCGGTGCTGGCCACCGTCAGCGCGCTGGCCGAGGCCATCCGCAAGCTGAAGGACAACGACCGCGTGCCCTTCGCACCGCCCTACCAGCTGGACGACGCCGGCTGGGTGGCCAACCGGTGGTGCGAACTGCTGCCCATCAGCCTGGCGGCCAAGCAGAAGCTGATGGAACTGGAAGACCCGGTGATCCGCCTGTCACTGGTGGACGGCTACCTGCGCGACAAGAAGGTCGTCGTCGGCTGACTCCGCCCGGCCGAGACCGCGCTCAGCCGCCCAGCAGCTTTCGCACAGGTGCCGGCAAGCCCATCGCCAGCGCCTCGTCCAGCAACAGCCAGCGGCCGTCGGGCAGGTCGCCAGGCAGCCTCGCGCGTGCGGGCAGTGTCCAGCGCAGCGGCTGCAGCGTCCAGTCGAAGTGGGTCAGCGCATGTTCGACCACCGGCAGCCACTCGCCTTCGCCCGGCCAGGCCTGGACGGCCGCTTCGAGCGCCACCACGTCGTGATACTCCGGCAGGCTCCACAGGCCGGCCCACACGCCGCGTTCCGGGCGCTGCACCAGGAAGTGCCGCTGGCCGCGTTGCAGGCACAGCAAGGTGTTGCTGCGCCGGCTGCGTTTCAGGCGACGTGTCTTCACCGGAAAGAGCTCGGGCGTGCCGGCAGCGTTCGCCACGCACTGCATCGCCAGCGGGCAGCGTTCGCAGGCCGGCCGGCGCCGGCTGCACACGGTGGCGCCCAGGTCCATCAGGCCTTGCGTGTAGATGTCGACGTCCTGCGCGGGCAGCAGCAACTCGGCCTGCACCCACAGGCGCTGTTCCTCGGCGGCCAGCGAGAGGTCGCCGCCGTAGCCCAGCAAGCGCGTCAGCACCCGCTTGACGTTGCCGTCGAGGATGGCCGCGCGTTCGCCAAAGCAGAAGGCCGCGATGGCCGCGGCGGTGCTGCGGCCGATGCCCGGCAGCGTGGCCAGCTCGACGCTGTTGCCCGGGAAGTTGCCGCCGTGCCGCGCCACCACGGCCTGCGCGCAGCGGTGCAGGTTGCGCGCACGGCTGTAGTAGCCCAGGCCGCTCCACAGCGCCAGCACGTCGTCCAGCGGCGCTGCAGCCAGCGAGCGCACGTCGGGGAAACGGGCCAGGAGACGCGGGTAGTAGTCGAGCACGGTGCTCACCTGCGTCTGCTGCAGCATCACTTCGGAGAGCCACACGCGGTAGGCCTCGCGTGTGCCCTGCCAGGGCAGGCCGTGGCGGCCATGCCGGCGCTGCCAGGCGATGACGGCGCCGGCGATGCCGCGCCGCTTCAAGCGGCGTCCTGCCGGTGCCCGATGTCGACGTCGACGTCCACGCCGCCGTCCACGGCCAGCCGCCGCGCGCTGGCGATGGTCTGCTTGGCCATCGCGTCCAGCCGCGAAAGGATGCCGGCCAGGTGATCGTCCTGCCCCTGCACCTCGGCAATGCGCTGCTCCAGTTCACCGGCGGCGGCCTGCACACGCTGCAGCGCCTCGCGGCGGCGCGTGAAGCCGCGCCGGCGTTCGCTGAGCTGCACTTCCACCTGGCTCGTGGCGCTCTTGCTCCACAACTCCAGTTCACCCGCGGCGTTCTCGAACACGACGCGCAACCGCGACAGCAGCATGCGCCTGAACTGCTCGGCAAAACCCGGCGCGGCCAGGCGCCAGGCCTGCGACACACCCAGGTAGCGGCTGTAACCCTGGGCGATGAGTTCGAGCTCAGTCTGGAAGCCTTGCAGTTCCGGCGCCGGCCCGAGCGAGAAGGCAAAGCCGAATTCGGTGTTGAGCTGCCGGAAGCTGGCGTCGAGCATCTGCCGCATCTCCTCGGCCTGCGTCTGCGCGCGCGAGATCGACGCCCGCAGCCGCGTGATCAGCGTCTCGAAAGCCCCACGTGCGCCCAGGTTGAAGGGCCGCGATCCCATCGCCGACTGCATGGCCGCGAGCTCGGTGCGCAGCACCTCGCTGGACAGCGCCGACAGCACGGTGCGCAGGATCTTCATCTGCACCGCGCGCAGCGCCTGCAGGCGCGCCGTGCAGCGTTCGAAGTCGGCCATCTCCAGTTCGACCCGCTCCAGCATCATGCGCAGCTTGGCGCCGCTCTTGCCGCGCAGACCGCGCAGTTCCAGCAGTTGCTCGGCATGCTGGCGCCGGCGGTCGGCCAGGCGCCGCGCCGCGGACGCCCGCAGCTGCTGCACCACGCCCACGGCCGACTGCACGAGCAGGTGGCGCCGCCGCGGCAGCAGGCCCGCGGCCAGGGCGTGCTCCAGCGGCGGCAGGCAGCTGGCGTGCAGCGAGGCCACGTCGCCGTCGACGCGAGCTGCCAGCGCCTCGCGCGCCGACAGCGCGAACACGCGCGCCGGGTCGATGTGCAGCGCCTCGGCGGTGTCGGCACATTGCTGCGCGATCTGCGCCTGCACGACGGTAGGGCTGGTCAGCGGGTCGGCCAGCGTGTCGATCTTGTTCAGCACGACAAAACGTTCCAGGCTGGCCTGACCGAGGTGTTCGCGCCAGATCGCGAGATCGGAGCGCGTCACGCCCGCGTCGGCCGCCAGCACGAAAACCACCGCGTGGGCCGCCGGCAGCATGGCCAGCGTCAGCTCGGGTTCGGCGCCCACGGCATTCAGCCCGGGGGTGTCGATGACCACCAACCCGTGCGCCAGCAGCGGGTGCGGGTAGTTGATGACCGCGTGGCGCCAGGCCGGCACCTCGACACTGCCGTCTTCGGACTGTGGCGGGTTGTCCTCGGGCTGCGCGGCATTCCAGAAGCCCAGCGCGGTGGCCTGCTCGACCGTCACGCGCTGACGCCGCGTCACCGCGGCCAGTGCCTGCACCAGCGTCTGCGGGTCGGCCGGGTCCAGCGGCACGTACTGCCAGTGGCCGTCACGCGTGCGCAACTCGGCCAGCGACAGGCCGCGCAGCCGCGTTTCGATCGGCAGCAACGCCAGCCGTGGCGGCAGGTGTTCGTCGTAGCGCAGCTCCACCGGGCACATCGTGGTGCGCCCGGGTGTCGCCGGCAACACGCGGCGTCCGGCGTCGGCAAAGAAGATCGCATTGATCAGCTCGGACTTGCCGCGCGAGAACTCGGCGACGAAGGCCAGCACCAGCTTGTCCGAGGCCAGCCGTTCGCGCAGCGCGGCGAGCAGCGCGGCGTCGGCGTCGTCCAGCAGTTCCTGCTCGCCGAAGGCGCGGCCCAACTGGCCGACCTGACGGTCGAGCTCGGCACGCCAGGCAGCCAGCACGTCCAGGCTCTCGGCGATGGGGTTGGTGATCGAGCCCTGCGCTGCCGGCGTGGCCATCACGTCGCCCGCCAGCGCAGCCGTCGCCACGCCGGCGGTGTCGGTCGGCTTCGTGATCGGTTCGGGGCTCGTCATGGGCGGGTGGGCTGCAGCAGGTCATCCTAGCGCAGCACCCCCGCCGCGCCCAGTTGCCGCCGTTGCACGGCAGCGCCGGTTTGTCAGGCGGAAGTCACGCCTGCAATGAACGTTACCGACGCTGACAGGTGGCGCAAAAGTAGGTCGAGCGCTGTGCCTGCACAAGCCGCCGCAGCACACTGCCGCAACGGCCGCAGGGCTGCCCGGCGCGCCCGTACACCGCCGCCTCGGCCTGATAGGCGCCGCTGGCGCCGTGCACGTCGGTGAAGTCGCGCAGCGTCGAGCCTCCCAGTTCCAGCGCGCGTGCCAGCGTGCTGCGCAGCGCCGCCAGCAGCCGCTTCGCACGCGGGCGGCTGATGCGGTCGGCGCGCAGTGCGGGATGGATGCCGGCCTGGAAGAGCGCCTCGCAGGCGTAGATGTTGCCCGCGCCGACGAGCACGTCGCCCGCCAGCAGCACGGCCTTGACGGGAGCGCGCCGCAGCTGCAGCCGGGCATGGAAGACCTCGGGCGTCAGCGCGGGGTCGAAGGGCTCCGCGCCCAGTCGATGCAGCAACTTCGCGGCGGGCGCTGCGTCCAGCGCCGACGACCAGACGACGGCGCCGAAGCGCCGCGGGTCGTTCAGCCGCAGCGTGCCACGGTCGGTGACGAGGTCGAAGTGGTCGTGCGGGCCAGGCGCGGGCGCGTGATGCACAAGCGCCAGCGAACCCGACATGCCCAGGTGCAGCAGCAGGCCACCGTGCGCCGCGACTGCCGGCATCTGCTCGCCGGCACCTGCCTCGTGCACCGCGTCTTGCGACAAAGGCAACCAAAGGTACTTGCCGCGCCTGGCGACCTCGCCGACCCGCAGGCCGGTCAATGTCCCCGTGTCGCATCCCAGCGGCCAGCGCAGGGGCTTGCCCACCCGGGCCTGGAGTACACGCGCGCCAAGCAGGGGGCCCGCAATGCCCCTGCGCGTGACCTCGACCTCGGGAAGCTCGGGCATGAACCCATTATGTGAGAATGAATCCAGACCCCATGGGAACCCTGATGTCAGACCGTATCCGCCGGCCGCAGCCGGCCACCATGTGGGCCGGCGCCCTGTTCTTCGGCGCCTTCTTGTGGAGCGCGCCGGTGCCCGCACAGGTGGCCGCGCCCGCCTCGGCCGCCTCGGCCACGCCGCTGAATTCGGCGATGGACGACCGGCTCTTCTACCAGCTGCTCATCGGCGAGATGGCACTCGGTTCGGGCGACGCGGGCAGCGCCTACGAGCTCATCCTCGACGCCGCACGCCGTACGCGCGACGAGGGCCTGTTCCGGCGCGCCGTCGACATCGCACTGCGCAGCCGCGCCGGCGACCAGGCACTGGCCGCATCGCGCGCCTGGCGCCTGGCGCTGCCGGCCTCGGTCGACGCCGTGCGCATGCAGTTGCAGATCCTGCTCGCGCTGAATCGCAAGGACGGGCTCGACGAACCCCTGCGCGCGCTGCTGACGCTGGTGCCTCCCATGGAGCGGCCGGGCTTGATCTCGGCGCTGCCGCGTTTCCTGCAGCGTGCCGGCGACGCACGCGGTGTCGCCGCGCTGATGGAAGACGCGCTCAAACCCTACCGGGAGCTCGAGGCCACCCGGGTGCCCGTGCGTGTGGCATTGGGGCGCGCCTGGCTCGAAGCGGGTGACGTCGACCGCGCACTGGCACTGGCGCGGGAGGCCCAGGCGCTGGACGCCAACTCGCCCGGTCCGGCGCTGCTGGCCATGGAACTCATGCGTCAGCGTCCGCAGGCCGAAGCGCTGGTCAGCAACTACCTGGTCCGACCCGATGCCGAGCCCCAGCTGCGCCTGGCCTACGTGCGCGTGCTCACCGCGGCCCAGCGTTACGCCGACGCCGTCGCCCAGCTGCAGACCCTCACGCGGCAGCAGCCGACACTGGCGCCGCCCTTCCTGTCGCTGGGCGCGCTGCACCTGGAGCTCAAGCAGGCCAAGGAAGGCGAAGCCGCACTGCAGCGCTACATCGAACTCGTGCAGCCGCAGCTGGCCGCAGCGCCGCCCGCACCCGACACGGCGCTGTCGTCCACCGAGAGTGAAGACGACGACCTGCCGTCGCGCCCCGAGCAGGGCCTGGTGCAGGCCTGGCTGATGCTGGCGCAGTCGGCCGAGCAGCGCGGCGACTTTCGCACTGCCGAGACCTGGCTGGCCAAGGTGGGCGACCCGCGGCGTGCGCTGGAAGTGCAGACGCGGCGCGCATCGATACTGGCGCGCCAGGGCAAGGTCGCACAGGCACGTGAACTCATACACCAGGTGCCCGAGAAGGACGCCGACGATGCCCGCGCCAAACTCGCGGCCGAAGCCGGCGTGCTGCGTGACGCCAAGCGCTGGCGCGAGGCCTACGACGTGCTGGCCGGCGCCAGCCAGCGTTTCACCGAGGACACCGACCTGCTTTACGAGCAGGCCATGATGGCCGAGAAGCTGAGCCGCCTCGACGACATGGAGCAGCTGCTGCGGCGCGTCATCACGCTCAAGCCCGACAACGCCCACGCGCACAACGCGCTGGGTTATTCGCTGGCCGACCGCGGCCAGCGCCTGCCCGAGGCGCGCCAGCTGGTGCAGCGGGCGCTGGAACTGCTGCCCGGCGACCCCTTCATCACCGACAGCCTGGGCTGGGTCGAGTTCCGCCTCGGCAACCGTGAAGAGGCCGTGCGCCTGCTGCGCAGCGCCTACGCCGCGCGTCCCGATGTCGAGATCGCCGCCCACCTGGGCGAAGTGCTGTGGGCGATGGGCCAGCGCGACGAGGCCCGTGTCGTCTGGCGCGAAGCCCGGACGCGCGACGCCGCCAACGACGTGCTGCGCGAGACGCTGGCCCGGCTGCGCGTCGACCTGTGAAAGCACGCGCTGGCAAGGGGCTGGCCGCGCTGGCCTGGGTGGCGTTTGTGTTGGTGTTTGTGCTGTCCGGCTGCGCCAGCACACCGCCGGCACCTGGCGAAACACCGTGGAC
This sequence comes from Rubrivivax sp., assembly GCA_030653385.1. Lineage (GTDB taxonomy): Bacteria > Pseudomonadota > Gammaproteobacteria > Burkholderiales > Burkholderiaceae_C > Rubrivivax. The sequence goes on along the minus strand of JAURZM010000047.1, from coordinate 190,349 downwards.
CAGCGGCCGCCTGAGCGTGCGCATCGAAGCCGAGGGCGAACGCGCCGCGCAGAGCGTCAGCGCCGGCTTCGAGTTGCGCGGAGACGGCCGCGGCGGCGAACTGCGGTTGAACTCGCCTCTGGGCACGCGCGTGGCCACCGCTCGCTGGGCACCCGGCCTGGCCTTGCTGGACGATGGCCAGGGCGAACGGTCCTATGACAGCCTGGCCGCGCTGTCGAAGCAGGCGCTGGGGGAGGCCTTGCCGCTCGAGGCACTGCCCGACTGGCTGGCGGGCAGGCCATGGGCCGGCGCGCCGCATGCGGTGGGTGCCCGGGGCTTCGAGCAACTCGGCTGGCAAGTCGACCTGTCGCGACGCGGCGAAGGTTGGATCGAGATGCAGCGCAGCAGCCCGCCGGCAGTTCGGGTGCGCGTCAAGCTGGACGACGCGCCTTGAGCCTGCACGCCCTCTACGACCTGCCGGCACCGGCCAAGCTGAACATGTTCCTGCACGTCGTCGGCCGCCGTGCCGACGGCTACCACCTGCTGCAGTCGCCCTTCGTGCTCATCGACTGGGCCGACACGCTGCACTTCGAACGCCGCGCCGACGGCCGGCTGCAACGCCACGACCTCGGCCCCGCGCTGCCCGAAGACGACCTCTGCCTGCGCGCCGCACGTTCGCTGCAGTCGGCCAGCGGCAGCACGGCCGGTGCCGACATCTCGATAGCCAAGCAACTGCCCTGGGGCGCGGGCATGGGCGGCGGCAGTTCCGACGCCGCCACCACGCTGCTGGCACTCAACCGGCTGTGGGGCCTGCGCTGGTCGAAACATCGTCTGGCACAGATCGGCCTGCAACTGGGCGCCGACGTGCCCTTCTTCGTGCAGGGCCACAACGCCTTCGTCGAAGGCATAGGCGAAAAGCTGCGGCCGATGGCCTGGCCCGAGCAGCATTACGCCGTCGTGAAGCCCCCGGCCGCCCTGCCGACGCGCGAAATCTTCGAGCACCCGGCCCTCAGGCGCGACACCGATCCTGTTATAGTTGCGGGCTCTCCTGAAGAGGCAGGCCGCAGTGGTGTGCCAGCGTCGTGGGTGCAGAAATTCGTCGATGGCTACGGCCGCAACGACCTGCAGCCACCTGCCGAAGACCGCTGTCCCGAGGTGGCGCAAGCCGCCCGCTGGCTGGAGGCCCGTTACGGCAACAGCCGCATGACGGGTTCCGGTAGCGCCGTCTTCGCGAGGGTCGGTGCGGCCGGGCCATCCAGGGCGACAGACGCGGCGGCGGGTTTGCAGAACCTGCCACCGCACTGGGTGGGGCGGATGTGTCGCAGTCTGGCCCTCCATCCGCTGGGCGGTTGGGCCGACTGAAACGGTTTTTGGGTGGCGGCGCAAGCCGCAACCTGTGTAGGGGAGTCGCCAAGTTGGTCAAGGCATCGGATTTTGATTCCGACATGCGAGGGTTCGAGTCCTTCCTCCCCTGCCAAACATTCTGCTGACGCCGGCAGGCCTTCGTGGCAACGGCGCCGGCACACCCCCGACGGAGAGTCCACCTTGCTGTTCAACACCGTGCTGTTCACCGGCAACGCCAACCCGGTGCTGGCGCAGGAGATCGCCAGCCACCTGGGCGTTGAACTGGGCAAGGCGGCGGTCGGCCGCTTCTCCGACGGTGAGGTCACGGTCGAGATCCGCCAGAACGTGCGCGCCCGCGATGTCTTCGTGATGCAGCCCACCTGCGCGCCGACGAACGAAAACGTGATGGAACTGCTGATCATGGTCGATGCGCTGAAGCGGGCCAGCGCCCGCCGCATCACCGCCGTGATTCCCTATTTCGGCTACGCGCGGCAAGACCGCCGGCCGCGCAGCACGCGTGTGCCCATCAGCGCCAAGGTCGTGGCCAACCTGCTGGAAACGGTGGGCGTCGAACGCCTGCTGACGATGGACCTGCATGCCGACCAGATCCAGGGTTTTTTCGACATCCCGGTCGACAACATCTACGCCAGCCCCGTGCTGCTGTCCGACCTGAAGAGCAAGGACTACCCGAACCTGGTGGTCATCAGCCCCGACGTCGGCGGCGTGGTGCGCGCCCGCGCGCTGGCCAAGCAGCTGGGCTGCGACCTGGCCATCATCGACAAGCGCCGACCCACCGCCAACGTCTCGGAAGTCATGCACGTCATCGGTGAGATCGAGGGCCGCAACTGCGTGATCATGGACGACATGATCGACACCGCCGGCACGCTGGTGAAGGCCGCCGAGGTGCTGAAGGCGCGCGGCGCGCAGAGTGTCTACGCCTATTGCACGCACCCCGTGTTCTCGGGCCCTGCGGTCGACCGCATCAACGCCTCGCACATCGACGAGGTCGTCGTCACCAACACCATCGCGCTGTCCGACACCGCGAAGGCCTGCCCCAAGGTGCGCCAGCTGTCGGTGGCCTTCCTGTTTGCCGAGACCATCCGCCGCATTTCCGACGGCGAGTCGGTCACGTCCCTCTTTGCCGAGCAGAACAGCAATTTCTGATCTGCAAGACCCGGGCCGGCGCGCCGCGCCGGTCTTTTACGAGGCGCCTGGTCGCGGGCGCCTCATCCACTTGGAGTTCAAATGAAATTCACAGCTTACGAGCGCACGCTGCAGGGGACCGGAGCGAGCCGCCGCCTGCGCGCTGCTGCCAAGGTGCCCGGCATCGTCTACGGTGCCGGCACGCCGGCGATGATCGAAGTCGACCATAACGCGCTCTTCTTCGCGCTGAAGAAGGAAGCCTTCCACTCTTCCATCCTCGAGATGGACGTCGGCGGCAAGGTAGAGAAGGTGCTGCTGCGCGACTACCAGATGCACGCCTTCAAGCCGATGGTGCTGCACATCGACTTCCAGCGTGTCGACGAGACCACGCGCCTGCGCAAGAAGGTGCCGCTGCACTTCGAAGGCGAGGAACTGTCGCCTGCGGTGAAGACCGACAAGTGCCTGGTGAGCCACGTGCGCACCGACCTCGAGATCGAATGCCTGGCTTCGCAACTGCCTGAGTTCGTCACCATCGACCTGTCGGGCCTGACGAAGAACCAGAGCCTGCACGCCAGCGACCTGAAGCTTCCCGAGGGCATCAAGGCCGTCAAGCGCGGCACGCTGAACCCGGTGATGGTGGCCGTGACCCTGCCCAAGATCGAAGAGGAAGTCGCCCCGACCGTGGTCGTCGCGCCCGAGAAGGGCAAGGGCGGCAAGCCGCGCAAGGAAGAGAAGCAGCAGAAGGGCCGCGGCGGTTAAGTCCTCCCCCTTTTGGCGCCACCCGTCGGGCCCCACTACGGTGGGGCCTTTTGATTTCTGCGCGACCAATAATCGTCGCCATGATTCGACTCTTCGTCGGCCTGGGCAACCCGGGCCCTGATTACGAGGCCACGCGCCACAACGCCGGCTTCTGGTGGACAGACGCGCTGGCCGAAGGGTTGGGCGTGCGGCTGGTGCCCGAACGCGCCTACCAGGGCCTGGCCGCGCGCGTGAACCGACCGGGCGCCGAGCCTGTGTGGCTGCTGCAGCCGATGACCTTCATGAACCGCTCGGGGGCCTCGGTGGCGCCGCTGGCACGCTTCTTCAAGATCCAGCCCAGCGAGATCCTCGTCGTGCACGACGAACTTGACCTGCTGCCCGGCCAGGCCAAGCTGAAGTTCGGCGGCAGCGCCGCGGGGCACAACGGGCTGAAAGACATCCACGGCATGCTGGGCACGCTGGACTTCTGGCGCCTGCGCCTGGGCATCGGTCACCCCGGCGTGAAGGCCGAGGTGGTGAACTACGTGCTGAAGAAGCCATCTGCCGACCACCGCGAGGCGATCAGCAAGGCCATCGATCAGAGCCTGAAGGCCGTCGATGCACTGCTGGCCGGTGAGATGGACCGCGCGCTGGCGCTCATCCACGCCCAGCCGCCGCGCCCCAAACCCCCCCGGCAGCCCCGCCCACCGCAGGAGGCGCCGGGCGCGCCCCCCCTGCCCACGCCCGAAGAAGGAGACGCCCCATGAAGAACTGCCTGCCGATCCTGATCGCCCTGGGCCTGCCCATGGCAGCCACGGCGCAAGGCGTGTGGCGTTGCGGCCCCGACGGCCGCAGCTATTCGGACACACCCTGCGCCGAAGGCCGGCCCCTGCAAGTGGTGATGGACGCGCGCCCGGCAGCCGACGTCCGTGCGGCCCATTGGCAGGCCGAGCGTGATGCACAGCATGCCGAGGCCCTGCGCCGCGAGCGCCTGGCCCAGGAAGCCCTGCAGCGCGGCAACGGACTGGCGGCGCTGGGCCCGCAGGCCGAGCGGCTCAAGCCAGCGAAGCCGGACCGCTTACTGTCGAAGGACGCGGCGAAGCTGCGGCGGCAAGCTCGTCCTGAAGCGCATGGAACTTGGCAAGCAGTTGCGCCGGTGTCTCGACGCAGGAAGGATTGACCGGGATGCAACTCACCGGGCAGACCTGCACGCATTGCGGCTCGTCGAAGTGGCCCACGCACTCGGTGCAGCGCGCGGGGTCGATCTCGTAGATCTCCGCGCCCATCGAGATCGCCTGGTTGGGGCACTCGGGTTCGCAGACATCACAGTTGATGCACTCGTCGGTGATCCAGAGGGCCATGTCTTTTGCGCCCCCGGGTCCGCAGGCCCGGGCTCGCTGTCCGCCTAATCGTCGTTGGGGGTCGTGACGCGCTCCTTGAGCCGCCGCAGTACCGAGGGTGCCACGAACTTGGAGACATCACCGCCGAGGCTGGCAATCTCGCGCACGAAGGTGCCGCTGACGAACTGGAACTGGTCGCTGGGCGTCATGAAGACGGTTTCGACATCGGGCATCAGCTGGCGGTTCATGCCGGCCATCTGGAACTCGTACTCGAAATCGCTCACCGCCCGCAGGCCGCGGACGACGACCTTGCCGCCAGCGCCGACGACGAAGTCGCGCAGCAGCCCGCGGAAGGCCGTGACCTCGACGTTCTTGTAGGGCGCGGCGATCTCGGTGGCGATCTCCATCCGCTCCTGGATGGTGAACATCGTGCGCTTGTGGTGCCCGGCGGCCACGGCCAGGATCAGTCGGTCGAAGAGGCTCGCCGCCCGGCGCATCAGGTCTTCGTGGCCGAGTGTCATCGGGTCGAAGGTGCCTGGATAAACGGCGGTGAGCGGGGCTTTGAGGGTCACGTCGCTGTCCTCCAGGCTGGGGGCGTGCGGGTCACGGCCGGCGGCAGTGTAGCCGCGCGCTCAGGCAACGGCCAGGAAGAGCTGCGCGTGCACCGCGCCAGCGCGCAGGCTGCGGTGCAACGTCAGGCCGGCGGGCGCTTCCGGCAGCGGCTCGGGGCCTTCGAGGTAGACAAAACCGCCGGGCACCACGATGCGCGCCGCCGCGGCGGCCGCGACGGCGCCCAGGCCGGCATCGAAGGGCGGGTCGAGCAGCACGGCCTCGAAGCGCTGCGGCGCGCAGCCTGCCATCCAGCGCAAGGCTTCGGCGCGCTCGACCTTCAGCGCCGTGGCACCCAGGCGTTCGCGGCTGTCGCGCAGGCTGGCAACGAGCGCGGGGTCGACTTCGAGCAGCAGCGCCTCGGCGGCGCCGCGCGACGCGGCCTCGAAACCCAGGGCGCCGCTGCCGGCGAAGGCGTCGAGCACACGCCAGCCGTCCAGGTCCTGCCCCAGCCAGTTGAAGAGCGTCTCGCGCACGCGGTCGGGCGTGGGGCGCAGGCCCGGGCGGTCGGCCACGGGCAGCTTGCGCCCGCGGTAGAGGCCGCCGATGAGCCTGACCTCACCGGGGTGCTGTGTCGCCGGCTTGATGACCGGGCGCGTCGACTTGGGGTCGCGGCCGTGGGCCTGGGGTCTGGCTTTCACAGGCGCACCGGGATGCCGTCGCGCGCCATCAGCGCCTTGGCCTGACCGACCGTGAACTCGCCGTAGTGGAAGATGCTGGCCGCCAGCACCGCATCGGCGCCACCTTCGCGTATGCCGGCGGACAGATGCGCCAGCGCGCCGACGCCACCCGAGGCGATCACGGGCACCGGCACCGCGTCGCTCACGGCACGGGTCAGCGCCAGGTCGAAGCCGATCTTGGTGCCTTCGCGGTCCATGCTGGTGAGCAGGATCTCGCCGGCGCCATGCTCGGCCATCTGCCGGGCCCAGGCCACCGCATCCAGGTGCGTGTTCTGGCGGCCGCCGTGCGTGTAGACGTCCCAGCCCGGGCCCTTGACGGCCAGGTCGTCACCGACACGCCGCTTGGCATCGATCGCCACCACGATGCACTGCGCGCCGTACTTTTCCGACGCGTCGCGGATCACCTGCGGGTTGGCCACGGCCGCCGAGTTGAAGCTGACCTTGTCGGCACCGGCGTTGAGCAGTCGCCGCACGTCGTCCACGGTGCGCACGCCACCACCCACGGTGAGCGGGATGAAGACCTGCGAGGCCACGGCCTCGATGATGTGCAGGATGAGGTCGCGGCCGTCGCTGGTGGCGGTGATGTCGAGGAAGGTGAGTTCGTCGGCGCCCTGCTCGTTGTAGCGCGCAGCGATTTCCACCGGGTCACCGGCGTCGCGAAGCGCCACGAAGTTGACGCCCTTGACGACACGGCCGCCGGTGACGTCCAGGCAAGGAATGACTCTCTTGGCTAGCATGACGGTGATTATCGGGCCCGGGTCGCCCCCCCCTGTTCGCGGGGTGACGCGGGCCACGAGGACGCCAGGGTCGGGCACTGTCCGGCATCATGAGCCGCAGTTCGCACGCAGCCCACAGGAGTCCAGCCCCATGAAGACGACCCCCTTGATGGCATCGGCAGTCGCGGTACTCGGCCTGCTGGGTGCCACGTCGGCGCAAGCCGACACCCTCGTCTACAACGCCATGCTGAGTGGGGCCAACGAGTCGCCGCCGGTGGCCTCGTTCGGCACCGGCTTCGGCATCGTCACGCTGGACACCACCAGCTTCACGATGCGCGTGCAGAGCATCTTCGCCGGCCTGACCGGCCCCACCACGGTGGCACACATCCATTGCTGCACGGCGGTGCCCGGCGCGGGCACCGTCGGCGTAGCCACCCCGACGCCGACCTTCCCCGGTTTCCCCGCCGGCGTCACCTCGGGCACCTACGACGTCACCTTCAACATGCTCGACACCGCGAGCTGGAACGCGGCCTACATCACCAACAACGGTGGCACCGTCAATTCGGCCTTCAACGCCCTGGCGGCCGGCATGGCCGGCGGCTCGGCCTACCTGAACATCCACAGCAGCTTCGCACCGGGCGGCGAGATCCGCGGCTTCCTGGTGGCCCAGATCCCCGAACCGTCGACCTACGCGCTGATGGCGCTGGGGCTGGCCGCGTTGGGTGGCCTGGCGCGCCGCCAGCGCCGTCCGGCGGCCTGACAGCGGGCCGCCGCCTGGCGGCGGCTGCACAAATGGCGCGGCGCGGTCTTCACCGCGCCGTTTTTCTTGACCACGCCCGTTCAGGCCACGAGTTCGTCGGCGCGCCGCTGCGCCGCGGTGAAGTCGAGCGCGCCGGTGTAGATGCTGCGCCCGCAGATCACGCCGGCCACGCCTTCCGATGCGACGGCGCACAGCCGCTCGATGTCGGCGATGTCCGACAGCCCGCCCGAGGCCCATACCGGGATCGTCAGCGCCCGCGCCAGCTTCACCGTGGCGTCGATGTTGATGCCCGTGAGCATGCCGTCGCGGCCGATATCGGTGTAGATCACGCCTTCGACGCCGTAGTCCTCGAACTTCTGTGCCAGGTCGACGACCTCGTGGCCGGTGAGCTTGCTCCAGCCGTCGGTGGCCACCTTGCCGTCCTTGGCGTCGAGGCCGACGATGACGTGGCCGCCGAAGGCCGTGCAGGCGTCCTTCAGGAAACCCGGGCTCTTCACGGCCGCGGTGCCGATGATGACGTAGCTGAGGCCGTCGTCGAGGTAGCGTTCGATGGTGTCGAGGTCGCGAAGGCCGCCGCCCAGCTGCACCGGGATCTTGTCGCCGACGACCCGCAGGATGGATTTCACCGCGCCCTCGTTCACCGGCTTGCCGGCGAAGGCGCCATTGAGGTCGACGAGGTGCAGCCGCCGGGCGCCGGCGTCCAGCCAGCGCTGGGCCATGGCGGCGGGGTCGTCGCCGAAGGTGGTGACGGCCTGCATGTCGCCTTGTTGCAGGCGAACGCACTTGCCGTCCTTGAGGTCGATGGCCGGTATCAGCAGCATGGCTCGCTTTGAGCGTGGTGGAGGAAGGGGGCGCGGACGGAAGGCCGTGGCAGCAGGGCGGCGTCGGGGGGTACGGCGGCGGTCAGGGCTTCCAGCGCAGGAAGTTGCGGTACAGGGCCAGGCCCTGTTCGGCGCTCTTCTCGGGGTGAAACTGGGTGGCAAAAATGTTATCCCGTGCGACGGCGCAGGTAAAGCGCGCACCATAGTCCGTTTCGCCGGCAATGTCGCGCGGGTCCGACGGCGCAGCGTAATAGCTGTGCACGAAGTAGAACCAGCTCTGGTCGGGCACGCCGTCCCACAGCGCGTGCGGCTGCTGCTCGACGCGGTTCCAGCCCATCTGCGGCACCTTGTAGCGGCTGCCGTCGGGCTGCAGCCGGCCTTCGAGCTGGAAACGCCGCACGCGGCCCGGGATCAGGCCCAGGCCCGGTGTGTCCTGCTCTTCGCTGTGGTCCAGCAGCATCTGCATGCCCACGCACACGCCCATCAGCGGCTTGTGCGCTGCGGCGTGCAGCACGGCGTCCTTCAGGCCTGAATCGTGCAGCTCGCGCATGCAGTCGCGCATCGCGCCCTGGCCGGGCAGCACCACACGTTCCGCGGCCATCACCTCTTCCGGACGCTGCGTGACGATGACCTCCAAGCCCGTGCCCGCAGCCACGTGCAGCACGGCCTGCGACACCGAGCGCAGGTTGCCCATGCCGTAATCGACGACGGCGATAGTGGCCATATCAGCGCCTCGCAAAGACCCAGCTTCCCGCCACGGAACCGGCTCTGCCGGGCCGTAGGCGGACGGCCTGCGGCGAGGACGCCGCAGGCGCTCGCAGGCGAGAAGCAGTCCGCAGGGACTGTTTCTCGTCCAGCTCGCCCCCCTCGGGGGGGCGAAGGCCGCGGCTCCAAGTCCGCCTGCGCGGACTTGGACGGCCAAGCAAGCAACGCCTCTGGCGTTGCGTGGAGCGCGAGCGAGCTTGGGGGCTCACAAACTGCCCTTGGTCGAAGGGATCACGCCGGCCGAGCGCGGGTCTGGCGCCAGCGCCATGCGCAGCGCGCGCGCGAAGGCCTTGAACACCGTCTCGCACTGGTGGTGGGCGTTGTCGCCCTTCAGATTGTCGATGTGCAGCGTCACCAGGGCGTGGTTGCTGAAGCCCTGAAAGAACTCGTAGGCCAGCTGGGTGTCGAAGCCACCGACCATGCCGGCCTTGAAGGGCACGTGCATGTGCAGCCCGGGGCGGCCGGAGAAGTCGACCACCACGCGCGACAGCGCCTCGTCCAGCGGCACGTAGCTGTGGCCGAAGCGCGTGATGCCCTTCTTGTCGGCAGCAGCCTGCGCAAAGGCCATTCCTAGCGTGATGCCGACGTCTTCCACCGTATGGTGGCCGTCGATGTGCAGGTCGCCGACGGCTTCGACCTCGAGGTCGATGAGCCCGTGGCGTGCGATCTGGTCCAGCATGTGGTCGAAGAAGCCGATGCCGGTGGACAGCTGCGCCGCGCCCGTACCGTCGAGGTCGATGCGAACGCGGATCTGCGTTTCCTTGGTGTCGCGTCGCACTTCGGCGACGCGGTGGAGGGTCTCGCTGCTCACAGGCTTTCCTTCAGGGCACGGATCATGAGGTCGTTCTCGGCCGGCGTGCCCACGGTCAGCCGCAGGCAGTTGGCCAGCAGCGGGTGCAGTCCGGCGATGTGCTTGACCAGCACACCCTGGGCTTTCATGCCTTCGAAAGTGCGCTTCGAGTCGGGCACACGCACCAGGACCATGTTGGCTTCGCTGGGGAAGGTATGCACCTCGGGCAGCGCAGCCAGCAACTGCTGCAGTCTGGCGCGTTCGCTTTTCAGCAATGCCGCCTGGCGCGTGTATTCGCCCGCGTGGTCCAGCGCAAACATCGCCGCTTCGGCATTCAACACGCTCACGTTGTAGGGCGGGCGCACCTTGTCGATTTCGTCGATCAGCGTTGCCGCGCCACACAGGTAACCCAGCCGCACACCGGCCAGACCGAACTTGGACAGCGTGCGCAGCACCAGCACGTGCTCGTGCCCGGCCAAACGCTGCATCCAGCTGCGGCTGGAAAAGGGCTGGTAGGCCTCGTCGAAGACCACCAGGCCCTGCTGCGCGCCCACCGCCGCCACGATGCGGTCGATGACGGCGTCGTCGAAGAGGTTGGCCGTGGGGTTGTTGGGGTAAGCGATGTAGGTGATGGCCGGGCGGTGCTGCTCGATGGCCGCCAGCATCGCGGTTTCGTCCAGCTCGAAGCCGGCCGTCAGCGGCACGCCGACAAACTTCAGGCCGCGCAGGCGGGCCGACATCTCGTACATCACGAAGCCGGGCAGCGGGGCCATCACCACCGCACCCGGCACGTCGCAGGCCACCGACAGGATGTCGATGAGTTCGTCCGACCCGTTGCCGACGATCAGCTTGCAGCCGGCCGGCAGTTCAACGGCGCGCGACAGCGCCGCCACCAGATCAGGCACACACTGCGCCGGGTAGCGGTTGATGGCCACACGCCCAAGCCGTTCGCCCAGTTCCTGCTGCAGTTCGAGCGGCAGGCGGAAGGGGTTTTCCATCGCGTCCAGCTTGATGAAACCGGCGCTGGGCTGGATGGCATAGGCGTGCATGCTTTGCACGTCCTGGCGGATGGTGGTGGCGATGCGCTGGCTCAGCGGGTTCATGGTGGTGTCCGAAGCGGCGGTCATGGCAAGGCCGCCAGACGCAAGATCATCTTGTGCTCACCGTCTTCCACCTCGCCGGTGTAAGTGAACCCCAACTTTTCGTAGAAGGGGCCGGCGTTGCCAGGCAAGCCCACGTGGGACAGGCCGACTTCAGGTACGCCCCAGCGCCTTGCTTCTTCCACCACCCAGGCCATGGCCAGCCGGCCCAGGCCGCGTTTCTGGTGGCGCGCGTCGATCAGGATGCGCCAGACATACAGCTGCTCGGCAGGTTCTTCCTTGTCCAGGCGGGCGTCGTAGAGCAGCATCATGCCAACGGCTTCTTCACCGTCGAACATGGCCAGCGCGCGGCCCGCGGGTTGGTAGGCCACCTGGGCCAGCGAACGTTCGGGCGTGGCCACGAAGCGCTTCTGGCCGGCTGCCACGCTGAGCTTGAGCACGGCTTCCAGGTTGTCGGCATCCACCGGCCGCACACTGAAGGCCACCGGCGCACGCGCCGCAGCAGCCTGGCCGTTCAGGCGCAGTTCGGCGGCTCGGGCATGCGCCTGCAGTCCTTCGCCGTAGGCCAGCTCGGCGGCCACCGGCCCCAGCAGTTGCGCCCCGGCTTCGCTGACCTCGATCAGGCTGCTGCGCTTGACGAAGTCGTAGACCCCCAGCGGCGAGCTGAAACGCGCGGTGCCGCTGGTGGGCAGCACATGGTTCGGGCCGGCGCAGTAGTCGCCCAGGCTTTCGCTGGTGTAGGCGCCCAGGAAGATGGCGCCGGCGTGTCTGAGCAGCGGCTCCCAGCGCCCCGGCTCTTTCGAGCTGACTTCCAGGTGCTCGGGTGCGATGCGGTTGCTGATGGCGCAGGCCTCTTCCAGGCTGCGGGTGTGGATCAGCGCGCCGCGGCCTTCCAGGCTGGCGCGGATGACGGCCTGGCGCGGCATCTCGGGCAGCAGGCGGTTGATGGCCTCGTGCACGGCGTCGATGTAGGCCGCATCGGGGCACAGCAGGATGCTCTGCGCCAGTTCGTCGTGTTCGGCCTGGCTGAAGAGGTCCATTGCAACCCAGTCGGGCGGTGTCGTGCCGTCGGCCAGCACCAGGATCTCGCTGGGCCCGGCGATCATGTCGATGCCCACCTGGCCGAACACGCGCCGCTTGGCGCTGGCGACATACGCGTTGCCGGGGCCGGTGATCTTGTCCACGCGCGGCACGGTGGCCGTGCCGTAGGCCAGCGCGGCCACGGCCTGGGCGCCGCCGATGGTGAAGACCCGGTGCACGCCGGCGACACAAGCCGCGGCCAGCACCAGGGCATTGCGCTCGCCTCTGGGCGTGGGCACGACCATGACGATCTCGCCGACACCGGCCACCTGCGCCGGAAGGGCGTTCATCAATACGCTGCTGGGGTAGGCCGCCTTGCCGCCGGGCACGTAGATGCCCACACGGTCCAGCGGTGTCACCTTCTGGCCCAGCAGGTTGCCGTCGGCGTCGCGGTACTGCCAGCTGCGGCTGGACGCATCGAGCTGGCGCTGGTGGTAGTCGCGCACCCGTTCGGCGGCGGCCGCCAGGGCAGCGCGCTGCGCAGGGGTGATGCTGTCCAGCGCGGCACGCAGTTCGTGCGCGCCGATTTCGAACTCGGCCACGCTGCCGGCCTGCACCTGGTCATAACGTGCGGTGTATTCCAGCACCGCTGAGTCACCGCGCCGCCGCACGTCGTCAACGATTTCCGCGACGCGGGTTTCGATGGCGGCATCGGTGTCGGCCGACCAGTGCAGCACGTTCCGGAATTGCGCTTCGAAGGCGGCGTCGGTGGTGGCCAGCCGGCGGATGTTGACGGCGTTCATGCGGTGCGCCCGGGTTCGGCGGCAGCCACCGCCGCTTCGAAAGCATCAATCAAGGCCCGCAGCGCCTCGCGCTTGAGCTTCAGCGCCGCCGGGTTGACCACCAGCCGGGCCGAGATGTCCATGATGCGCTCCACCTCCACCAGGTGGTTGGCCCTGAGCGTGCTGCCGGTGGACACCAGGTCGACGATGGCATCGGCCAGCCCGGTCAGCGGCGCCAGTTCCATGCTGCCGTAGAGCTTGATCAGGTCCACGTGCACCCCCTTGGCCGCAAAGTGCTGGCGTGCGGTGTGCGTGTATTTGGTAGCGACGCGGATGCGCGAACCCTGCTTGACGGCGGCGGCATAGTCGAAGTCGGCGCGGGTGGCCACGCTCATGCGGCAGCGCGCGATCTTCAGGTCGACGGGTTTGTACAGGCCCTCGCCGTCTTCCAGCAGGCTGTCCAGCCCCGCCACACCCAGGTCGGCGCCGCCGTGGCGCACGTAGGTGGGCACGTCGCTGGCGCGCACCAGCACCACGCGCACGTCGGGCCGGGTGGTGCCGATGATGAGCTTGCGGCTTTTTTCAGGGTCTTCCAGCACCTCGATGCCGGCGGCGCGCAACAGCGGCAGCGAGTCATCGAAGATGCGTCCCTTGGACAGTGCGAGCGTGATCATGGGTTGGGTATCCCGGTGCACGCTGTCAGGGGCCGAAGTTCACCGCACAGGCGGCGCGCAGCGGTTCCCCGCGGCACACCGCAGGGTGTTTCAGTGGGGGTGGTGGCCGGCCGCAGCTGCGCCGTCAGCGGGTGCTGCGGGCGCTGCGGCGTGTTCGGCGGGGGTGAGCGTTTTCATCGACAGGGCGTGGATCTGCTCGCGCATTCTATCGCCCAGGGCTGTGTAGACCAGCTGGTGGCGGCGCACGCGTGACAGCCCTTCGAAGCGGGCCGACACGATGGTGGCAAAAAAGTGCCGACCGTCTCCTTCGAGTTCGAGGTGTTCACAAGGCAGGCCGGCTGCGATGAAGTCGCGGACTTCTTGGGGGGTGGGATCAGCCATGGCGCGATTGTCTCAGGTGCGGAGCTTGTAGCCCGTGGACAGCAGGCGCAGTGCGATGCCGGCCACCAGCACGAAGCTGCCACCCACCACCGCCAGGCTGAGCCAGGGCGATGCATCGCTGACGCCAAAGAAGCCGCGCCTGAAACCGTCGATCATGAAAAAGAAGGGGTTCAGGTGGCTCACCGCCTGCCACACCGGCGGCAGGCTCTGCACCGAATAGAACACGCCGGACAAAAAGGTCATGGGCATGATGACAAAGTTCTGGAACGCCGCCAGCTGGTCGAACTTCTCGGCCCACAAGCCGGCGATCAGGCCCAGCGAGCCCATCATGCCGGCGCCCAGCACCGCAAACACCAGCATCCACCAAGGTTCGGCCAGGCGCAGCGGCGCAAACCACACCGTGACCAGCAGCACCCCGCCGCCCACCACCAGGCCACGCACGATGGACGCACCCACGTAGGCCACGAACCAGGCCCAGTGGCTCAGCGGCGTGACCAGCAGGAACACCAGGTTGCCGGTGATCTTGCTTTGAATCAGCGAACTGCTGCTGTTGGAAAACGCGTTCTGCAACACGCTCATCATCACCAGGCCCGGCACCAGGAAGCTGGTGTAGGCCACCCCCGGCAGCGCCTGCACGTGGTCTTCCAGCACATGGCCGAAGATCATCAGGTACAGCAGCGCCGTCAGCACCGGCGCGGCCACGGTCTGGAAGGCCACTTTCCAGAAGCGCAGCACTTCCTTGCGGAACAGCGGCGCGGCGCCGGCCAGCACACCGCTCATGCCTGAGCCCCCTGCATGATTTCCAGGAAGACGTCTTCCAGGTCGGCGCGGCCGATTTCCAGGTCTTCGACCTTCACGCCGCTGGTGCGCATCAGGGTCAGCAGCGTTTCCACTTCGGCGGCGTCGCGTGCCTTCAGCTGCACGGTGCGGCCGGTGACACGCGCCTTGTCGGCCAGCGCCGCCGGCAGTGCCGCATCGGTCTTGAAGCGCAACATCGTGCTGGCCGTGCCCGCCAACAGGGCCGAGGTGCTGTCCAGCGCCTTCAGCCGGCCTTGCTGCAGCATCGCGATGCGGCCGCACAGCGCCTCGGCTTCTTCCAGGTAGTGCGTGGTCAAGAGCACGGTATGGCCTTCGCGGTTCAGGCGCGCGATGAAGCGCCACAGGGTCTGGCGCAGTTCGACGTCAACACCCGCGGTGGGTTCGTCCAGCACGATCACCGGCGGCCGGTGCACCAGCGCCTGCGCCACCAGCACCCGGCGTTTCATGCCGCCCGACAGCTGCCGCATGTTCGCGTTGGCCTTGTCCGACAGGCCCAGCTCGGCCAGCACCTCGTCGATCCAGTTGTCGTTGTTCTTGACCCCGAAATAGCCGCTCTGGATGCGCAGCGTCTCGCGCACGCTGAAGAAGGGGTCGAAAACCAGTTCCTGCGGCACTACGCCCAGACGCTTGCGGGCTTCGACGTAGTCGCTCAGCACGTCGTGGCCCAGCACCGAGGCGTGGCCGCTGGTGGCACGCGACAGACCGGCCAGGATGGAGATCAACGTGGTCTTGCCGGCGCCGTTGGGGCCCAGCAGGCCAAAAAACTCGCCTTGCTGGATGTCGAAGGACACATCGTCCAGCGCCTGCAGCGTGCCGCGGCTTCCCTGGTAGACCTTGGAGACATGGCTGAAGCGGACAGCGGGGAGGACAGCGGGCATGTGTTCGGTCATGGAGGCGCGGGATTGTAGGCAGGCCCTGCAAAGCCTGCTGCTGACAGAATGGACCAGGATGGTCGCACCCAAAAAACCCCGCCGCACCGCCGAGCGCATCCTCGAGGTGACGCTGGACCTGTTCAACCGCTTCGGTGAACCGAATGTCAGCACCACGCTGATCAGCGCGGAAATGAACATCAGCCCGGGCAATCTGTACTACCACTACCCGGCCAAGGACGAGCTGATCAACTCGCTCTTCGACCGCTACGAAAAGGCGCTGGGCGAAATCTTGCAAGCCGCCGACGGCGTGGAAAACGTCGAAGACGCGTGGCTGTTCTTCCACATGCTGTTCGAGCTGATCTGGAGCTACCGCTTCCTGTACCGCGACCTCAACGACCTGCTCAGCAAAAACCGTCGTCTGGAAACACACTTCCAGTTTGTGCTGAAAAACAAGGCCAAGGCCATGCACGCGCTGCTGGACGGTCTGGCTCGCAACGGCGCGGTGCGCATCACCGGGGCCGAAGCCGCGCCCACGGCCACCAGCATGGTGGTGGTGGTGACCTATTGGCTCAGCTTCGAGTACGTGCGCGAACCGCGCCGCGCGCTGGAACCGGAGAGTGCCGCAGCGGCCATGGGGCGCGGCGGCTACCACGCGCTGGCGCTCTTGATGCCACACCTGGACGAAGCTTCACGCACGCACCTGCAGATGCTGGCGGCGGCCTACCTGCAGGACTGACCGGTTCTCCGGCCGTACCGGGGAAACGACTTCAGCGCAAGGTGCGGTTGAACAAGGCCAGCGTGCGAGCCCAGGCCTGACCGGCCGCCGCCGCGTCGTAACGCGGCGTGGTGTCGTTGTTGAAGCCGTGCTGCGTGCCCGGGTACTTGAAGGCCTCGAACTTGACACCTGCGGCCTTCAGCGCCGTTTCATACGCGGGCCAGGCGACGTTGATGCGCTCGTCGCTCTCGGCAAACACGATCGTCAATTCGGCCTTGATGCGGCTCACACCATCGTCCGGCGCCGGGCCGCCGTAAAAGGGCGCACCGGCCAGCAGTTCGGGCACCCGCGTGGCCAGGAAGTTGACCATGGCGCCGCCGTAGCAGAAACCCACGGCACCGAGCTTGCCGCTGCCACCGGCCACCGTGCGTGCCCAGTGGGCCGCGGCGACGAAGTCTTCGCGGGACTTGCTCTGGTCGAGCTTGGCGAACAGCGTGCGTGCCGCGTCTTCGTCGCCCGGGTAGCCGCCCAGCGGGAACAGCGCATCGGGCGCCACGGCAATGAAGTTCTCCAGCGCCAGGCGGCGGGTGATGTCTTCGATGTGCGGGTTCAGGCCGCGGTTTTCGTGCACCACCAGCACCACGGGCAAGGGGCCGGTCGCCTGAGCCGGTCGCGCCACATAGGCGCGCACCTTGCCGTGACCCGCGGGCGAGTCGATTTCCACCGACTCGGTCTTCAGCCGGGCGTCGGTGGGCGCCACCTTCTGGGCCCGCGCGAAGTCGGGGCTCAGCGCGGCCAGCAGCGCGACGGCCGTGGTGCCGCTGGCAGCGGCAAAACGGCCGGCACGGTCCAGGAAGTTGCGGCGGTCGATGTCGCCGTGCACGTACTGGTCGAACAGGCACCAGATCTCGGGGTCGAAGTCGGCGCTGGTCTTGGGCTTTGGGGTGCTCATGGTGCAGGTCTCCGGGTCAGGCACAGCCGCGCTTGTACCGCCCCGGCTGCACTCGCGCGGCCGGCGGGGTCATGCGCCGGCGTCACACCATCGGCTGGCGAAAACCCGGTCTCGCCGCCGCAGCGCTTCCCGTATCCTGCCCCGCGACAGACAGGCTTACCGCAAAACCCGGGCTGCCCAGCCCCACCGGAGACAAGATGAAACGCAAGTCCTTCGTTTTGAGCGGGATGCTGAGCCTGCTGCTCGCCGCCAGCCCGTTTGTGGCCAATGCACAGGGTTACCCCACCAAACCGATCCGGATGGTGGTGACGTTCCCCCCTGGCGGCGCACCCGACATCCTGGCGCGCCTGTTTGCCGACAAGGCCCAGCTGGGACAGAGTGTGGTGGTGGACAACCGACCGGGTGCCGGCGGCAACATCGGCGCCGACCAGGTGGCCAAGTCACCGGCCGACGGCTACACGCTGGTGATGGGCACGGTGGGCACCCACTCCATCAACGGCGCGCTGTACAGCAAGATGCCCTACGACATGGTGCGCGACTTCGTGCCTGTGGCCCACGTGGCATCGGCCCCCAACCTGCTGGTGGTCAACAACGACCTGCCGGTCAAGACGGTGGCCGAGTTGATCACCTACATGAAAGCCAACCCGGGCAAGCTGAGCTTCGGCTCGCCGGGTGTGGGCACTTCCGTGCACGTGTCGGGCGAACTCTTCAAGTCGCTGACTGGCACGCAGATGGTCCACGTGCCCTACAAGGGCCGGGCGTTTGCGATTCCCGACCTGGTGGGCGGCAGCATCCAGGTCATGTTCGACAACATGCCTTCGGCGCTGCCGATGGCCAAGGAAGGCAAGATCCGCGCGCTGGCGCAGACCACCGCCAAACGTTCGCCGGCCGCGCCCGACGTGCCCACCGTGGCCGAAACCGTGCCCGGCTTCGAAGCGACCACCTGGTTCGCGGTGTTTGCGCCCGCCGGCACACCGCGCGACGTGGTGCAGAAGGTCAATGCCGAGCTGCAGCGTGTGTTCAAACTGCCCGACGTCGCCGACAAGCTGAAGGCGCTGGGGCTGGAACCGTGGATTTCCACGCCCGATGAACTGAGCGCCTACCAGGCCAAGGAAATCACCAAGTGGGCCAAGGTCGTGAAGGACTCAGGCGCTCGAGCAGATTGAGATTTCGAAGGAACACACCATGTACCACACACGCCGCCACTTCATCACCCACAGCGCAGCCGCCGCCAGCGCCATTGCCTTGCCGTCACTGGCCCTTGCACAGAGTTTCCCAGCCAAGCCCATCCGCTACATCTGCCCCTGGCCAGCCGGTGGCAGCACCGATGCGGTGATGCGTGCCCTCGCCGACAGCGCGGCCAAGATCCTGGGCCAGCAGATCCTGGTCGACAACAAACCGGGTGCCGGTGGCATGCTGGGCGCCAACGAACTGGTCAACGCCGCGCCCGACGGCTACACGCTCAGCCAGTTGCCGCACGGTGTGTTCCGCATCCCGCACATGCAGAAGGCGCAGTTCGACACGCTGAAGGACTTCACCTGGATCGCCTGTCTCACCGGCTACACCTTCGGCCTGGTGGTGCCGGCCGACGGCCCGATCAAGAGCATCAAGGACCTGGTGGCTTACGCCAAGGCCAACCCCGGCAAGTTCAACTACGGCAGCACCGGCACCGGCACCAGCCCACACCTGGCGATGGAAGAATTTGCGCAGCGTGCCGGCATCCAGTTGAACCACGTGCCCTTCAAGGGCAACGCCGACAACATGCAGGCCATCCTGGGTGGCCACACCATGGCCGCCAGCGACGCCACCGGCTGGGCACCACACGTGGCCAGCGGCAAGCTGCGCCTCTTGGCCACCTACGGCAGCAAGCGCACCAAACGCTGGCCCGACGTGCCGACGCTGGACGAACTGGGCTACAAAACCGTCAGCGACTCGCCCTTCGGCGTCTGCGGCCCCAAGGGCATGGACCCAGCCGTCACACGCACGCTGCACGACGCCTTCAAGCGCACGCTGGAAGACCCGGCGGTGCTGGCGATGCTGGAAAAGTTCGACCAGTCGGTGATCTACATGGACACCGACACCTACACCCGCTGGGCGCGCGAGACCTATGTGGCCGAAAAGGCCACCATCGAACGGTTGGGCATGGCCGCCAAGTCCTGAGGCGG
This sequence comes from Rubrivivax sp., assembly GCA_030653385.1. GTDB lineage: Bacteria > Pseudomonadota > Gammaproteobacteria > Burkholderiales > Burkholderiaceae_C > Rubrivivax. The sequence goes on along the minus strand of JAURZM010000047.1, from coordinate 171,184 downwards.
CGGCCCGGTCACACCGGGCCTGATCGGCGTTCTGTCAGACGGCGCACAGACCTGCAGCCGCTTGGGCCATCTCTGGTTTGTGCTACCCCTTTTGCTGGGTTCGGTGCCCGCTGCCCAGTCGCAAGTGTCCGTGGGCATCGGTGTCGAACTGCCGGGCATCAGCATCGGCATCGACCAGCCGGCTTTTCCCGACCTGCAACGTGTCCCGGGCTACCCGGTGTATCACGCGCCGCAGGCCCAGGGCAGTTACTTCTTCTACGACGGTTTGTACTGGGTCTACCAGCGTGACGAGTGGTACTCCAGCGGCTTGTACAACGGCCCTTGGCGCGCCGTCGGTCGCTACGACGTGCCGGCCTACTTGCTGCGGGTGCCGGTGCGCTACTACCGCCAACCGCCGCCCTACTTCAGGGCCTGGCAGGCCGACGCACCGCCGCGCCGCCAGCCACCGCCCAGCCGCGCCCACGACAACCGCCGCGATGGCGAACGGGACGACAGCCGCGGCGGCGGTCGGGACAACAACCGCGACCACAACCGCGACCGCAACCCGCGCGACGACGACCGGCGCAAACGGGACTGAAGGCCGTCGCCGGGCCCACGCTCAGCCGGCGGGGCTTGGCGCAGCAGCGCACACCTGAACGGCAACCTCGCCCAGCGAGACGGTGTCGCCCGCCCGCAGCTTGCGCCCGCGGCGCGTCTCGGCTTCGGCGTTGACCTTCACCTGGCCATCGGCGATGAGCACCTTGGCCGCGCCGCCGCTGCTGGCCAGGCCCGTGGCCTTCAACAGGGCGTCCAGCGTGATGTGGTCTCCCCTCAGGGCAAACTCGGTGGTGTTCATGTTTGGGCTCCCAGTCGCCACAGCGACGTGACTTCGGCCGCACGCGCCGCGTGCAAAGGGTCCTCGGCATCGCTGGCTTTGCCGTGCCGCGGCCGCACGTCGATGCGGCCCAGCACCTGCAAGCCCCCACTGGACACCCAGCCCAGCAGTTGTTCCCGGGTGCGCAGGCCCAGGTGCTCGGCCAGGTCGGACAGGATCAACCAGCCCTCGCCGCCGGGCAGCAAGTGGGCTTTGAGGTCGGCCAGGAAGCCCCGCAACATGCGGCTGTCTTCGTCGTAAACCGCACGTTCGATGGCCGACCCGGCCCGGGCTGGCAGCCACGGCGGGTTGCACAGCACCAGCGCGGCGCGGCTGTCGGGCGGCGGCGGGAACAGGTCGACCGCCATCAGTTGCACGGTGTCACCCAGACCGAATTGCAACAGGTTGTCGCGTGCACAGGCCTGGGCACGCGGGTCGATTTCGGTGGCCAGCACACGCCGCACACCACGCCGCGCCAGGATGGCGGCCAGCACGCCGGTGCCGGTGCCGATGTCGAAAGCCAGGTCCAGCGCACCCACCGGCAGTTCGGTGTGGGCCACCAGGTCCAGGTACTCGCCGCGCACGGGTGAAAACACACCGTAGTGCGGGTGGATGCGGTTGTCGGGTGCCGGCCCCAGCGCGGGCACCGGCACACCCTTTTTGCGCCACTCGTGGGCGCTGACCACACCCAGCAGTTCACGCAGCGCCACCACCGCAGGCTGGCCGTCGGGCTCGCCCCAGGCCTGGGCGCAGGCCAGCCGGTGGTCGGGGGCCCGGCGCAAGGGGATGCCGTGATCACCTTCCAGCGGGATCAGCAGCTGCGACAGCACACGCGCACGCTGGGCCTGCAGCTGGCGGTGGCGATGGAACGCGGCACCTGGCGCGGTGTCGATGGCCGGCGCAGGCGCCGAACCCCCACGCGACTTGCGGCGCGGCACCCGTTCGGCACGTTTGGCCAAGGCCAGCAACAACTGCCGGGCATTGTGGAAGTCGCCGCGCCACAGCAGCGCGGTGCCTTCACAGGCCAGGCGGTAGGCGGCGTCGGCGGTGGTGCTGTCGTCGGCCACCACCACGCGGGGCGGTGGTGGTGCGTCGCGTTCGCTGCGCCAGTGTGCGCTGGCAGGCTGTCCGGCTTCGGTCCAGTGGATCAGGGGGGTGGGGGTTGACAGGTCGGGCATCGAGCGAGGGTACCCCGGTCCGACACCCGCGGCAGACCGGTTGCGGTGCCCCGTCGCGGACGGAAACTGTCGCCCGACCCCCGATTCAGGGGAGGGTTCGCACAGAGCAAGCTCTGGCAAACTCACTTCACATTCAGAAATGTGTCGCCGCAAAGCGCACCGAGAAGGCTTCCCAGGTGGTCTTCATCTGGCGTCCTTGGGCAACTGTCCGACAACTGCAACCACGAAGCTCCAAATTATGAAGTCTTACAAACTTGCTCTCACTGGCATTGCCCTGGCGATCGGTTTCCTTGCCTCCGCGCAAGCGCAGGGCCGCAACACCGCCAGCGGCACCTTCAACGGCATCGACTGGCACGCGCAGAGCATGCTGACCGGCTTCTCCGGTACCGGCACCGCCAGCACCGCTGGTGATGCGGTCTACCTGCCCTCCTACCCCGCCAACAGCGGCGTGGTGGGCCTGCTGATGAACTACGGCGCCGCCGGCAGCTTCATCTGCTCCGGCACGCTGATGGCCGACCGCCAATCGATCCTGACCGCCGGCCACTGCGTCTCCGACGGGTTTGGCACCGCCGGCCCGCTGACCACGACGGTCTTCTTCCAGCCCGCGGCCGGCCTGCCGGTGACGCAGAGCATCTACGGCAACCCGGCCGCCACTGCCATCACGGTCAGCAACTACTTCGTCAACCCGGGTTACACCGGCCAGGTCATCGACCAGAACGACGTCGCCGTGCTGCGCATGAGCTCAGAAGCGCCAGCCTGGGCCGTTTCTCACGGCATCTACACCGGTGGCGACCTGACGGGCCAGGACTTCACGGTGGCCGGTTACGGCCGCCTGGGCACTGGCGCGGGCACCAACACCGCCACCGGCCGCCTGCGCACCGGTGACAACCGCTACGACTTCCGCTTCGGCGACCCCGACTTCGGCGCGGGTTACTGGGACGGTGCTTTCGACAACCCGGCTCTGCCGTCCGCACAGCTGGCGTACTCCTACGTTTCCGACTTCGACAACGGCCTGGCCGCCAACGACGCTTCTTGCCTGTTGGCTGCCGACCCCGACTTTGGCCTCAGCGGCCCGAAGTGGTGCAACACCGGTCGTGGCGTTCGTGAAGTGGGTGTGGCCGGTGGTGACTCCGGCGGCCCGAACTTCATCGGCGGCCTGGTGTCGGGTGTCAATTCCTACGGCCTGAGCTTCGGCACGGCCTACGGCGACATCAACAGCGGCCTGAACAGCAGCTTCGGTGAATTCAGCGGCTACGTGCCCACCTTCATCCACGCCGACTTCATCAACGCTTCGCTGGTGCCGGAACCCAGCACCTACCTGATGCTGGCCCTGGGCCTGGCCGGTGTGGGCTTCGCGGCCCGCCGCCGCGCTGCCAACTGATCCGTCGGCAAACCCGGGGCTTAGGCCCCGATACAAACGCCGCCCGCTGGGCGGCGTTTTTTCTGCGGTGCGGCCTTTGCGCAAGGACAAAAAGCGCTTGCAGTACGCTGGCACCATGAACGACCCCATGGCCACGCTGTACCGGCAGGAAAGCCGTCGTGTCTTTTCGACGCTGGTGCGGCTGCTGGGTGGCTTCGACATCGCCGAAGAGGCCTTGCACGATGCCTTCCTGGCCGCTGCCGAGCAGTGGCCCCGTCAGGGCGTGCCGGCCAACCCGGTGGCCTGGCTCGTGTCCACCGGCCGCTTCAAGGCCATCGACAAGCTGCGGCGCCAGAAGCGTTTCGTGGCCTGGGACGAAGCCACGGAACAAACCGAAGCCGTGGCCGACGACAGCCCGGGCTGGGAACAGCTGGTCGACGATGCCCAGGCCATCGAAGACGACCAACTGCGGCTGGTCTTCACCTGCTGCCACCCGGGCCTGTCGGAAGAAGCCCAGATCGCGCTCACGCTGCGCGAAGTCTGCGGCCTGGCCACCGAAGCCATCGCCAGCGCCTTTCTGGTGCCCACACCGACACTGGCACAACGCATCGTGCGTGCCAAAGCCAAGATCGCGGCAGCACGCATTCCCTACGAAGTGCCGGGCCCGGCCGATCGGCCGGCGCGGCTGACCAGCGTGCTGCGCGTCGTCTACCTGGTGTTCAACGAAGGCCACGCCGCGCAGGCCGAGCGGCTGGCCGTCGAGGCGATTCGCCTGGCCCGCCTGCTGCACAGCCTGCTGCCCGGGCCCGAGGTGACGGGCCTGCTGGCGCTGCTGCTGTTGCACCACGCCCGCCACGCTGCGCGGCTCGATGCCCAAGGTGACCTGGTGCCGCTGGAAGCCCAGGACCGTGGCCGCTGGGACACCGCCGCCATCAGCGAAGGCTGCGCGCTGGCCGAAGCCGCACTGCGCCAGCGCGGCTTCGGCGCCTATGCGGTGCAGGCCGCCATTGCGGCGGTGCATGGCGAAGCCCCTAGCGCAGAGCAGACCGACTGGCCCCAGATCGTGGGCCTGTACGACGTGCTTCTTCGCATCGAACCAGGCCCGGTGGTGGCCCTGAACCGCGCGGTGGCGGTGGCCATGCGCGACGGGCCCGAGGCTGGCCTGCAATTGATGGAACCGCTCATGCCGATGCTGTCGGGCTACCCCGCCGCGCCCGCCGCCGCCGCCGACCTGTGCCGCCGTGCCGGCCGGCTGGACGAGGCCCGGCGACATTACCTTGATGCGGTGGCGCTGGCGCGGCACGATGCGGAGCGGCGGTTTCTGTCGCGCCGCCTGGCCGAGCTGAGTGCCTGAAAAATTGTCCCCAGCACACGGTCGAAAACGGTCGAGGCCATTCGATCAATGGGTGCGGCAGCCCGAAGCCGTTCAACCCACCTGCAGGAGCACAGCATGGCCACCACCCTCATCCCTTACCTCGGCTTCGATGGCAAGACCCGCGAAGCCTTTGCCTTTTATGCCCAGGCACTGGGTGCCACCATCGAAACGATGATGAGCTACGACGACATGCCGCCGCAGCCGCACGATGCGGCCGGCTGCGGTGGGCCCGTGCCCACCGGCCAAGGCATCATGCATGCCTGCCTGGCCCTGCCGGGTGGTGCCATGCTGTTTGCCGGCGACACACCGCCAGGGGTGCCTCACGAAGGCAACAAGGGTGTGATGCTGGCGCTGCAGTACGACAGCGTCGACCAAGCCCACAGCGCCTTCCATGCGCTGGCACAGGGTGGCCAGGTGACGATGCCGCTGGCACCCGCGTTCTGGAGCAAGACCTTTGGCATGCTGACCGACCGCTTCGGCGTCAGTTGGGCGGTCAACGGCGAAGCCATCGCCCTGCCGCAAGAACACTGAGGACAAGCCATGGACAGCACACACGATCTGGTCATCACCCGCGACATCAAAGCCTCGCGGCAGAGTCTGTACCGCTGCTGGACCGAACCCGAACTGATGAAACAGTGGTTTGCGCCCAAGCCGTGGTCCACGAGCCATGCCGAGGTCGACTTGCGTGTAGGTGGCACCTGCCTCGTCGTGATGCGCGGGCCCGACGGCCAGGAGTTCCCGAACCCCGGTGTCTACCTGGACGTGCTGCCCAACGAGCGCATCGTCACCACCGACGCCTACACCAGCGCCTGGGAACCGGCCGAAAAGCCGTTCATGACCTTGGTGCTCACTTTCGAAGACCTGGGCGGTGGCAGCACGCGCTACACCGCACGTGCGCGTCACTGGACCATGGCCGACCGTGAAGCCCACGAGAAGATGGGCTTCCACGAAGGCTGGGGCCGCTGCACCGACCAGCTGGCCGAACTGGCGGCCACGCTGTGAAGTACCTGTGTCTGGTCTACCTGGACGCCGAACACTGGACTGCCTGCAGCGACTCGGTTTGTGCCGACTACGTGCAGCAACTCGTCGCAGGTCAGCACCTGGTGGCCGCCGAGCCGCTGCACGGCACCCACACCGCCACCACGGTGCGTGTGCGCCAGGGCCAGCTGACACTCTTCGACGGGCCCTTTGCCGAGACCAAGGAGATGCTGGCCGGCTTCTACCTGGTGGAAGCGCGCGACCTGAACGAAGCCATCCAACTGGCGGCCGGCATTCCGCCGGCACAACACGGCAGCATCGAGGTGCGGCCGGTGCGGGAACTGCAGCTGGCGCCCGGCTGAGGGTCGCTCAGTGAACTGACAGCAAAGGGCGGTCAGTGCAAGGCCGTCAGTGTGTCGACGCTTGCAGCAGGCGCCGCCAGCACGGCAGCTTCCGCCAGCGCCGCCCTTTTGGCAGCCCATTCCTGCAGCTGCGCCAGCGGCAGCGGTTTGCTGAGGTGGTAACCCTGGGCTTCGTCGCAGCCCAGCTCGGCCAGGCGGCGCAGGATGGCCGCGTTTTCCACGCCTTCGGCCACCACCGACAACCCCAGGTTGTGCGCCAGCTCGATGGTCGAACGCACGATGGTTTCGTCGCCGATGTTCTTTTCCATCGCCATCACGAAGCTCTTGTCGATCTTCAGTTCCTGCACCGGCAGCTTCTTCAGGTAAGCCAGTGAGGAATAACCGGTGCCGAAGTCGTCGATCGACAGCTTGTAGCCGCGCTGCGACAGCCGGTTCAGCGTGGACTCGGCACGCTCGGGGTCATCCATGATCGCGCTCTCGGTGATCTCCAGGCAGAAGGCTTCGGCACGTGCCTGGTGGCGCAGCAGGATGGCTTCGAGCTTGTCGGGCAGTTCACCGTCCATCAGGTCGCGTGTGGACAGGTTCACTGAAACGCGCTGCACACCCATCGCCGCCAGTGCGGCCTGCTGGCGTGCGGCTTCGTCGAACACCCACAGCGTCAGCTGCCGCACGTAGCCGGTCTGCTCGGCAAAGGGAATGAAGTCCATCGGCGGCACCAGACCACGTGTCGGGTGCTGCCAGCGCACCAGCGCTTCGGCGCCACACAGCTGCCCGGTGGCCAGGCCCAGCTTGGGCTGCATGAAGAGGCGCAGCTCGTGGTTGTCCACCGCGTGGCGCAACTCCGACAGCAGCGACAGCGTCTGCGCGCTGCCGTTGTCCAGCGACGGGTCGTACAGCTGCGCGCCAGCGGTGCGCCGTTTGGCCACGTACATGGCCACCTCGGCGCGGCTGAGCAGGCTGTCGCCGTCGCTGGCGTGATCGGGCCAGCAGGCGATGCCCAGGCCGGCGCTCAGGTCCACGTTCTGGTCGTCCAGCACCAGCGGTTCTTCGAAGGCCGCGGCGATGCGCGCGGCCACGGCCTGCGCCAGCGCGGCGTCGGCATGGGGCAGCAGCAGCGCAAACTCGTCGCCACCCAGCCGGGCCACGAAGTCGACGGGGCGCACGGCCTGCTGCAGGCGTTGCGCCACGCCCTGCAGCAGGCGGTCGCCGAAGGCATAACCCAGCACGTCGTTGACGTGTTTGAAGCGGTCCAGGTCCAGCATCACCACCGCCAGCGGTTGCCGCGTGGCGGTGGCGGCCAGCACCACGTCGCGAAACTGCAGGCGGTTGGGCAGGCCGGTCAGGCGGTCCCAGTAGGCCAGCTGGCGGATCTCGCGCTGGTGCTGGCCGATGTTCAGGCGCATGTGTTCGAAGGCCTTGGCCAGGTCACCGATCTCGTCTTCGCGGCCGGTGTGCCGCAAGGGGGTGTCGTAGTCGCCGCGGCCCAGGCGTTCGCTGGCCTGCACCAGGGCCACCAGCGGGCGGGTCACGCGCCGGGCGGTCCATGCGCTGCCCAGGCCAAACAGCACCAGGCCGACGAGCGTGAGCGCCCCCAGCGTCCATTGCAGCGCCTTGTAGGGCGCCACCGCGTCGGCCACCGAACCGGTCAGGCGCACCACCACGGGGGTGCCGGTCATGGCGCCCGACACCGGCACCGTGCGCACCAGGTGCGCTTCGTCACCCAGCACCACCGCACGGGCAGTCGGTTCGATTTCGGCCACCCGCTCGGGCTGTTCCTGCGGCGGCAGGCTGCTGTGCAGCACACGGCCCGCCGGGTTCAGCGCCACCAGCGTGGCGTGCAGACCCGACACCGCGTGCAGGTCGTCGACGACCCTGCGGTCGAGCTCGAAACCCATCAAGACCCAGCCGATGAGCAGCGGTGCCTTCATCGGCACCATCACGAACTGGTAGGGAACGCCAGCCACCACGGCCACGGTGGACCCGCTCTGCGTCAACTGCGGTGCCAGCGCCGTGAGTTGCGGCACCAGCCGGGCCGCCCGTTCAGGCTGTTCGCCCAGCGACTGCGCACGCACCCGCAGTTGGGTGTCCAGCAGCGCGGCCACCTTGGCATCGATGCGGGCGCCGTGGTTTTCCAGCGCCGATGCGATGGTGTCTTCGTCGCCGCTGCTCACCGCCGAACGAAAACCAAAGTCGGCAGCCAGCAACGCCGCGCCCTGCCCCAGTTTGGTCGCACGCTGGTCCAGCAAGCGTGCCCACACCCGTTCGCCGACCACCAGTTCGTCGGCCAGGCGGGCGCTGGCATTGCGCTCGATGCCTGCGCGGGTGGCCATGAAACCGGCGGACTGCACCAGCAGCAGCAAGAGCAGCGTGAGCGCCACCATGCGGCTGGACAGGCGCCAGCGCTTGAAGTGGGTCCAGCGCCAGCGCAGGGTCTGTTCAGCAGGCTGCTTCAAGGCACGGCCCCTGTCAGACGCACCGCGACTTGCATCTCGGTGGCACCGATCACCAGCGGCTGGTCAGCCGCCGGTGCACCCATCGGCAGCGACGCGTGCCAGGTGCGCAGCCGGTAGCTGCCGGCCGGCACGTTGGGCCAGCGCACCACACCATCGGCACCGGCCTTGCCAAACCACGGTGTGGGCACGATGACCACCCAGGCCGCCATGTTGTCGTGGATGTTGCAGCCCAGCACGGCGATGCCGGGCTGATCGAAGACCACTGGCGTGGCGGGTGTGCCGACGTAGAGCTTGATCTCGAACTTCTTCGCCGGCGAAAAGGAGTAAACGTGGTGGCGCACCGTGTCGCGGTTGGGAAAGTTCACCGCCGTGCCCACCGGCACCACGGTGACGGCGGGGTCGAACTGCCTGGCCACCTGGGCGATGTCCACCTGCGCGCCGGGCTTCAGCGCCGCGCGGGCTTCGCGCGATTCAAGGAACACCACGGCGTCGAGCAGCGGCTTGCCGTTGTCGGTCAGCACACGCACTTCGAGCGCAGCCGCACCGGCCAGGCTTGGCAGCAACACCCACAACAGAAGGGCCCCAAGCCGCGACAGCATCATCGTGTCCGGTCGGCTCAGGGCGCGATCGCCAAGCCCCACAGCGCCCGGCCATCGCCGACGCTGCCCAGCAAGGTGGCGCGGCCCGACTTCAGGTCCACCAGGTGCAGGCGGGTGCGGCCGCCACTGCGCAGCGCCGCCAGCGCGGTGTTGTCGGTGTCGGTGATGTCGAAGCTGGCATCGTCCAGTGCGCCGGTGCCCAGCGCACCCACCACGGTGATCTGCCCGGTGTTGGGCGACACCGCGGGCAACACCCCTTCGGCCGTGCCTTGCATCACCAGCGCACCGGCGGCCAGGTCGATGGCGAAGTTGGTGGTCAGCTTGTCGTTGCTCTTGTTGTAGGTGTAGCCGGCGCCAGCGATGCGCAGCGCCGCGCCGTTGTGCCCGGCAGCCCGCGCCAGCGGCGGGTCGGTGGCGGCCAGGGCACCGGTATCGGGGTGCAGGCGCAGGTTCAGGCCGCTGTCGCTGACGACGCGGATGCGGTCGGCGGCGGGGTTGAAGTCGACGCCGAAGTGCTGGCCCGTCAGCGCCACAGGCGCGGCGCTGCCCACGGGCGCCAGGCGCGCGGTGTTGGTGTCCAGCGTGTACAGGCGGCCGCTGGCCGACAGGGCGTACAAGACGCCGCGGGCGACCCGGAAGTCGATGCCCACCAGGCGGTCGCCCGCAGCCAGACCTTGCAGCGGCAGCCGGGCCTGCAGCCGCTGCGGCTGGCCGGCATTGAAGCGGATCAGTTCGGCCGCGTTGGTGACGGCGTAGACCGTTTCGGCGCGGGGCGCCCCTTGGGGTTCAGGCCCGGTGGCGCAGCCGGCCAGCAAGGCGGCCAGGGCGGTGGTGGCAAAGGTGGTGCGGGACAGTTTCACGTTTCGGGATCTCCGACGATGGCTTGGCGGCGCAGGACACCCGGCTCGCCGCAGGCCCGCGCATGCACAGCTCGGGTCACCCGTCAGGTATCGGCACGCCCCTGCCAAAGTTGAACGCTGCGCTGGGACAATGCCGCGATGTCCACGACACCCGCACACCCCAAGGCCCCTTTGCACGGCCTGACGCTGGAAGCGCTGCTGCAGGCGCTGGTGGCCACCTACGGCTGGGCCGGCCTGGGCGAACGCATTGCGCTGCGCTGTTTCACACACGAACCCAGCATCGGCAGCAGCCTGAAGTTCCTGCGCCGCACGCCGTGGGCGCGCGAGAAGGTGGAAAGCCTCTACCTCTTCATGCTGCGCGATGCGCGGCGGCAGGCGGGGCCGGGTGGCGCAGGCGGAGCCGCGCCTCAGTAATGCGGCGGCAATTCGTCGCGCAGGCTGCGCAAGGCCGGGCCTTCGTCGCCGGGTGACTGCGCCCGCAGTTGCGCCACTTCACGCACGAGCGCGTCGATCTGCGCCTGCTGGCGCACGATGACGTCGTTCAGGCGGTCCAGCGTGTCTTCGGCAAAGCTGGCCTTGATTTCCAGTTCGGTCAGGCGCGCCAGCAGCGGGCTTTCGGTGGGGTCTTCGTGCATGGGCCGATTGGACCACCACCGCTCAGGCGGTGTCAGCCGCCGGCTTGTCGCGCAAGGTCGCCAGCACGTCGGCCGTGTCCTGCCCCAGCGTGGGTGCGTTGCGAAGGTGGCGGCCCGGGGTGCGCGACAGCTTGGGCACGATGCCGGGCACGGCCAGCGCGGTGCCGTCGCTGAGCGTGATGGCGTCGAGCATGCCGCGCGCCGCGTAGTGCGGGTCGGCGGCGATGTCGGCCACGGTGTAGATGCGGCCGGCCGGCACGGCCGCCGCATCCAGCACCTTCAGCACGTCGGCGACGTCTTGCGGTGCCGCCCAGGCGCCGATGGCAGCGTCGATCTCGTCCACCCGGGCCACACGCCCGCTGTTGCCCGCCAAGGCGGGGTCTTGCCCCAGGTCGTCACGGCCGATGGCGGTCATCAGGCGCTTGAAGATGCTGTCGCCGTTGCCGGCGATCAGCACGTGGCCGTCTTTGCAGCGGTAGGCATTGCTGGGTGCAATGCCGGGCAACGCACTGCCCGCCGGCTGGCGCACGGCACCGAAGGCGCTGTACTCGGGCAGCAGGCTTTCCATGCAGTTGAAGACGGCCTCAAACAGCGCCACGTCCACCACCTGGCCCAGGCCGCTGCGCTGGCGCTCGTGCAGCGCGGTCAGCACACCGATCACACCGTGCAGCCCGGCCAGCGTGTCGCCGATGCTCACGCCCACCCGCACTGGCGTGCGGCCAGGCTCGGCCGTCAGGTGGCGCAGCCCGCCCATGGCTTCGGCCACGACACCGAAGCCGGGTTTGTCGCGGTAGGGGCCGGTCTGTCCGTAGCCGCTGATGCGCAGCACGATCAGGCGCGGGTTGCGGGCCATCAGCAGCGCCGGGTCGAGGCCAAAACCTTCGAGCCCGCCGGGGCGGAAGTTTTCCACCAGCACGTCGCATTCGTCGGCCAGACGGCGCACGATGTCCTGGGCCGCCGGGTCCTTCAGGTCCAGCGCGACGCTGCGTTTGTTGCGCGACTGCACCTGCCACCACACGCTGGTGCCGTCTTTCAGCAAGCGCCACTGGCGCAGCGGGTCGCCGCTGCCGGGCGCCTCGATCTTGATCACGTCGGCACCGAATTCGGCCAGTGTCTTGGCGGCAAAGGGGCCGGCGATCAGCTGACCGAGTTCAAGGACTTTCAGGCCGGCCAGCGGCAGCGGGGTGTCGGTTTGCATGCACCGATTTTCAGGGCCACAGCACCACCACCCAAACGACCCCGGCAAAAACCAGGCTCAGCATCACCGCCGCACTGCCCAGGTCCTTGGCGCGGCCCAGCAGCGGGTGGCGGTTCAGCGTCACCGCATCGGCCAGCGCCTCGATGGCGGAGTTCAGCAGTTCGACGATCCATACCAGCACCACGCTGCCCACCAGTGCCAGCAACTGCCAGCGACCGGGTGCCAGCCACAGCGCCAGCAGCACCATCGGCAGGCCCAGCGCGAGCTCTTGCCGGAAGGCCGACTCGTGGCGCACGGCGGCTTTCAGGCCGGCCAGCGAATAGCTGAAGGCCCGCCACACCCGCTGCAGACCCGGGCGGCTCTTGAAGGGAGATGCCGGGCCAGTGGTGGTGTCGGCGGGTGGGTCTTTTTCCGGGTTCATGTGTCGGCGGGCGGACAGGCGCGGAAGTGATGCACCAGCGGGTGCGACTTGGCATCATTGCAGACGCGACAATCGCCCGGCTTCTCGCACCCAAGGACCGCACGATGGCCAGCCACCCCGACCCTGCCTGGAAACACGACGGCGTGCGTGTCGTGCCCGGCAATCAGCTCGACGCCAACACCGCGCAGACACCCGGCATGGACCGCAAGGCGGCCATCAACTTCGCGCGTGTGGGCGCGCAGAAACTGTGGGCCGGCACGGTGCACATCCACGCCAATGCCAAGACCGGTGCCCACCACCACGGGCCGCTGGAAAGCGTGATCTACATCGTCAAGGGCCGCGCCCGCATGCGCTGGGGCGAGGCACTGGAGTTCACGGCCGAAGCCGGCCCGGGTGACTTCATCTACGTGCCGCCCTTCGTGCCGCACCAGGAGATCAATGCCAGCGCCACCGAGACGCTGGAATGTGTGCTGTGCCGCAGCGACGGTGAAGCGGTGGCGGTGAACCTGGACATCACACCCGCCGAGCAGCCGGAAAACGTGGCCTGGGTCGACCCCACGCACCCGGCGCCGAAGGCCTGAACATGGCCGCTTCCATCGAACCCCGTTCGCTGCTGCAGGCGATGTACGACGCCGCCGTGCAGCGTGCCTTGCCGGCCCACAACACCGCCGCATTCCTGCCCGCGCCACCCGACCCCAAGAAGGGCCGCACGCTGGTGCTGGGCGCCGGCAAGGCCGGTGGTGCGATGGCCGCGGCCGTGGACGCGCTGTGGCCCGCGAACGCACCGCTCAGCGGCCTGGTGGTCACGCGCTACGACCATGTGCCCCCAGCCTATCGCAACAAGCCGGGCCGTATCGAGGTGGTGGAAGCGCGCCACCCGGTGCCGGACGAAGCCGGCGCACGCGCGGCGCAGCGCATCGTGGCATTGACGAAGGGCCTGACAGCCGACGACCTGGTGCTGTGCCTCATATCCGGCGGCGGCTCGGCGCTGCTGTCGATGCCCGCGCCCGGCCTGACACTGGCCGACAAACAGGCCATCAACCAGGCACTTTTGAAAAGCGGTGCGGCCATCGACGAGATGAACTGCGTGCGCAAGCACCTCAGCGCCATCAAAGGCGGCCGGCTGGCCGCGATGTGTGCACCGGCCCGTGTGGTGACCCTGCTGATCAGCGACGTGCCGGGTGACGCGCCCGAGGTCATCGCCAGCGGCCCCACGGTGGCCGACGCCAGCACCTGCGCCGACGCACTGGCCTTGTGCAAGCGCTATGGCATCGAGTTGCCACCAGCCGCACAAGCAGGCCTGGAAAGTGGCGCTTTCGAAACCCCCAAACCCGGCGACGCGGTGTTCGACGGCCACGAGGTGCACCTGATCGCCACGCCGCAGCAAAGCCTGGAAGCTGCCGCCGACGTGGCGCGTGCCGCAGGCATCGACGCGCACATCCTCAGCGACGAAATGGAAGGTGAGAGCCGCGAGGTGGGCAAGGTGCAGGCGGCGCTGGCACGTGCCGTGGCACGGCGCTCACAGCCTTTCGGCAAACCCTGTGTGATCCTGTCCGGCGGCGAAACCACCGTCACCGTGAAGTCAAAGGGTGGCCGAGGCGGCCGCGCGACCGAATTCCTGCTCGGCTGCGCCATCGCGCTGCAAAGCGAGCCGGGTGTTCACGTGCTGGCGGCCGACACCGACGGCATCGACGGCATCGAGGACAACGCCGGGGCCATCGTCACCCCCAGCACCTTGCAGCGCGCCACGGCCCTGGGCCTGAAGGCCAGCGAGTTTCTGGACCGCAACGACGCCTACCACTTCTTCAAGCCGCTGGGCGACCTGGTGACGCCGGGGCCGACCTTCACCAACGTCAACGACTTCAGGGCCCTGCTGATTCTTCAGTGAACTGGGGTTCTCGCAGGGCGCCGAATCGATGGCGACCCGTGCCACCGTGCTGCGAGTGGCAGGCACAGGTGTTTTGCGAACGGCCAAGCCAATCCACGCCGCCAGGGTTGGAGCAAATGGGTCCGACTGGATGTGACCTCGTATCAGCGATCCAAGTTTGAATGGGTTGCTGAGTTTGCTGATTCACGTGCGGTCGACGACAGTTTTCGGGATGACGCTGCAAGGCCGGGCGGGTGGTGCTCAAGCTCAAGACAGCCTGGCGCGACGGCACCACGCATCTGGTCATGTCGCCGCTGGAGTTGATGCAGCGGCTGGCGGCGCTGGAGGCCTCGGCGCCGCGCGTGCCCGGCGGCATCTACGGCGAAGCTGCCAACCGCCGCACCTACGAACGCCTGCTGGCCTTGGCCGGTATCGCTCTCGGCGCCGGCCAGCGGGTGATCGTCGATACCGCCTTCCTGCGAATGCACGAACGGCAGGCCTTCCGGGAGCTTGCGCGGCAGCACGGCGTGCCGTTCACGGTTCTGAAATGCCACGCCGGTAGCGGGCTGCTGCGCCAGCGCCTGCGCGAGGCTGAAGGCCCCGCCGCCGGCGGTTGAACGGTGCGCTGGGGTCGCTTGCAAGGCGATCCGCAGCCCCCAGCGACGTGCCCGCCGTCGGCGCCGGCGTTGACGGATGTCAACGCGGGGGCGCCACGGCGGCCGTTACAGTCACGAGCGTGATCTGGACCGCCCGCCGCCGCCGACCTGCCGCCACCTGCCTGGCGCTGCTGTTGCTGGTCGTGCAATTGCTGGTGTCGGCCTATGCCTGCCCCGGGCAGGCGGTGATGGCCGATGCCGCCACCGAGGCGGCACTGCAACCCTGCGGCGACCACGGTCCGCAGCCGGTCGACGCCGACCTTCCGCTGCTGTGCAAGGCGCATTGCGACCCCACGCAATCGGCCAACCAGCTGCCCACCGGTGCCGACCTCGACGCCGGCGCGGCGCTGCTGCCGGTGCTGCTGTGGGTGTTGCCCGAACCCGCGCCGCTGGCCGAGGTGGCCGTGCCGGGCTTCGATCCCGGCCACGGACCGCCGCGCGGCGCGCCGCCGCTGTACCTGTCGCTGCTGGTCCTGCGGAACTAGCGAGCGGGCCGTCGTCCGCCTGCCCGCTCGTGCGGGCCGGCGCCCACCGCCCCGAGTTCGCTGATCCGAGGACTTTCCATGCATCATCCGACCCTTGCGGGCCTGCGCCGAGCGCAGGACCCGGCCGCCGCCGCAGCCGCGTCGGCTCCTGAACCCGCGTTCCTGTTGCCGTGGCCGTCGGCGCA
The DNA here is from genome assembly GCA_030653385.1 of Rubrivivax sp. Classification (GTDB taxonomy): domain Bacteria; phylum Pseudomonadota; class Gammaproteobacteria; order Burkholderiales; family Burkholderiaceae_C; genus Rubrivivax. Next base: position 155,719 of record JAURZM010000047.1, on the reverse strand, counting down.
CGGCACCCGGTGCGCGCTCGCCCTCGTCGTGGCCGCTTTGCTGGCCCCCGCGCAGGCGGCCGGCCTGGGCATGGCCGAAGCCGCTGCGCTGGCGCGCCAGCAGTCACCGGCGCTGACGGCGCTGCAGGCCAGCCTGAGCGGCTCCACGCTGGCCCGGCCGGCGGCCGCCAGCCTGCCCGATCCGCGGCTGTCGATCGGCCTCGAGAACATCCCCGTGCAGGGTCCCGACCGCTACAACCTGACGCGCGACGCCGGCACCATGCAACGCCTGGCGTTGATGCAGGAGATGCCCAACCTCGCCAAGCGCGAGGCCCGTTCGCAGCTGGCGCAGGCGCGCATCGAACGCGATCGCCTGCAACTGGCGGCCGCCGAGTTGGGCGTGCGCCGCGAGGCGCTGCGCGCCTGGGTCGCCGTCTACTACGCGCAACAGCGCGCCGCCTGGCTGGATCGCCTGCAGCAGCAGAACACGCTGCTGCAGCAGACATTGCCACCGCGCATCGCCGCCGGCGCCGGCATGGCGGCCGAACTGACGATGGCGCGCCAGGAGGCGCTGGAGATTGCCGACCGCCAGGACGAAGTCGCGCGCGACCTCGCCAAGGCCCGTGCCGCGCTGCGCCGCCTGGTCGGGCCGCGCGGCGACGAGGCGCTCGTTGGCGAACCGCTGGCCTGGGCGGTGGAGGAACAGCGACTGCGCGAGGACCTGCCGCGCCACACCGACCTGGCGCCCTACGACGCCATGGCGGCGATGGCGCAGGCCGAAATCGACGAGAACCGTGCCGAGACCCGCGGCGACTGGTCGTGGGAAGTCGCCTGGAGCCGGCGCCAGCGTTACGACGACATGGTGTCGTTCCAGCTCAGCTTCGACCTGCCCGTGCGCCAGGCCCAGCGGCAGACGCCACAGATCGCAGCGCGGCGCCAGGAGCTGACGCGCATCGCCGCCGAGCGCGAGGACCTCTTGCGACGCCGCGCCGAGGAGGTCGAGACCCAGCTTGCCGAACTCCGCGCGCTCGATGCGCAGGCCGCGCGCCTGCAAGGCCAGGGTCTGGCGCTGGCCGATGAACGCGTGGCGCTGACGCTGGCCGCCTACCAGGCCGGCCGCGGCGAACTGGGCACCGTGCTGGCCGCGCGCAGCGCGCTGCTGGAACTGCACCTGCGCGCGCTGGCCCTGGACGCCGAGCGCAGCGACCTGCGCGTGCGCCTGAACACCTGGATTGCGGAGTGAATGCCATGACCCCCACCAAGACCCTGATCACCGCCGCCGTGCTGCTGGCCCTGGGTGCCGCTGCCGGTTTCGGCCTGTCGCGCTGGCTGGCCGGCCCCGCCGACCACGGTGCCGCGGCGCCGGCCGCCGACCGCCCGGTGCTGTACTGGTACGACCCGATGGTGCCGACGCAGCGCTTCGACAAACCCGGCCGTTCGCCGTTCATGGACATGGACCTCGTGCCGCGTTATGCCGACGAAGGCGCTGCCTCAGGCGGCGCACCCGGCCTGAGCGTGACGCCGCATGCGGTGCAGGCACTGGGCCTGCGCCTGGCCACGGTGGAACGGCGCCGCCTGGGCAACGCCATCGAGACCGTGGCCACGGTGCAACTGAACGAACGCGACATCAGCATCGTGCAGTCCCGTGCCGCCGGGTTCGTCGAACGCGTCTACCGGCGTGCGCCGGGCGATGTGATCGCCGCTGGCGCGCCGCTGGCCGACCTCTTCCACCCCGACTGGCTGGCCGCGCAGCAGGAGTTCCTGGCCGTGCGCGCCACCGGCGACGCCACGCTGACGGCGGCGGCGCGCCAACGCCTGGTGCTGCTGGGCATGCCGGCGGCGCTGGTCGAGCGGGTGGTGGCCGGAGGTGAGCCGGTGGCGGTGACCACGGTCACGGCACCCGCGGGCGGGCTGATCGCCGAGCTGATGGTGCGCCAGGGCATGACCGTCGAGCCGGGCATGACGCTGGCGCGCATCAACGGCCTGTCCACGGTGTGGCTCGAGGCCGCACTGCCCGAGGCGCAGGCCGCCGCCATTGCACCGGGGCAGGGTGTCGAGGTGCGGCTGGCGGCGCTGCCCGGGCAGACCTTGCGTGGCCGCGTCGCCGCCGTGCTGCCCGAGGCCAACCCCGACACGCGCACCCTGCGCGTGCGAATCGAGTTGCCGAACCCCGGCGGCCGACTGCGCGCCGGCATGTTCGCGCAGGTCTCGCTGCAGGGCGCGGCAGCGGCCGAGGCGCTGGTGCTGCCGACCGAGGCGGTGATCCGCACCGGCCGGCGGGCGCTGGTCTATGTGCAGGAGGCGCCGGGGCGCTACCGCCCGGTCGAGGTCGAGATCGGCGCCGAACTCGACGGCCAGATCGTCGTGCAACGCGGCCTTCAGGCCGGCCAGCAGGTGGTGGCGTCGGGGCAGTTCCTGATCGACTCCGAAGCCAGCGTGCGCGGCCTGCTGGCGCGTGAGCAGTTGCCGACGGCCGCAGCGGCCGACCCCGAACACGCCGCCACCGGCGTCGTCGTCGAGTGGGACCGCGACAGCGTGACCATCGACCACGGCCCGGTGCCGGCACTGAAATGGCCGCCGATGTCGATGCCATTCCAGTGGGCGCGGCCGGAACTGGCACGCGGCCTGCGCGTCGGGCAGGCGGTGGAGTTCAGTTTCCGCCAGCAGGGTGACGAGCACATCGTGACGCGCATCGCGCCGGCCACCGCAGCTGCACCGGCACCGGCCGCCGCGGCGCACGACCACGGTGCCCCTGCGCAAGGCGCGAAGAGCGGGGCCGGCAAATGATCGCCGCCCTCATCCGCTGGTCGGTCGGCAACCGTTTCCTGGTGCTGCTGGCGACGCTGTTCCTCACCGCAGCCGGGTTGTGGGGCCTGCGCACGACGCCGATCGACGCCCTGCCGGACCTGTCGGACGTGCAGGTCATCATCCGCACCACGCTGCCCGGGCAGGCGCCGCAGATCGTCGAGAACCAGGTCACCTATCCGCTGGCCACGACCATGCTGTCGGTGCCGGGGGCAAAGACGGTGCGTGGCTTCTCGTTCTTCGGCGACAGCTTCGTCTACGTCATCTTCGACGACAAGACCGACCTGTACTGGGCGCGCTCGCGCGTGCTCGAGTACCTCAGCCAGGTGCAGGGCCGGCTGCCGGCGGCGGCGCGGCCGGCGCTGGGGCCCGACGCCACTGGCGTGGGCTGGGTGTTCCAGTACGCGCTGGTCGACCGAAGCGGCCGCAACGACCTGTCGCAGTTGCGCGCACTGCAGGACTGGTTCCTGCAATACGAGCTGAAGGCGCTGCCCAACGTGGCCGAGGTGGCCACCGTCGGCGGCATGGTGCGCCAGTACCAGGTGGTGCTGGATCCGCTGAAGCTGGCCGCCTACGGCATCACGCAGGCCATGGTGCGCGAGGCGATCGTGGCCGGCAACCAGGAGACCGGCGGCGGCCTGGTCGAGATGGCCGAAGCCGAATACATGGTGCGCGCCAGCGGCTACCTGAAGACGCTGGACGACTTCCGCGCCATTCCGCTCGCCGCGCGCGGCGGCGTGCCGGTGCGGCTGGCCGATGTCGCGACGGTGCAGGTCGGCCCCGAGATGCGCCGCGGCATCGCCGAACTCGACGGCGAGGGCGAGGTCACCGGCGGCATCATCGTGCTGCGTTCGGGCAAGAACGCTCAGGAGACGATCGCTGCGGTGAAGCAGCGCCTGGCCGAGTTGCAAAAGAGCTTGCCGCCGGGCGTGGAAGTCGTCACCACCTACGACCGCAGCGCGCTGATCGAACGCGCCATCCGCCAGCTTAGCGAGACGCTGGTCAAGGAGTTCATCGTCGTGGCCATCGTCTGCGCGTTGTTCCTGTGGCACCTGCGCTCGGCGCTGGTGGCCATCATCGCGCTGCCGCTGGGCATCCTGGCGGCGTTCCTGATCATGCGCTGGCAGGGCATCAACGCCAACATCATGTCGCTGGGCGGCATCGCCATCGCGATCGGCGCCATGGTCGACGGCGCGGTGGTGATGACGGAGAACGCGCACCGCAAGATCGAAGCCTGGCAGCATGCGCGGCCGGGCGAGAAGCTGGCCGGCGAAGAGCGCTGGAAGGTGATCACCGACGCCGCGGTCGAGGTCGGCCCGGCACTGTTCTTCAGCCTGATGATCATCACGCTGTCGTTCATTCCGGTGTTCACGCTCGAGGCCCAGGAAGGGCGCCTGTTCGGCCCGCTGGCCTACACCAAGACTTACGCCATGGCGGCCGCCGCCGGCATCTCGGTGACGCTGGTGCCGGTGCTGATGGGGTACTGGGTCCGCGGTCGCATCCCCGACGAGATGAAGAACCCGATCACGCGCAGCTTGGTCACGGTGTACCGCCCGGCGCTGGAATGGGTGCTGCGCTGGCCGAAGGCCACGGTGGTGATCGCGCTGGTGCTGATGGTCAGCACGCTGTGGCCGCTGTCGCGACTGGGCGGCGAATTCCTGCCGCGGCTGGACGAAGGCGATCTGCTGTACATGCCGTCGGCGCTGCCCGGCCTGTCGGCGCAGAAGGCCGCCGAACTGCTGCAGCTGACCAACCGCATGATCCGTACCGTGCCCGAGGTCGAGCGTGTCTTCGGCAAGGCCGGTCGTGCCGAGACGGCCACCGACCCGGCGCCGCTGGAGATGTTCGAGACGACCATCATGCTCAAGCCGCGCGAGCAGTGGCGGCCTGGCATGACGCCGGAGAAGCTGGTCGAGGAACTCGACCACGCGGTGCAGGTGCCGGGACTGGCCAACGTCTGGGTGCCCCCGATCCGCAACCGCATCGACATGCTGGCCACCGGCATCAAGAGCCCGATCGGCGTCAAGGTCAGTGGCGCCGACCTGGCCGCCATCGACCGCATCGCGCTGCGCGTCGAGCAGGTGGCCAAGGAGGTGCCCGGGGTGTCGTCGGCGCTGGCCGAGCGACTGACCGGCGGGCGCTATCTCGACGTCGACATCGACCGTGTCGCCGCCGCACGCTACGGCCTCAACGTCGCCGACGTGCAGGCGGTGGTGTCCGGCGCGATCGGCGGCGAGAACGTGGCCGAGACGGTCGAGGGCCTGGCCCGCTTCCCGATCAACCTGCGCTACGGCCGCGAATGGCGCGACTCGCCCGAGCGGCTGGCCAGCCTGCCGATCTACACCGCGATGGGGCAGCAGATCACGCTGGGCACGGTGGCCCGGGTGCACATCACCGACGGCCCGCCGATGCTGAAGAGCGAAAACGCGCGGCCCTCGGGCTGGGTCTATGTCGACGTGCGCGGCCGCGACCTGTCGGCGGTGGCCAACGACCTGCGCGCCGCGGTGGCCAAGGAGGTGGCGCTGGAGCCCGGCATGAGCATCGCCTATTCGGGCCAGTTCGAATACCTGGAACGGGCCAATGCGCGGCTGAAGGTGGTCGTGCCGGCAACGCTGCTGATCATCTTCGTGCTGCTGTACATGACCTTCCGGCGCTTCGACGAGGCGCTGCTGATCATGGCCACGCTGCCGCTGGCCCTGACCGGTGGTGTCTGGTTCCTGTGGGCGCTTGACTACAACCTGTCGATCGCCACCGGCGTCGGCTTCATCGCGCTGGCCGGCGTGGCGGCGGAGTTCGGCGTCATCATGCTGGTGTACCTGAAACACGCCTTGCAGGACCGGGTCGACCGCGGCCTGGAGCCGACGCAGGAGGTGGTGCTCGACGCCATCCGCGAAGGCGCGGTGCTGCGCGTGCGGCCAAAGGCGATGACGGTGGCCACGCTGCTGGCCGGCCTGATGCCGGTGGTGTGGGCCAGCGGTACCGGCGCCGAGGTCATGAGCCGCATCGCCGCGCCGATGCTCGGCGGCATGGTGACGGCGCCGCTGCTGTCGCTGTTCGTGGTGCCGGCGGTGTACGTGCTGCTGCGTGGGCGGGAGCGCGGGTCCGGACGCTGAGCCCGGCTCCGGGTGTTGGTCGAAGAGGAGGGTTCGACCACCATGGCCGAAACCCTCAGCCGCCGGTGGGGCCTTCGAAATGCAGGTGATACAGCTGACATAGAAAATTGCCGTGACGCATGCAGCCGATGTCCGGGTGGACTCGGCACGCACGCAATGGATGGGTTACCTCGACCATGTCCTGGATCGGTCGCGCGAAGGCCACGACGTCGCGTGGGGTGATTGCGCACCGAACACGGGCCTGGCCAGGCAGCAGTCAGTAAGCTCGCGGCCATGGACAAACTGGCCTGGGTGCTGCTGCCGCTGATGCTGGCCGTGGGCGCCGCTGGGGTGTGGGCCTTGCGGCGTCGCATGCCGTCTCGGCTGGCGTTGAACGTCTGGTCCAGCGTGCTGCTGATGGCCTACGTGCTGACCACGGCCGGCCTGGGCATCTTCTGGGTCGCCAACCAGCACCTGCCGGTGTTCGACTGGCACTACCTGTTCGGCTACGCCACCGTGCTGCTGCTGGTGGTGCACCTGGCGTTCAACTTCCGCGTGGTGTGGCGCCACTTCTCACCACATCGCCTTGCGGCTGCGGCTCCACCCGGTGCCGCGCCAGCCGGGGCGACGACACCCAGGCGGCATGCGGTCGGTGCCCTGGGCGTGCTGGGTGCTGTGGTGGCCGGCGGCGGCGCGTTCTGGCTGGGGGTGCGCCAGGGGCGCACCGAGATCCACGTGCCACCCGGCCCCGCCGCAGGCGCGACGGCAGGTGGGCAGGCCATGGCCGTGGTGGAGCAGTTTCACGAGTTTTCTGCCCATTCGCGCGCCGGCGTGTTTCGCCGCGCCGCCGGCACGCAGTGGGCCGCGCAGCCGCCGCCCTTCAAGGCCTACCCCGGCGCGTTGCAGGTGGTGCTGCCGTCGGCCGGCAGCCTGCGGTCGGCCCGCGCCGATGCGCCCGGCATGCCGCTGGACATCGACCTCGTCGCCCGTGTGTTGTGGTGCAGTGCCGGTGTCAACCAGGTCAGCGCGGGCATTCACTTCCGCACGGCACCGTCGTCGGGCGCGCTGTTCGCCACCGAGCTTTACCTGTGTGCGCGGCGCGTGGCAGGGCTGGCCCCCGGCTGGTGGCATTACGACGGGCGGGCCCACCGGCTGAACCGGGTGGCCGGGCTCAAGTCCACCGAGCCCGGCGCGGCGGCAGAACTCGTGGCCACGGCGATCTTCGCGCGCAGCGGTCACAAGTACCGCGACCGCACCTACCGCTACGTGCTGGGCGACCTGGGCCACCTGCTGGAAAACGCCCGCGCCACCGCGGCCGCTCTGGGCTCGGGCCTGGTGCCGCAGCGGCTGTTCGACGAATCAGTGCTGGCGCGCGAGCTGGGCCTGGACGAAGCCCAGGAAGGCGTGCTGGCCAGGCTGTGGTTCGACGAAGCGGCGGCTGGTGCCGCTGCTGCCGCTGTGGCTGATGCACCGCCGGCCACCACCGCGCTGCGGCTGCCTTCTGCCCAACCCGGGCCATGGGCGGCGCCAGCCCTGGCGCAGGCGTCGCAGACACAGGTGCTGGGCGTGACCGATGCCGTGCACCTCGCCACGTCACTGCGGGCTGGGGACGGCCCGCCGACCCCGCCGGCACCTGTGCCCGCTGCCGCGGTGTCGCCGCCGGCCCTGCAGCTGCCGCCACCCAGCCCCGTGGTGCTGCCTGCAGAGGTGCAGGCACTGATCGCACGGCGCCGATCGGTGCGCCGCTTCAGCGACCAGGCGCTGCCGCTGGCCACGCTGGGCACGGTGCTGCACCACATGGCGCAGGGCCACCCGCCGCTGTTTTCGGACGCGGTGCGGCTGGACCTCGTCACCCACGCCGTGCAAGGCCTGCCCAGCACCGCCTGGCGCTATGACGCCGCCCGCCACGCGCTGCTGCGCCGGCGCGACGACACGCTGGCGCGCCAGGCAGCCCACCGCGCCGCGCTGGACCAGGACGTGATCGGCGACGCCGCCGTGGTCTTCGTGCTCAGCATGGCCCGCGCCGCGTTGGCGCACGACGCGGGCGGCCCGGCGCGCGGCTACCGCCACGCCTTCATCGAAAGCGGCCTGGTCGGCGAACGCCTGTACCTGGCCGCCGTGGCCCTGGGCCTGGGCGTGTGCGCCGTGGGTGCCTTCTACGACGACGAAGCCGCGCGGCTGGTGGCCGTGGACCCCGCGCGCGAGTGGGTGGTGCACCTCGCGGCGCTGGGTGTGCCGAGTTGAGGTCGGTGCCGGTTCAATTCAAGTCGAACCGGCCCAGGTTCATCACCTTCAGCCGGGCCGCCGCGAAGGCCTGCACGAAAGGCGCTGGTGCCGGAGCGCTGGCTCGATCAACTGCGGCGCGGGGGCAGTGGGAACCTGGCCTTTGAACGAGGCAATCCAACTTGACGAAACGTCCGAATGTGACAACCCATCGGGCGCCGCAAAAACCAGGGGCAAGCGTACCGCTGTACAAGCCCGTGGCCACTCCGACTGCGTCACCGTTGAGGAAACACGCGCCCCGCTGGCCGATAGCCCGGGCGCGCGCAGCACCAGGCTCGCAACCGGCGACACGGTCTCGACCGATGAGGTCGCAGAGCTCGCCGGCACGATCGGCGTCACCATCACGAGCCCAGGGTCTGGGCGGCGCTGCCCAAGCTCGCGTCGACTCTGGACAGGCTCTGGGCGGCAAGACGCCTCTGGCCGCCATCGAGCAGGGCGAGGCGGAACGTGTGCTGGCCATTGCCGGACAGAAGGGCAACTGAGCGTGCGCCATGAGACTGACGCAGGCTGAACACGCCGTTGACTTCACGCTCCCGGCGCCATTCAATCTCCATAAGTTGCAACGCCTGAGAACTCGGCGCGGCGCCGTTGCCGTTGCCGTTGCCACTTTGGGGTTGCCACTCCGAGGCCTGCGCTCGGGACGCTTCGACCTGACCGACGACGAGGTCGGTTACTTCGCAGAGTCTGGCGAAACGGCGATCTACGAGACGCTTGGCGCGGCGCGCGGCCCCTTCAAGTCGATCTTCTTGCCCTCTGCAATCGAGGCCCAAAATGATCCGCCCTCGCGAAACCAGCAGCTTCAGCAGCTTGCTCGTGTTGCCGGAGTCGGTGCCGGCGACTTGCGCCAGGCCGCGCAGGTGGTAGGTTTCGCTCGGGTGCGAAAGCCAGTCGTTCGCCGACGACTGCTCCTTTGGCCGGATGCCGGTACTGTTGAGTGGCGGCTGCATGGCAACCCGGTCGGTCCGGTGCGCTGGCGCGGCCAGCACGGCAACCTTGGCGCTGCAGCAGGCCGTCGCGGCAACGGGTGCGTTACGCGCAAGGGCTCGCTGTCGCCGCCGTCGCTGAGCCCCTGCCGCCGTTTGCGCGCCAGAGCGCCTCTTTCGATGCCCGACGGCTTCAACCCCGGGAGCTCAGCGCGCCAACTGCCACAGGCCCACGATGACGTGGCCCCAGATCAGGATGTTGAAACCGAACAGCGCCAGCACGCGGCTGAAGTTCCACAGGGCGCTGGCGCGGCGCGCGCAAGCCGGCTCGCCGGTCACGGCATAGAGCACCCAGTACATGATCGACGGCAGCAGCGTGCCGACGATGAGCACGCCCATCACCCAGTAGAAGATCGTCATCCGGTCATTATCACGGGGCCGCGCGGTGGCATTTTCGGCGCGGCTACAGGCTGGCCGTGATGCCGCCGTCCACGTACAGGATGTGGCCGTTGACGAAGCTGGATGCGTCGGACGCCAGGAAGATGGCCGCGCCGGCGAGTTCCTTCACCTCGCCCCAGCGGCCGGCGGGTGTGCGGCCACTCAGCCAGGCGGTGAAGGCCGGGTCGGCCACCAGGGACTGCGTCAGTTCGGTCTTGAAGTAACCCGGGCCCAGGCCGTTGACCTGGATGCCGTGTTTGCCCAGGTCGATGGCCATGCCCTTGGTCAGCATCTTCACCGCGCCCTTGGTGGCGGCATAGGGTGCGATGCCTGGGCGGCCCAATTCGCTTTGCACGCTGCAGACGTTGATGATCTTGCCGGCCTGGCGTTGGATCATGCGCTGCGCCACCGCGCGGCCCACCAGGAACACGCTGTCGATGTTGGTGGTGGTGATCTTGTGCCAGGCGTCGATCGGGAATTCGGCGAAGTTGCCGCGGTGCTGCATGCCGGCGTTGTTGACCAGGATGTCGATGGCGCCAACCTGTGCTTCGACCTGCAACACGCCGGCTTCCACGGCGTCGGCGTCGGTCACGTCGAAAGCGGCGGTGTGCACGTCGAAACCTTCGGCGGCCAGCGTGTTGCGTGCCTGCGCCAGGGCGTCGGGGCTGCGGGCGTTCAGCACCACCCGCGCGCCCGCGCTGGCCAGCGCACCGGCAATGGCGTAGCCGATGCCCTTGCTGGAACCGGTGATCAGGGCCGTGCGGCCGCTCAGGTCGAAGAGCTTCAAGGCGGGTCTCCTGTTTGGTGTGATGATCGCGGCTGCAATCATCACACCAAACAGGAGACCCCCGATGCAACTGCGCTGCATGTGCCTGGTGATCCGCGCGCCCCACGATCTGCAGGTCGAAGAACAGGAGGCGGCCGAGCCCGGCCCCGGCCAGGTGCTGGTGCAGGTGGGTTTTGGCGGCATCTGCGGGTCGGACCTGCACTACTTCCACGACGGTGGCTTCGGCACCGTGCGCATCAAGCGGCCGATGATCCTGGGCCACGAGGTGGCCGGCACCGTGACGGCCGTGGCGCCCGACGTCAGCCGCGTCAAACCTGGCGACAAGGTCGCCGTCAACCCCAGCCGGCCGTGCAGCCGCTGCGTCTACTGCCTGGAAGGCCTGCCCAACCAGTGCCTGGACATGCGCTTCTACGGCAGCGCGATGCGCGACCCGCATGTCGAAGGTGCCTTCCGCAACCTGCTGGTCTGCGACGCGGTGCAGTGCGAAGTGGTGGCGGCGCACGTGCCGCTGCAGCACGCCGCCCTGGCCGAACCCTTTTCGGTGGCGCTGCACGGTGTGTCGCGCGCCGGGTCGCTGCTGGGCAAACGCGTGCTGGTGTCGGGCTGCGGGCCCATCGGCACGCTGGCCGTGGCCGCAGCGCGTGTGCACGGCGCGGCCGAGATCGTGGCCGTGGACCTGACCGACGAAACGCTGGCCGTGGCACGCGCCATGGGCGCCCACCAGACCCTGAACGTGGCGCAGGACAGCGGCTGGGTGGCACGTTACGGCGCCGACGGCAGCACCCGCAAGGGCAGCTTCGACGTGATGCTGGAATGTTCGGGCAATGAACGTGCGCTGCGCGCCGGGCTGGACACGATGCGCCCGCGTGGTGTGGTGGTGCAGCTGGGCCTGGGTGGCGACGTGAGCATCCCGCAGAACCTGGTGGTGGCCAAGGAACTGAGCATCTGCGGGTCCTTCCGCTTCCATGCCGAGTTCGCGCTGGCGGTGCGGCTGATCAACGAAGGCCGTGTCGACATGCGGCCCATGATCACCGGCAGTTTCCCGCTCAGCCAGGCGCGCCAGGCCTTCGAACTGGCCAGCGACCGCAAGCGGGCGATGAAGGTGCTGCTGGACTTTGCGCCGGACGCAATGGCGGCCTGAAGGCCTTCGCATGCAGCGCAGAGCCTGAAGATGCGGGGGGCAAAAAGCCCGTCCTTGCTGGCATAGTCTGCGGCAAAGGACGAGGAGCCCACTTGAAGACCATAACCCCCTGCCGCGCCCGCCCGCTGGCGCTGACCCTGGCTGTCGTTGCCGCCTGCGCCGCCCACTGGCCCGCCGCCGCCCAGCACCTGCACGGCCCCGAGCTGCACAACCTGCTGGAGCAGGAAAAACAGACGCAGAACGTCTACCGCGCCTACTACCCGAGCGCCGAGATCGCCCGCAAGGCGGCCATCAGCTTCCACGGTCAGCTGCTGGAAAGCGACTTCAAACGGGGTTTCCTGGTGATGGAACTCGACGCCGCCGACATGGACCGCCTGCGGCCCTTCGGCTTCCGCTTCGAACTGGCCACCGACTACATCGAACTGCGCAACCGGCGGCTGACGCTGATGCAGATCCTGCAGGCCAAGCGCGGCACCGCCGAAGCACAGCCGCTGTCCATTCCCGGCTACGCCTGCTACGAAACGGTGGAAGAAACCTTCGCCGCGGCCGACGCGCTGCTGGCCGCGCGGCCCACGCTGGGCAGTTGGGTCGATGCCGGTGACTCCTGGCTCAAGACCCAGGGCACGGGCGGTTACGACCTGCGGGTGCTGAAGCTCAGCAACAGCGCGGTGCCGGCACCTGCCGGTGGCAAGCCCAAGCTTTTCATCAACAGCGCCATCCACGCCCGTGAATACACGACCGCGCCGCTGGTGCTGGAGTTTGCGCGCTGGCTGGTCAACGGCCACGGCAACAACGCCGACGCGACGTGGATCATGGACCACCACGAAGTGCACCTGATGCTGCACGCCAACCCCGACGGCCGCAAACGCGCCGAGACCGGCCTGTCGTGGCGCAAGAACGTCAACAACGCGCACTGCGCCAACACCAACACCCGCGGTGTCGACCTGAACCGCAACTTCACCTTTGGCTGGAACAGCACCGGCGGTGAAGGCTCCAGCGGCAGCGCCTGCAGCCTGACCTACCGCGGCCCCAGCGCGGGTTCGGAGCCCGAGATCCAGGCCATCCAGAACTACGTGCGCAGCCTGTGGCCCGACCGCCGCGGCCCCGCCGTCACCGACGCCGCGCCGGCCGACACCAGCGGCATCCACATGGACATCCACAGCTACAGCCAGCTGGTGCTGTGGCCCTGGGGCAATACGGCCACGCCTGCACCCAACGGCCCCGCGCTGCAGACGCTGGGCCGCAAGTTCGCCTTCTTCAACGGCTACACCCCCACACAGTCGATCGGCCTGTACCCCACCGACGGCACCAGCGACGGCATCAGCTACGGTGAACTGGGCGTGGCCGCCTACACCATCGAACTGGGCACGTCCTTCTTCCAGAGCTGCGCCAGCTACGAAAGCACGATCAAGCCGGGCAACCTGCCGGCGCTGATCTACGCCGCCAAGGTGGTGCGCACGCCCTACATCACACCCGCCGGCCCCGACGTGACGGCGCTGGCGCTGGCCGGTGATGCATCGGGTGTGGGTGTCGCCGCCGGCACGCCGGTGGCGCTGAGCGGCTCAGCCAGCGACGCACGTTTCAACAACAGCAACGGCGTCGAAGGCACGCAGGCCATCGCCGCGGCCGAATACACCATCAACACCCCGCCCTGGGAAGCTGGCGCCGTGCCGCGCGCCTTGTCGGCGGCCGATGGCAGCTTCAACAGCGAGACCGAAACCCTGGCCGGCAGTGTCGACACCGCCGGTCTGGCACCGGGCCGCCACACGGTCTACGTGCGGGCCCGCGATGCCTCAGGCGCCTGGGGTGCGGTGACGGCGGTGTTCCTGAACATCAGCGACACACCGCCCCTGCCCTTGGTGCTGGCCGAGGTCGAACCCAACGACAACTTCAGCCAGCCTCAGGTGGTGCCCAGCCTGCCGGCGCAGGTCAACGCCAACATGGGCAGCGCCCGCGGCGAGGTGCGCGACCGCGACTTCTTCGCCGTCACCGTGGCCCCGGGCCGCACGCTCAGCGCCACGCTGACGCCGGGCCCGGAGTCGGACTTCAACCTGGAGATCTACGACGCGGCGCTGGCGCTGCTGGCCCGCAGCACACAGGGTGTGGGCCGCGTCGACCTGGCCACGGCCAGCAACACCAGCGGCGCGCCGGTGCTGATGTATGTGCGTGTGTACTTCGCTCGGGGTGTCACCGGGCCGGTGAACGGCGACTACCGCCTGGACCTGGCGCAGTAAGGGACGAAACAGCCGGCGAGTGACGTGAGAAGGCGGCCGCCGTGCCGCCGCCTCACCACTTGCACCCACCTTCCTTGCGCAGCGCGTCCACCGCCAGCGGAATCACCGCCAGCGGACCCATGCCGCCGTAGGCCGTGCGGCAATCGGCCTTGCCGGCCTTTTCGATCTCGCGCGCCAGTTTTTCGTCGCGTTCGGGCGGGCGTGGCAAAACCGGCAAGACACCGCGGGTGTCGTAACGGGACAGCTCGCCACCCCGCGGGCGGGCCAGTTCCAGGTTCAGGCGCGGGGGTGCACTGGATGGCGCGGCAGGTGGTGTGGCCACGTCGTGGCCGACCCGCGAACCGGCATCGGCTGGCGCCGTGCCCAAGGCCGGCAACGGCTGCCCGGTCAGCGACACGGCGGGTGGCAAGGCAGCCGCCGGTGCCGCTGGCAGGTCTGGCGCGCTCAGCGCGGGCTCGGGTGTGCGCGCCAGGGCGGCCGGCGGGGTGGCCAGCTGGCGCAGCACCGGTGGTGCCGGCAGCGGCCGTTCCGGTGCGGCCAGTTCAGGCAGGGACAGCGGCGCGGCAGCGCTGGGCAAGGCAGCTGCAGGTGCCGCCGGCGTGGGCGCGGCCAAGGTCGATGGCAACTGCCGCTGCGGTGCAGGTGCAGGCGCAGCCAAGGCCGCCACCGGCTCAGGCAGGCCGGGCAGCACGGCGGGGCTGGGCAAGGTCGCCTGGGCAGGCAGCGCAGGGGCAGCGGTCCAGGCCGGGCTCGGTGTCAATGGGGGCAGTTGCTGCAGCTGGGGCGCCGCACTGGGCAGGGGCGCCGGCACCGCCACGGGCGCGGGCAGTGGCACCGGCGCAGCCACTGCGGTGGCTGCGGTTTCGATCGGCGGCACGGCCAACCGGCGCGCTTCAGGCAACCGGGCGGCCGGCAAACCCAGGGTGGCCGCACCGGGCACGCTGTCGGGCTGCGGCTCGGCACTGCGCACCGCGCCACCCCAGCGTGGTGTGGGCGCATCGCCGGGGGCGGTGCTGACAGGCTCGGGCGGCAGCTCGACCACCCGCGCACCTTCACTGACCGGCCCCCGCAGTGTCACGTTGATGGCGCCGAACACCCCCTGGCCCAGCTGCGCCGTGCCGCCCGGCGCGGTGCCCACCCAGGCCGCCAGCCACAGGTGCAGCAACACGGCCAGCAGCAGGCAGCGACCCAGCGTGGTGTGCAGGGCACGGGGCCACGGCACCAGGCGGGCCGGCAGCGGCTGGTCTTGCAGAACGGCGTTCATGGGGGCGAGCGGTCGCCGACATCATGCCGCGTCGGCCGGCGGCGAAACCACCTTGAACCCGCGCGGCCATGGCACTCGGGTCTAATTCGGGCTTTGAACCCTGAATGCGCGCCATGAACCAGCTCGACCAGCTCAAGCAACACACCACCGTGGTGGCCGACACCGGCAACTTCAAGCAGCTGGCGCAGTTTGCGCCGCAGGACGCCACCACCAACCCGAGCCTGATCCTGAAAGCCGTGCAGCAGCCCGACTACGCGCCGCTGCTGGCCGACACCGTGGCCGCACACCGCGGCGCGGCGCTGGACGCGGTGGTGGACCAGGTGCTGGTGCGCTTCGGCCGCGAGATCCTGAAGGTGGTGCCGGGCCGTGTCAGCACCGAGGTCGACGCCCGCCTGTCCTTCGACACCGAAGCCACCGTGGCCCGAGCGCTGCGGCTCATCGGCCTGTATGCCGACGCCGGCATCGACAAGGGCCGTGTGCTGATCAAGGTGGCGGCCACCTGGGAGGGCATCCGCGCCGCCGAGGTGCTGGAAAAACAGGGCATCCGCTGCAACCTGACGCTGCTGTTTGCCTTCGCCCAGGCAGTGGCTTGCGGCGACGCCGGGGTGCAACTGATCAGCCCCTTCGTGGGCCGCATCTACGACTGGCACAAAAAGACCGCGGGCGCAGCCTGGGACGAAGCCAAGATGGCCGGCGCCAACGACCCTGGCGTGCAAAGTGTGCAGGCCATCTTCAATCACTACAAACGCCACGGCATCAAAACGGAGGTGATGGGCGCCAGCTTCCGCAACACCGGGCAGATCGTCGCGCTGGCCGGCTGTGACCTCTTGACCATCAGCCCCGAGCTGCTGGCGCAGCTGCAGGCCAGCGACACGCCGCTGCCGCGAGCGCTGGACGCCGAAGCCGCCCGCCAACTGGACCTGCCTGCCGTTCACCACAGCGAAAAGAGCTTCCGCTGGGCCTTGAACGAAGACGCGATGGCCACCGAAAAACTGGCCGAAGGCATCCGCGCCTTTGCCGCCGACGCAGTCAAGCTGGACCGCCTGATCCAGGGCCTGCAGCAGTGAAACGCTGTGACGAAACCCAGGCCTGGGGCGCGCTGAAAGGCCACTTCGAAGCCCACGGCCGCGACTTCGACCTGCGCGAAGCCTTCGAACGCGACGCGGGCCGCTTTGCGGCCATGAGCTTCGAAGCGCCCGAGGTGTTTGCCGACCTCAGCAAAAACCGCATCGACACCGCCACGTGGCACTTCCTGCTGGACATGGCCCGTGAATGTGGCCTTGAAGCGCAACGCGATGCGCTGCTGCGCGGCGACATCGCCAACGTCACCGAAGGCCGCGCGGTGCTGCACACGGCACTGCGTGCGCCGCGGGGCCAGGGGCCTTTCAGCGACGAGGTGCACTCGGTGCTGGACAGCATGCTCGCCTACGCCGACCGCGTGCGCAGCGACAGCGGCAATAGCGGCTTCACCGACATCGTGAACATCGGCATCGGCGGCAGCGACCTGGGCCCCGCGATGGTGGTACCGGCACTGGACGCCTACCGCAACCCGGCGCAGCAACTGCACTTCGTCAGCAACGTCGACGGCCACGACATCGCGCCGCTGCTGCAGCGGCTGGACGCGAAGAAGACGCTTTTCATCGTCGCCAGCAAGACCTTCACGACGCAGGAGACGATGGCCAATGCAAGGGCCGCGCGCACGTGGTTCGTGCAGCAGGGTGGCAGCGACGTGGCGCGGCACTTCGCTGCCACCACCACCAACGTCAAAGCCGCGGCCGAGTTTGGCATCCACACCACCTTCGGTTTCTGGGACTGGGTGGGCGGTCGTTATTCGCTGTGGAGCGCCATCGGCCTGCCGATGGCCATTGCCATCGGCAGCGCCGATTTCCGCGCGCTGCTGGCCGGCGCGCATGCGATGGACCGGCACTTCGCGCACACGCCACTGGCGAAGAACCTGCCGGTGCTGCTGGGCCTGTTGGACGTCTGGTACCGCAACTTCCACGGTTTCACCAGCCGCAGCGTGGCGCCTTACCACCAGGGTCTGCGCCGCCTGCCGGCCTATCTGCAGCAACTGGAGATGGAATCCAACGGCAAGCAGGTCGACCAGCAGGGCCGCGCCCTGCCCTTCGGCACCAGCCCCGTGGTGTGGGGCGAGCCCGGCACCAACGGCCAGCACGCCTACTTCCAGATGCTGCACCAGGGCACCGACGTGATCCCGGTGGAGTTCATCGCCGTCAAGACCCCGTCACACGGCCTGGCCGACCAGCACGACAAGCTGCTGGCCAACTGCCTGGCGCAGAGCCAGGCACTGATGCTGGGCAAAAGCGCGGCCGCTGCCTTCACCGAAAAGGCGCCGACGGCCGCCGCCGGCTTCGACCCCGCGGTGCTGGCGCAGCATCGGGCCTTCCCGGGCAACCGGCCCAGCACCACCTTCGTGCTGGATGCGCTGACGCCGCAGAGCCTGGGCGCCTTGATCGCGCTCTACGAACACCGCGTGTTTGTCAGCGGCGCGCTGTGGGGCATCAACAGCTTCGACCAGTGGGGCGTGGAACTGGGCAAGGCGCTGTGCAACGCACTGCTGCCACGTCTGGGCACGGGCGACACCACGGGCCTGGACAGCTCGACCGCCGGCTTGCTGAAGCGCCTGACTTCATGAAGCGGCCACCGAAACGCATCGTCTTCGACTTGGGCGCCGTGCTCTTCAGCTGGCAACCGCGCCAGATGCTGATGCGCGAAGTGCCGCATGTGGCCACCGACGAAGCCCAGGCCGCGCACTGGGAGAAGCAGATCTTCCAGGCCTACGGCGGCGATTGGGGCGACTTCGACCGTGGCACCGTCAGCGTGCCCGAGTTGGTGCAACGCATCGCAAGCCGCACCGGCCTGGCCCCGGCCGACGTGCAGACGGTGGTGGACGCGGTGCCGCGCGAGCTGCAGCCGATGCCCGAATCGGTGGCCCTGCTGCACCAACTGGCCGATGCGGGCCACCACCTGCACTACCTGTCGAACATGCCGGCGCCTTATGCCGAGGTGCTGGAACGCCACGACTTTTTCACCCGCTTCGACAGCGGCATCTTCTCGGCCCGGGTCCACCACAACAAACCCGAGCCGGCGATCTTCGAAGCCGCCCTGCAGCTCTTCCAGGTTGCGCCACGCGACCTGGTCTTCCTGGACGACCACGGCCCCAATGTCGAAGCCGCGCGGGCGCTGGGCTGGCAGGCGCTGCAGTTCAGATCGGCTATCCAGGCCCAGGCCGACATGCAGGCGGCGGGCTGGATCACGGCCTGAGAGGCAAAACGCTCAGTCGCGGGTATTCAATCGCGGTAATCGGGTGCGTTGCTGGCCAGCTCTTCGTTCATCCACGACTCCAGCAGCGTGTAGCCCACCGCCAGCATCACCGGGCCGACGAAGATGCCCACCAGCCCGAAGGCAAACAGACCGCCGATGACACCGGCAAAGATCAGCAGCAGCGGGATGTCGGCACCCATGCGGATGAACACCGGCCGGATGAAATTGTCCACCGTGCCCACAAAGCCCGACCATGCGATCAGGAAGATCGCCCAGCCCGTGCTGCCGTCGTAGAAGGCCCAGGCGGCAGCCGCCAGCAGCACCGGCACCGGGCCGACCTGGGCGATGCACAACATGAACATCACGGCCGTCAGCAGCGCCGCAAAGGGCACACCGGCCAGCGCCACACCCACCCCGCCCAACACGGCCTGGGCCAGCGCCGTCACACCCACGCCCAGCGCCACGCCGCGGATGGCGTTGCCGGCCAGCACCACGGCACCGTCGCCACGCTGGCCGGCCAGGCGGTGTGCAAAAAGGCGCACCAGGCGCGCGCCTTCTTCACCGTAGGCGTACATCACCGCCGACACCAGCACGGTCAGCAGGAACTGCAGCAGCAGCACACCGATGCTGCCGACTTCGGCCACGAACCAGCGTGTCAGGTCACCGGCATAGGGCGACAGGCGCGGCAGCAGGTCGCGCAGGCCCAGGTCCGATGCCTGCCGCCAGGCGCCGCCCAGCATGCCGCCCACCACGGGCAGGTTCTGCAGCCACGGCGGCGGCTCGTCGGGCAGCGTGTAGGTGGACGCCAGCTTGGCCCATTCCACCAGGCGGTCGGCGTTGCTGACGATGGTCACGATGGCCAGCACCAGCGGCACCACGAACAGCAGCAGCAGCAGCAGCGTCATCGCGGTCACCGCCAGGCCGCGCCGGCCCCACAGCCAGCCTTGCAAGCGCAGCATCAGCGGCCACGTGGCCACCACCACCATCGTGCCCCAGACGATGGAGCCCAGGAAGGGCCGCAGGATCCACAGCGAGGTGCCCAGCAGCAAGCCGATGAACAGCACCGAAAAGGTGGTGCGGACCAGGTCGCGCGCCGGCGGCCCGCCTGGCCGGGGGCTCATTTGCCGGGAGTCTCGGTGTACGGCAGCACGCTCACCGCTTCGATGCGGTAGCCGGCGGCGCCCATGTACGAATCGGTGCGGCCGGTGACCAGTCGGCCGGTGATCCACACCGCGTCCATCGAGCGCAGCCCTTTGGCCGGTGACTTGGGCAGCACGTGCACGATCTGGTTGGCCGGCGGCGGCGGGCTGTGGATGCAGGCGCCGAAATAGGGCACGAGCAGGAATTCCTTCATGCCGTCCTTGCTGTCTTCCAACGGCACGATAAAACCTGGAATGCGCACCGACTGGCCCACCAGCGCTTCGTTGACCGGGGCGTTGTCCCACACGTCGCGCATCTTCTTCAGCATCGCGGTGGCGCGTGGGTCACCGTCGTCCAGCATCTGGAAGTTCAGGTCCTTGAAGTCCTTGAACGGGTCCCAGCCGGCGGGCACCAGCGCGTCCCAGGTGATGGTGCGCGGTGCGCCGGGCACGGCTGCGGCAGAAGCGGGCTTGGCAGCAGCTGCCAGCGGTGGCTTCATCAGCGGCACACCGTCCTTCTGCGCCAGGGCAGCAGCAGGCAGAAGGCTCAGAAAAAGACTCACAAGAAGGCAGACGGCAACAGGCAACTTCATGTTCGTGGACTCAATCCATCGGCCAGCGACAGGCGATAGGCCCGCCATCCCGGCACCAGGCTGGCGAGCATACCCGCGGCCAGCACGGCGCCAAAGAGGCCCCATTGCGCG
This sequence comes from Rubrivivax sp., assembly GCA_030653385.1. Classification (GTDB taxonomy): domain Bacteria; phylum Pseudomonadota; class Gammaproteobacteria; order Burkholderiales; family Burkholderiaceae_C; genus Rubrivivax. Next base: position 135,645 of record JAURZM010000047.1, on the reverse strand, counting down.
ACCGTGGGTGCCGCTGGCAAAAGGGTGATGCCAAACTGCTGCTGCAGCCAGGGCCCGGCCAGCACCACGGCCAGCGCTGCGGCCAAGGCGCCCAGCAGGGCCCCGGCCAGCGTGACCATGGCGCCCTCGGCGGCCAGAAGCCAGAGCACATGGCGCGGCCCGGCGCCGACGGCGCGCAGCACGGCCAGTTCACGCCGGCGTTCGTTCAGGCCGGCCAGCACCACGGCCACCAGCGAGGCCAGGCTGACCACCGCCACCAGGCCGCTGATGGCCAGCAGTGCCTGTTCACCCGGCCCGACCACGGCCCAGAGTTCGTCCAGCGCGACACCGGGCAAAACGGCCAGCAGGGCTTCGGCCTCAAAGCCGCTGACAAATCGCTGCACATTGAAGACCGCGGCGCGGTTTTTCAGGCCCACCAGCGCGGCCGTCACTTCCTTGGGCTCGAGATCGAACTTGCGCGCGTGTTCGGGCGCGATCTTCACACCGGCCGCAGCCGGCAGCGGCGCACCACCCACCCAGTCCAGGTGGATGGCCTCGATGGCCTGCAGGCTGATGTGCACCGTGCGGTCCACCGGTGTGCCGGTGCGCGCCAGCACACCCACCACGGTGAAGGGTTTGTCGGCATGTTCGGCAGTCAGCACTTCGGCGCTGCCGTGTGACAGCGTGATCTTCCGGCCCAGGCCGTACCCAAGCGCCTGCGCCACCTCGGCACCGATGACGGCCTCGTACAGCCCATCCAGCGTGCCGGCAAAAGCCCGGCCCTGCGCCAGTGCCAGCTTCTGCTGGTCGCCGTAGGCAAAACGTTCGAAGTACGCGGGTGTGGTGCCCAGCACCGGCCGGCCGCGGTGTGAATCGCCCAGCGACAGCGGGACGACCCAGGCCACCGCGCGGTGCGCTTCGATGGCGCGCACGCTGTCCATGCCGATGTTGTTGGTGGCACCACCGACACGGAACACCGCGTACAGCATCAGCTGCACCGGGCTTGTGCGTGCGCCCACCACCAGGTCGGTGCCGCTGACCGACTGGCTGAAGCTGCTGCGGATGTCGGTGCGCAGCCGTTCCAGCCCCAGCAGCAGCGCCGTGGCCAGCGCGATGCTCAGCATCACCAGCGCCAGCGTGCCACGCCGGTTCAAGGCGCTTTTCAGGGCCACGTGCAGCAGCGCGCTCATGGCGGATTCACGCGGCCACCGCGGCGCGGTTCAAGGTGGGCAGGCTCAGACGATCGTCGAAACGTTCGGCCAGCCGTTCGTCGTGGCTGACAAAGACCAGCGTGCTGCCACTGGCCTGGCATTCGCCCAGCAACAGCGCCATGAAGTGATCGCGCACGGCCGCGTCCAAGGCCGACGTGGGCTCGTCGGCGATCACCAGTTCGGGCCGACCCAGGAGCGCCCGTGCCGCCGCCACGCGTTGCTGCTGGCCCACCGACAGCGCGTCGGCGCGGCGCTGCCACAGCGTCGCCGGCAGGCCCATGCGCTGCAGCAGCGACTGGGCGGCTTCGCGTGGCGAGGGCTCGCAGCGCGAGGCCCGCAGTGCCGAAAACCGGCTCGGCAGCAGCACGTTGTCCAGCACCGTCAGGTAGGGCAGCAGGTTGAACTGCTGGAAGATCACGCCCACGTGGTCGGCGCGGCGTGCGTCACGCCGGCCCGCCGGCAGTGCGGCCCAGGGCTGGCCGAGCAGCGACACGGTGCCGGCACCAGCCTGCAGCACACCGGCCATCAGGCCCAGCAACGTGCTCTTGCCGCAGCCGCTGGGGCCGTGCAGGAACACCGTGCGCCCAGCCGGCACGTCCAGCGATTCGATGTCGATGCAGTTGGCGGCGGCGGGCCAGGCAAAACGCAGGTTGCGGATCTGCAGCAAGTCGGCTCAGGCTTTCCAGAAGCTCCAGCGCAAGGGCGGCTGGAAGGCCACCGGATTGTGCAGCGCCCGCGTGCGGCGGGCGGCAGTTGGGGCCACAGGTCCACCGGCCATCAGGTCTTCGGCAAAGGCTTCGCTGCGCCAGATGTCCGACGGCCCGGCGCAGCCGAGCAGCCGTTCCAGGTCGCCGCGGCGGCGGTCTTCGGGGCGTGGCAGTGGGGCTGGACTCATGGCGGGGCTCCCGTGGGTGCTGCGTCGTGTTCAGGGTATGTACGCGGCACTGTGCGTTCTGGATGTGGCAGGCGCATGAATGCCGGCCCGACTTAACATGGCCGCGCTCGGATTCGCTCCATCCGCCACACACCCCACCCATGCCCGCTACGCTGGACGGCCAACTCGTCGTTGCGATTTCATCGCGCGCGCTGTTCGACTTCGAAGAAGAAAACCGCATCTTCGAAGCCCACGACGACCGCGCCTACATGCAGCTGCAGCTGCAGCGTGTGGAACAGCCGGCGCGGCCGGGTGTGGCCTTTTCGCTGGTCAACAAGCTGCTGGCCTTCAACACCGGCGGCTTGCCGCGGGTGGAAGTGGTGATCCTGTCGCGCAACGACCCGGTGTCGGGCCTGCGGGTGTTCCGCAGCGCGCAGCACTACGGCCTGCCGGTGCAACGCGGGGTGTTCACGAGGGGCCAGCCGCCCTGGCGCTACCTGCGTCCACTGGCGGCCAACCTGTTCCTGAGCACCAACGAAGCCGATGTGCGCCAGGCCCTGGCCGTCGGCGTGCCGGCCGCGCGCGTGTACCCGGAAAGCGCCCGTGCCAGCGCCGCCCACCCCGACGAAGTGCGCATTGCCTTCGACGGCGACGCGGTGCTGTTTTCCGACGAAGCCGAGCGGGTGTTCCAGTCACACGGCCTGCTGGCTTTCCAGAGCCACGAACTCGAGCGCGCCGCCACGCCGCTGGCACCCGGCCCTTTCAAGCCGCTGCTGGAGGCCCTGCACCGCCTGCAGCGTGCGCCGGTGGCCGGCATGCGGCTGCGCACCGCGCTGGTCACCGCACGCAGTGCACCGGCCCACGAAAGGGCCATCCGCACGCTGATGGACTGGCAGATCGACGTCGATGAAGCCATGTTCCTGGGCGGCCTGCCCAAGGGCACCTTCCTGCGCGAATTCGAGCCCGACTTCTTTTTCGACGACCAGACCGGCCACATCGAAAACGCCGCGCCTCACGTGCCGGCCGGGCACGTGGCTTCGGGGGTCAGCAACGGCTGAGCAAGCCGCGCTTCAGCGGCGCGAAAACAGCACCGCGGCCAGCACCAGGGCCAGCAGCAAGCCGCCGATGACCGGCACCCAGCGGGTGCGGGAACCTGTCGGTGGCGCCGGCGGCTCCAGCTGCAGGTCCACGGTGGATGTCTCGGGCACCGGCACGGTGCGGTCGGGTTTGACCTCGGCCGCCGGTTCGGGGCGCTTGAACCAGGCCTGCAGTTCGGCCATGGTCTGCGGCCGCTGCTCGGGCCGCACCGACAGACCGGCGTCGATGGCCGCCAGGAAGGCCTGCGAATAACGGCCCTTGCCGGCCACCCGTGCCGGAATCAGGTCGTCACGGACCAGGCGCGCGATGGACGCATTGGGCACCTTGCCGATGGCCGCCGCATAGAGCACCGCACACAGCGCATAGACATCGCTCCAGGTGCCCTGGCGCAGGCCGGCTTCGTTGTCGTACTGCTCGACCGGTGAGTAGCCGCTTTTCAGGATCGACGTCAGGTTCTGCGTCGCTTCGGCGGCCACGCGCCGCGCGGCGCCGAAGTCCAGCAGCACGGGGCGCGGCTGCTGCTCCAGAAAGTTGCCGCCGGCCCGGTCGTAGAGCATCAGGATGTTGTCCGGTGCCACGTCGCGGTGCAGGCAGTTGTTGTCGTGCAGCACCGCCAGCGCCTGCATCAGCGGCTCGGCCAGCTGGCGCAGCCAGCGTTCGCTGGGCGGTGCGCCCAGGTCGACCAGCCACTTTTTCAGCGTCGTGCCGTTGTAATAGGGCATGGCCATGTAGGCAGTGCCCTTGTCGGCCCAGAAGCGGTAGACCTTGACCAGCGAGGGGTGGTCGAAAGAACCCAGCAGGCGCGCTTCGTTGATGAAACTCTGCAGGCCCTTCTGGTAGGACTCTTCAAACCGCGGCAGGCGTGCCACCACCTCGCCAGAGGGAGCGCGCATGGCCAAGGTGCCGGGCAGGTATTCCTTCACCGCCACACGGCGGTCGAGCTTGGTGTCGCGCGCCAGGTAGACGATGCTGTAGCCGCCCAGGCCGAGCACCTGTTCGACGACAAATTCCTGCAGCGTGCTGCCCTTGGGCAGGTGGCTGCCCTGGTCGCGCCGCGGCATCAGCAGGGTGCGCTGTTCCGCGCGTTCGCGGCTGCCGTCGCTGCTGTTGTTCATGGTGCGGTGTCCCGGTCGCTGCGCGTTCAGGGCTGTTTGAAGTCACCGCCCCAGGCCATCACCAGGCGCTCGGGGTCGATGTGCTTGCGCCAGGCGGCGTTGATGTCGGCCAGCGTCAGGCGCGCCAGACTGTCGTCGACCTGCTGCGCAAAGGCAAACTTGCGGTCCAGGTAAAGGTTGCGGTTGATCTGGCTGGCGGTGCTGTCGTCCTGCGCACGCGAAAGGCGACGGAAGTTCAGCAGGCCGGTGCGGCCCTCGTCCAGTTCGGCCTGCGTGAAGCCGTCTTTCAGTGAACGCGCCAGTTCTTCCTTGAAAGCCGCTTCGACCTTGGCCTGGTTCTGCGGCGCGAAGATGGCGCTCACGTTCCATTGCGTGGCCACGTCCAGCGAGCCCCAGTTCATGACCGAGCGCACGTCGTAGCTCAGGCCGTCTGACTCGCGGATGCGCACCCAAAGGCGCGAGCTGCCGCCCTGGCCGAACAGGTAGTTGGCCAGCATCAGCGCGGCGTGGTCGGGGTGGCGGTCGTTGATGGGCAGGGCCAGGCGGCCCAGCAAATCGGCGTTGGCCTTGTCGGGCGTGATTTCGACAAAACGCTGCGGCGCACCGGCCACCAGCGGCCGCGGCACACGGGCATGCGGCTGCGGGCCGGCGGCCGGCTGGCGCCAGTTGCCGAAGGCCGTGTCCAGGGCCTTGCGCACCGCTGACACGTCCATGTCGCCGACGGCGGCAAACTCGCCCTTGGCGGCGCTGTAGAAGCGGCGGTGGAAGTCCTTCACCTGTTCCAGCGTCACGGACTTCACGTCGGCTTCGGACTCTTCGAAGCTCGGCACATGGCGCACATCACCTCGCGGGTACGGGTTGCCATGGCGGTCGATGCGCTGCCGGATGACGGCCGACGGCTCCTTGCGCTGGCGCTCGATGCTGGCCAGCCACTGGCGCCGCGCTTCTTCCAGCGGGCCGGCATCGAAGGCCGGTTCACGCAGCAGCCTGCCCACCAGGTCGATCACCGCCGGCAGCCGGTCACGTTTGGTGGTGATGGCCACGTTGACGGTTTCGCCGCTGGCGCTGAAGCTCACCTGGGCCTGCAACTTGTCGAACTGGTCGGCAATCTGTTGGCGGCTCAGCCCCGCACCGCCCTTGTCGAGCAAGCTGCCGGCCATGCTGGCCGCGACCTGCTGGCCAAAAAGCGACTTCTCGTTGCCGTGGTGCAGGGCCAGCCGCGCATGAACCGCACGGCCGCGGGTGCCCTTGGGCAAAAGCGTGAGCTTGATGCCCACCGGCAGGCGGCCGTCGATGCCGCGCGCGTCCAGGTTCGCCGGCGTGGGGTCGAAGGCCTCGGCCAGTGCGGCACTGGGGTCGCCCTTGTAGCCCTTGACCTGGGCCGCCACGTCCACGCGCGCACCCTGCGGCGCACGGTCAGCCTGGGTCACGGGCTCGTAGATGGCCACGGTGCGGTTGTCGCGCTTGATCCAGTCCCTGGCGACACGGTTGATGTCGGCCAGCGTGACCTGCCGCGCACGGTCGCGCTGCAGGAAATACAGGCGCCAGTCACCTTGGGCGATGGCCTCGGACATGGCCACGCCGATGGCCTCGGGGTCGTCGAAGCCTTGGTCCCAGTTGTTGAGCCAGCCGATGCGTGCCCGTTCCAGTTCTTCGGCCGTCACCGGCTCGGTGGCCAGGCCGTCCAGCACCGCGACCATCGCGGCGCGGGCCTTGTCGACGTCCTGCCCCGGGGCCAGCGCGGCGCCCAGCATCAGCGGCGACGTTTCGGCCCACGACAGTCCAAAGCCCCAGGCCTGTGCGGCCAGGCGCTGTTCCACCACCCGCTTGTGCAGGCGGCCGCCCGGGCTGTCGCCCAGCACACCGGCCAGCAATTGCACGGCCGCAGCGTCGGGATGCGAACCCGGGGGCGTGTGGTAGGCCATGTAGAGCAGCGGCGCACCGCCGACGCGGCGCACGTTCAGCACCCGTTCGCCGTCTTGCGGCGGGTCCAGCGTGTAGGTCACCGGCAGCACGCGCTGCGGCTTGGGCAAGGCGCCGAAGTACTGCGCGATCCAGGCCACCACCTGTGCATGGTCGTACTTGCCCGAAACCACCAGCGTGGCGTTGTCGGGCTGGTAGTACTGGCGGTAAAAAGCCTGCAGGCGCGGGATGTCGACGTTTTCGATGTCGGTGCGTGCGCCGATCGTGCTCTTGCCGTAGTTGTGCCAGTCGTACATGCCGGCCAGCGTCTTCTGGAACAGCACCCGGCCGGGGTTGTTTTCACCCATCTCGAACTCGTTGCGCACGACCGTCATCTCGGTGTCGAGGTCGGCCCTGGCGATGAAGCTGTTGACCATGATGTCGGCCTGCCAGCTGAGGTACCACTTCAGGTTGTCGTCGTTGGCCGCAAAACTGGCGAAGTAGTTGGTGCGGTCGGTCCAGGTGCTGCCGTTGGCACGCAGCCCGCGCTTGGTGAATTCGCTCCACACGTTCTTGGTCGTGGGCGTGCCCTTGAACACCAGGTGTTCCAGCAGGTGGGCCATGCCGGTTTCGCCGTAGTTTTCGTGCCGGCTGCCCACCCGGTAGGTGACGTTGACGGTGGTCGTGGGCTTGCTGTTGTCGGGCACCAGCAGCACCTGCAGGCCATTGGCCAGCCGGTACTCGGTGATGCCTTCGACGCTGGTGACCTGGGTCATGCCGGCGGGCAGCGTGCCCTGCGCCAGCAGCGCGGGCGTGGGTGCAACAAGCGCCAGGCCCAGGGCCAGGCGCAGAACGAAGGTCATCAGTCGGTGTGGCATCGCTTGGCTTGTGCTCTCAACAAGAGCCGCATTCTGGCGGAGTCCGGCCCGCCGCACCTGTCACCAAGCCAAAACCTGCCGCCCGCATGATTCGTGCTTGGTGCAGCCGGTGTGACGGCCCAGCGTCGTTTGAGCCGCGCCAAACCCAAGCCAACCATTCCATCCAAGAGGAAAACCATGTCCAAGACCTTGTTCGCCCACGCCCCCTTGTTCGCCCTGCCCCTGCTGGCCCTGAGCCTGGCGCCCGTACACGCCGCCATCAGCGTTGACGCTGTCGACTTCGCTTACGCCCAGAGCTTCGACAGCCTGAGCACCAGCACCGTGGCCACCCCCTGGGCCAACAACGGCACGCTGGCCGGCTGGTACCTGTACACCAGCACGCTGGCCGACGCCGCCACGCTGGTGGCCGGCACGGGCGCGGGCAATGCCGGCAGTTTCTACAGCTTCGGCGAAGCCGGCGGCAGCGACCGGGCGCTGGGCGGCGTGGCCTCGGGCGGCGCCTACTTTGGCAGCCCCGCGTCGGGTGCGGTGGCCGGTTACATCGCCGTGGCCTTCACCAACAACAGCGGCAGCGCGCTCGAAGGCTTCACCATCGGCTTCGACGGCGAGCAATGGCGCAATGGCGGCAACACCAATGCCCAGCCCATGGTGATGGAATTTGGCGTCGGCGCCACCTTCGGCGTCGTCAGCGGCTGGACGGCCCCAGCCAGCCTGACGTGGGCCTCGCCCGTCGTCGGCGCCAGCGCGGCGGCTGTGGACGGCAACAGCGCCGGCCGGGTGGCCGGCCTGTCGTCCAGCGTCACCGGCCTGACCTGGGCGCCCGGCGACACGCTGTGGCTGCGCTGGACCGAACGCAACGACATCGGCAACGACCACGGCCTGGCCATCGACAACCTGACGCTGACCGTCACCGCCGTGCCCGAACCCGGCAAGCTGGCGCTGATGCTGGCCGGCCTGGCTGCCGTGGGTTTTGTCGCGCGCCGTCGCGCCTGAAGCAACGCGAACGCAGGACACATGCACATGAACACCACCCTTCGAAGCCGGCTGCGGCCGGTCTGCCAGGCCATCGTGCTGGCTCTCGCCCTGCCGCTGGCCACAGGCCCGGCCTGGGCACAGAGCATCGGCGCGCTGCAAGGCACCTCGCACATCTCGCCTTTCAACAACCTGCAGGTCAACAGCATCGCCGGCATCGTCACGGCACGTGACGGCAACGGCTTCTGGCTCCAGGACAGCGGCGACGGCAACGCGCTCACGTCCGACGCGATCTACGTTTTCCTGGGCAGCGCGGCGGTCAAGCCGCTGGCCGGCGACGACGTGCGGGTCAGCGGCCGCGTCATCGAGTTCCGCCCCGGCAGCGACGCCACCAACCTGACGCTGACCGAGATCAACGCCACCGCCGGCTTCGGCGGCAGCTGGAACGCCATCTCCAGCGGCAATGCGCTGCCCGCGGCCATCAGCATCGGTGGCGGCTTCCTGCCGCCCACGGCCATTGCGCCCCTCGTCGGCAACATCGAAACCGCACCCGGCTACGTGCTGCAGCCTACGGCGTACAGCATGGACTTCTACGAAGCGATGGAAGGCATGCGCATCAGCCTGCCCTCGGCCATCAGCAGCGGCCCCAGCAACACCGGCACCGGCGAAACGGCGCTCTATGCATCGGCCCAGGCCTTTGCGCCCGGCACCTTCACGTCGGACCGCGGCGGCCTGGTCATCGCACCAGGGCAGTTCAACGGCCACCGCATCATCATCGACAACCGCATCACCGCCACGCCCAGCGTGAACAGCGGTGCGCAGCTGTCGAACGTGACCGGTGTGCTGGACTACAGCTTCAACAACTACAAGCTGCTGGTCACCGAAACACCCACGGTGGTGAGCAACGGCCTGACGCGTGAAAGTGCGGTCATTCCCACGGGCCATTTCGGCCTGGCCAGCTACAACGTCGAAAACCTGGGCGGCACGGCGGCGCCGGCCCGTTTCACGGCCATCGCCGGGCAGATTGCCGGCAACCTGGGCGCACCACACCTGATCAGCCTGCAGGAGATCCAGGACAACAACGGCGCCACCAACAACGGCGTGGTGGCCGCCGACGTGACGCTGAACACGCTGGCCACGGCACTGAACAGCGCCACGGGGCGCAGCTACGCCTGGGTCACGGTCAACGGCATCAACAACGCCGACGGCGGCCAACCCGGCGGCAACATCCGCCAGGCCTTCATGTACGACACCTCACGTGTCAGCTTTGCCGGCGTGGTGGGTGGTGCACTGGACGCCGTGTCGGCCATTGCCACGGTGGACGGCCAGATCCAGCTGAACCTGGGTGCGGGCCGCATCGACCCCACGAACCCGGCCTTCACCAACAGCCGCAAGCCGCTGGTGACCGAGTTCAAGGTGGACGGGCAGCAGATCATCGTCATCGCCAACCACTTCAACAGCAAGGGGGGTGACCAGCCGCTGTATGGCCCCACGCAGCCGCCGATCAACGGCACTGAAACGCAACGCCTGGCACAAGCCACTGCGGTGGGCAGCTTCGTGGCCGGGCTGCTGGCGATCAACCCCAACGCCAACATCGTGGTCACGGGTGACCTGAACGACTTCCAGTTCGCCAGTTCGCTGGCCCCGCTGGCCGCCGCCGGGTTGACCAACCTGACCCACACCCTGGCCGCGGGTGACCGCTATTCCTACAGCTTCGAAGGCAATCTGCAGACGCTGGACCACATGTGGGTCTCTTCCAACCTGCTGAACGCCAGCGGGCTGGCCTACGACGTGGTGCACGCCAACGCCGAGTTCATCGACCAGGTGTCGGACCACGACCCGATCCTGATGACGATGAGCCTGGTGCCGGCACCGGTGCCGGAACCGGCCACCTGGCTGATGATGGTGCTGGGCTTGGCAGCGCTGGTGGCGCGCAGGGCAAGGGCTTAGCCCCAAGCCGCGCAACGGCTGAGCAACGCCTGCTGCCGATCATGGCGGCACGCGCTGCAGGCATGTCGCCGGATGCGGCGCAAGAGGAGCCCCTCATGGCCGCAACCCTGCTTGTCCCACCAGCCGCCCCGCGCAGCTGGCACGCCCTGTTCCGCACGCTGGGCTGCACGCTGGCGCTGTCGCTGGCGGCGCTGTGCGCGTCCCCTTCGCGCGCCGCGCTGGACACCACCGCGCTCACCGACGACCACTCGGTCAACACCCCCACCGGCTGGTTGAGTTACACCAACCAGACGCCACAGGCGCTGTCCGACCGCCTGGCCGAGCACAACGCACGCATCGTCGGCCTGGAGGTGAGCGCGGTCACCAACGGCGGGGAACCGCGTTTCCTGGCGCGTCTGGTGCCCAACACCGGCGCCTACGCCGTGCCGGGCTGGTGGTGGTACTACGACCAGACGGCCGAGCAGGTGGCGGCGCTGGTCAACGCCAACCAGGGCCGGCTGATCGAGATCGACCGCTACGACCGCGGTGGCGGCCAGATCCGCTATGCGGTGGTGATGGTGTCCAACAGCGGCGGCGCGCGGCGCGACTGGTCTTACCTGCTGGGCGTGACACACAACCAGTTGCATGCCCACATGCAGGCCACAGGCTCACGACCGATCGACCTGGACGGCTGGGGCACCGGTGCTGCGCGGCGCTACAACGCCGTGTTCGTGCGCAACACCGGCAGCGACTTTCGCCTGTTCGACTGGGAAGCCGACCTCACGCCGGCGCAGATCGCCACACGCACCACGGCCTTCCAGGGCCGTGTCGTCAAGCTCGCGCGGGTGCCGGGCGGCCGCTACCTCTTTGTGCAGGTGCGCAACACCGGCGCCGACAACTCGGCCTGGTGGCACAAGTACGGCTTCCGGTCGCTGCTGGACCTGAACCAGCATGCCCAGCAGCTGGGCGCACGGCCGGTGGACATCGTCAGCTACAGCACCACCAGCGGGCGCCGCTTCGACGCCGTGCTGATCGACAACGCCAACGCCACCGAACGGCGCCTGCGCACGGCGTTTGCGCCCTTCCTGGATGCCAACCAGAACCCGCTGGGCATCTTCTCGGCCTTCATCAAGCGCGTGGACGGCCCGGTGCTGGCCAACTACAACGGTGAGCGCCGCGCCGAGACCGCCAGTGCCATCAAGGTGCTGCACCTGCTGCACGCGATGCGCCAGGTGCAGGCCGGCAACGACAGCCTGGACAGCCTCTTCACCTACTACAACTACCCGGCCGAAGGCTCGAACCACGTGCCCAAGGACCGCTGCCCGAAGCCCCAGCACGAACACGACGGCTATGCGCTGTACAGCTCGCTGGAGTGGGGCCTGGACCGCATGATGGCTGCGTCGGACAACCGCACCACGCGCGGTGTGGTGCTGCGCTACGGCGGCTTCGACGCGCTGAACGCCACGGCCGCTGCGGTGGGCATGGTGGACACCCAGCTGCGCCACAACGTGGGCTGCGGCTATTGGGACGTGGTCAACGAACGCGTGGACCCTGCCGGCCTGCGCAACCTGACCACCGCAGCCGACCTGGCGCATGTCTACGAGGGTGTGTTCAACGCGACGCTGTTGAACAACACCCACCGGGCGCGCGCCGAGTTTCTGGAATCGGTCAGCAAAGACGGCCTGGCCGGCCTGGCGGTGCGCCGGGTGGTGGCGGAAGAGGCCGCAGCGTTGGGCAAGACAGCGGTGGTGGCCGACTTCTACAAGGCGATCCGCCTGTGGGGCAAGAAGGGCAACTACGGCACCTGCCTGGGCGACCCGGCCGACATGCGCCAGTGCGGCCAAGAGGTCCACATCGGCGCCTATGCCGGCCTGGTGGCGATGCCCGTCAGCCTGGAGGGCTTGCGGGTGCACTACCGTCACTACAGCTTTGCGCTGCTGTTTTCGGACGTGCCCATGAATGACGAGTCGTCCGCGGCCCGGGCGCTGACCGCCGCACAGGTCGAGGCGTTCTGGAAACAAGTCAACCCCGAGCTCCTGCGCCCAGCGATCCGTGATGCGCTGCTGGAGTGGTGAGCATGGCAAAGCGCCGCCGCAGCGCTGCCTGTTGCGCCGGGTGCGCCTGCAGGCTGTTGCACAGGCGCGCCAGGTGCGCGGCTGCGGCTTGCGCCGCATCGCTTGAACCTGCCTGCGGCGCGCCAGCCAGCGCCGCGTGCACGTAAAGCGCGGCACTGGCATGCACGGTGCCGGCTTGCAGCGCGGCCTGGGCGGCGGCCACCGTGTCGGCCTGCAGGCTGCCCGCCGAGCGCTGCGCCTGCAGCAGCGTGGCCAGACGGCGCAGCCGGTACTCGTCGCTCATGCCCGGGGCCCGTGGGTCGGGCAGTTGCGCTGTTGCGCCCCTGGCATCACCCTGGACCAGCGCCAGCTCGGCTTTCAGCAAGGCGTTGAAGGCCGCCACACGGCCGATGCTGATGATGGCGCTGACCTGCTCCAGCGCCTGCGCGGCGGCATCCACGTCGTGCAGCAACAGCGCCGCCTTGGCGCGTGCCAGCCACAAGTCGTTGGCATGTTGCGGCATCTGGCGCAGCACCTCGTCGCCCAGGCTCTGCAGCAAGGGCGCGACGCGGCCCTGTTCGCCCAGCAGCGCCAGCAGCTCCAGGCAGGTGGCCAGCATCGACATGCGGGCATAGACCTCGTTGACCGCGCTGGCCTCGTCCAGGCTGGCCGCGGCATGTTCCCAGGCGGCACCCAGGTCGCCCAGCGCGTGATGCGCGTCGACAAACGCCAGCCGGTACATCAGGCGCAGGCCACCCGCTGGCAGCGGCGGCTGCAACTGCCAGCCTCGCGTGGCAGCCTGCAGCACCTGGGCCGACCGCGTCTGGTCGGCGTACAGGCCGCACAAGCTGTACAGCGTGGCACGCTGCACCGTCAGCGCGCCCACACGCTCGGCCTGTGAAGCTGCACTTTGCAGTTCGGCTTCTGCACCCGGGTCGCCCAGCGCGGCCAAAGTGGTGCCGAGCTGGTAGCGGACACGCGCCGCGCCGATGCCGTCGTGCAGTTCAGCCGACAGCTCGGCGGCTTCCCTGAGCACCTGAGCGGCTTCCTGGAAGCGCCCGGCCTGGTGCAGCGTCAGCGCCAAGGTGCTCATGAGGCCCGTGCGCTCACGCCCCTGCACCACCTGCAAGGCCAGTGCAGCACGCGCCGCGGCCACGGCTTCATCCACCTGACCCAGCTCCTTTTTCACCTCGGCGCGCACGGCCAGCACACGCGCCCGCTGCAGGTCGCTGGTGGTGGCCGGTAGACCGTCCAGAAGTGCCAGCGCCTCGGGCTGCTGTTCGTTGTAGGCCAGGTAGCGGGCCACGTCGGTCAGCGCCAGCACGCGTTCATCTTCGCTCTGTGTTGCCTGCAACTCGGCACCCGTCACCAGCGCCTGCAGCAGGTGTGCGTGTTCCAGCGACATCGCCTGGCGTTCGCTCAAGAAGGCAGCGCGCATCAGGTGCCGGTGCAGCAACACGGCCTGCGCCGCCGTGGCGCCGTCGGCCAGCGCCTGCTGCCAATGGTCGATGGCCTCGGGCAGGGCGTGCAACGCCCAGGCCTGGTCGCCGGCCGCGATGCGGTGGGCGACGGCGCGCACGCGGTCGCCGCTGGCTTCGTGGTGTGCGGCAATCAGCGCCGGTGCTGCACGCGCCGCTTCGGCGCCAAGCGCCAGCCGCCGGTGCACCAGCCGGCACCGCGCTTCGGGCAACGCACCCTCAAGCGCCTGCTGCACCAGATCGTGCGCAAAGGCATAACCGCCCTGTTCGTGCTCGCGCAGCAGGTGCACCTGCACAGCCTCGTCGATGGCCAGCACCGTGTCCAGCTCCGACAGCGCACAGGCCGGTGCCAGCAGCGCCGGCAGGAAGGGCTCGGCTGCGAGCGCTGCGGCCTCGAGCACACGCCGCACCGGTGCCGGCAGCCGCTGCACGCGTTCCAGCACCGCTTCGTGCACGCTCTTGGGCACCGGCAGTTCGCGGTAGTCGTCGGTCGCGTCGTCGAAAGGTGTGCGCCAGCTGCCGTCGTCGGCCAGCGACAGCAACTCGCGTTCAGCCAGGTGGCGCAAGGTTTCGGCCATGAAAAACGGGTTGCCCCGCGTTGCATGGCCCAGGCGCGCCGCAAAGCGCCGCGGTTCGGCCACCCCCGACAGGCACTGCACGAGCTCGAACACCGCGGCGTCGGCCAGTGGCGCCATCTGCAGGTGCAGCGCATCGGCGCCGGCTTGCAGGCGCAGCAGCGACTGGCGCACCGGCTCGGGCATCTCGGGTCGCAGCAGCAGCCATTCGCGTGCGCCAGCCGGGTGCTGCTCGCGGCGGCGCTGTGCGATGAAGGCCAGCAGCTCGGCACTGGCGTGGTCGGCGTTGTGCCAGTCGTCCAGGATCACGGCGTCGAAGCTGTCGGCCGCCACCAGCAGCCACGCTTGCGTGCACGCTTCGATGAAGCGGCCGCGCTCCTGCGGGTGGCGGATCGGCGGCGGCGGCGGGCCCAGCTCGGGCAGCACACGGGCCAGCTCGGCCTGCGCCCAGCTGGGCAGCGCAGTGAAGTCGGGCTGCGGGCCCGCCAACTCGCGCAGCGCGCGCGCGAAGGCGGCGTAGGGCACCGCCCCGTCACCCGGCCGGGTGCGCACCCGCGCGTAGGGCCCGTGCGCGGCGGCGAAGTCGGTGGCCAGGCGGGTCTTGCCCAGGCCACCCTCGCCTTCGATCAGCACCGCGCGGCCGGCGCGCCAGGCCATCTCGAGCGCCGCGATTTCCGACTCACGACCGACGAAGGGCAAGCTTGCCGGCAACTGCGGCAGCGCTGCCGGGGCCGTTGCCGCGCGCGGCAGGGCGGGGTTTGCCTGCGATGCAGGAGCCGCCGCAGGTCCGGCACGCAGCTTCGCGGCCAGCGCCTCGGTCTCGGCCATCGGCGCCAGGCCCAGCTCGCTGGCCAGCAGGGCACGGCAGCGTTCGTACTGCGCCAGCGCCGCCTCGCGCCGGCCGCAACGGGCCTGCAGCCGCATCGCGTCGCGGTGCAGTTGCTCCTGCAGCGGTTCTTCGGCCAGCTGCGTCTGCACGTGGGCGAGTGCGCCTTCGGCGTCGCCAGCATCTTCTTGGGCCACGGCGAGCAAGCCCAGTGTGCGCTGGCGAAGCGCGCGCAGACGCTCCGCCTCGGGCTGCCACCATTCGAGGAACGCTGCGGCGTCGTCGAGCGCCAGGCCGTCCGCCGGCGGGCCGCGCCACAGGGCCAGCGCATCGGCGTGGCGGCCTTGCGCCACGGCCTGCGAAAGCTGCTGCACGTCAGTGGCGACCCCCTCGCCAAGTGCAAGGAAGTCGCTCTCGGCCTGCACCGCATCGCCTGCGCCGATTTCTCGCAAGCGCGCCAATTCGCGGCGCAGGTTGCGCCTGCCGGTGGGCTCATCCAGCGCCGGCCACAACAGCGAAACGACGCGCGCCCTTGGCTGCCGCCCGGACATCGCCAGCAGCAACAGCAGGGCCTGCGTCTTTCTGATGGGCAGCGACAGCGCCGCGCCATCACGCCGCAGTGACACGGTGCCCAGCAGGTGAAGCTCCAGCATGGGCCGATGATGCCAGCGCGGTGGCGCCGGCCGCTGGCCAGTTCAGCGCAGCTCGAAGGGGTTGGCGGCCGGCACGTTCCCGGCGTGGGCCGCGCGGCCGCTTGCTTCAAGGGCGTCGAACGCAGCTTCACTGGCCTGCTGCTCGAGGTCAAGCGCGGCCAGGGCACCGTGGGGCGGCAGGGCCGTAGGGCCGTGGACCGGCGATGCGGTGCGGTCGCAGGGTGCCGGGGCCGCTGCCGACGCAGCGTTGATGGGCGCCATGGCCACGGCAACGGCAAGGGGTGCCGGCGCCACGGCAGCGGACGGCGCTGCCGAGTCAAGGTGCATCGCCATGGGCTTGGCGGGCAGTGGCGGCGTTTCATCGCCCCCGCCGCCACAGCCCAGCAGCGCGGCGCCGAACAGACCCGCAACCGCCAGCGCACGCCAGCAGCGGACTTCGGTGCGGGAGTCCATTGTCATCACTCGCGGATCGGGATTTCACGCACTTCGACGCGGTCGACGACAAATCGGCCACCGCCGGCGGCCTGGTTGAAGATCACCAGCGAGTCCGTGTTGGCCATGGAGTTGGTGCAGACACGCAGTTGCTCCCACTCGCCGGTCTTGCTGCTCCACGCCACCGGTCCGCCGATCATGTTGCGTGACTGGATCGCCACCTGGCCGCTTTGCACCAGCACCCACACCGAAAACATGTAGGCCTTGGCCGGGTCCAGCGGCTGGGCCTGGTAGATGCCCCCTTCGTTGCTTGCGGCTTGAAAGGCCAGCATGCGTGCCCCGCCCGGGCCTGGCGCGCTGCCGGGGATGAGGCGGGAGCACACCCGGGCACCGTCGTTGCTGGAGTGCATCAGCCAGCCCGCCGCCGCCGACGTGGCGGGCAGCGGCATGCCGGCACGCCAGCACACCGACGCCGTGGCGCTGGGCCCAGGGGTGGGCAGCTCGAAGCTCGGGTTGACGGCCAGGTTGCCGCTCAGGAAGCCCTGGGCCGGACAGGCGCTGGCCGCGGGTGAAGCGGCGAGCACCGCTGTGCTGGCCATGCTGAGCGCGGTGGCGGCGGCGAAAGCGCGAAGTGCGCGACCCCTGTGGGTGGTGAAGTTCATCGTTGGGCCCCTGTTGCGTGGTTGCGGCAGCCCCAGTGGCGCCGCTGGTGGGCACTGTCTGCGACCGCCGTTGCGCAGCCGTTGCGCAACCCTCAGCGCAGGCCGTGCGACTTGGCCGGCGGTGGCCTGGGCCCGGAAACCGGGGTCGCGACACGACCCAGGAACTGCGCCAGCAGCAAGGGGCTGTCGAAGTCCAGCACGCGGGCATCGGGCAGCACCAGGCGTGCATGCCAGTGC
The DNA here is from genome assembly GCA_030653385.1 of Rubrivivax sp. Taxonomy (GTDB): domain Bacteria; phylum Pseudomonadota; class Gammaproteobacteria; order Burkholderiales; family Burkholderiaceae_C; genus Rubrivivax. The sequence goes on along the minus strand of JAURZM010000047.1, from coordinate 118,770 downwards.
GCGGCAGCGTCGAGCCAGACGCTCAGCTGCATGGCGGCCGGCAACGGCGGTGCTTGCGACGCGGGTGTCGGGGCCTGGGCCATCGCAGATCCCGGAAAATGTCAACGGCGTCGATGCTGCGGCGCCTGCGTTGCGCCGCCGTTGCGCCGCCGTGATGGCGGTTCAGACCCAGCGCCGCAAGCGCTCCAGGTCGAGCACCCGCACACCGCCATATTCGACCCGGATCGCACCGCCGTCCTGCAAGGTCAGCAGCGAACGGTTCACCCGCTGGCGGCCCAGGCCCACCAGGTAACCCAGCTCCTGCTGCGTGATGCGCAGCACCTCGCCCACACCGGGGTAGAGCAGGGGGTGGAACAGCGCCGCCAGGCTGCGTGCGACACGCGCGTCGGACTGGCTCAGGCGGTCGATCTCGCGCGCACCGATGAACTGCCCCAGGCGTTCGTTCAACTGCATCATCACGAAGCGGTTGAAGCCGATGCTGCGGTCCAGCAGCCAGTGGAAGGTGCTGGCCGGAATGCCGGCCACGACACTTTTGCGCAGAGCCTGGATGTTGTAGCGGTAGACCTCGTTTTTCAGCACCGTGCCTTCGCCGAACCAGCCGCCGCTGGTCAGCCCCGCAAAGGTGATGGGAAAGCTGCTGCCGCCTGCCGCCGCCGCGTCGTTGCTCATCTTCAGCAAGCCGTCGATGACCCCGAACCAATAGCTCACCGGCCGCCCGATGCGGCACACCAGTTCGCCGGGCTGCACCTCGACCACCCGCAGGTCGGCCACCACCCGCTTGCGTTCCGGCGCGTCCAGCCGCACCAGCCACGGGATGCTGTCCAGGTCCTGCGGCCCGGCCCCGCGCGACAGCGATGCGCGCACCGCACTGGCATGCATTGCTGACGGGAAAGCGCTCGAGGGCATGTTTGAGTGGCTGGGGAAATGCCTGTCAGTGCGAACCCGCAAATTGTCGTCGCAACGACAACATGGCGTCAAAGTCCTGCCCAGAATGTGGCTCAAGGCAAAAGGAGAGAAGCCTGTGTCGTTGACCTTCCCCCGTCTGATGCTGGACCACGCCAAGCAGCGCCCGCAAGCGCCGGCGCTGCGCGAAAAGGTCTACGGCATCTGGCAGACCACCACCTGGGCCGAGCTGGCGCTGCTGGTGCGCCGCTTGGCCTGTGGCCTGGCGCACGCCGGCGTCAAACGCGGCGACCACCTCGTGGTGGTGGGCGACAACCGGCCGCGCCTGTACGCATCCATGCTGGCGGCCCAGGCGCTGGGCGCAGTGCCGGTGCCGCTGTACCAGGACGCCGCACTCACCGAGTACACCTTCCCCATCAACAACGCCGAGGTCGGTTTTGCCATCGTCGAAGACCAGGAGCAGGTGGACAAGCTGCTCGAACTGCGCGAACAGTGCCCCTCGCTGAAGCGAATTTGGTTCGACAACCCGCGCGGCCTGCGCAACTACGACGAAAGCGGCCTGGACAGCCTGGACGCCCTGGTGTCGGCAGGCCAGGCCCACGACGCATCCAACGCTCGCCTGTTCGAAGACGAAGTGGCGCAGTGCCAGCCGCACGACGTGGCGGCGATGTTTTTCACCAGCGGCACCACCGGCAACCCCAAGGGTGTGGTGCACACCCACCACACGCTGCTGGACCGCGCCACTGCCGGCAAGAGCTTCGACAAGCTGACGGCGCAGGAAGAAGTGCTGGCCTACATGCCGCTGGCCTGGATCGGCCAGAACATCTTCAGCTACGCACAGTGGCTGGCCTGCGGCTACGTGGTGAACTGCCCCGAGAGCGCGGCCACGGTGATGATCGACCTGAAGGAAATCGGGCCCACCTACTACTTCGCGCCGCCGCGCATCTTCGAAGGCCTGCTGACCAGCGTGATGATCCGCATGGAAGATGCGTCGCGCATCAAGCGCAGTGTCTTCCACTTTTTCATGGACGTCGCCAAGCGGGTGGGTCCGGACTTGATTGATGCACGCCTGGCCCGTGGCCAGGCGGGGAACGGCAAACCGGTCGGCGCCGGCGACAGGCTGCTGTATGCGCTGGGCAACCTGGCAGTCTATGGCCCGCTGCGCAACAGCCTGGGCTTCAGCCGCGTGCGAGTCGCCTACACCGCAGGCGAAGCCATCGGCCCCGACCTGTTCACCTTCTACCGCAGCATCGGCATCAACCTGAAGCAGCTCTACGGTTCCACCGAAACCGCCGTCTTCGTGTGCCTGCAGCCCGACCACGAAGCCAAGGCCGACACCGTGGGTGTGCCCATCGACGGCGTCGAGATCAAGGTCACCGACAGCGGCGAGATCCTGGTCAAGAGCCCGGGCCTCTTGAAGGAGTACTACAAAAATCCGGCCGCCACCGCCGAAGTGCTGACCGCCGACGGCTGGTACCACACCGGCGACGCCGGTTTCCTGGACGCCGGTGGCCACCTGAAGATCATCGACCGTGCCAAGGACGTCGGCCGCCTGATGGGTGGCGCATCCGACGGCGCGATGTTTGCCCCCAAGTACGTCGAGAACAAGCTGAAGTTCTTTCCCTTCATCAAAGAAGCCGTGGCCTTTGGCGACCGCCGCGAAAAGGTCTGCGCCTTTGTCAACATCGACTTCGAAGCCGTGGGCAACTGGGCCGAGCGCCGCAACCTGCCCTATGCCGGCTACACCGACCTGGCGGCCAAGAAAGAGGTGCTGGAACTGGTGCGCGAGTGTGTGGAAAAGATCAACGCCGACCTGGCCGCCGACACCCTGCTGGCCGGCAGCCAGATCAGCCGTTTCCTGGTGCTGCACAAGGAACTGGACGCCGACGACGGCGAACTGACGCGCACACGCAAGGTGCGCCGCGGCTACATCGGCGACAAGTACCAGGTGCTGGTGGATGCGCTGTATGGCGGCAAGACCCAGCAGTTCATCGAAACCGCCGTGAAGTTCGAGGACGGCCGCACCGGCAGCGTCAGCGCCACGCTGCCCATCGTCGATGCCAAGACCTTCCCGGCCATGAAGCAGGCAGCCTGACCATGGCCAGCAGAAAAATCGGCGAAGTCATTCTCGATGTGAAGAACATCAGCCTGCGCTTTGGCGGTGTGAAGGCGCTCAGCGACATCAGCTTCAATGTGCGTGAACACGAGGTGCGCGCCATCATCGGGCCCAACGGCGCGGGCAAGAGCAGCATGCTGAACTGCATCAACGGCGTCTACACGCCGCAGGAAGGCAGCATCAGTTTTCGCGGCCAGACCTTCAGCCACATGAACAGCCGCCAGGTGGCCGAGATGGGCGTGGCACGCACCTTCCAGAACCTGGCGCTGTTCAAGGGCATGAGCGTCATCGACAACATCATGTCGGGCCGCAACCTGCGCATGAAGACCAACATCTTCCAGCAGGCCATCCGCTGGGGTGCAGCCGAACGCGAAGAAGGCCAGCACCGCGAAGTCGTCGAGAAGATCATCGACTTCCTGGAGATCCAGGCCTACCGCAAAACGCCCGTCGGCCGCCTGCCCTACGGACTGCAGAAGCGCGTCGACCTGGGCCGCGCGCTGGCCATGGAACCGCAGGTGCTGCTGCTGGACGAACCGATGGCCGGCATGAACGTGGAAGAGAAGCAGGACATGAGCCGCTTCATCCTGGACGTCAACGACGAATACGGCACCACCATCGTGCTGATCGAACACGACATGGGTGTGGTGATGGACATCAGCGACCGCGTCGTGGTGCTCGACTACGGCAAGAAGATCGGCGACGGCACACCGGACGAGGTGCGTGCCAACCCCGATGTCATCACCGCCTACCTGGGGACGAACCACTGATGGGACCTTTCCTCGAAACTCTGTTCGGCGGCCTGATGACGGGCATGCTGTATTCGCTGGTGGCGCTGGGCTTCGTGCTCATCTTCAAGGCCAGCGGTGTCTTCAACTTCGCCCAGGGTGCAATGGTGCTGTTTGCGGCACTGGCCATGGCGCGCTTCTCGGAGTGGTTTCCGGCGCTGCTGGGCTTCGACAACAAGCTGCTGGCCAATCTGCTGGCCTTCGGTGCGGCGATGCTCGTGATGGTGGCGGTGGCCTGGCTCGTCGAACGTTTGGTGCTGGGCAAGCTGGTCAACCAGGAAGGCATCACGCTCTTGATGGCCACGCTGGGCATCACCTACTTCCTGGACGGTTTCGGGCAGACGGTTTTCGGCAGCGACATCTACAAGATCGACATCGGCCTGCCCAAGGACCCGATCTTCCTGCTGGAAAGCACATTCCCGGGTGGCATCCTGATCAACAAGGAAGACCTCTACGCGGCACTGATTGCCGCCACCCTGGTGGTGGCGCTGAGCCTCTTCTTCCAGAAAACCCCCACCGGCCGTGCGCTGCGTGCGGTGGCCGACGACCACCAGGCAGCGCAGAGCATCGGCATCCCGCTGTCACGCGTGTGGGTCATCGTCTGGAGCGTGGCCGGCTTCGTGGCCCTGGTGGCCGGCATGATCTGGGGCAGCAAGCTCGGCGTGCAGTTTTCCTTGAGCGTGCTGGCGCTGAAGGCGCTGCCGGTGGTCATCCTGGGCGGCCTCACGTCGATTCCCGGCGCCATCATCGGCGGCCTGATCCTGGGTGTGGGCGAAAAGCTTTCCGAAGTGTTCATCGGCCCCATGGTCGGCGGCGGCATCGAAATCTGGTTCGGCTACGTGCTGGTGCTCTTTGTATTGCTGGTCAGGCCGCAGGGTCTGTTCGGCGAAAAAATCATTGATCGGGTCTGAACATGCTCTATCGCGAAAATGGGCAGTTCAAGACCAGCTACCGGGCCGACCAGCAGGTCTTCCCGATCACGCAGGACCGTATCGTCATCTGGGGCCTGGTGGCCTTTGCGGCGCTGGGGGTGCCGCTGCTGGTGGACGAGTACCTGTTCCGCGCCATCCTGATCCCCTTCCTGATCCTCAGCCTGGCTGCGCTGGGCCTGAACATCCTGGTGGGTTACTGCGGCCAGATCAGCCTGGGCACTGGGGCCTTCATGGCCGTGGGGGCCTACGCGGCCTACAACTTCAATGTGCGCATCGAAGGCATGCCGCTGCTCGGCTCGCTGCTCCTGGGTGGCGCCTGTGCCACGGTGGTGGGTGTGCTGTTCGGCATTCCCAGCCTGCGCATCAAGGGCCTGTACCTCGCGGTGGCGACGCTGGCGGCGCAGTTTTTCTGCGACTGGGCCTTCCTGCGCATCAAGTGGTTCACCAACTACACCGCCTCCGGTTCGGTGAGCGTCAGCAACCTGAACGTGTTTGGCATCGCCATCGAAACGCCGCACGAAAAGTACCTGCTGTGCCTGGGCATCGTGGTGGTGTTTGCGGTGATGGCCAAGAACCTGGTGCGCAGCCACATCGGGCGCGAATGGATGGCCATCCGCGACATGGACGTGGCCGCCGCCGTCATCGGCATCCGCCCCGTCTACGCCAAGCTCACGGCCTTTGCGGTCAGCAGCTTCATCGTCGGCGTGGCCGGTGCGCTGTGGGGATTTGTCCACCTGGGCAGCTGGGAGCCCGCGGCGTTCAGCATCGACCGCAGCTTCCAGTTGCTGTTCATGATCATCATCGGCGGCCTGGGTTCGATCATGGGCAGCTTCTTCGGCGCCGCCTTCATCGTCATCCTGCCGATCTTCCTGAACCAGTTCCTGCCGGGCCTGGGCTCGCTGGTGGGCGTGAACATCAGCACCGCCGCCGTGGCGCACACCGAGCTGATGATCTTCGGCGCACTGATCGTCTTTTTCCTCATCGTCGAGCCCCATGGCCTGGCTCGCCTGTGGTCCACCGCCAAGGAAAAGCTGCGGCTGTGGCCCTTCCCGCACTGATCGATTCCGCAATGCAAGTTTCGGATGGCCGACGGGCCGCTCGACCGCCGGGGCACTGACGAGTGCCGATTGATTTGTTCCACCTCTGGAGGCAGACATGAAGATCAAGACCTTTGCCCTCGGCGCCGCCATCGCGGCCGCTGCAGCGAGCACCCTGCTGACTTCGACGCTCGCGTTTGCGCAAGCCAAGGAGCAGTTTTTCCCCGTGCTGGTGTACCGCACCGGTGCTTATGCACCCAACGGCGTGCCCTTCGCCAACGGTTACGTCGACTACCTGAAACTCACGAATGCCCGCGGCGGCATCAACGGCGTGAAGGTCAGCTTCGAGGAGTGCGAAACCGGCTACGCCACCGACCGCGGCGTGGAATGTTATGAACGCCTGAAGGGTAAAAACGGCGGCGCCACCGTGTTCCAGCCGCTGTCCACCGGCATCACCTTTGCGCTGACCGAAAAGGCGCCGGGCGACAAGATCCCGCTCATCACCGCCGGTTACGGCCGTAGCGAAAGCACCGACGGCATGGTGTTCAAGTGGAACTTCCCGCTTACCGGCACCTACTGGGACGCGGCCGACATCCTGCTGCAGCACATCGCCAAGAAGGATGGTGGCTGGGACAAGCTCAAGGGCAAGAAGATCGCGCTCGTCTACCACGACAGCCCGTTTGGCAAGGAACCCATTCCGCTGCTGGTGGAGCGCAGCAAGATGCACGGCTTCGACCTGCAGCAGCTCCCGGTAACCCACCCCGGCGTGGAGCAGAAGGCCGCCTGGCTGCAGATTCGGCAGAGCCGCCCGGACTACGTGCTGCTGTGGGGCTGGGGCGTGATGAACTCCACCGCCCTCAAGGAAGCACAAGCCACCGGCTACCCGCGCGAGAAGATGTACGGCGTGTGGTGGGCCGCCGCCGAACCCGACGTGAAGGACGTGGGCGACGGCGCCAAGGGCTACAACGGCCTGGCCTTGCAACACGGTGCCGAACCAAACTCGGCCGTCGTCAAGGAAGTGTTGGCCAAGCTGCACGACAAGGGTCAGGGCACCGGCCCGCGCGATGAAGTGGGCCAGGTGCTGTACATGCGCGGCCTGACCGCCGCCATGTTGGCCATCGAAGGTGTGAAGCGCTCGCAGGAGCGTTTTGGCAAGGGCAAGTGGATGAGCGGCGAGCAAGCGCGCTGGGGCTACGAAAACCTGGCCCTGGACCAGAAGAAGCTGGACGCACTGGGCTTCGCCGGCGTGATGCGCCCCATCAGCACCAGTTGCGCCGACCACCGCGGTGCCACCTGGGCGCGGGTGCACACCTGGGACGGCAAGAAATGGAACTTCACCTCCGACTGGTACGAAAGCGACAGCGCGATCATCAAGCCGATGATCAAGGCCGCTGCCGACAAGTACGCGGCGGAAAAGAAGATCGAGCGCCGCACGCCGGCTGACTGCCAGTCCTGATCCACCCCCCGGAGCGGCTGAGGCCGCTCCCCCGTCAAGAGGTGCGACGCTGGCGGACCGGCAGAGCCGGATCCGCGGCGTCCACTTGAGGGGACCTTCACTTCGTTTGGTCTGGAACCATGGCTGCCAACATCCTGCTCAACGTCAACGGCATCGAGGTCATCTACAACCACGTGATCCTGGTGCTGAAGGGCGTATCGCTCCAGGTGCCCGAAGGGGGCGTGGTCGCGCTGCTCGGCGGCAATGGCGCGGGCAAGACGACCACGCTGCGCGCGGTCAGCAACCTGCTGGCCGGTGAACGCGGCGAGGTCACCAAGGGCAGCATCGAGCTGCGCGGTGAGCGCATCGAAAAGCTCAGCACGTCCGAGATGGTGAACCGCGGCGTCATCCAGGTCATGGAAGGTCGGCACTGTTTTGCGCACCTGTCGATCGAGGACAACCTGATGACCGGCGCCTACACCCGCAAGGACGGCAAGGCGGCGGTGGCGGCCACCCTGGACAAGGTCTACACCTACTTCCCACGCTTGAAGGAACGTCGCAGTTCGCAGGCGGCCTACACCTCGGGCGGTGAGCAGCAGATGTGCGCCATCGGCCGCGCGCTGATGGCCAACCCGAAGATGGTGCTGCTGGACGAACCCAGCATGGGCCTGGCGCCGCAGATCGTGGAAGAGGTCTTCGAGATCGTGAAGGACCTGAACCAGCGCGAGAAGGTCACTTTCCTGCTGGCCGAACAGAACACCAACATGGCGCTGCGTTACGCCGACCACGGCTACATCCTGGAAAGCGGCCGCATCGTGATGGAAGGCGCGGCAAAAGACCTGCGCGAGAACGAAGACGTCAAGGAGTTCTACCTGGGCATGGGCGGGGGTGACCGCAAGAGCTTCAAGGACGTGAAAAGCTACAAGCGCCGCAAGCGCTGGTTGTCGTGAGGCCCCTACGCTCCCTTGCGCTCGCTGCCCCCCAAGGGGGCTCTGGCAGCGGCCCGGCAGAGCCGGTTCCGCGCCAGTCCTTGATGGAGCATCAGACATGGACCACGACCTGAACAGCTTCGCGCCGCCGCCTTTCGATTCCGACGCAGCCTTGCTGCAGGTGCAGCGCAGCCTGCGCGACATGAAGCTGGCGGCCCGCGGCAATGGCTTCGAACTGCGGGGCAAACGTGTCGTTGAGCTGACGGCAGACACCGCAGCCATCACCGTGAAGCTGGCCCGCAAGCTGGCGCTGACGCCGCAGTGGGACACGCTCACCGTCAAGTCGGCAGCCGAGCAACGCAAGCTGGTCGACGAAGTGAAAAAGCGCCTGACTCGCTGGGACCAGGAAGACTGATGGCACGCAGCGCCGCTGCCCATGGCTTGGAGCCGCAGCGCCGGCTGGCCGCCGGCCTGCCCGGCGCCACCGAAGACATCAAGTGGGGTGCCGACCTGGTGTTCAGCGTCGGCGGCAAGATGTTCTGCGTCTTCCTGCTCGCAGACGGCGTGGCCACGAGTTGCAGCTTCAAGGTCGACGACGACCGTTTCCTGGAACTGACGGCCGTGCCCGGTGTGGTGCCCGCACCTTACCTGGCGCGGGCCAAATGGGTGCAGGTCAAGGCCGGCCACGGCTTGAAGGCCAACGACCTGGACACGTTGGTCCGGCGCTCGCACGCGCTGGTGGCCGCCAGGCTGACGAAAAAACTGCAAAAAGAATTGGGACTGGCCTGATGAACGGCACCACAGAACAAGACCTCGAGAACCGTGACCCGGCGGCCCGTGAAGCGGCGCTGATGGCCGCGTTGCCTGACCAGGTGCGTGCGGCGCAGGCGGTGCCAGCCTTCGCGCAAAGACTGGCCGGCGTCGAAGCCAACGGTGTGTGCTCCCGCGCCGCGTTGGCCCGGCTGCCGGTGACACGCAAACACGAACTGCTGGACCTGCAGAAGGCCCGCCACGGCGGCAGTGTGTTCGGTGGTTTTTCGGCCCTGGGCTGGAACACGCAGAAAGCGCTGCGGCCGGCACGCCGGGTCTACCAGTCGCCGGGCCCGATCTACGAACCCGAAGGCCACGCGGCCGACTACTGGCGCACGGCACGCGCCATGCGCGCCGCTGGCTTCGTGGCTGGCGACCTGGTGCACAACAGCTTCAGCTACCACCTGACCCCCGGCGCGTGGATCATGGAAAGCGGCGCCTTGGCGCTGGGCTGCACCGTGTTCCCGGGTGGCGTGGGCAACACCGAACTGCAGCTGCAGGCCATGCAGGACCTGCAAGCCGACGCCTACACCGGCACACCCAGCTTCCTGCGCATCCTGCTGGAAAAAGCGGCTGAGACGGGCCTTGTGTTGCCCTGCCTGAAAAAGGCCCTGGTCAGCGGCGAAGCCTTTCCGCCGTCGCTGCGTGACTGGCTGTTGGCACGCGGTGTCACGGGCTACCAGGCCTATGCCACGGCCGAAGCCGGGGTCATCGCTTATGAAACCCCGGCCCGGGAAGGCCTGGTGCTCGACGAAGGCATCGTGCTGGAAATCGTGCGCCCCGGCACCAACGACCCGGTGCCCGATGGCGACGTGGGCGAAGTGGTCGTCACCGTGCTGAACCCCGACTACCCGATGGTGCGCTTCGGCACTGGCGACTTGAGCGCCGTGCTGCCTGGCCGCTGCCCTACCGGCCGCAGCAACACCCGCATCAAAGGTTGGCTGGGCCGCGCCGACCAGACGGCCAAGGTGCGGGGCATGTTTGTGCACCCCAGCCAGGTGGCCGAGGTGCTGAAGCGCCACCCCGGCCTGGGCCGCGCACGGCTGGTGGTGGAAGGCGAAATGGCCAACGACCGCATGACGCTGCACGTGGAAAACGCCGGCGCCGCCGAAGGCCTGGCCGAGGCCCTGGCCAACAGCTTGCGCGACGTCACCAAGCTGCGCGCCGACATTGTTCTGGCCGCGCCCGGCAGCCTGCCCAACGACGGCAAGGTCATCGAAGACAAACGCAGCTACGCCTGAGGTCGACGCCCCGCCGCAAGACCAGGGCCGAGGTACGTGTTTCCCACGCTGCCCGCGTGGCGTGGCGTGGCTACGATGCGGTCCTCTGAGAACCACCCTCGCCTGGAGACAAGCACATGAAGAAGTCCCTGTTGGCCCTGTCGGCCCTCGTGGCCGCCACTGGCGCGCTGGCTTTCCCCGACAAGCCCATCACCCTGGTCGTGCCCTTCGCGGCGGGCGGCCCCACCGACAAGGTGGCGCGTGACTTTGCCGAAGCCATGCGCAAGCCCCTGGGCGGCGCCACGGTGGTGGTCGAAAACGTCGGTGGTGCCGGCGGCACGCTGGGTGCAGCCAAGGTCGCCAAGGCCAACCCGGATGGCTACACGCTGCTGCTGTTCCACATCGGCATGGCCACCACGCCGGGTCTGTACCGCAAGCTCAGCTACAGCTCGACCAACGACTTCGAGTACCTGGGCATGATCAACGACGTGCCCATGACCTTGCTGGGCCGCAAGACCTTGCCTGCCGCCACCTACCCCGACCTGATCAAGTGGCTCAACGACAACAAGGGCAAGATCAACCTGGCCAACGCCGGCCTGGGATCGGCATCGCACCTGTGCGGCCTGATGTTCCAGAGCAGCATCAAGGTGGACATGACCACCGTGCCCTACAAGGGCACCGCACCGGCCATGAACGACTTGCTGGGTGGCCAGGTCGACATCATGTGCGACCAGACCACCAACACCACCGGCCAGATCGCCGCCGGTTCGGTGCAGGCCTATGCCGTGTCCACACTGAAGCGTGTCAACACACCGGTGCTGGGCAAGCTGCCGACGCTGGACGAGTCGGGCCTGAAGGGCTTCAACGTCAGCATCTGGCACGGCCTGTACGCGCCCAAGGGCACACCGCAAGCTGTGCTGGACCGCCTGAACACGGCCTTGAAAGAAGCCCTGAAAGACGCCGACTTCATCAAGCGCCAGGAAGCCTTGGGCGCCGTGGTGGTGACCGATGCGCGCACCACGCCGGCTGAACACAAGAAGTTCGTGACCGCCGAAATCGAGAAGTGGGGCGCGGTCATCAAGGCGGCTGGGCAGTACGCCGATTGATGCACTGAGCAGCGCTCTGCCGATGGCAGATCCGGAAAAGGCCGCCCCCACGGGCGGCCCTTTTTCTTTCGGCGCCAGTCTTCTTGTGCTGGACAGCATCACCCAGGCCATCGGCCCAGGTGCCGGGTGCGTGGTGGTCAGCGGTTCACATGGGGGCACCAGCGCAGGCCGCTTTGCGCTGCAGGCCCAGGTGCGGCTGGCCGTCTTCAACGACGCCGGTGTGGGGCTGGACCAGGCGGGCATCGCCGGCCTGGCACTTTTGCAGGCACACGGCATCGCGGCCTGCACCGTGGCACACGACAGTGCGCGCATTGGCGAGGCTGCATCCACCTGGCAGACCGGCGTGATCTCGCACGTGAATGCGGCCGCTGCCGCGCTCGGCGCCCGGCCCGGGCTGGCATTGCGCACGTGGCTGCTCAGTTCAGCCTGATCGGAATCGTTACCGGCCCGTCGTTGACCAGGTGCACCTGCATGTCGGCACCGAAAGAGCCCGCAGCCACGTCGGGGTGCCGCTGCTGTGCCAATCGAAGCACCGCTTCGTAAAGGGCACGGCCCTGTTCCGGTGGCGCCGCGCCCGTGAAGCTGGGCCGGTTGCCACCCGACACATCGGCAGCCAGCGTGAACTGCGACACGATCAGCAGGCCGCCCGCCACATCCTGCACACTGCGGTTCATCTTGCCGGCGTCGTCGCTGAAGATGCGCAGCTTCAGCAGCTTGTCCACCAGCCTGGCGGCCTGCAAATCGGTGTCGGCGGGCTCGGCGCAGACCAGCACCAGCAGGCCCTGGCCGATGGCGCCCACGGTCTGCCCGTCGACCTGCACACGGGCCTGGCGCACGCGCTGCACGAGGGCGATCACAAGGGGTCCTTTTCATCGTCGAAGTGGGCTTCCACGTCCAGCGGCAACAACTGGATGGTGGCGCGCAAGCCCGGCACGGCGGCCATCAGGGCCTGCTCGACGCTGGTGCGCACGGCGGCCGCGCGGCCCAGCGTCCAGGCTGCGGGCATGTGCATGTGCATGTCGACAAATCGGCGCTGGCCGGCACTTCGTGTGACGATGTGGTCGAAGCGGATCGCGTGGTGGTCAAAGCCGGCCAGCACTTCGTCGATCTGGGCCTTGGCATCGGGCTCCAGTGCTTCGTCCATCAGACCACCGGCAGACTGCCAGACCAGGCGGGCGCCTTCGCGCAGGATGTTCAGCGCCACGGCGATGGCCAGCACCGGGTCCAGCCACAACCAGCCGGTGGCCTGCACGGCCAGCAGACCTGCCACCACGCCGGCGGATGTCCAGACGTCGGTGAACAGGTGCCGGGCGTCGCCTTCGAGCGCCACCGACCGCACCTGACGCGCCTTGCGCAGCATGCTGTAGGCCAGCGCACCATTCATTGCTGAGCTCACCACCGACAGCACGATGCCCAGGCCCACGGCGTCCAGCGGCTGCGGGTTCAACAGGCGCTGCACGGCAGCCCAGACGATGGCCAACGCCGCGACGAAGATCAGCACACCCTCGAAGCCGCTGCTGAAGTATTCGGCCTTGTGGTGGCCGTAGGGGTGTTCTTCGTCGGGTGGCCGTGCGGCCACCGTGACCATGGCCAGCGCAAACATCGCGCCGGCCAGGTTGACCAGCGATTCGAGCGCATCACTGAGCAGACTGACGCTGCCGCTGACCCACCACGCGCCGGTCTTCAGCGTGATGGTGGCCAGCGCCACCGCGATCGACAGCTTCAGGTAGGCGCTGACCTTCATGGTCTGGCGCCCGGCTTCAGACCGAGACAGTCACACGCGCGAACTTGCGCTTGCCCACCTGCACCACACAGGTGCCGGCGGCGACCTTCAGGCCCTTGTCGCTGACCACGGCGCCGTCGATGCGCACACCGCCTTGTTCCACCATGCGCAGCCCTTCGCTGGTCGACGGCACCAGGCCGGCCTGCTTGAGCAGCACGCCAATGGCCAGTGGTGCGCCAGCCATCGACACCTCGGACATCTCGTCGGGTGCACCCCCCGACGCCCGGCGCTGGAAGTCGAGTTCAGCGGCATCGGCCGCCGCCGCGCTGTGAAAGCGTGCGGTGATTTCCTTGGCCAGCATCACCTTGGCGTCCTTGGGGTTGCGGCCCTCGTCGACCTGCCGTTTCAGCTGGGCAATCTCGCTTTCGGGCCGGAAGGACAACAAGGTGAACCACTTCCACATCTGCACGTCGCTGATGCTCAGCACCTTGGCAAACATCGTGTTGGCGTCTTCGGTGATGCCGATGTAGTTGTTCTTGCTCTTGGACATCTTCTCGATGCCGTCCAGGCCTTCGAGCAGCGGCATCGTCAGGATGCACTGCGGCTCCTGTCCGTACTCGGTTTGCAGCGCACGGCCGACCAGCAGGTTGAACTTCTGGTCGGTGCCGCCGAGTTCGAGGTCGGACTGAAGCGCCACCGAGTCGTAGCCCTGCATCAGCGGGTACAGCAGTTCGTGGATGCTGATCGGGCTGCCGGATTTGAAACGTTTTGTGAAGTCGTCGCGCTCGAGCATGCGCGCCAGCGTGTACTTGGCGGCCAGTTCGATCATGCCGCGGGCACCCAGCGGGTCGCTCCATTCGCTGTTGTGGCGGATCTCGGTCTTTGCCGGGTCCAGCACCAGGCTGGCCTGGCGGTAGTAGGTCTGCGCGTTGGCTTCGATCTGCTCGCGTGTCAGCGGCGGACGTGTGGCGTTGCGGCCCGAGGGGTCGCCGATCATCGACGTGAAGTCGCCGATGAGGAATATCACCGTATGCCCCAGGTCCTGCAGCTGACGCATCTTGTTCAGCACCACCGTGTGGCCGATATGGATGTCAGGTGCGGTCGGGTCCAGACCGAGCTTGATGCGCAAAGGCTGGCCGGTGGCTTCAGCACGTGCCAGCTTCTTCACCCACTCGGCTTCGGGCAGCAGTTCTTCGCAGCCGCGCAAGGAGATCGCCAAGGCCTCGCGCACACGGTCGGTCACGGGGTGGAGGGGCTCGGACATGTCATCGATCGCAGGGGGTTTTGTGGGTGCTTCGGAAAAGCGGCTTCTATATACTGGCGTTTCCGCTTCAACAGCGGCCGCGTCTGTGCGGCAACACGCAGGCACAAACTTAAATTCTAGTGGACGGGTGACCACCCGACCTGTGCCGGCCCACCCGGCGCCACGTCCCGGCGGCCCAGCAGGCCACACCGGGCTTGCAGCAAGCGGCCCGACAGCCGCCCTGAGTTATCCGATCCAGTACCCGCGCGTGAAACTTCCTTCCGTACCTGCTGCACAAGATCTCGAACGTTTCGGCCAACGCCACCGCAAGGCCATCGTGCTGGCCGGCGTGGCCTTGCTTGCCGGCACCGGCATCACCGCCGTTGCCGTCGCGCCGATGGTGCCCGACGCAGCGCTGCTGCCGCAGCGGCTGGTGCTCGAGACCATCGAACCCACCGGCCTGCAGTCCCAACTCGACGCACTGGCCGCGCAGGACCTGAGCCTGACCCGCAGCGACATCACCCGCAGCACCGACACCGTCGAGGCCTTGCTGGCCCGGCTGGGCGTGCGCGACTCCTCGGCAGCGCAGTTTCTGCGCACCGACTTCCACGGCCGCCAGGTGGTGACCGGGCGCGGCGGCAAGCTGGTGCAGGTCAACACCCTGGCCGACGGCTCGCTGCAAGACCTGGTGCTGCGTTACCCCAGCGACCAGAGTGAGCTCAGCAAAACGCATTTCAACCGCGTGACCGTGGTGCGTGGCCCGGATGGACGCTGGATTTCCCGTCTGCTGAGCGTGCCCTACGAGTCGCACACGCGCCTGGCCAGCGGCACCATCCGCAGCAGCCTGTTTGGTGCCACCGACGAGGCCGGTGTACCCGACGCGGTGGCCGCCGAACTGGCCGACATCTTTTCTACCGACATCGACTTCCACCGCGAACTGCGCAAGGGCGACACCTTCAGCGTCGTCTACGAATCGCTGTCGGCCGACGCCCAGCCGGTGCCCTGGAACGAAGGGGCCGGCCGTGTGCTGGCGGCCGAGTTCGTCAACGCCGGGCGCGCCCACCACGCAGTCTGGTTTGCCCCCAGCGGCGGGCGTGGCGCCTATTTCAGCGCCGATGGCCAGAGCAAGCAACGTGCTTTCCTGGCCAGCCCGATGGAGTTCTCACGTGTGACCTCGGGTTTTGCGATGCGTTTCCACCCGCTGATGAAGAGTTGGCGGCGCCACCTGGGCGTGGACTACGGCGCCCCCGTGGGCACGCCGGTGCGTGCGGTGGCGGAAGGCGTGGTCGACTTCTCGGGCTGGCAGAACGGCTACGGCAACGTCGTGCAGGTCAATCACGGCAAGGGCAAGACGACGCTGTACGCCCACCTGAGCCGGCGTGACGTGAAAGTCGGCCAGCGCGTACCCCAGGGCCACCGCGTGGGTGCCGTGGGCATGACGGGCTGGACCACTGGCCCGCACCTGCACTTCGAGTTCCGCATCAACGGTGAGCATCAAGATCCGCTGCGTGCAGCCAAGGCAGCCGAGGCCGTGCAGCTCGACGCCGCGCTGCGGCCGCAGTTCACCGAAGTCGTGCGCACGGTGCAGGCCAAGCTCGAGCTGGCAGACACCTTGCTGCCCCAGCGCGGCGCTACCGAGTAAACACCCCCACACGGGTTCTGCAGATGGCCTGGTTCATCGGGCTGATGTCCGGCACTTCGCTTGACGGTGTGGACGGCGTGTTGGCTCAGGCGCCGCTTGGCGCCGGCAGCTGGCGGTCGCAGGCACATGTGCACCGGCCATTGGGCAACACCTTGCGAGCCGACTTGCTGGCACTGAACAGTGGCGGCGTGGATGAACTGCACCGGTCGTCGCTGGCGGCCAATGCCCTGGTCGAGGTCTATACCCAGGTGGTGACCGATCTGCTGTCAGCCAGCGGCCTTGCGCCTAGCGACATCGTCGCCGTGGGCGCCCATGGTCAGACGGTGCGCCACCGGCCCGGTGAATTTGACGGCGTGGGCTACACCACGCAGCTGATGAACGGTGCACTGCTGGCCGAGCGCTGCGGCATCGACGTGGTCTGCGACTTCCGCAGCCGCGACGTGGCCGCCGGCGGTCAGGGCGCACCGCTGGTACCGGCCTTTCACGCTGCCAGCTTCGCGCGCCCCGGGGCCCCTGTGGCGGTGCTGAATGTCGGAGGCATCGCCAACCTCACGCTGCTGGGCCCGAATGGCGAAGTGCTGGGCTTCGACTGTGGCCCCGGCAACATGCTGATGGACCTGTGGTGCCAGCGCCACCAGGGCCGGGCCTACGACGCCAGCGGCCAGTGGGCCGCCAGTGGCCAGGTCAACGCCGCGCTGCTGTCCACGCTGCTGGGCGAACCCTTTTTTCAGCGCCCGCCCCCCAAGAGCACGGGGCGGGATCTCTTCGATGCAGCCTGGTTGGACCACCGTTTGACTGCACAGGCCGTGGAAACGCGCGATGTGATGGCCACGTTGGCCGAGCTCACGGCGCGCTCAACGGTCCAGGCCCTGCAGCGTCATGCGCCCGATAGCGAAGAACTGCTGGTGTGCGGGGGTGGCGCTTTCAACACCCACTTGATGTCGCGCCTGGCTTCACTGCTGGCGCCGCAGGCACAAGTGCGAAGCACGGCCGCTGCGGGCATGCCGCCCGACCAGGTGGAAGCGATGGCCTTTGCCTGGTTGGCCCAGGCCCACGTGGCCCGGCAGGCCGGCAACCTGCCCGCCGTGACGGGCGCTGCAGGCCCGCGGGTGCTGGGCGCCTTGTACCCGAGCGGCTGAACCGGCCCGGGACGGGCCGCCTCAGCTCAAGGACTCAAGCCGAAAAAGAAGAGCCGCAACCGCAGGTGGTCGTGGCGTTCGGGTTCTTGATGACGAACTGCGCACCCTGCAGGTCTTCCTTGTAGTCGATCTCGGCGCCGCCCAGGTACTGCAGGCTCATCGCGTCGATCAACAGCGTGACGCCGTTTTTGGACATCTGCGTGTCGTCTTCGTTGATCACCTCGTCGAAGGTGAACCCGTACTGGAAGCCCGAGCAGCCACCACCCTGCACAAAGACCCGCAGCTTCAGCTCGGGGTTGCCTTCTTCGTCGACCAGGTCCTTGACCTTGGCTGCCGCGCTGTCGGTGAAGACCAGCGGCGGGGGCATGTCATCGGTGACGGGGTTCAGTGCTTCGGCAACTGCATTCATGGCCAGCCTTTCGGGTGAGCTTTCGGCAAGATCGGTTCAAACGTCGTTGGACGCTGCAAGCTTCAATGCGGGCTTTTCCGCCATCTTCAAGGGCTTCAGTTCGCCTTCGACACAAGAGCCGGGGTGCATCTCCAGTGTTTCGTAGCGGATGTCACCGGTGACACGTGCCTTGGGCTGCAGTTCCAGCAACTCGGTGCAGTGGATGGGTCCATGCACCTCACCATTGATGATGACATGGCTGGCGGACACCTTCCCGTGCACGCGGGCATTGTCGCTGATGACCAGGATGCTGCGGCCCTCGCCGCTGGCCATCACGTCGCCCATCACTTCGCCGTCCACCCGCAGGCCTTCGGTGAAGGCCAGGTGACCCGTGACCACCATGCCTTCGCCCACCAGGCTGCGGATCGGCGGCGGTTTTTTCTTGCTCAACCACATGGCACTTGTCTCCGGTTCGCAAACGGCTACAGACTGACGGTCTGCGTCGCCCTCGTGACGCCCTTGGCGTCCATCACCCTCACCTGCATCGCTTTTATCACGGCTTCTGGCGGATGGTCGATCAAGCCTTCCAGCCGTGTAACCTGGCGCATCTGCAAGACCTGCGGCCCACCGGGCAGGGCCTGCGACCAGGCCTTGCCTTCCAGCTGACCGGTCAGCAGCAGGTCGTAGCGGCCTTTGAACTCGGCCAGCGCCTTGCCGCTTTGCACGATCAACAACTGGTACCGCACCTGACCCGGCGCGCTGACTTCGGCCTGCAGACCCCGCAGTTGCAGCCCTTCACCGCTTGTCGGCAGCAGGCGTTCGTAGAAGCCCAGGTCGGCACGCAGCGCCTGTTTGTCGGCTTCAAGTTGTCGCACCTGTTGCGCCAGGCGTTCCTGCGTGGCGCGCTCGGTGCGCAACAGGCTGTCTGCCGTGTTGGCCACCTGCGTGGCCTGCTGGTGGTCGGTGCGCAGCTGCACGATCTCGGCGCGCAAGCGCAGCAGTTCTTCGTGATCGTTGCGGTCCAGGCCCGCCAGGTCCTTGCCCAGTTCGAAGGCCCACAAGGCGATGGCGGCCGAAAAGCCGAACATCACCGCCAGCGCGGCCCAGCGCAAAGGCCAGGGCAGGTGGCTGCGCACGATCATGCGCGGTGCACTCACCGACAGTCTGCGACGCAGCAGTTTCCAGCGCATGGGGCCTGAAATCAGGAAAGCGGGTGCATGAACGCACAAGGCCACCCGGAGGTGGCCTTGTGGTGTGGCATCAGCGCTTGCTGAACTGCTTGCGGCGACGAGCGCCGTGCAAGCCGACTTTCTTGCGTTCAACCTCGCGCGCATCACGCGTCACGAAGCCGGCACGGCTCAGGTCGGGCTTGAGCGCGGTGTCGTAGTCGATCAGCGCACGGGTGATGCCGTGGCGCACCGCACCGGCCTGGCCGGATTCACCGCCGCCGTGCACGTTGATCTTGATGTCGAAGGCCTCGTTGTTGCCCGTCAGCAGCAAAGGCTGGCGAACAATCATGATCGAGGTCTGGCGACCGAAATAATCATCGATGGTCTTGCCATTGATGAGGATCTGGCCATTGCCCTTCTTGATGAACACACGGGCCACGCTCGATTTGCGGCGGCCGGTGCCATAGTTCCAAATTCCGATCATCGCAGCGTCCTCAAATCTCAAGCGGCTTGGGCTGCTGAGCGCTGTGCGGGTGGGTGTCACCGGCATAGACCTTCAGCTTCTTGACCATCGCGTAGCCCAGCGGGCCCTTGGGCAGCATGCCCTTGACGGCTTTTTCAAGGGCGCGGCCAGGGTGCTTGGCCTGCATGTCCTTGAACGACGTGGCATAGATGCCACCGGGGTAGCCCGAATGCCGGTAGTAGATCTTGTCGGTCGACTTGGCACCGGTGACCCGGAGCTTGTCGGCATTGACGACGATGATGAAATCACCGGTATCGACGTGAGGCGTGTAGATGGCCTTGTGCTTTCCGCGCAAACGGAGTGCTGCTTCGCTGGCAACACGTCCGAGCACCTTGTCGGTGGCGTCAATCACAAACCACTCGTGCTTCACCTCGGCCGGCTTGGCGCTGAAGGTCTTCATGAGGGTCTTTCTGAGCGCATGGCCCGGGCCAGGGGCGCCGGGTGGCATGCAGGTTCTTCGGCAACAAAGGTCTGGCCTGCCGGCTTGACCAACGTCCACCCTTGGCGCCGCTTGTTCTGGCGGCCTCGCAGGCAGTTGCTGATCCAGCGTTCGAGCCTGAGGTTCAAACCCGGCCCGGCATGGACAGACTTCCCCATCCGAATCCAGGGAAGCCCGCGAGTGTACACCGCCCGGTGTGCTGCGGGCCAGGGCTGCAGGCCAGGGCGCCCGGGCAAGTTGCCTGGCATCGCAGAAATGCCCGCCGAAGACCCTCCTGACTTGCTGCATTGCAGCAAGTTGAGGGTTAACCCTAGATTGTTTGGGTAGCATGGCGCCAACCCTGAAGGGAACCCGACCATGAACACGCAGACTGAAATGCTGGAGAAGGCCCTGCCCCGTTCCAGCAAGCCCCGCCATCACCGGCTCTGGAACTGGCTGCCCATCCGCAACCTGGCTGAACGCCACCGCAGCCGGGTGCTGGACCACCTGCTGCTGCTGGATGAAGAGGACCGCCACCTGCGCTTTGGCCACGTCGCCAGCGACGACCAGATCCGCCAGTACGTGGCGCACCTGGACTTCACGCGCGACGAGCTGTTCGGCGTTTTCGACGCCCGGCTGCGCCTGGTGGCGATGTCGCACCTGGCCTTTGCCCCTGACCAACGCAGTGCCGAGTTCGGCGTCTCGGTGCACAGCCGCTTGCGTGGCCGCGGCATCGGCGGGCGGCTCTTCCACCACGCCGTGATGCACGGCCGCAACCGCGGTGCACAGTCGATGGCCATCCACCTGGCGCGCGAAAACGCGGCCATGCTCAGCATCGTGCGGCGTTCGGGTGCGGCGCTCAGCTTCGAAGGGGCGGACGTGGTGGCCCAGCTGCCCTTGCCCGTCGAGACCCTGGCCTCGCACATCGGTGCCCTGGTCGAGAGCCAGGCCGCCGACATCGACTACCGCATCAAGCTGCAGGTGCTGCGCCTGGACCGCTTCCTGCCGGGTCTTCGGAGTCACGGACCCACGTCCTGAGGCCTGAGACCAGCTTCGCCGGCTGCGGCATCATCCTGACCCACAGCAGGACAGTCGATGAAACCCCGCCCCACAGGCAGCGGCCTGGTCTATTCCACCGAAGGCGGCCGCATGTGCCCGGCTTGCCGCCAGGCACTGAATGTCTGCGTTTGTGCGGCTCAGGCCAAGGCCGCGCCACGCGGTGACGGCAGCGTGCGGGTCAGCCGCGAAAACAAGGGCCGCGGCGGCAAAACGGTGACGCTGGTGCGCGGCCTGGCCCTCGACGACGCAGCCCTGCAGGCCATGGGCAAGCAACTGCGCCATGCCTGCGGCGCGGGTGGCACGGTGAAGGACGGTGTGCTCGAGGTGCAGGGTGACCACGCGCAGAAGGTGCTGGACTGGCTGCTGGCCCAAGGCATCGCGGCCAAGCGCACAGGCGGCTGAAGATCAGGATCGCGGGCGCGCCAGCACCAGCAACAGGTTGTTGGCCGGCATCTGCACCCGCTCGGTCAAGTGCAGGCCTGCCCCATTGGCCAGGTCCAGCACATCACCCAGCAGTCGCAGGCCCCAGGCCGGGTTGCGGCTGCGCAAGTCGGCGTCGAAGGCTTCGTTGCCAGCCGATGTGGGCTCACCCGCCACGCGGTAGGGTCCGTACAGCAGCAAGCGGCCATGCGCCGACAGGTGCCGCACGGCGCCTTGCATCAAGGCGCCGCAGACAGGCCACGGCGCGATGTGCAGCATGTTGGCAGAAGACCGCGTCCACCGTGTCGGGCACACCGGGCCAGGTCTTGGACATGACGTCCAGGTGCAGCGCCGGCTGCACGTTGACCAGGCCCGTGCACCAGGCGGCGATGCTGGCACGCGCACCCGGGTCGGCATCACTGGGCTGCCACAGCCACTGCGGCAGCGCGGCAGCGCAGTGGGCGGCGTGCTGGCCCGTGCCGCTGGCAACCTCCAGCAACTGGCCACGGGCCGGCAGCAGGCGCTGCAGCTGTTCGAGGATGGGGCCCTTGTTGCGGTCGGCGGCGGGGCTGTGCCAGCGTGGGTCTGCATTCATCGCGGCATTGTGGTGCGGCAGGGCCTTTACAGGGCTTCACACGGAAGTGGTGCACCGGGGCGCTTCGCCCGGCGTTTTCTGATGGCGGGTCGCCGGTGCGCCCGGCACCGACCCGACCGGTCCACCCCAGGAGAACGCTGACATGAACACACGCAAGATCGCCCTCGGATTTGCTGCCGCCGGCGCCCTGTTGGCCAGCACATTCGTGGGCGGCGCCGCACACGCCCGTGACGTGCAATGGTCGGTGACCCTGAGCTCGCCGCGTGTCCACCTGCCCGGCGGCGGTGTCTTGCTGCTGCCGCCGATTCCCGTGCCCCGTGCGGTGGTCGTGCACACCCCGCCGCGCCACGTGGTCCACGTGCCCGTCCGTGGCTGGGACGCCGACCGTGACGGCATCCCGAACCGCTACGACCGGGTCTACAACCCGCGCTGGGACCGTGACGGCGACGGCATTCCGAATCGCTATGACCGCACCCCGCGTGGCGGCCACGAGGCACGAGACCACCGTCACGACCACCGTTACGACTACCGTTACGACCGCCGCGACGACCGCCGTGACGACCACCGTGACGACAGGCGCGATGACCGCCGTGACGACAGGCGCGACGGCCGCGGCCGCTGACCCGACCCGCTTGCCCGAGCGCGTGAAATCGCGCTCGGTCGTTCGACAGGCGTTCGGGTCCTTCCGGACCCTCACGTCCCGTCTCGGACCTACCGCCGCGCCCGCTGCCGCACCTGCGCCAGCGGGCGTTTGCCTTTCAGCTGGCGCTCGATGCCGTCGTTGAGCGAACTGCGCAGCGCGTGCACCGCTTCGACGTGGCCGTAGACCCCCGGGAAACGCAAGTCCAGCCACAACCACAGCGTGCAGCCCCGCAGCGCCTGCTCCATGCGTTCGAGCTTGCTGTGGCCATCCACGGCGTCCAGAAACCAGGGCCTGCCGGCCCGTCCGCTGTGTGAATGGCTGTGGCTCCAGGCCAGGAATTCCTGCACCAGCGAATCGGTTCGCATGTCCACCGGGGCCTGGGCGTAGACGAAACGTTCCTTCAAGGTCAGGCGCGTGGCACTCTTGTCCAGTTCGGCGGCCAGGTCGAGCATCTGCTCCAGTTCAGCCACCGCAAAGTGCGCGTCGTCCAGCTTCAGCTGCTGCATGAACACCCCCAGCACTTCGGACAGCCGTGTCTTGTGCAGACGTGAAGAGATGGTGTCGACGTGCCAGCCGTTGGGCGCCACCGGTGCCTTGAAGTCGCGTGGCGCACGTGGGGTCTTGGCCAGCAGGTCTTTCAGCGTTCGCAGGGCTTGCGGTTCGGCGTCCTGCAGCACACCGACAAAACCTTCTTCATGGATGCCGAAGCGCCCGGCACGGCCAGCGATCTGGTGCACTTCCGATTCGTCCAGCGTGCGGTCGCCGATGCCGTCGAACTTGGTCAGCGTGCTGAACAGCACCCGGCGGATGGGCAGGTTCAGGCCCATGCCGATGGCGTCGGTGGCCACCAGGATGTGGCTGTCGCCTTGCGCAAAACGTTCGGCCTCGCGGCGCCGCACCTCAGGCGGCAACGCACCGTAGATCACGCTCACCGGGTGGCCATTGGCGGCAATGGCGTCACGCAGCGTCAGCACGTCGCGGCGGCTGAAGGCCACCACCGCGTCGCCCAGTTTCAGCTGCGCGATGGACACCGATTGCGGCAGCAGTTCCACGTGCTGCTTGCGCTCGAAGACCCGCACGGTGCAGCGTTCGCCACACAGGCCCAGCAGGTTTTCGATGGCCGGCACCGCGTAGGCGCTGCAGATGATGATGACCTCGCTGGCCGGCACGGCCACGATGGCCTGTGTCCAGGCCCAGCCGCGGCTGGCGTCGAAGATCATCTGCGCTTCGTCGATCACCGCCACGTCCACGGGTGTGTTGGTGCCCACCATCTCGATCGTGCTGCTGACCACCCGCGCGCCGTCGGCCGGCACGTTTTCTTCGCCGGTCAGCAGAGAACATGGCACACCACGCGCCACCAGGCGGTCGCGGCCTTCCAGCGCCAGCAGGCGCAGCGGCGCCAGGTAGGCGCCGTCCAGGGCTTGCGCCAGGCGTTCGAAAGCGGCGTGTGTCTTGCCGCTGTTCGGCGGGCCGACATAAAGCGAGATCTGGCGGTTGGCGCGCCGCGCTTTCGGAAAGGTGTCCGGATACCCCTGGAACGCCAGCTCGCGGTTCAGCCCCTGCAGCGTGTCCAGCTCGGCCACCTGGTGTTCCCAGCGGTCCTGCGCGCGTGAGGTGGCCGCCAGCAGGTCGGCCAAGGGCTGTGGTGTGGCGCATTCGGCCTGAAGACGTGGCAGCAGCGAAGGCAGGTGCTCGGGCTTGAGCGCGTCGCTGCGCGCCACCAGCCGGCTCAGGTGGGCCTGCAACTCGGCTGCGTGCGGGTGCGGTGGCACGGGGCCCAGTTCCTGCAGCAGACGGTTCGCGTCACCGGTGCGGAAATAGGACCAGATGGCCTCGGCCGGCGCGTCGACACGGAAGGCCACCGGCACCTGCCAGTCGGGTTCCGCCAGGGCCAACGTGGCGCTGACCAGGCGTGTCCACTGGCCAGCGCGGCGGGTGATGCCCAGCGTCTCCAGCGTCGCGGTGCGTTCCAGCATCTGCGCCCGGGTGTCCGGGCCCAGACCCACGGTGTCCAGGTGCAAGAGCGCACTGTCCATCAGTGCCGGGTCGATCCAGCGGCTGGGCCGCCCGCCCTGCACCGGTTTGCTCAGCAACACCAGGCCCAGCTTGTCCAGGTGCAGCTCGAAGCCCTTGGTGCCCTCGGTCACGTAGTCGGCGGGTTTGACCACCTGAGGCAAGGCATAACCGGCCTGACGGATGCGAGCGAGCTGCTCCGGCGTGACGTGCGCCGGCACGCGGCTGGCGTGTTTGGGGTTGGGCAGGGTCGGTGCCGACGGCAGTGCCAGATTTGGAGCGTTCGCAGATTCAGTCGAGATGGACATTCAGATCGATTCAAAAAAGTGGTGCGGGCAGGTCGGCAGCCACAAGGCCGGGATAATCGCTCATGAACAGCACGATTCCCGCACCTCCCGTTCGCGCAGCAGAAAAAACCGACTTCGGACAGCTGCCCCTGCCGCCCCACGTGCTGGCCAACCTGGAGCAACTGGGCTACACGGCGATGACGCCCATCCAGGCTGCCAGTCTGCCGCTGGCCCTGGCCGGCCACGACCTGATCGCGCAAGCCAAGACCGGCAGCGGCAAAACCGCCGCCTTCTGCCTGACGCTGCTGGCCAACCTGAACATCCGCCGTTTTGCCGTGCAGGCGCTGGTGCTGTGCCCCACGCGCGAGTTGGCCGACCAGGTGACGCAGGAACTGCGCCGCCTGGCGCGCGCCGAGGACAACCTGAAGGTGCTGACGCTGTGCGGCGGCGCCACCATGCGCCCGCAACTGGCCAGCCTGGAACATGGCGCGCATGTCGTGGTGGGCACACCCGGCCGCATCATGGACCACCTGGAACGCGGCAGTCTGCAGCTGGACGCGCTGAACACCCTGGTGCTGGACGAAGCCGACCGCATGCTCGACATGGGCTTCTTCGACGACATCAGCACCGTCGTCAAGCAATGTCCCAAGGTGCGACAGACGCTGCTGTTTTCGGCCACCTACCCCGAAGGCATCAGCAAACTGGCGGCCAGTTTCGTGCGCGAGCCCAAGGAAGTGAAGCTCAGCGAAACGCCGGCGCCCACGCAGATCCGGCAGCTGTTTTTCGAGGTCACCGAAGACCAGCGCCTGCACGCAGTGGGCCTGCTGCTGAACCACTACCGGCCCGTCAGCACATTGGCCTTCTGCAACACCAAGGTGCAATGCCGTGACCTGGTGGAGGTGCTGCGCGCCCAGGGTTTTTCTGCGCTGGAACTGCACGGTGACCTGGACCAGCGCGACCGCGACCAGGTGCTGGTGCGTTTTGCCAACCGCAGCACCAGCGTGCTGGTGGCCACCGACATCGCGGCGCGTGGCCTGGACATCACGCAGCTCGAAGCCGTCATCAACGTCGACATCACCCCGGACGCAGCCACGCACACGCACCGCATCGGCCGCACCGGGCGCATGGGCAAGGAAGGCACCGAAGACGGCTGGGCCTTCAGCCTGGCCAGCGTCGACGAGATGGGCCGTGTGGGGCTGATCGAAAAGGCCGGCAACTTCACCTCGGCATGGGCGCCACTGAGCAGCCTGACGGCGGCCAGCGGCGAAGCCCTGACGCCGCCGATGCGCACCCTGCAGATCCTGGGTGGGCGCAAGGAAAAGATCCGTGCCGGCGACGTGCTGGGTGCCTTGACCAAGGACCTGGGGTTTGCCGCCGCGCAGGTGGGCAAGATCAACGTCAACGAGTTTTCGACCTATGTGGCCGTGTCAGCTGACATCGCCAGTCAGGCCGAACGCCAGCTCAACGCTGGCCGCGTGAAGGGCAAGAACGTGAGGGTGCGGCTGTTGGACAGCTGAGCTCGCACGGCCCGGTCACGTCGGCCCGACTCGGCCCAGCCTGCGGTGTGCACAAAAACAAAAACGGGCTTGCCAACGGTCAGGCTGGCAAGCCCGTCAAGGGAACAGGTCGGGCAGCGGCTGATACCCGGCCTGCGCCCGTCAGGCAGCAGGGCCGTCTTTCTTGCCCTTGGTGAACCAGCTGTCGCTGGCCGTGCGCTGCCATGCGCTCAACTGTTCCTCGGCTTCTTCCTTGGCCACGCCGTAGCGTTCCTGAATCAGGCCGGCCAGTTGGTCGCGGCGGCCGGCCACCACGTCCAGGTCGTCGTCAGTGAGCTTGCCCCACTTCTCTTTGGCCTTGCCGACGGCTTGTTTCCAATTGCCTTGGATCTGGTCCCAGTTCATGTGGGCTCCTTTCGGTTCAAGTTGCGGATCAAGGACGGACAGCGATCTCGTTCTTCACCGACTTCACGCCGTTGACCTTCCAGGTCAGCGCTTCGGCGGTGCTGCGCTCGGTGGCGTCTTTGGCAAAGCCCGACAGCATCACGGTGCCGTTGAGCGTCTCGACGCTGATCGAGATCGCGTTGACGAGCTTGTTCTCCACGAACCGGGCCTTCACGGCGGTGGTGATGGCGGTGTCGTCGACATAGGCGCCCACGGACTGCTGGTCACGTGTGACGGCGCAGCCCGAAGCGGCCATCAGGACGATGGACGTCAGGGCAGCCGCCCAGGTCAGACGTGAAGTGCGGGGACGGGTGCTCAGGGTGGTCGTGTTCATGGTGCTTTCTCCTTCGGGGGGTGGGATGCGGTTGCAGTGCCTGCATCCGCTGGTGCCGGCCGGCTCAATCAGTCGGCAAGCCAGCCTTGCAACTCGTCGGCGTGCTGGGATTCATCGGCGAGGATGTCTTCCAGCAGTCGACGGGTTGTGGGGTCACGCTCCCGCACCAGGGCGATGAGCTGGGTGTAGGCCTCGATGGCCACCCGTTCAGCCACCAGGTTGGCGCGGATCATGGCTTCGAGCGTGTCCGACTCGTCGTAGGCCGCGTGGCTGCGGCGGGTCAGTGAGTCGGGTGAAAAATCGGGCTCACCGCCGAGCTGCGTGATGCGGCGCGCCAGGCGGTCGGCATGCATCGCTTCTTCAGTGGCATGCACCAGGAACTCGGCGGCGATGTGCGGCGAAGCCAGGCCGTGGGCGGTGAAGTGGTGGCGCTTGTAGCGCAGCACACAGACCAGCTCGGTGGCCAGGGCATCGTTGAGCAACTTGATCAGGCCTTGGCGCCAGGGGCCAGCGGCCGTGGTCGGCGCATCGGGCTCCAGGCTTTGGCGGACCCTTTCCAACGCAGCCAGGTCGAGTGCAGGCAAGACCACCGGACCGTTGGCGGCGGGCGTTCCGTCGCCATCGATGTTGGCTGCTGGCTGGCTCTTGACGGGGTTTTGCACGGATTGCATGGGGTCTGCCTTTGTGAGGTGTTGAACTGCGCGCGGCGGCTGACTTCTGAAGCCGATGCACACGCTGTCTGTCCTTGGAAACGAAATCTAGGCGGCCACCGAGGCCCTGCCCATCGGCGTGCATCGCGGTGCGGCGTAGGACGACAGCCCTTTGCGGACTTGTGTGCTGCAGCGCACCGACGCGCCACGGCCCCACCACCAAGCTGAGCGTTCGCCCAAATGTTGGCAGCCCGGTTTGCAGCCCGGTTGCACACACGCCGGTCCACCGCGCCCGTGAAGGGCCCCAACAGAGGTTCAGTGCCATGACACCCCAATCCCCAACCACCCTTGTCCATCGCCTGGCGCAATTGGCCACCGCGTCCAATGCCGTGCGGTCGCTCAGTGCCGTGGCCGTGTTGGCCATCACCGTTGGCGTGGCTGCCTGCGCCAGCGTGCCGCCGCCCTCGGAGCAGATTGCCGTGACCACCGCAGCCGTGGCCAACGCAGCCGCCGTGGGTGCACAGGAATTGGCGCCGGCCGAACTGGGCCTGGCGCGCGACAAGCTGCGACGCGCCAACCTGGCCATGGCCTCGCAAGACCACCTGCAGGCCGATCGACTGGCGCAGCAGGCGCAGCTGGACGCCCAGGTGGCTGCCGCCAAGGCCAATTCGGCCAAGGCGCGCAAGGCAGCGGAAGAGGTGCAGGCCGCCTCGCGCGCCCTGCGCGAAGAAATGAACCGCAAGGCACCGTGATTTCCGCTCTTGCATGGCCCGCCCGTGCACGGCCGCCCGTGCACAGCCATTCGCACCGTTTCACCAGAACAAGGACACCTCGATGAACACCCCTATCCCCACTGCGCCGACCCTGCGCCGCTTGCGCTTTCCGCTGGCCCTGTTGAGCCTGGCCGTCGTGGCCGCCTGCAGCACCACACCACCCAACAACGCCCGCGTCGACGACGCGCGCAATGCCCTGCGTCTGGCGCAGAGCGACCCGCAGACACAAGGCCTGGCCGGTGGCGAGATGCGCCAGGCCACCGACGCCCTGGCGCGCGCCGAAGCGGCACTGGCACAGCGCGAAGACATGGCCACCGTTGACCACCTGGCCTACCTGGCGCAGCAGCGGGTGAACCTGCTGGTGGAAGCCGGCAACCGCCGCGCCTCGGAAAACGCCGTCGCCTCGGCCACCACCGAACGTGACCAGATGCGCCTGCGCGCCCGCACCGCCGAAGCCGACGCCGCGCAGAGCCGCGCCAACATGTCGCAGGCTGAAGCACAAGCCGCGCAAAATGCGGCCCGCGCCGCGCAGGCCGCCGCGGCTGCTTCGCAACGCGATGCGGTTTCGTCGCAACGCGACGCCCAGACCGCACAGGGCCTGGCCGCCGAAGCCGAGCGCCGCGCCAAGGCGCTGGAAATGCAGTTGACGGAAATGAATGCCAAGAAAACCGAGCGCGGCATGGTGGTCACCATCGGCGACGTGCTCTTCGACACCGACCAGTCGCAGATCAAGAGCGGTGGCCTGCGCAGCCTGGACAAGCTGGTGGAATTTCTGAAAGGCAACCCGGAACGCCGGGCGCTGATCGAAGGTTTCACCGACAGCGTGGGTGACGACAACTACAACCTGGCGCTGTCCAACCGCCGCGCCGATGCCGTGCGCGCTGCGCTGGTGGGCATGGGCGTGTCGGGCGAACGGCTCACGACCCGCGGCCTGGGCGAGGCCTACCCGGTGGCAGGCAACGACAGTGCCGGTGGCCGGCAGATGAACCGCCGCGTCGAGATCGTGCTGTCGGAAGACGGCGGCGTCATCGCACCGCGCTGACCGTCTCTGGTCGGGCCAGGCGCCCGACCAGACCTTCGGCTTGGCCCTCAGCCGCCGTCCCGAGCTGCAACACGAAGCAGCTGGACGGCGGCAGTTCTTTCCAGGCCACCGTTTCGCCCACCCGCAGCGCCGTGGTGCCGGGTGGCAATTGGGCAGCAGCCACCTCCGCGCCCTGCAAGAGCACAAAACGCATCGTCTTCTGGCCGCGCCGCAGGGTCATCTCTGCACGTGGCCAGTGTGCTGGCAGGCAGGGATGCAGCGACAGCGTCAGCGCCCCCAGGCGCAGGCCGAAGATCGACTCCACCGCCGCGCGGTGCAGCCAGGAAGCGGCGCCGGTGTACCAGCTCCAGCCGCCTCGGCCGGCATACGGTGGCACCGAGTACACGTCGCCCGCCACGGCGTAGGGCTCGAGCCCGTACACCGGGCCGCGCGTCGGGTGTGCCGCCCGGTGCGCCGGGCTCAGGTAGCTGAACCACTCGTAAGGCAGGTCGCTGCGCGGCGCATGGCCTGCGGCCTGCAATTGCGCCTGCGCCATCAGCGCCCAGATGCCGCCGTGTGTGTACTGGCCGCCGTTTTCGCGCACGCCCGGCGGGTAGGCCTGGATGTAGCCGGCACTGGGCTCGGCCTGCTGCAGCGGTGGGTGCAGCAGTTGCAGCAGGCCCGTGTCGGTGTTCACCAGGTGTTCTCGCGCCGAGGCCATGGCCTGCAGCTGGCGTGGCAGTGGCGCTGCACCCGACAGCACCGCCCAAGCCTGCGCGATGAGGTCGATCTTGGCTTCCGGGTTCTGGTGCGAACCCAGCGGCGAGCCGTCGTCGAAAAAGGCGCGGGTGTACCACTGACCGTCCCAGGCCTCGGCCTGCAGTGCGGCCTGCCAGCCTGCAGAAGCATCGAGCCAGCGCCGGGCACGGGCCTTGTCGCCACGCGCTTGGGCGATGGGCGCCATGCCGGCGACCAGCGGGCACAGGAACCAGGCCAGCCAGACACTTTCACCGCGGCCTTCGATGCCGACCCGGTTCATGCCGTCGTTCCAGTCGCCACTGCCCATCAGTGGCAGGCCATGTGCGCCCGAACGCAGGCTGTGGTCCAGCGCACGTGCTGCGTGTTCGTAGACGCTGCCGGTCAGGTCGCTGATGGCCGGGGTGTCGTACAGATCTTCCGCACCCGGCGGAATGGGCGGACTTTCCAGGAACGGCACATCCACTTCCAGCACCGAGCCGTCGCCCGTGGCCTGCAGGTAGTGCAGCAGTGCATGGGGCAACCACAGCAGGTCGTCGCTGAAGTGCGTGCGCACGCCGGCACCACCGGGTTCGTGCCACCAGTGCTGCACATCGCCCTCGACAAACTGCCGCGAGGCGCAGCGCACGATCTGCTCGCGCAACATGCCGGGGGCCGCCCAGCTCAGACCCAGCGTGTCCTGCAGCTGGTCACGGAAGCCGGTGGCGCCACCGGCCTGGTAGAAGGCCGACTTCGCCCACAGGCGGCAACTGACGGCCTGGTACAGCAGCCAACGGTTGACCAGCGCATCGAACAGCGGGTCGGGTGTCTGCAAGGTGCACGCGCCGAGCAGCTCGTCCCAGTACGCACGCACCTCGCCCAAGCGCTGGGCGGCGGGCACCACGGCCGCGCGGGCGGCGTCCAGCCGTGCTGCGTCGGCCGTGTCGCTGTAACCCAGCAGATACACCAATTCCGCGGTCTGGCCGGGTGACAGGTCGATGTGCAGGCCCAGGGCCGCGCAGGGGTCCAGGCCACTGCCCTGCGCCTGTCCCAGGTGGTCGGGCAGCACCGGCTGGCCGCGCGCGTCGAAAAATTCGCGGCGGTCGCAGGTCCAGTCCTCAGGCATGTCGGCCGCAGCGGCCACCGCCAACCACGCCGTGCCAGCCCCCAAACCGCCGGCGGCTTCGCGCTGGGTGCACAGCAGCGCCGTGAGCTTGCCCGCCGGCAGGCGTTGCCGGTGAAAGTGGCTGTGCACGGTGTGGCGCTCGGCGCGGCGCTCGCCCATCACCCACTCGGCCATGGCCACGCTGCGCAGCAGGAGCGGCCGGCTGCCACGGTTGTTCAGCCGCACACGCAGCTGCTTGACACGGCTGTGCAGGTCCACGCACCAGTGCAGTTCAACCGCCAGTTCCCCCCGCACGTGGCTGATGCTCGTGAAGCCTGCCCCGTGCACGACACGGTAGTCCACACGCTGCGCACCAAAAGCCGACGGCGTGGCGCTCCAGACCTGCAGCGTGCGCCTGTCCTGCAGCATCAGCCACTCCGACGTCGGGTCGGCCACCGGGTCGTTGCTCCAGGCCGTGATCTGGTGCAGACGGCTGTTGCCGGCCCAGGTGTTGCCACCCCCGGCTTCGGTGACCTGGCTGCCAAAAGCCGGGTTGGCCAGCACGTTGATCCAGGGCCGCTGCGGGCCTTGCGTGGCACCGGCCAGGAAACTGAAGTCACCACTGCCCGGTGCAAACTCCCCCGTCGAGATGGACTTCGTCTGGGGCGACGAAGGCAAGGGGGTGGTGGACCGGCCGGCGCG
The DNA here is from genome assembly GCA_030653385.1 of Rubrivivax sp. GTDB lineage: Bacteria > Pseudomonadota > Gammaproteobacteria > Burkholderiales > Burkholderiaceae_C > Rubrivivax. The sequence goes on along the minus strand of JAURZM010000047.1, from coordinate 86,975 downwards.
CTGTGCCTGAGCCTGGTCATGGCCCTCGACCCAGTCGTGCACATGGTGCTGCAGCGCGCGGCCATCGGCCACCAGGCGCACCCGGGCCAGCGTCTGCAGCGTGTCCAGTTCGGCCGCCGACAGCTCGTCGGCACGCAGCAGGTGAAAGCCGATGGCCGAGGTGCCGGTGTCGGCCAGGTGGCGGTCACGCAGCGCGCCGATCTCGCGGTGCAGCGCCATCAGGTAAGACGCCGGTTCGGCATTCACCACCACCAGGTCGCAGGCAATGCCACCCCAGACCCACAGCCGCAAGGCCTGGGCCAGCGTGCGCAGGAGGCCCATGCCATGCAGCGCACCGGCCGACACCAGCAGCAACGGCCGGTCACCCGAGATGCCCAGGCGCCACAGCAGGCGGCGGTCGCTGGGCTGGCCCGGTGCCTGCGCCTCGAACCCCGCGCCGGGCAGCTGAGGGTCGGCCCGCGTCAGGCCCAGCACCAGTGCGGTGGTCAGCATCTGCACGGCGGCAAAATTCTCGGCGCTGATGCGCAAGGCGCGCAGGCGGATGCCGGCCAGCGTGGCCGACATCAGCGAGGCCCGCTGCACATGGCTGGGCTGGCGGTGTTTGTCGACCAGCGCGCGCAGGGTGGGTGCGTCGTGGCTGGCCGCGGTGGCGAAAGTCAGCTGTGCCTTGCCCTGCGGCTGGATGCTCACCCGCACGGCCAGCACACACACGGGGTCCAGGCCGGTGTCCAGCGTCATCGACTCTCCACCAGCCACCTCGTCAGGCAGCTCGTGCAGCTCGGCCAGCGGTTCATGCACCGCACGGTTGCGGCCCAGCCAGCGTGAGCGGTCGGTCTGGCCTTGCAGGCCCAGCACGGTGACATCCTGCGCTTCGTGCTGGGTCAGGAAGTGCGCCATGTGCAGGCCGATTTCGGTGGCCAGGCGCGGCCGCCTCTCGAACACCAGGGCCTGCTGCGCGGGCCGCCATTGCGCCTGCACGAACAGGCCGCCGAAGGCCGGGTGGGCTTCGTCGGCGGCGGGTGGGGCCAGGGTCACGTCGAAGGCCGAGATGAGTTCGATCTCGATGGCCCGGGTGCCGCTGTTGCGCAGCTCGACCTGGCGGAATTCGATGTTGTCTTCGGGGCTCACCCAGGCCGTGATGTGGGCCTGCAGTTCAGGCCAGGCGGCGTCGAAACACACGCGGTCGGCATGGAACACGCTGCGGTAGTGCGCCGCCGCGTCGGGCGCCGGGTGCTGGGTGATCGACACCGGCTGCGTGTGGGCACGGCGCAGGTAGAAAAAGCTGCCGCAGTGGTCACGCAGTGCATCGTCGCGCAGCCGCGTGATGCCGAAATCGGTGCCGTTGGCAGCCAGGCGGCTGCTGCCGGCGCCGTTGGCGCGCAGCGTGACGTGGTAGCGGCCGTTGGACAGCAGCTGCGTGGGTTCCACCGCCTGTTGTCCGGGCAGCACGTCGCGCAGCAGCGCCGGTGCGCGCTTCATCAGCCCCTGCTGGCGCGGGCCCGGTGGCGGGTCGGCCAGCCGCGAGACCTCGCGCGGCGCCCGTTCGTGCAACAGCGAAGCCACCGCCTGGACATGGGCGCTGGCCATGCCCCAGCGTTGCACCAGCCCCCCCATCAGCACATTGGCCAGAGCCACCAGCGTCATGCCCTGGTGGTGGGCCATGAAGGTGTTGACGGGTGTGCTGCGACCCCCGGCCGTCTGCATCGCCGGCGTGAAGTCCAGTGCTTCGATGAAACCCAGGCTGCCGCGTGCCCCTTGAGCCTGCAGCACCGCCAGGTTCAGTGTCGCGCGATGGGGCCGCAGCAACGCGGCCAAGGCACTGGCGTAGGGTGCCACCACCAGGTCGTCGGGCGGCGTGCGGCGCAGCGCCAGCCGCGGCACACCTTGTGGTGCGTACTGGTAGGCCAGCGTGTGGTCACAGCCGGCATAGGCCGATTCCGAAATGCCCCAGGGCACATGCTGCGTGCGTGCGTAGTCGATCTGCTCGCGCAAAGCGGCATGGCAGGCGCCGTGCAGCACGCTGCCGGGGGGTTCGTCCAGCACCAGCGTGGGCATCAGGTACTCGAACATCGAGCCCGACCAGCTGCGCAGCCCGGCCACCGTGCCCACGGCGTAGAAGGGCCGGCCCAGCGCGGCCCAGTGGCGCACCGGCACGTCACCCTTGGCAATGGCCAGCAGGCTGGTCAGGCGCGACTCCGAAGCCAGCAGGTCGTAGAAGCCGGCGTCCAGCTGCTGCTCGGCCACGCGGTAGCCGATGTGCAGCAGGTGGCGCTTGCGGTGGTACAGAAAGCCGAACTCGGCCTGCCAGGCCAGCTGTTCGCAGCGCTGTGCCAGCGCCAGCAGGCGCGCCTGGTCGGTGGGCTCCGGCCCTTCGCCGGCCAGTTCGGTGCAGGCGCTGGCCAACGTCAGCACGTGGCCGCTGAAGTTGCCACTGTCCACGGTGGACACATAACGTGGCAACAGCGGCTCCAGGGTCTGGGTGTCGTACCAGTTCAGCAGGTGGCCCCGGTGACGTTCGAGACGATCGACGCTGTCCAGCGTGGCTTCCAGCCGGTCCAGCAGTTCGCTCATGCCGACCCAGCCGAAGCGGTGTGCACAGGCCACGCTCAGCAGGTACAGGCCGATGTTGGTGGGCGACGTGCGGTGGGCCAGCATCTCGTGTGGCGTGGTCTGCAGGTTGTCGGGTGGCAGGTGGTTGTCGTCGGCGCTGATGCAACGTTCGAAGTAGCGCCAGGTGTCGCGCGCCACGCCTTGCAGGTAGGCCTCGTCCAAGGTCGGCAGCGGCAGGCTGGCGCGTGCCGGCCGCACGCGGCTGACCCACCACACCCACAACGGGGCCAGTGCCCACAAAAGACACAAACCGGTGGCCAGCGCCAGATGCGGAGAGCCGGCCAGGGCCAACACCAGCCACAAGGCCGCTGCGACCATCGGCGTCAGCCGGTGCTGGCGCCACAGGCCGATGAGGTCGGTCGACGCCTGCGCCTGCACGGCCGCAGCAGTGGTCCATTGCAGCAACAGGCGGCGGCTGACAAAGGAACGCCACAGCGCGCGGGCGATGGCGTCGGCCGACGACAGGGCCTGCTGCAACAACAGAGCCAGGTGCCACACACCACTGAGCAAGGCACGCAGCAGATCGGCGCCGGCCTGGGCATAGAAGTGGCGCTGCGCGATGTCGTCGCGGCTGGGCGCAAAGCCGGCCACCGCGCCCATCAGCGGCCCGGCGACAAAAGCCGCCAGCACCAGCCACAGCACCGACCAGGGCGAGCCCAGCGCACCGGACAAAGCCAGCACCAGCGCGGCCAGCGACAGCGGTGCCACCAGCGAGCGACGCAGGTTGTCCAGCATCTTCCAGCGGTGCACGCCACGCAGCGCAAATTGCCGCGGCTGCAGCAGCAGGGGCAGCAACTGCCAGTCACCGCGTGTCCAGCGGTGCAGGCGGGCCGCTGCGACGTCGGCATGGAAGGGTGCGTCTTCGATCAGGGTGATGTCGGTGGCGGCAGCGCAGCGTGCCAGCGAGCCTTCCAGCAGATCGTGGCTCAGCACCTGGCCCTGCGGCAGGCGATCGCCCAGCACGGCGTGCAACGCGGCCACGTGCAGCAGGCCCTTGCCGCTGAAGCTGCCTTCGCTGAACACGTCCTGGTAGACCTCGGACGTGGCGGCGCTGTAGGGGTCGATGCCACTTTGCCCGGCAAACAGCGAGTGATACAGAGTGCCCTGCCCCACCGCCGGCAGCGGCGTGGCCACGCGGGGCTGCAGGATGCCGTAGCCCGCCACGACGCGCCGCAGACGCGGGTCGACGCGCGGCGTGTTGTGCGGGTGCGCGGCCACGCCCACCAGCTCGCGCAGGCGGCCGGGTGGCAGGTGGGTGTCGGCGTCCAGCGTCAACACATAGGGTGTGTGGGGCGCGATGCGGGAAGCGGCGCCCAGGTCCATGAAAACACCGGTGCCACCCGCAGGGCCCCGGGCCAGCAAGCCGATCAGCTGTTCCAGCTTGCCCCGTTTGCGTTCCCAGCCGATCCACGCCTGTTCGCTCTGGCTGAACTGGCGCGCGCGATGAAGCAGGATGAAGCGCGGTGTCTCTTCGCCATCGGCAATGGCGTAGGCCACCGGCAGCGCCGGGTGCTGGGCGTTCAGCAGCTGCAACTGCAGCAGCATGTCGGCCAGCTGTGGCGCGTCACTGGCCAGGTGTTCGGTGTTGGCATCCGGCCAGTCGGTGAGCAAGGCAAACTGTGCGTGTTCTTCAGCGTTGGCCAACTGGTGCAGGCGCAGGCGGTGCAGCAAGGCGGCGTTGGTTTCAGGGCCACCCAGAAAGGCCGGCACCACCACGAGCACCCGGTGTTCGGGCGGAATGCCCGTGGCCAACGCCAGCCGTGGCAGATGCTGCGGCGGCGCCGATTCGCTGATCAACCGGTTCACCAGCGCCACCACGGCTTCCGATGCCGGCCCCAGCAGCAGCAGCACCGACAGCACACCCAGCACCGACAGCAGCGGCACCACCCCCTGCAACATCCAGCCCACCAGCGCCAGCGTGGGCAGCAGGATGGCCAGCAGGTAAACCGGCAGCGACAGGCGAGGTGCGGTGCGAGCCCAGGCCTGCCCCAGGGTGTCGTGCAGGCCCAGTGCCCGCGCCAGTTGCGGCCGGCCTTCACCACGAAGCCAGTGCCTGGCCGTGCCGGCCAAGGGGTGCGGTGGCTGCGCGGGGTCGGGGCTGTGCATCAGGGCCAGCAGCGACCGCGCCACCACCAGTTCGCTGCTGCCGCTGCGGCGCGCCAGCCTCTCGATGCCGTGCAGGGTCTGGTCCCGGGTGGCGGTGTCCTCAGCCGCAAACAGCGGCGCGTCCAGCATCAGCTGCATCAGCGCGCTGGTGCGGGCAACGATGTCGGTCCAGTCGCCGTCGCCGATGGCACGCAGCGAGGTCACGGCATTGCTGACGCTCAGGTTGTCGGCCGTCTGGTCGGCACCTTGCTGCGCCAGCACGGCGGCGGCATCGGGCAGCACACGCTGCAGCCAGGCCTGCACCGCGGGTGTGGCCCGTGCACCGGGCTTGGTGACGCGGTCTTGCAGGCGCTGCGACATCTGCGCCAGGAACACCGGCGCCACGCCACGCGGGGCCACCAGGCTGCGCAGTTCGTCGAGCTGATCGACGCTGAAGGTTTCGATGCGGTCGCAACACAGATTGGCCAGTTCGCGCGCAGCCTTGTGCGCGGCCAGCCGCTCGGCCAGCCGGCGCAGGTTTTCCACCAGCACCACCCGCAGCGTGGTGGGCAGGGCCCACATCTCGGCCAGGCTCAGCTCGCGGGTGTCCTGGTAGGCAGCCAGAAACTGCACCAGCAGTTCTTCGTCGAAGTCGCTGTCGGTGTGGGCGACAAAGGCCCAGGCCACGCCATAAACACGCGGCAGGCCAGCCAGCGGCGGGCCCAGCAGCACCGGCAGCGCGCGGTAGTAACTGCGCGGCAGTCCTTCGTGCACAGCCTTGAGCTGCGCTTCGATGAGGTGGAAATTGTCCAGCAGCCATTCGGCCGCCGGGCTGATGTCGTAACCTGTGGCGGCCTGTGCACCGATGTAGCGGTGCGCACGGCGCAGCATCTCCACATTGCCACGCAGGCGCGGAAAAAAGGCCGCTTCGCGGGCCAGCGGGCGCGCCGCATCGTGTGTGATGCCCAGGCTGCGACCGTGCTGCGCAAAACGTTCGGGGCCGAAGATCTCGCCTCGGATCGGCGGCAGCACGGGCCCGCTGTGGCCGGACAGCATGTCGGCCAGCGCCGACGGCGCCTCCGGCACCAGGCGCCGCAAAGGCGTCAGCTTCATGCGACCTATAAGATCAGGAACACGGCGCCGCCCAGCACCACCACCACCGCCAGCGTGCTGACGAAGCGGGGTGCGACAAAACCGTGCACGGCCTGCCCCGCCAGTTGCAGCGTGCCCAGCCGGCGGCTGCCGGCCTGGCATTGCTGCAAGTGTTCACCCAGGGCTTCCAGTTCCATGGGCGAGGTGTCGGCACTGCGCCCAAAGGCCGATGTGGTCCAGCAGGGCCCCGCGTCTGCTCGAGCGTCCATGTTCAACTCCCTTGTGTCCTCAACGTGTGCCGGAGACTTCGATTTCCACACGGCGGTCAGGCTGCAGGCAAGCGACCAGAGCGGTGCTGGCGGTGCGACCCTTGCAGTCTTCGGTCTTCGTGACGGGCATGCTTTCGCCCTTGCCCACGGCCGTGATCTTGGCCGGGTCGATGCGGCCGCTGCGCACCAGGTAGTCCTTGACCACCTCGGCACGTTGCTGCGACAGGTTCTGGTTGTACTGCTCGGTGCCCAGACGGTCGGTGTGGCCTTCGACGGTGATGGTGCTGTAGTCGGCACCGGCCAGCTCGCTGGCAAAGCTGTCCAGAGCGCTCATGCCTTCGGGGCGCACCGTGGCGCGGTCGAAACCGAACATCGACTCAGCCGAGTAGCTCACGCGGCGCGGTGTCACCACCATCGGCGCGGGTGCCGGTGCGGGCATCACGACCGGGGCGGGGGCCGGGGCTTGTGCAACCACCACCGGTTCGGGCATGGGCGCCGGAGCAGGTGCCGGTGCCACGTAGGCCGCACGCGGTGCTGCGGCTGGTGCACGGCCGAACGGGAACACCAGGCTCACCGAATACAGGTTGACGCGGCCCGTGCCACCGACGGCGTCGTTGATGCGGTAACGCTCGGCTTCACCTCGCATGATGAATCCTTCGTTGAAGGCGTACTGGACACCGATGCCGACCTTGGGGTTGGCGCCACGCTCACTGGGGTTGGGGTTGGTGACGACCACCGCGCCGGTGCCGGCGAAGTTGGCGCGGGTGCGGGCATAGGTGACACCGGCACGGCCCAGCACCGAGAACTTCTCGGTGATCGGCAGCGTGCCCACCACGTCCAGGTTGACACCCTGGTTGCGCACCTGGGCGCTCAGCTTGCCGTTGGGCGTGGTGGTGTTGTCAAAGCGCTGCTTGCCCAGGTTGTAGTAGCCCAACTCCATGCCCAGGTGGCGGTTGAACTGGCGGCCCAGGAACATGCGGTAGCCCACGTCCTTCGGGTCACGCGACAGGCTGTAGTTGATGGCGCCGGGTGCAATGACGGCTTCGGTGACCCGCTGTTCGTCCAGATGGCCGCGTGCATGACCGCCAGTGATGCCGAAGTAGTTGTAGCTGTCGCTCTGCGCCAGTGCAGCGCCAGCAGGCAGGGATGCGATCACGGCCAGCGCAATCAGGTGCAGCGGCAAGCGGCGTGAAGCCCTGTTTTGAGGGGATGAGGTGCGGTTCATGGAGTGACTTTCTGGAGTTGCGGTGTACGGCGACCACGGTGCACGGCGTGCAGCGTGTCATCAGACTTCGGTTGTAGGACTTGCCCATGCCGGCGTCTGTTCGTTGGCGAACTGTTGTGCCGCTTGCACAGCGGCGCCGAAGGTGTGACGGCGCACAGACCGGCGTGGGATTTGTGAGCAAGCTGTGGGTCCATGAATGCCACCACCGCCAACTTCACCGCACGCCCGCCTCAACCCTGGTACGAGCCCGGGATTCGGCAGCGGTTCGTGGGCACTTGGCGGCTGCGCGCACTGGCCTTGGGCGCGGTGCTGCTGCTGTGGGCACCGGTACAGGCCGCGCCGCCCACCGTGGCATCAGCAGCCCGGGCCAGCCTGCTGGCCAGCGAAGCCGCCAGCAACGAAGTGCGCGACGCGGCCCGCGACGAATTCCTGCGCATGCACCGCTGGAACGACAGGCGCAACAACTGGCAGCCACTGCGGGTGGCACCGCGCAACATGACGGCCATGTCAGTGACGCAGCTGCGCACCGAAAACAGCCTGCTGCGCCAGACCCACCAGTGGGACGCCTCGACGGCCCAGTGGCTGCCGCGCGGCCAGCGGTCCGCGTTGCGCTGAAGCCAGGCACTGCAGCGCCGCCAGCGGGCTGGAGCACACGCGCCACTGGCCACAGGTCTGTACGTTGCCGTACATACCCAGGGGGTCAGGACTGCCTATAGTCGTCGATTGCCGCGCGGCGAACGCTGGCGTCGCTTCGACACACCTTTCGAACAGGAGGCTCCATGGCCACCACACCGTCGGCTGTGCCTTCGGCTGCCGGCGACCCCCGGCACAACCATCTCTTGGCCGCCTTGCCTGCCGAAGAATGGGACCGTTGGCTGCCGCTGCTGGAAAAGGTGGACATGCCCCTGGGCCAGGTGCTGTACGAGTCGGGCCGCACGTTGGCCCATGTCTACTTTCCCACCACCAGCATCGTGTCGCTGCTGTACGTGATGGAAAATGGCAGCTCGGCCGAAATTGCCGTGGTGGGCCGCGAGGGCGTGGTCGGCATCTCGCTGTTCATGGGCGGTGAATCCACCCCCAGCCGCGCGGTGGTGCAAAGCGCGGGTGAAGGCTACCGGCTGCGTGCTGCGGTGATGAAGGAAGAATTCAACCGCTCGCACCCGGTCATGCACCTGATGCTGCGCTACACGCAGGCACTCATCACGCAGATGGCGCAGACCGCCGTGTGCAACCGCCACCATTCGCTGGACCAGCAGCTGTGCCGCTGGCTGCTGCTGAGTCTGGACCGCCTGGACGGCGACAAGCTGGTCATGACGCAGGAGCTCATCGCCAACATGCTGGGCGTGCGTCGCGAAGGGGTCACCGAAGCGGCACTGAAACTGCAGAGGCACGGGCTGATCAGCTACAGCCGCGGCCACATCGCGGTGCTCGACCGGCCGGGTTTGGAAGCCCGCACCTGCGAGTGTTATGCGGTCGTGAAAAAAGAATACGACCGTCTGCTGCCCGATCTGCGGGCCACCTGAATCACCTGCCGCTGGCCCCAGGTGGCGACCGAAGCCGGTTTGTGCGCCAACACACGGTCTGGACCCGCGATGACAGACAGACTCTTCCCTTTCGTGCCCCGATGCGACGAGCCCATGATGGAGTCCAGCTTGCCGTCCGCACAGAACCACCTGATCGAACTGCTGCCCAAGAAAGACAGCCAGCGCCTGCTGGCGCAGTGTGAGCCGGTGCAACTGCAGCTCGGCCAGACCCTGTGTGAACAGGGCGCGGCCATTCAACACGCCTACTTCCCGGTGGACGGTTTCCTCTCGCTGCTCACGCGCATCGACCACCACCCGAGTCTGGAAGTGGGCATGGTCGGCCGCGAAGGCCTGTTCGGGGCCAGCGTGGCACTGGGGGTGCCCACCGCGCCACTGCAGGCCCTGGTGCAGGGCCCGGGTTCGGCGTGGCGCATCGGCGCGCCAGCCTTGCGCGCCCAGCTGGACATGAGTGCAGCGCTGCGGGCTGTGCTGCTGCGTTACGTCTACGTGGTCACCGAGCAGATGGCTTCATCGGCGGCCTGCCTGCGTTTTCACCTCATCGGCCCACGCCTGGCACGCTGGCTGCTGATGAGCGAAGACCGTGCACACGCCCAGCACTTCCACGTCACCCACGAATTCCTGGCCAACATGCTGGGGGTGCGCCGCGTCGGCGTCACGGTGGCAGCCAGCAAGCTGCAGCGGCTGGGGCTCATCCGCTACCACCGCGGTGAAGTTCAGGTGGTCGACCGCGCGGGTCTGCAAGCCGCAGCCTGCAGTTGTTACGAGCGGCAACGCCTGGCCTACAGCCACCAGTTGTCCTGATCCCACAAGCGCCTGCGGCCCCGGGTTTTTGTACGCTGGCGCACGGTGCGCGTCACAGCCCGCCGCTAGTCTCGTCGGCATGCACTTGTGCCCACTCCAGCGCCGTTCCACTCACGCTTTGTTGCCTGGCCGGCTTGTCTGGAGCTGAGGCCGTGAAGGGATACCCGACGATGGAGAGACTTCCGCTGCAGCCCAGCCTCGGCCCGACTCCGATAGGCGACTGCGCGGCCATGTTGGGCGCGGTGCAGACCCGCCTGCGTGAAGCGGCGGATGGCGACACCCGCGCGCTGGGCCCACGGCCCACCTTGCGCGAGCAGGTGCTGGAGTGTGTCGACGCCCTGGACAAACTGCGGCGTCTGCTGGCGGCCCATGCCGAACAGGGCGCGGCCCACCCGGCACCGGGCATGGCCTGCGTGCCGGTCGGCACGCAGGCCATGCCGGCACCCGACACCCAGGTGCGGGCCGTGTTGTGCCTGGACCTGGACGGCCTGGCGGCCATCAAGGCCACCCACGGCCCCGCCGCGGGCGATGCCTTGCTGCACATCGTGGGCGCACGGCTGGCTCGTTCGGTCCGGGCTGCCGACAGGGTGAGCTGCATCGAGGGCGACAAGTTTGCCTGCCTGCTGGGCAACCGGCTCAGCCGCGAACAGCTCAGCCACCTGGCCTGCAAGCTGTTCGATGCCGTGTCGGCGCCGCTGAAGATCGGCAAACTGGAGCTCACCGTGCGCCCCAGCATTGGCGTGGCCACCTGGCCCGAGGACGGCGCCAGCATCCCTGACCTGGTGCGCCGTGCCGACATGGCCATGCAACTCGCCAGGCGAAGGCAGATGGGCTACGCCTTTTGCGACGCCGGCAGCGTGACGTAGACGTCCGAGACCCGGGCCGGGCCCGACGCTCGCGGCCAACTTCCTCACCGCCAGTGGCCCCCTGCTGCCAACCACGCCGCTAGACCGGCACGGGGTCTCGACGTTGATCCCGCAACTGCGCCAGCGCCTGGCGCAGCACCTCGGCTTCCAGCGCCGGCAGCCGGGCCGGTTCGTTCAACAGCTCTTGTGCCGCTCGCAAGGAAGCGGCCCGCGGGCCGCCCAGCGCGGCTTCGGCACGCAGGCGCACGGCCCATTGCAGGGCCTTGGATTCTTCGGTGCTGCTCTGCCCCGGCGACGGCAGCAGGGCCAGCGCGGCCGCTGCGTCACCCAGCGCCAGGTGCGCGCCGGCTTCAACGTGGCGCCGCACATCGCGGGCCTCGGGCGGTTCGGTGGTTTCCAACGGTCCCAGGGCCTGCAGCCGCGTCAGCGCGGCCCGCGGTTCGCCACGCAGCAGCTCCAGCCAGGCCAGCTTGGCCTGCACGAGGGACAGGTGGTGTTCGTCGGCGGTGTCCCTGCACAGCGTCAGGGCCTCGTGCAACAGGGCATCGGCTTGCTGCAGACCGCCGCCCAGCAGCAGCAGGTCGGCCACGAGATGGCGCGCACCCACGCGCCAATAGGGCTCTTCGCAGGCGTCGCCGGTGGCGATGACCCGCGGCAGCAGCGCATGTGCGGCATCGAGCTCGCCCAGCAACGCATGGCAGTAATAACGCGCCTGCACAAACGCCGCTTCTGCGACACGGCTTTCGTAGAACGGGGACAGTGCCTCGCCTTCCTGCAGCGCCTGCAGCGCCAGGGCCACGGCGCCGGTCTGGGTGTGGATCTTCACCAGGTTCAGGATGGCGCCACGCTGCACCGGCACGTTGCCGACGGCAGCCGCCTGCGCGCGCGAACGCTCCAGCAGCACCTTGGCCTGGCCGTATCGGCCCCGGTTCATTTCAGTCGCCCCGCGCAGGTAGGTGGCCTTGGCCAGCCCTTCGACGGCACCCAGCGCGGCATGCACACGCATGGCCTTGTCGAAGTGGATGGCGGCTTCATCGCAAGCCGAGCGGTAGATGGCCGATCGCCCCAGCGCCAGCAGCAACCTGCCACGCAGCAGCGAAGGCCCGGCGGGCAGCCGCGTCAGTGCGTCGCGCATCACGTCCTGCGCGGCGACCACCTCGCCGCGGCGCAGCAGCACGTCGGCTCGGATCTCCAGCGCCTCGGCCTGTTGCACCGGCAGCACCAGGCCGTCTTCCAGCAAGCCGTCCACCAGGGCCAGGCCGTCGTCCAGCCGCGAGCTGCAGGTCCAATGTTCGGCCTTGGCCAGCATCGTGGACATCACGGTGGTGCCGTCGCCGGCCTGCAGCGCAGCCTGCTCGGCGGCCTCGAAGGCGAGGTCGGCGTCGTGCGGTCGGCTGGCACGCTGCAACACCCGGGCCCGGCGCAAGTGGATGGCGGCGGCCTCGGCCGGTGCCGGGCCGAGCGATAGCGCGGCTTCATATTCGTCCAGCGCCAGTGTGTGCTCACCCAGCGCTTCGGCCGCGTCAGCGGCGGCCAGGCGCCAGCGCTGCGCCAGGGCCGGCGCAGCGGCGGCTTCCATGTGGCGCGCGATGCGGCCGGGCGCCGCGCCGTGGCGTTCCAGCGCTGCGGCCAGCCGGCGGTGCAGCACACGCCGGCGTTCGGGCAGCAGGCCGGCGGCCAGGGCCTCGGCCAGCAACTGGTGGCAAAAACGCAGCCGGCCGTCGGCATCGCGCTGCAGCACGTGTTGCTGCAGCGCCTGCTCCAGCGCCTGCACCCTTTCCAGGTCGGTCAGCGCAGTGCCCTGCGCCAGGTCTTCAGCGTCGAAGCTGCCGTCCGCCAGGCTGGCCACTTCCAGCAGCCGGCGCGTCGCGGCGTCCAGCACCGCCAGCCGGGCCAGCACGGCGTCGCGCACGGTGGGCGGCAGGGGCAGCGCGATGCCTGCATCGTGCCAATCGACATCGGCCAGGTGGCGCAGGGTTTCCTGCAGGAAAAACGGGTTGCCCCCGGTGGCCGTGTGCAGCCGCAGGGCCAGGGCTGCCGGCACCGGGCGCGGGCTCAGGGCCTGCAGCAGCGCCGGCAGTTCTTCGGTGTCCAGGGGTGGCATCTCCAGCCACTGACAGGCGCCACCGTGGCGGGCGCGCTGCACCGCTTCGCGCAAGGCCGGCGGCAACTCGGCCGGCCGCAGCGTGACGATGACATGCCGCACCCCCAGCGCCGCACCGGGCGGCCACAGCGCCTGCGTGGCAGCGTCGGCCAGGTGCCAGTCGTCCAGCACCACGGTCTGCAGCCCACTGGCCTGCCGGGCCTGCCAGGCCAGCGCCACAGCGGCTTGCAGGCGACGCGGGTCGGCGGCCCCCGTGGGCACACCCACTTCCAGGCGCTGAGGGTCGACCCAGCCCGGCAACAGCCGGGCCACTTCCTGGCGTGCCCACGCGGGCAGAACGGCGCTGTCGGCAGGGCGGCTGCCCAGCGCACGGGCCAGCGTGGCGTAGGGCTGGGCCGCGTCGCCAGCCAGTGCCTGCACCCAGAGGTGCGGACCCAGCCGGGTGGCAGCCTCCTGCGCCAGACGGGTCTTGCCCATACCGGGCTCGCCCGCCAGCCAAACCGTGCGGCTGGCGGCACCGTCGACGGGGGGCGCCATGACGGCCGCCAGCAGGCGGGTGCGGCCGACAAAAGGTGCCGTGGTCTGGCCCTGGGCGGCGGCCGGCGCGGCCAGCGGCGGTACCGCCGGCACTGGCGCCAGCGGCACCTCGCCGCGCCGCACAGCTTCGGCCAAGGCCAGGGTCTCGGGCATGGGCCGCAATCCCAGCTCGCGGCCCAGGCGCTGACGGCAGCGTTCATAGAGCTTCAGCGCCGACTCTCGGTCACCCAGCATCGCGTGCAGCTGCATGGCGCGGCGGAAGTGCTGTTCGTGCAGGTTGTCGATGTCGATCAGCCGCAGCGTCAGGTCCAGCGCCTCGCGCCAGCGCCCCGCCGCTTCGTGCACACCGGACAGTGCCTGCGTGGCCTCGCGGTGGCGCAGCGCCAGGCGTTCGCGCTGGCCAGCGGCCCAGGTGTCGAATTCGCCGCCATCGGGCAGGTCGAAACCGTCGAGCAGCGGCCCGCGGTAGGCGCCCAGCGCAGTGGCCACCTGTCCGGCGTTCAGCGCCCGCTCGAAGTGGTGCACGTCAACCGTCACCTCGGGGGCCAGGGCCAGCGTGTCGCCGGTGGCCTGCAGGACGGAGTCGGCACCCACGCTGCGCAGCCTATGCAGTTCGCGCCGCAGGTTGCGGCGGGCACTGGCCGCGTCGTGTTCGGGCCAGAACACGGCGGCAAGGCGCGCCCGGGTGACACGCCCTTCCAGCGCCAGCCAGGCCAGCAAGGCCACGGACTTGCGCGCGCCAGTGCCCACCGGACGGCCGGCCAGGTGCAGCGTGGGTGCGCCGAAGAGCTGCAGGGCTGCAGCCGGCCCCGTCACGGGGGCGGGGGGCTGCTGCGAGGGCGCCTCGGTGTGCATGTGGCGAAGTTTGCACGAGGCCAGCCGCCGTTTGCCTGCGGCCTTCCCCTGTGCCGACACCACTGGCGTCGGACGACCGCGGTTCAGTCTCGCGGGTGCAGGGCCGCACGCAGCAGCGTGGGGGCCAGCGTGGCCAGCAGTGCCGTACCCGGCAACCAGCGCCAGGGTCGGGTCCACACCAGTGCCGCGCCCAACGCCATCGCACCGGCCATCAGGGCCACCGGGTGTTTGGTCGCCACGGGCCGTGCCATCGCGTTCGCGGTCTGGTTGACCAGCGAGCCGGCGTGCTGAAGCGGCAGCCGTTGCCACCAGTGCCGCACCGCGCCCAGCACAAAGCCGGACGCCCCCGACAAGGTGCCGGCAGAAGAAATCCAGTCCGGGGGGGTGTTGCTGCTCTTGCGCTCGTCCTCGTCCAGGCCTGCTTCATGCAAAGCCTGGCTCAGACGCTGTCGGCTCAGCAACAACCGCTGTGCCGGCGTGAGCATCGTCGAACCAGTCGGGGGCATCGTGGGGGCCATCAGGTGGGTGACTCGGCGGCCTGCCGCAGCAAGGCCAGGTCAGCCTGGAACTGTCGACCGAGCGCACCGAAAGGCCCGCCATCAGCGGCCTCCGCGCCACCTGCTCTTGCGAGCAGGGCACAACAAACGGCCAGAATCAGTGGCACCAGCGGCACACCCCACAGCACCGCCGCAGTCAGCGTCGATGCCGGCTGCTGGGCAAACAGCGCCGCCCACATCATCAAGGACACACCGCCCAGGATCACGGCGATCAAGGCGCTGACACAAGCTGCCGCTTGCAACAGCCAGCGCCGCCGCAAGATCGCCACCGCCGGGCCGCATTCGGCCTGCAGCAGGTCCACCCAAGCGCCAGCGTGGTCGGCCAGCAGTTGCGGCCGCGTGGCAGCCAGCCTCAGCAAGGGGGGCAGCATGGTGGCGGGTCAGCCGTCGTGGATCAGTGGTGCGAGCGCGAACGGCTCATCAGACCCAGCAGCGCCATCAGCGCAGCGCCCGTGGCCGCTGCGATCAGCATCGACTTGACGGGTTCGTCCTTGATGTAGCCGAGGGTGCTGTCCTTGGCATGCAGCGCACTTTCGCGCAGGTGCTGGCTGCCTTGGCGCACGGCGTCCACGCTGCGCTGGGTGAGGTGCACGGCGTCGTCCTGCAGCTTGTGCGCGGTGTTGGCCATGCCGTCGATGGCCTGGTTGGCCGCCGTTTGGGTGGACGTGATGGCCTTGTCGGCGGACTGGGCGGCACGGTCGATGGCCGAAGACGGGTTGTTCATCAGGTTGGACATGGTGATTCCTTTGAGTGAGAGAAAAAAGAGAGAAGACGGGGGCAGGGCCGGGTCAGCCTTTGCGCAAGATGCCAAAGAGGAAACTGACAACGGCCATGATCAGGAACACGACAAACAGCACCTTGGCGATGCCCACCGCACCAGCGGCTATGCCACCGAAGCCGAACACGGCCGCGATGAGTGCGATGACAAGAAAGACGACGGCGTAGTGCAGCATGGGGTTCTCCGGTTGGGTCGATGGCGTCACGAAGGGCAACTCATCCAGGAATTCAGTCTCTGACGCCGGGCCGGTGCGGTGAATCGGCCCAGGCGCTGTGCTTGCGTAGGACGAAACCCACAACACGGCCGCGATGCAGTGACACGAGCCATCAGGCCGCCGCCAGATGCGAAGGCCAGGCCGCAGGCAGCACAACCTCGATCCGCGTGCCGCCACCCGGCGCCGTGCTCAGCACCAGGCTGCCCTGTTCGGCCTGCACGCGGTAACGCATGCCCAACAGCCCATGTGCAGAACGTGCCGGCACGGCGGGGTCGAACCCCACCCCGTCGTCGCGCACCTGCAGCTGCACCTGTTCGCCCACGCGGGCCAGGCTCAGCCAGACCTGGCTGGCCTGCGCATACTTGCTGATGTTGGTCATGGCCTCTTGCACCAGGCGGTAGACGGTGAGTTCGGCCGCCGGCGTGAGCGGCACCTCCTGCAGCGAGCAGTGCACCGGTGTGCCCGAGGTCTTGGCGAAGTCACCCGCCAGGATCTCGAGTGTGGCGACCAGACCCAGGTGCACCAGCGAAGACGGACTCAGGTCTTCGGTGATGCGCCGCTTGAAGGCGATCACCTGGTCGAGCGACTGTGTCAGGTGGGCCAGCCGTTCCAGCGCCTCGGGCGCGGTGCCCGACAGGCGCAGGCGGATGCGCGCCGCGTCGAGCTTGGCCGACGTCAACAGGGCCCCGAGTTCGTCGTGCAGTTCGCGCGCCAGTCGGCCGCGTTCGTCTTCGCGCGCTGTCTGCAGGTGCTGGGTGAGTTCGGTCAGCTGCACGGTGCGCTGTGCAACCTCGGCTTCGAGCTGTCGCTGGGCCTTCTGGTTGGCCCGCTGCGTGGCCTTGTGATCGGCCACCTGTGCACCGAGTTGCAGCGCCAGCTGGCGCTGCTGCAGGGCCAGCCCCTGGCGCAGCACCACCACCAGCGCAAGCAGGCAGATCACGCTGAGCACGGCCACGCCGATGCGTCCCAGCATCAGCGTGTGCAGCAGCGACTCGCGCTGCTCCTGCAGGCCCGGCTGGCTTGACCAGGCAGCGCCCGAGGCCATGACCTGAAGCGTCTGCACCGACTGCCAATGGGCCACTTCGCTGATGGCCACCATGGCCACCGTTGCTGCCAGGGCCAGCGGCAGCACCAGCGGCCGCTGGGCAAACAGCCTGAAGAACTGCATGGTTGTGGCCCGCGCCTGAGCTCGCACGCTGGGTCTCAGAGACGGCCCACGGGGACGCCAGGCCTCAAGGCTTGACTGTCAGCTCGTTCTTCACACCGGTCACACCTTCGACGGCACGCGCCAGGCTCACCGCCTGGTCGTGCTGGGCCTGGGTGTCGACCATGCCTGACAGGCGCACTTCACCCTGCACGGTTTCGACCGAGACATCGAAGGACTTCACGGTGTCGTCGGCCATCAAGGCCGACTTCACACGGCTGGTGACCACGGTGTCGTCGATCGCGGTGGCCACGGGGGTGGTCGAGGTTGCCGGCGGGTTCGAAGGTGTCACCGCCGTGGTTTCGGTCTTGCTGCAGGCCGCCAGACCCAGGGTGAAGGCCAGGCTCAGGGCCAGCGGCAGCGCCAGACGCGAACGCAGCACGATAGGGGAGATGGATCGAAGGATGTTCATGGAGTGCACCGGGTTGAATGAAGTGATTGCCGGACTGTGGGCGCGCCGGCACGACCTGTCGGTGCGCTGACGAACGCAGAACCGGCCTCGCGGCCGACGCAGGCAAAGATGTGTTTCGGCCTGACCTTGTGTCCTGCAGCGAACAGATGCCGCCACACCACGCTGCAAAGGCGGGTCACCGGCAGCCAGCGACGACGACAACTTCAACATCTTCGACACCCAGCAACTGGCCGACACCCTGTCCAGCACCATGGCTGTGCTGACCAGGCTGCTGGACGCGGTGGCGGCGGTCAGCCTGCTGGTGGGCGCCGGACTGATGGCGGTGCCTTACGCCGAGGCGCTGCGCCACGAGTCACGACGGCGGCGGGCGGGCAGCCTGGCGGCTTGTGTTCGGTGCCGCACGGATGGCCGGGCGCGGCGCTGCTACAAAGTGCCATTGCAACCGTGGCCGGGGATGTGTCGTGCAGCTGTCGCTTTCCCGCGCTTTGCGCCCCAGGCGCCCACGCACATGAACCCTGTGTGGTGGCTGCTGCCGCTGGCCCTGTTGCTGGCCTACGTTCTGCTGGTGCTGCTGGGCCACTGGCGCTGGCGAGGTGCTGCGCGGGCGCTGCACAGGCGCCTGGACAGCCGGGCCGCTGCGCCCTTGTCCGCGCCGCTGCCGGCGCTGGTCAGCCTGGCGGAAGCTGACGGGCTGCCTGCGCCTGTGCAACGTTACCTGCGGCAGGTGCTGCGTGAAGGCCAGCCCATCCCCAGCGCCGTGCACCTGCGCCAGGAAGGCAGCTTCAACATGAAAGCCGATGGCGACGGCTGGAAGGCCTTCAGCGCCCGGCAACGGGTCTTGACCCGGTCGCCGGCCTTTGCCTGGGACGCCCGCATCGCGCTGGCCCCGGGTTTGGCCGTGCATGTGCACGACGCCTACGTTGCCGGCCAGGGCCTGCTGCACGCGGCGGTGCTGGGCGCCGTGCCCGTGGCCCAGTTGCGCGGCGGTGGCGAACTGGCGCGGGGCGAATTGATGCGGTGGCTGGCCGAGACCCCCTGGTATCCCACCGCGCTGCTGCCCAGCCAGGGCGTGCGGTGGCAGGCGGTGGACAAACACAGCGCGGACGCCACCTGCCGTGACGGTGACCTGCAGGTGACCTTGCGATTTCACTTCGGCAGCGATGGCCTGGTCGACACCGTCACTGCCGTGGCCCGTGGCCGACTGGTGGGCGGTGTGAGCACACCCGCACCGTGGCAGGGTCGATTCTGGAACTACGCGCTGCGCGGTGGCTTGCAAGTGCCGCTGCAAGGCGAGGTGGCCTGGTTGCTGCCGGGTGGCGCCAGCCCCTATTGGCGCGGGCGCGTGCTGGAGATCGGTTTTGATCACCTGGGTGTCACCGCCGCGCCGGCCGCCAAGCCCGCCGCTGCGGCCCCGCTGTCCACCGTATCGAAGGTCGCACCATGAAAGACAACGTCCACCCTGCGAACCCCACGGCCGCGCCCCAGATGGCACACGACAGCATGGGCGACATCGAGATCCCGGCCGGCGCGCGATGGGGCCCCCAGACCGCACGCAGCCTGCACTACTTCGCCATCGGTGAACAGCTGATGCCGATCGCGCTGATCCGCGCCATGGCCCACATCAAATGGGCCGCGGCCCACGTCAACTGCGAACTGGGGCTGCTGGACGCACGCCACGCCAGCGCCATTGCCGAGGCCGCACAGCGGGTGGCCGAGGGCGAGTTCGACGACCAGTTTCCGTTGTCGGTGTGGCAGACCGGCTCGGGCACACACAGCCACATGAACGTCAATGAGGTGATTGCCTCCATCGCCACGCAGGCGCTGCAACGCGGTGTCAGCGGTGTGGACGGCGTGCACCGCGCCCGGGGTGTGGACGCCCACGACGAAGTCAACATGGGCCAGTCGTCCAATGACGTGTTTCCCAGCGCCATGCACATTGCGGTGGCGCTGCAGGTCAAGTCGCGCCTGCTGCCGGCGCTGCTGGGCCTGCGTTCGGCGTTGACCGCGCAGTCCTTGCTGATGTCGGCGCAGATCAAGCTTGGCCGCACCCACCTGCAAGACGCCACGCCGGTGACGCTGGGGCAGGAGTTCGGCGGCTACGACGCCCAGCTGGGCCTGTGTGAAGACTCGCTGCGGCACGCGCTGCGGGCCGTGCACACGCTGGCCATCGGTGGCACCGCGGTGGGCACCGGCCTGAACACCCATCCGCAGTTCGGCCGTCGCGTGACCGAGCTGCTGTCGCAAAGGCTGCAGCTACCGCTGTTGCAGTCGCCCAACCTGTTTGCGGCCATGGCCGGACACGAAGCGCTGGTGGCCCTGCACGGCGCACTGCGCATGCTCGCCGTGGCGCTGACCAAGATCGCCTGCGACACCCGGCTGATGGGCAGCGGCCCACGCGCCGGTCTGGGTGAACTGCAACTGCCGGCCAATGAGCCGGGCAGTTCGATCATGCCGGGCAAGGTCAATCCGACACAGGTCGAGGCGCTGACCATGGTCTGCGCCCAGGTCATGGGCCACGACGTCGCCATCGGCTTTGCAGCCAGCCAGGGTCAGCTGGAACTGAACGTCTACAAGCCCTTGATTGCACTGGACACGTTGGACAGCCTGCGCCTGCTGTCCGACGCCATGGGCAGCTTCACCTGGCACTGCGTGAAGGGCCTCAGGCCCAACACGGCCCGACTGGACTCGCTGGTGCAGGGTTCGATGACTTTGGGCACCGCGCTGGCGCCGCACATCGGCTACGCGGCAGCCGCGCAGGTGGCCCAGCGTGCCGAAGTCGACGGCAGCACACTGCGCGAGGCCGCCCTGGCGCTGGGCGTGAGCAGCGGCGAGCAGTTCGACCTGTGGGCCGATCCACGCCGCATGCTGGCGCCCGATGGCCGTTGAATGCACGGTGAACAGATTCCGTCGGCGTTGGTGCGACAACGCACCGACCACAAACCCCGCGCGCCGCAAGCTCACTGCTTCGACGCACCGTCGTCAAGGAGAGAGTCATGACCCTGGGAACCATCCTGCTGATCGTCTTGGTATTGCTGTTGATCGGCGCCATACCGTCTTGGCCACACAGCCGCAGCTGGGGCTATGCGCCCAGCGGTCTGCTCGGTGTGGTGCTGGTGGTTGTGCTCATCCTGTTCCTGATGGGCAGAATTTGAACTGACGCGGTGGCCTGGGCGGGTTTTGTGAACCGCCCGCCCGCCGGCTTCAGTTGATCGATCCGGGTGCCGACTTGTGCTGCGCCAGTTCGTTGCAGTAGTGCAGCAGCGCGTCGATCTCGGTGGACTTGTCGAACACCCCGTCGGCCCCGAGCTCCAGACAGCGCAGACGCATGGCGTCGGTGGCGTAGTTGCTCAGCACCACACGACGCAAGTCGTTTTCGCCATGGTGCACCGCGCGCAGCACACCCAGACCCGATCCGCCTTTCAGGAACAGGTCCACGATCACCAGGTCCACTTCATGGCTGGCCAGCCACCGCAGGGCGCTGCCTTCGTCGCCGGACGTGCCCACCACCCGCACGGGAGCCAACTCTTCCAGCGTGGCGATCAGGTTCTCGCGTATCACGGCACTGTCTTCCACCAGGTAGGTCGTGAGCAGGTTCGTGGGTCGCATGGCTGGAGTGTCAAGCGGGCAGGTGCCGCCGCGCCATCGGCCGGCAAGGACAAGCGATGTAGGACAGGACCGACAGGCGCGGCAAACCCGGGGGCCCGTGCTCCACGGTGTAGGACAGGCACTACAGACAAACGCGTGTGTGTCCGCTGACGGTTTCCGCCGGCGCGATTCAAGCTGCGTGACACGCGGCTCACGTCCGAGCCACCGCGTGATCAACCTGGCGCTCCCCGAGCGCCTGACCTGGAGGAAGCCATGAACAAGCTGAACACCCTGCGTGCCGCACTGACCGTGACCGCGGCCCTCATGCTGCCGCTGGCACACGCCGCCACCGGCATGCCCAAGGCCGACTACGAAGCGGGCAAGACACGCATCAGCGCCGATCACAAGGCCAACAAGGCCGCCTGTGTTTCCCTGGCAGGCAATGCCAAGGACGTCTGCGAAGAAGAAACCAAGGGCAAGGAAAAAGTCGCCCGCGCCGAGCTGGAGTACGCCTACACCGGCAAGCCCAGGGACGGTGAAAAAGTGGCCGAGGTCAAAGCCGAAGCGGCCTACGCCGTGGCCAAGGAGAAGTGCGACGACCTGGCTGGCAACCCCAAGGACGTGTGCCAGCAACAAGCCAAGGCCGCTCAGACCAAGGCCATGGCCGATGCCAAGATGAGCCGGCAGGTGGGTGATGCACGCAGCGACGCGGCGCAGACCAAACGCGATGCCGACTACAAGGTGGCCACCGAAAAGTGCGATGCGCTGGCCGGTGACGCAAAAGGCCAGTGCATGGCAGCGGCCAAGCGCAACTTCGGCAAGATGTAAACACCGGCGGTCTGAAGCGCAGCCTGCGTTTCAGCCCGGCCTGTCAGTCCGAAGGCTCTGCTGGGCGGACCGCCCGGCAGGCGCTCAGCTGCTGCGCACGTTGCCGTGCCAACCGCAGCGTTCGCTCGTGCAACGGTAGCGGTACACCGGCCTGAACAGGCTCATCAGGCGGTCGGGCCAGCGGCGGGCGATGCGACTGATGTCCTGGCCGCAGGCCGGACAGTGAGGAGCCCAGCGATTGGCCGACGAGTACATGCGCTGTGACGGGGCAGTGTTCATCGACGGCAGTCTGGCCACAGCGGCCAGGACCGTCTGTGCGCTGACCAACACAATCCGCCGCGAACACCGCGTCACACCGCTTCACACCGACTGCATCAAGGCCTTTTCGATGCGCCGCCGTGCCACCCGGGTCTTGGGCACCGGCCGGTCCCACCACATGCGCACGTCCTCATCCAGGCCGATGCCGTGCATGAAGTTGTAGATGCCCTTTTTCAGGCCCAGGCCCAGCGCGTCGTGGTCCACCCCGGTGGGGTCGATGAAGCCGATGTCGTTGCGTGCAAAGTTGCCCTGCGGCAAGGGTTGCAAGGTCACGCCGTAGTCTTGTGGACTCTGGCCCACCGGTGAATGCACGGTGCAGGCGAATCGGTGCCAGAAGCCGCTGTGGATGCAGCCGTTGGCAAACAGCTGGCGCACCAGTTCCAGCGCATCCACGGTGTCCTGCTCGGTCTGCGTCGGGAAGCCGTACATCAGGTAGGCGTGCACCAGCACACCGGCGTCGGCGAAACCCTTGGTGACTCGGGCCACCTGGTCCACCGACACGCCCTTTTTCATCAGCGTCAACAGGCGGTCGGAAGCCACTTCCAGGCCGCCGCTGATGGCGATGCAGCCGCTGTCGGCCAGTTGCCGGCACAGGTCGGGCGTGAAGGTCTTTTCGAAGCGGATGTTGCCCCACCAGCTGATGGCCACGCGCCGCCGCTGCAATTCCAGCGCCATGGCCTTGAGTGACTTCGGCGGTGCGGCTTCGTCCACCAGGTGGAAGCCGGTCTGGCCGGTTTCGGCCACCACGGCTTCGATGCGGTCGACCAGCGTGGTGGCGGTGGCGGCGTCGTAACGGCTGATGTAGTCCAGGCTCACGTCGCAGAAGCTGCACTTCTTCCAGTAACAGCCGTGGGCCACCGTCAGCTTGTTCCAGCGGCCGTCGCTCCACAGCCGGTGCATGGGGTTGAGCATGTCCAGCAGCGACAGGTAACGCTGGATGGGCAGGCCGTCCCAGGTGGGTGTGCCCACTTCGTCGAAGGGCACGTCGGGCTCGACGAAGTTCAGGTAGCGCACGGCGCCGGCCACACGCTGGAAGGTGCGCACCAGGCGCTGGGCCGAACGCCGGCCTTGCAGGTGGTCCAGCAGCGCCAGCAGCGGGCGTTCGCCGGCGTCGAGCGTGACGTGGTCGAAAAAGTCGAAGACCTGCGGCTCGGCCAGTTGGCGCAGTTCGGTGTTCACGAAGCCCCCGCCCAGGACCGTGGTGATGTGCGGGTGGGCGGCCTTGATGGCCTGCGCGATGCGGAAGGCGCCGTAGACCGCGCCGGGGAAGGGCACGCTGAGCAGCACCACCGTGGGCTGGTGCCGGTCGATGGTGGCCAGCGTCAGTTGCTGCAGCCAGCGGTCCACCAGATTCGGCGCGGCGGCCAGCGCGGCGGCCAGCGGTTCGAAGCTGGCCTGGCTGGCGGCCAGGCTTTCGCCGTAGCGCACAAATTCGAAACGCGGGTCGATGGCGTCCTTGATGACGTCGGCAATGTCGTTCAGGTACAGCGTGGCCAGGTGGCGTGCGCGGTCCTGCACACCCAGCGTGCCGAAGGCCCAGGCCATGGGGTCGGCACCGTCGTCGGCCTCGAACACGTCCAGCGTGGCAAAACGCGGGCCTTCGGGCAGCCAGGTGCGGCTGGCGATGCGGTGCGCCAGCGTGCTGTCGCCGCCCTGCAGGAACCGGATCGTGGGCTCGATGGTGGCCAGGTAGTCAACGATGCGCGTGTCGAAAGCCTTCACGCGCACGCTGCAAGGCTGCGATGGTGTCGCGCCGATCTGCTGGTGCACCGCCCGCAGGCCGTCGGCCGACAGCAAGCGCAAGATGAGCGCCAGCGCCAGGTCGTCCTGCACGGCCGCCACACCACGCGAGCGCAAAAAGCCCGTCAGGTAGGCAGTGGACGGGTACGGTGTGTTGAGCTGCGTCATCGGTGGGATGAGCGACAGCACACGGAGCGCGGGGGTCGACATGGTGGCGGCGCATTCTCGCGCAGCCCCGGCTTCTTCCCCAGGCCAGGGCAGACACCACGGCCGCGCAGCAGCCCCAGCCCCTAGGACAGCAGGTGCAGCCCGGCCGCTCAAGCCTTAGCGTGCGCAGCGGTCATCCGACCCGCCGTGCGCGCAAGGCCCTCGTGCCGCCGGCCTCCTGCCCGAGGGACCGTCTTCACCCCACCGGAGAACGCCATGAACCCCGCCATCGACAAGCTCATCACCATCGCCAGCGCCGAAGTGGGCACCCGCGAAGGCCCCGTCAACAACACCGGAGCGCGCATCGTCGATTACCAGGGTGCCACCTGGCTGCAGCCGGGTGCGTGGCCCTGGTGCGCGGCTTTCACCGCGTGGATCATGCGCGAGTTGCTGGAAGACGACGAAACCCGCGACTTCCTGAAAACCTACTTCAATCGCCCCAGCCTGAGCTTTGCGCAGGCCGACAAGGTGCGCTGCCGCGATGCCAGCGCCTTTGGCTGGGAAAAGTGGGCCCGCGCCAATGGCATGCAGGTGCTGGACGAACACCAGCTGGCCCGCGCCGGCGACTTCGTGGTCTTCGACTTCTCGCACATCGGCGTGGTCATCGAAAACCAGCGCAAGCTGTCGGACAAGGTGCGCACCATCGAAGGCAACACCAACGGCAAGGGCGAACGCGACAGCGACAGCGGCGACGGCGTCTGGGAGAAGCTGCGCACACCTTCACTGACCAAAAGCTACATCCGCATCTTTCCGCACTGAGCCGCCGCGCGGTCAGGCCCGTGCGGGGTGGCCCAGCCAGCGGCGCAGCGGCAGCATCACTTCAGGGTTGCTGAGCAGGTCCATGTGGTTCAGGCCCTGCAGCACCACCTGACTGTCGGCGGCAAAGTCCAGCCGCCGGGCCGCGTCGGCATGGTGGCCCAGCGCACTGGCCACCGGCACCAGGCCGTCACCCAGCCAGCGGTGTTTCAGGTCGCCGGCCTCGGTGCCGGTGCTCGCAGCCACGGCGTGGCAGCGGGGGCGGGTGGGCAGCGGCACCGGGGTGGGCAGGTGGCTGCCGGCGGGTGCCAGCAGCGCGCCGTGGCGCAGGTCGGTGATGCCGGCACTGCGGATCTTGCCCAGCCGCGCCAGCGGTGCGGCGTAGGGCGTGGCGCCCAGCACGATGTCCACCCAGTGGCCGGCCCGTTCCAGCGGCGCGCCATGGTGCGGTGTGCCCAGGAACACCGCGTCGTCCACCTGCGTCGGCCAGGCCTGGCCCAGCGCCGTGGCCTGGTGCATGGCGCTGCGGATGAGCAGGCCACCCATGCTGTGGCCCAGCAGCACCACCCGCTGCAGCGGCACCGGCCAGGCGGCCAGCAGGTCCTGCAGATGCTGCGCCAGTTGCAGCCCGTTCACGTGCACCGGCAAGCCGCTGTTGTAGTGCAGGTAGACGGGGGTGTAGCCCAGTTCCTGCGCCAGCGCGTCGCCATGGTCGTGGCCCTTGCGGCGCCATTGCAGGTCGTTCATGCACAGGCCGTGCACCAGCACCAGCAGCTGGCCGCTGGCCTGCGGCAGCGCGGTTTGCAGTGCGCTGCGTTCCAGCCTCAAGGCACGGCCGGCATGGCGCACACACATGGGCGTGGCCAGCGGGTTGCCGGTGGCGGCCAGGTGGTCGCCCAGCACACCGTTCAAGGCCGCCAGCAAGGCTTCGCGTTCACGCGGCGGCGGCAGCGCTTCGGCCATCACGCTGGTGCCGGCCGAGCTGGCGCTGGCCGCCGGCACCAGCAGCGGCTGCAGCAGACCCAGCACACCGTCCACGCTGCCGCCCACCAGGCGCGTCACGCCGCGGATGCTCTTGTAGACCAGGCCGGTGATGCCCGATGTCTGCGCCGGCCCCGGCAGCCCAGGGGTGCTGGCGATGCGCGCGTGCATGGCCTCGACCAGCTGCGCCAGGCCCAGCGTGGCGTCGGCCGCCAGGCGGGTGGCGCCGCGCAGGTCGGACAGATGCCTTTGTGCGGCGCGGCGCGCGGGCGCCGACGGCGGCGGTGCGGCAGGCAAGGGTTCAGGGTCCATCGCACCGAGTGTAGGTGCCGGGTTTCGCCCCACGCGCAATCGCTTACATTGCCCGACGCCATGCAAGCCCACCTTCAGGACGACCTGCTCGAACACCACCTGCGCACCTTTCTCGGCCCGGTGGACGACCAAGCGCTGGCCATCCTGCGTGAACACCTGGAATGGGTGGAGGTGGCCGCCGGCCAGACGCTGATGGCCCAGGGCGAAGCTGGCGACGCGATGTACATGTCCATCAGCGGCCGGCTGCGCGCCTACGTGCGCGACGACGACGGCCTCGAGCACATGGTGCGAGAGATGGCACGTGGCCAGATCATCGGCGAGATGAGCCTCTACACCGACGAGCCCCGTTCGGCCACCGTGGTGGCGATCCGCGACTCGGTGCTGGTGCGGCTGGGCAAGCCGCAGTTCCTGCAGCTGCTGCAGCACAGCCCGGCGGTGGGCATGGCGCTGACCCGGCAGTTGATCAAGCGCCTGCAGGCGGTGCAGTTGCGGTCGGAACTGGCGCGGCCGGTCAGCATCGGCATGCTGCCGATCAGCGCAGGTGTGGACCTGCCGGCCCTGGCGCGACAATTGGGTGCGCAGCTGCAGCGGGTGGCCAACAACAGCCGGGTCTGCCTGGTCGACGCCGACACCCTGGACCAGGCCTTGGGCACACCCGGCCTGGCGCGCAGCGCACCGCAGAACCCGGCCGAAGCGGCCGAGCTGAATCGCCGCATCGCGCTGCAGCTGGACCGCATCGAAGCCACACACGACTGCGTGCTGCTGCTGGCCGATGCAGAAGCCACACCCTGGACCGAACGCTGCACACGCCGCAGCGACGAACTGCTGCTGGTGGCCAGCGCCGACCAGCCGCCGGTGCTGCACCCCATCGAAACGCAGATCCTGATGCAGCGCAGCGGCCGCAGCGAAGCCAGCGAAACCCTGCTGCTGCTGCACCCGCCCGAGCGCCGATGTCCGCAAGGCACGCGTCACTGGCTGGCGCGGCGACCGGTCAGCGGCCACCTGCACCTGCGGCCCGCCTTGCCGCAGGACATCGCGCGGCTGGCGCGCATCCTGAGCCGCACCGCGGTGGGCCTGGTGCTGGCCGGTGGTGGTGCCCGTGGCCTGGCGCACCTGGGTGTGCTGCAGGCGCTGCGCGAGCGCGGTGTCGAGATCGACTTCGTCGGTGGCACCAGCATCGGCGCCGTGATGGCAACGCTGGTGGCCAGCGACCGACCGCTGGACGAGGTGATGGCCGTGGCACGCCGTGCCTTCGGCACCAACCCCACGGGCGACTACAACCTGCTGCCGCTGATGAGCCTGATCAAGGGCGCGCGCCTGCGCCGTGTCGTGACCCAGGCAGCGCAGGAACTGTTCGGCGGCACGCCCGACATCGAAGACCTGTGGAAGACCTTCTACTGCGTGGCCAGCAACTACTCGCAAGCCAACGAGCAGGTGATGCGCAGCGGGCCGCTGCTGCGCGGCATGATGGCCAGCATGGCCATTCCCGGCGCACTGCCACCCGTGCTGGCTGACGGCGAACTGCTGTGCGACGGCGGCAGCTTCAACAACTTCCCGGTCGACGTGATGCGCGCCCACCCCAGCGTGGGCCGTGTCATCGGTGTCGACCTGAGCTTTCGCAAGCCCCGCCGCCTGGACCTGCAAGAAGTGCCCAGCGCCTGGTCGCTGCTGCGCGACCGCCTGCGGCCACGTGGGCAGCAGCGCTTCAAGCTGCCGTCGCTGACGGCCTACCTGATGAACGTGACGGTGATGGTCAGCACCTCGCGACAGCGCCAGGCGCGCAAACTGACCGACCTGTACTTCAACCCGCCTCTCGAACGGGTGGGCATGTTGCAGTGGCACCGTTTCGACAGCATCACCGAACAGGGCCGCGCCTACGCCACGCAGGTGCTGGACGCGCTGCCTGCCGGTGCATTGCGGTCGTATGGCGAAAGTGGCGTGGAAGGAGAGTCGCATGGGCAGTGAATCCGGCAACTGGCTGTCGAAGCTGGCGGGCGGCGTGAAGGCAGCGCTGGGTGCAGGGCAGACCACGCCCGCTGCAGACCCTGCCCCGACCGTGGCCGCATCGGCTGCGCCGATCGGTGACGAGCCCCATGGCCACCTGCACCCCCAACTGCGCGCCCACCACGCCAAGGTCTGCACCGCCGCCGAAGCCGCCGGCCGTGTGCAGCCCGGCGACCACGTGTTTGTCGGCACCGCCTGCGCCACGCCCCGTGCACTGGTGGCGGCGCTGGAGCGCCTGGACCTGCGCCCCGCCGACGTCGAACTGGTGCACTTCCTGACCGACCACGCCGTGCCGCACGACATGGCGGGCCAGGCCACCACGAACTACCGCCACCGCAGCTTTTTCGTGGGCCACGACATCCGGGCCGCGGTGAAGCAGGGCCTGGCCGACTACGTGCCGCTGTCGATTGCCCGCGTGCCGGGGCTCATGGCCATCGGCCGCATCGCGGTGGACGTGGCCTTCATCCAGGTCTCGCTGCCCGACGAATTCGGCTACGTCAGCCTGGGGGTGTCGGTGGACGTGATCCCGGCCGCCGTGGCCAAGGCCCGTCTGGTGGTGGCCGAGGTCAACCCGCACATGCCCCGCAGCATGGGCGACAGCACCTTGCACGTCGACCAGATCCACGCGCTGGTGCCGGTGGACACGCCGGTCATCGAATACCAGCACCCGCCGGCCGATGCACAGGCCATGGAACAGATCGCGCGTTACATCGGCGGCATCATCGAAGACGGCAGCACGCTGCAGATCGGCCTGGGGCGTGTCACCAACGAAGCGCTGAAGCACCTGGTGGACCGGCAGGACATCGGCATCCACAGCGACGTGGTCACCGACGCCATCATTCCGCTGCTGGAACGCGGCATCCTGACGGGGCGCCGCAAGACCCACCAGCCGGGCAAGATCGTGACCAGCTTTGCGATGGGCAGCCGGCGCCTGTACGAGCTGATCGACCGCAACCCGCTGTTCAGCTTCCAGCCCATCGAAGTGGTGTGCGACCCCGCCACACTGGCCAGTCAGCACAAGATGGTGTCGGTGACTCAGGCCTGGGCGGTTGACCTGACCGGCCAGGTCTGTGCCGACCAGTTTGGTGGCGACTTCTACGCCGGCCTGGCCGCCCAGGGTGAATTCCTGCGCGGCGCTTCGCGTTCACCCGGTGGCAAGCCCATCATCTGCCTGGCCAGCACCAACACCGTCGCCCACGGCAGCACCACGGACAAACCCACCGAGTCGCGCATCCGCCCGCAGTTGCTGCCCACCGAAGGCGTGACCGTGGCGCGCACCGACGTGCACTACGTGATCACCGAGTTCGGCATCGCCTACCTCTTTGGCAAAAGCATCCGCGAACGTGCGCTGGCGCTGATCGACGTGGCGCATCCCCACTTCCGCGCCGAGCTGTTTGCGCAGGCCCAGGCGCTGGGTTACATCGGCGCCGAACAGACGCTGAAGAACATGCGCGCCTACCCGGTGGAAGACGAACTCACGCTCACGCTGAAGGGCAATCGCGTGGGCCAGACGGTGCTGATGCGGCCGGCCAGCAGCGGCGACGGCGACGGCATCCGCGACCTTTTCCACCGCCTGAGCGACCGCGACCGCTACACACGTTTTTTCCGCAAGATTCGCGGCTTGTCCAACCGAGACGTGCAGCGCCTGTGCAACCTGAACTTTGAAAACGAGGTGGCCTTCGTCGCCGTCAGCGGCAGCCGCGAGAATCCGCAGATCGTCGCGCAGAGCTGCTATTTCATCGACCCCGGCACCAACCTGGCCGAAACCGCCTTCATGGTGCACCCCGACTGGCAAGGCTGCGGCCTGGGCAGCGCGCTGCAGCTGCGCATGGCCCAGCACGCACAGGGCCGTGGCGTGCGCGGCTTCGTGGCCGAAATCATGGCCAGCAACGAACAGATGATCCGCCTGGCACGCAGCGGCGTGGCCGCCGGCCCGGCCAACGTGACGGTCGAAAACAGCGGCAGCACGGTGCGGGTAACGGCGCTGTTCTGAGCCCACGGCCGGTGGGCCTGCCGCACGGTGCGGTGACGAGCCAGGCCTTGGCTCCCCCACCCCGCCGCTGTTCAACATGGTGTACTGCAGCCGCGCCACCGTCGGTGCCGACGCCGCCGCGGTGCAGCACATCGTCAACGTGGCGCAGCGCTGCAGTGCCGAACTGGGCATCACCGGCATGCTGGTGTTCGGCAGCGGCGTCTTCTCTCAGTGGCTGGAAGGCCCGCGTGAAGCCGTGCTGACGCTGATGGCCCCACTGCCCAATACACCACACCCGCGCCGGGCGCACTCTGCCTAAACTGCGGGCATGAGTTCCACGATGTCCATTGCCCTGTCCGGCCTGCAGTCGGCGCAAACGCGCCTGGGCGCGGCCGGCCACAACATCGCCAACCTGGGCACGGCCGGGTTCCGGCGCCAGACGGTCGAAGCCACCGCCGTGCCCACGGGCGGTGTCACCGTGTCGCTGGGGCAGGCGCCTCAAGCCGGCAGCGCGATGGCAGAAGACATGGTCGGCCTGCTGTCGGCCAAACACCATTTCCTGGCCAGCCTGGCGGTGTTCAAGACACAAGACCGCATGCTGGGCAGCCTGATCAACACCGCGGGGTAAGGCGGCGAGGAAGCGGCAAGGAAGCGGCAAGGAAGTGGCAAGGGGTCAAGCGGGCTGCGGTGGACAATCCACCGCTCACCAGGAGCCCCGATGATTGCCGACACACCTGCCCTCGAAGTTCTGCCCCGCGACCTGGCGCCCTACCGCCAGGGCAATGTCGGCATCGACTACGTGCACCGCTTCGAGTCGGGCAAGCCTGGCCCGCACGTGCTGGTGAATGCGCTGACACACGGCAACGAGTTTTGCGGCATGACGGCCGCCACGCACCTGCTGGACAGCGGCGTGCGGCCCAACAGCGGCACGCTGACCATCAGCTTTGCCAACGTGGCCGCCTACGAAAGTTTCGACGCCAGCCGGCCGTTCGACAGCCGGCAGCTGGTGCACAACCTGAACCGCATCTGGTCGGCCGAATGGCTGGACGGGCCGGAACACAGCCCCGAACTGGAACGCGCTCGAGAGATGCGGTCGGTGGTCGCCGCCGCCGACCACATCCTGGACATCCACTCCACCAGCCAGGCCGTGCAGCCCTTCTGGGTCTACCCGCAGTTCGGCCGCAATGGCGACGCGGCGCTGGCCATCGGCCGGCCAGCCGTGCACCTGGTGATGCCGCAGGGGCTGGGCTCGGGCACGCCGCTCATCCAGCACGGTCGCCACGGCCAGGCCGACCACGGCGGTGTGGCCCTGGTGGCCGAATGTGGCCAGCACTTCCTGAAGGCCACCAGCCAGCTGGCCATCGAGGTGGCGCTGGACTTCATCGCACACTTCGGCCTCATCGACCGGCCACTGGCCGCGGCGGGCTCACCGCAGCGCCGTTTTGGCCTGCTGAAGACCTGCATGGTCACGACACCCGAATTCCGCTTCGTGCGGCCGCTGATCGGCTTCGAGACCTTTGCCGAAGGTGAACTTATCGCCACCGACGGCGACACCGAAATCCGCGCGCTGTGCCATGACTGCACGGTGCTGATGCCTACACGCCAGGCCATCGTCGGGCGTGAAGGGGTCTACCTGGCGCAGCCGATCAACTGAGCGGCATCGCAAACAGCCCTGGCACCCTTCGCGCCGCATTCAGGAGCATCACCGATGAAAGTCTGCATCGTCGGCCTGGGGGCCATCGGCGGCCTGCTGGCCGGGTGGATGGGCACGCGGCTGCCCGCCGGCACGGTGACCCTGTCTGCGTTGGCACGCGGCGCCACCCTGACCGCCGTGCGCGAAAACGGGCTGGTGCTGGAAACCGCCGACGGTGAGCAGCGGGTGGCCGTGCGCGCCAGTGCCGATGCCACCGAACTGGGCGTGCAGGACCTCGTGATCCTGGCCGTCAAGGGCCCCGCCTTGAGCGCCGTGGTGCCGGCCGTGCGGCAGTTGATGGGCCCGCAGACACAGCTGCTGACGGCCATGAACGGTGTGCCCTGGTGGTTTTTCGACGGTCTGCCGGGCGCCTGCCACGGTTTGTCGCTGCACAGCGTGGACCCGGGCGGCACGGCGCGGGCACACATCCCGTCGGCTCAGGTGTTGGGGGGTGTGGTGCACCTCAGTGCCAGCAGCCCGGCGCCGGGCCGCGTGCGGCATGTCAATGGCAACAATTTCATCATCGGCCGCGCCGTGGGTGAACCCGACACAGCGCTGCAACAGGTGGCCACGCTGCTGCAAGGCGCCGGCCTGGCGGTGACGGTGTCGGACCGCATCCAGCGCGAGGTGTGGTTCAAGCTGTGGGGCAACATGACCATGAACCCGGTGTCGGCGCTGACCGGTGCGCCTTGCGACCGCATCCTGGACGACCCGCTGGTGCGCGGCTTTTGCAGTGCGGTGATGCTGGAAGCACAGCACATCGGAAGCGCCTTCGGCATTCCCATCGAACAGGACCCCGAAGCCCGCCACGCCGTGACCCGCAAGCTGGGCAGCTTCAAGACCAGCATGTTGCAAGACCTGCTGGCCGGCCGGCCGCTGGAAATCGACGCCCTGGTGGGCGCGGTGCGTGAAGTGGGCCAGCACCTGGGCCAGTCCACGCCCAGCATCGACGCGCTGCTGGGCCTGGTGCGCTTGATGGCCGCCGAACGCGGGCTCTACGTGGTGGCGGCCACGGGCCGCTGAACACCGGCCTTGCGCCGGCGCCGGTTCAGGTCTTGACGATGCTGGACACCACCGCGTTGGTGGCCTCTTTCAGCTTTTCCTTGGCAAAGGCCTTGCACTGGTCGGTGGACGCATTGGGCACGGCGCCAAAACTGGTGGCGGTGCGCTGCGGCAGCGGGCGGAAGAGCACCGCCCGCACGGTGGCGGTGAGCGGCAGCACCATCACCCGTGCCGACACAACACAGGTCTTGTCCGGCGTGATGCCACCTTCGACCTGGCTCAGGAAGGTGTAGCGGCTGGCGGGGTGGATGCGCCACACACGGGCCGGGATGTTTTGGTCCATCACCGACTTGGCCGTGGCCTCGTCGATGAGCGTGCTGTTGGAATGGTCAATGAAACGGGTCTTGGCGTCGTCGGCCCACGCGGACGTGGACAACATCAGGGCAGCGGCAAGGAGGACGGTTTTCATGGGTGATCTGTGCTGGGTGGAATGGAGGGTGCAAGGCACCCGGCAAGCGCAAGGCGCAGTGTAATCAGGTCGGTGGCCCGGGCGGCCCGGGTTCCTGCCCGGCTTGCTGCCCGGCTTCCCGATCGGGTTCCTGAACGG
Organism: Rubrivivax sp.; assembly: GCA_030653385.1. GTDB lineage: Bacteria > Pseudomonadota > Gammaproteobacteria > Burkholderiales > Burkholderiaceae_C > Rubrivivax. Next base: position 53,817 of record JAURZM010000047.1, on the reverse strand, counting down.
GTTCGTTCGCCGCTTGCAGCCTGCGGATGTCGTCGGTCAGCCGGCCCGCGATCAGGCGCACCACCTGCAGGCCGAAGTCGGGGTTCTGGTAGACCAGCTGCTTGAAGGTGTCTTCGTCGATCGACATCACGGTGCAGGCGGTGACGCAGCGCGCGCTGCTGCTGCGGCGCCTGTCGGGCGCAAAAAAAGCGATCTCGCCGAACATCTGGCCGGCGCTCAGGCGCCGGCCCACCTCGGGCAGTTCGACCTGGCCTTCAACCAGGAAGTACAGGCGCGAGGCCTCGTCGCCACTGGCAAACAGCACGTGGCCGGCCTTGAAGCGGCGGCTGCGCATATAGGGCCGCAACCACATCTGCAACTGCTGCGGGTCGACCGAAGCAGCCGCCACGCGGCGCGTGAGTTGCATCATCTGCCACACCCGCCACAAGTTCACCGGCAACAGCACCGTGTGCAGCAGCACCAGCAAGGCGCTGGGGTAGAGCAGGCCGTAGACGATGAAGCCGAGGTTGCTGCCCACCGCCAGCCAGCGCAGCGGGATCATGGTCTTGACGAAGGCGCTGACGATGACCAGCAGCGCCGCCAGCGCCGCCGACACCAGGGCCAGCAGCAGAAGCGGGTCCTCGGCCGTGGCCTTCAGCAGATCGGCCTGAAAGGACAGCAGATTGGCCAGGGTTTGCGACATCGGGCCGCAGTATCCACGGTGTCGGTGCCAGCCCCAAGCCTTGAAGCGGCGGCAGGCCGCTGCGCTACCAACGTGCCGGCAGCTTCTTCAACAGCGCGATGCGCCCGCCACGCACTTCGACATACCCGCCTTCGCTCAGCGGTTTGAAAACCCGGCTGACCATTTCGCGCGACGAACCCACCCGTTCGGCAATGTCCTGCTGCGTCAGCTTGTCGGGCACCATCAGCACACCGTCTTCTTCACGCGCCAGTGAGCGCAGCAGCTTGGTGACCCGGCCGTACACGTCGTCCAGCGCCAGGCTCTTGACGTGTTCGGTGCTGGCGCGCGCCAGCCGGATGAGTTTCTTGATGACGTGCAACGCAAAGTCGGGGTTCTGCGACAGGAACTCGCGCACGTCGGCGCCGGACACCACGGCGCAACTGGTGGGCTCCAGGGTCATCACGCTGGCCGAACGCGGGCCGCCGTCGAGCGTCATTTCGCCGAAGTACTCACCCGCGCCTTGGGTGCCGTAGACCACCTCGCGGCCGTCCTCAGCCGAGCCGTAGGCCTTGACACGGCCGCTCAGGATGATGAAGACGGCGTCGGAGCGGTCTTCTTCGGACACCAGCACGGTGTTGGCCGCGAAGTTGCGAATGCCACCTCGGCTGGCAATCTGGCGCAGCAGCTGGTCGTCCAGCAGGTCGGGGGTGGCGGTTTTGCGGATCGTCATGGTCCCTATCGTGCCATGCCCGCCCCGCCCCGCCGGCGCGGCACAGGGCATTCAAGCAGCCAGGAGGGCCCTCCAGGAAAACCCGGCCGCGGCAGTCGATGAAGTCGCCGCGCACGCCGTGGCAGGCCCAGACCGGCTGCGGCAGCGCTTCACCGAGGCTCAGCACGTCGGCACTGAAAAGGCCGCCACCCAGGAAGTGCAGCGGCGCGTGACGCGCACCGGGCGCCCGCACGGCCTGCACCGCGTCGGCCCACATCGGCTCGTCGATGGCCTTGCTGCCCCGGGTGCGTTCCAGGAAGTAGCGGATCAGCCCCGGCCGCGTCAGCAGCCGGAACAGCCCACCACCCCAGGCAGACCGGGGGTGCCGGGTGCAAGGTGGCGAGCGTAGACTTCCGTCACCAAGAGACAGGGCCAGCGGCTCGATCTTTCGATCCGCCCAGGCGCTGCGAGGAGACAAGACGTGCGCGCGACTGAAGTGAACGACCCGGATTACTTCCACAAGGTCGTCGACTGCCAGTGGGCCTGTCCGGCCCACACCCCCGTGCCGGAGTACATCCGGCTCATCGCCCAGGGGCGTTTCGACGACGCCTACATGGTCAACTGGGTCAGCAATGTGTTCCCCGGTGTGCTGGGTCGAACCTGCGACCGGCCCTGCGAACCCGCCTGCCGGCGTGGCCGCGCCGAAGAGGCCAATGCCGTTAAGCCCGAACCGGTGGCCATCTGCCGCCTGAAGCGCGTGGCGGCCGACTTCAAGAGCGGCGAGGTGCGGGCGATGATTCCGCAACCGCTGCCCAGAAACGGCAAGACCGTGGCCTGCGTCGGCGCCGGCCCGGCCTCGCTGGCGGTGGCGCGTGACCTGGCTTTGCAGGGTTATGCCGTCACGGTGTTCGACGGCGAAAACAAGGCCGGTGGTTTCATCCGCACGCAGATCCCGCGCTTCCGCCTGCCCGAGCAGGTGATCGACGAAGAAACGGGTTACATCCTGGGCCTGGGCGTCGACTTCCGCGCCGGCCAGCGCATCGACTCGATGAAGGCGCTGATGGCGCAGGGCCACGACGCCATCTTCGTGGGCTGCGGCGCGCCGCGCGGGCGCGACCTGCCGATCCCGGGCCGCACCGAAGCCTCGGCCGACATCCACATCGGCATCGACTGGCTGGCTTCGGTGTCTTTCGGCCACGTCACCCGCGTCAAGCCGCGGGTGCTGGTGCTGGGCGGCGGCAACACGGCCATGGACTGCTGCCGTTCGGCGCGGCGCCTGGGCGCCAGCAGCGTGAAGGTGGTGGTGCGTTCTGGCTTCGACGAGATGAAGGCCTCGCCCTGGGAAAAAGAAGACGCGCAGCACGAAGGCATTCCGATCCTGAACTTTCACGTGCCCAAGGCCTTCGTGCACGAAGACGGGCGGCTGGTGGGCATGCAGTTCGAGATCGTGAAAGCGGTGTTCGACGAACAAGGCCGCCGCAGCCTGGTGCCCACCGGCCGACCCGAAGATCAAGAGGTGCTGATCGACTGCGACGAGGTGCTGCTGGCCGTGGGCCAGGAAAACGCCTTCCCGTGGATCGAACGCGACAGTGGCATCACGTTCGACCCCTGGGGCCTGCCGGTGCTGGATGCCAAGACCTTCCAGTCCACCGTGCCCAAGGTGTTTTTTGGCGGCGACGCGGCCTTCGGGCCCAAGAACATCATCACCGCCGTGGCGCACGGCCACGAAGCCGCGGTGTCGATCGACCGCTTCCTGCACGGCGAGGCCGTGACGAAACGGCCGCCGCCGCACGTGAATCTGGTGTCGCAGAAGATGGGCATCCACGAGTGGAGCTACGCCAACGCCCCCAGCAACGACCTGCGTCACAAGGTGCCCTGGGCGGCGGCCGAGAAGGCACTGGCCAGCATCAAGGTGGAAGTGGAACTGGGCTTCGACCTGGCGACGGCTTTCAAGGAAGCCGAGCGCTGCCTGAACTGCGACGTGCAGACGGTGTTTGCCGACAAGCTGTGCATCGAATGCGACGCCTGCGTCGACATCTGCCCGGTGGACAGCATCACCTTCACCGACGACGGTGAAGAGGCCGACTTGCGCACGCGACTGAAAGCACCCGCCACCAACACCGCGCAGGCCTTGTACGTGAGCGCCCTCTTGAAAACCCGGCGGGTGATGGTCAAGGACGAAGACGTGTGCCTGCACTGCGGCCTGTGCGCCGAACGCTGCCCCACGGGCGCCTGGGACATGCAGAAATTCCTGCTCATCACGACACAGGCCGGGCCCCGGTGCCGCGACAGCACACCGCAGAGCCAACGTGTGGGGGTGGTGTCATGAAACGGCTGGAAGCGGTCAACGACTTTGTCGTCAAGTTCGCCAACGTCAACGGTTCGGGTTCAGCTTCGGCCAACGAACTTTTTGCCAAGGCCATCCTGCGCATGGGCGTGCCGGTGAGCCCGCGCAACATCTTTCCCAGCAACATCCAGGGCCTGCCCACCTGGTACGAGGTGCGGGTCAGCGACCGTGGCTGGCTGGGCCGCCGCGGTGGTATCGACCTGATGGTGGCGATGAACCCGCAGACGTGGGACGCCGACGTGAAGGAAGTCGAAACCGGCGGCTACCTGTTCTACGACAGCACCAAGCCCATCCCGCCGCAGGCGCTGCGCGACGACATCACCAACATCGGCATGCCGGTGACGGCCATCTGCAACGCCACCTACGAAGACCCGCGCCAGCGCACGCTGTTCAAGAACATCATGGTGCTGGGTGCACTGTCCGAACTGATGGGCATCGACGGCGCGGTCATCGAAGGCTTGTTCAGCGAGCAGTACAAAGGCAAGGAAAAGCTGCTGGAAAGCAATGTGCGCGCCTTGCAGTCGGGTCGCGGTTTTGCGCGTGACCACCTGGGCCCGCCCAAACAACCCGGCGTCGGCCTGCGCGTGAAGCGCTCGGACCAGGTCGGCAACCGCATCTTCATGGAAGGCAACGCCGCCGCTGCGCTGGGCTGCGTGTACGGCGGCGCCACGGTGTGTGCCTGGTACCCGATCACGCCGTCTTCTTCGGTGGCCGAAGCCTTCCAGGCCTACTGCAAGAAGCTGCGCCACGACCCCGACACCGGCCAAGCGCGTTATGCCATCGTGCAAGCCGAAGACGAAATCGCCAGCATCGGCATGATCACCGGCGCGGGCTGGAACGGCGCACGGGCTTTCACCGCCACCAGCGGCCCGGGTGTGAGCCTGATGACCGAATTCATCGGGCTGGCTTACTTTGCCGAGATACCGCTGACCATCATCGACGTGCAGCGTGGCGGCCCCAGCACCGGCATGCCCACACGCACGCAGCAGGCCGACCTGGTGAGCAGCGCCTATGCCAGCCACGGCGACACCAAACACCCGATGCTGCTGCCGCAAGACCCGGCCGAGTGTTTTGAGTTTGCCGCTGCGGCACTCGACCTGGCCGACCGCCTGCAGACCCCCGTCTTCCTGATGACCGACCTGGACATCGGCATGAACCAGCGCCTGTGCACCCCGCTGCAGTGGGACGACAACCGCCGCTACGACCGCGGCAAAGTGATGACGGCCGAAGATCTGGAAGCCGGCAAGGACTTCGGCCGCTACAAGGACGTGGACGGTGACGGCATTCCCTGGCGCACGCTACCCGCCACGCACCCGAGCAAGGGAGCTTATTTCACCCGCGGCACCACCCGAAACGCCTACGCGCAGTACAGCGAAGCCGGGCCCGACTACCTGTACAACGTGCACCGGCTGCTGCAGAAGTTCGCGACCGCGGCCAATCTGGTGCCGCAGCCGCTGGTGCGTGCGGCGGCGAAAAAAACGCGCCTGGGTGTGCTGTATTTCGGCAGCACCGCACCTTCGATGGACGAAGCGCTGGAGGCCCTGGCCGCTTCGCAGATCCACCTGGACGCGATGCGCCTGCGGGCCTTCCCTTTCCCGGCCAGCGTGGCCGAGTTCATTGCCGCACACGACCGGGTGTTCGTGGTCGAGCAGAACCGCGACGCGCAGATGCGCACGCTGCTGGTCAATGAGCTGGAGATCGACCCCGAACAGCTGATCAAGGTGCTGCACTACGACGGCACACCGATCACCGCCCGGTTCATCACGCAGGCCATCACCAACGCCGTGCACACGCTGGCCGTGGCGCCTCGCAAGGAAAGGACGAGGCCATGACCTACATCGCCAAACCCAAGCTGCACCACCCCAGCCTGCAGCTCAACAAGGTGGGCTACACCCGGCGCGACTACGAAGGCCGTGTCTCCACGCTGTGTGCCGGCTGCGGCCACGACAGCATCTCGGCGGCGCTGATCCAGGCCTGCTGGGAAATGGACATCCAGCCGCACCGCGTGGCCAAGCTCAGCGGCATCGGCTGCAGCAGCAAGACACCCGACTACTTCCTGGGCGCCAGCCACGGCTTCAACACCGTGCACGGCCGCATGCCCAGTGTGCTGACCGGTGCCAACCTGGCCAACCGCGAACTGCTGTACCTGGGCATCAGCGGTGACGGCGACAGCGCCAGCATCGGCCTGGGCCAGTTTGCCCACGCCATGCGGCGTGGTGTGCGCATGGTCTACATCGTCGAAAACAACGGCGTCTACGGTCTGACCAAGGGCCAGTTCAGCGCCACCGCCGACCGCGGCAGCAAAAGCAAGAAGGGCGCGCTGAACAACGACAGTCCGGTCGACCTGGTGGCGATGGCGCTGCAGCTGGGCGCCACCTACGTGGCCCGCGGCTTCAGTGGCGACAAGGGACAGCTGGTGCCGCTGATCAAGGGCGCCATCGGCCACGGCGGCGCGGCTTTCATCGACGTCATCAGCCCCTGCGTGGCCTTCAACAACCACGCCGGCAGCACACGCAGCTACGAACACGTGCGGGCCCACAACGAAGCCCTGAACCGCATCGATTTCATCGACCTGGCGCCCGAGATCCACGCCGAGCCGGGCGCTGGCGAGGCGCTCGACCTGCCGCAGCCCGACGGCGGCACGATGCGATTGCGCAAGCTGCACGAAGGCCACGACCCGCGCAACCGGCGGGCGGCCATGAACCACCTGGCGGTGATGCAGGAAGCCGGCGAGATTCCCACCGGCCTGCTGTACGTGGACCCCGATGCCGGCGACCTGCACGCGGCGCTGAACACGGTGCCGCAGCCGCTGAACAGCCTGGACGAAACCCAGCTCTGCCCCGGCCGGGCCGCGCTGGACAAGATCAACGCCGGCCTGCGCTGAAGGCGCGGGCAGAAGACCCCCGCAGCGCTTGCCGCAGGCGGTCGCTCAAGCGGCGGCCGCACCGCCGGTGTTCAGCACCTTGGGCACCGCATTGGGCCGCAGCCGGAAAGCGTCGGCCATGCCCGAACCCAGCAGCGGCCGCAGGTACATGCGGAACGCGTCCGTCACGTCGGTGCCGCTGGCGCTGATGAATTCGTCTTCCATCGTGCGGGTCTTGCCGGCCACCGCTTGCAGCGGCAGCAGTTCGTAATCGACCGAGTAAAAGCCGGTGCGCTTGATGGCCACGCTGCCGTTCACGCTGCCCCACATCGCGTACTGCACGGCCTTTTCGCCCACCTCGCGGGCTTCGCGCTGGTCGACGTCGCTGACACACCCCACGAAGCTGCGCTGCAGGTAGCCGAAGGTGTCGCCCCGCACCCGCTTGATCTTCAGCTTGGCCTTGATCTCTTCGCACAGCAGGTCGGCCAGCGCACCGCTGCCCGAAAGCTGCACATTGCCGTGGGCGTCACGCTCCAGGTCCTTGGCCAGCAGGCCCAGGATGGGCTGGCCCTGGGCATCGTGAATGCCTTCGCTGACGGCAATCACGCAGCGGCCGTACCGCTCGTAGGCCGCTTTCACATCGAGCAAAAAGCGGTCGATCTCGAACACGCGCTCCGGCAGGTAGATGAGGTGCGGGCCGTCGTCGGGAAACTTCTTGCCCAGCGCCGACGCGGCAGTCAGGAAACCCGCATGCCGGCCCATCACCACGCCCACGTAGACACCCGGCAGCGCGGCGTTGTCCAGGTTGGCGCCGGCAAAGGCCTGGGCGACAAAACGCGCGGCACTGGGGAAACCCGGTGTGTGGTCGTTCAGCACCAGGTCGTTGTCGATGGTCTTCGGGATGTGGATGCAGCGCAGCGGGTAAGCGGCCTTGGCGGCTTCTTCGGCCACGATGCGCACGGTGTCCGACGAGTCGTTGCCGCCGATGTTGAAGAAGTGTTCGATCTGGTGGGCCTTCAGCACCTTGAACATCTCCTGGCAGTAGGCCAGGTCGGGTTTGTCGCGGGTGCTGCCCAGCGCGGCTGCCGGTGTGCTGGCCACGAGCTCGATGTTGTGGCTGGTTTCCTGCGTCAGGTCGACGAAGTCTTCGTTGACGATGCCGCGCACGCCGTGGCGCGCACCGTAGACACGCTGCACGGCCTGGTGGCGGCGGGCTTCCAGCACCACACCGGCCAGGCTCTGGTTGATGACGGCGGTGGGGCCACCACCCTGGGCGACGAGGATCTTGCCTGAGGACATGCGCGGGTCTCCTGCAGTTCGGCCTGGGGTTCGTCCCGGGCTGGCCTGCATCGTAGCGGGCTCGCCAAGACCCACAATCGCGCCGCCGTCGTTCGCCGTCGTTCGCCGCTGTTCCTTCTTCCGCCCGCTGTTCAACCCTTCTCCCAGCCTGCATGCACCGCACCCTCTTCGACACCCCGGTGGTCAACACCGTCCTGCGCAACTTCTCGGTGGCTTTTCTCAGGTTCAAGGGCTGGAAAGTCGAGGGCAGCCTGCCGCCCGAAGCGATAAAGAGTGTGTTCATCGCCGCACCGCACACCAGCAACTGGGACCTGCCTTACACGCTGATGGTGGCCTTCGTGCTGCGGCTGAACATCTATTGGATGGGCAAGGCCAGCCTCTTCCGCTGGCCCTTCGGCCCCGTGATGCGCTGGCTGGGTGGCATTGCGGTGAACCGCGACAAAAACAGCAACCTGGTGGCGCAGTCGGCGCAGGCCCTGATCAACGCCGACGGCCCGCTGCAGCTGGTGGTGCCACCCGAAGGCACTCGCGGCAAAACCCGGCACTGGAAGACCGGCTTCTATTTCATTGCCTTGCAGGCCCGGGTGCCCATCATCCTGGCCTTCATGGACTACGAGCGAAAGGTCAGCGGCCTGGGCCCGGTGTTCAGGCCCACCGGCGACGTGGAAGCCGACATGGCGGAAATCAAACGTTTTTACGCCCCCATCAAGGGCCGGCGGGCCGACCAGTTCGAGGCCTGATCAGAAGTCGATGACCTGCACCCGCATGCCCCGCGCGGCCAGCATGGCGCGTGCCTTTTCGGCCCCTTCACGGCCGCTGTAGGGCCAGGCGACCACACGCCAGTCGTCGCCGACACGCAGGGCTTCGACGCGCAGGCCGGGTGCGTGGGGGCCGCTGAGCAGTTCGCGCATGGCATCGGCCGTGAGCTCGCCTTCGGTGCGCGTTCGCAGCAGCCGGGTCGACACGGCAAAGGCCGGCCCGCGGGCCGGCGGCGCCAGCACCGGCGGTGTCGGCGTGGCCACGGCGGCAGCAGGTGGCTTGGCGCGGGTGGCGGGCGCGGGCTCTTCGATCCTCGGGGTCGGGCGTGGCGCAGAAGCGGGTGCGGCGGCAGCCACAGCGGCCGACGCCTGCCGCGCCGCGGCCAGCGCCTGGCGCCGCTCTTCGATGATCGGCCCCAGCGAAGGCAGTTGCACGCGGCCGAGTGTCGGCTCGACATCCACGGGCGCCGAAGCGGCAAGGGGTGCCGGTGTCGCGACAGGTGCAGAGGCCGGCACCGGGGCCGGCGTCGTCTCGGTGCGGGCGGTCGCCAAGGCCGGCAGAGCAACGGGCACAGTGGAAGCTGCTGGCTCTGTGGCGACCGGGGCCAGCGCGGCGCTGGCCGCCGCTTCGCTGCCCACGGGCCCTGGTGTCGCTGTCGGCGCCATGGACTCTGGCGGGGTGACGCCCATGCGCATCCAGCCCACCGCCGCCGCCAGCGCCAGCAGCAAGCCCAGCCCCAGCGCCAGCTGCCGGGTGCGCAGCAGGCGCCGCCCCAGCACCGCCGGTGTCAGGCCGCTGCCCACCAGCACCCGGGTGCGCGCACCCCCCACGTCAATCTGGGCCGTGAGCAGCCAGCGCTGCTGCACCAGCGCCGGGCTCACCGCGCCGTCGATCAGCACCTGCCGCACCGGACCGTCCTTGCCGGGCCTGGCACTCGCGGCGCCGTGTTGCCAGGCAAATGCCGCCACGGCCTTGGGTCTGAGCGGCGGGATGAAGTTTTCGCTGAACAGCGGCTGCGCGGCCGGCGCTGGCACCTGTGCCGTGGCGGCATCGGGTACCGGAGGTGGCGCAGGTGCCGGCAAATCCGGCGACTGCCCGGCGGCCTGTTGCTGCGCCCGGGCCATGGCCCGTTCGCGCAGCGATGCGCCGTCACCGCCGTCAGCCTGGCTGGCACCTGCCACGTCGGCTTGCCCCGCCCCGCCAGCCGTGGCGGCCTGGGGCTTGTCTGCCGCAAAAGGCAGCGCCACGTAACCCACCGAGTGCACGTGCGCCAGCGTGATGCGGCGCGCCAGCGGATGGCGGTTGTGCCAGTCCACCACGTGGCCGGCCAAGGTGTCCAGGCGCAAGTCGTCCATGTTCAGGGCCGATTCTGTTCGCTGCGGCGGCCCGGCAAGCGCGGCAAGTGGCGGGCGGCCCGCATCCAGTTCAGGCCTTTGCGGCGCCGGGCGCGGTGGCTGGCAGGCGCAGCAGCGCCAGCGTGGCCAGCGAAGCCAGGCCCAGCGCACCGGTCAGCCACAACGCAGCCAGGCCCCAGCGCTCGAGCACCAGGCCCAGCAGCCAGGGTGACAGCGCACCCACCAGGCGCCCGGGCATGGCGATCCAGCCCTGGCGCGCGCCGTAACCCTGGGCGCCGAACAGGGCCAGCGGCAAGGTGCCGCGCACGATGGTCAGCAAGCCGTTGCCCAGGCCGTGCAGCACCACGAAGGGCAAGGCCGCGACCGGCCCGACCAGCAGCAGGCAGGCAGCCCCCAGCGGATGCCCCAAGGTGGCCAGGCGGGCCGCCAGCAGCGGCGAGTGGCGGTTCAGGAAACCCAGCTCGAACAGGCGCGCAGCCACCTGCGAGGGGCCTGCCAGCGCGGCCACCGCCACCGCTGTGCCCAGCGAAGCGCCGCTGGCCTGGATCAGCGCCGGCAGGTGGGTGGCGATGGCGGTGCTGACAAAACCCATCAGCGTGAACAACAGCGTCACCAGCAGCATCGGGCGGCTGGGCCGCGTGGCCCGGGCGGGCGTGGCGATCATCGCGGGCGTGGTGGTCGCACCGCTGGCCGGTGGCGCCACCTCGGCAGGCGACTGCGCGACGGTGGCTGCCCCGTCGGCGGCCTTCGGCAGCCACAGGTTCAGCGGCAGACCCAACAGCAGGTGCAGCCCGGCCCAGCCCAGGCAGGCCCCCCGCCACCCCCACTGGGCTTCCATCAGGGCCGTCAACGGCCAGCCCACGCTGCTGGCGAAGCCGGCAATCAAGGTGATGCCGGTGATGGCGCGGCGTGCGTCGCTGCCAAACAGCTTCACCAGCGACGCAAAGGCCGCGTCGTACAGACCGAAGGCCATCGCCAGACCCATCACGCACCAGGCCAGCAGCAGCTGAGGCAGGCCTTGCGCGGTGGCCATCAGCAGCAGCGCCACCACGAAGAGGCCGCTGGACGCCAGCAGCACCCGATGGCCGCCGTGTGTGTCGATCAGCCGCCCGGCCCAGGGGCTCAGCAGCGCCGTCAGCACCAGCGACATCGACAGCAGTGCAAACACGTTCGAAGACGCCAGGCCCAGATCCCGCGCCATCGGCAGCGCCAACAGGGTCGGCAGGTAGAACGACGAGGCCCAGGCCAGCGTCTGCGCCGTGCCCAGCGCGACGACGACGGAGGTGCGCGACTTCACCGTGTCGACGTTGCCCTTCACGCCCGCTTGGCCACCAGGGTCAGGATGTCGTAGCTGGCCACCAGCTCACCGTGCTGGTTGCTGACTTCCACGTCCCAGGCCACCACACCCTGGCCCACGCCGTCGGGGCCCTTTTTCTGGCGGTCGGTCTTGCGTTTGCAGGTCAGCCGCGCCTGGATGGTGTCGCCGATGCCCACCGGCTTGACGAAGCGCAGTGTGTCCAGCCCGTAGTTGGCCAGCACCGGCCCCGGTGCCGGGCTCACGAACAGGCCGGCGGCGGCGCTGAGCACGAAGTAGCCGTGGGCGATGCGCTGGCCAAAAGGCGAAGCGGCAGCGGCCACAGCGTCGAAGTGCATGTAGAAGTAGTCGCCGCTGATGCCCCCGAAGGCCACGATGTCGGCTTCGCCCACCGTGCGGCGGTGGGTCAGCAGAGACTCGCCGACTTGCAGGTCTTCGAAGTGGCGGCGGAAAGGGTGCACTTCGGTTTCGATGAAGGGCGCACCTCGCAGGTGTTCACCCACGATGGCCGACAGCATGGCCGGTGAACCCTGCAGCGCGGTGCGCTGCAACTGGTGCCTGACGGCACGCAGGCCACCCAGCTCTTCACCGCCCCCCGCACGCCCCGGCCCGCCGTGTTTCAGGCCTGGCAAGGGCGAGCCGTGGCCGGTGGACTCGGCCGCTGCCACACGGTCCAGCACCAGCAGGCGGCCGTGGTGCGCTGCCGCCAGCGGCACGGCATGGGCGGCGGTGGCCGCTGAACGTGTGACCAGCGTGCCCACCAGGCTGCCGCGGCCCCGTGCGGCCAGCGCCAGCGCTTCGTCGATGCCGTCGCCTGCGCCGGTGGCGTCGTAAGGCATCAGCGTGCACACGGGGCCGAAGGCTTCGATGTCGTGCACCGTGTCGCTGTGCAGCGGCTTCGGGCACAGGAGCAGCGTGGGGGCGAAAAACGCGCCGCCGGCCACGCCCTCGCCTTGCGGCGCAAAACCGTCGCGGGCACCGAAGACCTGCTCCTGGCCCGCCTGCAGCTGCGCCACCCGCGCGGACACGTCGTCCCACTGCGCTTGCGACGCCAGTGCACCCATCTGCACCGCCGGCCAGGCCGGGTCGCCGACCACCAGTGCGGCCAGCCGAGCACGCAGCTGGCTGGCCACCGCGTCCAGGTGCCGACGCGGCACGATGGCACGGCGGATGGCGGTGCACTTCTGGCCCGCCTTGACCGTCATCTCGCGAGCCACCTCTTGCACGAAGAGGCCGAACTCTTCGTCATCGGGGCTCACGTCGGGCGCCAGGATGGCGCAGTTCAGGCTGTCGGCTTCGGCGTTGAAAGGAATCGACCGGCGCACCACGTTCGGCTGCGTGCGCAAACGGGCCGCGGTGTCGGCGCTGCCGGTGAAAGTGAGCACGTCGTTTTCTTCCAGCCGGTCCAGCAGGTCGCCGGTGCCGCCCACCACCAGTTGCAAGGCGCCGGGTGGCAGGAGGCCGCTGTCCAGCATCAGGCGCACCACGGCTTCGGCCAGGTAGCTGGTGGCGGTGGCCGGCTTGCTGATGCAGGGCAGTCCGGCCAGGAAGCTGGGCGCGAACTTTTCCAGCAGGCCCCAGACCGGGAAGTTGAAGGCATTGATGTGCACCGCCACACCCCGCCGGGGCACCAGCACGTGGGTGCCGACAAAACCGCCCTTCTTCGACAGCGGCAGTACCGGTCCTTCGTGGATCAGGTTGCCCGATGGCAGTTCGGCACTGCCCATGCTGGCGTAGGCCAGCAACGTGCCCGTGCCACCTTCGATGTCGATCCAGCCGTCCTTGCGCGTGGCACCGGTGTGCGCCGACATCGCGTAGAGCGTTTCCTTGTGTTCGTTCAGGTGCTTCGCCAGTGCTTTCAGCACGGCGGCACGCTGCTGGAAGTCCAGCGCCAGCAAAGCCGGCAAGCCCACCAGGCGCGCGTGCTGCAGCGCTTCACCGAAGTCGACCGCTTCGGCATGGGTGGTGGCCACGGCACGGCCGTTGATGGCGCTGGCCAGCGTCAGTGCCGCTTGCCGGCCCAGCCAACGGCCGGCGATGTGGCTTTGCAGGATCGGGGTCACGGTGAAGTCCTCGGGCGGCGCTTGAAAAAAGCAGTGCGACAGTGTCGCACCGCGTGGACCGGCGAGGCCGTGGGCGCGCACAGGACGCGGCCCCTCTTCAGCGAAGCAGAGTCTGCTGCAGCAACTGTTCGACCAGGCGGCCGCGGTCCTGGCGCTGCGTGGTGTTGCCCTGGCCGGGCATCAGCGATTCACCCACCACAAAGGCGTAGACCAGGAAGGCCCGTGCACGTGCTTCGGCAACGGCAAATCCGAGCGCGGAAAACACCTGCGCGATGTAGCTGATGCGGCTGGCATCGGCTTCGTCCACCGCGTGGCGCGCCAGTTCGTCGCGACGTGCCCAGGCGCGGATGGCCAGTTCGATGCGCGCCGCACGCACGGCCGAACGGCCGCGCAGCGGCAGCGAGAGCACGTCACGCAGTTGCTGGCGCGGGTCGTCGTGGGCACTCGCCAGGCGTGCGGTCAATTGTTCGGTTGACAGCTCACGCCAGGCCTGCAGCACGCTGCGCAGCAGTTCTTCGCGATCGCGGAAGTGCCAGTAAAAACTGCCCCGCGTGACACCCAGTCCACGCGCCAGCACATCGACCCGGACATGGTCGATGCCCTGGTCCACCAGCACCTCGGTGGCGGCATCGGTCCAGGTTTCGCGTGTCAGCGCCGGGCGCTCAACTTCGGCTGCAGGGCCGGGCGCCGGTTTTGCAGCATCCGTTTGGGCGCGGGGTCGGCGCACCACGGTGCGGTTCATCGTGCGGGTCATGGTGAGGGTTCAGGCCAACGCGGCCCATGATGATGCCATGCAGCGATGTACGGTCACCCGGGTTATCCCGCTTTGCTGCTCTTCATGAGCGAGCCTAGGATTCTCCCCAAATCACATACAGATGTGTATGGAGACAGTGCCCCTCATGGCCCGAGCGCCCTTTTTCGACGATCCGCAATGCTTGGCGCCACGCCTTGTGCAGCGGCAGGACCACGCCGGTGGCGGCTTCGTGCTGCGCTCACCCGAACCGCTGCGGCCCCATGCCCGCTGTGTGGGCGAGTGGCTGGAACGCTGGTCCCGGGAAACACCCGCCGCGCCGGCTTTTGCCGAAGCCTCGCCCGGTGGTTGGTTGACCTTGAACTGGCAGCAGCTCCGCCAGCGCGTCGGCGCCGTGGCGCAGGGGCTGCTGGACCTGCAGTTGCCCTCGGGCCAGCCTGTTGTGGTGCTGTCCGACAACTCGCTGGACCACCTGGTGCTGCTGCTGGCCGGCATGCACGTGGGGCGCGCAGTGTGCACCGTCAGCAGCGGCTACTGCCGGCTGGCCGGCGGCGACTTCAGCCGCATCCACGGCATCCTGCAGTCACTGCAACCGGCACTGGTGTATGCCCACGACGCGGCCACCTACGGCGCAGCGTTGAAGGATGCGCCGGTGCAGCCGCGGGTGGTCTTCAGCCACGGCGCGCTGTCGCATCCGGGTGCACTTGACTTTGAAGCCCTGGCGGCCGCGGTGGAAACACCGGCCGTGATGGCGGCTTTTGCGCAGGCCACGCCCGACACCCACGCCAAATACCTGCTGACCAGCGGTTCCACGGGACACCCCAAGGTGGTCATCAACACCCACCGCATGTTGTGCGCCAACCAGCAGATGCTGGCGCAGACCTTGCGTTTCCTGCAGCAGGAAAAACCGGTGCTGCTGGACTGGCTGCCCTGGAGCCACACCTTCGGCGGCAACCACAACATGAACCTGGTGCTGGCCCACGGCGGCACGATGTTTATCGACGACGGCCGCCCGCTGCCGGGCGCGGTGGACAAGACACTGCAGCACCTGCGCGAGATCCAGCCCACCCTGTACTTCAACGTGCCCAAGGGCTACGAGATGATGCTGCCCACGCTGGAGGCTGACGAAGCCCTGGCACAACGTTTCTTCGAGAAACTGCGCATGGTGTTCTACGCCGGCGCCGGCATGCCGGTGTCGACCTGGCAAAGGCTCGAGAAAGTGGCGGCGCGGGTGCGCGAAGAACCGGTCTGGTTCACCACCAGCTGGGGCAGCACCGAAACCGCGCCGGCGATCACTTTTGCACACTGGAAGCTGGACCGGCCGGGTGTCATCGGCCTGCCGATGCCGGGTGTCGAACTGAAGTTCGTGCCGGTGGCCGGCGACCCGGGTGGCAAGCTCGAAATGCGCGTGCGCGGCCCGCACATCTTTCCGGGATACCGCGACAACGAAGCCGCCACACACGAGGCTTTCGACGAAGAAGGCTACTACCGCATCGGCGACGCCGGTTTCCTGGCCGACGACAACGATGCCAGCCAGGGTGTGGTCTTCAACGGCCGCGTCGCCGAAGACTTCAAGCTCACCAGTGGCACCTGGGTCAGCGTCGGCACGCTGCGCCTGCGTGTTGTGGCGGCGCTGTCGCCCTGGGCGCAGGATGTGGTGATCACCGGGCACGACCGCAGCGTAATCGGCCTGCTGGTCTTCCCGTCCGAAGCCGGCCGTCAGCTCGCACCCCACACGCTGGCCGAGCACGTGCGCAGCGCGCTGCAAACCATCCGGGCCGAAGGGGGTGGTTCCTCGCAGTCGCCCACGCGGGCCCGCGTGATGGCCGACGCGCCGAGCATGGCCGCCGGCGAAATCACCGACAAGGGTTACCTGAACCAGCGCCTGACGCTGCAACGCCGGGCGGCCGAGGTCGAATGGCTTTACGCCAGCCCGCTGGACCCCCAGGTCATCCGCATCTGAGCCAACTCGGCGCAGACCCGGTCACGACCCGACAATTGACGCATGAACACCGAAACCCCCGCCCTCCAAACCCTGCAAGTCAGCAGCGGCCCCTTGTCCAGCCTGCCCCTGCTGCAACTGCAGGAAGCCGGCCCGGTGCTGCACCTGCGCCTGAACCGGCCCGCCAAGCGCAATTCGATCAGCGACGAACTGCTGTCGCAACTGCACACCGTGTTTGTCAACATGCCTGCACGTTTCAAGGTGGCGCTGATCAGCGGTGAAGGTGATCACTTCTGCGCCGGCCTGGACTTGTCTGAAGTGAGCGAACGCAACATCAGCGAAGGCATGCAGCATTCACGCGCCTGGCATGCCTGCTTCGATGCCATCCAGTTCGGCCCCGTGCCCGTGATCGCGGTCTTGCACGGCGCGGTGGTGGGTGGCGGGCTGGAGCTGGCCGGCAGCGCCCACCTTCGTGTCGCCGAGTCGAGTGCCTTTTACGCCCTGCCTGAAGGCACACGTGGCATCTTCGTGGGCGGTGGTGGTTCGGTGCGCATCAGCCGCCTGGTGGGTGTGGCGCGCATGACCGACATGATGCTGACCGGCCGGGTCTTCGACGCCAACGAGGGCCAGACGCTGGCGCTCAGCAACTACCTGGTGGGCGCGGGTGAAGGCCTGAGCACGGCCTTGGCACTGGCACAGAAGATCGCGCTGAATGCACCGCTGTCCAACTACGCCATCACGCAGGCGCTGCCACGCATCGCCGACCTGCCGGCGGCCGACGGCCTGTTCATGGAGTCGCTGATCTCGTCGATTGCGCAAGGTGACGATGCCGCCAAGGACAGGGTGCGAGCCTTCCTGGAAAAGCGCGCGGCGAAGGTGGACGCACCCCGATGAACCAGGGCCAGTTGCAGCGCTTCGAGGGTGTGTTCATGCTCGACGGCCTGCGCATGCCGATGGTGGCAGCCGAGGTCGACAGGGTCATCACCGGCAACATGGCGCCGGGGGGTTTCGAGCCGTTCTGCGAGGCACGTCACATCGGGCTGTACCGCGGTGTGCCGCACGTGGTGCCAGCATTGAACGTGCAGCCAGCAGCAGGGCCGCGCGCCGGGCTCACGCTCGCGGACATCGCGCTTGATCATCACCGTGACGCGCGAGGGCTTCGAAGTGCCTGCCTTCTGCATCAAGGACTTCCAGAACCCCGAGCGCATCAAGGCCATCGCTGTGCCTGATGACGTCCGCGCCCTGTGCACTTGAATCACGTGAAGCACGTGAACACCTGAGCCCCTGAACCGCCCAAACCCCACGGAGACACCCGATGAATCTGAACCGCCGTCAAAGCCTGTTGTTGGCCGCCGCTGGCGCCGCCCTGCCCTGGCGAGCCCAGGCCCAAGGATTCGAACAGCCAAAGTTCCTGTACGGCTTTCCGGCCGGCAGTGCCGGTGACATCGCCTGCCGCCGCGTGGCCGAACGTGTCGGGGGTACGGCTTATGCCAAAAACGCCGCCATCGTCGAAAACAGGCCGGGTGCCGGTGGCCGCATCGCGCTGGACGGCCTGCGCGCCGCGCCCACCGACGGCTCGGTGCTGGCGATGACGCCTTTTTCCTGCGTGTCGATCTACCCGCACGTCTACAAAAAACTCAGCTACGACCCGGTGGCCGACTTCATGCCGGTGTCCATCGCGGCCATCATGCACCACGGCCTGGCCGTGGGCCCGGTGGTGCCGGACAGCGTGAAGGACGTGAAAGGCTTCGTGGCCTGGGCCAAGGCCAACCCCGACAAGGCCAACTACGGTTCACCCGCTGCCGGCTCCACGCCGCACTTCCTGGGCGCACTGCTGGGCCTGAGCCAGAACGCCGAGATGAAACACATTCCCTACCGCGGCTCGGTGCCCGGCATCACCGACGTGGTGGGTGGCCAGCTGGCCGCCATGTTCACGCCCGCCGGCGACTTCCTGCCCAACCACCGCGCCGGCAAACTGCGTTTGCTGGGCACGTCGGGCAAGACCCGGCTGCCTTTTGCGCCCGACGTGGCCACCTTCGCCGAACAGGGCTTCGGTGAACTGACCACCGAAGAATGGTTCGGCTTCTACGCCCCGGCGCGCACACCGGCCGCGGTGGTGGCCGCGGCCAACGCCGCCATCAACCAGGGTCTGAAGGACAAGGCCCTGGTCGACGGGCTGGGTGTCGTGGGCCTGGTGGCGCATGGCTCGACACAAGACGAGATGGCGCGCAGCCAACGAGCCGAACTCGAACGCTGGGGCCCGCTGGTCAAGCGCATCGGCTTCACTGCCGACAGCTGAAGCAGCCGGGGTGCTTCGGCGAAATCAAGGCTTCAGCAAACGCTGCCAGCCTTCCAGGCCCAGTGCCTTCAAGGTGGCGATGTTGCGTTCGTAGATCGTCTCGGCTTCCGGAAAAGCCTGCACGGCGCGGTCGATGCTGTCTTCGCGCAGCAGGTGCAGCGTCGGGTAAGGCGACCGATTCGTGCAGTTGCCCATGTCGTCGGGCTTGGCATCGGCAAACTGGAAGTCGGGGTGGAAGCTGGCGATCTGCAGCACCCCTTCCAGGCCCAGGTCGGCCAGCGTGTCTTCGGCCACGCCCAGAAAGTCGTTGAAGTCGAAGAAGTCCTGCAGCACCTGCGGGTGCACGATGAGCGTGGTGTCCACCTCGTCGGCATCGGCTTGCGCCAGCAACTGCAGCTCCTGCACCAGTTGCTTCAGCAGCGCCACCGGCTCAGTGGCGTCGCTTTGCACCCAGCGGATCTGGCCCTTGCCGTGCACCGCCTTGGCAAACGGGCACAGGTTCAGGCCGATGACCGCGCGTTCGAGCCAGACACGGGTTTCGTCGATGGGTGTCATGGCCGCACTCATGGCCGCGCTCATGGCCGCACTCATGGCCGCACTACGGGGGTTTCGATGGGCATACCGGCGGCACGTTGCATCAGGTAGAGCTCCAGCGCCGTCAATTCGTCGCTGGCAAAAGCATAAGGCTCGGCGCGCACACCGCTCATGCAGTGGCGCAGGCGGCGCTGCAGCGAACCCACGGCCTGCCATTCCAGGCGGTACAGCGGGTAGCCGGTGGGGTGGGCTTGTGGAATGGTGCTGCCGGCCAGGCGGCGGCCGGCCTGCTGGTCGTGGCACTGCGCGCAAGAGAAATCGAGCTGGCCCATGCCTTGCACGTACAGCTTGTGGCCTTGCTGAACAAAAGGCCGCAGCTGCGGGTCGGCCCGTGGCTGCACCGGTTGGCCGCGCGACTGGTGGGCGACGTAGGTTTCCAAGCCCAGCAGCGAGTCACTTTCGGGTGCAAAGGGCGGGCCTTTCAAGTGCCGGCACCAACACCGTCACCGGCACCGTGTTGCCGTTTTCCAGGCCAATCGGGCCCATCGGTCCCATCGGTCCCATCTGCAGCGGCAGTCCTTGCCTGCCCTGCTGCCGATTCACCGGTCTTCAGTCGGTACCTTGTCCGAAGGTGTGTTGCCGCGCCGCGGCGCGCGCCCGCGCCGCGCCAGCGCCTCGCGCAGCAGGTACTCCACCTGCGCATTGGTGCTGCGCAACTCCTGCGCCGCCAGCCTTTCCACCTCTTCCCACAGCGCCGGGTCGACACGCAGCAGGAAGCTCTTTTTACCCGGGCTGGCCATCGGCTTCAGCGCGCCTTCACTGTGGCCTCGGCAGGCGCGCTTCGATGAAGGCCGCCAGGCGCTCGGGTTCGGGTGTGCCCAGCATCACCGTGCGGCCATCGTGCAGCGTCAGCAACAGGGCCGGGCCGCCGATGGTGACGTTGTACAGGCGCTTGCGCCGGCTGCCCTTGATGCCCGAGCCGGCCATCGCCGGTGCCTTGCTGCGCTCGACCTGTCGGATGTCGGCCAGCGCCAGCTGCCAGCGCAGCCAGCCCACATAGCCGAATTGCCATCTCAGGTGCTGGCCATCAAGCTCGATCAGCAGGCGGCCCAGCAGCAGCAGTGCACCCAGCAGCAAGGGCAGCGAGAGCAAGGCCACATTGGACAGATCCAGCGGGCCGCTGACCAGGGCCACGCCCAAGGTCACGACGGCCGCCATCGGCAAGACGAGCCACAGCGTGGTGTAGACCTGCACATGGCGGTAGGCGGCTGGACCGGTCATCGTCGACGTGCCCTGCTCAGCCGTACAGCGTGCCAGTGTTGATGATCGGCTGCGTCTCCTTGTCCGAACACAGCACCACCAGCAGGTTGCTGACCATCGCGGCCTTGCGCTCGTCGTCGAGTTCGACGATCTTGCGTTCCGACAGACCGATCAGCGCCGCCTCGACCATGCTCACCGCGCCCTGCACGATCTTCCGGCGCGCGCTGATGATGGCTTCGGCCTGCTGCCGGCGCAGCATGACCTGTGCAATCTCGGGTGCATAAGCCAGGTGGCTGATCTTGGCTTCTTCCACGGCCACACCGGCATTGATGAACCGGGCCTGCAGTTCGGCCTTCAGCGCGGCCGCGGCGGCGTCCCCCGAGCGCAGCGTGGTTTCGCCAGATGCCATGTCTTCGCCTTCGTCGTAGGCAAACTGCGTGGCCACGTGGCGGATGGCGGCTTCAGCCTGCACCTTGACGTAGTTTTCGTAGTCGTCGACATCGAACACCGCCTGCGCCGTGTCCTGCACCCGCCACACGACCACGGCGCTGATCTCGACCGGGTTGCCGCGTTTGTCGTTGACCTTCAGCGTGCTGGCATTCAGGTTGCGCGCACGCAGCGAGATGCGGCGCTTCACGTACAGCGGGTTGGCCCAGCGCAGCCCGGCGCTGCGGTCGGTGCCGGCATAACGCCCGAACAGCGTGAGGATGGCCGCTTCGTTGGGCTGCAGCATGTACAGGCCCATCAGCACGAACAAGCCCACGGGAACAATCAGCGCCCGCAGGCCCATGCCCAGCGGCCCGCCGGCCACCGGCGCGGCAAAAAAGCTGGCTACCGGCAGCAGGATCAGCAAGGCCCCCACGGCTGCCATCGCGTAGCCGCTGGAGGTCTGGCGCGGGATCTCTTTGGTGACGGTGTCGTCGGGCTGCATGCGGGCTCCGCGAGGGAAATCAAAGTGATATCACTTTAGGGCAAACGGGTCTCTCCTGTCCAGGGGTTTTCGCGGGCCTGTGTCGACGCAGGACGGGCCCGCCACGCCGCCAGGCTATGCAGCCGGCGACATATCGCCGTCTGCCGGGCCACCACCAACAATCGTCCACCCACCACTTGTTCACTGTCTGGACCATGCGAGCTTTGCCGAGCCAAGCCAACCGTGCCCTGCTGCGCCGCCTGTTCGCCGCCCTGGCCCTGTGCACGCCGGCTGCCCCGCTGCTGGTGCCCACGCTGGCGGCCGCGCAGAGCCCCTTCATCGTGATGGCCAGCACCACATCCACCGAACAGTCGGGTCTGTTCAAGGCACTGCTGCCGGCCTTCAAACAAGCCACCGGCATCGACGTGCGGGTGGTCGCCGTGGGCACGGGTCAGGCGCTGGACACCGGCCGCCGTGGTGATGCCGACGTCGTCTTCGTGCACGACCTGGCCGCCGAGCAGAAGTTCGTCAGCGAAGGTTTTGCCACCGCCCGCCGCAACGTCATGACCAACGACTTTGTGCTGGTGGGCCCGAAGGCCGACCCGGCCGGTGCGAGGGGCAACAACATCGCCGCCGCGCTGAAAAAACTGGCCGGTGGCAACCAGCCGGTCATCAGCCGCGGCGACAAAAGCGGCACCCACGCCGCCGAACTGCGCTTGTGGACGGCGGCTGGCGTGGACCTGGCTTCGGCCAAACCCACGGGCTACAAGGCATGTGGCTGCGGCATGGGCCAGGCGCTGAACCTGGGCTCTTCGCTGAACGGCTACGTGCTCACCGACCGCGGCAGCTGGCTGTCGTTCAGGAACCGCGGCGAGCTCACCGTCCTGGTCGAAGGCGACAAGAGCCTCTTCAACCAGTACGGCGTGATGGTCGTCAGCCCCTTGCTGTTCCCACACCTGAAGTCGGGCCTGGCACAGCAGTTTGCCGACTGGGTGGTGTCACCCGCCGGACAGGCCAGCATCAACGGCTACAGGATCGGCGGCGAGCAGCTGTTTTTTGGCAACGCCGCGCCCTGATCGGCCAGAAGGGACGCCGGCCGCTCAAGCGGTGCCCAGGCGCTGCCGCAGCAAGTCGGCCAGCATCTCGCTGGCCTGGTCCAGCAGCGGCCCACGCGGCCGCTGCGCCGACGTGGCCAGCCACAGGCTGGCGCTCAGCCGGCGGCGCCCGCCCAGGCTGACCGGGCGCACCGTGAAAGCCTCGTCCTGGCCCCGGGCCTGCACGGCATTCAGACTCAGCACCGCGTGCAGGCCATGGCGGCGCACCAGGTCCAGGATGGCCGGCACACTTTCGATCTCCAGGCCCACGCGCGGCTTAAGGCTGGCTTCGGCCAGCACCGTTTCCAGCCGCATGCGAATGGCATGCGGCCGGCTGGGAATGACCAGTTCACGTGCGGCCAGCTGCGCCAGCGTGGCCACCGGGCCGCGCAGGGTCTTGCCACCCGGCTGACGCGCCGAGACCAGGAACAGCGGCTCCTGCAGCACCGGCAGCAGGTCGATGGCAGCGGCCGGCGTGGCGTTGTAGACCACGGCGCAGTCGATGCGGCCCTGGGTCAGCCAGTCCAGTGTGTAGGTGGACAGGCCTTCGATGACACTCAGCGTGGCACGCGGGAAACGCTCGCGAAAGGCTTCGACCAGCGGCGCCGTCAACGTGCGGCTCAGGCTGGGTGGCAGGCCGATCGACAGCAGGCCCGACGCCGCGCCACGCTGGTCCTCCAGGTCCAGCCTGGCCCTTTCCACCTGCTGCAGGATGCCGCGGCCGTGCGCCAGCAAGCGCACACCGGCGGGTGTGAGCGTGACACCGCGGCCGTTGCGTTCGAACAGGCCCTGGCGCAATTCCACCTCGAGCGCACGCACCTGGCGGCTGAGCGCCGGTTGCGCCACCCGCAGCACGCTGGCGGCGCGGGTGAAGCTGCCAAGTTCGGCCACCTGCACGAAGTAGGCGATCTGCTTGAAGTCCATGCCAGCCATGTTATGCCGTTTCGGCCTAACAGCTAGTCCAGGAATCGCGTTGATGGATGGGCTGGCAGCGACAAGAATCCGGGCCCATGACAATCACCGGCATCTCGTCGATGGCCACCCGCCTGGTGCTGGCGGAACTGGCTGCGACCTACACGCGGCAAACGGGCCAGGCCGTGGCCATCGAATCGGTGGGCGGTGTCGATGCGGCCAAGCGGGTGCAGGCCGGTGAGGCCTTCGACATGGTGTTGCTGGCGGCCGATGCCATCGACAAACTGATCGCTTCGGGTCACGCGATGGCCGGCAGCCGGGTCGACCTGGTGCAGTCGCCCGTGGCCCTGGCGGTGCGTGCCGGTGCGCCCCAGCCCGACGTGGCCAGCGAATCAGCCGTCAGACAAGCCGTGCTCGCGGCCCGCAGCATCAGCTTTTCCACCGGGCCGAGTGGGGTTTACCTGACCAAGCTGTTCGAACGCTGGGGCATCGCCCAAGCCATCGCACCGCGCCTGGTGCAGGCGCCGCCTGGTGTGCCGGTGGGCACGCTGGTGGCGCGGGGTGATGTGGAGCTGGGTTTCCAGCAACTGAGCGAGCTGATGAACCTGGACGGCATCACGGTACTGGGCACGCTGCCGGCCGAGATCGCCTGCATCACCACGTTTTCAGGGGCGGTCTGCACCACCACGAGCCAAGCGCAGGCCGTGCGAGCGTTGCTGGCCTTCATGGCATCGTCGGAGACAGCCGACGCGAAACGGCGCCACGGCATGCAGCCCGCCTGAGCCCTCATTCACCGGACATCAAGACCATGATCATCGACTGCCACGGCCACTACACCACCGCACCCAAGGCGCTGGAGACCTGGCGCAACGCACAGATTGCCGGCATCAAGGACCCCAGCGCCAAACCGCGTGTGGCCGACCTGAAGATCAGCGACGAAGAGCTGCGCGAAACCATCGAAGCCAACCAACTGCGGCTGATGAAGGAACGCGGCAGCGACCTGACCATCTTCAGCCCGAGAGCCAGCTTCATGGCCCACCACATCGGCGACTTCCAGGTCAGCAGCACCTGGGCCGCCATCTGCAATGAACTGTGTTTCCGTGTCGCGCAGCTGTTCCCCGACCACTTCATTCCCGCCGCGATGCTGCCGCAGAGCCCGGGTGTCGACCCCGCCACCTGCATCCCCGAACTGGTGAAGTGTGTCGAGCAGTTCGGCAACGTCGCCATCAACCTGAACCCCGACCCGAGCGGCGGCCACTGGACCAGCCCGCCGCTGCCCGACCGCAGCTGGTACCCCATCTACGAAAAGATGGTCGAGTACGACATCCCGGCCATGGTTCACGTCAGCACCAGCTGCAATGCCTGTTTCCACACCACCGGCGCGCACTACCTGAACGCCGACACAACGGCCTTCATGCAGTGCCTGACCAGCGACCTGTTCAAGGACTTTCCCAGCCTGCGTTTCATCATTCCGCACGGCGGCGGCGCGGTGCCTTACCACTGGGGGCGCTTTCGCGGCCTGGCGCAGGAACTGAAAAAGCCGCTGCTGAAGGACCACCTGCTGAACAACATCTTCTTCGACACCTGTGTCTACCACCAGCCGGGCATCGACCTGCTGACCAAGGTGATCCCGGTCGACAACATCCTGTTTGCCAGCGAGATGATCGGTGCGGTGCGGGGCATCGACCCCGAGACCGGCCACTGCTACGACGACACCAAACGCTACATCGAAGCCAGCACCATCGTGGTGGGCGACGACCGGCACAAGATCTACGAAGGCAATGCGCGGCGGGTGTACCCGCGGCTGGATGCCGCACTGAAGGCACGCGGCCGTTAGGCCGCACCCAACTTCTTAAGGACTCTGAGATGTTCGAACTGGGTGTCGTCAAACGCAACATCAGCCGTGCCGACCGCGTGGCGGCCGACACGCTGGGCCGCTTCGGTGCTTCCACCGTGCACGAAGCCATGGGCCGCGTGGGCCTGATGAAGCCCTATATGCGGCCCATCTACAGCGGCGCCCGCATCTCGGGCACGGCCGTCACGGTGCTGCTGCAGCCGGGTGACAACTGGATGATGCACGTCGTGGCCGAGCAGATTCACGAAGGCGACATCGTCGTGGCCGCTGTCACGTCGGAAAACACCGACGGCTTTTTCGGCGACCTGCTGGCCACGTCCTTCATGGCACGCGGTGCACGCGGGCTGGTCATCGACGGTGGCTGCCGCGATGTCAAGGACCTGACCGAGATGGGTTTCCCGGTCTGGTGCAAGGCCATCAGCAGCAAGGGCACCATCAAGTCCACGCTGGGTTCGGTGAACATTCCCGTGGTTTGTGCCGGCATGTGGGTGAACCCGGGTGACGTGATCGTGGCCGACGACGATGGCGTGGTGGTGGTGCCGGCCGCGATGGCCGTGGCCACCGCCGACGCTGCCGCCAAACGCGAGGCCAACGAAGGCGAAAAACGCGCCAAGCTGGCGGCCGGTGTGCTGGGGCTGGACATGTACAACATGCGCGAACCGCTGGCCAAGGCCGGCTTGAAGTACATCGACTGAAACGGTCTGCCCACGATGCACATCACGATCATCGGCTATGGCGAAGTCGGCAAGATCCTGGCCGAGGACCTGCGCGAGCAGGACCAGGCCGTCACCGCTTTCGACATCAAGCTGCTCGGCGAGCTGGCGGCGCCCCTGCGTGAACACGCGACGCGCCATGGCGTGAAGCTGGCGGCTTCACATGCCGAGGCCGTGCGTGGTGCAGGGCTCGTGATTTCCGCCGTCACCGCCAGCCAGACCGGGGCTGTGGCGCAGGCTTGCGCGCCGGCCATCGGCCAAGCCTTCTACCTGGACTTCAATTCCGCATCACCCGGCGCCAAGGCCGAAGCTGCGGTGCACATCGACGGCGCCGGAGGGCGCTATGTCGAAGGCGCGGTGATGACGCTGATCGGCGGTTACCGCATCCAGGTGCCGCTGCTGCTGGGCGGGCCACACGCGGCGGCACTCTTGCCCGTGATCACACCGCTGGGTTTTGCCGCGAAGGTGGCCAGCGGGCGCCTGGGAGTGGCCAGCGCCACCAAGCTGTGCCGCAGCGTGATGATCAAGGGCCTGGAGGTGATGTTGATCGAGAGCCTGACGACCGCGCGCCACTACGGCGTGGAAGACGCCGTCATCGCATCGCTTGATGAAACCTACCCCGGCGTGGACTGGCAGAAACAGGCCACCTACGCATTCCAGCGCGTGATCGAACACGGCCGCCGGCGCGGTGAAGAAATGCAGGAAGCGGCACGCACCGTGCGCGACGCCGGCTTGACGCCGCTGTCCGCCGCCGGCACCGCGCAGCGCGACACCTGGGTGGCCGAACAGGGTGATGCCGGTGTGTTCGGCACCCGCGGCGCACCGGGTTTTGCACGCAGCGAAGACTGGCGACAGGAAGCCGACCGCATCCTGGCCAGCCGCGTGCCCAAGGACCTCATCACATGAAAACCCAAGTCGCCATCATCGGCGGCGGCCCTGCCGGCCTGCTGCTGTCGGAACTGCTGCACCGCCAGGGTGTGGACAGCGTGGTGCTGGAAGCACGCAGCCGCGACTACGTGCTGGCGCGCATCCGCGCCGGTGTGCTGGAACAGACCACGGTTGACGTGCTGCGCGACAACGGCCTGGGCGAACGCATGGACGCGCAGGGCCATCCCCACGACGGCATGCGCATCGTCTGGGCCGGCCGCGAGAGCTTTTTCATCGATTGCCAAAAGCACCTGGGCAATCGTTTCATGGCCTATGGCCAGACGCAGATCCAGGAAGACCTGTTTGCCGCTGCCGACCGCCGCGGCGCCCGTGTGCTGACCGAAGCCACCGACGTGCGGCCGATGGACGTGGAAGGCGACAAACCGCACCTGCTGTTTCGCCACAACGGCGAAGACCTGCGGCTGGACTGCGACTACATCGCCGGCTGCGACGGTTTCCACGGTGTCAGCCGCAAGACCATTCCGGCCACGCATCTGCGCGAATTCGAGAAGGCCTACCCCTTTGGCTGGCTGGGCATCCTGTCACGCACCGCACCGCTGCCCGACGTGACCTACGCCAACCACCCACGCGGTTTTGCGCTGGCGTCGATGCGCAGCAGCACGCTCAGCCGCTACTACGTGCAGGTGCCGCTGGAAGACAAGGTGGAAGACTGGAGCGACGACCGCTTCTGGAGCGAACTCACCGCGCGCTTTCCGCCCGAGATGGCGTCGCGTATCCAGACCGGGCCTTCGATCGAAAAGTCCATCGCCCCGCTGCGCAGCTTCGTCGCCGAACCCATGCGCCACGGTCGCCTGTTCCTGTGCGGCGACGCGGCGCACATCGTGCCGCCCACCGGCGCCAAGGGCCTGAACCTGGCGGTGTCCGATGTTTTCTACCTGGCGCGTGCGATGGCCGCGCATTACCACCAGGGCAGCGATGCATTGATCGACGGCTACAGCGCGATGGCGCTGCGGCGGGTGTGGAGTTCGGTGCGCACGTCGTGGTACCTGACGAACCTGCTGCACCGCTTTCCCGGCAACAGCAGCTTCGACCAGCGGGCGCAGGAAACCGAACTGGACTACCTGAAGTCGTCTGCACACGCGCAGGCCTCGCTGGCCGAGCAATACGCCGGCATCCCTTTTGAAGCCGCGAGCTGAAACAAGTGAGAGGCGTCACCTGTGCCTTGTCTTGCTCCCTCTCCCGCTGGCGGGAGAGGGCTGGGGTGAGGGTGGTGGCCAGGCTCACGCCCTCACCCCAACCCTCTCCCAGAGGGAGAGGGAGTGCATCCATGAAACTCTTCGCCTGAACTGACCGCCTCATGGCTTTCGACAAAACCCCGGGCTGGCTGGACTGGTATGCCGGCCCCGGCAAACCCCGTTTCCAGCTGCCACCCGGCAGCGTGGACGCCCACTGCCACGTCTTCGGCCCTGGCGAAGAGTTCCCCTTTGCACCCGAACGCAAGTACACGCCCTGCGACGCCAGCAAGCAGCAGCTGTTTGCGCTGCGCGACCACCTGGGTTTTGCGCGCAACGTCATCGTGCAGGCCACCTGCCACGGCGCCGACAACCGCGCCATGGCCGATGCCTGCCGCGCGAGCGGTGGCAAGGCGCGGGGTGTGGCCACCGTCAAACGCAGCGTGAGCGACCGCGAACTGCAAGAGCTCAACGAAAGTGGTGTGCGCGGTGTGCGCTTCAACTTCGTCAAGCGCCTGGTCGACTTCACGCCCAAGGACGAGCTGCTGGAGATCGCGCACCGCATCAAGGCGCTGGGCTGGCACGTCGTCATCTACTTCGAAGCCGTCGACCTGCCCGAACTGTGGGACTTTTTCACCGCGCTGCCCACCACCGTGGTGGTCGACCACATGGGCCGCCCCGACGTGGGCCTGCCGGTGGACGGTCCGCAGTTCGAACTGTTCGTGAAGTTCATGCAACAGCACCGCAATGTGTGGAGCAAGGTCAGCTGCCCGGAACGCCTGTCCGTCACCGGCCCCAGGGCGCTGGATGGTCAACAAGCCGCTTACCGCGATGTGGTGCCCTTCGCGCGCCGCATCGTCGAGACCTTCCCCGACCGTGTGCTGTGGGGCACCGACTGGCCCCACCCCAACCTGAAGGACCACATGCCCGACGACGGTCTGCTGGTGGACTTCATTCCGCACATCGCGGTCACGGCCGAACTGCAACACAAACTGTTGGTGGACAACCCCATGCGCCTCTACTGGCCCGAGGAGGCCTGACCATGGCACTCAACAAACCCTATCTCGACGTGCCCGGCACGACCATCTTCGACGCCGAACAAAGCCGCAAGGGCTACCACCTGAACCAGTTCTGCATGAGCCTGATGAAGGCCAACAACCGCGAACGGTTCAAGGCCGACATGCGCGCCTACCTGGACGAGTGGCCGATGACGGAAGAACAGAAACAGGCGGTGCTGGCACGCGACCTGAACCGCTGCATTGCCGCCGGCGGCAACATCTACTTCCTGGCCAAGATCGGCGCCACGCTGGGCAAGAGCTTCCAGCAGATGGCCGGCAGCATGACCGGTATGACCGAAGAGGAATACCGCGACATGATGATTGGCGGCGGCCGCAGCGTCGAAGGCAACCGCGTCGTGGGTGAAGACGGCAGTGCGCAGGCGCACCGCCAGCCGCAAGGCAGCAGCACCAAGGTGGGCCTCTGACATGGCGAGAATCACCGCATCCGTCTACACCAGCCACGTGCCGGCCATCGGCGCCGCGCTCGACCTGGGCAAGGACCAGGAACCGTATTGGCAACCCGTGTTCAAGGGCTACGAATTCAGCCAGCAGTGGTTGAAGGACAACCCGCCTGATGTCATCTTCCTGGTCTTCAACGACCACGCCACGGCTTTCAGCCTGGAGATGATTCCCACCTTTGCGATCGGCACCGCGGCGTCTTACCAGCCGGCCGACGAAGGCTGGGGCCCGCGCCCGGTGCCCACGGTGACGGGCCACCCGGAACTGGCCAGCCACATCGCGCAGAGCGTGATCCAGGACGACTTCGACCTGACCATCGTCAACAAGATGGACGTGGACCACGGCCTGACCGTGCCGCTGTCGCTGATGTGCGGCCGGCAGGACCCGGTGCTGGGCGCCTGGCCCTGCCCGGTGATTCCCTTTGCCGTCAACGTGGTGCAGTACCCCGTGCCCAGCGGCCGCCGCTGTTTCAACCTGGGCCGCGCCATCCGCAAGGCCGTGGAAAGTTACGACGAAGACCTGAAGGTGCAGATCTGGGGCACCGGTGGCATGAGCCACCAGCTGCAGGGGCCGCGTGCCGGGCTCATCAACAAGACCTTCGACAACCAGTTCCTGGACCGCCTGATCGAAGACCCCGCGGGCCTGGCGCAGATGCCGCACATCGACTACGTGCGTGAAGCCGGCAGCGAAGGCATTGAGCTGGTGATGTGGCTCATCGCACGCGGTGCCATGGGCGAAAAACCGCCTTCCGTGCGGCACCGCTTCTATCACGTGCCCGCATCGAACACGGCCGTTGGCCATCTGATTCTGGAAAGCTCATGACGATCAAAGTAGCGCTCGCAGGCGCCGGTGCGTTTGGCATCAAACATCTCGACGCGATCAAGCTGATCGACGGTGTCGAAGTCACCAGCCTTGTCAGCCGCGACCTGGGCAAGACACAGGAAGTGGCCACGAAGTACGGCATCGGCCACGTCACCACCGACCTGGCCGAGAGTCTGGCGCGCAGCGATGTCGATGCCGTCATCCTGTGCACCCCCACGCAGATGCACGCGGCGCAGGCCGTGGCCTGCATGAAGGCCGGCAAACACGTGCAGGTGGAGATTCCGCTGGCCGACAGCCTGCGCGACGCTTACCGCGTGGTGCAGATGCAGGAAAACACCGGTCTGGTGGCCATGTGCGGCCACACGCGCCGCTTCAACCCCAGCCACCAGTGGGTGCGCCAGCGCATCACGGCGGGCCAGTTCAACATCCAGCAGATGGATGTGCAGACCTTCTTCTTTCGCCGCACGAACATGAACGCGCTGGGCCAGGCACGCAGCTGGACCGACCACCTGCTGTGGCACCACGCCGCACACACCGTCGACCTGTTTGCCTACCAGGCGCAGAGCCCGATCGTGAAAGCCCATGCGCTGCAGGGCCCCATCCACCCGGCCCTGGGCATCGCGATGGACATGAGCATCCAGCTCAAGGCCGCCAACGGCGCCATCTGCACACTGAGCCTCAGCTTCAACAACGACGGCCCGCTGGGCACCTATTTCCGCTACATCGGCGACACCGGCACTTACCTGGCGCGTTACGACGACCTCTACGACGGCAAGGACCAGAAGATCGACGTCAGCCAGGTGGCGGTGTCGATGAACGGCATCGAACTGCAGGACCGCGAGTTTTTTGCCGCCATCCGCGAAGGCCGCCAGCCCAACGGGGCCGTGGCGCAGGTGCTGCCCTGTTACGAGGTGCTGCACCAGCTCGACGTCCAACTCAAGAACTGAACCCCTCACGTCACCGACCGAAACCCAGGAGACAGCATGAAAACTCTGACCCGCCAACGCTTCCTTTCCGCCCTGGCTGCCGCTGCCGCACTGGCCGCCGTGCCCGCCGCCTTTGCGCAGACCGTGACTTTGCGTTTCCACCAGATGCTGCCGCCACAGGCCGCCATTCCGGCCAAGGCCATCGGGCCCTGGGCCGATGCCGTCGAAAAGGCCAGCAACGGCCGCATCAAGGTGCAGCGCTTCGACGCCATGGCCCTGGGCGGCCGGCCGCCCGAACTGTTCGACCAGGCCAAGGACGGTGTCGCCGACCTGATCTGGACCGTGCTCGGTTACACCCCGGGCCGCTTCCCGAAGAGCGAGGTGTTCGAGCTGCCCTTCACCACCGGCGGTGCCGAGGGCGGTTCCAAGGCCTTCCAGGAATACGTCGAAGCCAACGCGATGGACGAATTCAAGGACGTGAAGCTGATCGGCGTGCACATCCACGGCCCCGGCCTCATCCACAGCAAGGACCCGGTCACCAAGCTCGAAGACCTGAAGGGCATGAAGGTGCGCGGCGGCTCGCGGGTCATCAACATCATGCTCGAACAGCTGGGCGCCACGCCGGTGGGCATGCCGGTGCCGGCGGTGGGTGAAGCGCTGTCCAAGGGCGTGATCAGCGCCACCACCATCCCGTGGGAGGTGGTGCCGGCGCTGAAGGTGCAGCAGATCGTCAAGAACCACACCGGGTTCACCGGCATCAAGGGCCTGTACACGCAGACCTTTGCCGTGGCCATGAACAAGGGCGCTTACGACAAGCTGCCGGCCGACCTGAAGAAAATCATCGACGACCACAGCGGCCAGTTTGCCGCGGCGATGTTCGGCCGGGCGATGGACGACGGCGACAAGGTCGGCCTCAGCCTGGCCCAGCAGGCGAAAAACAACGTGATCACGCTGGATGCGGCGGAAACCGCCCGCTGGCAGCGTGCCGCCGCCGGTGTGCGCGAAGCCTGGTTCAAGGAAGTCAATGCCAAGGGCTTCGACGGCCCGAAGCTGGCGGCGGCGGCTGAAGCAGCGATCGCCAAACACAGCAAGTGAAGCACCCCGTTTACGCCGTTAGCCGGCTGATGGCCTGGTTCGGCGGTGCGGTGCTGGTGCTGCTGGCTTTGCTCAGCGTCACCAGCATCGCGGGGCGTGCGCTGTCCGGCCTGGGCCTGGGCCCGGTGCCGGGCGACTTCGAATTGGTCGAAGCCGGTGCGGCGCTGGTGGTGTTCTGCTTCCTGCCCTGGGCGCACCTCAGGCGCGGCCATGCCGCGGTCGACCTGCTGTGGAATGCCTACCCGGCGCCGCTGCAGCGCGGGCTGGCCGTGCTGGCCGACTTGCTGATGCTGCTGCTGTGGCTGCTGCTGACCTGGCGCATGGGCGTGGCCATGCTCGACTACCGGGCCAACAAGGAAGTCACCTTCATCCTGCAGTTTCCGGTCTGGTGGGGCTACGCGGCTTCGATGGTGCCGGCCACGCTGGGCTGCGTGGTGTACGCCTGGCGTCTGCTCGAAACCCTGGGCCTGGCCAAAGCGCCGCAAGGCCATTCATCCGCCGAGCTTGTGCACTGATGGATCCGCTGACCCTGGCCGCCTGGTCCTTCCCGGTGCTGCTGCTGCTGATCATGCTGCGCGTCCCCATCGGCCTGGCGATGCTGGCCGTGGGCCTGGTGGGTTCGTGGCAGGTCTACGGCAGCGCGGCACCGCTGCTGAACCAGCTGAAGACCCTGGCCTACGGCCAGTTTTCTTCGCACTCGCTGTCCATCGTGCCGCTGTTCCTGCTGATGGGCCAGCTGGCCACGCTGGGTGGCATGTCCAAGGCCTTGTTCAAGGCCGCCGAGGCCTTCCTGGGCCACCGCAAGGGTGGTGTCGGCATGGCCGCCATTGGCGCCTGCGCGGGCTTCGGCTCGATCTGCGGTTCTTCGCTGGCCACCGCCGCCACGATGGGCCAGGTGGCCTTGCCCGAGCTCAAACGCGCCGGCTACAGCCCTGGCCTGTCCAGCGGCCTGCTGGCCGCGGGCGGCACACTGGGCATCCTGATTCCGCCTTCGATCGTGCTCGTGATCTACGCCGTGCTGGCCGAGCAGAACATCGCGAAGATGTTTGCGGCTGCCTTTGTGCCCGGCATCCTGGCGGCGCTGGGTTACATGGCGGTCATCGCCATCGTGGTGCGTGTCGTGCCGGGCTCGGCCGGCAGCATCGCAGCGCTGCCCTGGCCCGAACGCTGGCGTGCGCTGGCCGCCGTATGGCCGGTGCTGCTGATCTTTGCCACCGTCATTGGCGGCATCTACACCGGCATCTTCACGCCCACCGAAGGGGCCGCCGTGGGTGCGGTGGCCACGGGCCTGCTGGCGGCCAAACGGGGCGGCCTGTCGCTGCCGCGCTTGCGTGACGCCATCGAGGCCACGGCCAGCGGCACGGCGATGGTCTTTCTCATCGTCATCGGCGCGGCCGCCTACAACACCTTCCTGGCCTTGTCGCAACTGCCGCAGGAACTGGCGGGCTGGGTCGGCCAGCAGGGTTTCAGCCCTTACCAGGTGCTGTGGGCGATCCTGATCTTCTATGTCATCGCCGGCTGCGTGATGGACTCGCTGTCGATGATCCTGCTCACGGTGCCGATCTTCTTCCCGATGGTCTCGGGCCTGGACTTCGGCCTCACGCCCGAAGAGACCGCGATCTGGTTCGGCATCCTGGTGCTCATCGTCGTCGAGGTCGGGCTCATCACACCGCCGGTGGGCATGAACCTGTTCGTGATCCAGTCGATGGCCCGCTGGATTCCGATCCGCGACACCTACATCGGCGTGCTGCCCTTCGTCGCCAGCGACCTGGTGCGGGTGGTAGTGCTGGTGGCCTTCCCGGCCATCTCACTGTTCGTGCTTCGGCTGTAGCCCACGCGGCGCGATGTCAGCGGTCGAAGCCCCAGTCGGCTTCGCGCTGTTCCAGCCGCCACTGCTTCAGGAACAGCTTCACCTGCGCCGGCTCGCGGCCCAGGCGGCGCCGTTCCTTTTCCCACTGCAGCTGCGCGACCTCGAGATGGCGCGTTTCTTCCTTGATGACGTCGATCAGGCGCTCCGGGTCGAGCCGCCGATAAGTCATCAAGCGGTAGCTCTCGCAGAAGGCCTGCTGGCGGCCGTCGATCTCGGCTTCCAGTTCCTGCAGTTGGCCGGCCAAGACCTTGTTGAAGTGCCGCACCTGGTCGGCCGCCATGCGGGAAGCGTGCGCCAGGTCCACCTGCTCGATCTGCAACTGCAGTTCCAGCAGCGCCAGCAGATCACCTGCCTCGTAGGCCACGTTGGCGCGCTGCATGCGTGCAGTGGCTTGCGCACGCACGTCGGGCGGGGTGTCGGCTGGCATGCGGTCGGGGTGCAGCGCGCTGGCCAGCTTGCGGTAGACCTCGCGCACAGTCTGCGAGATGCGGCGTTCGTCTTCTTCGGCCCGTTTCTGGGCCGCGGTCTTGCGCGGTTTGCGGGCCTGGCGTCGATGGGTGTCGCGTGCAGCTTCGGCGTGTGCGTGGGCCTCTTCCCAGGACTGGGCCATGCTGGCGCGGGCCCGTTGCAGCAACTCGTCGGGCGACAACACGGGGTCATCACCCAGGTCGACACCGGTCATCCTTTCGAGGGCGGCTTTGAACTCGTCCAGCTGCTGCTGCCCTTCGCGGTCGAAGTCGACTTCGGCGTGGCGGTTGTAGAGCGCCTTGATCTCGGGGTCGGTGTCTTCGCCGGTGTCCAGCAAGGCGCCGCAGATGTTGCAGATCATCTCGGACAGCGTGCCGCGGTCGACCTTGGACCACTTCTGCGACAGCTGCAACTGTTCCAGCTCCAGCGCCCACGCAAACCGCGTGTGGTTCAGCCGCTGCAGCAAAGGTGCCACCTGCTGCTGGTGCACCTGGGCGAACAGCGGCAGCTGCTGCTGCCAGCTGTGCAGGCGGGCACGTGCCTTGTCGATCTTGCCCAGCAGGGTCTGGAAACGTTTGTGTTCTGGCGACGCGGCCTGGGTGGACGCGGCCAGGGCAAGGGCATGGCGCTTGTTCATCGCAGGGGCTGGATCGGTGGTTGGGCTGGCAGCCCGCATTGTTGTGCATCATCACGCGCTGGCTGATCCATCCGGAGCTTTCCCTTGAACACACGCACCATCGGCCCCTTCCACGTGCCCGCCATCGGCCTGGGCTGCATGAACCTGAGCCATGCCTACGGCACACCACCAGCGGCCGAAGCCGGCGAACGCCTGCTGCTGTCGGCGCTGGATGCGGGTGTCACGCTCTTCGACACCGCGGCCTTGTACGGCTTCGGTGCCAACGAAACGCTGGTGGGCCGCGCGCTGAAGGCCCACCGCAGCCAGATCGTGCTGTGCAGCAAGGGTGGCATGGCGGGTGTGAAACAGGACGACGGCAGCACGGTGCGGGTCATCGACGGCCGCCCTGCAGCCGTGCGCCGCAACTGCGAAGACAGCCTGCAGCGGCTGCAGACCGACCACATCGACCTGTACTACCTGCACCGCTGGGACAAGCAGGTGCCCATCGAAGACAGCGTGGGCGAGATGTCGCGGCTGGTCGAACGGGGCCTGGTGCGCTGCATCGGCCTGAGCGAGGTGTCTGCCGCGACCCTGAAGAAGGCCCACGCGGTGCACCCCATTGCCGCGCTGCAGACCGAGTATTCGCTGTGGACGCGCAACCCTGAGATCGCGGTGCTGCAAGCCTGCCGCGACATCGGTGCCGCCTTCGTGGCCTTCAGCCCGGTGGCACGCGGCTTTCTCAGCAACACACCGCCCGACCCGGCGGCCTTCGACGCCAAGGACATCCGGCGCAGCATGCCGCGTTTCACCGCCGAACACTACGCGGCCAATCTTTCGCTGCTGAAGGGCGTGAAGCAGGTGGCCGACGAAGCCGGTTGCACGGTGGCGCAGCTGGCACTGGCCTGGCTGCTGGCCCGCGGCGACCATGTGCTGCCGATTCCGGGCACCACGAGCCTGGCGCACCTGCAGGAAAACCTGGCGGCCGCCCAGGTGCAGCTGCCGGCGGCGCTGCTGGCGCGGCTGGATGCGCTGCTGAACAGCCGCACCGTGTCGGGTGGCCGCTACAGCGTGCAGTCCAGCCGGGAGGTGGACACCGAGGTCTTCGACGACGGTCCCAGCAACTGACAGCACCGGTTCGACATGCAGCCACTCAAGGGCCTGACCGTGGTGGCGCTGGAACACGCCATTGCCGCGCCTTTTGCCACCCGCCAGCTGGCCGACCTGGGCGCACGGGTGATCAAGATCGAGCGCCCCGGCGTGGGCGACTTCGCACGCGGCTACGACCAGCGTGTCAAGGGACTGGCTTCGCACTTCGTGTGGACCAACCGCAGCAAGGAAAGCCTGACGCTGGACCTGAAACACCCGCGTGCCGCCGAACTGCTGCTGCAGCTGATCCACGACAAGGCCGACTGCGTGGTGCAAAACCTGGCGCCCGGCGCCGCGGCGCGGCTGGGTGTGTCGTGGGAGGCGCTGAAGGACCGGCGGCCGGACCTGATCGTCTGCGACATCTCGGGTTACGGCGATGACCCCGCCCACCCCGGCCCCTTGCGCGACAAAAAGGCCTACGACCTGCTGATCCAGAGCGAAAGTGGCCTGCTCAGCATCACCGGCACCCCCGAAAGCCCCAGCAAGTCGGGGCTGCCCATTGCCGACATCGCGGCGGGCATGTACGCCTACAGCAACATCCTGGCGGCGCTGCTGCAGCGGAACATCGACGGCCTGGGCCGGCGCATCGATGTGAGCATGCTCGAGGCCTTGAGCGAGTGGATGGGCTACCCGCTGTACTACACCTTCGAAGGTGCGTCCCCTCCGCCGCGCACCGGGGCCGCCCACGCCACCATCTGCCCTTACGGCCCCTTTCCCTGCGGTGACGGCAAGACCGTGATGCTGGGCCTGCAGAACGAAAGGGAATGGCAGCAGTTCTGCAAGCAGGTCCTGATGCAACCGGGGCTTGCGCAAGACCCGCGCTTTCAGGGCAATGCGCAGCGGACGGCGGCGCGTGAAGAGCTGCACCGCATCATCGTGGAAACCTTCGCTGCGCTGAGCCATGCGCAGGTGGTGAAGCGCCTGGAAGACGCGCAGATTGCCAACGCCGAGCTGCGTGACATGGCGGGCCTGTGGCACCACGAACAGCTGTCCGCCCGCGGACGCTGGCGCGAGGTGGATACTGAAGCGGGCCGGGTGCCCGCACTGCTGCCACCCGGCAGTTGGGACGAAGGTGAACCGCTGCTGCAAGCCGTGCCGGCCCTGGGCGCGCACACGGACGCGGTGCTGGCCGAACTGGGCGTGAGCATCCATGAAGTGGCCGCGCTGCGCGCAGCCGGGGTCATCTGACAGTGCCGCAGGTGCAAGGCGGCAAACACGCGCCGGACGTTTTTTTCATGGGCGGCTACAACGACAAGGAGACCGCATGAACACACCGAAGGCCATCCTCGTGATCGGTGCGGGCGACGCCACCGGCGGCGCGGTGGCACGGCGCTTTGCGCGTGAGGGCTACATCGCCTGCGTCACACGCCGCAGCGCCGACAAGCTGGAGCCGCTGCTGCAGCAGATCCGTGCCGACGGCGGCGAAGCGCACGGTTTTGGCAGCGACGCACGCCAGGAAGACGAGACGGTGGCGCTGGTGCAGACCATCGAACGCGACATCGCACCCATCGAAGTGGCGGTGTTCAACATCGGCGCCAATGTGCGCTTCGGCATCACCGACACCACGGCGCGGGTCTACACCAAGGTGTGGGAGATGGCCTGTTTCGGCGGCTTCCTGATGGGCCGCGAAGTGGCCAAGGCCATGCTGCCACGCGGCCGCGGCACCATCATCTTCACCGGCGCCACGGCCAGCCTGCGCGGCCGCGAAGGTTTTGCGGCCTTTGCGGGCGCCAAACACGCCTTGCGCGCTCTGGCCCAGAGCATGGCGCGCGAGCTGTGGCCCAAGGGCATCCACGTCGCGCACCCGATCATCGATGGCGCCATCGACACCGAATTCATCCGCAGCAACTTCCCCGAACGCTACGCGCTGAAGGAACAGCAGGGCATCCTGAGCCCTGACCACATCGCCGACGCCTACTGGCACATCCACCAGCAGCCGCGCGACGCCTGGACCCACGAAACCGAACTGCGGCCCTGGATGGAGAGCTGGTGAACACCATGAACACGACAGACCCCAAGACAGACCACAAAACAGCGCAGTTCCTGTTCGACTTCGGCAGCCCCAACGCCTACCTGTGCCATCGGGTGCTGCCGGCCATCGCAGCCCGCACCGGCACACACTTCGTCTACGAACCCATCCTGCTGGGCGGCCTGTTCAAGCTGGCCAACAACCGTTCGCCCATCGAAGCCTTTGCGCAGATCCCCAACAAGCTGGCCTATGAACAGCTGGAAATGCAGCGCTTCATCCAGCGCCACGGTCTGACGCAGTTCCGCATGAACCCGCATTTCCCGGTGAACACGCTGCAAGTCATGCGCGGCGCGGTGGCGGCGCAGCAACTGGGCTGTTTCGAGCGCTACGTGGACACCGTCTTCGCGGCCATGTGGGAACGGGGTCTGAAGATGGACGACCCGGCCACCGTGGCCACCACCCTGTCCGAAGCGGGGCTGGATGCCCAGGCGCTGATGCAGGCCTCGCAGCTGCCCGAAGTGAAAGCCCGCTTGTTGGCCAACACCCAGGCTGCCCACGACCGCGGCGCCTTTGGCTCGCCGACCTTCTTCGTCGGGGGTGAGATGTACTTCGGCAAGGACAAGCTGCGGAGTGTGGAAGAGGCCACCAAGGCAGCGTGAGTCTGCGTCGCGCTTTCAAACGTCCGGTTCCCAAGGGTTGGTGACGACCAGCCCGCAGCCTTGGAAATCGGCCACATTGCGCGTGGCCACACCGGCGTCGCGGCTGAGTGCAATAGCGGCAATCTGCGCGTCGAACTGCGAGATCGGGCGACCTGCGCCGCGCCGCCCGGCCACCAAGTCGGCGTAGACAAGCGCCGCGGCGCTATCGAAGGCAAGCACTCGCGCGCCGAAATCGTCTCGGAACATGGCGTCCAGCGCCCCTTGCAGCTGTTGGCGCCTCTTGCCAGGGGCCAGAAGGCGAGCACCCAGCAGCATCTCGGCCTGCGTGACGGCACTGACGAACAACTGCTCCGGCGGTCGGGCCGCGAACCAGGCCAGCACGGCTGCAGCGGGCTGTGCACGCAAAAGCTCCGACAACACGTTCGTGTCGAGCAGTGTCTTCACGCTTTTCGCTTGGGGGCCGGCCGCGAGCGCTTGCCAAGGGCACGAGCGACCACGGTTCGCGCGGCAGGCAAGTCCGGGGTCGGCGGAGGGCGGACGGGCTCGCGTTCAGCCATCGGCAGAGTGATGTCGCCCAGGCCAGAAAAGCGGGCCCGGATACGTTGGGCCAGATCGGGGCCTGGCGTTGACACGTCAGTCAGCGCGGCACGAAGAATCTGGCGCGCTTCTTCTTCCATCGACCGGTTGCGGTGGGCGGCGCGAATGCGCAGGCTTTGCTTGAGCGCGTCGTCGAGATCGCGGATGGTCAGGGTGGCCATGGAAGCAGTTCCAGCAGTGATCGCACATTATAGTCAATGCTATCAACGAAGTCATCGATAGCACTGCGGCTTGCCTGTTGAACTCACGCGCGTTTTCACGTCCGCTTGAAGAAAAACGTCGTCGCGCACAGCACCCCGTCCGGCATCAGCGCGTAGTCGGGCACGCTGCCCACCCGCTGCCAGCCGGCACGGGCGTACAGGCGTTCGGCGTCGCCGCCGGTCACGGTGTCCAGCACCAGCACGGTCTTGCCCTCGGCGCGCGCCACGTCCTCCACGGCCGCCATCAGCTGTGCGGCTACGCCCTGACGGCGCGCACGGCGGTGCACCAGCATCTTGGCCACGTCAGCGCGGTGGGGCTGGTTGTCGGGCTGGGCCAGCACCAGCTGCACGGTGCCCAGCAACTGGCCGCTGCTGTCGGCGGCCAGCAGCAGGGCCCTTTCACCACGCGCCACACCGTCGGCCACATCGCGCCAGAAGCCCAGCGCCTTGTCTTGCGGCAGCGGCGCCATGAAGCTGACCGACGCACCGCCGTGCACACAGTCGATCAACACATCGGCCAGCGCTGGCACCTGCGCGGCAGCTTCTTCGGCGCTGGCACGCCACACGGTCACTTCACTCATCTGCGGCTCCAGGGCGTCAACCGCCCAGCTGGTTGGGTTTGCGCCAGGCACGTTCGAAGGGCAACCGCCAGGCGTGCGGTGCAATCAGCTGGTGAATGGATTTGGGCCCCCAGCTGCCTGCCGGGTACAGGCGCACCGGCGGTGGCGACTCGAGCAGCGGAATCGACACCTGCCACAACCTCTCGATGCCCTCGGCGGTGTTGAAGAGCGTGTGGTCGCCGCGCATGGCGTCCAGAATCAGCCGTTCATAGGCTTCCAGCACATCGTCCTGCATGCCGGTGTCGTGCATCGCAAACTGCAGGCTCAGCTTGTCCAGCCGCATGCCCGGGCCGGGGCGTTTGCCGTAGAAGGACAAGCTCATCTTCGACGCGTCGGCCAGGTCGAAGGTCAGGTGGTCGGGGCCTTGTGCACCCACACCCGAGCCGGCCGGAAACATGCTCTTGGGCGGCTCGCGAAACGCGATGCTGATGATGCGCTGGCCCTCGGCCAGGCGTTTGCCGGTGCGCAGGAAAAACGGCACGCCGGCCCAGCGCCAGTTGTCGATGAAACACTTCAGCGCGATGAAGGTTTCGGTTTCGCTTTCGGCGTCCACACCCGGCTCTTCGCGGTAACCGTTGTACTGCCCGCGCACCACATCCGACGGCCGAATGGGCAGCATGCTGCGGAAGACCTTGTTCTTTTCTTCGCTGATGGGCGCCGGCTCCAGCGCCGTGGGTGGCTCCATGGCCATGAAGGCCAGGATCTGGAACAGGTGCGTCACCACCATATCGCGGTAAGCCCCGGTCTGTTCGTAGAAGGCACTGCGCTGGCCCAGGCCCAGGGTTTCGGGCACGTCGATCTGCACGTGGTCGATGAAGTTGCGGTTCCAGATGGGCTCGAACAGGCCGTTGGCAAAACGGAAGGCCAGGATGTTCTGCGCCGGCTCCTTGCCCAGGAAGTGGTCGATGCGGAAGATCTGGTCTTCGGCAAACACCCCGTGCAGCTGGCGGTTCAACGTGACGGCGCTGGCCAGGTCGGTGCCGAAAGGTTTTTCCATCACGATGCGGCTGCGCTCCACCAGGCCGGCCTGGCCCAGCAGTTGCACCGCCGACAGCGCCGCGCTGGGCGGCACGCTCAGGTAATGCAGGCGGCGGCACTCGGC
Organism: Rubrivivax sp.; assembly: GCA_030653385.1. GTDB lineage: Bacteria > Pseudomonadota > Gammaproteobacteria > Burkholderiales > Burkholderiaceae_C > Rubrivivax. The sequence continues at coordinate 12,449 of JAURZM010000047.1, read as the reverse complement.
GCCGATGCTGGCCTCTGCACGCTCCACGGCGGCCTTCAAGGCTTGGGCACCGGCCGACAGCGGCACGTAGTCCAGGCCTTGTGCAAAGGCCTGCCAGCTGGTGTCGGTGGGCTTGCGCTTGCCGAATTCGTCCAGCGCGCTGCGGGCGGCCTGGCGAAAGCCATCGGCATCCAGTTCATCCAGCGACACGCCCACGATGCGGCAGGCCGGGATGAAGCCCGAAGTGGCCAGGTGGTACAGGCCGGGCAGCAGCTTGCGCCGCGCCAGGTCACCGGTAGCGCCGAAGAGCACCACGACCTGCGGGAAACGCGGGCCGACGCCCGGGGAAACTTTTGCCACGTTTGACCTCTGCAGGAAAGTTGGGTTGCGCACGGCGCAAGCAATCTTCGCACCTCGCCTGAAAGTGAGCCGTCATGGCGGCCTCTGACGCGTAGCATGCCGCGCATGAAAACGCCCCGAACCTTGCCGACGCGCCGCCACATGCTGCTGGCGCTGGCCGGCGCAGCCACCAGCCTGGCCCCCGCTGCTGCAGGGTCGCAGTCCCGCTTCCCAGACAAACCGATCATGCTGCTGGTGCCCTTCGGCCCGGGTGGCATCGCCGACCTGACGGCCCGTGCCGTGGCCGAGCACATGAGCAAGAGCCTGGGCCAGCCCGTGGTGGTGGAAAACAAGCCCAGCGCCGGCAGCATCGTGGCCAGCCAGGCGGTGGCCACGGCGCGGCCCGACGGCCACACGCTGCTCTTGATGAGCAACGGCAACGCGGTCAGCGTGGGCCTGTTCAAGAAGCTGCCCTTCGACGCGCAGAAGGACTTCGCGCCCATCAGCACGCTGGGCTACTTTGACATCGGCGTCTTCGTGACCGGCAACTCGAGGTTCGCCACGCTGCAGGACGTGCTGACCCACGCCAGGGCCAACCCTGGCAAGCTGAACGTGGGCACCATCGCACCGGGCAGCACGCAGCACCTGAGCGCCAAGCTGTTTGAAACTGTGGCCGGCATCGACGTGCTGACAGTGCCCTACAAAGGCAGCCCGGCGGTGCTGACGGCCCTGCGTGCCGGCGAGATCGACATCGCCTTCGAGATCGTCGGCCCGATGGTGCCGCAGGTCAGCGCGGGGGTGATCAAGGCGCTGGCGGTGTCGTCCGACAAACGCAACCCGGCGCTGCCCGAGGTGCCTACCGTGATGCAGGCCGGTGTGGCCGGCTACAACGTGGCCAGCTGGAACGCGTTGGCCGCACCGGCTGGCACACCGGCCGACGTGCTGGACAAGCTGGGCCGTGCCGCACGTGAAGCCGTCGCCTCGCCCGAGGTGCAGGCCAAGCTGGGCAAGTTGGGCATGCGACTGCAGGGCAGCAGCGCGGCCGAATTGCAGGCGCTGCTGGCCAGCGAGATCAAGCGCTGGGGCGATGTCATCCGGGCGGCGAAGATCGAGCCGGAATAGGTTGCCGCGCTTCGTCCTGTCCCTGCTCACGCGCCACGTTAGGATGACAGCACATGGGCAAGTAGGGAGTTCGAGGTGGGGCAAGCCGAGCGTCTCTACAAGATCAAGCAGCAGCTAGACACCGGTCGCTGCCTGGACAAAGCCCAACTGCTGAACCATCTGGGTGTATCCCCAGCCACGTTGAAGCGCGACATCGCGCACCTGCGCGAACGCATGAACGCCCCCGTGGTGTGGGACCGAGAGCAGGTCGGGTGGCGGCTGGACTCGGCAGCCCAGTTGCCCGGCACCCAGTACGAACTGCCCGGACTGTGGTTCACGGCCGAAGAAATCCATGCCCTGCTGACCATGCAGCACCTGCTGGCGCACCTGGACAGCGGTGGCTTGCTGGGGCCGCACATCGCACCGCTGGCCGCGCGCCTCACCCAACTGCTGGGCAGCGGTGCCAGCGCCAGCGCGGGTGTTGAAGTCGTGCGGCGCATCCGCGTGCAAACCGTAGGCGCGCGGCCACTGCACCTGCCCCACTTCCAAGCCGTGGGCTCGGCGCTGCTGAGCAGAAGAAGGCTGCAGATCAGCTACCACGGGCGCGGGCGCAACCTGACACAGGAGCGGGAGGTCTCACCGCAACGCCTGGTGCACTACCGCGACAACTGGTACCTGGACGCCTGGTGCCACAAGGCGCGCGGCCTGCGCAGCTTTGCCGTCGATGCCATTCGCAGTGCCAGCGTGCTGAAAGCGCAAGCCATCGACGTGCCCGACGGCGAACTGGACGAGGTGCTGGGCGCCGGCTACGGCATCTTTGCCGGCCGCCGTGTGTGCTGGGCGCGGCTGCGTTTCAGCGCCGAGCGCGCGCGATGGGTGGCGGCGGAGAGTTGGCACCCGAACCAGCGTGGGCGCTTCGAAACGGACGGCAGCTACCTGCTGGAGCTGCCCTACGCCGACCCGCGCGAGCTGGTGATGGACATCTTGCGCCATGTGCCGGAGGTGGCGGTGCTGGGGCCTAAGGCGCTGCGGGAAGTGGTGGCGGAGAAACTGCGGGCGGGAGTGGAGAAGCTGGGCGGCAGGGTCACGCCATGAGCCTGAAGAGTGGGACCATACGCACGAATCGAACAAACGCCAAACGCCCGTGACACAAGACTTCCTGGCGCACACGCACACCGAGACTGGCTCGGCATTGACGCGTTCGCATGTCTTGGTGGACCACCTCAATGCGGTTGCGAGCACAGCCGGCACTTCCGCTCAGGGTTGGGGCGCGGACTGGGCTCGGATCGCAGGCCTCTGGCACGACCTCGGCAAGTTCAGACCCGGATTTCAGCAGTACATCCGGCTCGTCAATGACGCGCACATCGAGGGCAAGCTGCCGGCCAGCAGCGACAAGACCCACTCCGCAGCCGGCGCGTTGCACGCGCTTCGTCTCTTTGAACAGACCTACGGGCGCGCCGGCGCTTTGGTTGCCAGGCCCATCGCCTACGTGATCGCAGGGCACCACACTGGCCTTGCAGACTGGACTGCTGGCCTCGATACCCGCCTGCTGGGCACTGGCGCGCAGGCCAGCGAAACGGAATACGCACAAGCGCTGAGTGCTTGCCACGCGGTGGCACCCGAGTTGCTGGCTTTGCCTGCGGACTTCGAATTCCGGGCGGCATGCAGCGCAATCCCCGGCGTGCAGGAAGGCAATCCCTTGGCATGGTCGCTGTGGGTGCGCATGCTGTTCTCTGCCTTGGTGGACGCGGACTTTCTCGATACCGAGGCCTTCATGAACGCCAAGCGCAGCGTTCAGCGGCAAGGCTGTCAGCCGCTCGGCTGGTACCAGCAGCAACTTGACAATCACCTGGCCAAGAAGGCGGCCACCGTAGCAATCAGCGGGCGGAGCGACGACCCGGTGATGCACGCGCGCGCTGAGGTTTTGAAACTGTGCTGCAACAAGGCCACGGCACCGCCAGGCGTCTTCACACTGACCGTTCCCACCGGCGGAGGCAAGACCTTGTCATCGTTGGCCTTCGCCTTGCGGCATGCCGTTCACCACGGCAAGCAAAGAGTGATCTACGCCATTCCCTACACCAGCATCATCGAGCAGACCTCAGATGTGTTTGGCCAGATCTTCGGGCCAGATGCCGTGGTCGAGCACCACAGCCAGGCCGAAGGTGACGAACGTGACGACACGGCGCGCAGCCGCCTGGCCTGCGAAAACTGGGACGCTCCGCTGATCGTCACAACCAATGTTCAGTTGTTCGAGTCGCTGTTCGCGGCCCGTACCTCTCGCTGCCGGAAGTTGCATCGCCTCGCAGGCAGTGTGATCGTGCTCGACGAAGCACAACTGCTGCCACCGGACTTCCTGCAACCCATCCTCGACACCCTCAACGTCCTGGTCAGCCACTATGGCGTCACACTCCTGCTGTGCACGGCGACACAGCCCGCGCTGGGCGACATGCAACGCTTTGATCGCCGACAAGACCTGCGCGGGCTGCCGCAGCCCACAGCCATCATCGACAACGAAGCAGCACTGTTCACTCAACTGAAGCGGGTGCACATCGAATGGCCGGACGATCTGCAGGCCGTGCAGCCCACACCGGAACTGGCGCAACGAATCGCGGTGCATGAATGCGTGCTGACCATCGTCAACACCCGCAACGATGCCTTTGAGATCGTGACCGCACTCGACGCCATCGGCACGGAAGAGACGCTGCACCTGTCGGCCGCGATGTGCGGTCAACACCGTGCAGACATCATCCGGCACGTCCGCCAACGACTTGCAGACCGCCGAGCAGGCACAGACGGGCGCCCGCTTCGCCTGGTCAGCACGCAGCTGATCGAGGCTGGCGTGGACATCGACTTCCCGGTGGTGTTTCGCGCACTCGCCGGTCTCGACTCCATTGCCCAGGCGGCCGGGCGCTGCAACCGCGAAGGACTGCAAGCAAAAGGCCAGGTGTTCGTCTTCGTGCGCAAGGTGCCTGCACCGCTGACCCAGGTGCGAGCAGGCATTGATGCGACCCGCAGCACCCTGGCACTCGGTCTGTCCGATGCCCTGGCGCCTGCTGCCTTTGAACGCTACTTCCCGCTCTACTACGCAGGCTTCCCCAGCCGCGACAAGCGCGGCATCGTCGATGACCTGCGCAATCGCGGTGACTTCGCGATGGCGTTCCGTACCGCTGCAGACAAGTTCAAGCTCGTCGATGACGCACAGCAAGCGACCGTGATCGTGCCCTACACGAGCGACGGGGCCGATGCCACCGATACCGCGCCACTGATCGCCAGCCTTCGCCGCGGCGACACCGACCGCTGGCTGCTGCGCAAACTGCAGCGATACACGGTCACGGTGCGACAGAACATGGTGAACGTGTGGCATGCGCGTGGGGACGTGCATGAGCTGCAGCCTGGCCTGTACCTGCTGATTGACGAACTGCGCTACGACAGGCGGTACGGTCTCAAGCCGGAAGGCCAGGCCATGGATGCAGCGAGTCTGGTGCCCTGAACAGCCAAGGAGGCAAGAGTCTGATGAAACGCTACTGTCTTGAAATCGCGGGCGACTACGCCTGCTTCACGCGGCCCGAGATGAAAGTCGAGCGCGTCTCCTACGACGTGATCACACCATCGGCCGCACGCGCTGTGTTCGAGGCCATTTTCTGGAAACCGGCAGTGCGCTGGCATGTGCGGCGCATCGAGGTGCTGCGGCCCGTGCGCTGGATCAATCTGCGTCGCAACGAGGTGGCGTCGGTCATATCCACCCGAAATGTGCAGCAGGCAATGGCCGATGGTTGTGGCGAGTTGGCGATCTACATTGAAGACGACCGACAGCAACGCGCGGGCCTGTTCCTGCGGGACGTGGCCTACCGCGTGCATGCCGATATGGAGGTGCGCGCGGACCGAAGCGACGCGCAGCCGGCGCAGAAATTCTTCAGTATGTTTGAGCGGCGGTCGGCCAGCGGGCAATGCGTGAACCAGCCGTATCTGGGTTGCCGTGAGTTCGACGCGCGGGTGCGACCCATCGAGTCAACAGCAGGCGAACCATCAGCCATCGCGGAAACGCGAGACATGGGATGGATGCTGCGTGACATGGACTTCACCAACCCGGCCGATCCGCAGGCGATGTTCTTTCGTGCGCAGATGAACGATGGCGTCATTGACCTGCCCGAGCAGGAGGGCGCGCGATGATCTTGCAGGAACTCGTTCGGTACTACGACCGCCAGCGCGCATTGCCTGAAAGTGACATTGCCCCACCTGGCTGGGTGCGTCGCCCGCTGGACTACGTGCTCGTACTCAGCAGTGGAGGTGAGTGCATCAACTTGGTCCCACAGTTCGTTCTGGCGAAGAGCAAGCGGCTTTCTCAGGCAGCGCTCCTGCCGGCCATCGGCAAGCAGGCACTCAAGCACACCAACAGCGGCAAAGATGCAAACCTGCTCTGGGACAATGCGAGTTTTGCTCTGGGCTGGGGTGATGTGCGTGGCACAAAGCTCACCAGCTTTGCCGAGACCATTGCTCACTATCTCTGCGATGTGCAGGACGAAGGCGTATCGGCCGTAAATCTGTTTCTCGCCGCGCTAGTTGGGCAGCCCGATGTTGCACGTCGCTTGGTGGAACGCTTTGACGCGTTGACTGACTTTGAGCAACGAGATCCTGTCCTCGCCTTCCAACTGGTGGGTGACGAAGAAGGATTGGTCCATCACCGTGGCGAAGTTCGCAAAGCAATCGCGACCCGGCTGACTGATGGCGAGTTGCAAGCGTCGCAGGGCACGTGCTTGGTCTCTGGCGATTCCTGTGTCGCCCTTGCAAGCAACGAGACTGTCATCAAAGGAGTGTGGGATGCCCAGCCATCGGGCGCCAACATCATTTCGTTCAACAAAGCCTCCTTTAGCTCCTATGGCAAGCGGGATAGCAAAGGAGCGAACGCTCCAGTTGGCAAAGCCGCTTCATCAGCCTATTCGACCGCACTGAACCACCTGCTTGAAGCAGGCTCCCGCAACCGGGTTCAGGTCGGTGACTCCTCCACCGTGTTCTGGGCCGACCGAGCCTCCACCTTCGATGGGGAATTCACGCTCGCCGACTTGTTTGGCGAACCGAAGGACGACCCGGACCGTGGCGTGCGGGCGGTGCAGGCGCTTTTCGAGGCGGTAAAGGGCGGGCAGCTGCCTGTGGGCGAGCGTGATGTGCGTTTTTTCGTGCTGGGCCTGGCGCCCAACGCGGCTCGCATCAGCGTGCGCTTCTGGCTTGACGCGCCGCTGGCGGAACTGGCCCCGCGCATCGCACGCCACTTCGACGACCTGCGCGTGGTGCGCCGATTCGACAGCGATCCAATCACGCCTTCGCTGTTCCGCCTGCTCACAAGCCTCGCGCTGCAAGGCAAGCTGGACAACGTGCCGCCTCGCCTGGCCGGTGAATGGATGCGGGCCATTCTCGAAGGATTGCCCTACCCGGCCTTGTTGCTCAACGCGGCCGTCATGCGCTGCAAGGCCGAGCAGGATGTGACGTACCTGCGTGCAGCGGTTCTCAAGGCCTGGCTCAACCGCGATCACAGGCGCAAGCACCCCGACGCCCCCACAGACACACAACACTTCAAGGAGCAACTCGACATGGCGCAAACAGACACCCCGTATCGGCTCGGCCGGCTGTTTGCCGTGCTGGAGCACATCCAGCGGCAGGCCATGCCTGGGATCAACGCCACCATCCGAGACCGCTACTACAGTGCGGCATCGACTACACCGGTGACTGTATTTACCACCTTGCTGCGCCTAAAAAACGCGCACATGAAGAAGTTGACTGATGGCCAGACGGCCTATTTCGAACGACTCATCGGTGAGGTGCTCGAACCCATGAGCGACTTCCCACGCCAGCTAACGCTGGCGCAACAGGGCCGCTTCGCCTTGGGTTACTACCACCAGCGCCAGCAATTCTTCACCCGCAAAGACGTCGACACCAACACCGCTCAGGAGAACTGAAATGACCGTGACCGCCCGCCATGACTTTGTGCTGCTCTTCGACGTAAAAGACGGCAACCCCAACGGCGACCCCGATGCAGGCAACCTGCCTCGACTGGACGCCGAGACCGGCCACGGCCTGGTGACCGATGTGTCGCTCAAGCGCAAGGTGCGCAACTACGTTGGCCTGGTGAAGGACTGCGCCCCGCCCCACGACATCTACATCAAGGAAAAAGCGGTGCTGGAACGCACACACCGCGCCGCCTATGAAGCCATCGGGGCCAGCGCGGAATTGGGCGGCGACGACAAGGACGCCAAGAAAAAGCGCAAGGGCAGCGCCGACAGCGTCGAGAAGGCGCGTGACTGGATCTGCAAGAACTTCTATGACGTTCGCGCCTTTGGGGCCGTGATGTCCACCGGCGTCAATTGCGGGCAGGTTCGGGGTCCGGTTCAAATGACGTTTGCACGGTCGCTCGGCCCCATCGTCGCCAGTGAACATTCGATCACCCGCATGGCCGTGGCCACCGAAGCCGAGGCCGACAAACAGGACGGCGACAACCGCACCATGGGCCGCAAGCACACCGTGCCCTATGGTCTTTACCGCTCGCATGGCTTTGTCTCTTCCTTCCTTGCCAAACAGACGGGCTTCTCTGGCGACGACCTGGAACTGTTCTTCAAGGCGCTGGAAGACATGTTCGAACATGACCGCTCGGCCGCACGCGGGCAGATGGCGACGCGTGGGCTCTATGTGTTCAAGCACTCGACAGACCTTGGCAACGCGCACGCGCACGCACTGTTCGACAGGCTTGTCGTCACAAACCGCGACCCGGCCGCGCCGGCGCGCGACTTCGGCGCCTACGAAGTCACCTTCGACGGCGCGTCAGTGGCCGTAGGTCAGGAAGTGGCGGCAGCGCCGGGGGTCACCCTGCTTCGCCGCTGCTGAGGCACCCAGAGCTTCGGCGCTGCGTCAGCGCCCTAACCAGTACCCAGGGTGCCGACTCTGATGCGCCAGCGCAATCACCATGATCACCTTCCCGTACACCCTGTAAACCAGGGTGTACGGGAACTTGCCCAGTCGCAGCTTGCGGACATGGCCCGCATCCAGTGTTCCGAGGGCCGGCTGGCGCACCAACACCTGGCCAGCCTGCTCAAACCGGCGCCGCAATCGCGCGGCGGTGCCGTCACCAAAAGTGGTCTTGCTCCACTGCAGCGCTGCATCAAGTTCGTGTTGCGCCGCCGGGTGGATGACGATCTGCATCAGCTGTACTTGGCACGCAGTTCCGCCATCACCGTTTCCCAGGGGATGCACTCGACCTCACCGGAATCGATCTGCTGCATACGACGTGCAATCTCGGCCTCCCACGCGGCATCGACTTCATCCCTTGTATTGACACTCAGCCAAAGTCTGTCGGCCAGATCGGCTCGTTCACTTGGCGTGAGCTTCATCGCTTCGGCTTCTACGATTTGGGCGGAGGTTGACATGTGGGGCTCCAGGATGTGCTGGCTCAAAGTTTAGTCGGACGCAATGGCACGCGCCAACGGTATGGACGATATCGACCCCATTCCCCTGTCGGCACTGCAGCACTGGGCCTACTGCCCCCGCCAGTGCGGGCTGATCCATCTGGAGCAAGCATTCGACGACAACCTGCACACCCAGCGCGGGCAGGCCGTGCACGCGCTGGTTGACCAGCCTGGCATGGAGCTGCGCAAGGGCCTGCGCATTGAGCGCGCGCTCCCGGTCTGGCACGACACGCTGGGCCTCATCGGCAAGGCCGACGTGGTGGAGTTCGAGCCCGACGGCACGCCGTACCCAGTGGAGTACAAACACGGCTCGCGGCACAAGGCAGCCGACATCGCGGCCTGCGACAACTTGCAATTGGCAGCGCAAGTGATGTGCCTGGAGACCATGACAGGGCGCAACGTGAGCTTGGGCGCAATCTACTACGCCAGCTCGCGCCGCAGGCGCGAAGTCAACATCACCCCTGCGCTGCGCGAGCAGGTGGCCGACACTGCGCGAGCGATACGCCAGATGCAAGCCACCGCCACGCTTCCGTCGCCCACCACCGACGTGCGGCGCTGCAAGGGCTGCTCGCTGCGCGACCGCTGCCAGCCAGAGGCTGTATTGCGGCTGCAGGCAGCTGGCGCCTTGCCAGGCCTTTTTGACCCCGACGCATAAGCCCTGGCATGCAACTGCTCAATACCCTATACGTGACCACGCCAGAGAGTTACCTGCGCCTGGACAACGACACCTTGCGCGTGATGGTGGGTGACGAAGCGCGGTTGCGCGTGCCGCTGCACCACCTGCAAGCGGTGGTGTGCATGGGCCATGTGGGCGTGAGCAGCCCACTGATGCACCGGTTGGCCAGCGACGCCATCACACTGGTGCTGCTGGACGACAACGGGCGCTTCAAGGCCAGGCTCGAAGGCCAGGTCAGCGGCAACGTGCTGTTGCGCCAGGCGCAGCACCGGGCTGTCGACAACGCCGATTTCACGTTGAAGTTGGCGCGCGCCGTGGTGGCCGGCAAGATCAGGAATCAACGCCAGGTGTTGCTGCGTGGCGCCCGTGAGGCCAAGCTTGCCGACGATGAGGCCGCACTGACACGCACCGCGCTTGACTTGGCCGCCAGCCTGCGCGCGCTGCCAGCGGCCACCAGCCTGGACGTTTTGCGCGGCATCGAAGGCGAAGCCGCGCGCAACTACTTTGGCGCGCTGAACCTGCTGGTGCGGCAAGACCTGCGAGCCACGTTCGCCATGGACGGCCGCAGCCGACGGCCGCCGCGCGACCGCATGAACGCCTTGTTGTCCTTCTTCTATTCGATGTGGATGAACGACTGCCGCAGCGCCTGCGAGGCTGCGGGCCTGGACCCACAATTGGGCTTCTTGCACGCACTGCGACCTGGACGCGCGGCGCTGGCACTGGACTTGATGGAAGAGTTCCGGCCATTTGCCGACCGCCTGGCGCTGACCCTGGTCAACCGCGCGCAGTTGTCAGCAGCCGACTTTGACGAGCGCGAAGGTGGCGCCGTGCTGCTGCAGGGCGATGCGCGCAAGGCGGTCGTCGTGGCCTACCAGGAACGCAAGCAGGAAGCGCTGAGCCACCCGCTGCTGGCCGAAAGTGTGCCGCTGGGATTGGTGCCACTGGTGCAGGCGAGGTTGCTGGCCCGCCATGTGCGGGGCGAGGCCCAGGTCTACCTGCCGTTTCAGATGCGGTGAGGCCAAGCCATGCTGGTGATCGTCTGCTACGACGTCAACACCGAAACACGCGAAGGACGACGCCGCCTGCGACGCGTGGCCAAGGTCTGCGAGGGTACCGGCCAGCGCGTGCAGAAGTCGGTGTTTGAATGTCGGATCGACCTGATGCAGATGGAGGCGCTGGAGGCCCGGCTGCTGGCCGCCGTGAACCTGGAGCAGGACTGCCTGCGCCTGTATCGCCTGCCGGACACACAAGGCTGCGAAGTGCGCGAGCATGGCAAGTTCAAAGCCACGGACTTTGATGCGCCGCTGGTCCTATGATGGCGTGACTGCGCGAACCTGAAGCGACCGACTCGCGGCGCATGGTTTCGCGCGGCGCTCAAGTCCTTGAACTGCCTCATGAATTTTGATTTCAACGTGCAATGCGTTCGTTTTGCAGTTGCGAAGTGGAGCAGGTTCGCGCGGAACGGGTCAAAGGAACTGCTGGCGCAAGGACTTGCGCGGACAGCGTCGCGCGCCCTCATTCGGGCGCGCGTGGATTGAAACTCAAGAACCAGGCGTTGTTCGCCGCCGCCGTGAAGTCGCGCGCCCTCATTCGGGCGCGCGTGGATTGAAACCATCCAGCACGTCAGGTGGCTGTCACCGCCGAAGGTCGCGCGCCCTCATTCGGGCGCGCGTGGATTGAAACAGGTACTCCGGCGTGCTTTTCACCGGCCCTGCTGTCGCGCGCCCTCATTCGGGCGCGCGTGGATTGAAACGTCATGCCGGCATCGCCTGAGCGCCGCCCAGGTGTCGCGCGCCCTCATTCGGGCGCGCGTGGATTGAAACTGCGCGCTTGGCTCGCCCGGCGTCGTGAATCTCGTCGCGCGCCCTCATTCGGGCGCGCGTGGATTGAAACAGGCGCGCGGGGTCGCCCTGCGCGTCCAGCCACGTCGCGCGCCCTCATTCGGGCGCGCGTGGATTGAAACAACGTAGTCGATGACCCACCAGGCGCGGTTGCGGTCGCGCGCCCTCATTCGGGCGCGCGTGGATTGAAACATCCCTGACCCCGAAGCGTCCCGCACTGCCCGCCGTCGCGCGCCCTCATGCGGGCGCGCGTGGATTGAAACTGCTGGGCTGGCGCAGCACGGGCGACTTCGTGCGTCGCGCGCCCTCATTCGGGCGCGCGTGGATTGAAACGATGGTGCCCTGCGTGAGACCGACGGAGTAGCCGGTCGCGCGCCCTCATTCGGGCGCGCGTGGATTGAAACCGGCGTCATCGGGACCGTGTATCCGCCCGTCTGGTCGCGCGCCCTCATTCGGGCGCGCGTGGATTGAAACTGCAGGCTGGCCGCCACGTCGACCTGCTTGTCGGTCGCGCGCCCTCATTCGGGCGCGCGTGGATTGAAACACATGCCGCTCACTGTTTGCCCTGCCGGTGCGCCTGTCGCGCGCCCTCATTCGGGCGCGCGTGGATTGAAACGTGATCCACCCGACCAGCTTTGACGTGACCACGCGTCGCGCGCCCTCATTCGGGCGCGCGTGGATTGAAACAATGGGCAAGGCGGAGAAGACGGGGAGCAGACGGTCGCGCGCCCTCATTCGGGCGCGCGTGGATTGAAACTGCGTTGCCATTAGCGCAGTGGCAAGTCCGCCCGGTCGCGCGCCCTCATTCGGGCGCGCGTGGATTGAAACTGGTTGCCGTAAGTCACAGTCCCTGCTGGCGCCGGTCGCGCGCCCTCATTCGGGCGCGCGTGGATTGAAACGGACTGAAGCCATGCGTGACCCGCGCGTCGAAGCGTCGCGCGCCCTCATTCGGGCGCGCGTGGATTGAAACACGTCCTCGGCGATCATGTCCGCTGGCACTCACGTGTCGCGCGCCCTCATTCGGGCGCGCGTGGATTGAAACCCCTAAACCATCCCTGAAAG
>JAURZM010000029.1 GCA_030653385.1 Rubrivivax sp. | reverse complement strand
TGCAACAAGGCCGTTTGTAGATGTGCAGTCTGTTCTCTGTCGCACCGCACCTTCGTCCTCAGCCGTCATCCGAAAAAACGAAACAGCCAATCAAGAAACAGCCGGCTTGACAGGCGGGGAAGTCCTTGTAGAGGGGTTAGGCTGCACCGCGACTGGCCTGAGCTCGTTGCCAGAAAGACAGCAGGAGAGTTAACCCGGGAGCAGGTGCGTCTTGCATGGAGATCGCCTGCCGCTGTGCCTGCCAACTTGCCTGAGAGATGGCCTGCAACTCAGAAGCGACAGGCTCGGCGAAACCCATGGACCAGGTTGAGAAGTGGCGCTGATTGACCGGCGCGGCGACAAGCTCAATGAGGCCTCGATGCCTGCGCGACCTCTTGATGCGTGAATAGACTTGCTCAACCCCGTCTTCGGGTCCCTCGAAGTACTGAAAGAACGAGCCATCTTGATGAAGCAGGGCCCCGGTCACGCTTGCTATCGCATTGAACGCCCGAGCATCCAGGAGCAACGCGTCGAGTTCTTTTGGCGCGAAGCGACGGGTTGCACTGCTGACATAGGCGACGGCGAGCAGAAAGTGCATTGTGCAGCCTAACGTTCGAGCTAAGCTGGCACCGTTGGGGCTCAGCTTGAGCGAGGGGATAGACCGCACCCGTTATGCCGCCAAGAGTGAACACCTTTGGATCGTGGCCAGCTCCTTCTGGAGCGCTTCTCTGGCAATGGCAGTGTCATACGCGACCTGCCCACGTAACCACCAACCGTCGCTGAGGCCGAAGTAGCGGCAGAGTCGAAGGTCGGTGTCTGCCGTGACGGAGCGCTTGCCAGAGACGATTTCGCCGATCCGTTGTGCTGGTACGCCGATGTCTTTGGCGAGGCGGTACTTCGTAAGGCCAAGTGGCTTGAGGAATTCTTCTTCAAGCATCTCGCCGGGCGAGACAGGTAGAACGGTGCGCATGTTTCTTCCTTCAGTGATAGTCGACGATCTCGACGTCCGTGGCCCCGTTTGGAGTCCAGACGAAGCAGACGCGCCACTGCTGATTGATACGGATACTGTGCTGTCCCTTCCGGTCATCCTTCAGCGCTTCCAGCCCGTTGCCGGGTGGTACCTTCAGATCGTCAAGAACTGCCGACCAGTCCAACTGCGCAAGCTTGCGGAGAGCAGGTCGTTCGATGTTCACCCAGCGTTTTACGCGCTTGCCGTCAAAGAGGGCTTGGGTGTCTTTGCACTTGAAGCTTCGGATAGGCACGGGGCGCGATAATAACGTATCGCGTTCATAGCGTCAAGCGGATGGAACGCCGCTAACGTGGGCGGTACGGCCTAACGTTAGAGCTAAGCTGGCACCAACGGTGTGACGCGCTGGACAGCAAGCGCAAAATGGGCCGCAGGCCCAGCGCTTGATGGCCAGTGTGCCACGCCGTTGGCGCTCCGCTTGAGCGAATACGAAGGGACTTCCCACTTTCCAGTAACGGTGTCGAGGCACCAAGATTGAGCTTGTGTTTTCAATCTGAACCTTAGAAAGGGGAAGTCCCATGAGCGAGATTACACGAGGCACGATGAGCGCGATAGTGCGGGTGGGTGCGGATCTGGCCAAGCAGGTGATCCAGGTTCACGGTGTGGACCGTGGGGGCCGGCGCGTTGTGGGCCGAACGCTCAAACGCGATCAGTTCATTGCGTGGGCCGCGCAACTGCCGCCGGGGTGCGTGGTGGCGATGGAAGCCTGCAGCAGCGGGCATCACTGGGCACGCCGGCTCAGGGCGATGGGTTTGGATGTGCGGCTGATCGCGGCGCACTTCGTCAGCCCTTATCGCATGGAGGGCCGTAGCGGCAAGAACGACGCCACCGATGCGGCTGCGATCTGCGAGGCGGCGTCGCGGCCGAGCATGCGCTACGTGCCGATCAAGACGAGCGAGCAGCAAGGCGTGATGAGTCTGCACCGGGTGCGCCAGGGGTTCAAGGAGGAACGCACGGCGTGCATCAACCGCATCCGCGGCGTGCTGGCCGAGTTCGGCCTGGTTTTCGGCAAGAGCCCGAAGGTGCTGCGGGCAAGGCTGGCCGATGTCATCGAGGACGCCAGCAACGAGCTCAGCACGACAGCGCGCTTGGTGGTGCAACGAGCCTTGGAGCACTGGCGCGAACTCGACGAGCACATGCGCTGGTGCGACAGCCAGGTCGGCCAGCATGTGCGCGCCAGCGCGCCGGCCAAGCGGGCGGCCAAGATCACCGGCATCGGCGAGCTCGGTGCCTCGGCGTTGGTGGCCGGCGTGGGCGAGTTCAAGCAATTCAGCAGCGGAGCGCAGTTTGGTGCCTGGTTGGGCATCGTGCCGAGCCAGAACTCCAGCGGCGGCAAGGCCAGCCTGGGGCGCATCACCAAGCGAGGTGACGACTACCTGCGAACTCTGCTCATCCAGGGCGCCAAGTCCGCTGTGATGAGCGCGGGCAAGCGAGAAGATGCGACCTCGCGCTGGCTGGTGCAACTGACAGCGCGAGTGGGTTGGCAGAAAGCCTGCGTGGCCATGGCCAACAAGAATGCCCGGATCCTGTGGGCGGTGATGACGCGCGAGCAGGGCTTCGACCCGCAGCACGTCAGCGTCAAGCCGCAGGCCAAGCTGGCACTGAAGGACCGCATTGCGGCACCAGCGCAAGTCGCTGACACCTGCCCAGCTTGAAGACTCAAGCAAGACCGATCAAACCGGAACCCAACAACCGAATTCCTCCACGATGGACATGCGCTCGAAGATGCATTGACAGGTCAGACCGGCAGCCGGTGAACTCGACTAACCCTGCGTGGCGGCAATCGCGCCCAAACCCGCGGAGCGAATGGAGCCCGACTGAGCGGTTCGTATCTGGGTCCGCACCCGTCGGGGTGCAACAAGGCCGTTTGTAGATGTGCAGTCTGTTCTCTGTCGCACCGCACCTTCGTCCTCAGCCGTCATCCGAAAAAACGAAACAGCCAATCAAGAAACAGCCGGCTTGACAGGCGGGGAAGTCCTTGTAGAGGGGTTAGACATCAGTACGCTCGGCTCGCAATAAGGCTGGATTTTCGTAGGATTCATTCTCGCGTCCATGGCGTGACCAGGCAAGGGGAAATCAAGTACCCAGTGCTTCCTTCAGCTTACGGCTCCTGAACTTTGCGGTTCTCGCAACCACATGAAAAACCTATCCGTTTCTTTCGTGGCGTCAGCAGTTCTTAGTGTTTTATTTTCTTACGGGTCCCGCATTTCTCGCATCTGGAGTCAAATACGAGAAGCGATGAATTTGCCTGCACCACCATGTAGCTCTTGCCGCCTATGGCGGCGCTACTGCGTTTCATAGCCATTTCTTCCACATTCCTAGCGTAGCAGGAAGCGCGCCTCCGCGGCTCTGCCGCATCGTGGCTGTTCAACTCACGCCGTCAGGCGCACTTTCTGGTGATGCGCTACTGATCGTTCCTCTGATGTCTAACGTTCGAGTTAAGCTGGGGCCGACGGCGAGGCGCCAAGCCCAGGCTGGCGAGAATGTACCAAGTACCGCCAGACTGGGCTTGGTGGCTTGCCGTTGGGCCTCAGCTTGAACGAGGGGTTAGGCATCGCTCGCTTTCGCCATGGCTGGAGAGGCGTGCGTGACTGATGGCTCGGCCTTCCCATCCAGGGTCATTCGTGCTCTCTTCGGGCAACGCGGTCTCGCTTTGCGCGGACCGAGTCCAGATGTGGCTCGAAACGGTTACGGCGTCTGGGTTGTCATAGCAGCCGCGGGCGATTCCCCTGACGTCGGGCCAGCGTTCAAAGGTCAATGAGACGGTTGTGCCACAGTTCGGACAGAAGTGGACAAAGACTTTCTTGTTGCTTCCATCCGAGACGTGCTCGTAGCTCTTGAGCTTCCCGTCGTTGAACGTCACCGCGTCCATAGCAAACATCGACTCGGCAAAGTAGGAGGAGCCGGTTACCTTCTGGCAGAAGGTGCAATGGCACGCCAACGTTCGCATCGGTGACTCAATTGCGCGAAACCGGACTGTTCCACAGAGGCAGCCGCCTTCAAGTGCTTCGGCCATGAACTGGGTTCCTTGGTGGCGAGTGACGCGAGGTTGGATTGCGATGCCTAACGTTCGAGTTAAGCTGGGACCGACGGCGAGGCGCCAAGCCCAGACTGGCGAAAATGTACCGCGTACCGCCAGACTGGGCTTGGCGCCTTGCCGTTGGGCCTCAGCTTGAACGAGGGGTTAGGCTGCACTGCGCGAGGCTACGAGGGCGTGCAGCTAGTAAGCAAACATAAGAAATAAGGACACCAAGGCGCAAAAAAACACCATCACATCAATAAGCCGCTTTTGGTGAGGAGGGTCGTCCTGGTATACAGATACAGATCCGATTCGTGTGTCCAGTCTCATTAGCCTTGAGGTCGCATACCAACAGCAAACCAAGAGAAATCCGGTCGAAATTATCAACGACGGCGTTAAGCCATCATTAACTAGGGACGCTACCGTAGTCAAAGTGGCAATAACCGCCATAAGGGCACATCTTGCCAAGAAACGAGCACCTATAGATGGAGGCTTACCGTTGCCGCTCATGAGTCTTGGTCTGTTGGAGGGGGGGGCTGTGGGAGTAAGGGATCCGGGGGGCAAGTATCCATTGATGAAAATTGCCTGACACATAGCCCTAGCCCGCTGATATACGTTCGGCGGCCAGCCTCTGCGAAGCCTTCGTGGCTGTTTGGTCCACGCCGAAAGGCGCCGACTCTGCTCGACAACCACAGCACTCGTTTGTGCAGCCTAACGTTCGAGTTAAGCTGGGACCGACGGCGAGGCGCCAAGCCCAGACTGGCG
This sequence comes from Rubrivivax sp., assembly GCA_030653385.1. Taxonomy (GTDB): domain Bacteria; phylum Pseudomonadota; class Gammaproteobacteria; order Burkholderiales; family Burkholderiaceae_C; genus Rubrivivax. The sequence continues at coordinate 85 of JAURZM010000029.1, read as the reverse complement.
AGAATGTACCGCGTACCGCCAGACTGGGCTTGGTGACTTGCCGTTGGGCCTCAGCTTGAACGAGGGGTTAGGCTGCGCTCGGGTG
>JAURZM010000024.1 GCA_030653385.1 Rubrivivax sp. | reverse complement strand
AGCGCCTGCATCATCATGGGCGGCCCGCAGACGTAGAACTGGTGGCGCCCGTGCGGCAGCGTGCGCCGCAGAAGCTCGACGTCCACGTGGCCTTGGTGCTGATAGTCGCGCCCCTGGTGGTCGGACTCTCCGGGGCGGCTGTAGACGATGTTCAGACGCAGTGCCGGGTGCGACGCGGCAAGTTCCTCGAGCTGTTTCTTGAAGGCGTGCTCGCCGCTGTTGCGCAGGCCGTAATACAGGTGAACCACGCGCTGCGGCTGCTGGGCGACGCACCATCGCAGCATGCTCATCATCGGCGTGATGCCGATGCCGCCGCCGATCAGCACGGCAGGGACGGTCGGATCAGGATCAATGAAGAAGTGCCCAGCCGGCGCCTTGACGCGCAGGGTGTCGCCGACCTGCACACGCTCGTGGAAATGGTTGGACGACAGGCCGGGGTCGAACTCGGGGTGTTCCGCCGGTGCAGGCACACGCTTGATCGTCACCCGGTAGTGCGCGGATTCGGGTCGATCCGACAGCGAGTAGCAGCGGGTGATTACACGCGCCGTTGACGCCGCATCCGCACTGCGAGGCGTGACATCCAGCGCGAAGGTGAGGAACTGGCCAGGCTTGAACGGAGGCAGCGGCTGGCCGTCGACGGGCTGCAGGTAGAACGAACACTGCGATTGCGCTGCGTCCTCGAACGCACACTGAGCGACACGAAACTCGCGCCAACCCGACCACGCCGCGTCGGCTTTGACGGACTTCGCGGCCGGCGCCAACGCCTTGGCGGTGACCTGTGCGGCGCGACGCCGCCAAACTGTCCAGCCGATCCCCGCCGCCAGCTGCAATAGCAGCGCGGCAGTGATGAAGGAGAGCAGGTCGATGGCGGTCATTGACGTCGGCGCAGATGCGGCAATGCCCAACAGCAACATCCACCTGCACCGATTCTGGTTCCGGCCAGCCACGGCGCCTTGACCCGCCTCAATGGCGGGGCCACCGACGTGCGCTGCTCAGAACTCCTTAATGTCGAAGGTCGAAGCTCAACGTGTTCCCACCCTCGCCGAAAGATGCCGCCATGCACGCCGACCTTCATCAGTTCCTGTCTCGTTTCATCGGGACGATCCTTCTCGCACTGGCCCCGGTGGTCTTCATGGCCTTCGTCTCGATGCCATTGAGCCTGAACCGACATCCCGGGGAACTGCCCCAGTTGGACGCACCGATACGGCACATGACCTGAAAACTCCGCGACCACGTCAGCGCGCCTGCTGACCCACGAGCCACTTGCTGGCCTCGAACCAGGCGAGCGCGCCGAGGCAGAGCGCCGCGCCGATCAGCATGAGGGATGCCGATGGCGTTGTGAACTTGAAGAGGCCGCTGACGGCCGGCACCCACAGCACCACCACCAGCAGCGCGCAGGTCGCGGACGCGATCCAGCCGAAGGCGGCATTCCAGGGACGGGCCGAATCGCGGTGCCGGGTCCATGTCCTGTTGACGTGGATGAGGGCCAGGTTGCTGACCACCAGCACCGCAAATGCGAGCGCGCGAGCCGTTTCGTCGGCGCCCGATGCCGACTTCGCAACCAGATAGGCGACGAGCACGATGCCGAACAGTCCGCAGCCCTGCAACGCGCCGCGCAGCAGGACCTGCGCATCGAACAGGCGCGCGTCCGGTCGTCGCGGCGGCGTGCGCATCGCATCGGACTCCAGCGGCTCGGCCTCGAACACGATGGAGCAGGCCGGGTCGATGATCAGTTGCAGGAACAGGATGTGCACCGGCATCAGCACCATCGGCCACCCGAGGACCAGCGGCACGATCGACAGCCCGACGATCGGCAGGTGCACCGCGACGACGAAGGCGATGGCCTTGCGCAGATTGGCGAACACCCGGCGACCGTAGCGCACCGCCGTCACCAGGGACGCGAAGTCGTCGTTGAGCAGTACCAGGGCGGCGGCTTCGCGGGCGACGTCGGTGCCACGCGCACCCATCGCCACCCCGATGTGGGCCGCCTTCAGCGCCGGGGCGTCGTTCACGCCGTCGCCCGTCATGGCGACAACGTCCCCGCGCGCCCGGAAGGCCTGCACCAGCCGGAGCTTTTGCTCGGGCTGCACGCGGCAGAAGACGTTGGTGTCGGCCAGGCGCGCGGCGAGGCCGGCTTCGTCCAGTCGGTCGAGTTCGGGGCCGGTCACGGCCTGGCCATCGGCAACGAGGCCGGCCTGCCTGGCGATGGACAGGGCCGTCTGCGGATGGTCACCGGTGATCATCACGACCCGGATGCCTGCGGCCCGGCACTCGCCAATGGCGGCCGGCACGTCGGGTCGCACCGGGTCCTCCAACGCCACAAGGCCGATGAACTCGAAATCGAAGTCGTGCTGCGCATCCGGCAGGTGGCCCGACGGGAAGATGGCCCGCGCGACGGCCAGGACGCGCAGACCCTCCCTGGCCATCGCCTCGACCTGGCGGGCGACGGGTGCGTGCCGCGCTGCATCGAGGTGACAGAGATCCATGATGGCCTCTGGCGCTCCCTTCGCAGCCACCAGACGGTCCTGACGATCTGGCGACTGCCAGACACGCGACATCGCCAGCAGTTGCGGTGACAGCGGGTAGTCGTCGATCAGTTCCCAGTCGCCATGCAGGTGCTCGGTGCCGGCAAGATGGCGCTGCCCGGCTTCGCCGATGGCGGATTCCATCGGATCGAAGGCACGGCGGTGGGTCGCGAGCACCGCGTACTCCAGCACCGGGTGCAGCGCTTCCGGCAGGGCCGGTGAGGCACCGCCGCCCAGGTCCTGATCCGCTTCGTCGGCCCAAAGCCAGCGGACTGCCATCCGGTTCATCGTCAGGGTGCCGGTCTTGTCGACGCACAGGACGGTCGTCGCACCGAGAAGTTCGACCGCCGGCATGCTCCGCGTGAGCACCCTTTCGCGCGCGAGCCGCCACGCGCCCAGGCCGAGGAATATGGTCAGCACGACCGGCAGTTCCTCAGGCAGGATTGCCATTGCAAGCGTAAGGCCGGCCAGCAGGCCGTGCAGCCAGTCGCCACGTGTCAAGCCCCAGGCCAGCGCAAGGCCGGCAGCCAGACTCAGGCCGATCGCTGCTACCCAGGTGACGATGCGCTGTGTCTCGCGCTGGACCGGCGTCCTCTCGGTCGAGATCGACTGCAGCGAGGCGCCGATGCGCCCCAGCGCGCTGCGCCCGCCCGTGGCTTGGACCTGGCCTTGCCCGGTGCCTTGGGTCACTAGCGTGCCCGAGAAGGCCAGGCTGCGCGGTTCAGAACTGGCGTCCGCCGCGACACCTTTCGCCTGCTTCAGCACCGCTGCCGACTCGCCCGTCAGCAGCGACTCGTCGATCAACAGGCTTGATGCCTCAAGCAGGCACAGATCGGCCGGCACGCGATCGCCCTCGGCAAGCAAGACGACGTCCCCAACGACCAACTCGCGCCCGGCAATTCGGATTGGCTGGCCATCCCGAAGCACCATCGCACGCGGGCTGGACAGGTCGCGCAAGGCTTCGAGAGATTGCTCGCTGCGCCGCTTCTGCACATAGGTGATGCCGATGACGACGAACACAAAGCCCAGCAGCATCAGGGCTTCGTGACGGTCGCCCAGCGCCAGGTAGATTGCGCCGCAGGCCACCAGCAGCAGGAACATCGGTTCCAGGACCACGTCGCGCAGCAGCCCCCACGCGCCGCGCTGCGCCGTGGCGGGCAGCTCGTTCGGGCCGTCGCGCTGTAGCCGCTGACGAGCTTCGAGGGCGCTAAGGCCGCGTATCCGCTCGGCTGCCATCTGGCGGTCCTATCCTGCCGGCGCTGCCGCGGCCACTGCGTGATCGAGGTCGGGCCGTCTCCAGGGGTCAACGTGCGTCATGAGGTTGAGCACACGGTGTCGTCGCATCACCCGGGCTCGAGCCTCTACGGCAATGTTGTGACCGGCTTCGACGCTCAGGGTCGCGTCGACCTCGATGTGGGCGTCGACCACGATCATGTCGCCCATCTTGCGTGTACGGATGTCGTGCGCGGCCTGGATGCCGGGTGTTCCTTCCAGCGTGCTGCGTATGGCGGCGACTTCCACGTCGTCGATAGACCGATCCATCAGGTCGTGCAGGGCATCCCAGCCGAACGACCAACCCATCCTCGCGACCATGAAGCCGACGATGGCCGCCGCGATCGGATCCAGGATCGGGTAACCGGCCAGGTTGCCGGCGATGCCGATGCCGACCACGAGCGACGACGCGGCGTCCGAGCGCGCATGCCAGGCGTTGGCCACGAGCATGCTCGACCTCACCCGCTTGGCCACGGAGAGCATGTAGCGGAACAGCAGTTCCTTGGCGACCAGTGCGCCACCAGCGACCCAGAGTGCAGCTACGTGCACTTTCTGGACCGTCTCTGGCTGCTCCAGCTTGAGGAACGCGGACCACAGCATGCCCAGTCCGACCGCCAGGAGCAGTGCACCCAACACCAGGCTGGCGGCGGTCTCGAAACGGTGATGTCCGTAGGGGTGATCGGCGTCGGCGTCCTTCTGGCTGTGGTGGTTGGCGAAGAGGACGACGAAGTCGGCCACCAGATCGGACAGCGAGTGGATGCCGTCGGCGATGAGGCCCTGCGACTTCGACAGGACGCCTGCCGCGATCTGGGTCGTGGTCAGGACCAGGTTGACCGCGACGCTGATCCAGGTGCTGCGCGATGCGGCGGCCGCCCGCTCTTCAGGGCTGTGGTCGGGGTCTTCGCTGTCGTCGACGAGGTTCGGTATCTGCATGGCGTGAGCAAGGCAAGTGGAGGAGGCCGACCGTGGCCTGCTCCGGAAGGGAAAGCGTAAGGGCGCAGCCTTATCGAAGGATTAACCCAACGCAGGTTTCCGGTGGCGCCGCGGCCGGATGTCGGTGGCGAACAGGCCCGGTTGCCCGGGCAGGAGGCAGCTCGCGCACCGCGCGGGAGCACCACGTCTTCACGCGACCCGCCCGCCCTGTGCGAAGCAGGTCAAGTTCGGCGGGGTCGGGGCCGATATTCCAGTGCATAGGCGGGCCATACGCCTCACACGCTGGAGTCCCACCCATGCCGACCCGCACTGCACGCCGAGTTCTGCTCACCTGCATGACCTTCGCCCTACCTGCGGGCATCGCAGCGAGCGCCGCTGCAGCCGGGCAACCCCAGGCTGCCGCGATCGCCTGGCATTGCACGCAGGAGGCCGACGCCTCCTTCCATGTCCTGTGCGTTCCGCGCCAGGCCGAGGCAGGTGCCCCGGACGCGGCGCCGGCGGCCACCGCGGCGCCGGGCACGGCCGGCCTGGCCGCCTTCGCAGACATGCGCCCGGTCGCCCAACGCGGCGATACCGAGGTGTACTCGGCCCCCGCGTGGCGCGTGCCGCTGCATGCGCGGCCGACCGACATCGACATGGTCCAGCAACTGCTGAAGTCCGTGCTGTGCGGCACCCACCCGTCCTGCCGCGTCAGTTACGACAACGAACGCATCAGGGTGGCCGGCGGCTGAACACTCGGCTCGGAGGGCTGCCTCACATCTTGTGGCATTCCTGGCAGAAGCCCATCGGGGTGCGCAGGTCGAAGCGCATGAGCTTGGCCTGCTTGGACATGTGCGGGTCGTGGCATGACCCGCAGTAGAACGGCTCCTCGGGCCGCGCGGGGTTCTTCAGTCCGGGTTTCTCGCCGCCCACGGGGTGGCCTTTGCCGCTGAAGTCGACCGTGGCGTGGGGCTTGCGCAAGACCTTCTTGTGGCAGTCCATGCACACCTTCGTGGGCTCTTCGGCCAGCAGGTGGGCATGTTCGGTGGCATGGACTGCGTGGCAGTCGGTGCAACTGCCCTCGGCCACCGGGTCGTGCACATGGGTGGCCGTGAATTCGGACTTCTCGTGGCAGGTGTAGCACAGCGTGGTGGTCTGCGGGGTCACCAGCGCGCCATGCTTGGCACCATGCGCGTTGTGGCAGCCCGTGCAGCCAGCGCCTTGCCCGCCATGCTTGTTCTTCGTGAACTCGGGTTTGTCGTGGCAGGTCAGGCAGGTCTTCGACACCCGGGATACGCGCCCGCCCTTGAAGAAGCCGATGTTCTTGTGGGGTACGACGGCCGTGTCACCCGGCGCATGGCACTTCGCGCAGCCGAACGGTGCGGCGACGATGGCTTCCACGCTGGCGGCGTAGTCCTTATGGCACGGCAGGCAGACGGCATCTTCCGGCGCGGCCTGGGCGGGCCCGCACAGACCGAACCAGACGCCCGGCAGCGCCAGCAGCAAGGCCGCAAGCTGCCGCTTCATGGTGTGGAGGCCGGGTTCGGCAGCGGGGGTTGGTGTGCAGGCACGGCGGCGCTCAATAGCTCAGGGGGTTGTGGTTCTTGCCATGGCAGCTGAGGTAGCAGCGGCCACGGTTGGTGCCCAGTGAATCGAAACGCAGGATGCCGCTGGACGACGGTGTCACGACGCTGGTGTTGAAGTTGATGAGTCTGCTGTTGCTCGTTGTCGTACCCGGTGCGGGCACGCCGTGGGGGTCGTGGCAGACGCTGCAAGGGGTGCGCTCGCCAGAGATGTGCTTGTTGTGCTCGCGAAAGCTCGCGTCGCCCATGATGCTGGTGCTGCTGTGGCACTTGAAGCACAGCGCGTAGTTGGCCGTCGAGTAGGACGTGTTGTCGGTGGTCACGTACTGGCGCTCCAGCAGCGGGCGGAAGGTGGAACCGTGAGGGCCGTTCGGGCCCGTGCCCGCGGCACCGGGGCCGGCGTTGTTGTTGTGACAGTCCGAGCACTTCAGCCTGCTCGAGACCGTCCACGGCGTGATCAGGCTCGGCACGCTGGTGGCGCGCCCCGGCCCGGCCACGGCATGGAACGATGCATTGGTGGTCAGGAACTTCAGGCGTATGTTGCCCTGCGCGATCTGCCGCGTCACCGTCGGCGCTGGTGTCCGGGTGCTGCTGTCGGCATGGCATTTGAAGCAGACCTCGTACTCGTAGGCCACGCTGGCCACCTCGGCACCCGCGATGTTCACGCCACGCACGCCCGTCAGGGCGCCGGCAGGGCTGCCGGCGGCGGCCTTGGTGGCGTGCGGGTTGTGGCAATCGACGCACTCCACATGCATGGCCGCAACGACGGCCGGCTCGGTCGGGTCGTGCGTGCCGGTGGTGCTGGCCACACTGTGGCGCGACAGCTTGGCGAACTCGGCCTGGATGTTCTTGGCCGCCACATTGCCGTTGTGGCAGCTGTAGCAGACGTTCTCTTCGGTGGCCGAGTGCTGCAGAAACCGGCGCCCCGGCGCGCTGTGTGACTGGTGGCAGTTCTCGCAGGCGTTGGCGGCCACCGTCGTGCCGCTGGTGGTGGGCCAAGGGTTCGTGCCAACGCCGTTCCAGGTCTTGGTGGAGGTGGCGTGGCTGCCCGCTGCCCAGCCTGCCTTGGCATGGCAGGTGGTGCACAGCGCCGACGCCGTGTTGGGCTGGACCAGGAACTTGCCGTTGGTGTTGTCGTGGGCGTCGTGGCAACTCGTGCACTGCATGCGGCCCGCGGCATCGAGCTTGACGCGGCCGGTCAAGGTGGCCGGGTTGACCAGTTCGTTGCCGCGCTGCGTGGCCAGCGCGGCGGTGTAGGCGAACGACACGGGGTGGTCGTCGCCCAGGTCGGTGCCCAGGCGCCCGGCGCCGACGGGCATGGTGGTCACGCCGCCGGCCATCGTCACGGGCGTGGCGCTGTTGATCAGTTCACCCAGGGCTATGGTGCCGTCGTGGCA
>JAURZM010000023.1 GCA_030653385.1 Rubrivivax sp. | reverse complement strand
CGGTCGAGCACCTGCGCGAGCGACGTGCCGAGCGGCACCAGCGCCGACTCCGGGAAGACCGCGTGCCGACCATCGAGCATGTCGCGCCAGAACCGGTACGGCCCGCCCTTGTAGTTGACCAGCGGCCCCTGGGTGTTGGGGTGCGTGAAGAACGAGTCGAAGAAGGCCTTGTTCCATGCCTCGATCCGGTCGGCCACTGATCCAGCAAACCCGCCTGTCGGGACATCGACGTTCCCCTGGCAGATCGCGCCCGTTCCGTACACGTTGAAGTACGGCGCCTGGAACAGTGGCGTGGCCTCCGAGGGGCGCTCGCAGCCCTTGACCGCCCAGACGTGCCATGTCTTGTCCGAGGCGGCGGCAAAGACCAGCCCCGGGTGCGGCACCGACTCCCCACGCTCATGGGCGCCGAGTTCGCCGCCGGTGCAGCGGAACCAGATGTGCCGCCGTGCCGGTGGCACCCACCACGCCATCGTCGTGAGGTCCTGGTAGAGGAGGTTCATCGGTACGAAGCCACCCGGCCGCCTTGCGCTGCCCAGCCGCTTCGCGAGCCGCGCCACGGCCAGCAGGGTCATCGGCCGGCCCGGCAGGATGGAGGCTGCACCCGCGTCGTCGTGGTGGATCGGGTGCACGGTCGCAAAGGCGGTGCTGTTGGCACCCCGGTAGATCAGCACCGCGCTGTCCAGTGCCACGCCTCCGACCGCTTCCTCGATCACGCGGAATTCGAGTTCCTTCGTCATGGGCTGTCCTTGGCAACCTTGTCGTGGTCGGACCAGTCTCCATCCGAGAGCCTGAAGATCAAGCTGTCGATGAGCCGCACGGCGGAGAACCAGGGCTCCATGTCCTTGACCCACCGAAGCAGCGCGTCGGGTCCGCACAGGTCGACCTCGCACGTCCCGCTCTCCTCGAAGAACTCGCCGCTCTCTCCGACCATCTGTTCGAAGTCGTCGACGACGCGGGGTGTGACCGGGTCGTCGTCCCGCCAGGTCAGCACGCCCGCGAACCCGATGAAGTAGCCCTCCTGGTCGTGCGCCTGTGTTGCCCTCACCGGCACGCGCATCCGCATCAGCGCGCACGCGTCCTGGATGACGCCCCGGATGCACGGGCCGGCCGATCCAATCGCCAGTTCGGCGGCCTCCGCGATCTGTCGCGTCCGCAAGGGTCGACGCTGGCCTGCGCCCGGCAGCGCCCACTTCGGATAGGTGGCATCGAACAGCGCACGGGTCACCATCCCGGCGCGCATTTCCTCGCGCGCATCCGCATCGTCGCCCCAGGATTCCTGGAGTGCCGTCTCCTCGTCCTCCTCGCCGTACCAGTAGAAGTCCCGCGCCACATCGAGAGCCGTGCTAGGCGTGAAGAGCGGCAGCGTCCGCCACGAACGGTCCTCGATGATGCGCAGCACCGTCATCCCCAGCCGCGCATGGAAGGCCTCCAGGCATTCGAGCGCGGGGCCGACGCACCAGGTCCCGCCGCCGCCATACCAGGCGATCTGGCCACGGAGACGGTATCCATCGTGCTCGCCAGCACCCTCGCTCCCCGCCGCCTGGTCGAGGCCGAGAGAGAACATCGGACGCAGGCAGCGCAGCCCGCAAAGGCGCTGGTTGAGCCATGCCGTCAGCGCTGTCCGGCAGGTGGCGATGTGGTCGGTGTCCATCCGGGCCGGCAGCGTACGGGCATTGATCAGCCCGGCCCGGATCAGCACCCGGGCCAGGTGTGCGCCGCGTTGCCGCGCCGCCGCTGGCACGAGGCGCATCGGAATGTCGGGATCGATCCTGGGCAGGGAGAGCATGGTGAGCAGTCGGGTCAGGGCATGGGCGGCAGGCCTTCGGACGGGAACGGCAGCGCCACAGGTGCGACGCGTCGTTCGCCTGTCACGCACACCGCCGAGGCGAACTCGCCGATGGCCTGTCCGGCTTCGACCAGTCTGCGGCGACCGAGCGCCTCCTCAAGCGCACCGGTGGCCGAGTCGCTGCCGCCATGCAACTGCAGGTCGAGCAGAGCGGCGTACCGCTCCACCCGGCCGGCGTCAGCCCTTCGTGCCGACCGCGCGCCGGAAGGTGATGTCCTGGACGCCACGGGCGACCTCCCCGACCTCGATGTCCGCGCTCATCAGTTCCGGGTACTGCGCGCTGTACAGGTCACGCACCTGCTGGTTGCTCAACCCGGCGACATCGGGCAGGGTCACGCCGTTGTAGCGGAACCGCCGCTTGACTTCGGTGATTTCGATGGCCATGCCGCCTCCTCAACCGAACAGATCGGGTGCACCGGCCCGAGCCGGAACGCCGCTCGCGGCGGTCACCACGTCAGCGCCGGTCGCGGGCACCTGCGTTGCATCGCCGCCGTCGTCGTCCGGGTCTTCGCCTGCCGCCGCTGCGCCCGGCGCTGCCACAGGGGCGGCGACGTGCTTCGCAGGCGTCCTGGCCGTCGCAGTCGTCGCAGCCTTGCTGCCTTTCTGCACCGAGGCCTCGCGTGCCGCTGCGAGAACCTCGTTCGTGGCCGCCACCTGCTCGGCGAGGCTCAGGCGCTGCGTCCGGTAGCCCGCCAGCACCGTGGTGAATTCGGCATCGAATTCCTCGGGCGTCGCGGTCAGGGACAGCGGGGTCGCGAGCGCCGGCTCGTCCTTGGCATCGGCCGGCTTCGGGATGACCACCACGGTCATGGTGCCGCGCGGCGCGTCGGCCGACACCGCCATCGTCAGTGGCCCGGATGCCCGGACCAGTTCGAAGAGTTCCTTGAACATTGCATCAATCTCCTGGCTGTGAGAGGCAAGCCCTCGACATACATCTTCGGGCTCGCCCCCTCGCCGTCAACCCGTCATGCGCTCACAGCCTCGGCTGCGTCGCAAGCGACCTGCGAGGCCGCAGGCGCTGGTGCCGCCCCGGTCCCGCTGCCTGTCCGATCCGTCCTGCCGAAGCCCCGCCTCGGGTAGCGCATCGACTTCGGCACCGCGCCCGCGTAGGCGAAGCCGGTAACCGCAAGCAGTGCCTTGATGAAGTCGGCCCGCTTGCCGGCCCTGGCCTTGGCATAGGCGCCGCCCATGGCCTGTCTCAGTCCGACCTCGTCGGCCAGCGACTCCAGTTCGCTGACGGTCAGCAGGTCCAGGTAGCTGCCATCGAGCACGAAGGACCTGGCCTCGTCGACTTCGAGGTAGTTCAGGATCGCTTCCAGTCCGTCGTTGTCGATGCCGCAGGCCGCTGCTGCGGCCACCGCACGGACCATCGTTGCGGCCTGCTGGTCATCGAAGCTGCAAGTCTGTTCGATGGCCTTGCGCAACGGCAGTGGAGCGCTTGCCGCCTTCGTCGAAGTGGCAGCGCCGCTCACTTTGGCGGCGACCTCGGCATACCGGTCCCGCACCACGGCGCGCATGTCGCCCGCCAGCACCAGCGCTGCCAGGACACGCTGATTGCGCTGCGGCTGCGCCATCAGGGCGTTCGCGGCCCATTTGTGCCACTGCTCGATCCTGTAGGTGACCACCCTGGCGGGAACATGGTGCGCGGCCGTAGCGCCGGATGCGGGGGTCGCTGCCTTTCTCGGCGAGGGTTTCGGCCCGGCATCGGCCGGCCCGATGCCCTCAGTGCTGGTTCGCGCCGCCTCGCGCACTGTCCTGCGATGGGCGCTTACCTTCTTCGCGTGACATGCGGCATCGAAGCACAGCGACTCGCAAACCTCGCCGTAGGAACCCGCCATCGCCGACAGGCTGCACCCGAAGTGCGCGCAGCCCTTGCAAGCTGCGTACTGCGTGGCGCCCACGCCCATCGGTCCATCCGGCCCGACCGTGAGTGGCGCGAAGCCGTCCTCCAGCCGGACGAAACGCACGACCGGGAACTGATCGCGCAGCGGCACGGCCCGCGCCTCCAGTGCCGCCATGGTCAATTCGTCGTAGTGGCTCGGATGCTGGCAGAAGCCTTCGCCGATGGACTCGTCGAACAGCGAGGCCTGCTGCGCCGAGTTGTGCGGGCAGCCGATGCACTGCGCTGTGTCGAAGATGGCATCGGCAAGCCGCTTGGCGAATTGGCCGAGTTGCTTCTTGAGCACTTCCACCGGCACCTTGTGCTCGATGACGCCACCGAGCACCTTGTCCTGCCGGCTGGCGGGCAGGCCCGCCAGAAGTTCGGCGTGGCCGAGCTTGATGCGCCGCTCGTTGAGCGCGCTGCGCACGGTCGGCGCGCAGTTCAGCAGCAGCAGGCGGCGTTCGAGGGTGTCGACGTTCCAGCCGAGCTGCAGTGCCGTCTCGTGCTTGTCGCACTTGTTGTAGGCCAGCAGCGAGGCCGCACCCTCGGCCTGCTCGACATCGCTGGTGTCGTCACGGAAGTGGTTCTCGATGATGCCGAGCGACCGCGCCTCCGCGTCGCTCGCGTCGCGGATGACGACAGGCATGTCGTAGTCGTCGCCATGGACCGTGCGTGCCGCGCGCCAGCGGCGCTCGCCGGCCATGATCTCGAACACGCCTTCGCGCTCCGGGTGCGGACGGACGAGGATCGGCTGCGTCACGCCGCCGGCCGCCCTGATCCCCGCCTCGAGTTCCTTCATCGCCTGCGGATCGAAGTATTGCCGGTGGTTCGGCCCCGAGACGATGGCACTGAGTTTCAGTGTCGGTTGCATTCAGCCTCCTTGTGGCGAGTGCGCCATGGTTCGGCGCAAGGTCATGTTCCCGCGCAAGGAAGCCTGGTCAACCCTCTGGAAGTCGGCCCGTTTCGACCCGCCCACCGGCGTTGACGCTTTCCGCTTGCATGGGTCGAGCGCTTCGGTGTCCAGCCACTTCGAGATGCCGCAGTACAGGGCACACGCGATCCGATACCGCCGCAAGCTCGCCACACACCCCTGCCCGTTCAATGGCGATGGCAGCTTCATTGACCCGGTCCCGGCGCGTGCGATGCACCCTGCACCTGCGCAATCTCCAGCGTTGCAGGAGCCTTCGGCATCGGCCGGTCAAGTGATCGCGTGACGACCCGCCGACCTCGTTGCCGAGTGATGGGCCCACTGCCATACTGATTTCACCTTGCGGCCCCACGGGCCCGTCCTCATCGCGAGGAGGTATCTGCCGCTCAGCGGTGGCGTTAGCGGTCGTGACCCGCCCACACAGCGCGCAGCAACCCTGCGCATCCCATCGGGGACACCGTCCCCGTCCGGGCCATCGGTGTTTCCCATTCAACCGGAGAACACCATGAACCTCTCCATGCTCGACCGCGAGCAACTGGAGGACATCCTTCTGAACCCGCCCCGGGTGGAGGTGAATCCGCTCCAGTGCTCCGACAGCATCACGCTCGATTGCCTGCCAACCGGCCCGGCCGAGCGCTCGACCCGCATCCGGCATGTGCTCGCCGCAGCGCACGAACTGCTGGTCCGTTCGGCCAACACGGCGCTCGTCGGCCGCTGCCTGCTCGACAGTCCGACCCTGGTGAAGAACTACTTCAAGGTCCACTTCGCCGGCGCCGAACGCGAGACCTTCGTCGTCGTGTTCCTGGACTCGCAGATGCGTGTCATCGCGACCGAAGAGCTGTTCGCCGGCACCCTGCAGCAGACCAGCGTCTATCCACGCGAGGTGGTCAAGCGCGCGCTGCACCACAACGCGGGCGGCGTGATCTTCGGCCACCCGCACCCCAGCGGGCAATGCGAACCCTCGCGCGCGGACGAGTTCCTCACGCAGACCCTCAACTCCGCCTTGAGTCTCGTCGATGTGCGCGTCCTCGACCACATGGTGGTCTCGGGCTCGACCTGCACGAGTTTTGCGGAAAGGGGGCTGCTTTGAGCACCGAGGCCGTTCCGCAGCCGGAGTGGGTTCCAGCGTGCGGCGGAACGGAAGCACCGTTCACGACGCGCACCGGGCGGCGCCTGCTCTACATGTGGAACCCGACCACCGGCGAGCACGCGTACTACGACGTCACCAACGACGTCTTCCTGTCCGCCGACGAAGCCACCGCCGCCCTGGCGATGCACTGACCCGCGGGGAGCGCCACCGCTCCCCGCTTCGTCGCCGAGGCATCGCGGTCCGCCCGCACCGCCTCGAACACCCAAGGAGCAACCCATGCCCCGAAACCCTGAAGCCCATCAGTTCGCGAAGACCGCTGATAACCAGTACGTCTGCGTGACCTGGTTCGAGCGCGACCGCCAGAACGTCCGTCTCGAGACGCCACGCGGCCGCGTGATCTTCGACCTGTGGGACGACGACGTCACCGACGCCATCGACAGCGGCTACCTCACGGTGCCGCGAGTCCCACGAGCCACCGACGCCGACTGGCAGCCCCACGCGGTTGCCTTCGCGCGGGACACCGGTCGTCTCTGACCGTCCTCTTCATTCATCCCATCCACCCACATTCAAGGAGCCATTCCATGGAGTACATCGAACTCGGCCCCGTGCCGGCCGGCGAGCCCTGCGCTCAGGTCGGCACCCACAACTACCTCGCGCGCTCGATGCGCGAGTGCGAGGTTTTCCGCCGCATGCTCGAACGGGTCCTTCCGATCCCGGAAGGCCTGTCGGTGAAGTACGTGGTCCGCAGCCACCCGCACGACTTCGGCACCTACCGCGAGGTCTCCGTGCGGTACAGCGGCGATGACGCGGCGGCCTGCAACTTTGCGTTCCAGGTCGAGTCTTCGGTCCCCGATGTCTGGGACCCGGTCGCGCAGCAGGAACTCGCGGACCTGCAGCGGCGGCAGGCTGAACTGCAGGCGGTTTCCGCAACTGCGGCGACCGTCGAACCAGCGGATCGAGCGCAACCTGACTGCATGCCCCAGCGTGTGCCGGCTGATGTCCGACACGACGTGCGGCGATCGCCCGTCACGAGTTGAGCCGGACCAGGCAATCGGGGGCACCCATCGGGGTGCCCCCTTTTGCTGGTCTGGAAAAGGACTCCATGCGCGTCGGTGCGCGGAATGTCTGCACCGATCCCTGGTGCATGGCCGGCGCGACGGTATAAACTGGATGAATGTACAGCTTCGATGCCATTCCCGACGGCGCCGCAGTTGGCAGCGACCCCTCCGCCCGACCCCGCGAGACCCGCAGCACAGCTGCCGGCTTCGGCTCGCCGGGCGCGGATTCGACCGTCAAGCGCATCGACCTGAACGACGCGCTGATAAGGCACCCTGATGCCACGTTCGTGATGCGGGCAGCGGGCGCCGCCATGCAGGGCGCCGGGATCGATGACGCCGACGTGCTGCTGGTGGATCGCGCGATCCAGCCGTCGCACGGTCACATCGTCGTCGCGGTCGTGGATGGCGAATTGGTCTGCCGCCGGTTGTGGAAACAGGCCGGCTCGACGAGGCTGGAAGCCGCGTTCACCGACAACCCCGCCACCCACGCCGACATCGTCCCGGACGAAGGGACGCCGGTGGAGGTCTGGGGCGTCGTGACCACGGTGATCAAGTCGCTGATGCCGCGGTAGCGTTCGGCGAGAGGTCCGACGCCATGTTCGCCCTGGTCGACGCCAACAACATGTACGTGAGCTGCGAGCGCGTGTTCCAGCCGCGGCTGTGCGGCCGCCCGGTCGTGGTGCTGTCCTCCAACGACGGGGCCTGCATCGCGCGCAGCAACGAAGCCAAGGACCTCGGCGTCAGGATGGCCCAGCCCTGGTTCCAGGTCCGCCACCTCGAGCGCTCGGCCGGCCTGCTGGCGGTGTCGGCCAACTTCGAGCTGTACGGCGACATGTCGAGCCGGATGATGGCCGTCGTGGCGCGCTTCGCGCCGCGGCAGGAGGTGTACAGCATCGACGAGTCCTTTCTCGATTTCGACGGCGTGCGCGGCGATCTGGTCGGCATTGGTCGCGACCTCCGGGCCACCGTCCTGATGGAGACGGGCCTGCCGACATCCGTGGGCTTCGGCCCGACGAAGACGCTTGCCAAGCTCGCCAACCACATCGCCAAGACCGCAGATCGGAAGCCTGGCTCCTACCCAGGTCACCTCGCTCAGGTCTGCAATCTGGTCACCCTGTCCGAGGCGGATCGATTGAAGGCATTCGCCGCCACCGAAGTCGGCAACGTCTGGGGCGTCGGACGGAAGATCGGGGCACGGCTCGTCGAAGGCGGCGTGCGGACGGTGCTCGACCTGGTGCGCTGCGACGTCGCGACCCTGCGCAAGCAGTTCAGCGTCGTCCTGGAGAAGACGGTCCTCGAACTCCGCGGCACCTCCTGCCTGAGCATGGACGAGGCGCCGGCGGCGAAGCAGCAGATCCTGGTTTCGCGCTCCTTCGGCAAGGCGGTCACCGATGTCGCTGGCATCGTCGAGGCGGTCAGCGAGTTTGCGTCACGTGCGGCCGAGAGCCTGCGTCTGCAGGATGGCGCCGCCGGGGCCGTCAACGTGTTCTTCACGACCAGCCCGTTCCGCCAGAACGATCGGCAGCACAGCCCCAGCGTGACGGTGCCATTGGTTCGGCCCACTTCGGACTCCCGGCACCTGGTCGCCGCTGCCGTCGCCGCCGTCCATCGCCTGTTCCGACCGGGCTTCAACTACGTCAAGGCCGGTGTCATGCTGGTGGATCTCCAACCTGCCGGCCAACGGCAGGGCGAACTCGACCTGTTTTCGGTCGTCTCCGACGCGGCAGGGGAAAAACCGGAGCGAGACCGCTCGGCGCTGATGGCCACCATGGATGAACTGAACCGGCGATTCGGCCGGAGTTCGGTGCACATCGGGAGCGCTTCGACCACCGCACACGACACCGACGAACGCAGTTGGGCGACCAGACAGGAGCGCCGGTCGCCGCGGTTCACGACACGGTGGGACGAGATGCCGATGGTTCGAGCCTGATCGGTCGCGCCCACACCAGAATCAGGCCCCGAGCAGGCCCACACCCTTCAGGAGTACGGATGTTCGACCACGTCAAATTCGGCGTCAGCGACTATGCAGTGAGCAAGGCGTTCTTCCTCAAAGCTCTCGAACCTCTTGGCGTAACCGTCGTCACGGAGTGGCCGCCGAACGGTGTAGAGCTCAGCCAACCAAACGGCACGGTGTCGCTGTGCCTGTACCAGACACAGGAGCGGCCGGCGCATCTTCACCTGGCGTTCAAGGCCGAGAGTCGCCAGCAGGTCGAAGCCTTCCATCGCGCGGCTCTGCAGGCTGGTGGCAAGGACAATGGTGCGCCTGGTCTGCGCCCGCACTACCACGCGGACCACTACGCGGCATTCGTCATTGGTCCGGACGGGCACAACATCGAAGCGGTCTGCCACGCGCACGAGGGCTGACCTTTTCGCCCCTCATCAGAAACGTCGTTCGCAATCCCTGCCCTACACGCCGATGACTCATCGAACCGCCTCCTGCAGTTGTGGCCAGCTTCAAGCTCACGTCGCATCCGACCCGGTTCGGGTCTCTGTCTGTCATTGCCTGGCCTGCCAGCGCCGGACTGGAAGTGTCTTTGGAGCTCAGGCTCGCTTCCCGTCGACGTCGGTCACGATCAACGGCACGAGCAAGGAGTTCGTCCGGGTCG
The DNA here is from genome assembly GCA_030653385.1 of Rubrivivax sp. GTDB lineage: Bacteria > Pseudomonadota > Gammaproteobacteria > Burkholderiales > Burkholderiaceae_C > Rubrivivax. The sequence continues at coordinate 1,417 of JAURZM010000023.1, read as the reverse complement.
GAGACGAAGGAGGGCACTGCACTTTCAGGTTCTGTCCTGAGTGCGGATCGACGGTGTACTACACGGCAGAAGGCCTTGAAGGCTTCGTCGCGGTTCCGGTCGGCGCGTTCGCGGACCCGGAGTTTCCGGGTCCCTCGATCTCGGTTTACGAGGAACGAATGCACGGCTGGATATCCATGCCTGCGGACATCGAGCACATGGCATAGGCATCAGGACTCCGTCCATTCGGCCCGCAGGCTTGCGCCTGCACCTTTCGATCGGCACCGGCGTCAGGCTGCGCTCAACCCCAAGTGACTCCACAGCCGTGCGTTCGGGCAAGGACCAGCACTGCCATCATTTCGCCCGCTCGCCTCTTCAGGTACTCGTCGGTGCGCGCGCCCTCCGACCACCTCGGTCCCTCGGTGACCGACGTCACCGCTTTCGCCCGCGCAGGGTCGGAGTTCATGGCCCGGAGCAACTTTGTGATGGCTGTGTCCAACCGCTCGCGCGGAATCTCGCCATAGGGCGCCGACTGCAGTCCAGCCAGAATCAGCAGGGCAGCGGCATTGCCGTTGCTGAAGTTGACTTCCTCTGAATGGCCCTCGATCTCGAGCTTGAACGTGATGCTCACTGGCGCTGTCCTTCCGATCAGCCGACAGTTTCCGCCCCGAGATGGTCAGTGCAAGCCCGTCGTTCGGACTAAGGCGCGTCGTCAGTGGAGGACGCTGTCGCCCCTTGCTTGCCACTCGACATTCTTGAAGCCCCGAGCCGCGGCGCGAAGGAAGTCCGGGCACGCCACTTCCCCGTTCCAGCCCCGGAGGCAGCCGACCAGCATCGCGTGTTCGGCCGCAGCGTCGATCCCGAGCGCGTCGTTGAGCGCGCGCACCAGGCGCCGTGCTGTCGAAAAGCCTCCCAGATCAATGCTGGTGATGCGCACGCCATGGCTGCCCCGCTCGCAGACGGCCACATTGGCCCCTGCCGGCAGCCCTGGAAGCACGACATGACAGCGCAACGGCAAGCCGGACATTTCCTCCCCACCGCTGGCGCCGGTCACGTCGCCGCCTCCTGCGCCAGCACGAAGCTGTCCAGGTCGATGACCTTGTCCGCCATCGCCGTGAGTTCCGGTGTCTGCGAGACGAAGAACTCGCGCTGGTATTCGCCCAGCCGGATCACCTCGCGCTTCATGTCCATGAACATGCGCTTGCGATCCGGGTCGAGCGGACCGTCGGCCTCGTCACAGAACAGCGTGCCGTACTCGCGGCCTGCGTTGCCCGCCAGGTAGAGCGCGATCGCCCGGGTCAGGCACTCGTTGATCCACTATGCCGAGAACCCGGATATGCCGAGTTCGCATTCTGGCCGGCGTGCCAGCCCCTGCAACTGTCCTGCGGGTACCTGCGAAGCGATGCGGCATAACACGCCGGGGCCGGCAGCGATCAGC